>JAQTWT010000013.1 GCA_028689145.1 Gallionella sp.
CTCAACTCAATCCGGAAAGGAGGCCAAAAACAGAAAACTATCCACAACCTGAACCGTTAAGATATAAACTTAGGGTGGGTCAAAATTCAATGCAATTGCTGGGTCAGATTTAAACGCAATTCAACAAAAAGGACAAAGAAAGTATCTCAGCTCGTTTCTTACTTCTGATTCTAATTAATAAGCAAATGTATGACGATGCCGTTAATGCGTTTGACGAAATTGAGGATGACGTAACTTTGTTATGTGCAGTAAAGTCCGGAAATCTAGAGCCAGAGAATGGTAAGACAAAATACACGGAAATAAACGCACTTGTGACTAGTATGTGTGGTGGGTTAAACGCAATCCTTGGTAAGATGAAACAGCACCACCTTACATATCTTGGATAAGCAGTGATGATGTATATCAGAGGTGAAGGTGAATGCTGTGCGTGACAAGTATGGGGATTGTCGGCGTGCATTGGCAAGTGAGGGCGAGCCAATAATGTTAATAAACAATGCGTTATGCAAACTTTTAATCCGTTGGTCGCCAGTTCGAATCTGGCACGACCCACCAACATCAAGAGCCTTGCAGCGATGCAGGGCTTTTTTATTGCCGGATGCACGCGATTTTCGGCTGCAAAGCGGACGTAATTGCCGTTGTGGCAGGCTTTTTACAGTCTCGTTAAATCGCGGTTGTGGAACGTATGGGCTTTTGTTAGAATCGCGCCCTCGATTTTTTGGTAGAAGGTAGTTTGTTTATGACAACTGTACGAGTTAAAGAAAATGAGCCGTTTGAAGTTGCAATGCGCCGCTTCAAGCGTTCCGTGGAAAAGACCGGTCTGCTGACCGATCTGCGCGCCCGCGAGTTCTATGAAAAGCCTACCGCAGAACGCAAGCGCAAGCTGGCCGCCGCAGTGAAGCGTCATTACAAGCGCCTGCGCAGTCAGGTTCTCCCGCCAAAGTTGTATTGATCCGTATTGACTGATTCGCTGTGTCCGTCCCGGATGCGGCGATTGGTTCAGAATATGAGTCTTAAGCAGCAAATCACTGAAGACATGAAAACCGCGATGCGCGCCAAGGATACGGCGCGCCTCGGGGCTATCCGCCTGTTGCTCGCCGCGATGAAGCAGCGCGAGGTGGATGAGCGCATCGAATTGTCTGATGCGGACGTGGTCACCATCATCGAGAAGATGAACAAGCAGCGGCGCGATTCCATCAGCCAGTATGAAGCGGCCAGTCGTCAGGATCTGGCGGATGTCGAAAAGTTCGAGATGAGCGTGTTGGCCGCCTACATGCCGCAACAGCTTGATGAAGCCGAAGTCGCCGCCGCCGTGACCGAAGCGATTGCCGCGACCGGCGCAGCCGGCCCACAGGACATGGGCAAAGTGATGGGCATGCTCAAGGCCAAATTGGCCGGACGCGCCGACATGGGCAAAGTCTCAGCCCTGATCAAGGCGCAACTATCCAAGTAAGCCGTAGGTTGGGTTAGCAGTTTTATCGCGTAACCCAACAACAATACACATCAAGCGGGAGCGGAGCCAGGGTGATTCCAAAAAGCTTCATTCAGGACCTGCTCAACCGCCTCGATATCGTCGATGTAGTCGAGCGCTATGTGCCGCTCAAAAAGGCCGGTGCGAATTACGTCGCCTGCTGCCCGTTCCACAACGAAAAATCCCCCTCCTTTACCGTCAGCCAGACCAAGCAGTTCTACCATTGCTTCGGTTGCGGCGCGCATGGCACCGCGATTGGCTTTGTCATGGAGCACGCCGGTCTTGGCTATGTCGAATCCATCGAAGAACTGGCGCGCAGCGTCGGTCTGGATGTGCCGCACGAGCGTTCCGCAGCGGGAGATAACTTCCAAAAGAAAGTCGCGCCAGATTTGTACGAGGTGATGCAAACCGCCACGCGTTACTACCGCGAGCAACTAAAACAGTCGCAACGCGCGATCGACTATCTCAAAAATCGCGGACTGAGCGGCGAGATCGCCGCAAGATTCGGTATCGGTTATTCGCCGGACGGCTGGCAGAATCTGGCCGCTGCGTTTCCGGATTACCAGAGCGATACGCTGACCGAGACCGGGCTGGTGATTACCGGCGACGAGGGCAAGCGCTACGACCGCTTCCGCGACCGCATCATGTTCCCCATCGTCAACGTGCGCGGGCAGGTCATCGGCTTTGGCGGACGGGTGCTGGACAAGGGCGAACCGAAGTACCTCAATTCGCCTGAAACACCGCTGTTCGAGAAAGGCCGCGAGCTGTACGGCCTGTTCCAGGCGCAGAAAGCCATCCGCGCCGGGCAGCAAGTGCTGGTGGTGGAAGGTTACATGGACGTGGTGGCGCTGGCGCAGCACGGTGTGGAGTATGCAGTGGCGACGCTGGGCACCGCGACCACGCCGTATCACGTGCAGAAACTGCTGCGCCTCACCGAACACATCGTATTCTGTTTCGACGGCGACAAGGCCGGGCAGAAGGCGGCATGGCGCGCGCTGGAAAATGCGCTGCCCTACTTGCAGGACGGTAAGCGCATCAGCTTCCTGTTTCTGCCGGTGGAACACGACCCGGACAGTTTCATCCGAGAGTTCGGCAAGGATGAATTCGAGCAGCGCGTGCGCGAAGCGATGCCGTTGTCCGGCTACCTGCTGCGCGAAATCAGCGCGGAACTGAATCTGCGCACCCAGGAAGGGCGCAACCAGTTATTACAGCGCGCCAAACCGTTGCTGATGGCGATCACCGCACCGGCCACCGCATTGCTGCTGCGCAAGGAAGTCGCCGCGCTCTCCGGTGTCAGTCAGGAAGAGCTGGAGGCATTGTACGAGATCAAGCCGGTCGCACGCGCGGCGCGCAAGTCCTTCCAAAAAGTCGGGCGCGCGCCGCCCTCGGCAAACCGGCTGCTGCTGCAATGTCTGATCGCGCAGCCCGCGCTGGGCGCGCAAGTGTCCGAGTGGCATGGCGAGGGCAGCGATGCCGAGGCGGTTGCCGCAGTGTTGTTCATGCTGCGGGAGAACGACTTTGCCCTGAGCAGTCCGGCGCTCACTCAATCGTTTCAGGGCACGGCACACGAGAAGACCTTGGCCGCCGCCGAGGCGGATATGCTGAGTTGGGGTGAGAGCTTCGATGTAGCTGCCGAATTTGCCGGACTGTTGGGCAAACTCGAAGACGGCCAGCGCCGGGAGCAATTTCAGACTTTGCAAGAAGAGCGAGCAAAAGGCTCCGTCTCGAGCATGACTGAAGCGGAGCGCAAACAGTATTTGCAACTGCTGCAACGCGGCTGATTAGATTTTAATACGAAGCGGGTTACGGGTATTGGCGCGACTGGTGGAGTACCGCAAGGACAATCACCTTCTTCGGAGTTAGACGGTAGGAGATAAAGTAGGGGTAGTGCGGGATCACAATTTCACGGGTTCCAGCGCGACGACCGAGGTGTCCTAGCATTGGGAAGGCACGCAGGTTTTGTGCGACATCCAAAATCTCACTTGTTACCTTTTTCGCGGCTAGCGGATTTTCGGCAGCAATATGATCTTCGATTTGCAGCACGTCCGCAGATGCCAGAATAGACCACTCAAGCTGCTTTTTTCTGCTTTCGCTCATGTCTCGCATGCTCCAGTGTTTTCAGGAATTCATCATGCGAAATAACCCTTCCGGCTTTTGCGTCCGCTAGACCGGCATCTATCTGCTTAAGCGCCCATTCTTCGTATTCAAGCTTCTCGGCGATGGCTTGCTTGACGATGGATTCAGGTGAGCGCCGTGAAGCGGTGGAGATTTTTTCAAGCCGTTTGAGTATGGCAGGGGGGAGAGTGATCGAGTTCATGGCATTCCTCATCGGTGCGTGTTGGGGCGATTGTACGCCAAAGGAAACTGTGAGGGAATTTCAGGATTCTCGCGCCGCTGTGGGATAATTCACCCATGAATTCATCCCTGCTTTCCGGTCTTAATCCCGAACAACGCCAAGCCGTCACCCTGCCGCACCAGTCCGCGCTGATTCTCGCCGGGGCGGGCAGCGGCAAGACGCGCGTGCTGACCACGCGCATCGCTTATCTGATCAGCAGCGGGGCGGTCAGCCCGCACGGCATCCTCGCGGTGACGTTTACCAATAAGGCGGCGAAGGAGATGGTGACACGCCTGACGGCGATGCTGCCGATCAACACGCGCGGCATGTGGATCGGCACGTTCCACGGGTTGTGCAACCGCATGCTGCGCGCGCATTTCCGCGAAGCGAATCTGCCGCAGACCTTCCAGATTCTCGATTCCGGCGACCAGTTGTCCGCGATCAAGCGGCTGATGAAGGCGATGAACGTGGACGACGAAAAGTTTCCGCCGCGCGAGGTACAGAGCTTCATCAGCGGCAGCAAAGAGCAGGGGTTGCGGGCGAGCGAGGTGGAAGCCTACGATCCGTACACGCGGCGCAAGGTGGAAATATTCGCCGAGTACGACGCGCAGTGCCAGCGCGAGGGCGTGGTGGATTTTTCCGAGTTGCTGCTGCGCTGCTATGAGCTGCTGTCGCGCAACGCGGCATTGCGCGAGCATTATCAGGAGCGCTTCAAGCACATTCTGGTGGACGAGTTTCAGGACACCAACAAGCTGCAATACCAGTGGCTAAAATTGCTGGCGGGCAACAACAACGCCTTATTTGCGGTGGGCGATGACGACCAGTCTATCTACGCGTTTCGCGGCGCGAACGTCGGCAACATGCAGGAGCTGACGCGCGATTTTCATGTGCAGAATGTCATTAAGCTGGAGCAGAACTACCGCTCGCACGGCAACATCCTCGATGCGGCCAACGCGCTGATCAGCAACAACCGCAACCGTCTCGGCAAGAACCTGTGGACTTCGGAAAGCGGCGGCGAGCAACTGCGCGTGTACGAGGCGGAGACGGATGTGGACGAAGCTAAATTCATCGTCGAGGAGATCCAGCAGCTCAAACGCGACGGTGTGAACCTCACCGAAATGGCGCTGCTGTACCGTTCCAACGCGCAGTCGCGTGTGCTGGAACATGCGCTGGTGTCGGCGGGATTGTCGTACCGCGTGTACGGCGGGCTGCGCTTTTTCGAGCGGCAGGAGATCAAACACGCGCTGGCCTACCTGCGCCTGATGGAGAACACCGACGACGACAACGCGCTGCTGCGCATTATCAACTTCCCGACGCGCGGCATCGGCACGCGCAGCATCGAGCAGTTGCAGGAAGCGGCCAAGATGAATTCGACCACGCTGTTTGATGCGGCGGCGCGCGCGGGCGGCAAGGTCTCGGCGTTTGTAGGGCTGATCGAATCGCTGCGCAGCGCGACGCGCGAGTTGCCGCTCCCTGAAATTATGGATCATGTGCTGGATCACAGCGGGCTGATTGCCCATTACCAGAACGAGACCGGTGCGAAGAAACGCGAGTCCGAGGAGCGGCTGGAGAATCTGAACGAGCTGGTCAACGCGGCAACAATGTTCGTGCATGAAGCCGAGGACGACAGTCTGACCGCCTTTCTTACCCACGCTTCGCTGGAAGCGGGCGAGCATCAGGCGGGCGACAGCGAGGACGCGCTGCACCTGATGACGGTGCATTCCGCCAAAGGACTGGAGTTTCATACCGTGTTCATTACCGGGCTGGAGGAGGGTTTGTTTCCGCACCAGAACAGCCAGCGCGAGGACGGCGGGCTGGATGAGGAACGCCGCCTGATGTATGTCGCGCTCACCCGCGCGCGGCGCAGGCTGTATCTGAGTTTTGCGCAACGCCGTATGTTGCACGGGCAGGTGAGTTACGGCATGGTATCGAGCTTTTTGCGCGAGTTGCCGGAGGGATTGCTGCACTGGATCACGCCGCGCTTCAGCGCGCGCAAGACGTTCGATACCAGCAGTTTCGAGACCAACAGTTACGTCAATGCATTTGCGTCCGGCGCACCGGAAAAAACGCAGCCGTTACCGCATGCGGTGTGGCGCATCGGCCAGCGTGTGTTCCACCAGAAGTTCGGCGAAGGGGTTATTACCGGAATCGAGGGCAGCGGTGCGGATGCGCGCGTGCAGGTTAATTTCAAACGCGCCGGAAGCAAATGGCTGGCGCTGGAATACGCGAAACTGACGGCGGTCTAGTGCATTTCGCCGGGCGGAAATGCGCTGGCGATCTTGTCCGGTACTTCACGTTTGCTCGCCTGACCCAACGCACCCGCTTCCATCATCGCCGTGACCATCACTGCAATCAGCGTCGGTATCAGCGCAATGCGCGTGAGTGCCGTGAACAGGATGTGTTTCATGTTCGCTTCATGGGTTGTCAGGCTGAGCAGCCATGCGATCAGGATCAGCGATGCGGAAACCGCATAACCCAGCATTAGCCATTGACCATGTCTGAATGACAAGCGCCAGTGAGCATCGACAAACCTGACGGTGGACTTCTTGCCGCGCAGGTAGATGTAGCTTAGTAGTGCCAAAGAGCAGCACAGCGGGATCAGTATGCTTATCATGCCGATATCCAGCACGATGAGCGCCGGTGTCATCAGTAAATCGAACAGGAATAATCCGGATATAAACAGGTTATGAGGCAGTTGCGCCTGTTTGATTTCTGCTTGACTCGCCTGAACTTGCATCCCGTTCCCCGTACTTGCCAAACGGAAGTTTGGCGACGGTTTTTATATTAGCACAATCTAATGTTTCGTACTGACGGTTTGGAGCGGCAGGATGCGTCGTCGTCAAGCTGGTTATGGATGCGGCTGTTCGTTGTGATCTACTACTTCGGTTGCCGCGCTGTCTTCTTTCACCGGCGGAAAAATGTCGCAGTAGGCCGCATAGGTCGAAGCGAACATGATCGGCATCAGCACCAGCCAGCCGAGCATCATCGGGATACTCGCGAGTAGCGCCAGAGATATGAATATCGCGCCATACACCGACATCGGGCCGATGTTGTAAAGGAATGCGCGCAAGCTCAGTTTTAACGCCGCCATGGGTGTGGCGTTGTTGAAGAACACCAGCATCGGCGCGAATTGCATGGACATGACCAGCACGCTGAACAGTGTGATGCCGATCAGCACGGCAATGAACGCTCCCGAGATGGCCTGCCCGATGACTTCCGGGTCTTCCACCGGCTGGCCGCTCATCAAAATGCCGACCAGCGTGTCTGCGCCGAGCATCAGCATCACGCCGAAAATCATGAATTGCCCGACCAACGCGATGCCGCCCAGCGTGACCAGCTGCGCGGTGCGGTGCTGGAAACCGCTGAACAGATGCGCCAATTCCAGTTCTTCGCCCTGCTGCAGCGCGCGGCAACCGGCCATCAGGCCGACCAATACCGTCGGCAGCAGCAAACTGGCAAGCGGCTCGCCCACCACCGGCACGACGGATAATCCGATTACTCCGACAAAGCAGATCACCAGTAACACGATCCACAGCAGCGGCGCTTTTATGAACAGCGCGTAGCCCTGTTTGGTCCATTGCCAGCCTTGGCTGGCTGCCAGATGTTGCGGTTCCATATTGCCTCCCTATAGCCAGACGGTATGCGCCGCCGCGATGTGATTTTTCAGTATTCGTTCGAAATGGCGTGGGTCATGCGCATGGGTCAGTTCGCCGTCGCGCGGCTGGTGCATGTCGAACAAACGCGATAGCCAGAAACGCAATGCTGCCGCGCGCAGCATCAGCGGCCACGCGGCGTGTTCGCTTGCCAGCAGCGGGCGCTCCGCATGGTAGGCGCGCAGAAACGCCTGCGCGCGCGGTGCATCCAGCCTGTCGTCGGCATTCATGCACCAATCGTTGATAGTGATTGCCACGTCATACAGCAGCGCGTCGCTGCACGCGAAATAAAAATCGATCAGGCCGCCGACGCGGTTTTCTTCGAGCAGCACATTGTCGCGGAACAGGTCGGCGTGGATCACCCCTTGCGGCAGCGATGCCCAGTTTTGTCGCGCATGCAGCGCGATTTCGCTGTCCAGCAATGCCGCCAGTTCGGCATCCAGGAACGGGCGCACCAGCGGCGCGGTCGCCTCGCGCCATGCGCCGCTGCGCGGATTGGGCATGATCTGGCTGAAACTTTGCCCGGCGATATGCATCTGGCCGAGCATCGCGCCGATGGTGGTGCATTGCGCGATATCCGGTGTGCTGGTGGATTTGCCGTTCAGGCGGCTGACGATGCAGGCGGGCTTACCGTTGAGCTTGCCGAGGAACTGGTTGTGCCGGTTCGCCACCGGGCTGGGGCAGGGGATACCGTGGCGCGCCAAATGCGCCATCAGGTTCAGATAGAACGGTAATTCGTCGGCGCTAAGCTTCTCAAACAGCGTGAGCACGAAGCGGCCGTTGCCGGTGGTCACGAAATAATTGGTGTTCTCGATGCCGGAGGCGATGCCCTGCAATTCCAGCAATTGTCCCAGCGAATAATCGCCCAGCCAGGCGCTGAGTTCCGCCTCGGAAACGGTTGTGTAAACAGACATTATTTAGAAACGATGGATAACCCAGCGCGGCGGGCGGATACCGGAATCCAGGCTCTCTTGACGCGCAAATTTGCCATCTCCACGGTCATCCACCAGATAGTACGGTGCGCCGTTCTTGGGTGTGACCTTGATCATGTACAGCCTGCCGCCCGCACGATATTCCTCGACAGTTTGCTCAGTCTGTTTGGTGATAGTCACCTGCGGTTCGTCATCGGGAGCGCCGTCCGGCGTGGCAGCCAAGGCGGGCGGCGGGGGCAGCGGTTCGAGATTGGCGGGAACCGGTTTTTGGGCAAAAGCGGCAAACGAGAAACCGCTCAGTAGCAAAAAGGACAGGAAACGCATCGCAGTCACCTCGATAAATTGGAATGGACGCATTTTAGCCGATGTGCGGACAATCTGCGCTGGTTAACTTGAAATTCGCGCAGCGATTCGCTTGCCCATTCTGGGTGAAACAACTAGCGTAGTGTTGCACTCTGTTTGGAACTTATGCCAAAGGGTAAGCTGCATAGGTGGGCTGAACTCGACCTAAATGGGTTTGTATATAAGTATTGCTGTACTAGTCGCACTAATCTCGAATTAGAACCGCAATAATCCAGTCACCTGATTCATCTGAACTTGGCATCGCAAGCGTTAAAATAAATCAGCGCAATTCCCGCGCAGCCCAAGCGCGGCGAGCCTCCCGTCCGGTATTTGCCGCAATTCATCAGGGTTTTTAGTTGACCAAAAGGCCGCCAGCCTTTATCTTACGCGGTTCTTTTTGGTATAAATCTAGGGTGTTTGCGATGGAGTTGACTGGGGCGGAGATACTGATCCGCTGTTTGCAGGAGGAGAAGGTCGAGTATTTGTTCGGCTATCCCGGCGGGGCAGTTTTGTTTATTTACGACGAGCTGTTCAAGCAGGATAAGGTCAAGCATGTGCTGGTGCGCCACGAGCAGGCTGCGGTGCACGCGGCCGACGGTTATGCGCGCTCTTCCGACAAGGTGGGCGTGGCGCTGGTCACTTCCGGGCCGGGGCTGACCAATGCGGTGACCGGTATCGCCACCGCCTACATGGATTCCACGCCGATGGTGATCATCAGCGGGCAGGTGCCGACCTATGCGATCGGCGAAGACGCGTTTCAGGAAGTCGATGCTGTGGGCATCACCCGCCCGTGCGTGAAGCACAATTTTCTGGTCAAGGACGTGAAGGACATCGCCTCGACCATCAAGAAGGCGTTTTATCTGGCCAAGTCCGGCCGTCCCGGCCCGGTGCTGGTGGATATTCCGAAGGATATCTCCAACCAGAAAACCACTTTCGCATATCCGTCCAGCGTGTCGATCCGTTCCTACCATCCGGTCGGCAAGGGCGACAGCGGACAGATCAGGCAGGCCGCGCAGATGCTGCTGGCGGCCAAGCGGCCGATGATTTATGCGGGCGGCGGCGTGGTGCTGGCTGATGCCTCCGCGCAGTTGACCGAGATGGTGCGTCTGCTGGACTTCCCCTGCACCAACACGCTGATGGGGCTGGGCGGTTTTCCGGCCAGCGACAAGCGCTTTGTCGGGATGCTGGGGATGCACGGCACTTATGAAGCCAACATGGCGATGCACAATTGCGATGTGCTGCTGGCGGTCGGCGCGCGCTTCGACGACCGCGTGATCGGCAACGTCGAACACTTCGCGCAGGAACCGCGCAAGATCATCCACATCGATATCGACCCTTCCTCGATTGCCAAGCGCGTCAAGGTAGATTTGCCGATCGTCGGTGATGTCAAACTGGTGCTCGACGAATTGCTGGGTGTATTGCGCGGCGGCAAACAGGCACCGAACGCGGCGGATATGGCCGCATGGTGGAAGCAGGTGGAAGAGTGGCGCGCCATCGGCGGCGGGCTGCGCTACAAGAATTCCCTGGAAGTTATCAAGCCTCAATTCGTGATCGAGAAGCTGCACGAAATCACCGGCGGCGACGCGTTCATCACCACCGATGTCGGCCAGCACCAGATGTGGGCCGCGCAGTATTACAAGTTCGAAAAACCGCGCCGCTGGATGACTTCCGGCGGCCTCGGCACGATGGGTTTCGGCCTGCCTGCGGCGATGGGTGTGCAGATGGTCAATCCCGGCGCGACCGTGGCCTGCATAACGGGCGAGGGCAGTATCCAGATGAATATTCAGGAGCTGTCCACCTGCAAACAATTTGCGCTGCCGATCAAGATTCTCTCGCTCAACAACGGCTATCTGGGCATGGTGCGGCAGTGGCAGGAGTTCTTCCACGGCAACCGCTATTCCGAGACCTATATGAACGCGCTGCCGGATTTCGTCAAACTGGCGGAAGCCTACGGGCATATCGGCATGCGCATCGACAAACCGGCGGATGTCGAACCGGCACTGCGGGAAGCGTTTGCGCGCAAGAACGATTTGGTGTTCATGGATTTTCGCACCGACCCGAGCGAGAACGTGTTCCCGATGGTTCCCGGCGGCAAGGGTTTATCCGAGATTATTCTGTCGGAGCAAATATAATGCGCCATATTATTTCTTTGCTGATGGAGAACGAAGCGGGTGCGCTGTCGCGAGTGGCCGGTCTGTTTTCGGCGCGCGGTTACAATATCGAGTCGTTGTCGGTCGCGCCGACCGAAGACCCGACTTTGTCGCGCATGACCATCGTCACCAGCGGCTCGGACGCGATCATCGAGCAGATCAACAAGCAGCTCAACAAGCTGGTGGATGTCGCGGCGGTGATGGACTTGAGCGACGGCGAGCATCTGGAGCGCGAGCTGATGCTGGTCAAGGTGCGTGCTGCGGGTGTCGCGCGCGAAGAATTGAAACGCATGGTGGATACTTTCCACGGGCGTATCATCGATGAGGCCGAGCATAGCTGCACCATCGAGTTGACCGGCGCATGTGCCGAGCTGGACAGCTTGCTGGAAAAGATTGGCCGCGACCTGATTCTGGAAACGGTGCGCACCGGGGCTTCCGGCATCGGCTGCGGCGACAGGATTTTGAAACTTTAATTTTGGATTTTTAATTTTTTTGGAGAAGAGGGCAACATGAAAGTTTATTACGACAAAGACGCAGACCTTTCCCTGATCAAGGGCAAGCAGGTAACCATCATCGGCTACGGTTCGCAAGGCCATGCCCACGCGCAGAACCTGAAGGAATCCGGCGTGAACGTGACCGTTGCGCTGCGCAAGGGCGGTGCATCCTGGGCCAAGGCTGAAACCGCCGGCCACAAGGTTGCCGAGATCGCCGATGCGGTGAAGGGTGCCGATGTGGTGATGATGCTGTTGCCCGACGAGACTATGCCGGAGGTGTATCACGCCGACGTGGCGAAGAATTTGAAAGCCGGTGCCGCATTGGCGTTCGCGCACGGCTTCAACATCCATTACAACCAGATCGTGCCGCCCGCCAGTGTGGACGTGATTATGATCGCGCCGAAAGGCCCCGGCCATACGGTGCGTTCCGAGTACCTCAAGGGCGGCGGCGTCCCGACGCTGATCGCGGTATATCAGGACAAGTCCGGCAAGGCCAAGGACATCGCGTTGTCCTATGCGGCAGCCAACGGCGGCACCAAGGGCGGTGTGATCGAAACGAATTTCCGCGAAGAAACCGAGACCGATCTGTTCGGCGAACAGGCGGTGCTGTGCGGCGGTGCGGTGGAGCTGGTCAAGGCCGGTTTTGAGACGCTGACCGAAGCCGGTTACGCGCCGGAGATGGCTTATTTCGAATGTCTGCACGAACTGAAGCTGATCGTCGATCTGATGTACGAAGGCGGCATCGCCAACATGAACTACTCGATCTCCAACAACGCGGAATACGGCGAATATGTCACCGGCAATCGCGTGATCGCCGATCAGGCGCGCGCGGCGATGAAGGAATGTCTGAAGAATATCCAGAACGGTTCCTACGCCAAGCAGTTCATTCTGGAAGGCCGCACCAACTATCCGGAAATGACCGCACGCCGCCGTCTGAACGCCGAGCATCCGATCGAAGTCGTGGGCGGCAAGCTGCGCGCGATGATGCCGTGGATAGGCAAGAACAAGCTGGTCGATCAGTCCAAGAACTAGGATTGAGGAGCGGGGATTGAGGAACGAGTAAAATACCCGTTCTTCGATTTCCGCTGCTTGTTTTACCAATCCTCAATCCTCGATCCCCGATCCTATGACTAATTATCCCCACCCCATAATCGCCCGCGAAGGATGGCCGTTTCTGGCCGGTTCGGTAATCATCGCAGTGCTGTTGACCGTGTTCGGCGGCTGCATCCTGTCTGCTTTGGGATGGATCATCGCGCTGTTCGTGCTGCAGTTTTTCCGAGATCCGCCGCGCGAGATTCCGCAGGATGCAGGTGCGGTGTTGTCGCCCGCCGACGGTCGCGTGATCAAGGTCGAGCGCACGCAGGATCCTTACGGACAACGCGACGCGATTCTGGTCAGCGTGTTCATGAACGTGTTCAACGTGCATTCCAACCGCAGCCCGGTGGATGGCACGGTGGAGAAAGTGCAATACTTCCCCGGCAAGTTCGTGAATGCTGATCTGGACAAGGCATCCGCCGAGAACGAGCGCAACGCGGTAGTGCTGAAGACGGCTGACGGGCAGACCGTGACTTTCGTCCAGGTGGCCGGACTCATCGCGCGGCGTATCCTGTGCTATATCAAGGCGGGCGATGTGCTGGCGCGCGGCCAGCGCTACGGTTTCATCCGTTTTGGTTCGCGCGTGGATGTGTATCTGCCGCTGGATGCAGGCGTAAAAGTCAGCATTGGCGACAAGGTGTCGGCGACCACTACTATCCTGGCGATATTGCCACAAAATAATTAGCGGTTATGTAGGTGCGAATTTATTCGCACATCACCCGTTGCTCGTGCGAATAAATTCGCACCTACAGGTGCCGCCTAATAGCAATGGGTTATGGAAAACTTTCTGTCAATGAGTATTTTAGGTTAATCTGAACGCATGGACGAATTCAATACACGCAAACCGATGAACCTGCGCAGGCGCGGTATCTATCTGTTGCCCAACCTGTTTACCACCGGTGCGTTGTTCGCGGGCTTTTACGCGATCGTGCAGGCAATGAACAACCGGTTTGAATTCGCTGCCGTGGCGATATTTATCGCGATGGTGCTGGACGGGCTGGATGGTCGCGTGGCTCGCTTGACGCATACGCAGAGCGAATTCGGCGCGGAATACGACAGCCTGTCCGATATGGTTTCGTTCGGTGTTGCGCCTGCTTTGGTGATCTACGAATGGGCCTTCCGGGGCTTGGGTAAATGGGGCTGGTTCGCCGCATTTATTTATTGTGCCGCCACCGCGTTGCGTCTGGCGCGCTTCAACACCAACATCGACGTGGTAGATAAACGTTATTTTCAAGGGTTGCCAAGCCCGGCTGCAGCCGCTCTGGTGGCGGGCTTTGTCTGGGTGATGCTGGACTATGGTTTCAAGGGTGATGCGGTGCGCTGGTACGCGGCGGCATTGACGGTGTTTGCCGGATTGAGCATGGTCAGCAACCTGCCGTTCTACAGCTTCAAGGATCTGAACATGCGCAAGAGCGTGCCGTTTCTGGTGATCTTCCTGATCGCGCTGTTCTTCATTCTGGTGTCCAGCTATCCGCCCGGCGTGCTGTTCGCGTTGTTCATGTGTTACGCCTTGTCCGGCTATGTGTTGTGGGCAATGCGCCTGCGCAAAAAACAACAGCCCATTGCGTGAGCCGATAAAACTCGTTATATTCGCAACCATGCATTTCTCCACACACATCGCAACACTTCAATCCACGTCCAGCCTGCTGGCTGCGCTGCTGCTGCGCGGCGCGCGCTAATCACACCCCACCTTATCCGAAGTGAGCGCGCCAACCGAATACCGGTTGCGCAGGTTTAAGCTATTTTTTTGGAGTACAACATGCCAAATAAAACACCAAATAAAACAACAGACAAATTGATTATTTTTGACACCACATTGCGCGATGGCGAGCAGAGTCCGGGCGCGGCGATGACCCGTGAAAAGAAGCTCCGCATCGCGCGCCAGCTGGAAAAACTCGGCGTGGATGTGATCGAGGCGGGCTTTGCCGCCGCAAGTCCGGGCGATTTCGAGGCGGTGAAAGCTGTCGCCGAGATCATCAAGGATTCCACGGTATGTTCGCTGGCGCGCGCCGGCGAAAACGATGTGCGCCGTGCCGGTGAAGCGATCAAGCCCGCCAAGTCCGGGCGTATCCACACCTTCATCGCCACCAGTCCGATCCACATGCAGCATAAGCTGCGCATGAGCGAGGACCAGGTGGTCGAGCGCGCGGTCAGCGCGGTGAAGTGGGCGCTCGAATACACCGATGACGTGGAATTTTCCGCCGAGGACGCGGTGCGTTCGGAGATGGATTTTCTGGTGCGGGTGTTCGATGCGGTGATTCAGGCCGGCGCGAAGACGATGAACGTGCCGGACACGGTGGGTTATTCTATTCCCGCCGCATGGGGTGAGCGCATCCGGGAATTGATCGCGCGCGTGCCGAATTCGGATAAGGTGGTCTGGTCCACGCATTGTCACAACGACCTCGGCATGGCTTCCGCCAATTCTCTGGCGGCGGTGATGAATGGCGCGCGCCAGGTCGAATGCACCATCAACGGTTTGGGCGAACGCGCCGGCAATGCCGCACTGGAAGAAGTGGTGATGGCAGTGAGAACCCGCCGCGACATATTCAACCTCGATACGCGCATCGACACCACCCAGATCGTGCCGACTTCCAAACTGGTTTCCAGCATCACCGGTTATCCGGTGCAGCCGAACAAGGCGATCGTCGGCGCGAACGCTTTTTCGCATGAGTCCGGTATCCATCAGGACGGCGTACTCAAGCACCGGGAGACTTACGAGATCATGCGCGCCGAGGACGTGGGCTGGAATGCCAATAAACTGACGCTTGGCAAGCTTTCCGGGCGCAATGCGTTGCGCCAGCGTTTTACCGCGCTGAATATCGAATTTGCTTCGGAGGAGGCGTTCAATGCGGCGTTCCAGCGCTTCAAGGATTTGGCGGACCGCAAGCACGAGATTTTCGACGAGGATTTGCAGGCACTGGTGAGCGACGAGGCGGTGGAGCAGGTCAGCGAGCATTACCATCTGGTTTCGTTGCGCGCCCACAGCGAAACCGGCATTTTGCCGGTGGCCAAAGTGGTGATGAGCATCGGCGGTGCACAGCATGAGGCCGAAATGCAGGGCGGCGGGCCGGTGGATGCGACTTTTCAGGCCATCGAGCAGATCGTGCACAGCGGCACCGAGTTGCAGCTGTATTCGGTGAACAACATCACCAGCGGCACTGATGCGCAGGGCGAGGTAACGGTGCGCCTCGCCAAAGGCGGGCGGATCGTCAACGGGCAGGGCGCGGATACCGATATCGTGGTGGCTTCCGCCAAGGCTTATCTGAATGCGCTCAACAAGTTGCATAGCAAGCTGGAGCGCGCCCACCCGCAGTTGTAAAGGGAGTTCCTAAAATTTGGATTTGCGGGCAGCCGCTACGCGGCTTGCCTGCTTATCCCTCTTATGCGTCTTGTATTTGGCTGAACTCTTGATTTTCAAGATTCCTAACATTTTGACACAATTATTTTTGAACATCCGGTCGGATGCCTGGTCATAGTCCGGTATCGTGAGTTGCGGGGATTTGATGAATTTCCGTTATTTTTGTAAATTTCACTGGAGATTGCTTTGAAGAAAATTTTGTTAGGTTCCATGTTGCTATTGGTTTCATTGGGTGCAAATTCAAGTCGGGCAGAGTGTTCGATTATCCCGCATTCGCAATGTCCGCATGCCGAATTTTCCGGCAAAAATCTTTCCCAGGCAAATTTGCCGGATGCCTTTTTGTTTGAAGGAGATTTAACGCGGGCTGACCTGACCAAGGCCAATCTCAAGGGGACGAATATTTATCACGGCAAGCTAATGGGCGGCAATTTTACCGAAGCCGATATGACCGATATCGTGCTGTATAACGCCGACCTGACCGGAGCAAACCTGACCGGGGCTAATCTGACCCGCGCCAAGCTCAAGGGGGCAAACCTCAGCGAAGCAAACCTGACCGATGCTAATTTGACCGACGCAGAGATTGATAATGTGAGGTTTAACAAGGCTGTTTTTTGCCGGACTACGATGCCGAACGGTATCGTGAATAGCGGCGCGAACTGCCCGGCAAAAAAAACCGCCAAGGTTGAAGAAACCATGATTGAACAGACCGATGCCGTGGAGAATGCCATTAATGGTTGCACGATCCAGCCGCGTACGGTGTGCATGAATGCTTCGCTGGCAGAGGCCAATCTGGGTTCAGCCAATCTTTCCGGCGCTCAGCTCTATATGGGAAATCTGGCTCAAGCCAACCTGTTTAAGGCCAACCTCGGCAAAGCCAATTTGACTGAAGCTAATCTGTCGCGAGCAAATTTGACCAAAGCCAACCTCTCGCAAGCCAACTTGACCGATGCCAACCTGAATAAAGTATTGCTGCGCGGCGCGCAACTGGAGCGAGCCAATTTGACCGGCGCGATTCTGCTGAATGCCGATTTGACCGATGCCGACCTGACCGGTGCCAATACCGCCAATGCCACGCTGACCGGTGCGACTTTTTGCAATACAGTCATGCCCAATGGTACGGTGAATAACAGCAGTTGTATGGCTGAAAGGCCAGCGGCTGCGCTTGCCGAACCGGCTGACGGCGGTAGAAGTAAAAATAAGGGTAAATAACCCAATTGCCCGTTCATTGGGCAATACACCATGAAAATAAAAAACGGGCGGGAATTATCCCGCCCGTTTTGCTTTGGTTACCGCACTTTAGTAAATATCGTGCCGGGTATTCATGTTGAAATCGATCAAGCCTGTCATCTCAATTATAAAATCCGCGGACAGAAACGACTTCCGCCGGATTAGCGCTTGCGCTTTGAAGAAAAGGAGTTTCCCACCAAGGCGGGCGCATCGCTTTGCGGAACATGACACTGGTTGCAGTTGTAGCGGGCGTTGATTAAATTATCTCCAGTTTTTGCATGCGGGATGCGGTGATCGGTGTAGTGACTAACCGGAATGGGCACCACGGTACCCTTTGCCGGATTCCCCCCCCGCAGCGCGGGTTGGTTGTGGCAGGCGACACACATATTAGTTTGTGCCGTGATCGGCAAAAAATCACTTATATCGTGCGGAATTTGCGGGGGGGCACCCAAATATGCGCGCGGTAGAACGCTGCTTTCTCCCGGTGCGGTAGAGGGGTAGTGCGATACCTTTGGCTCCGGCACATCGAATACGCTACCTTTGCTCAAGCCCATGTCATTTGCCGGTATCGGTTGCGCAGCATGAGAGGTTGCCGATACCAACAACGCCAAGCAGGCCAGCAAGTTGAAACTGATTAATTTAAAATTGTTGCGCATGCTCATTCTCCTTGTGTGCTGGTGCGAATTCATTCGCACGAAATGGCGTTCGACCAAATTCGAACCGGCCAATCACCTTAGGCCTTGTAAATCTTGACGGCACATTTTTTGAAATCGGTTTGTTTTGAAATCGGGCAAGTCGAATCCAGAGTCACTTTATTGATGAATACTCCTTCGTCGAACCACGGCACATATACCGTGCCTTTGGGTGGACGGTTGCGCCCCTTGGTTTCGACAGTCGCTTTTATCTTGCCACGGCGTGATTCGATCCACGCCGTATCTTCACGCTTTAGTTTCCGCGATTTGGCATCTTCAGGGTGCATATAGATCAGTGCTGCCGGCACAGCCCAATGCAGCTCCCTCACACGGCGCGTCATGGTGCCGGAGTGCCAGTGTTCCAGAACACGACCGGTGCAAAGCCACATATTGTAGTTTTCATCCGGCTGTTCAACGGGAGCGGCATAGGGACGGAAGAAAATTTTCGCTTTGCCCGCGATGCTGGTCTTCTCTTGATTTGTGATGCCATCAAGATTGCCGCTGGGCAATGATTTGAATGCCGAGCCATAAAAATCGAAGCCGCTGCCTTTTTTGACGTAGGGGTCGTATTCCTCATTGAAGCGCCAATGGGTTTCTTTGCCGTTGACCACCGGCCACTTCAAGCCGCGCACATCGTCGCGGAAATACACGTCGAACTCGGCCAAATCATGGGCGTGGCCGCGACCGAATTGGGCATACTCTTCAAACAGTGCTTTCTCGGGGAACCAGTGATCCCCCAGCAACTTTGCCGTATGGTTTTCGTGTCCCTTGCTGACTGCATCCGGCCATTTGAATTTGCGGTTATCCGGCGTGGCAAACAACACGTCGTATAAAGTTGCTTCGGGTGAATAACCTGAACCGGTCAGCACATCGGGCAGCTTACCGTCCGGGTATCCGTCTTCTTTCAGTCCAGGTACTTGCTGTTCACCCCATACCTCTTTGAGTTTGAAGCGTTTGGAGAATTCGATGATCTGCCATATATCGCTGCGGGCCTGTCCCGGCGGTGATACCTGCTCCCGCCACATCTGTGTGCGACGCTCTGCATTTCCGTAGGCCCCCCATTTTTCAAAGATCATTGCGGCGGGCAGAACCAGATCTGCCACTTTGGTGGAAATTCCGGGATACGCATCAGATACGATAATGAAGTTGTCCATCTCGCGTGCGGCTTTTATCCAGTGGTTGGCATTAGCTGTATCCTGGAAGGGGTTGCAGACCTGCACCCAGGCCCATTTGATCTGGCCATCTTCCAGGTCGCGCATGATCTTGGTGAAATGGCTGCCCACCTTCGGATTGAGTGTGTTGGCGGGTAATTTCCAAATCTTTTCAGAAGCCGCGCGGTGCGCGGGATTGTTCACCACCATGTCGGCAGGCAAGCGATGCGAAAAAGTCCCTACCTCGCGTGCTGTGCCGCATGCGGATGGCTGACCGGTGAGCGAAAATGCGCCATTACCGGGCATCGCTTGCTTGCCCAGCAGCAGATGCACCATGTAGGCTTGTTCGTTGACCCAGGTGCCACGCTGATGCTGGTTAAAACCCATGGTCCAGAAGCTCACCACCTTGCGCTTTTTTTCGATGTAGAGATCGGCCAGTTGCCTGAGCTTGGCTTTGAAGGAATCGAGAGATTCATCCGCGTCGCCTTTGGCCAGTTCTGCCACGAAGTCCAGCGTGTATGGCTCGACACCTTTCTTGAAATCTTCGAAGGTGATCAGCCAGTGTTTATCGGGAGTAGCCCGATTTTTTTGATCCACCCTGGCACCGGTTTGCTTGCCCTGCGCGATTGCTTCCTGTGGGTTCAAGATCATCGTCAATTCTTTGGCATTTACATCTTTTTCGGCGGCATAATCAAACTTGTCCGAGCCGCGCATGCCATAGCCGATGTCGGTTGGGCCTGCCGCAAAAGCGCAGTGTTTGTTGACGAAATCCCAATTTACCGCGTCGCGCGTCACAATCTCGCGGGCCAGATAGTTCATGATGGCAAGGTCGGTAGAGGGCTTGAAGACGATTTCGATATCCGCAATATCGGAAGACATATTGCTTATCGTCGTCAAGTTCACCACGCGCACATTCGGATTGTTCAAACGGCGGTCGGTGACGCGCGTCCACAACACCGGATGCATCTCCGCCATATTGGCCCCCCACAGCACCATGGTGTCGGTATGCTCAATATCATCGTAATTGCCGGAAGGCTCGTCAATGCCAAAGGTCTGCATGAATCCTGCCACCGCCGATGCCATGCAGTGACGCGCGTTGGGATCCAGATTGTTGCTTCGGAAACCGGCTTTGAACAATTTAACGGCAGCATAACCTTCCTGAACAGTATGCTGTCCGGAAGCAAAAAAGCCGATGCCGGTCGGCCCCATTGCGCGGTAAGAGCGCTTGAATTGTTTCTCCATTTCGTCGAATGCACGCTCCCACGACACTTCAACAAAATCGCCCTGTTTGTCGAATCGACCGTTCTTCATGCGCAACAGGGGTTGTGTGAGACGATCCTTGCCGTACAGAATCTTGCCGTTGAAATAGCCCTTGATACAATTCAAGCCGCGGTTTACCGGAGCATCCGGGTCGGCTTTCGTGGCGACGATTCTGCCTTTTTCTGTCGCGACCTGAATGCCGCAGCCAACCCCGCAGAAACGGCACACGCCACGATCCCATCGCCACCCAGCTTCGGCACTTTTGGTTGCGGCCTCGGCCATTTCACTGATCGGCAAACCCACTGTGACAGCGGCAGTTGAAGCGACTGTGCTCAGCTTAAGAAAATCGCGGCGAGATATGTCCATGATGTCTCCTGAAATATTTTTTAGTGGGTCAGGTACGATCAAAAGCGTCGGCGAATAAACATTCGCCAGTAGTGAATCTATACGTTTTTCTTTAAACAATCAACAATTACAAATGTAATATTTCCATGGGGCGCAGACTGAGATGCTTGGCGTATATAATTGACGATCCGATTCGCCACAGGATCGGTCATGCAACTGGCATGTTGACTGATATCACGCTTCGCATCTTGATCTATCTGGGAAATAAAGGCGAGGCCGCCATCATTCAAGAAATAGCGGATGCTTTCGACATCTCGAAAACACACTTGATGAAGGTCGTCATGACACTGCCCGCTGCCGGTTATAATTGCGACGGGTAATGCATGCCTGCGGTGATCTTTGTGTCATGTATTTATGCATGTTTGCCAGTCCATATTTACCAAATTTTGGGAGATCGATCATGAACAGAAGAGAGTTGTTGTTGGGTAGTTTGGCGATGGCCGGTGCGGCGGTAGTGGGTAGCGCGCGCGCTGCCGAACATAAACATGATATGTCCGAACA
Organism: Gallionella sp.; assembly: GCA_028689145.1. Taxonomy (GTDB): domain Bacteria; phylum Pseudomonadota; class Gammaproteobacteria; order Burkholderiales; family Gallionellaceae; genus Gallionella. The sequence continues at coordinate 21,064 of JAQTWT010000013.1, forward strand.
TCATCATGATGCTTCTTCCGCTAATCTGGCAGTTGCGGCAGCGGCTTCCGATTGTTTGCAAAAGGGTGAGGTATGCCTGAACCATTGTCTGGATCTGTGGGCGACGGGCGAAAAAGATATGGCATCCTGCGCCAAGAGCGTGAATCAAGTGCTGGCATTGTGTGGTTCGCTGCAACAGCTGGCCAACCAGAATTCCAAACACCTGGCAAAATTGGCGAAAGTAGCGATGGTGGCCTGCAAGGAGTGTGAAGACGAGTGCAAGAAATTCGACAAACACGCAGCCTGCAAGGCATGCGGCGAAAGCTGTGCGGCATGTTACAAGGAATGCCAGAAGATCGCTGCCTAATTCAAAATTTATAGGGGGCGTGCCCCGTTATAGTTGTTGATCGCCTCGTATGCTTTCCATGCGGGGCGATTTGCTTTGCTATGCGACAATATGTCGCATAGCAAAGCAGCCTCTCTATCGGTAGTATCCGTTCGTTTTTCGTAATTTATAAAAAATAATCATTAAAATTCAGAGGGGAGGCAGTGATGAGAAAGTATACTTGCTAGTATTGCTATGAGTGTGTTGGTGTATCCCCCAGTGATGACTATTGTGACTCCCGCAGATTTGCCGTTGCGTGACCGTTCGCTGATCGTGGTATTGGTGGTTCTCGCGCATGCGTTGTTGCTGTGGTCTCTGGTGTCGTTGCCCGATTTTTCCAGAATAGCGCATCATGAAATGTCGGTCAGTATCGCGGCCATGCCGATTCCGACGCAAGCTGTTGCGGCGGAACCGCAGCCCAAGCTCGAGCCGGTGGTGAAACCAAAAACGGTTGAACCGCGTGTTCAACCAGTAGCGGAAGCCGTGACACCTGCCGCACCTGAGGAGCAGCCCGCGTCGCCGCCGTTAACGAATGCCGCTCCCGCTCAGCCGGTTAATGTCCCGTCCGGACTGCCTGACAGCGAACCGGACTATCAGGCGGCGTATCTTAACAACCCGGTTCCCGTTTATCCGATGGTGGCGCGGAGGATGGGTTGGCAGGGTAAGGTGGTGCTGAATGTCGAGGTGCTGGCAAGCGGTTCGCCCGGTCAGATCAAGTTGCAGCAGAGCAGCGGGCATGAAGTGCTGGACAACGCGGCAATGCAGGCGGTGCGTGACTGGCGGTTCGTCGCGGCACGCCAGAGTGGGCAAGCGGTATCCAGATGGTTTCTGGTTCCGATTCCGTTTATTTTGAAAGAGGATTAATGATGTTGTTATTCAGCAGCGGTTCGGTCATTGTCAGTATCACACTGCTGGTGTTGCTGCTTTGTTCTGTGTTCACTTGGTCAATCGTGCTGTACAAGCTGCTGCAACAGAAGCGTAACGGTCAAATGAACAAGCTGTTCGCGCAGCAGTTTTGGGATTCGCCGGACTGGAAAAGCGCCGAGCGGGTGAGCGAGCAGCATGAAGGCCAGTTGGCCAGTCTGGCACGTACGGCTTTCACCGAGTTGCGCGAGCTGGGCAGCGGCAAGACCGACCTCAAGCATGCGGGTGCGCCGCAGGAATTGATGGAAAATGCCTTGCGCCAGCAGATACGCAACCTCCAGCGCAAGGGAGAAAGCGGCCTGGCCGAGTTGGCCGGTATCGGCTCCACCTCGCCTTTCATCGGGCTGTTCGGCACGGTGTGGGGCATCATGCATGCGTTGCAGGAAATCGGTAAAACCGGTTCGGCCAGTCTGGACGTGGTGGCGGGGCCGATCGGTGAAGCGCTGGTCGCCACCGCATTCGGCATTGCGACCGCGCTGCCCGCAGTGCTGGCCTACAACTATTATCTGCGCCGCTTGCGCTTGAACCTCACCGACCTGGAGAATTTTACCGACGACTTTGCCCGGCTGGCGCGCAAATACGACTACAAGGTGTGACATGGCTTTCAAGTCCCAATCCGATCAGGAAATGATGAGCGAGATCAACGTCACGCCGCTGGTGGACGTGATGCTGGTGTTGCTGGTGGTGTTTATTGTCACCGCACCGTTGCTGTCGCAGTCGCTCGAAGTGAAACTGCCCAAAACTGCAGCGGTGGCGACGCGCATGGACACCAAACAACAGACCATCACCATAGATGCGCAAGGGCTGGTAGCCTTGGACAGCAACGTGATGGGCGATGAAAAACTGGCGCAGCAACTCGCCGATTCAGCCGCGGGAAAGGATAACTTCGAGTTGCACATCCATGCCGACGTGGCTGTTCCTTACGGGCGCGTGGCGCAGATCATGGCGATCGCGCAGCATGCCGGAGTGAGCAAGCTGTCGTTCATGACCATGGCAGGGCATTAGATGGGTTGTAGGGGCGCGATTTATCGCGCCCTTTTTTCGATCATGAATAGTTCAGGGCGCGATAAATCGCGCCCCTACTGATGAAAAAAGGCACGCTAAGCGTGCCTTTTTGTTTTAGTCGCAGGGTGACCGGTTAAAGCCAACCATGCGTTTAACGGGTGCTGCCGTTGTTGCCGCGCCCGAGGGTATAGCTGGGACGATCACCATCACGGCGCGGTGCGCTGTTGCCGCCGCGATTCTGGCTTTGGCCGCCGAAGCTGCGTTCTTGGCTACGCGGTTTTGCTTGCCCGCCAAAACCTTGACCAAATCCCTGGCTGCGAGCCGGTCCGCCAGCGCCCGGAGCATGTCCTTGGGCGGTGTTGCCGTTGGCTTGACCGTGCCATTGGCCGTGGCCTTCCTTGCGTCCGGTATGGCTATGACGGCTGTCCGGCGCGCTGTGATGGAAACCGGCACCGCCGTTATTACCGTTGCCGGTAAAAGCGCTGCTGCGATTGCCGGCGTATCCTCCGGCATTACGGTTGCCGCCGAAACCACCGGCATTGCCGCCGAATCCGGGACCACCGCTACGGCGCGGGCCGCTGCTGTTGCCGCGCGGACGATCCGAAGACGGGCCGGTGCGCAGTTTGTATTTTGGTTCCAGACCTTCGATGGTGTGCATCTTGATGCTTTGTTCGGTGTAGCGTTCGATGCGCTTCAACAGTTGCGCATCGCGGTTCGACGCGAACGAGATGGCGATGCCGGACGAGCCGCCGCGGCCGGTACGGCCAATGCGGTGCACGTAGTCTTCGGCGAACTTGGGCAGGTCGAAGTTGATCACATGCGAGATGCCGCGCACGTCGAGACCGCGCGCCGCCACATCGGTGGCGACCAGCACGCGCACGTTACCGTTGCGCATATTGAGCAGGGTGCGGTTGCGTTCGCGCTGACTCATGTCGCCGTGCAATGCCGCGACTGAATGGCCTTGTGCGGACAACTGGTCGGCAAGACTGTCGGCATCGCGCTTGGTAGCGGTGAATACCAGTGCCTGATTCATGTCCACGTCAGTCAGCAGATGGCTGAGCATTTTGTTCTTGTGTGCCACGTCATCGGCAAACATCATGCGTTGCTCGATGTTCTCGTGCTTGTCTTTGGCTGCCGAAACGTTGATACGCTTCGGCTCCTTGAGCAGGCGCGAGGCCAGATTGCCGACCACGCCTTCCAGCGTTGCGGAAAACAGCAGGGTCTGGCGGGTCTTGGGCGTAGCTGCGGCAATGCGTTCTACATCATCGACAAAGCCCATGTCCAGCATGCGATCCGCTTCGTCCAGAATCAACACTTCCAAACGCGAGAAGTCGATACGGCCTCGTTCCAGATGGTCGATCAGACGGCCTGGCGTGGCGACCAGAATATCCACATGACTGGACAGCAAACGGTTCTGCACCGGGTAAGGCATGCCGCCCAAGATGCTGATGATCTTGAAGCGCATGTTCTTGCCGTATTTGGTTGCGGCATCGCAGACTTGTTGCGCCAGTTCGCGGGTCGGGGTCAACACCAGCACACGCGGGCCTTTGCCGGGCAGTGCGGATGGTGTGGCCAAACGGTTCAGCGCGGGCAGGATAAAGGCGGCAGTTTTGCCGCTGCCGGTTTGCGCCGAGGCCATCAGATCATGGCCGGCAATGATTTCGGGGATGGCCTGCGCCTGGATCGGCGTTGGCTCGGTGTAGCCGGTTTCGGCAATCGCCTTGAGAATGGCGGCGTTTAAATTTAATTCTTCGAATGACATGGTGCTTCCTTTTTAAGATCAAAGGGAATACGTTTCGCCATGCCGAATATGATCCGGAATGACAAATTTTGCAGCTCCCTAAGGTAAGCGCAGGCAGTAAAACTACACGTTGAACGGGCAGACGATTAACCGGCGCATAAAACATCGTTGCTAACCGGAAAACCCAGAATTTCTTGATGAGTTTTTTTGACAGGCGCGATTTGCATACGCGCGAGAGATAGGTCAGAAAACGATGAACCAATGCCGCAATGTGCGGCAAGGCGCGCATTATACTGACGGAAGAAATAAAAGCCAGCGGTATTTTTTGCGCTCTGCCCGTGATGGGCTAAGATGGGCGCTAATCCAAAATATATGTATGGCCGCGTGGCAATGCAAAGCAGCAATTAGAGATGATAAAGGGTATGCAGAATGAGCCAGATTGAAGATCACCGTGCTGAAACGTCCCTTATTGAGCGGGAACTGATGAGGAAAATGTTGGCGCTTGGCCTGGATTGGCATGATGATGTCACCATGAATAAACTTGCGGCAGAATGCAAGGCTTTCGGTCCGGAGCAAGCCCAGGCCGCATTTGCTCAGGGTGACGGGGAAGCCAAGGTAAAAGCGGAGATATTTGCTTTGGCATCACTGATGATGAAGACCATGGGAAGCGCCGCAAACGATGATCGGGAAGTGCATGGCGGGGAAGTCTGGAAGGCTTTCGGCAAGCACTTGTACGATTAACGTATCCGCTGCCTCAATAGTTCAAATATATGCGATATGAGGTCGAGCGGGACTGTATCGCTCTCCTCTGTGATAGAATGCGCCCCCTTTTCACATAGCAAGGCTGTTTCCATGTCCCGCCAACTCCGTAATATCGCCATTATCGCCCACGTTGACCACGGTAAAACCACTCTGGTGGACAAGCTGCTCAGTCAGGCGGGTTCTTTTTCCGCCCATCAGCAAGTTGCCGAGCGTGTTATGGATAACAACGACTTGGAAAAGGAGCGCGGCATCACCATTCTGGCGAAGAACTGCGCCGTGTTCTACGAAGGTGTGCATATCAATATCGTCGATACACCGGGTCATGCCGATTTCGGCGGTGAAGTGGAGCGCGTGCTGGGTATGGTGGACGGTGTATTGCTGCTGGTGGATGCGGTCGAAGGCCCGATGCCGCAGACCCGCTTCGTGACCAAGAAAGCACTTGCCCTCGGCCTGCGTCCTATCGTGGTGATCAACAAGGTTGACCGTAATGGTGCCCGTCCGGACTGGGTGATCAACCAGACTTTCGATTTGTTCGACAAGCTCGGCGCGACCGAAGAACAACTGGATTTCCCCGTAGTATATGCCTCGGCACTGAACGGCTACGCCATGCTGGAGCTGGATAAACCGAGCACCAATATGTTCCCGTTGCTGGATGCCGTAATTAAACATGTTCCGGCACCGGATGCGGATTTGGACGGGCCGTTGCAAATGCAAATTTCCGCGCTGGATTACTCCAGCTTCGTGGGTCGTATCGGCGTGGGTCGTATCCGTCGAGGCAAGATTAAACCCGGTCAGGATGTGATGGTGATGAATGGCGACAAGCCGCCGAAGCGCGCGCGCGTCAACCAAGTGCTGGGTTTTCGCGGCATCGAACGCGTGTTGCTGGAAGAGGCGGGCGCGGGCGACATCATTCTGGTTAACGGTATCGACGAGATCGGCATCGGCGTCACGCTGGCTGACGTGAATAATCCGGAAGCTTTGCCGATGCCCAAAGTGGATGAACCAACCCTGACCATGAATATGATGGTGAACACTTCACCGTTATGCGGTCAGGAAGGAAAGTTCATTACCAGCCGCCAGATCCGCGACCGCCTGACCAAGGAATTGCTGGTGAACGTGGCGTTGCGTGTCGATGAGACAGATAACACCGATGTGTTCCTGTTGGCCGGACGCGGCGAATTGCACCTGACGATTTTGTTGGAAACCATGCGCCGTGAAGGTTTTGAAATGGGTGTCGGCAAGCCGCGTGTGGTGTACCGCGAAATAAACGGCGAGAAGTGCGAGCCTTTTGAAGTGCTGACCGTGGATGTGGAAGACACCAATCAGGGTGCGGTGATGGAAGAACTGGGGCGCCGTCGCGGCGACTTGCAGGACATGCAGCCGGACGGGCATGGCCGCGTGCGTCTGGAGTACCGTATTCCGGCACGCGGACTGATCGGCTTTCAGTCCGAATTTATGACCATGACACGCGGTACCGGCATCATGGCGCACGTATTCGATGATTACGGCCCGGTCAAAGCCGAAATGCCCGGCCGCCGCAACGGCGTGCTGATTTCACAGGATAACGGCGAGGCGGTAGCTTACGCGTTGTGGAAACTGGAAGATCGCGGCCGCATGTTCGTGTCGCCCGGTGACAAACTGTACGAAGGTATGATCATCGGCATCCATAGCCGCGATAATGATCTGGTGGTTAACCCGATCAAGGGCAAGCAGCTGACCAACGTGCGCGCTTCGGGCACCGATGAAGCGGTACGGTTGACCCCGCCGGTTCGATTGACGCTGGAATCCGCCGTGGAGTTTATTGACGATGACGAAATCGTCGAGATCACCCCGACATCCGTCCGGATGCGCAAACGCTTTTTGACAGAAAATGAACGCAAGCGCGCATCGCGCGGTTAGGGATATTACACAAAGTATCGCGGGTTGTGAAAATTGCGGGTAGCAAGTATATTTCTGCGAAATAACATTGGCAGATTATTCACAAACACCTGTTTGCATTAATTTATTATTTTGTTTTACCTTGATTATAAGGAGATGAAAATGAAAAAAAGCACATTAGCGATTTCTCTGGCCGGTGCGTTATCGGCTATGACGGCTGTGCAAGCCAGTGAATTTGAAGGCGGTTATGTTGGCGGAAAAATTGGCGTAAACCGCACCGACGCGACGGCTGTTTCAAGACAGTCCCCCATTGCCACCGGTGTTGAAGGCGGCTACAACTGGGATATGAATAACCTGTTGTTGGGTGTGGATGGTTTCCTTGATTTTAACGGTAAAAAGACCCATACCGGCGTTGCGCCTGCTCCGGCTACCGTAAATTACGGCAGCCATGTCTATGGTCTGGATTTTAAACTCGGTCTGCCTAGCGGCAAATGCATGCCTTACGCAAAGCTGGGTTATGCCCATACCGGCGGACGCGGCGATGCATATGCCGGGGTTGTTGGCAGTAGCGGTGCGCATTTTGGTCTGGGTGTGGAATATAAATTCGCGCCTAGCTGGGGTATCGCCGGTGAATGGACCAATAATTCCGGCAAGAGCGGCGCTACCAAACTGAACAACAATAATTTCATGCTCGGCCTGAATTATCATTTCGATAAACCTGCTGTAGCTCCCGCAGCGGTTGCAACACCTGCACCCGAAGCCCCTGCACCAAAGGCAGTCGCAGCAGCGCCCAGTGAAACCTGGAAGACATTGCTGGAAGATAAACCGGTGCGTATCGAGGGGGCTAATTTCGATACCAGCTCGGCAAAACTGAAGGGTGCATCCATCAATAAATTGAACGAGGTGGTCGGCTTCGCCGCCAAATATCAGGATGCGCAACTGGCAGTGGCAGGGCATACCGATAGCCGCGGAAGCAGGGAATACAACCAGAAATTGTCGGAGCGGCGCGCTGCTTCGGTCAAGGCTTATCTGGTTAAAAAAGGTGTTGCTACAACGCGGATATCTACCAAGGGATACGGGTTTGATCAGCCGGTGGCAGATAATAATACTGTCGACGGTCGCGCGCAGAACCGCCGTGTAGAAATACGTTCGGTGCTGAAAGAAGAGAAAAGGGTGCGTGTAACGGAGTAATTCCATTTGGCACTTGCAAAGCGGGCTGGCGACAGCCCGCTTTTTTGTTGCCTGCAATAAGTGCAGATAGCGATGGTAATATGCGCATTGTTAACATTTTTCACGAGCGATAATGAAACTGGCGATTGCGCAAATTAACTGTGTGCTGGGTGACTTGGCCGGGAATGCCGCGAACATCTTGCAGTATGCCGAACAGGCCAAACAGCAGGGCGCGCAGCTATTGCTGACACCGGAACTCAGTCTGTGCGGTTATCCGCCGGAAGACCTGTTACTGCGCGAGGGTTTTTACCGGGCGTGCGAGCAGGCATTGACCGACCTTGCCGGAAAATTATCGGGTATTGCCGTGGTGGTCGGGCATCCGCACGAACGGGACGGGAAACGCTACAACGCGGCTTCGCTGTTGCGGGATGGAACGGTTGCCGCGACCTATCTAAAATATGCTTTGCCGAACTACTCGGTATTCGATGAGGAGCGTTATTTTGAGCCCGGTGACGAGCCCTGCATTTTTGAAATGGGGGGTATCTGTTTCGGGCTGAATATCTGTGCTGATATCTGGAAACCGGAGGCAGCGCTGCTGGCGCGCAATGCCGGTGCGCAAGTGCTGCTGGTGTTGAATGCTTCGCCTTATGCCATGCACAAACAGGAATCCCGTTACCGCGCCATTCGCGAGCGCATCGCCGAAACCGACATGGCGGTAATTTACGCCAACCTGACGGGCGGACAGGATGAGCTGATTTTCGATGGCGGCTCGTTTGCCATGGATCGGCGCGGCAATCTGACTGCACAGGGCAGGCGTTTTGAAGAAACATTGTTGATGCTGGAACTGCAGAATGATTTGCGCCCGGCCGGGGCAAAAGTTGCCGCATTGAGCGAGGAAGAGGGGGTCTATCGCGCCTTGTGTCTCGGTGTGCGCGACTATATCGGCAAGAACCGCTTTCCGGGTATCTTGCTGGGCTTGTCGGGTGGGATCGATTCGGCGCTGACCCTGGCGATTGCAGTCGATGCGCTGGGTGCGGATAAAGTGCATGCGGTCATGATGCCGTCGCCTTATACCGCGCAAATCAGCCTGGACGATTCGCGCGAAATGGTGAAAATCCTCGGTGTGCGTTATGACGAGTTTTCTATCGAAGCGATGTTGCAGAGCTATTTGACCACGCTGGATGGCACTTTCGCCGGATGCGCGGTAGACACTACCGAAGAAAATTTGCAGGCGCGTATCCGCGGTAACTTACTGATGGCGCTGTCGAACAAATTCGGTTCGCTGGTACTGACCACCGGCAACAAGTCGGAAATGACCGTGGGTTATGCCACGCTGTACGGCGATATGGCGGGCGGCTTTGCGGTGCTGAAAGATGTCAGCAAAACACTGGTGTACCGTCTGGCGCGCTACCGCAACACGCTGGGACAGGTTATCCCGGAGCGCATTATCACGCGCGCCCCTAGCGCCGAGTTACGCGCCGACCAGACCGATCAGGACAGTCTGCCGCCATACGATACGCTGGATGCCATCATGGCATGCTATGTAGAGAAGAATCTCTCGATCCCTGAAATCATCGCGCGCGATTATGCTGAGGCCGATGTGCGCAGGGTAGTGCATCTGATCCGCATCAGCGAATATAAGCGCCGCCAATCCGCGGTGGGTATCCGTATCACCGAGCGCAGCTACGGCAAGGACTGGCGCTACCCGATCACGGTACGCTATCAGGACGAGTTTTAAACCTGAATTATTCATTAGGGCTTGATGCCTTGCGGGAGCGGTTTTAGCCGCGACAGACTGTAAGTGCGCAGGTTGGGTTAGCCGTTTCATGGTTCGACAGGCTCTGATGGAACAACTAAGTATTGACTAAGCACGATAACCCCATGCTAAGTCACTACTTAACCACCGACGGACGTAACCCAACAGCCTTTTTCGGGATTATTCCTAGTAAAGAGTTAAATTGCCCTCGGCAAAGCCGGGGCCACTTCGACAGACTCAGGACAGGCTTATTAGGTGAGTCCCTCAAAGGGGCCGATAAAACCGTGAGCCGCCCAAGGCGGCATCGCCAACAGTTTTCCCCTTTGAAAAAGGGGGAGAGCTTGCGAGGGGGCCAAGGGGGATTTGAAAATCGTGGCACATCATCCTCTCTCAAATTCCCCCTCGCCCCCTTTTACAAAGGGGGGAATTTTCGCATCTCCTTCTCATTCCGCATGACCGCTGCATAGGTCAAACCTTGTTGAGTCCCCCGGCTGAGCCGGGGGGGTACCTCACTTAATTATCGGGTTTGACACTGCGTGCAGCCTTTGTGGCTTGTCAGACAAACACCGATAACAAACTTCCTTATTTCTTACACTGTAATCGGACAAACCCCTATAGTGCATTTCGTCTGCCATGAGCTATTGTCGTTATCGTGAGGGTATTCCTCGCTTTTTTAATACGGAGATAATCATATGGTAACTGGTACAGTTAAATGGTTTAACGACGAAAAGGGTTTTGGTTTGATTACTCCAGATGATGGCAGCGACGATTTGTTTGCACACTTCTCCGCAATCAATATGAATGGTTTAAAGTCACTCAAAGAAGGTCAAAAGGTTAGTTTTGAAGTGGTGCCTGGCTCCAAGGGCAAGCAAGTATCTAATATTCAGGCTGCATAAAATGTGGGGAAAGCCCGGATTGTTTATTCCTGTACCATGAACTTAAATTGAGCACGACCAAGCATCTGACGACGTTTGTTCATAACCTGAAACAGCGGTTTGTCGAAGCACAGCCCAAGCGCGGTGAATTCTCTTCCTATGTGATCGTGTTCGCCCTGATGGGCGTTGCCCTGCTGGTGCGGCTGGTTATGGCTCCGGTGAATGCCGGGCTGCAGTACGTGACCTTCTTTCCGGCGGTCACGCTGTCCGTGGTGATTGGCGGATTCTGGCCGGGAATATTCGCAACGTTCATCGGCTTGACGCTGGCCACGTATTTTTTCACTCCGCCTTTTTACTCGTTTTCACGCGAGGCTTTGCAGGGGAGTTTTTGGTCGAACATGGTGTTTCTTGTGGACGGGATCATCGTATGCGCTTCCATCGAGGGCATGCATCGCTACCGCGCCAAGTATGCCGCAGAATTGAAGGAAGCCAAGTATCAGGAGGCGCGCGTGGCGGCAATCAATAAATCGCTGGACGAGTTTACCTATATTGCCGCACACGATCTCAAAGAGCCGCTGCGCGGCATACACAACTACGCCAGTTTCCTCAAGGAAGACCACGCTGCCCAGCTGGATGAGAGCGGCAATCAATACATCGACAGCATCCAGCGCTTGGCCGAACGGCTATCCACCCTGATCGACAGCCTGATGGTTTACTCGCGTCTGGGTGTCGCGGAGCTGGTTAAAGTGCCGGTTGATGTGGATGCCGTGGTTGACGCGGTAGCGGAAGACTTGAGCCGTTTATGGACCAGGGAAGGCTTCGAGTTGCGACGCAATGGTCGCTTGGGTACGGTGCAGGGCGATGCCGCTCGTATCGGGGAAGTGTTCCAGAATCTGATTTCCAATGCGGCGAAATATAACGACAAGTCCTCGAAATGGATCGAGGTCGGCTGTGATCGCAGCGGCACACAGCCTATTTTTTACGTGCGCGATAACGGTATCGGTATTCCGGCGCATCATCACGACAACATCTTCCGGATATTCAAACGGCTGCACGAGCAAAACAAATACGGCGGCGGAACCGGAGCCGGTCTGACCATCGTCAAAAAAATCGTCGAACGCTATGGCGGTCGCATCTGGCTGGAATCGGTGCCGGGAGAGGGAACGGTGTTTTATTTTACGTTGGGCGCGTAGGTGCGAATTCATTCGCACTTAATTTATTGTGCGTGCGAATAAATTCGCACCTACAAGTGCCATTTTTTTAGGATAACGACTAATGAACGAATCTCAGCTTCTTCTGATTGTCGAGGACAACGACGACGATTATTTTGCCACCATGCGCGCTTTCAAAAAAGCCAATCTGGCCAACCCGGTGCGGCGTTGCACCAATGGCGATCAGGCGCTCGATTATCTTTTGCAACGCGGTGAGTTCTCTGTCCCCGGCTCGGCACCCCGCCCCGGCCTGATCCTGCTCGATTTGAATCTGCCCGGCACGGACGGAAGGGAAGTGCTGTCCGCCATCAAGGCGGAACAGGATTTGCTGAAGATTCCGGTCATTGTGCTGACGACATCCAATGCCGAGCAGGATATTGAACAGTGTTATGCCGTCGGGGCAAATTCCTATGTGCAGAAGCCGGTAGATTTCGAGCGGTTCATCGGGGCGGTTGCACGGCTCTCCGACTACTGGCTCAATGTTTCCATACTGCCAAAAAAATAGCCCCCAGCCAAGAGCGGACAATGAATACAACCGCAACCATTCTGGTAATAGATGACAGCGCAGACGACCAACGTCTCTACCAGCGTGCGCTGAAGGAGGCCGGCTATAGTCTGGAGATGGCCTCCACAGCGGAGGCCGGGTTGGCACGCATCGCCGACTCCGGCTTGAAATGCCCGGATCTGATTCTGCTCGATTACAACCTGCCGGATATGGACGGGCTCGGCTTCATGAACAGGCTGGCCGGATATTCTGCCGGCGCTATTCCGGTCATTATGCTGACCGGGGAAGGCAGCGTGGAGATAGCCGTAGAGGTAATGAAGCACGGTGCCAAGGACTATCTCGCCAAGGATACTGCGGGACACTACCTGAAATTGTTGCCGGGCATCATTACGCGGAGTCTGGTTGCCTTGCGGGAACATGAATTTACCAGACGGTTGCGCAATGAAACCGAGATGCTACTGAAACGTAACCGGGCGTTGATGCTGTCCTCTATAGACGGCATTCACATCATGGATATACACGGCAACCTTATCGAGGCCAATGACTCTTTCTGCAAAATGCTGGGATATACCCAGACAGAAGTAGCCGGTCTCAATGTGGCCGACTGGAATGCGCAATGGTCGGTTGATGAGTTGCGGGCGAAATTCAAGAATCTGGTTGGAAAAAGCGCACGCTTTGAGACGGTACATCGCCGCAAGGACGGCACACTGATCAATGTCGAAGTCAGTTCTTCCGGTGTTGAAGTCGAAGGGCAAAGTTTGTTTTTTGCGTCAAGCCGCGACATCACCGAGCGCAAGAAAACCGAAGCGATGCTGATGCGTCACAAGCTGGTGCTCGATACCTCGATAGACGGCTTCTGGGTGAACGATATGCTCGGCAACTTGCTGGAAGCCAACGAGGCATACGCAAAAATGTCCGGTTATACAGTTGAAGAACTTGTGACCATGCACATCAGCCAACTGGAGGCAAAAGAACAGACGGAGGATGTTAAAGCGCATCTTGCAAAAATCGAAGCTCAAGGTTACGACCGCTTCGAAACCCGCCATCGCCACAAGGATGGTCATGAGATCGAGATCGAAATATCCGCCACCTACATGGCGGAACCGCCGCAACTGGTTGTTTTTTGCCGCGATATCACCGAACGCAAGCGGGCCGGGGATGCATTGCTGAAGAGTGAAGCCAACCTGCGCGCCATGCTGGATAACTCGCCCTATCTGACCTGGCTGAAAGATACCGAGGGCCGTTACATCATGGTCAACAAGGTGTTTGCCGATTATCTCCGGCTGGAGGATGCCCGACAGGTCATCGGCAGGACCGATCTGGATTTGCAGCCGAAGGAACTGGCGGACAAATATCGCGCCGATGATGCCGAAGTGATGGCGGCATGCCAGCCGAAGCATGTCGAGGAAGCGGCGTTTGACGGTAGCAAGGTTCACTGGGTGGGAACCTACAAGACCCCCATCATAGATGAGCAGGGCAAGGTGCTGGGCACTGTTGGCTTCGCCAAAGACATCACCGAACGCAAGTTGACCGAAGAGGAATTGCGTGTCGCCGCAGCGGCTTTCGAGACGCAGGATGCCATCGTGATTGCCGATGCCGACTGGAATATTATCCGGGTCAATCAGGCGGTTCAGTCTATTACCGGTTACATCCCGGAAGAGTTGTTGGGCAAGCACTACAGCATTCTGGATGCCGGACAGCGCGGTGATGACAGCTGCATCAGGATATTGCAACAACAGATTGACAACGGCACATGGGCCGGCGAGATTTGGGACCGGCGCAAAAACGGCCAGATATATCCCAAATGGTTGACCATAACCGCGGTACGGAATGAGCAGCTTGAAATCATCCGCTACGTGGTTATATTCAGCGATATTACCGCGCGCAAACAGGTCGAGGAACAGAAATTGCGGGAAAGCGACGGGCGCTTCCGCGGCACCTTGGAGCAGGCTGCGGTCGGCATAGTGCATACCACGCTGGACGGTCATTTCCGGCAGGTTAACCAGAAGTTCTGCAAAATCACCGGCTATGCCCGCGATGAACTAAACCGGATGAGTTTGCAGGACGTGACTTTTCCCGACGATCTGGGCAAAAGCGTTGAGTATATGCAGCAACTGCTGGCGGGCGAGATATCCACCTTTAGCGTGGAAAGCCGCTATGTGCGCAAAGACCAGGTTTTGGTATGGGTCAACCTGACCGTTTCCCTGTTGTGCGATGCCGACGGCGTTCCAAAATACAACATCGTGGTCGTCGAGGATATCACCGAGCGCAAGCAGGCTGAAGCATTGGCGCAACGCTTTGGCCGCTTGCTGCAAAGCTCGTTCAACGAAATTTATCTGTTCGATGCCGATTCCCTGCATTTCCTTCAAGTGAGCGAAGGCGCGCGGAAAAATCTGGGGTACTCGCCCGCTGAACTGCAACAGCTTACCCCGTTAGACCTGAGGCCATCGTTTACCCGTGAGGAGTTTGAGCGGCATATTGCCCCGCTCCGTACCGGCCAACAACCGGTACTATTTTTCGAGGCTGATCACCGGCGCAAAGATGGCACGACTTATCCGGTGGAAGTGCGATTGCAGTTGATGGGAGCGGGAACGGGGGCAGACAGCGCGGTTTTTATGGCCGTCATCCAGGACATCAACGAGCGCAAGCAGGCTGAAGATTTGCTGAATCAATCGATGCAGCAAATTGAAGATCTATACAACCACGCCCCCTGCGGTTATCACTCTTTGGACCGGGACGGCATCATCCGCATCATCAACGATACCGAACTGGTATGGCTGGGCTATTCGCGCGACGAGCTGGTCGGGAAAATGCACTGGACGGACTTGCTGACACCCGCGGGCAAGCAAACCTTCCGCGACACTTTTCCGCAATTAAAGAAGTTCGGAGTGGTACACGATGTTGAAACTGAAATAATTCGCAAGAACGGCACGGTATTTACCGCGCTGATCAACGCGACGGCTATTTATGACGCGGACGGGAATTATCTGATGAGCCGCTCAACTATCACCGATATCACCGGGCGAAAACACGCGGAAAATATGGCACGCAAGCTTGCCATGCATCTCCAGACGGTGCGAGAGGAAGAAAAGGTCGGCATCGCGCGCGAAATCCATGATGATCTGGGCGGCACGCTGTCCTCGCTTAAAATGGAAGCCTACTGGTTGAAATCGGAACTCCCGGCCGGGATGCGGGAAATGGGCGGGGGGGCAGTGTCGGCCATAATGCGCCTCCAATCGATGTCGCAGCTGATCGATAACGCGGTGGGGGTCACGCGGCGCATCATCACCGGTTTGCGACCCGCGATACTCGACGATTTCGGGTTGTTGGCCGCCATCGAATGGCAGTGCGCGCAATTCCAACAGCGTACCGGCATAGAATGCCGGGTGAACTGTATCGAGAATCTGGGGACGCTGGACAAGTTATGCTCAATCGCGCTGTTTCGCATCCTTCAGGAAGCGCTTACCAATGTGATGCGGTATTCAGGCGCAACCCTTGTGGAAATTGAATTTCTCCACGGCAACGATGAGGTCATGCTGTCAATCAGCGACAACGGCTGCGGTCTCCCGGAAAATTATGTCGTTGAAGCCGGCCACTATGGCATGCTCGGTATGATCGAACGTGCCGTGCAACTGGGCGGCCAAGTCAGGTTTGACAGCGAGCCCGGTCGCGGGCTTGGCGTGGTGGTAATATTGCCACTGTCCGCCGCAGATAACGAAGGGAAAGAAATATGATCAGAATTATGATTGTTGACGATCATGCCATTGTGCGCCAGGGGCTGGCGCAAATTCTGGAAAACACCCGAAAAATGAAAGTGGTGGCGGAGTATGCCAACGGTATTGATGCGCTGAATTGGCTGCGCAATAACGACTGCGACATTGCGCTGATCGACATTTCCATGCCCGAGATAAACGGCATCGACTTGCTCAAGCGGCTGCGGGAAATAACCGCGAAATTGCCTGTGCTGGTTATCAGCGCCCATCCGGAAGACCAATACGCCGTGCGTCTTCTCAAGGCCGGAGCGAACGGTTATCTGGTCAAGGAGTGCGCGCCGGAAGATGTGGTGGCTGCGGTGAATTGCGTGCTGGGCGGCAAAAAGTACATTAGTGCGGATGTGGCCGAAATGCTCACCAATGAACTCAGGGCACCGGGTGAAAAGCTCCCGCATGAAACACTGTCGAATCGCGAATACCAGATTTTCATGCTGTTGGCCTCGGCAAAAACCACGACCGAAATCGCCGAGACTTTGCGTCTGAGCAGCAAAACCATCAGCACCTACCGCAATCGCATCCTGGAAAAAATGCGTATGCGCAATAACGCCGAACTCATGCAATACGCCATCAGCAAAAAGCTTACAACACAATAATCTTAAAAAACGCAGTTGTCGGACAATGTCATTGTGCTTCAACGCGTTGGGCTACTCTTGTAGGTGCGAATTCATTCGCATGCAACCTATTGTCCGGGCGAATGAATTCGCCCCTACCACTCCGCCAACTGCGTTTTTAGGATAATAGAGTGGTCACCCTACTGCTCCTCACGGCACAACTGTAGTTCATCCTGTCAGCCAAACACTGATAGCAAATTACCTCCCTCCTTACCCAACAATCAGATAAACACCTATGCCCCTCCCGTGTGCGATGGGACATGATTCGCCCATGGATTTTTGGCTTGAAACAGCACAATCAGGGAGGCATGGTGAAGGTATTAATTGTGGATGACTCCGATAGCGTGTGCAAGAACCTGCAAACCATGCTGTGCGGGATTCCCAGTGTTGAGTTAGCCGGTCATGCAATAGATGAAGCAGGCGCGATCGAACGTATTGATTCGCTGTTGCCGGATACGGTGATTCTCGATATTCACCTGCAACAAGGATCTGGATTGAATGTTTTGAAACACATTAGAAAGTACCACGCTGCAATCAAAGTCATCGTGTTAAGCAATAACGCTGACAAGTTTTATATCAGATGTTGCAAGCTGTTCGGAGCTAATATTTTTCTCGAAAAATATTCACAGCTCACGCTGGTCGCAGGTGTATTGGAGCAACTGATATCTTCTGAAGAGCAGCTAGAGAATATGTCGTGTTGCGTATGGCGGCAGCAACCAACGCAGCAAACCGCTAATTTCTGGAATGGGAGTGTGATATGAGCCAAGCTGAAATGACAATGCGTGCGGATGCGGATGCCTGGTTATGGATGTCGCCGCTGGCGAGTGGCGGTGCGGGTGTTGCCGCATTGCTCGGGGTATCCTTATTAGGCGGTGCCGGGCTGGGTGGTACGGGTGTGCAGTTTGCCTTTGCGGTGGCGGCATTCGCCGCGCTATGTGCCTGGGGCAGCGCGTACCGCCAGCGAGCCGCACTGACACAACTGGTGAGGCAGGCGGAGGATTTGCTGGGGCAAGCTCAACAGGCATTGCGACAACAAAGCGGTATCGCCGGACTGGAACAGATTTGTGACAAGGCGGCACCGATTTGGGTGAAACAGATCGAGACCGCGCGCAGTCAGACCGAGGAGGGCATTACCGAGGTAGCGGCACGCTTTGGCGCTATCGTTGAGCGGCTGCATGCTTCGGCGGCCGCTTCGCAACAGGCTGCAGGTGACGGGGATGGCGCGGAAGGCGGTTGCGTGGTTGCGGTGCTGTCGCGCAGCGAGGCCGATCTGGTCGCGGTCAATCGTTCGATGGACGCGGCACGGCATGAGCGTGCGGCGATGGTTCAGGACGTGCACAAATTGATTGCTTATACCTCCGACCTGAAAAAGATGGCCACGGATGTGGAAGAGATTGCCTCGCAGACCAATTTGCTGGCACTCAACGCGGCCATCGAGGCGGCACGTGCAGGTGAGACCGGGCGCGGTTTTGCGGTAGTGGCGGACGAAGTGCGCAAGCTGTCCACCCTATCCAGCGAAACCGGCAAAAAAATGGCGGAAAAGGTCAATGTCATCAACAAGGCGATTACCGGTGTGATCGGCGCGGCAGAAAAATTCAGCGAGGAAGATGCACGCTCGGTGGCCGAGTCGGAACAAACCATACACAGGGTATTGGGCAATTTCAAGGAAGTGGCCAGCGGGTTGAGCGAATCTTCCGGAATACTGCGCCGCGAAAGCGAGGGAATCCGCGAGGAGATATCCGATACGCTGGTTTATCTCCAGTTCCAGGATCGGGTCAGCCAGATACTGGCTCATGTGCGCGACAACCTCGACGGCTTGCACGCCCACCTAAGGCAATATTCCGCCGAACGCAGCAACGGCGGCACACCGGCCATCGATGCCAATGCCTGGTTGAATGAAATGGCGCTGGGCTACACCACCGCCGAGCAACGGCGCAACCACCGCGATGACAAGGTTGGCGCAACGCCGGTTGAAAAGCAGGACGCGACGGAAATCACCTTTTTTTAGGGGAATACCATGCCTAAAACCATCATGATTGTGGACGATTCAGCCTCGACGCGGCAACTAGCCGGCATCGTGCTGGGGGCTGCGGGATATGAACTGATCGAAGCATGCGATGGCAACGATGCGCTGTCCAAACTGAACGGGCGGAAAGTAAATCTCATTATCAGCGATGTCAATATGCCGAACATGGACGGCATCACCTTCGTGCAAGCCGTGAGAAATCTGCCGGAGCACAAGTTTGCACCGATCATCATGCTCACCACTGGTTTGCTCAAATCCACGCGCGAGCAGGCGCGTGCAGCGGGAGTCAAGGCGTGGATGGTGAAACCGTTTGGCAAGCCCCAGTTGCTGGATATGGTTGCGCGTTTTGCGTTGCCGTAATTCCAATTTGCATCAAACACAGTATTAATTGCAGGAGGAATAAACAATGGCTAAAACAGTGATGGTTGTGGACGATTCCGCTTCTTTGCGGCAGGTGGTCGGTATCGCGTTGCGCGGTGCCGGATACGAGGTGATTGAGGGCTGCGACGGCAAGGACGCGCTGTCCAAACTGACCGGACAGAAGGTGCATCTGGTCATCAGCGATGTCAATATGCCCAATATGGACGGCATCACTTTCGTCAAGAATCTGAAACAGATGCCGGCCTACAAGTTCACCCCGGTGATCATGCTGACCACCGAGTCGCAGGAAGGCAAGAAACAGGAAGGTCAGGCGGCGGGAGCAAAAGCCTGGGTGGTCAAACCGTTCCTGCCGACACAAATGCTGGCAGCGGTATCGAAGCTGGTGATGCCCTAGATGCAGGATTGAGGATCGAGGATCGAGTAAAACCTCCGCTCTTCAATCCCCGATCCTAAATATAACCAAGGAGAACATCATGACGATCAGTATCGAATCAAGCAATGGTGTGTGCCATGCCCGCGTGACGGGCGAAATGACGATCTACCATGCCGCGGAAATGAAGGGTGAATTGCTGCCCTGTCTCGACTACGGCACGGAAGTGGAAATCGACCTGTCCGAGGTCAGTGAAATAGATACCGCCGGTTTTCAGTTGTTGTTGTTGACCAAGCGCGAAGCGGCCAAAGTCGGCAAGTCGCTGCGTCTGGTGGCGCACAGCCCGGCGACGCTGGAAGTGCTGGATCTGTTCAACATGGCCTCCTATTTCGGCGATCCGGTGATGATGCCGCGCGCAGCGCATTAGCACCAATGCTGTTTCCTATAACCGTTCGTGGTTAAGTAGTGACTTAGCATGGGGTTATCGTGCTTAGTCAATACTTAGTTGTTCCATCAGAGCTTGTCGAACCACCAGCTACTGTCACAGATCCCTTCGACAAGGCCTTTAGTCCTGAGTGAAGTCGAAGGGGCAGGGCGAACGGAATTTATTAAGTGAACAGTATTGGTACTAACCCTACAAAATCATACAGCAAAACCGGAAAGAAAAAGAGCTATGGAACTAGATCAGGCGCTGCAAACATTCATCATGGAGAGCCGCGAATTGCTCGAAGCCATGGAGGAATCGCTGCTCGGGCTCGAATCCGAGCCGGATGACCGCGACGCGATCGGTGCCATATTTCGCGCCGCCCATACCATCAAGGGGTCGGGCGGGCTGTTCGGGCTGGATGGCATCGTTGCTTTCACCCATGTGGTGGAGAATGTGCTGGACCGGGTACGTAACAACGAAGTGCCGATTAACGCCGATCTGATTGCCCTGCTGTTGTCCTGTCGCGACCATATCGGCATGCTGGTAGAACAAATTGCCGCCGATTCTGCCGCCAAGCCGGACCATGAAACTGAAACCACCGGCATCATGTTGCTCAACCAGCTCAAGTCGTATCAGGCCGGTACGCAAGAACAATCCCCGCTACCGGCAATCACCTCGTCCCAGACCAAGCCCCAATCTCAAACGGCAGTGGTGGCACAGTCCGGCGGTACAGTGGAAAATGACAATTGGCATATTTCGCTGCGCTTCAGCCATGATGTGCTGCGCAACGGTATGGATCCGCTGGCCTTTATCAGATACCTCGACAACATGGGGGATATTGTCCATATCGTCACGTTGCCTGATGCCATGCCGTTCGCCACGGACATGGATCCGGAAAGCTGCTATCTGGGGTTCGAGATCGACTTTCACGGCGAAAACGTGGACAAGGCGACTATCGAAGGCGTGTTCGAGTTTGTGCGCGAAGATTGCAGCTTGCGCATTCTGCCCCCGCATAGCCGAATCGAGGAATACACCCAGCTCATTGACGAGTTGCCCGAGGACAAGATTCGCCTCGGCGATTTGCTGGTCAACTGCGGTGCTTTGACCTGGAATGAACTGGATGAAGCGTTGCGCTTGCAGTCGCTAAATGCCGAGTTCGGGTGTGACGCATCGGCAAGCCGGGATAGTGGCAATCTCGGCCAGATTCTGGTGGAACAAAATATGGTGCAGCCGGAACTGGTGGATGCGGCACTGGGGAAACAGAAACTCGCCAAAGAAAACAAGGTGCAGGAAAGCAAGCTGATCCGCATCCAGGCAGACAAGCTCGATCAGCTGATCAATCTGGTCGGCGAGATGGTTATCGCCGGGGCGGCCACCAGCCTGCTGGCACAGCGCACCCGCGACCCGGCGCTGCACGAATCGACTTCCACGCTGTCGCGACTGGTCGAGGAAATCCGCGACAGCGCCCTGCAACTGCGCATGGTGCAGATCGGCGAGACCTTCAGCCGGTTCAACCGCGTGGTGCGCGATGTGAGCAAGGAAATCGGCAAGGACATCGGTTTGGCGATCAGCGGCGCGGAAACAGAACTGGACAAGTCGGTAGTGGAGAAGATCGGCGACCCGCTGATGCATCTGGTGCGTAACAGCATGGATCACGGCATCGAGAAAAGCGAGATCCGTCTGCAACGCGGCAAACCGGCGAAAGGCACGCTGCATCTCAATGCCTATCACGAGTCCGGCAGCATCGTGGTGGAGGTCGGCGACGATGGCGGCGGATTGAACCGCGCCAGAATCCTCGCCAAGGCTTTGGAAAAAGGTCTGGTCACAGCCAACCAGACGCTTTCCGACCAAGAAGTGTACGGGCTGATTTTCGAGGCGGGATTTTCCACTGCCGAGGCGGTCACCAATTTATCCGGGCGCGGCGTAGGCATGGACGTGGTGCGGCGCAACATCGAGGCATTGCGCGGTACGGTGGAAATCGACAGCCGCGAAGGTGTCGGCACCACGGTAAAAATCCGCCTGCCGCTGACCCTGGCAATCATCGACGGATTCCTGCTGGGCGTGGGCAGCGCCTCATACGTCGTGCCGCTCGACATGGTGATGGAATGTATCGAGCTTAGCGAAGCCGAGCGTCAGGAAACCCGCGAAAGCAACTATATCAATCTGCGCGGTACGGTGCTGCCGTTCATCCGTCTGCGCGACCAATTCCGCGAACAAGGCAAGGCTGGCCGCCGCGAGAACATCGTGGTGGTGCAATACGTCGGACAGATGGCCGGTCTGGTGGTGGATGAACTGATGGGCGAATTCCAGACGGTGATCAAGCCATTAGGCAAGCTATTCGGCAACCTGAAAGGGATTAGCGGTTCGACCATCCTCGGCAGCGGTGAAGTGGCGCTGATTCTGGATGTACCGGCGCTGATCCAGCGCGCGGTAAACAAGGAAGCGCAACAGTTGGCATACAGCCAGACAAAGTAGGTTACACACACTCCCTCTCCCGCAGGCGGGAGAAGGGAGCAAGAAGCCCGCGATCGAGAAGTTGATTCAGCGAATGCAGGTTCGGAAGATTTTAAATTGAGAGGGGTAAAGCGATGAGAACCAATATGCCGGTAACCAGTGTGGAACGGGAATTCAGGGACGGTGAGACGATTGTCTCCAAGACCGATATCAAGGGCGTGATCACTTATGTGAACCCGTATTATTGCGAGATGAGCGGCTACTCCGAGCAGGAATCCATCGGCCAACCGCACAATTACATCCGTCACCCGGACATGCCGGAGGAGGCATTCGCCGACCTGTGGAATACGCTCAAGCAAGGCAAGCCGTGGACCGGCATAGTGAAAAACCGCTGCAAGAACGGCGATTATTACTGGGTTGAAGCCAACGCCACGCCGATACGCGAGAACGGCCAACTGGTCGGTTATATGTCGGTGCGCAGCAAACCCGCTCGTGCCGTGGTCGAAGCGACCGCAAAGATTTATCAGGAAATCAGGGAAGGAAGAAGCAAATATAAAGTCAGGGAAGGAAAAGCTGTCAAACCCGGCCTGTTGAATTTGCTCGGACCGGTCCGGAACCTGAAGCTCGGCATCAAGCTGGGAATGAGTTTCGGCATTATCGTGCTGATGGCGCTCGGGATGGGTTGGTTGGCGTTGAGTCAGATGGAAAATATCAATGCGCAATTGCTGCAGATCGGCACGAACCTGAGCCCTGCGCAGTCGCAGACCTTTGCGGATTTACTTGCAACCAGCCGGAATCAGGTAATGAATGCGGGCATCATGGTGGTGCTGGTCGGGATGCTGCTGACTTTCATGTTGAGCCGTGCCATCGTCAGGCCGCTCAATGACGCGATCAGCATCTTCGACCGAATGGGGCAGGGCAATTATTACAACCGGATTGAGGCGGACAGCGGGGACGAGATCGGCAAGGTCATGTACGGGCTGAAATCCACGCAGATCAAACTCGGCTTCGATATCAACGATGCCAAGCGCCGTGCCGACGAATCGTTGCGTGTCACCAATGCGCTCGACAACGCTTCCACCGGGGTGATGATTGCGGATACCGACCTCAATATCATTTACCTGAACAAGTCGGTGCAGGCGATGCTGAAGCACGCCGAGGCCGACATCAAGAAAGATCTGCCGAATTTCAATGCCGACAATTTGCTGGGTACCAATATCGACGGTTTCCACCAAAAGCCGGAGCACCAGCGGCAGATGCTGAAGACATTTACCAGCACTTTCAATACGGCGATCAAAATCGGCGGGCGCACTTTCCGTCTTTCCGCCAACCCGGTATTCAACGCGACCGGACAGCGTTTGGGCGCTTCGGTGGAATGGATCGACGCGACCGATGAAGTCAAAATCGAGGATGAAATAAAAGGCATTGTGCAGGCTGCCGTCGGCGGCGATTTGTCGCAGCGCATCGACATGGAAGGCAAGGATGGCTTCATGAAGGTGCTGGGCGAGGGAATCAACGAGCTTACCGGGGTGGCCGAGAATGTGATAACCGATGCGGTGCAGGTGATCGAAAGCGTTTCACAGGGAGACCTGACTTATACCATCCAGCGCAACTATCAGGGCATGTTCAAACGGCTCAAGGATGCGACCAACGGCACGGTGCATAAACTCGCCGAGACTATCTCCGACGTTCGTCTGGCAGCCGATTCACTGTCCAGTGCCGCCGGAGAGATCAGCGCGACGGCGCAGAGCCTGAGCCAGGGTGCGAGCGAACAGGCGGCCAGCGTGGAAGAAACCAGCGCTTCGATCGAGCAAATGTCGGCCTCGGTCGGACAGAATGCGGAAAACGCCAAGGTGACCGACGGCATGGCAACCAAAGCGGCCAAGGAAGCCAGCGAGGGCGGAGATGCGGTGAAATCCACGGTCACGGCGATGAAGCAAATCGCCGCCAAGATCGGCATCATCGACGACATCGCTTATCAGACCAATCTGCTCGCGTTGAACGCCGCGATCGAGGCGGCACGCGCCGGTGAACATGGCAAGGGTTTTGCGGTAGTGGCTGCGGAAGTGCGCAAGCTGGCCGAGCGCAGCCAGGTGGCGGCGCGGGAAATTTCCGAAGTGGCCGGTTCCAGCGTGGAACTGGCGGAGCGCGCCGGAAAACTGCTGGACGAGATGGTGCCGTCGATCAACAAGACTTCCGACTTGGTTCAGGAAATCACCGCCGCTTCGGACGAGCAATCCACCGGCATCAGCCAGATCAACGGTGCGATGAATCAGCTCAGCCAGACTACCCAGCAGAATGCTTCCGCATCGGAACAACTGGCCGCCACCTCGGAGGAGATGAGCGGGCAAGCTGAGAAGTTGCAGCAACTGATGGCATTCTTCAAGCTTAATGGTGCCGCGGCCGCTGCAGCAGCGGCCATCGCCGCGGCACGGCAGATAGATACCCCGCTTTCTTCAAGACCTGCGGCTGCGCTCAAAATACCCGACAGGGCGGAGCAGAGAATCACTGCGGATGTGCAGAACGAACACGATTTCGTCCGCTTCTAGGAGATGGCTATGGGTGCAATTGCACGGGCTGAGCAGCATGCCGAAGTTGCCGGCGGCGAGGAAGGGCAGAGCCAGTACCTGACTTTTATGCTGGGCGGCGAGATGTTTGCCATCCCCATCCTCAATATCAAGGAAATTATCGAATACGGCCATCTCACCACGGTGCCGATGATGCCCGCATCCATTCGCGGTGTCATCAACCTGCGCGGGAGCGTGGTGCCGGTGGTGGATATGGCCGTACGCTTCGGACGCAAGACCGGTGACGTTACACGGCGCACCTGCATCGTGATCATCGAAATCGAGTCGGGAGGCGAAAAGCAGGATGTCGGGGTGGTGGTGGATACCGTCAACGAGGTGCTGGAAATTCCAGATACCGAGGTTGAACAGACACCCTCATTCGGCGCCCGGATTCGTGCCGATTTCATCCACGGCATGGGCAAGATCAACGGCAATTTTGTCATCATTCTGGCCGTCAATCACGTGCTATCCATTGATGAAATGGCGGTGCTTGAGTATGCGGGCGGAGCGGAGATGGAAGCGCTTGCGCTGGCTTAAAGATAGTGGTCAGAAATAAGGAGACAGGCATGGAAGAAATCAGGGGTAACAGCCACGCTGCCGATCTGCGCCGAGTGGTGAAGGCCAACGAGGACATCAAGAAGGTTATCCGCATTTCATCCGGGGTCAATCTGGTCGCGCTCAATGCCATGCTGATCGCCAAGCGTTCCGGCGAGCGGTCGCGCGGTTTTGCGGTGGTGTCATCCGAGTTGCGGGTGTTCAGCCACAAGCTGGACGGCGCGATGTCCGGCTTGGGTACGCTGATTTTTGAGCTGGTCAGTGATGCTGCCGCGATGCAAAAGCAGCGCCAGGAACATGGCCACCTGCTTGCCATTGTGGCGCAAGGAAAGCGGATGCGCGAACTGGTGGCTCCGGCACTCGCGCGGGTGGATGAACGCATCAGCGGAACCGTGCAAGAGATCGGCAGGGATTGGCAAAAGCTCAGTCTTCAGCTCAACCGCGTTTTGCAATTATGCGAGACAGGCGGATCGCTGGCGCGCAGCGCCAAGATCGAGGCGGTGTATGGCGGTGATATGAGTAACATCCTGAAGCAGGTGGCCAGCCGGATCGAGGAAACGGTAAACGAGATTTTTTCCACACTGAAACTGTTGCGCACGCAGTTGGCGGAATAATGAAAAAACTTAAATTCATCTACGAAAACGGCCCGCATAAATGGGCGGTGGTGGCGCGCGACCCGGAAAAGCCCGGCTATCTGATCGACACCAATGAATATCTGGTGCTCAACGGCAGCGAGGCGCTGCTCGCCGATCCCGGCGGCATGGAAATATTTTCCGCGGTGTTTTCCGCCATCAGTGCCGAGATCGATCCTTACACCATCCGCTATTTATTTGCCTCGCATCAGGACCCGGACATTATTTCATCGCTGGCTTTGTGGCTGAATTTTAATCCCGATCTGAAATGCTACCTGAGTTGGCTGTGGGGTTCGTTCATTCCCCATTTCGGCGGAACCGCCGAGACTTTTATCGCCATTCCCGACGAGGGTATGAGCATTTCACTCGGCGGGTTGATGCTGGAGGCGGTTCCGGCGCATTACCTGCACTCATCCGGTAATTTCAACCTGTATGACCGCAAGGCCAAAATCCTGTTTTCCGGCGATGTGGGTGCAGCCCTGCTGCCGCCGGAAGAAAACGGGCTGTTCGTGGAAAACTTTGACCGGCACATCCGCCATGCGCGCGATTTTCACCGCCGCTGGATGGGCTCGAATGCGGCCAAACTGAACTGGTGCGAGCGCGTCAGCCGCCTCGACATCGACATGCTGTGCCCGCAGCATGGCGCAATCTACCGTGGCGAAGATGTAAAACGCTTCATCGACTGGTTCGCCGCTCTGGAGGTTGGTTCCGGGATCAGGGAATAACCATGGACATGACCGCGATCAACGACCAGTGCGTAGGTTGGGTTAGCGGCTTTATCGCGTAACCCAACAAACTCAATCTTCAACACCGATATGGATGGGCAGCACACACAACACTGGCTTTTGTTGGGTTACGGCGCAAAAAACTGCGCCTGATGAAATAACTAGCCATTCGACTAGGCTGGCAAAAAACGCCAACCAAGTCGCTGGTTATAACCCAACCTACGAGATGACAACTTCAAATTTTGCTTCCGGCTTATCCGGATTAAGGAGCAATCATGACCATGACTATCATCAACGACCAGGAATTCAGCCAGTTTCAGAAGCTTATTTACCAGCTTGCCGGTATTAACCTGTCGCCGGCAAAAAAAGCATTGGTGGGCGGGCGGCTGGCGAAACGCCTGACCAAGCATAGCCTCGGCAGTTACGGCGATTATTTCAAGCTGCTCACTGGCGGTCGCAACACGGACGAACTGCAGGTGGCGGTGGATTTGCTGACCACCAACGAAACTTATTTTTTTCGCGAGCCCAAACATTTCGATTTCCTGCGCGACAAGGTGTTATCCGGCCATAAACCCGGCTGCAAATTCCGGGTGTGGAGTGCGGCCTGTTCCAGCGGCGAGGAACCTTACAGCGTCGCCATGGTACTCGCCGATCACCTCGGCGACGGCCCGTGGGAAGTGGTGGCTTCGGATATCTGCACGCGGGTGCTGGACAAGGCGCGCACCGGCCACTATCCGATGGACCGTATCGACGGCATTTCCCGCGAACATCTGTCGCGCTATTGTCTGAAAGGGGTGAGCTCACAGGAAAATACCCTGCTGGTGGATAAAAAATTGCGCAGCCGGGTGAATTTCATGCAGGTGAACCTGAACCAGTCATTGCCGGCACTGGGCGAGTTTGATCTTATTTTTCTGCGCAACGTGATGATCTATTTCGATCAGGAAACCAAGCGCCAGATAGTGCAACGCATGTTGCCGCTGCTAAAGCGCGGCGGCCATTTCCTGATCGGTCATTCGGAGAGTTTGCACGGTGTGGTTGATACGCTGCACCCGCTGGCACCGTCCATTTATCGCAAACCATGAGTCTGATCATGTTACAGACCGCCGAACCAGTCGAAATCTACCTGCTGCTGGGGGATTTTTATTTTGGCGACAAAAATACCCGCATTCGCACCGTGCTGGGCTCATGCGTTTCAATCGCTGTGTGGCATCCGTTGTTGCATATCGGCGGCATGAGCCATTCCATGCTGCCGCGCAGGGTTAAACCGGGCAAGCTTGATCCCGCTTTAAACCAACTTGACGGGCACTATGCCGACGAGGCGATCGGGTTGCTGCTGCGCGAAATCGGCAAACGCAATACCCGCCCGGAGGAATATCAGGTCAAGATATTCGGCGGCGGCAACATGCTGCGGCAACCGCCTGACGGGAGAGCATTCAATGTCGCCGGAAGCAATATCGAAGCCACGCGGCTGTTGCTGGCATCCGCCGGCTTCAGGATTCATAGCGAACATGTGGGCGGCAGCGGCCACCGTAACATCATCTTCGATCTGCATGACGGCAGCGTGCTGGTCAAGCACGAAAAAATCATGGATTGCCTGAATGTATCGCAACGAACCCAGACCGGACAAAATCAGACCGGACAAAAAAATAATATCAACTTATGACAAAAATAAAAGTGCTGATCGTGGACGATTCGGCTGTGGTGCGTCAGGTGCTACAGGCTGTGCTTGAAAGTGACCCGTCGATTCAGGTGATTGGTGCGGCATCCGATCCCATTTTTGCGCTGGATCGCATGAACCGCGAGTGGCCGGATGTCATTGTGCTGGATGTCGAGATGCCGCGCATGGACGGCATCACCTTCCTGAAAAAGATCATGGCGGAACATCCGACCCCGGTGGTGATCTGCTCGACCCTCACCGAGCGCGGTGCGGCCACTACCGTGCAGGCAATGGAAGCCGGTGCGGTGACTATCGTTACCAAGCCGAAAATCGGCCTCAAGCAATTTCTAAGCGATTCGGCAGCCGACTTGATCAACGCGGTCAAGGAGGCGGCTCAAGTCAACGTCAGTCGCCTCCAGCCGCGACAGGCGAGGATGCCACAAGGGATGAAGGACAAAGTGGCACCCAAGCTGAACGCAGATGCCATCCTGCCCGCTGCCGGGGCGCATGCAATGGCCCAGACCACCGAGCGCATCGTTGCCATCGGCACCTCCACCGGCGGAACACAGGCGCTCGAAGCGGTACTCACCGCTTTGCCGCGCGTCTGTCCCGGCATCGTCGTCGTGCAGCACATGCCGGAAAAATTTACCGCCTCCTTCGCCGCGCGCCTCGACAGCCTGTGCGAGATCGAGGTCAGGGAGGCGCGGAACAATGACCGGGTGATTCCGGGACTCGCGCTGATTGCGCCCGGCGGCAGGCACATGCTGCTCAAGCGCAGCGGTGCCTATTACCATGTCGAAGTGCTGGACGGCCCGGTGGTCAACCGTCACCGCCCCTCCGTGGACGTGCTGTTCCGCTCGGTGGCGAAATTCGCCGGCAAGAACGCCACCGGAATTATCATGACCGGCATGGGGGACGATGGTGCAAGAGGCATGAAAGAAATGCATGAAGCCGGTGCGCCGACGGTCGCCCAGGACGAGGCAACCTGCGTGGTGTTCGGTATGCCCAAGGAGGCGATCAAACTTGGCGGGGTTGGCCGGGTGATGGGTTTGCATGACATCCCCGGGGCGATATTGGCGGGATGATCCCACCCTACGGTTATTTGTCCCGCATACGCGAGACAAGGCGGGAGAAGGACTTTAGCAATGGCTACAGAGAAAGGGGCCGGGAATAAATGTCAATAGTCTGGGATATATCGCTGGTTTTGTTGTCCGTGCTGGTTGCGATGCTCGGCTCGTTCACGGCGCTTGCGCATACACAGCGGATGCGCGAGAGCAGCGGCGCTACGGCACGGAGATGGATGATTGCCGGTGGTATTACATTGGGACTGGCAATCTGGTCGATGCACTTTATCGGCATGCTGGCTTTTCATTTGCCGATTCCGCTCGGCTACGATCTGTTCTTAACGCTGCTCTCCGCTTTACCAGCGATTGCCGCAGCCTTGCTCGGTTTTTACGTGTTGCGCGAACCGGATATCAGCACCGTACGCATTGTCGCGAGCGGTCTGCTCATGGGAGTGGGCATCACTATCATGCATTACACCGGCATGGCGGCCCTCAGAATGTCGCCGGGAATAAATTATGACCCGCTGATTTTTATCATGTCTGTGGCTATCGCTGTTATCGCTTCATGGGGCGCGTTGCTGATAATGTATCGCGGTGAGCGTGTCAAGTTACCGCAGACGCTTCGTTTTGTGTCGGGCGGGGCAATCATGGGTTTGGCGATTTCCGGTATGCACTACACCGCCATGCTGGGAGTAAATATTCCGCACGGCAGTATATGCATGGTTGGTGCAACCCAGCTTTCTCAGGCTACGCTCGCCTTGCTGGTATTGTTGATTTCTGTGTTCTGGTTTAGCGGCGGCATTCTCGCCGCATTGTTCGATCAGCGCATGACGCGGCAGAACGCACAAGCTTTGGCGCAGCTCGAAAAAGCGTACCAGCATGCCTTGAGGAAGCTGGAACATCAAAAATATGCGCTGGACCAGCACTCCATCGTGGCAATTACCGATGTGCGCGGCACAATTACTTATGTAAACGATAAATTCTGCGAGATCAGCGGTTACTCGCGGCAGGAGTTGCTTGGGAAAAATCACCGCATACTCAATTCCGGCACACACCCGAAAGAATTTTTTACAGATATGTTTAGCGTTATCGCGGCGGGGAATGTGTGGCGCGGCGATTGTTGCAACCGCGCCAAAGATGGTCGCCTGTATTGGGTGGAAACCACCATTGTGCCGTTTTTGAATGACAGCGGAAAACCTGTCAAATACATTTCGATACGCACCGACATCACCGAACGCAAGGCTGCGGAAGAGCAATTGCGTGTCGCGGCGGCAACCTTTGAGACCCATGATGCCATCCTGATCACCGATAGCGACGCGAATATCATTCGTGTCAATCAGGCATTCAACGACATCACCGGCTACAGCGCGGAAGAAGTGCTGGGCAAAAATCCGCGCATCCTCAATTCCGGTCGCCAAGACAAGGCCTTTTATGCGGAGATGTGGCGGCAGTTGCTGAATACCGGTTCGTGGACCGGCGAAATGTGGGACAGGCGAAAAAACGGTCAGATTTATCCGAAATGGCTGACCATTACAGCCGTAAAAGACGAGCAGGGGCGAACCGCACAGTATGTTGCCATCTTCAGCGATATCACCGCGCGCAAGCAAGCCGAAGAGGAAATACACAATCTGGCGTTCTATGACGCATTGACCCAATTGCCTAACCGTCGTTTGCTGCTGGACCGTTTTCATCTGGCGCTGGCGCTGTCGGCACGCAGCCGTCAATACGGCGCGGTGCTGTTTCTTGACATGGACAAGTTCAAGATGCTCAACGACACGCTGGGGCACGATTATGGCGATCTGTTGCTGATCGAAGTGGCGGCGCGCATCCGGTTCTGCGTGCGCGAGGTGGATACCGTGGCGCGCTTGGGCGGAGATGAATTCGTGGTACTGCTGGAGGAAGTCGATATTGACGCGGAACAGGTTTCGCAAAAAGTTGCGCTGATTGCCGAAAAGATACGCGCGGCGCTGGCGGTACCTTACCAGATCAACGGGTACGAGCACCACAGTTCGCCGAGTATCGGCGTGTGCCTGTATCGCGGCAATGCGGAATCGGTGGACACGCTGCTCAAACATGCCGACTTGGCGATGTACCAAGCCAAGGATGGCGGGAGAAACGCGGTACGCTTTTTCGACCCCGCCATGCAACTGGCGGTGGATACGCGTGCCGCGCTGGAGGCTGATTTGCGCCATGCCGTGCCCGGCAATCAACTGCGTTTGTACTACCAGATTCAGGTGGACAACGAGTATCGCCCGCTCGGTGCGGAAGCGCTGGTACGCTGGATGCATCCGGCGCGCGGCATGATTGCACCGGCAGAATTCATTCCGGTAGCAGAAGAAAGTGTGCTGATTCTCGAGCTGGGGAATTGGGTACTCGAAACAGCTTGTCGTCAGCTGGCGCAATGGAGCAAACGCGAACAAACACGCGACTTGGTGCTGGCAGTCAACGTCAGCGCACCGCAATTCGGCAAGCATGATTTTGTGGAAAATGTAGCCGCTATCATTGCGGCCCATCAAATTAATCCGGCGTTTTTGAAACTGGAATTGACCGAGAGCGTGGTATTGGCCGATGTCGCCGATGTGGTGGCGAAAATGCACGCGCTGAAAGCACTCGGTGTCCAATTGTCATTGGACGATTTTGGTACCGGTTATTCGTCGCTGTCCTATTTGAAGCAACTACCACTTGATCAGCTCAAGATCGACCAGGGCTTCGTGCGCGATATTACAACCGACCCGAACGATGCGGTGATGGTGCAAACCATTATCGACCTGGCGCATAACTTCCGCCTGAATGTGATCGCCGAAGGGGTTGAGAGCGGAGCGCAACTGGATTTTCTCAAACACAACGGCTGCATGGCGTATCAGGGCTATCTGTTCGGCAAACCGCTGCCGCTCGGGGAGTTTGAAGCGTTGTTGGATAGAGGAACGGTGCGCCGTGCCGGTGCGGGAATAAAAATTTCTCGCGTACATACTGATGATGTCGAGTTGATTCCCAATCGCTAGGAAGCAGGGTGCTAGTGTAGTGCATCATTCCTGACGGTACTTATGCGTAACCCTTGTAGGTCGGGCTTTAGCCCGACTTGTCGGGTTGAAACCCGACCTGCGATGCAGCTATGGCCGTTGGCATAAGTTCCAAACAGCGTGCAACACTACACTAGCCAATTTTCGGGTGTGTTTCTTCGCCGAATAGCCGGAGAATGCATCCGGACAGGAACATCGAGATTGCCACAAACCAGAATGCAGCCTCGACTGAACCGCTGAAATGCGCGGTGAGGCCCAGCCCGAGCGCGCCTATGCCATACCCCAGATCACGCCAAAAGCGATAGATGCCGATAGCCGAGCCGCGCCAATTCGGGTGGGAAATGTCTGCCACTGCGGCAGATAGATTCGGATACAGCAAAGCCATTCCGAAGCCCGAAACTGAGGCCGAGAGTGACCACCACGCTATGCCTTCCTGTATCGGCATCATCGCCACACCCGCACCGCAAATCCACATGCCCCACACATTAGGCTTGTGGCGACCTATATGGTCGGATAGTTTGCCGGTGAAGAATTGCGAGCCACCCCAAACAAAACCATAGATGCCGACGATCCAACCGATGTCAGTCAGGCTTATGCCGCGTTGGTAGAGGAACACCGGATAGAATACCCAAACCAGAGCATCGACAAATTTTTCTACCAATCCCGCCTGACAGATGGCAGCCAATCGTTTGTCGCGCCACGACACCAGTGTGAAAACTTCCCATGTCGTCGGCTTCTCACTGATGTTGGCCGGATAGCGCAGCTTGATGTTTTTTGAAGGGGAGGCGGCGTGCTTGGCTGCTTCCGACTTGGCCCAGGGCAGAGTGTCCTTAACCCACAGCAGGGTGAGCAGGATGGCAAGCAAGATAGTCGTCATGCCGAATACCAGCAATCCGCTGCGTGCCCCAAGCGTTGTTGCCAGATACGCAGTAATAATGCCAGCCAGCGCCAGTCCCACATATCCGGAAAACTCGTTCAGGCCGATGGTTAATCCACGCTGATCGGCGCGGGTGATGTCGAGCTTGGCCGTTTGTGTCATCGACCATGTCAGGCCTTGATTAATGCCGAGTAACACGGTGGCGGCGACGATCCAGCTCCACGACGGCGCAAAATAGACCAGCAGGGGAATGGGCAGGGCAGCCGCCCAGCCCAGCAGCAATACCTTCTTGCGACCGATGCGTTCGGACAGCCGACCCGCAACGAAATTGAGCGAACCCTTGACTAGACCGAATGCCACCACGAAGGCGGTGAGCAACATAAATGAGTTTTTCGGTACACCGAATTCGGATTCAGATAATGCAGGAATCACCGTACGCATCATGCCGATGGTAAAACCCACCAGCATGACTTGCAGCAATTGGTGCAGGAACTGGTCGAGATTGGCGCGGATGCCGTGAGTCAGATTGCCATGTTTCATTGTCAGGCGGCGATGTTAGCTGCGACCATCTTGTCCATTTCAACAGGGCGCGGAGGGATATCCTTGAGCAGTGTGTCGATGAATGCATCCTGATTCAGCGTCAAACTCGGGTTCCAGCGTTTCTCGAAACCGATGGTCGAACTGGGCTTGCCGGATAATCCGGCACCGCAGACGCTTCCGGCCTGATGACCGGGGAAAATTTCAACTTCGCTGGATAAATGCAGCAGCTTGGTATGGATGCTGTTATAGAGTTGCGCAGCCATCTCGCGTTCGTGTCCCAGCAAATCGGGACGACCGATGGAGCCGACGAACAGTGTGTCGCCGGTGAGAACGAACCAGGGCAATTCGCCGCGGCGCATATCGGTTACCAGCAGGCAGATGCTGTCCGGCGTATGGCCAGGTGTATGCAGCACCTCGACATTGACGTTGCCAAGGTTAAGCGACTGACCGTCGTTCAAAGATTCAAACTCGAACTTTACGCGTCCTTTGTCCGACTCATGCAGGCAGTAAGGCGCGCCGACCATCTGTGCAAGCTTCCTGCCGCCTGAGTAATGGTCGGCATGAACGTGGGTATCGACAACATAATTGATGGTGACGTTCGCTTTTTTCGCCTCTTCGATGAACCACTCCTCGTCGCCCGCGACTACATCCACCGCCATTGATTTACCCTTGGTGCCGCAGCCGAAAAAATAAGACAGTGACGACTCTTTTGTTGCCAGTTGTTTGAAAAACATCGCTCTCTCCCTGAAGTTAAAACACCAAAACCTTGTCTGCCCATAGCGTCCACTCGGTCAGTTCAGCCATGGTGCTACGGTGCGTTCCATCGGCAATATCGTTGTCAGTCATACCGCGCGCATCCATGCAGGTGCCGCAGATGCCGATCTCGCCGCTGTTGCGTACCACGTTACCAAGCATCACCTCGGCGTTATAGAAACCTTGCGGGACTTTCTGGTTTCGGTGAGCTGACGAAGCGCCGTCGCCAATCAAGAAAATGCGCACCGCGTTGCTTTCTTGCTTGGAAAGTGCTCCGGCCATGCGCAGCCCGTTGTAGGTGCGTTCGCTGCCGTATGGGGCATCGTTGAGAATGAACAGGGTTTTCATTGCGACCTCCTTGGTTAACTTAACAATCCAACAAACATTGGAATGATTAGAACACCGACTGTTAATTATTGTCAAGATGGTTTAGAGTTACGCGTACATATTCCATCAGAAGATAGATTGACAAGATGAAAGACGCGCGAAAAATCAAAGATCTGCTCTATGAGCAGGTGGCACGAATTGGCAAGGTATTCTCCAGTCCCAAAAGACTGGAACTGGTCGAGTTACTCTGCCAAGGCGAAAAGACGGTGGAGACGCTGGCACATGGAGCATCCATCAGCGTAAAGTTGGCCAGCGCGCACTTGCGTGAACTGCGCATGGCACATTTGGTTGAGACCAAGCGTCAAGGCAAGAATATTTATTACCGTCTTGCCGACAAATCGGTAGCTGACCTGTGGGTGCAAATCCACATGCTGGCCGAGGAACGCCTGATCGAGTTGCAACTGGCGCTGCAGAAGATTGCTACGCACCCCGATGATTTGGTGCCGAGTGACCGGGAAAGCCTGATTAAAGCGGCCCGCAAGGGCGAAGTGGTGGTGCTCGATGTAAGACCGACGGAAGAATATCTGGCTGCGCATCTTCCTTTTGCAAGGTCAATCCCGCTGGATGAGCTACGCCAGCGCTTGGCAGAACTGCCCAAGGACCGTTCGATTGTTGCATACTGTCGAGGCCCCTATTGTCTGATGGCAAAGGATGCCGTTGAACTGCTCAGGAAAGAGGGGTATTTGGCCCTTCATTTGCGTGAAGGCGTTGCCGAATGGGCCTCAACTGTTGAATTGCACCTAAAACTGACCCAATTCCGACAATAGTTTGCAGATAAATTTGACCCACGTATAGATACTGTCCTGCTCATTACTTGAGCAGGAGTAAACAGGAGTGATCAACGTGGCGATAT
>JAQTWT010000014.1 GCA_028689145.1 Gallionella sp.
GAAGAGGATGAACGGTACGACCAGATGAGACTAGGGCTGTAGCCGCCTTGGGCGGCTCACGGTTTAATGGCCCCTTTGAGGGGCTCACCCAATAAGCCTCCGGCTTTGCCGGAGGTCATTTAACTTAGTACTAATACTATACCTAATCAGGTAGGGATGGCAAACCAGAAATATAGAGAAGGATGAGTTCGCGGCGTAGGCTGGTGGTGAGCAACGCGACCCAGCATATTCAAGCAAACGCTGGGGTTCGTACCTCACCCCAGCCTACCGCGCTATAACCCAAAAATTGGCCGGATTAGGGGTGTGCACTACGTAGCGCTTTGGATGCAGCCTGAATGACAGATACCTCGTTCCAAGGCACCGCATGGAACGGCATACGACCATCAGCCTGCAACGAGATGGATTCAAACTCGCGATTGCGATGAGACGACACACATACCCACCACTGAACCCCGCCATAGATAATACCGTAGCAGGGCTGCCCGCCGAAGTTTGACCTTTGAGCCTGAGACACCATAGGTATAAGCCGATTAGTTTTGTGGTGTACGACCGCGTATCCGAAAATCGGATACTGTGAAGGTACACCGGGATATCGATTGAGAAGAAGTTTCCTCAGCCATTCTTGATGGGGGCCAAGTGAGACCTCGGCATATGTAGGCAGAGAACTTACGCTGGCCCGAAACAACACGCTCAAGTGAAAGAGTTTGAATGAACTATAGTCCACAGTGACCCAGAAAATGTCATCAACATTCCAAGGGTTCGGTAGTGGAGCAGCTACGACCCATTGAGCACGGAACGGCTTTTCAAAGTATTCGTTGAAGTGCTGTTCGCACGATTCACAGAACAAGTGCTCACGAATGCCTTTTTGAACTGCTTTCCAACCACTGCTTCCCTGACCGTTGATACCCATCATGTGATTTTTGTCGTTATAAAGTTCGCCATAAAGAAACTCGGGGACGATGTGCGAGTCCCGGAGTTCGCGATCTTGGTGACAAAGTTGACAGGTGGGCAAAGTTTGCCCTAACGCGGATTAGATGGCACTGCCAACACCTCGCGCATCGCCATACAAGTGCGCTCGACATCGCCTTCATTCATCGCATAAAACATCGGCAACGAGACGATCTGTTTGCCGACATGCTCGGCGACCGGGAACATACCTTCCTTGAAGCCCAGCTTGCGGTATAGCGTGAACAGATGAATCGGCGCGTAGTGGTAGCCGACCAGGATGTCGTACTCTTTCATACGCGTCATGAACTCGGCACGGGTGATGCGTTCCGGCAGCACGATCTGGAACAGGTGCCAGTTGGTGCTTTCGTAGTCTTCCGGCGGCAGCTGCGCGCCGGTCTGTGTCTCGAAATCCTTGCCGAGAATCTTGAAATAATGCCGCGCCAGCTTGCGCCGCTGCGCGGTGATCGCCTCCAGTTGCGCAAACTGCCCCAAGCCAATCGCGGCGGCGACATCGGTCATGTTGTACTTGCCGCCCAGCACGTCCACGTCGATGCCGTCAACACCTGAGCGGGTCACGCCTTGCAGGCGGTATTTCTCCGCGAGTTTGGCTTCCTCTTCATTGTTCAGCACCAGACAGCCGCCTTCGCAGGTGGTGATGTTCTTGTTGGCCTGAAAACTGAACGAGACGAAATCGCCGAGCGAGCCGCCAAATGAACCAATCGGCTTGCCTTTCCAGCTCGATCCGATGGCCTGCGCGGCATCTTCCACCACACGCAGTTTGTGTTTGGCGGCAATCGCATACAGCCGGTCAATATCCACCGGTTTGCCCGCCAGATACACCGGGATGACTGCTTTGGTACGCGGCGTGATCGCCGCTTCGAGCTTGTTCAGATCGATGTTGCGCGTGACCGGGTCGATGTCGGCAAAAACCGGAGTCGCGCCAACTTCGAGGATCACGTTTGCGGTAGCCACCCAGGAGATCGGCGTAGTGATGACCTCGTCACCCGCACCGATACCCGCGATACGCAGCGCTATCTCCATGGTGCAGGTGCCGGAATTGAAAGTGCGCACCGGACGCCCGCCGAAGTAGGCGGAAAGCCGCCTCTCGAATTCCTGCGCCTTAGGCCCGCTGGTAATCCAGCCGGAACGCAGTACGTCAGCCACGGCGGCGATGGTCGCTTCGTCTATGGTCGGGCGGGAGAACGGGAGAATATTGCTCATGAGATATATCCGTAAAAATTTCTATTACCGTTCGCCCTGAGGTATCGAAGGGCATTTATAAAGTGGTTCGATACGCTTTGCGTACCCTGTGCTGAGTTTGTCGAAGCATCACCACGAACGGCTTGGTGAGCGACACTAACTACCCCTATGCCCGCGAAATAATTATCACACCCAGAATAATCACCCCCATGCCGACCAGTTTGGTCGGATTGAAGGCTTCGCCGAGCAGGTAATACGCGGCTATGGCGTTCACCACATAGGCCATCGACAACATGGGGAAAGCAATGCTGACCGGCACGCGCGACAGCGCGAGTATCCAGATCACCACGCTCAGCGCGTAGCAGAACAACGCGGTGACGATATGCCACTCGGTCGCCAGCTTCAAGCCGATTGGCAAGACGTTTCCCATGCTAAATTCGAAATGACCGATGACGTTGGTTCCCGCCTTCATCAGTATCTGCGCAGCGGCGTTGAGCATCACGCCGGAGAGAATCAGGATGAAACTGACCAGACTCATGGTTTTTTCACCACTATGTGTTGCGTATCTTCAAAGATGATCTGCATTTCCAGCCCCTGTTTTTGCAACTGCGCATAAGCATACACCGGCATGATCGCCAGCGCCTCATGCTGCACAGCCCAGACCTTGGCGAATTCCCCGATGGTGGGTATCCAGCGTTGCGGCTCCTGCTGGATACCGTAAGCCATTTCATCCTGATACTCGACCAAAGTAAAGGTACGTTTAAGGTAGAACGGCAGGGTCTGCTCATAGGTCAACACCGAATAGAACGGCATGTCCGCTTTCACCTCGCCGCGTATCGCCTCGGCGATATGTTTGGCGGAGCGCTCGCGCGCCACGGTCTCATAGCCGGACAGCCCGATCTGCGCGGACAGGAGTGCGCTTAGCGCCAGCACTACTACCGCGACAGGTTTCTTGTCGCGCCATAACAGCCGCATCCCCGCCAGCAGACCTGCCAGCGAAACCAGTGCCGCAATGAGCAGCCATACGCCGTAACGCGGATACAGCTCGGCCTGATTCGGCGTATCGGCAAGCTTGCCGACATTCAGCGCCAGTCCCAGCCACAACAGCGCGACCAGCAGCACCGGAGCGACCTGCCAGAATAGCACCCGCGCGTTCATTTCCGCGATACGCTTGCCCATCAGCAACGCCAACGCGGGCAACATCGGCAGCAGATAGGACGGCAGCTTCGAGCCGGAAACCGAGAAGAACAGATAGATGAATACCGCCCAGATCAGCAGGAAGCGTTCGGTATTGAAAATATTGTCCGGCAGGCTGCTGTTACGGATAGTGCGCAGCATGGTATCGAACATCAGCACCGTCCACGGCAACGCCCCCGCCAGCAGGATCGGGATGAAGTAATACCAGGGCTGATAGCGCCCGTGTGTCTTGGTGGTGAAGCGCGTGTAATGCTCGTAGATGAAAAAGCGCTCGAAGAATTCCGGGTTGGCTTTCATCACCAGCACGAACCACGGCACGGTGATCGCGAAGAATACCGCCAGACCGGACAGCCAGTGCATGCGTTTCAGTACGCCAAAGTCGCGCTGCACCATGCAGTAAATGAACAGCGCGGTGCCCGGCAACACCAACCCCATCAGGCCTTTGCTCAGCACCGCCAGCGCCAAACCCGCCCATGCGACCAGCATCCAGTTGCGCTGTTTGGTCTTATCCATCTGCGCCTGCCCGAGCAGCAACCCGACAATGCCCAGCGTGAGGAAAAACGTCACGCCCATGTCCAGCGTGTTGATATGCCCCATCAGCACATACAGCAGGCTGCTCGACAGCAGCAGCGCGGCATAGCCCGCCGCCTCGCGCCCGAACAGGCGCAACCCGGCAAACCACACCAGCAATATCCCGGCAAAACCGGTCAGCCCGGTCCACAGGCGCGAGGTCCATTGCTGTTCGCCGAACAATGTATAGGCAGTGGCGGTCGCCCAGTATTGCAGCGGCGGTTTTTCGAAATATTTGAGTTCATTCAGGCGCGGCGTCACCCAATCTCCGCTCGCCACCATCTCGCGCGGTATCTCGGCGTAACGCCCTTCATCCGGCTTGATCAGCGTGCGGTATTCGAGGTTGGCAAACCAGATCAGCGCGACCGCGATGAGCAGCCACCAAGCCTGTTTAGTTGAGATACGATCCATTGTTGGTTACTTTTCCGTCCAGCCTGCGCGTAATTCGCGGGCGGTATGAAAAGTCTGTTCGAGCCGTGCCGCATCCCCTGTAGCGAGCGCCGCGCTCATCCGGGTCAGCTCCGCGATGTATATTTGCAGCTCCTGCAGCAACGCTTCGCGGTTTGCCAGACAGATGTCGCGCCACATTTCCGGCGAACTGGCGGCAATGCGGGTGAAGTCGCGGAAACCGCTGGCGGCGAAGGACAACAGCAGGTCGCGGTTATCGCGCTGCGCCAAATCATGCACCAGCGCGAACGACAACAGGTGCGGTAGATGACTTACCGCGGCGAACACCGCATCGTGCTGTTGCGGGGTCAGTTCGCTCACCACAGCACCGCACAATTCCCATGCGTTGCGTACCCGCGCCACAGCTTCTTTTGGATTCTCGGGCATGGGCGTCAATACCACCTTCTTGCCCTGATACAAATCAGCCAGCGCCGCGCCTGCCCCGCTCTTCTCCGCACCCGCGATAGGGTGGGCAGGAATGAACTGTGAAATTTTGCTGCCTAGATTCGCACGAGCCGCTTCCACCACATCGCCCTTGGTGCTGCCGCCGTCGGTGACGATGGTCTGCGCGCCGAGATGCGGCGCGATGCGCGCCATCAGCTCCGCCATCTGCCCGACCGGTGTCGCCAGCAACACGATATCGGCATCGCCGAGTTCTGCAAGGTCGCTGCCGATACGGTCGATGATGCCGAGTTGGATAGCCTGTTGCAGCGTTGCTTCGCTACGCCCGAAACCCACCACCTCGCCGACCGCCTGCGCCTTGCGCAACGCCAGCGCGAACGAGCCGCCGATCAGGCCGACACCGAAGATGACGATTTTTTTGAATTGCGGTGATGTCATTGCTTGCTGCCTTGCCTTATTTCATCGGTTGATCGTAGGGGCGTATGGCAATACGCCCTTTGCATTCCAATCACCTTTTTTCAATATGCCACCGAGGGCGTATTGCCATACGCCCCTACAACGTGCGCCCGATCGCCCCGGCAATTGCGCCCAGCGTGCCCATCATATTTTTCAGTTCCTGCGGGGTCAAAGCCTGATCGGCATCGCACCACGCTTCACAGGGATTCGGGTGCATCTCGACCAGCAGCCCGTCCGCTCCTGCGGCAACCGCAGCTTGCGACAGCGCGGCAACCATCCATGCCTTGCCGCCCGCGTGCGACGGATCGACGATCACCGGCAGGTGGGTTTCCTTCTTCAGTACCGGAATCGCGGTCACGTCCAGCACGTTGCGGTAGTAGGTCTCGAACGTGCGGATGCCGCGTTCGCAGAAGATGATGTTGTGGTTACCGCCCGCCGCGATGTATTCCGCCGACATCAGCCATTCGGCGATGGTCGCCGACATGCCGCGCTTGAGAATGATCGGCTTGTTGATGCGCCCGACTTCCTTGAGCAGGTCGAAATTCTGCATGTTGCGCGTGCCGATCTGGATCACGTCCACGTCGTATTCCATGAACAGCTCAAGCTGGCGCGCATCCATCAGTTCGGTGACGATCGGCAGTTTGTACGGGGCGGCGGCTTTGCGGAACATCTCCAGCCCTTCTTTGCCCTTGCCCTGAAAGGTGTACGGGCTGGTGCGCGGCTTGAACGCGCCGCCGCGCATCAGGCGGCAACCCGCCTCATGCACGAATTTGGCGGACAGATCCATCTGTTCCTGCGTCTCCACCGAGCACGGCCCGGCGATGATCTGTATTTGATTGCCGCCGAGCGGGATGCCGCCGATGTCGATGACGGTATTGGCCTTATGCGATTCGCGTGACACAATCTTGTATTGCTTGGCGATATGCATCGCCGATTCCACGCCGGGCAGCGAGGTAAACATTTCCTCGGTCAGCGGGCGCTCGTCGCCGATTGCGCCGATCACGGTACGCTCGATGCCGCGCGAGATATTTGCTTTTAGACCGGCTGTTTCCAGCCTCTTCACCACTGCGCCAACTTGTTCGTCAGTGACATCTTTCCCCATTACGATGATCATTTATTGCTCTCCAAGTATTTGCTTCAGTGCGGTTAAAAATTTTTCGTTTTCCGATTCCAGCCCGATGCTCACGCGCAGATATTCCGGCATATCGTAACTGGCGACGGGACGCACAATCACGCCCAGTTCCAGCAGGCGGCGATACGCCTTCATTCCATCGCCGATCTTAAAGGCAATGAAGTTGCCATAGGACGGAATGTATTCCAGCCCCAAGCCGGTCAAACCCTGCGTGATCTGCGCCATGCCGCGCCGGTTCAATTCATTGGTCTGCCTGACGAACTCCATATCCTGCAATGCCGCCACTGCAGCGGCCTGCGCCACGCTGTTGACGTTGAACGGCTGGCGCACGCGGTTCATCATGTCCGCCACCTGCGCGTTGGCGAACGCATAACCGACGCGCAGCGAAGCCAGGCCGTAAGCCTTGGAAAAAGTGCGCGAGACGATCAGGTTGGGAAAATCCCTCAACCAGCTCACGCTGTCGTAGCGATTCTGTTCCGGCAGATATTCGTTATAAGCCTCATCCAGCACCACCAGAATATTGGCTGGCAACGCGCGCATAAACTCCAATAGATCCGCCGCACTCAGAAAGGTGCCGGTCGGGTTGTTCGGGTTGGCGACAAATACCAGTTTGGCTTGATGTTCTACGGCGGCTTTCAGCATCGCCTTCAGGTCGTGTCCGTAATTGATCGCGGGCACGGAAACGCCACTCGCGCCGACCGCCTGCGTCGCCAGCGGATACACCGCGAAGGCATGGTCGGAGTACACCGCTTTGTCGCCCACGGTCAGGAAGGCGCGCGCGGCCAGTTCCAACATGTCGTTGGAACCGTTGCCCAGCACCATGCAGTCATGCCCGACGCCATAGCGTTTGGATAGCGCGTCCTTCAGCGCGAAGCAGTTGCCGTCCGGATACAAAGCGATCTCGTCCAGCGCGGCACGCGCCGCGGCAAGTGCTTTCGGACTCGCGCCCAATGGGTTCTCGTTCGAGGCCAGCTTGACGATGCCAGTGATGCCCAGCTCGCGCTCCAGCTCGGAGATCGGCTTGCCGGGCTGGTAAGGCGCAATAGCGCGGATGTAGGCCGGAGCCAGTTGTGTGTAATCCATCGTTTCGAGTCTAATTAAGTTATTTGGCAGGCTTGCGCAGTATCCAGTAGGTCTCACCCGGCCAGCCCGGAAACAGCGCGCCGAACCACAGGTTGAAGCGCAGCCACCAGCGGTAATTTTCCAGGAAGAAGCCTTTCTTGCGCATAAAAAAAGCGCCGCTCAGAAACTCGACTTCCAGCCCGTTCGCCGCGGCCATGTCGCGCACGCGCTGCGGCGAAAACACGCTGACATGCCCGTATTTCCTGGCACCGGGACGAATCTTGTTTTCTCGCGCCTGCGCCATGGATTCCGGTGTGGAAGGAAAACCGCCGATCAGCATGCCACCCGGTTTCAGGTGCGGCACGATCTTCGCAATCAACTGTTCCGGTTTGAACAGGTGCTCCAGCACATGCAGCAGGATCATCGCGTCGTATTGCTTGCCCTGATCCAGCTTGAACTCCGCGCTTTCCAGATCGACTTCGTAGAAATGGTTATAGCCGGCCCGTTCCAAAATATCGCGACGGATTAGCGCATCCACCGCATCCCAACTGGCCAGCGGCACTTTCTCGCCGCCATGTCCGGCTGCGGCATGCATGAAACCGAGCATCTGCCCTACATCCACGCCGATCTCGCACACATCCAGCGCACCCTTGCGCGCGGCATCCTCGCGCAGGAAGTGGTACATGAACCAGTAGCGCACCATGCGCACCGGATAATCGGTATGTTTCACTTCGGCAGGGATGCCGTAATTCTTGTCCTGCAGGGTCGGGTTATTTTTCAGGAACCCGATGTCCCAGCACAGTTGCGGCATTGCCATTTACGATACCTCTGATCTAATTACCGCCGGGGTATGCCCAACGTTTATCAATCCGCGTGGGCAGATGAAGCCTGCCCACCCTACACAGCTATACTGCAACCGGATACGAACCTAAAATCTTCACGAATGCCGCGACCTGCTTCAGCTCGACCAAGGCGGCGGCCACTTTTCCATCCTGCTGGTGGCCTTCGATGTCCATGAAAAACACATATTCCCACAGGCCGGAACGCGCCGGACGCGACTCCAGCTTGGTCATGCTGACACCATGTTTGGCGAGCGGTACCAGCAGATCATGCACCGCACCGGGGCGGTTCGCGGCAGACATCACCAGCGAGGTCTTGTCATTGCCGGAAGGTGCGACCTGCTGATTGCCCAGCACCAGAAATCTGGTGGTATTGCTGGCATCGTCCTCGATGTTTTCCACACATACGCCCAGGCCAAAATGCGCGGCGGCCTGAATACCCGCGATAGCCGCGCTATGGGCAGTTTCAGCCGCCAGACGCGCGGCCTCGGCATTGCT
Organism: Gallionella sp.; assembly: GCA_028689145.1. GTDB lineage: Bacteria > Pseudomonadota > Gammaproteobacteria > Burkholderiales > Gallionellaceae > Gallionella. Next base: position 8,752 of record JAQTWT010000014.1, read on the forward strand.
GGCAAGCGGGATACGCGCGGCATTGGGCAGATTTGCATTCAACCAGTTCTGGCATTGCCCCAGCGATTGCGCATGCGAATAAACGGTCTTGATCGCGCCCAAATCGCACTGTTTGGCCAGCAGGCATTGATGAACCGCCAGCATCACTTCGCCGCACACTTGCAGCGGGCTTTGCAACAGCAGATCCAGCGTGCGGCCGATGGCACCTTCGGTGGAATTTTCCACCGGCACCATGCCGAAATTCACCGTCCCGCTTTCCACCGCGCGGAACACATCGTCGATGGTTGCGCTTGGCTTGCCGTGCACGGCGCTGCCGAAACGCTTGAGCGCGGCAGCCTCGCTGAACGTGCCTTCCGGCCCGAGATAAGCCACCGACAGAGGAGCTTCCAGCGCGCGGCATTGCGACATGATTTCGGTAAACAATTGCGCCACCGCCTGCTTGCTCAGCGGCCCGGCATTGTTGGTCTGGACGCGCTGCAAAATCTGCGCCTCGCGTTCCGGGCGTAGCACCGTATCGTTGTTTTTCAGGTGGCCGATCTGCTGCGCCAAAGCAGCGCGCTGGTTGAACAGCTTCAGCAACTCATCATCGAGACGGTCGATCTGCGTGCGGCACTGTTTCAATTTATCGGTCATGATTTCTAGTATGACTTCCGGGCAAACTCGTTCATAAAATCCACCAGCGCCTGCACGCCTGCCAGCGGCATCGCGTTGTAAATCGAGGCGCGCATACCGCCGACGGAGCGATGTCCCTTAAGTTGCAGCAGCCCGCGTGCATCGGCCAGTTTGAGAAATTCACTATCCAGATTGGCATCTTTCAGCGTGAACGGCACATTCATCATAGAGCGGTCGGCTTTGTTCACCGGGCAGTGGTAGAAACCGTTGCTGGCATCGATCGCGTCATACAGCAGCTTGGCTTTGGCGATATTCACCCGCTCCATCGCCGCGATGCCGCCATTGTTCTTCAACCACTGGAACACCAGCCCGGCCATGTAGATGGCGTAGGTCGGCGGCGTGTTGTACATCGAGTCCGTGTCGGCGTGAATCTTATAGTCGAGCATAGTCGGGGTGTTCGCCGCCGCTTGCCCGATCAGGTCGTCGCGCACGATCACCAGCGTCAACCCGGCGGGGCCGATGTTCTTCTGCGCACCGGCGTAGATCAGGCCGAACTTCGACACATCAACAGGACGCGACAAAATGTTGGACGACATATCAGCCACCAGCGGCACATCGCCGATTTGCGGAATCCAATTGAACTCCACGCCGCCAATGGTTTCGTTCGCAATGTAGTGCAAGTAGGCCGCGTTCGGGTCGCGCTTCCAAGTATCGAACGCCGGGACATAGCTAAAATTTTTGTCGCCACTATCCGCCACGACATTCACGCCGCCGAATTTCTTCGCTTCGGCGATGGCCTTTTTCGACCATTCGCCGGTATTCACGTAATCGGCGGAAGCCTTGCCGCGCAACAGGTTTAGCGGAATCATCGAAAATTGCAGATGCGCCCCGCCCTGCAGGAACAGCACCTTGTAGTTGGCGGGAATGCCCATCAGTTCACGCAGATCGGCTTCGGCCTGTGCATGGATGCCCATGTACTCCTTGCCGCGATGCGACATCTCCATCACCGACATGCCGCTGCCGTGCCAGTCAGGCAATTCAGCCTGCGCCTGTTGCAGCACCTCTTTCGGCAATACTGCTGGGCCTGCGCTGAAGTTATAAATGGTCATAATCTATCAGGATCGGGGATTGAGGAGCGAGGATTGAAAAAAATCCAACACCCCGCCTTTAACTCAATCCCCGATCCTAGCTCCTCAATCCTGATCTTCTTCCGGTTCTGCGATGCGGCTCAAACCGGCCAGCTTCTCGCCCTCTTCCACGTTCATCAGCGTGACACCCTGCGTGGTACGCCCCATCTCGCGGATTTCCTTGACGCGGGTACGGATCAGCACGCCGCTGGTACCGATCAACATGATTTCATCATCCGGACTAACCAGTGTCGCGGCAACCACCTTGCCGTTGCGTGCCGAGGTCTGGATCGCGATCATGCCCTGTGTACCACGCCCGTGGCGGGTGTATTCCACAATCGGGCTGCGTTTACCGTAACCGTTCTCGGTCGCGGTCAGCACGCTTTGCTGTTCGTCTTCAGCTACCAGCAACGAGATCACCTGCTGCTTGGCGGCCAGCTTCATGCCGCGCACGCCGCGCGAGGCGCGTCCGGTCGCACGCACATCCTCTTCATCGAAGCGCACTGCCTTGCCGCCGTTCGAGAACAGCATCACATCGTGCTTGCCGTCGGTTACCGCCACACCGATCAGGTGATCGCCCTCGTCCAGATTGATCGCGATGATGCCGCGCTTCATCGGACGCGAGAAATCGTTCAGCGTGGTCTTCTTCACCGTGCCGTTGGCGGTGGCGAAGAACACATATTTATCCTCTACAAATTCGCTGACCGGCAGCACCGCATTGATCTTCTCGCCCTCTTCCAGCGGCAACAGGTTCACGATCGGCTTGCCGCGCGAAATGCGGCTGCCCTGCGGCACTTCATAGACCTTGAGCCAGTACACGCGGCCGCGGTTAGAGAAGCACAGGATGTAATTATGGGTGTTGGCGATGAACAGGTTGTCGATGAAATCGTCTTCCTTGGTCGCCGTGGCCTGTTTGCCGCGACCGCCGCGCTTCTGCGCGCGGTATTCGTCGAGACGCTGCGCCTTCATGTAGCCGCCGTGCGACAAAGTGACCACCACGTCTTCCGGCGCGATCAGGTCTTCCATGCTCATGTCCTGCGTGTGCGTGATGATCTCGCTGCGGCGCTTGTCACCGAACTGCGCTTTCACTGCGGCCAGCTCATCCCCGATGATCTGAGTCACACGTTCCGGCTTGGCGAGGATGTCGAGCAGATCGGTGATCTTGTCCATCACTTCACGGTATTCGCCGACGATCTTGTCCTGCTCCAGGCCGGTCAGGCGTTGCAGGCGCAACTCCAAGATCGCCTGTGCCTGCGCATCGGAAAGATAATAGCCGCTGGTCTTGCCTTTACCGACCAGACCGAATTCGGGCAACAGACCTTCCGGACGCGATGCGTCGCTGACACGGCTGAGCATGTCTTCAACCAGCGACGAACGCCAGCCGCGCCCCATCAGTTCGCGCTTGGCATCGGCGGGAGTCGGCGCCGCCTTGATCAGCGCGATGATCTCGTCCACATTGGACAGCGCCACCGCCAGACCTTCCAGAATATGGCCGCGTTCGCGTGCTTTGCGCAATTCGAAAATGGTGCGGCGCGTGACCACTTCACGGCGATGGCGCAGGAACGCGTCGATCACCTGCTTGAGGTTGAGCAGCTTGGGCTGGCCGTCGATGATCGCGACCATATTGATGCCGAAACTGTCCTGTAACTGGGTGTCTTTGTACAGTTTATTGAGAATCACGTCGGCGTTCTCACCGCGCTTCAGCTCGATCACCGCGCGCATGCCGGACTTGTCCGATTCATCGCGAATTTCGGAAATACCTTCCAGTTTCTTCTCGCGCACCAGCTCGCCGATCTTGATCAGCAGGTTGGCCTTGTTCACCTGATAGGGCAGCTCGTCAATAATGATCGCTTGGCGTTCGCCCTTGCCTATATCCTCAAAATGGGTGCGACCGCGCATGATCACACGTCCACGTCCGGTGCGGTAGCCTTCCTTTACCCCGGCCAGACCATAGATGAAACCTGCAGTCGGGAAATCCGGCGCGGGCACATATTCGATCAACTGCTCGATATCAAGCTCGGGATTTTTCAGCAGCGCGAGGCAGGCATCCACCACTTCGCTCAAGTTATGCGGCGGAATGTTGGTCGCCATACCTACCGCGATACCGGAAGAACCGTTTACCAGCAAATTGGGGAAACGCGACGGGAATACCAGCGGCTCATGCTCTGAACCGTCGTAGTTCGGCCCGAAATCAACGGTTTCTTTGTCCAGATCGGCCAGCAATTCGTGGGCAATCTTCGCCATACGGATTTCGGTGTAACGCATCGCCGCCGCATTGTCGCCGTCCACCGAGCCGAAGTTACCCTGCCCGTCCACCAGCGGGTAGCGCAACGAAAAATCCTGCGCCATACGCACGATGGTGTCGTACACCGCCGTGTCGCCGTGCGGGTGGTACTTACCGATCACATCGCCGACGATACGCGCCGACTTCTTGTAAGCGCGGTTCCAGTCGTTGGACAGCTCGTGCATCGCGAACAATACGCGGCGGTGCACCGGTTTCAGGCCGTCGCGCACATCCGGCAGCGCACGACCGATAATGACGCTCATTGCATAGTCCAGATAGGACTTGCGCATTTCCTCTTCAAGACTGACCGGCAGGGTTTCTTTGGCGAATTTCTGTTCCATAAATTTTGTTTTTCCCTAAGGCAACCGACGCATAACAAAGCGCGCATTTTAGCACAGCGGCGCGACGCTAAGCCACCCGCATGGCAGGCAATATTATTTGGTTTAAACGGTTGGCTGGGACGGCAAGATTTGTTAAAGTCCGTACCTCACCAATCAATGCCCACACCATGGCCAACGCCGACCCCGTCGAACTGGAAAAATTCTCGCAACTGGCACACAAGTGGTGGGACCCGAACAGCGAATTCAAACCGCTGCACGACATTAACCCGCTGCGCTTGGGCTACATCGACCGCCACGCCGGCCTCGCCGAAAAGACCGTGCTGGATGTCGGCTGCGGCGGCGGCATCCTGTCAGAAAGCATGGCTGGCCTGAATGCGAACGTCAGCGGCATTGATCTGTCCGACAAAGCCCTGCAAGTCGCAAAACTGCACCTACTGGAAAGCGGGAAACAAGTTAATTACCGCAAGATCGCCGTGGAAGAGCTGGCCGCCGAGCAACCCGGCCATTACGATGTCGTGACCTGCATGGAAATGCTCGAACATGTGCCCGACCCGCAGAGCGTGGTCACAGCCTGTGCCAAGCTGGTCAAGCCGGGCGGCTGGGTGTTCCTTTCCACGCTCAACCGTAACCTAAAATCCTATCTGTTCGCCGTCATCGGCGCGGAATATATACTGAACCTGCTGCCGCACGGCACACATGACTACGACAATTTCATCAAACCCTCCGAGCTGGCGCAAGCCTGCCGCAATGCGGGCTTGAACCTGACAGACATTGTTGGCATGAGCTACAACCCGCTCAGCAAGGTTTATTCATTGGGCATCGATACCGATGTGAACTACATGATCGCCTGCCGTCGTGATTAATAGCATATTGAAGCGCGTAGAGGCGTATGGCATACGCCCTTATTGAATCCACAAAATGACGTATGCCATTCAAGGACGTATTGCCATACGCCCCTACCAATGCACCAAAACTACCCATGATTAGAGCCGTTCTGTTCGACCTCGACGGCACTTTTGCCGACACCGCGCCCGATCTTGCCGCCGCGCTCAATCACACCCTCGCCATGCGCAATCTGCCGCAGCTGCCTCTGGAGATCGTCAGAACACAGGCATCGCACGGATCGCGCGGCCTGCTCAAGATCGGCTTCGGCATCGAACCGGATGCGCCTGAATATGACACGCTACGCGACATCTTCCTCGACTATTACGCACACCATATCTGCGTGCATACCCGGCTGTTCGGTGACATGGCTGAGCTGATCGACGAACTGGAACGGCGCGACATCAAATGGGGTATCGTCACCAACAAACCGCACCGCTACACCGTGCCGCTGATGCTGGCTCTGGGCTATGCCGAACGCGCCGCCTGCCTGATCAGCGGCGACACTTGTGCACGCGCCAAGCCGCATCCCGACCCGTTGCTTAAAGCCTGCGAGCTGATTGGTGTCGCGCCCGGACAATGCCTGTATCTCGGCGATGACCTGAGAGACATGCAAGCCGCCAATGCCGCAGCGATGCACGGCATCATCGCCCGCTACGGCTATGTCGGCGAAGCCAGTCTCGACAGCTGGAACGCGCAAGGTATTATTGACGCTCCGACCGAACTGCTTGGAATGATCGCTTCCTGAACTGACTACAAGCTGTTCTGCAGTAAACCTTGCTGCTACATGAATCAGTAAAACCGTATCGAATTACGCCCGCTATCCTTGGCCTGATACATCGCCATATCGGCCCATTTGAGCACATCTTCCGCAGCGGATTCGCTGTCGAATACCACCACCCCGATACTCGCGGCACAACGATGCTCAACGGTCGTTTCCGCGGCACCTTCATGTCTGAATTTCAACCAATAGGGTTCGGACAAAGCAACCCGGATTTTTTCCGCGACAATGCCGGCTTGCGCTGCAGATTCCGCTTTATCGCTGTCCAGCCCGCCGAGCATCACCACGAATTCGTCGCCGCCGAAACGCGCCACGGTATCCGCCTCGCGCACACATCCGGTGAGCCGCCGCGCGACTTCCGCCAACAGCAGATCTCCGACACCGTGACCGTAGGTGTCGTTGAGCGGTTTGAAATTATCCAGATCGAGAAACATCAGCGCACCGTAAAGCCCGCTGCGCTTACTGACAATCAGGGCTTGTCCGAGCCGGTCATTCAACATGCGGCGGTTGGGCAGTTGCGTCAGGGTATCGTAGAAAGCCAAGTTGTTGATTTCTTCCTCCGCCTTCTTGCGTGCGGTAATGTCATGCAGCGTTGCAACATAGTGTGTGACCTCTCCGTCATCTCCTTTCACTGCGGTGACAGTGAGTTGCTCCGGATATATTTCGCCGTTCTTGCGCCGGTTCCATATCTCGCCTTTCCATGCGCCGGTACAGCGGATACATTCCCACATCGCGGCGTAAAAGGCCGCATGATGATGCCCCGACTTGAGCATGCGCGGTGTCTGCCCAATCGCTTCTTCCGCGCTGTAGCCGGTGATATCGGTAAAAGCGTGATTGACCCGCAGAATCACATGCCGGGCATCGGTGACCATCATGCCGTCCTGAGATTCGAAAGCGATCGCGGCGATGCGCAGCTCTCCTTCCGCACGCTTGCGCTCTTCCAATTCCCGCAACAATTGCCCAGTACGCAAGGCAACCTTATCCTCCAACTCGCGATTGTTGTTGCGCACCACTTCAGCCATGTTTCTGAACTGTGCCGAGAACTGTGCAATTTCGGTAGCCCCTTCCCGCGGCGGCTCAATTTCGTAGTGTCCTTGCCGGATCTGTTCAACCGATTTACCCAACGCGTGTATTGGTTTCAACACCAGGCGATGCAACATCATCGCCACCGCGGCCAATGCCAGCAGCAACATCACCGCCAGCAACGGAATGATGTCGAAGCGCTTCAATAATCTCAACGCATCGTCATCCATTAGCGTCAGATCAAACCAGCCGATTTCCGGCAGGTAAGCCACCCCCAACAGGCATTTTTTGCCGTTGAATGTCACCCAGAGCGTCTCCACCTTATCGGCAGTATGTTCCACTTCCCTCATTACCTTGCGCAATTGTTCTATATCGGCCGGGTCGGTCAACAGCGCATCAACCTTGCGCCGTTGCTCCACACTTTTAGTAATACTCGCAAAATCAATGAATTTTGGATCGCGATACAGCTGCACCGCCATATCACGATCAACAAACAAGGTATGGATACCCGGCTGCTCGATATCGACAGATTCCTTGATAAATTGGGTAATGTCCAAACCCGTGCCGATCACCCCTACCGCTTTATTTTCATGCTTGAGCACCACATTGATCCAAACCTTGGTATTCCCCAGATGGGTATCGGGATCGACGTTAATCTGATAATCCAGATTGCCGGCAATAGTTGCATAGAACCATGCATCATCCGGATTTTTTGGCGACAGGGAATAACGCAACTGCTGTCCGGCAAACTTGTTTGCCGCATCATTGAAATAGTAATGCCCCGACCCGGCTAGCGCGGCAAAGTAACTGTGATCCTGAAAGTTAAGCCTGTAACGTTCCAAAACAGCCAACGCATGCTTGCGGGTGGCAGCATTCTCTTCATGCAAGGCCAAATCCCGTAATGCCGGCTCGGCCGCCATCTGTCGTGCCAAGGCAACCTCGCGCATCAGCGGCAGCAGCGTACGATGTTTATCAAACAACACCTGCTTCTCGGCGAATCGCGCGCCCCACTGTTCGTTGATGCGCGCCACCAGATGGCTGGAATACAACCACAAGGTCGCGGTGAACGCGAGAAAGATCACCACCATCAGGATAAAGAATTTTGTTCTGAGCTTCATGGCCGCCCTGTACCGCGATCTCCCGCCACGTTTGCATGGCACTGCACCCGGTTGCGACCGGACGTTTTGGCCTGGTACAGCGCGGCATCCGCCAGCCCGACGAGTTTTTCTTCCGACTTGTCATCGGGCTGCTGTTCGGCAGCCCCGATGCTGACGGTAAAACAAAATTCCACTCCGCCCAGACTTTTGACGGTGGTGTTTTCTACTGTTGCCCTGACGCGCTCCGCCAACGCCGATGCCTCCTGCACGCCTGTCTCGGGTAGCAGAATGGCAAACTCTTCTCCTCCCAAGCGGGCCACCACGTCGATTTCGCGCGATTCCTTGCGGCAGATATCCGCAAGCGTGCAGATCACCAAGTCCCCGGTCGGATGCCCGTAGGTATCGTTGATTTTTTTGAAATGGTCGATGTCCAGCATCAGCAGTGACACGCGATGTTTCAGACGGTTTCCCCGCTGTATTTCCTGCCGCAGCAGCGGCATAAAATGCCGCCGGTTGCTCACCCCTGTCATGGGGTCGGTGTTCGATGCTAGTTCAAGTGCCGCTTCCGACTCGTGCCTGCGCAAATAGCTGAGCGCAAAAGCAAACTGCACCAGCATTGTCATGACTGCGGTAGGCCAGATCAGCACTGCATAGTGGCTCTGCTGAAAACCATGCGCAAAACCAATGCCATCAAGCAGATGGGGAGTGGCGGCGGCAACAAAGGTATAAACAAGGTTCAGCCGCAACGAGAAACCCAGAAATAGCACAGCCGGGATGAACATGAAGAACATAAATCCGCCGATGCCGTAGGTCATGCCGGTATTGAGGCGGTTCAATATTTCCACGAAGACTATTTCCGCCAATAGCGCGCCCCCCATGGATATGACAGCCAATAAACGTGCATCCCGGACATATTTGAAAGCCAAGGAAATGACGGCCAACAACAAGTAAGACATCCTGAGTCCGACCGTGTTATGGGCACCCACAGGATCGGTGACATGATCCCATAGCCAGAACGCCGCCCCCAGACAAGCAAACAGGACAAACATCGCCGCGCAAAAAGAACGGTGGTCTTCCAGCTTTCTTTGCAGGTAGGCAGGCTCGGCTGCGAAACCGAAATAACCGGGACGGTTTTCTAGTCTGCGCATAATGGTGCGTAATTTCCGCGATAGCTGATTACGGTGGATTTCATCATGTCATCATAATTTGCAAAGGTAATACAACATCCAGGTTTACAAATACTTATCCAATGGCTTGGTACCCCGCCAGAATGTCCATGCATCGCGGCGAGTCAACAACAGCGTCCGCATGGCGTTATCTCCGCCCGCAATATCAACCCGCAACCGTGAGATGCTTCCGGAGCGCAGCGCTTGCCACAGCGGCTGCGCATAGCCCGTTTCAAAACTCTGCAACGCATCGCGCCAAGCGGCCAGATCGCCGCGTTGCAGCGCCAGACGCAAGCCGTTCCAAACCAGCAACTGATCGCCGCCATTATCGCACCATTGGCCGGACCACTTCAAAAACGGAATACCCGCAGCGGCGGCAAACATTTTGCACAAAACCTCATCCGAACTCACGCTCTGGTAATTCTTCTGTAGCGGCATATCCGTGTCATAGCCACAGCCCCACAGCCACACACTGTTGACCGGCAATTCGCCGCGCGCTTCACGTGCTTCGTTCACGGGATGGGCAAACAGCAACATCTGGATTTCGTTGCCTAGCTGATGCCAGCGCAACGCCTCGGAACCCGTGGGCAACAAACCATGCACGTCATGCCCGACAGCCTGCGACAGCGGCACAGTGGCAATATCCGGCAGCGTGTCTAACCGCAAGTACCAGCGTTGCGGATGAGGCGCATAGAACTCCACCCCCTGCCCCGCAAAATGCCGATTCAGGCTGGCGCACATTTGCGCGGCCTCGTCTGCGCTGATCCTCATATCCGGCAACAACAGCATTTGGTCGCGCTGCAAACTCAAATGCACCGGATCGGCGCGCAGCCAGCATCCGTCCGACGCATGGATCAACCCGTCAAAAGCGGCGGAAATAGGCGCAATCGGCGCATCCAGCTTGCACGCCACACCGAATAATTCGCACAGATGATTTTCCAGTGAAGCGCCAACCCCACCCGTTCGCCCTGAGCCTGACGAAGGGACATGCCCTGTCGAAGCACCCCGCGCCAGCATCTTCTCCAAGGCAGGCAAATGCAAATCCGCATATACCCCGGAGGCGAATTCTTTCGGCAGGAATAAATCGGTGATGACCAGATGGACGCTTTTCATGGAGGCGAGTTTATCATTACCTTGCACTGTCATAGCCTTCGCGCTTGTGGCACACTAGCGCCCGTTAAAACACCCCCGTCCAATTATCTTGCAACCATACGAACTATTCATCGGACTGCGTTACACCCGCGCCAAGCGGCGCAACCATTTCATTTCCTTTATCTCGCTGATTTCCATGCTGGGCATGGCGTTGGGCGTGATGGCGCTGATCGTGGTGCTGTCGGTGATGAACGGTTTCCAGAAGGAAATCCGCGCGCGCATGCTGGGTGCATCGCCGCATCTGGAAGTGGTCGCGGACGGCGGACGGATGTATGACTGGCACGCCGTTCTGGGCAATGTCACGCAACACCCGCAGGTGTCTGCAGCCGCACCCTATGTTGCCGGACAAGGGATGTTGTCGTTCGGGCAAAGTGTGCAGGGTGTAATGGTGCGCGGTATCGATCCGGCACAGGAAACCGCGATTACCGAACTGTCCGACAAGATGAAAACCGGCGAGTTAAGCGATTTGCGCGGCGGGGAATTCACCATCATGCTCGGTTCCGATCTGGCGCGCTCGCTCGGTGTCCGGCGCAACGACAAGGTTATGCTGATCGCCCCGCAGGGACAGATCACCCCCGCTGGCATGATGCCGCGCCTCAAGCAATTCCGCGTGGCGGGCATATTTGAAATCGGCATGGCTCCCTACGATAACAGCCTCGCGCTGATACACCTGAACGATGCGCAAAAACTGTTCCAGCTTGGCGACGCGGTGACTGGTATCAGCGCCAAGCTGCATGAAATCGATCTCGCCCCGCTGGTGGCGGCCGAACTGCAAAGCCAATTGCCGCCCGAACTGTACGCCAACGACTGGACGCACCAGAACAGCAACTATTTCCGCGCGGTGCAGATGGAAAAGAAGATGATGTTTATCATTCTGTCGCTGATCGTCGCGGTGGCCGCGTTCAACATCGTTTCCACGCTGGTGATGGCGGTCACCGACAAGCAGGCCGATATCGCCATTTTGCGTACCCTCGGCGCATCGCCGCGCAGCATCATGAAAATATTCATCGTGCAGGGCGTGGTGATCGGCCTGATCGGTACGATGCTCGGCAGCCTCGGCGGCATTGCGCTGGCGCTCAATCTTGATGTGGTCGTGCCGTTCATCGAGCACCTGCTCGGCGTGCAGTTCCTCGCCAAGGATGTGTATTACATCACCGAGCTGCCGTCCGATCTGCGTTACCACGAGGTGGCGCTGGTGACCGGCATATCCTTCGTGATCAGTCTGCTGGCGACGCTTTACCCGAGTTACCGCGCGTCCAAGACGCAACCGGCGGAGGCATTGCGCTATGAGTAACAGGATTGAGGATCGGGGATCGAGGATCGAAGCAGTCATTTCCTGCCGCGGCTTGAGCAAGACTTACACGCTCGGCAAACTGGATGTGCCGGTGCTTAAAAGTATCGATCTGGATGTGCGGCACGGCGAACGTATCGCCATTGTCGGCGCGTCCGGCTCCGGCAAAAGCACGCTGCTGCATTTGCTTGGCGGGCTGGATAACGCCAGCAGCGGCAATGTGCAGATACTCGGCCAGGAAGTACAGCAAATGAATGAGGCACAGCGCGGCGAATTACGCAACCGCTCGCTGGGCTTCGTGTACCAGTTCCATCATCTGTTGCCGGAATTCACCGCTCTGGAAAATGTTGCGATGCCGCTGTTGATTCGCGGCATGAAACACAGCGATGCCAAACCGCGCGCCGCCTCAATGCTGGAACAGGTGGGGTTGGCGCAACGCATCCAGCATCTGCCGTCCGAGCTGTCCGGCGGCGAACGCCAGCGCGTGGCCGTGGCGCGCGCGCTGGTGACAGAACCGGCCTGCGTGCTAGCCGACGAGCCCACCGGGAATCTGGACCGCGGCAGCGCGCAAGCGCTGTTCGATCTGATGCAGCAGCTCAACGCAAAATTCAGCACCAGCTTCATCGTGGTCACCCACGACCTCGAACTGGCCGGACGGATGCAGCGGTGTTTACGGCTGGTGGATGGGGTGCTCTTGAAGGAATAAATGATCTGCTGGCTTGCAAAAGCAACGACAGTTTCTACGCGCTCAACATCTCGATGATTCCGCGAATCTCGCGGCGTAATACGGCAACATTCGCCCCCGCGGCGGCTGGCTCAACCGATTGAATTTCAATCTCTTCGGAATGATGATCCAGGCGGTTACGCGCACCGCTGATGGTAAAACCCTGTTCATACAACAACTCGCGGATGCGCCGAATCAGCATCACTTCATGGTGCTGATAATAGCGGCGGTTGCCGCTGCGTTTAACCGGTTTAAGTTGGGTAAATTCCTGTTCCCAGTAGCGCAGCACATGCGCCTTGACCCCGCATAATTCGCTTACTTCACCGATGGTGAAATAGCGCTTGGCGGGAATCGGCGTGAGTTCGGAATTAGGCTTGTGGTTTTCCATGATAGGACTTTTCCACCATGGTCTTCAGCTTCTGGCTGGGATGAAACGTCACCACGCGGCGCGCGGTAATCGGGATTTCTTCACCGGTTTTGGGGTTACGTCCGGGACGTTGCGGTTTGTCGCGTAGCTGGAAATTGCCGAACCCGGATAATTTAACGCTCTCGCCCTTCTCCAGTTGCGCGCGTATTTCTTCGAAGAACGCTTCCACCATATCTTTGGCTTCGCGTTTATTGAGGCCGACTTTCTCGAACAGCAAATCGGATAACTCGGCTTTTGTTAATGTTGTTGTCATTTTTCTCCCTTACATACGCAACTGCGCACCCTGCTGTTGCATTACATCCACCAACAGCGCGATGCTTGGTTCAATTTCAGAATCGGTTAATGTTTTTTCAGTATCTTGCAATAACACACGGAATGCAAGGCTTTTTTTGCCTTGCTCCACCCCTTTGCCGCGGTATACATCGAACAGTGCAACTTCAATCACGCCGGGTGCGGAAGCCCCCCGCATGGCATCCAGCAAAGCCTGTGCGGCAACTGTTTCATCCACCAGCACCGCCAAATCGCGGCGTACCGGTAAAAATTTGGCGATCTCGGTCATGCGCGGCACCGTCGTTGCAGTCAGCGCGCCGAGTTCGATTTCAAACCACACTGCCGCTTGTGCCATGTCGTATTGCTGCTGCCAGTGCGGATGCAGTTCGCCGAGCCATCCAACCATTTGTTCGCCGCAAAATATCTGCGCGGTACGCCCCGGATGCAGCGCCGGATGGGTTGCCGCCACGAAGCGCAGCGGTTGCGGCGCGAATAAGGCTTCGACATCCGCTTTCACATCGTAGAAATCGACCGGATTGGCGGCCCCCCCCCATTGTTCGGGCTGTACTGCGCCGTAAGCCAAGCCGGATAAGCGCTGGCTCTGCGCGTAGCCATTATTTTCTTTGGCATTCGCTCTGGCAAAACAGGCTCCGGCCTCGAACAGACGCACGCGCGCCTGCTTGCGGTTCAGATTGAAGCGCAATGCGCCAACCAGACCGCCGATCAGACTGCTGCGCATTACCGCCAGATTGCTGGCAATCGGGTTTTGCAACGCGACGGGATTCTCATTGCCGCACAGTTCCCGTTCGACCTGCGCATCAACAACCGCGTAGCTGACAATTTCCTGATAGTCGCGCGCCACAAGTATCTGCTGGATGCGCGCCAGCGGGCGTTGTAGCTCGCTGTAAGGCAGCATGGTCAGCGCTGCCTGCGGAGCCTGTGCCGGTATGTTGTCGTAGCCATACAGGCGCGCCAGTTCCTCGATCAAATCCGACTCGATAGACAGGTCGAAACGGAAGCTCGGCGGCGTAACCCGGTAATCGTCGTCTAACAAATGCCTCGCAGAAGCGGCGACTGCCCCCTCCCCCGCAGGTATTGAAGATTGCTTTTCTCGTTCGCCTCCTCGCCCGCTTGCAGGAGAGGATTGAGGAGAGGGCATCGGGGGAGGGTTGGGGAGAGGGCTGTTGGCCGTAAACTCGAATTGCAGGCGGGTAAATAAATCCGCGATCTGGTCATTGTCCAGGCTAATGCCGAGCACGCGCGCTACACGCGAGCGGCGCAGCGCGATCGGTTCGCGCTTCGGCATCTGGCCGCGTACTTCGGTAATTGCTCCGACGCAGCCACCGCAGATTTCCAGCAGCAGTTGCGTGGCGCGCTCCAGCGCCTGGCGTGTCGCGGCAAAATCCACGCCGCGCTCGAAACGGAACGAGGAATCGGTCGCCAAACCGAAACGGCGCGCCCTGCCGGCGATCGCGTCGGGATGGAAAAACGCACTCTCCAGAAATACATCCTGTGTGGTGGTTTCCACGCCGCTGCCCTGCCCGCCCATGATGCCCGCCAACGCCAGCACCCGCGCATCGTCGGCAATCACCAGCACCTCTTCGTCCAGCTTCACGGTCTGTTCGTTGAGCAGAATCAGCTCTTCAGCGTTGCGCGCCTTGCGCACCGTAATGCCGCCGGACAGCTTCGCCACATCGAAAGCGTGCAGCGGCTGTCCCATTTCCAGCATCACGTAGTTGGTGATGTCCACCACCGCGCTGATGCCGCGCAGACCGCTGCGCTCCAGACGGCGCAACATCCAGGTGGGTGTCACCGCCGCGGCATTAACGCCGCGTACCAGACGGCCGCAATACAGCGGACAAGCCTGCGCATCGGCCACATTGACTGGCCATTGTTCTGCTAAGGTGACCGGCTGCTCCGCTATGTTTAACGGCTGGAGCGCGCTGCCGGTCAGTGCAGAGACTTCGCGCGCTATGCCAACCATGCCGGAGCAATCGCTGCGGTTCGGCGTGAGCTTGAGCGTAAACAGTTGGTCGTCCAGTTCCAGATATTCGCGCAAGGTCTTGCCCACTGGCGCATCGGACGGCAACAGCCAAAGCCCCTGACTATCTTCGGCCAGCCCCAGTTCTTTTTCGGAACACAACATGCCGAACGATTCGACGTTGCGCACCTTGGCCTGCTTGATGGCAAAGTCGCCGGGCAGCAGCGCACCGATGCGCGCGCACGGCACTTTCACGCCGACCGCAACGTTGGCCGCACCGCACACGATGGTCAGCGGGCTTGCTTCGCCGACGTTCACCTGACACACGTTCAATCGGTCCGCATTGGGATGCTTGACCACCTCGATCACTTCGGCGACCACCACGTTGTTGAACGCGGGCGCGACGGCTTCCATGCCCTCGACTTCCAGTCCGGCCATGGTCAGCACATGCCCCAGTTCATCGCTGGAGAGCGCCGGATTCACCCAGCTTCTTAACCAATTCTCGGAAAATTTCATGGTTGTTTCATTAATTAAATTGCTTGAGAAAGCGCAAATCGCTCTCGTAGAACTGGCGCAGATCGCTCACGCCGTAGCGCAGCATCGCCAGCCTTTCCACGCCCAGACCGAACGCGAAACCGAGATACTTTTCACTGTCGATGTTGACATGCTTCAGCACGTTGGGATGCACCATACCGCAGCCGCCGATCTCCAGCCAACCGTCTTTCCAGCTCATATCCATTTCCGCGGACGGCTCGGTGAACGGAAAGAACGAGGGACGGAAACGCACCCGCAGATCGTCACGTTCGAAGAAACGCTGCAGAAAATCCTGCACCACGCCTTTAAGGTTGGCGAAGCTGATCTCCTCATCGACCCACAGGCCTTCGACCTGATGGAACATCGGCGAATGGGTGGCATCGGAATCAAAACGGTAAACACGCCCCGGCGAGATGATCTTCAGCGGCGGCTGGTTGGCTTCCATATAGCGCACCTGTACCGGCGAGGTATGGGTACGCAGCACATGCTGCGGGTCGATGTAAAAGGTGTCGTGCATGGCGCGCGCCGGATGATTCTCCGGGATGTTCAGCGCGGTGAAGTTGTAGAAATCGCGCTCGATTTCCGGGCCGGACGCGGTGGCAAAACCCAGCGAGTGAAACAACTGCTCGATGCGTTCCAGCGTGCGCGTCACCGGATGCAACCCGCCGCTGCCCAAACCGCGTCCGGGCAGGGTCACATCCAGCGCTTCCGCCGCAAGCTTCTGCGCCAGCTTGCTTTGCTGCAACGCATCGCGGCGCTGCTGCAAAGCGGCTTCAATGCCTTGTTTGACCTGATTGATGCGCGCGCCTGCGGCGGGACGTTCTTCCGCGGACAATTTGCCCAAGCCTTTGAGCAAGGCAGTAAGGCTACCCTCCTTGCCCAGATATTTTGCTTTGACCTGCTCCAGCTCGGCTTCGTCGCTGATTGCGGCAAACTGCTGCAGGGCCTGATCGAGAATTTGTTGAAGCTCTTGCATCTATAACACCACTATTGCAATGGGGATACCACAAATGAAAAAGGAGGCTTAGCGCCTCCTTTGTTCTTCAAGCTTGCGCTTAAACGCCGAGGCTGGCTTTGGCTTGCACCACGAATTGTGCAAAGGCTGCCTTGTCGAATACGGCGATGTCAGACAGGACTTTGCGGTCGATTTGAATCTCGGCCTTCTTCAGTCCGTTCATGAATACGCTGTACGTCATACCCTGTTCACGCGCTGCCGCATTGATACGCGCAATCCACAAAGTACGGAACTGGCGCTTCTTCTGGCGACGGTCACGGTAAGAATACTGACCCGCTTTCATCACCGCCTGTTTGGCGATACGGTAGACGTTCTTGCGGCGACCGCGATAACCCTTGGCTAACGCCAATACTTTTTTATGGCTGGCGCGTGCTATTACTCCACGTTTTACTCTTGGCATGGTCTACTCCTTATGCGTAAGGCATCATGGCGCGAACCGATGCCGTATTGGTTGCGTGGACTTCAGCCGTGCCGCGTAATTGACGTTTGTTCTTGGTGGTCTTCTTGGTCAGAATGTGGCGCTTGAACGCTTGTGAGCGTTTGACGCTACCACCGGCGCGGATTTTGAAACGCTTGGCCGCCCCGCTTTTGGTTTTCATCTTAGGCATAACTGCTCCTTAAGTTATGGTGCGAGGTGTTTTCCGACTGGAAAAACTTGATAACCCATACACCACTTTTTATCGGGGAACTATCTGCAACATCACCTCGACCATCCCCTTGCTGTCGAGACAACTAAATTCTATTTGTAATGTTGGGTTATATGACACAACCAACCCAACCTACATTTATTTTTTTCCTGGCTTCGGTGACAAAACCATCACCATCTGCCTGCCTTCCATCTTGGGAAACTGCTCAACTACGCCATGCTCGGTCAAGTCTGCCCTGACCCGCTCGATCAGGCGCATGCCGATTTCCTGGTGGGCCATTTCACGACCGCGAAAACGCAACGTGATTTTGGTCTTGTTGCCGTCCTCCAGAAATTTGATCAAGTTGCGCAGCTTGATATTGTAGTCACCTTCGTCAGTACCCGGACGAAATTTGATTTCCTTGATCTGAACTTGTTTCTGCTTGAGTTTGGCCTCGTGCTGCTTCTTGCTTTCGGCATATTTGAATTTGCCGATGTCCATGATGCGGCACACCGGCGGATCAGCCAATGGCGAAATCTCGACCAAATCCAGCTCTGCTTCATCCGCCAAGCGCAATGCTTCCGCGATGGCAACAATCCCGAGGGGCTCCTTTTCAACACCAATCAGCCGCACCTGTGGTGCGGTAATCATCTCATTGGTGCGCTGCGATTTATCTTGTGCTATTGCAATATCTCCACTTAAACAAATTGGGAATCTCTATAAATCCAAACTCCGTCGCGATACGGCGTTGCTCAGAAAATTTTATCGCTTACATATAAACATATGCCGCGCACTAAAATTTTCCTCGCGCCTTGTCTCGCTTAGGATTTTGAATTTCTAGAGACACCCAATATTAAGCCGCGCTACCCGTTTTTGATTTCGGTTTGAAAACGCTGAAGCAATGCTTCCAGCGTCATCTGCCCGAGATCTTCACCACTACGGGTACGCACGGCCACCAATTTTCCAGCCACTTCCTTATCGCCGATAATCAGCTGGTAAGGTAATTTCTGCAAGCTATGTTCGCGGATTTTATAGGTAATCTTCTCATTACGCAAATCCAGTTGCACACGCAGCCCGGCTGCTCGCATCGTTTGTGCCACTTCAGTCGCATATTCTTCCTGCGCCTGGGAGATATTCATCACCACTGCCTGCATCGGCGACAACCATAACGGGAACGCCCCGGCATGATGCTCGATCAGGATACCGATGAAGCGTTCCATCGAGCCGAGAATTGCGCGATGCAGCATCACCGGGGGTTTGCGGCTGTTGTCTTCATCGACGAACTCCGCATCCAGACGCACCGGCAGGTTGAAATCCAGCTGGATTGTGCCGCATTGCCACAGGCGACCGAGGCTGTCTTTCAGCGTGAATTCGACCTTGGGACCATAGAACGCGCCTTCGCCGGGCTGAATATCATAAGCCAGACCATTTTGCTGCAAGGCCGCCGCCAGACCAGCCTCGGCCTTGTCCCAGGTCTCATCCGAGCCGACCCGTTTTTCCGGGCGGGTGGACAGCTTGACCAACACCTCGTTGAAGCCAAAATCGCGGTACACCTCGTTCAGCATCACGATGAAATTCGACACCTCGGGCTGCACCTGATTCTCGGTGCAGAAGATATGCGCATCGTCCTGGGTAAAGCCGCGCACCCGCATCAAACCGTGCAGCGAGCCGGATGTCTCGTTGCGGTGGCAGGAACCAAACTCCGCCAGACGCAACGGCAGATCGCGGTAGCTGTGCAAGCCGTGATTGAAAATCTGCACATGCCCCGGACAATTCATCGGCTTCACCGCGTAATCGCGGTTCTCCGAACAGGTGGTGAACATATTGTCGTGATAGTTTTCCCAGTGGCCGGATTTCTCCCACAGGGTGCGATCCATGATGGTCGGCGTGCGCACTTCCTGATAATCGTGCTCGCGGAATTTGCGGCGCATGTATTGCTCGACCTCCTGCCACAGCGTCCAGCCCTTGGGATGCCAGAACACCATGCCGGGAGATGAATCCTGCATATGGAACAACTCCAGTTGCTTGCCCAGCTTGCGGTGGTCGCGTTTCTCGGCTTCTTCAAGCTGGTGCAGGTAGGCATCCAGTTCTTCCTTCTTCGCCCAGGCTGTGCCGTAGATGCGCTGCAACATTTCGTTGTTCGAATCGCCGCGCCAGTACGCACCGGCCAGCTTCATCAGCTTGAAGGCTTTCAGCTTACCGGTGGACGGCACATGCGGGCCGCGGCACAGGTCGGTAAATTCGCCCTCGCTGTATAGCGAAACATCCTGATCCGCCGGAATCGACTCGATGATCTCGGCCTTGTACTGCTCGCCGATCTGCTTGAAATACGCCACCGCCTCGTCGCGCGGCAGCACGCGGCGCGCCACCGGCAAATCCAGCTTGGCGATCTCGCCCATGCGTTTCTCGATTGCCGCCAAATCTTCAGGCGTAAACGGACGTTTGTAGGAAAAATCGTAAAAGAAACCGTTCTCGATAACCGGCCCGATCGTCACCTGCGCATCGGGGAACAACTCCTTCACCGCATGGGCCAGCAAGTGCGCGGTGGAATGCCGGATGATCTCAAGCCCTTCCGTGTTCTTGTCGGTGATAATCGCCAAGTCGCTATCCTGCTCCAGCAAATGCGAGGTATCCACCAGCTTGCCGCCCACCTTGCCCGCCAGCGCGGCGCGCGCCAAGCCCGCACCAATGCTGAGTGCAACGTCGGCGACGGTAACGGGCTGCGCGAAACTGCGCTGCGAACCGTCCGGTAAAGTAATGACTGGCATAGTGCGGTTCCTGAAAATACAAAGTGCGGCAACGCCGCACTCGAGATGTTGTTAGATTAAGCGCCCGATCAAGGGCGAGAATTGTATCCTAAAGCAGTGTGAGCTTCAAACGAAAATGCGCCGGCTGAATTGATTTAATTCGGGGTCTTCTGTTGCTTCTCCCGGTTAATTTTCGCCATCCGCAAAAACGTCGCCATCTCTTCCACCCAACGCAACTTCTGCTCCGGGGTTAGCTGGCGAAATGCGCGCAGCCGTTCATCGCTGACGTAGTAAGTGCGGTCGCCGGGATCAAAAGGGAGAGTTAAATCAGATGGATTTTCCATCACGCTATTTGTTTTATTCGAAGCCTTTAGCTCATCGACTCATCATGTTTTATTACCTGATCAAAAACAATGTCTAAATGCGTGACCAACTGCTGGCGCCTTCCCTCTAACACTGGCCTTTTACGGATGTTGATATCCCTATTTATTCCATTGCTAAGCTGTTTATCAATCATTTCAATTTCAGCAGAAATGTACTGAAGGATATTATTGATCGCTGAAAGTCTAGCGGTCAGATCAGCCGCATTTGCTTGGCGAGAAAGAGCGTACTCTGACTTTTCCTGCGCTGATGCTGATCTTTGGAGTTCAATCCGTGTCAGATTAAGCTCCATTCGTTGCAATTCAAGCTCATCTCGTTGCAAGAGAATGGTAAAGATTATTCCTGCAAATGCGCATGCAGAAAAGAACGCATTAACTACACCAAACATATCACCAAACTGCCCGCGCGCCTGCCAGTCTGGATGTGCAAAATATACAGCAACAGCTACCAGGCACTGAATAGTTAAGAGCCCGAGTATTACTGCTCCGATAATATTGAGGTGTTTTTTTATTTCGTTAGTTTAAGCTCACGTCGAAGTTAAATGCTGACAAACATTTACTTTTTCAGAGTAGCCTCAACTATACAGATTTAAAGAGGCTAAGCTCGGATTAGATTTGCGTGTTTTGAATTTTATTTAAAATTCTGATCACTCAAAAATCATTCAATCCTGTCCACGTTGGCTTACTCTCTCGAATGAGGTGTTAAGCAGCCAGAGCCACTTCAACAAAAGTGCTTTTTGACGCAGGCAGCGGGATTTGAAGTCCACTTGCTTTTATGTCTTCAAGATGAAACTGGATTGCTTCTTCAATAAGCGCAAGCGCTTCTGCTTCCGTTTCGCCGACTGCGATGCATCCAGGCAAATCCGGGACAAAAGCACCGTAACTGGAAGAACCTTTTTCAACAACGACCATGTAGCGCATGTAATTACTCCTTTAACCCAGCCTGTTTGAGCGCACTGTTTAATGTACCGGGAGGAACATCTACGCTCGGCTTGCCCGCAACGGTAACGGTACCCGGTTTCGTGCTGTGGTGTAATTGGCGATGGCTACCGCGCTGACGCACGACAAGCCAACCATCTTTTTCCAACAACCGCAATAACTCAGATACTTTCATGCGCAAATACTACGCCTGTAGATGGGAAATGCAAAACATTCATGTTGGCGTATCTAATAAGGCGTATTGCCATACGCCCCTACGCCGTTCCGCCCACCGTCAACCCGTCTATTCTTACCGTCGGCTGTCCCACGCCGACCGGGACGCTCTGGCCTTCCTTGCCGCAGGTACCGACACCGGGATCGAGCGCCATGTCGTTGCCGATCATCGAGATGCGCGTCAGCACGTCTGGGCCGTTGCCGATCAGGGTTGCACCTTTGACCGGATGGGTGATTTTGCCGTCTTCGATCATGTAGGCTTCGGCTGTGGAAAACACGAATTTGCCGCTGGTAATATCCACCTGCCCGCCGCCGAAATTCACCGCGTACAGACCGTGTTTCACCGAGGCAATGATCTCCTGCGGGTCTTTGTCGCCATTCAGCATGTAGGTGTTGGTCATGCGCGGCATCGGCAAATGCGCGTAGGATTCGCGCCGCGCGTTACCGGTGACCGGCACACCCATCAGCCGCGCGTTAAGTGTGTCCTGCAGATACCCCTTGAGAATGCCATTCTCGATCAGTGTAGTGCATTGGGTGGGATTACCCTCGTCATCCATCTGCAACGAACCGCGTCGGCTGGAAAGCGTGCCGTCGTCCACCACGGTCACGCCCTCGGACGCGACGCGCTCGCCGACGCGACCGGAGAATGCCGAGCTGCCCTTGCGGTTGAAGTCGCCTTCCAGTCCGTGACCGATCGCTTCGTGCAGCAGGATACCCGGCCAGCCGTTGCCCAGCACCACGGTCATGTTGCCCGCCGGGGCCGGTGCAGCATCCAGATTGATTGCGGCCTGATGCACCGCCTGCGCGGCATATTTGCGCAGCATCGCGTCGTCGAAATAATCGTAATTGAACCGTCCGCCGCCGCCCGCCGAACCTTGCTCGCGGCGACCATTACTCTCGATGATGACCGTGACCGACAGACGCACCAGCGGGCGAATGTCGGCATTCATCAGGCCGTCGCTGCGCGCCACCATCACCACTTCATATTCGCCGGCCAGCCCGGCCATCACCTGCACCACGCGAGGATCGAGTGCGCGCGCATAACCTTCGATGCGTTCCAGCAACGCGACTTTGTCGGCATCCTTGAGGCTGGCAATCGGGTCGTGCGGCAGATAGATTTCGCGCCGCGAGCCGTGATGCAATAACGGCACGCTTTGTGCGTCACCCTGTTCGGCAATCGCACGTGTGGCTCGCGCCGCGCTTTCCAGCGCGTTCAGGCTGATGTCGTCGGAATAGGCGAAGGCGGTTTTCTCGCCGCTCACCGCACGCACGCCGACCCCCTGATCGATGTTAAAGCTGCCGGATTTGACGATGCCTTCCTCCAGCGACCAGCTCTCGGCGCGGCTGTACTGGAAATACAAATCGGCGTAATCGAGGCGGTGCGCCATCATGCTGGCGAACACCTGCTCGATGTCGCGCGTCTGAATCGAATGCGAAGCCAGCAGCGATTGTTCAGCCGTGGCGAATAACTGGTCAAACGGCACAGCCTGAGTCATGGCATTCACCTTTAACAACCGTGCAAAATACGGTGCGACAACGCGGGCAGGCTGGCTCGCAGGCTGGCCTGATAAGATGGGTTCACATCGGCAATCACCACGCCGGAACCGCGCGGCAGCCTGTCCAGCACCCGCCCCCACGGATCGACCACCATGCTGTTGCCATGCGTCTCACGACCGTTGACGTGATAGCCGCCCTGTGCGGAAGCGATGACATAAGCCAGATTTTCGATGGCACGTGCGCGCACCAGCACTTCCCAGTGCATCTTGCCGGTAGTTTCGGTGAATGCCGATGGCAGTACGATGATGTCCACATTTTTCATCGCACGGAACAGTTCGGGAAAGCGCAAGTCGTAGCAGACCGCCAGACCGATGCGTCCGAACGGGCTATCCACGACCACGACCTGATTGCCCGGCTCGATGGTCTTGGCTTCGTCATAGCGTTCGTTACCCAACTCCAGACCGAACAGGTGGATCTTGTCATAACGCGCCACTTGCTTACCCTGTTCGTCAAACACCAGACAGCTATTCAGCACTTTGCCGGGTTCGTTGGATGCCAGCGGGATCGAGCCACCCACCAGCCATACCTTGTGTTGGCGAGCGGTTTCGCCGAGAAACGACTGGATCGGCCCCTGCCCCGGCTGTTCGCGCACCTTGACCTTGTCCTGATCGTTCATGCCCATAATGGCAAAAAATTCCGGCAGCACCACCAGACGCGCTCCCTGCTCGGCGGCTTTGGCGATAAGGCGGCGCGCCTCGCTCAAATTACCCGCCACATTCGGGCCGGAAGCCATCTGGATGGCGGCGACCTTAAACGCGCTGATTGGTGCGGCATGTTGCTGGGTGGGATTTTCCTGAGACATGAATTACTTTCCGTTTATTGATTGATTAAATAAGTTTCATTTTCCTTGGCAGGCACTTCTTTCTTAACCGGCCCCTCGCCAATCTTGACCACATTCGGGTCGCTCCAAGTGCCGCTGACATTGTATTCAAACGACACCAACTTATCGAGCGGATTACCCAGCACTTTGTTGACGATGAGCGAACCAATACCCACCACCGGTCCTGCGGCAAACGCGCCAAGCAGGGATACACTGTCGCCGATAGTCGGCAGCACTACCACGCGCAAATTCTGCGTTTCGCGATTCAGATCGACACTGCCCTTCATGGTCACTTTGGCGGACGATCCGTCAATATGAAAATCCTGTGTATCCATCACACCATGCCGGATGGTCGCATTGCCGTTAATATTGTCAAACTGAAAACCGTCACTGAACACGTCGGTAAAATCCAGCGTGATTCGCTTGGGTAAAGCCTGCAAACTGAGGACGCTGAGCAATTTACCGATACCAGGCTCCATCTTGATAAACTGTCCCTTGCCGGTATCCAGTTTGAGCGTGCCGTCCAGAGTAGCATAACCAAACTCATCCGGTGAACCGGCCCACAACAAGTTGGCAACCAGTTTTCCGCTACCGTTCTTGACGGCATTCGGATAACCGGAACGCGCCAGTATCTGCCCCGCATCGCTAATATCCAGTTGCAGATTGACTTGCGTCTGCTCATTGCCACCGCGCCAAATGCCATCTCCGGTCAAACTACCGTCCGGATTGGTGACACGCAGGCGACGCAACCGCCAATCAGCCCCTTCCGGATGTCCAACCAGCTCGAAGCGACCAACTTGCTTGCCTTTTATTTGCAGGTTCTCGATCCCAACTTCCAGCGCGGGCAGGCTATCGGGACGGGTAGTCTGTGCAGTCTGCAGTGCTTTGCCGGAAGTGGACGAGAGCTGCACAGGCTGATCTTCGTCCGATAGTTGCAGATTACGCAGCCGTGCAATGAGCTTCCCGCCTGTTTCAAAACCGTGCGGTTGCCATACAACTTCACCGTTCACCGCATTACTGGACAACTGCGCGGCCAACCCCTCGCCGCGCTTGGCCGCATTGATACGCACCCGATTGATAGCTTGCCCATAGCCGGTAATTTTATCGATCGACAGATTTACCCCGGTAATCGGCAGCGCCGGACCGGGGCCTGACGAAACGCTTGCCAAGCCCTCCCATCCTTGCATCGACAACACTGGCAGGCTGCCGATTATTCGCACGCCGTCTTTACCGCGTAAAATCTCTCTCGCACCTTCGGCTTTAGCCGGTCTAAGCCGATCGCCGAACCTCACCACACCGCGCCTAACCAACATCGCCCCGTTTTCTTCGCGCCGCACCAGCCTTACACTCAACAGATTGCCCAGTTGGGCGCTAATGAGATCCTGCCCATCGTCAATATTCTTCTTTTCCATATGAAACGGCATCACAGCATTGGCCGGTTTGGCAAAAGGCGGAGGCAGACTTGAGCTCAGCCCCTGCAAATTGGAATTGATGACCACCTGTGCGGATTTTTTAACCACATTGATGTCGGCATCCCATTCTGCCCCCCCGCGCAAATAATTCAGCAACGGAGACGGTTCGACCTTGCGCAATACATCGAGATTGGTACGCCCTTTAACGCTGGCATGAACCAATCCGCCCTCGCCGGTCTGAACGTTCATGCTGGCAGCTCCGCCCAATATTTCTGCCGACACATTACTGGCGGTCATATTCGATTCGGTGAATTTCAACTCGCCGTGCGTCTTGCGCAACAACGGAACACCTTCGCCCAAATTAATATCGTTATCCTGCACGCGCAGGCTACCCGACACTGTCACCGGCTTACTACCCAACAACGGGACACGTACAAACAGCTCGAGATGCCCGTTGCCGCTGGCGCTCATCCCGTCGGTGAAGCCGTCTATATAGCCGCGTACCGGGCTTTGCTGGATGTATTGCAAAAATGTATTGCTTGCCCCTGTCGCATCGCCTTTTACTTCCAATGGCAAATCCTCGCTCATCAGGTCCGGCAGGGTAACCGTGAAGTTTTGCAAATTGGCTCCCAGCGTCGTTGCAAGCGGAGACTTAACTTCAAGTTTGTTGCCGCGAATCCAGAATTCACCGGCGATGTTTTCGATGCGCGGCCATGACTTGTCGAATTCCACCATGACATCCCGCGCATGTCCGCCGATCTCAAGCAGTGCATCCTCGCCCCCGTCCAGCGGAAAATCGCTCAGGTTGCCCTTGATGCGCACGCGAAAATCCTCGGTATGCCCAGCCAGCATTGCGCCTTCCAGCCAGTCGCTATCTTCCCTGTCCAGTGCCACCAGCGGGGTATAACGGGCGGCCCGCCTGACATCGCCGCGCGTAAGACCAACCGTCAGATCCAGCACGCCCAGTGTGCCCGCCTTGGTCTGATAACTGCCAAACAAATTGCCCGCCAGATCGTCGTTAGCAACGGCAATATTATCGACGGTGACCAATAATTCGCCGCGTTTCTTTTGCCATCCGGCCTGCCCGGTAAAAATGGAGAAAAACAACGGTTCGCGCATCACCCCCGGCGCATCGACGGACAATTGATGCGATTTGATGTCCAGCATACCGCTTGCGTCGTTGCCGTCCACATCCACCGACAAACCGGAAAACCCGGGCATATCGCCAACTTTACGCACGGCCAGATTCTCGAATTTCCCCTTGATCTTGTAGCTATCCAGCTTGCCGGACGAACCTTGCCATTGCACGTTCAGGTTGGATACTCTCCCCCTTGGCGCATAGTCATCCAGTTGGGCGCGAAGCCGTGCATCCAGCGGCAAAAAATTGGCCAAACCGGCGAGACTTTCCAATTGCAGCAAATTAGCGCGCAGCTCGGTGCTGGCGGAGCTGTTTGCCGTTTCGGTGCGAAAATAAAAATCCGTGGGTTGTAATTCGATGCCGTTCAGCAATCGCATCGCCAGATGTCTGGTGGAAATCTCCATCCCACCGTCCAAATATTTCCATACGGCACGCCCGCGCAAATCGAGCAACAGCATTTCCGGTACATCGTCGGCCAGTCTGGTTGCCACATCGAGCAAAGCCAGATCGGCTGTGACCTGTGCAATTCTGCCGCCATCAAAACCCAACCAGCCGCGCAATGCACCGCGGCCACGGCTAAATTCCTTGGGTAAATCCAGCCAGGGACGCCATGCGGTGATATCGGTGTGATCGAGTTGCGTAAACAACTGACCTCTCCACTCGTTCAAGGCATCAAAACTTTTACCGTAAAAATCGCCGCGCACATCCAAAGGGGTTGCCAGTTCGCCGGGCGGCACGGCACGCATGGCAAACTGGTGATGTTTGAACAGACTCTCAATGTGCACATTCACATCCACCAACACCAGCGGGGGGGCATCGCGTTTCTCGTCGAGCCAAACGATCAGCGCATCGCGCACCACCATGCGCGACTGGTGCAATAACCAGTCCGCCAAGTCGGCATCATCGCTTTGCTTGGAAACAGCAATGCCGCCAATGTAAACTTTTCCTTGTGTATCGCGGCGTATCAGCAACTCCGGCCGGTAAATCTCGAGGCTGGCCAAACGCAGTTCGGCTGTGAATAGAGACATCCACGATACACTGGTGTTTATGTTGGGCAGTACTAAAGCCGGTTGCTGCATCTCATCCAGAATGCGCACATCGCTGAAATTCAGGCGCGGCCGTAAACCCTGCCAATCCCCCTCGATCTTGCCGATAGTGACCGGATTGCCGATTGCGCTGGCCAGTGAAGCGGTAATCTTGCCGTGATACTGCTCTATATCCGGCAGTACCCAATAGCGCAGCACGATAATCACCACCGCCACCAGCACAGCCATAACTGCCGACGCGACAATAGCAAGTCGCGTCAACCAGTTAAGGCTGTGCCAAAGCAGGCGAAAGGGAAATGAATTCAACATGGATTCAGTATTTACTCGCTAGTCGTTAGTTAAACCAACCGGTGGCTGATAACTAACGACTAGCGACTGGCTTCTAATCATAAGACAATACGCATTCTAACTTGAATGCGCTCCCCGATGAATATTGCAACCCACTCACTGACGGCAAATTTTGAAGACTTGCTGAAAAAAACGCTGAACTGCAGCCGCTATGCCAGACACCTGCTGGAAATTGACCGTCCGCTGCTGGATTGGTTGCAGGCCAATTACACCTCGCCATGCAGCCGCGCGGAAATGCAGGCGCTGTTGCTCCAGTCCGCTCCCTCTCCCCAACCCTCCCCCGCAAGCGGGGGAGGGAGCAATCGAGTCGCTACCGCGACAGACTTGTTTGATTCGGAGGCTTCTTTGGCTCGCGCCGTACGCCGCTTGCGCAAGCAGGTGATGGTCAAACTGATCCTGCGCGACCTCAACGGTCTGGCCGATTTGAATGAGGTAATGCTGGCAATGACCGCGCTGGCGGAAATATGCGTGCAACAGGCGCAGTCCTGTCTGATGCAAACCTTGCAAACGCAATTTGGCATCCCTCTGGGTGAAACCAGTGGGACGGCGCAGGAACTGCTCATCATCGGTATGGGCAAGCTGGGCGGTTGCGAACTGAATGTTTCTTCCGATATTGACCTGATTTTCGTCTATCCGGAAGACGGCGAAACCGACGGCCCCAGAAAGCTGAGCAACCACGAGTTTTTTACCCGGCTGGGTCGCCGCCTAATCAACATCATCAACGAACTCACCGCAGACGGCTACGTGTTCCGCGTGGACATGCGCTTGCGCCCATACGGCGACAGCGGCCCGCTGGTGACCAGCTTCGCCGCGCTGGAAGAATATCTGGTCAGCCAGGGGCGTGAATGGGAACGCTACGCATGGATCAAGGCGAGGGTGATAGCGCCGGCGCAGAGCCCTTTCCCGCTTAAAACCCCTCTCTCTAACTCTCTGGATAAAACAACTAGCCATTCGACTAGGCCGCAAGAGACCGCAGCCAAGTCGCTGGTTATCCCGCAAGCGGGAGAAAGGACAAACGAATCGCTGCGCGAACTTCACATCAATGAACTGGCGAGCCTGACGCAACCGTTCGTGTTCCGCAAATACCTCGACTTCGGCGCAATCGACTCGATGCGCAAACTGCACGCGCAAATCCGCCAGGAAGTACAGCGCCGCGACCGGCTCAACAACATCAAACTCGGCCCCGGCGGAATACGCGAGATCGAATTCACCGCGCAGGTGTTCCAGCTGATCCGCGGCGGACGCGATGCCCAGCTGCGCATCCGCCCGACCCAGGCGACCCTGCAGCAACTCGCCCGTAACAACCAACTACCCGCAGCAGTGGTTGCCGGACTGGATGAAGCCTACGTTTTCCTGCGCAATCTGGAACACCGGCTGCAATATCTGGACGACCAGCAGACCCAGGAACTGCCGGAAAAACCCGAAGATCAGGCAATAATTGCTGAAGCCATGGGCTACCCCGATTTCGCCGCGCTGCTGGAACAGCTCGACCGCCATCGCGCGCTGGTCAGCCAGCAATTCGGGCAAATCTTCGGCGAGCAGCAGGAAGCGCAAAACGCTGCACAGTTCTGGAATGAAGGCGTGAGCGATGAAGAATTGAGTGCACACCTCGAAAGTCTGGGGTATCGCGCGGCAGCGGATACCGCACAACGCTTGCAGCAACTGCGCAACGGCAACCGCTACCGGCAGTTGCCCGATCTCAGCCGTCAACGGCTGGACAAACTGGTTCCGCAACTAGTCGCGCTGAGCGCGCAACACGGCGACCCCGATGCGACGCTGTCCAGATTGCTGGCCCTGCTGGAAGCGATCAGCCGCCGCGCCGCCTATCTCGCTTTCCTCGCCGAATACCCCCAGGCCATGCAGCGCATGGTAAGTCTGGTTGCGGCCAGCAGTTGGGCCGGCGAGTACCTGATGCAGCACCCCGCCCTGCTCGACGAATTGCTGGATTCGCGCGAAATCTACCAGCCGCCGGAATGGCCGCAAATCGATCTCGAACTGCAAAACCGCTTTGCCGATTGTGCGGGCGACGAGGAGCGACAAATAGAGGTGCTGCACCATGTACAGCAGGAACAGATATTCCGTCTGCTGGCGATGGACCTGCAAGGTCTGTTGCCGCTGGAAAAACTCAGCGACCACCTGAGCGATCTCGCCGACATGATCCTGCGCCACATGCTGAAACTGTGCTGGAACAACGCGCGCAAAAAACACCGCGAAGATGCGAAGTTCGCCATCATCGCGTACGGCAAATTGGGCGGCAAGGAACTCGGCTATGCCTCTGATCTTGACCTGATCTTCCTGTACGATGATGACCATCCCGATGCGCAGGAAATCTACGCGCGGTTGGGGCAGCGCATCAACTCGCTGCTGGGCAGCCACACCTCATCCGGGCGCTTGTACGAGACCGATCTGCGCCTGCGACCGAACGGCGCCAGCGGTTTGCTGGTGAGTTCCATCGCGGCCTTTGCCGAATACCAGCGCAGCCAGGCCTGGGTGTGGGAACATCAGGCACTGTCGCGCGCCCGTTTCTGTGCCGGCGATGCCGGTGTCGGCACGGCATTTGAAGATATCCGCCGCGAAGTGCTGTGCCAGCCGCGTGACTTGGCCGCATTGCGCAAAGAGATCATTGAAATGCGCCAGAAAATGCGCGACGGTCATCCCAACAATACCGAATTATTTGACATCAAGCACGACAGCGGCGGCATGGTGGACATCGAATTCATCGTGCAGTATCTGGTGCTCGCCCATGCCCACCAGCATCCGCAACTGGCGGCGAATGTCGGCAATCTGGCCTTGCTGAAAATGGCGGCCGAATTCGGATTGATCCGCGCCGAGCTGGCCGAAGCTAGCCGCACCCTGTATCGCCACTTGCGCCAGATACAGCACCGCATGCGGCTCAACAACCAATCGCAGTGCCGCATTCAGCATGAAGAGATTGACACGCGCGCCAGCGGGGAACTGTGGGCGGAACTGTTCGGCAAAGCGTAGCGTGCGCTGCGCGCACGACATCATTCAGGAATCGCGCACACAGCGCACGCTACATTGCTCCAGTTATCCGCCCCGGCTGCGTACCGGCAGATATGCCAGCCACTGCGCACCCCAGCGGTGCAGGCTCAACCCGAGCAAAATAAACAGCGTGCCGAACCACACATGCGGCAGCACCTCCTCGTTGTTTAGACCATGCCCGAGCAACAGCGCCAGCACCGGCGTAACCAGCATGATCAGAGAAATTCGCCCCGTCTCCATATGCTTGATCATGTAGTAATACAGCACGAATCCCAGCACCGAGCCGAACGCGCCCAGATACACAATCGCGGCCACCGCGCGCTCGGGCATCGCCGCGGGCCAATGCCCGTCGATCAGCCACCAGACCAGAAAGAACAGCGGTACTCCCACCATCAGGGTGCCCAAGGTAGTTGCCATCGGCGGGCTGTCATCGCCGATCTTCTTGATCCAGACCAGCCCCAGCGATTGCAGCACCACCGCGACGAACAACACTGCCAGACCGGTCAGCGCGCCCTTGCCGAGACCCAGCCCGCCGTGAAACACCAGCACCAGGCCGGCCAGCCCCAGCAACATGCCCGCCAGTTTGCTCGGCGTGATCGCCTCCTCTTTCAGCCACAATGCCGCCCCCAGACTGGTGATCAGCGGGGACAACCCGAACATCACCGAGATCATGCCCGAACTGACGAACTGCGCCGACCAGTAAGTCAGCGCCATCGCGCTGAACATACTCAGCCCGCTGGCCAGATAGCTCAGGCGTGCCCTGCGATGCAGCGGAAAACGGATACGCAACACCGCCAGCAACAGCGCGCACAACAGCACGCCAATCAGCATGCGCGACAGCAGCGCAAAACTAAACCCGACACCGAGCGAACTCCACTTGATCGCCAGCGGTGTGGTGGACCAGATCAGGATGACCGAAACGAATGCGGCAGGCAGCGACATAGTATTTACTCCAAACTAAAAACAGCAACGACAAGAAACAAAAAAGGCCACAGAAACATTCGTGGCCTTTTGGGGGAGCTGCTAACGACTACTGTACTTGAACGCTAACTCTCCGGGCCACCCTGCGCGAAATGCCATACCGCGCGCAGGCGCGCGATCAGGCGAACCTGAATAAGGGAGGCTGGTGTGTGATGGAGGGTGTGCAGAGAGTTCATGGGCGGATTATCAGGCGACAGAAGTGATTGTGTCAAATTGTCGCGACAAATTCTGCTTTCAGAAGGCTCCCTGTTATCATTGCGCCATGCTAAACATCCAGAATCTGACTTACCTCCAAGGCGGCATACCGCTGTTCCAGCAGGCGAATCTACAGGCGTTCGCCAACCAGCGCATCGGGCTGGTTGGCAAGAACGGCTGCGGCAAATCCACATTGTTCCGGCTAATCCGCGGCGAACTCAAACCCGACAGCGGCGAGGTTTCGCTGCAAAGCGGCAAGACTATCGCCTATGTGGAACAGGAGATCGCTAACTCCGCGCAGCCCGCGCTGGAGTTCGTGCTGGACGGCGATGTGCAGTTGCGCCAACTGGAGAAAATCCTTGCGAGGGAACAGCATGACAGCGCATGGTTCGAAGCCCAGCACCAGTTCGAGGCCATCGACGGTTACGGAGCCAAGGCGCGCGCCGCGCAATTGCTGAACGGGCTGGGCTTCGCCAGCGACTCGCTGGAACGGCCGGTGACCAGCTTCTCCGGCGGCTGGCGCATGCGCCTCAATCTGGCGCGCGCGCTGATGCACCGCGCCGACCTGTTGCTGCTCGACGAACCGACCAACCACCTCGACCTCGAAGCGATTCTGTGGCTCGAGCAATACCTGTCGCGCTATCCCGGCAGCATCCTGCTGGTGTCGCATGACCGCGAATTCCTCAACGCCACCGTCAACCGCATTGCGCATGTCCACGACCTCGTGATCGACAGCTATGCCGGCGACTACGACGACTTCGAGCGCACCCGCGCCGAGCGCCTCGCCCAGCAAAACCAGGCCTTCGAGCGCCAACAGGAAAAGATCGCGCACATGGAAGATTTCGTGCGCCGCTTCCGCGCCCAAGCCACCAAGGCCAAACAGGCGCAGAGCCGCATCAAGGCGCTGGAGCGGCTCACCCGCATTGCCCCGGCGCATATCGCCGACGGCCATTTCGAACTGGAAATCGAAGCACCGGAACGCAGCCCCGACTTGCTGCTGCGTGCCGAAAACATGGGCTTCGGCTATGGCGACAAAAAAGTGTTTAGCAATATCGAGCTGGTGCTGCGTGCCGGAGCGCGCATCGCGCTGCTCGGGCCGAACGGAGCGGGCAAATCCACCCTAATCAAGCTGCTGGTCGGCGAATTGGCACCCACCTCGGGAAAACGGGAAATCACCCCGGACATCCGCATTGGCTACTTCGCCCAGCACCAGTTGGAAAACCTCGACAGCGCGGCCACCCCGCTGCAGCATATGGAACGGCTCGCACCGAAGGAAACCGCGCTGACGCTGCGCACCTTCCTCGGCCGCTTCGGCTTGGCCGGCAACGACGAAGACCGTCCGGTGGCAAGTTTCTCCGGCGGCGAAAAAAGCCGCCTAGCGCTCGCGCTGCTGGCCTGGCAAAAGCCGCATCTATTATTACTCGACGAACCGACCAACCACCTCGATTTGGACATGCGCGACGCGCTCACCCTCGCGCTAGAGGAATACACCGGCGCGGTGGTGCTGGTGTCCCACGACCGGAGTTTAATTCGCGCCGTGGCCGACGAGCTGTGGCTGGTTGCCGACGGCAATGCCAAACTGTTCGACGGCGACCTGGAAGACTACAAAAACTGGATCGAAGCGCGCCGCCCGCGCGAAACGGCGCAAGCCAAACCGGAAAAACCGCTGCAAAAAACCGCACCCAAGCCCAACCGCAAGGCGCTGCAATCCAAACAGACCAAACTCGAAACCGAACTGAACAAGGCGCAAACCGAACTGAGCGAAATCAACCGCCAGCTCGGCGACCCGTCCACCTATAGCGAATGCAGCAGCGACTTCATCACCGACCTGAACGTCCGGCGCGAAAAACTGGAAAGCAAAGTCGAGGTACTGGAAGAAAGCTGGCTGGAGCTGGAGATAAATCTGGAAGAAGCAGCGTCAACATAATACTAAGACCTTCCGCTTCCAGTCAGTTTTCAACTATGACGGGCCGCTCCCGACACAAACCGGATGCTCTCGCTCTGTAAGAAAAATCCATAGGACCCGAAAAATTTTCTGTTTAAAATTTATGCAATATCGCGGTCAAATTTTCCTACACAAGCCTCATTTCAAACATAAAACATTTTTTTTACCATATCTTTTATCTTTGCAGCCACTACAGGCAGAGGGCTATTCAAATACGCCACAAGCCTTACAGCAAACAGTTTTCTCTCGCCATACCATCCTAAGACAATCGGTACTCCATAACCGCAGGATGATTGCACTTTGCATATTTTCAATAGGAATATCTGCCGCACTTTCGTTATATCTATGCCATCCCAGTGAGCGAACAGCACATCGAATCCAGCATCGCTGGGCTTCATAATTTCCCCGATACAAAATAGCCGGAGAATAAGCGGTGTTGCGTCGAACGAGCAGAACATCACTGTCACAGGGGAGCCTTCAGCAATATCCTCTGCAGTCCGGTTGTTGCTTCCGTAAAGATCAAGGTATGCCAGCATATCTGCTCCCAGAATGCATAGCGGGATACCCCCCTTTGGAGATATGTTCACATTGCGTCCGCCCGCACAGGAACCGATGAAGAACATCTTCTGGGCACGAATGAAGTCGATATGCTTCTGCGTCAGAGAATCAAAATAGATCGCCATTGGTTAGTAATAGTTTGTTAGTAAATTATAATAATCTCTGGTAACACTTATTAAGCGCAACAATCGAGGCGGCTAGATAGTTAAGGGCAATAAAGCGACTGCTTCTGGCAGCACATTCCCACCATTCACCAGTATCTGCTTGTGGCATTTCGATTTTTCGTTGATTACTCCATCCTGCCGATCCAACCTTGCTTACAGCCTTCCCTACACAATGCGGTTGCGCGACTTACCCGCATAAAACGCCTCGATATTGCACACCACTTCCTCGGCCAAACGCACCAATGATTGCTGGCTGGCCCATGCGACGTGCGGCGTAATAATGCAGTTCGGCCCGGCCATTTCCAGCAGCGGGTTGCCGGAGCGCGGTGGTTCGTTGGTCAGCACGTCTACTCCGGCAGCGGCGATGCAGCCTTCGCGCAGGGCTTGCGCCAGCGCGGCTTCATCCACCACACCGCCGCGCGCGACATTGAGGAGGATGGCAGACGATTTCATTATGCGCAATTCCGGTTCGGCGATGAGGGAAGTTGTTTCCGGCGTGAGCGGACAATGCAGCGTGACAACATCGGCTTCGGCCAGCATCTGCTCGAACGGCACCCGCCCGGCCCGAATCGTCGGCGCGTTTTTACGTTCCGCCACCAACACTTTCATGCCGAAGGCTTCCGCGATGCGCGCCACGGCTTTGCCGATGTCGCCGAAGCCGAAGATCCCAAGAATGCCGCCATGCAGGTCGTTCATGGGGTGGTTGAGCAATGCGAAATGTTCCGAGCGCTGCCATGCTCCGGCGAGAATATCGGCGTGGTAACCGGGTATCTGTCGCCGCAACGCCAGCAGTAAAGCGAAGGTGTGTTCCGCCACCGAATGGGTGGAATAGCCGCTGACGTTGCACACGGCGATACCGTGCGCGCGACAATAATCCAGATCGACATTGTTGGTGCCGGTGGCCGCCACGGCAATGAGTTTGAGTTTGGGCAAGTGCGCCAGCGAGACGGCCCGCAGCGGCACCTTGTTGGTAATCGCCACTTCCGCATCTTCGAGGCATTCCAACAACCGTTCCGGCGGCGTGGATTCATGTTCCCGCCATTGCAGCGGCAACGCGGGAGTGCGCATCGCGACCGGCAGCGTGCCGCGGTCGAGAAACACCATGCGGGAAGCATTCAATCTGCTCACTCCGGAATGGCATCCAGCGCTGCCTGCATCTTGGCGCACCACTCCTCTTGCCGTTCAAGTTTGGCGACCTGCTCCAGACAATTTTTGGCCAACTGCATCATCTGTGAGCTTCTGCCATTCTGGCGCATCGACATCACGGCCATATTGGCTAAATTGATCATGATGCGCTTGTTGTTTGGCAGTATGGCATGCGCATCGCTGAGCAAGCGGATCGCCTCGTCCAGCTTGCCTTCCTTGGCCAGCATCACCCCGCGGTTATTGGTTTCGATAACCTCCTGTTTGGATTTATCGACCAGCTCCTGTCCGGTATCCTGGAAGCCGGCCTGGTCGTATAGCTCGTTGACCTTCGCCAGCAATTCGGCGTTTTCGTGATTGTTTTTGACGATGGTTTTTGCCATATTCTCGGCTGCCTCCTTGTTTCCCGTTGCCAGAAACAGGTGGGCAGCTTCAAGCATTACATTGACATCGCTTTTATTCTCATCCGACTTGAACAGTTCGGCCACTTCCTTGGATATTTTCCCCGCGTTAATGTGGTCGCCGGCATCATGGTAAACCGTCCCTTCCACCACTTTGGCGTGCAGAACGGTTTCCTGCCCTTTAAATTCCTTGTGCAAATTCTTCAACACCTGCAAAGCTTCGGCGGGATTATTCTTGTGTGAACACACTTTTGCCAGACCGAGGTAGGCGACCGGCGATTTATGCACGGAAAACTCGCCCAGCTTGATGGTTTTACGGAACGCCTTCTCGGCTGTCTCCATATCGCCGCGTTTATAGGCGATTTCGGCGAGACTTCTTTGGCGCAGCACCGAATGCGGCGACAATTCCGTGCAGCGCACCAGCACGCGCTGCGTTTCTTCCAGCTCACCGACCGCTTCGTGGCACTTGGCACTCCAGTCATGCGCTTCCAGATATGCCGAACTCTGGCCGATCACTTCGCGGAACAACTGCTGTGCCCGTTCTACATCGTTCTTGTGATAGGCCACTTTGCCCAGGCCGGTCTTGGCCCAGGGGATGTCGCGCTTGGCCAGTATCTGCTCGAATGCCTGCTGGGCGAGATCGTGTTGTCCTGTGGCCAGCAGTGTGCTGGTTTTAATACGCTGCACCTCGGTAGTATTAACTTTGCTGGTTGCCATCACTTCGTCGCAGAGCGCGATGGCGCGCTCAAAATCCTTGGCGCGCATGGCTTTTTCAATATCGACCAATACCGCTTTTCTGGCGATCACTTTTTCCAGCCGCCCCCTCATGGTGGCCTCATTGACCGGCTTGAGAATGTAATCGTCCGGCATATACTCGGCCGCGCCGAATATCATGTCCGCGGTCTTCTCGGCGGTAACGATCATCCAGGCGGTCGAGGGGCCGATCAATCCGCGGAATTTCGCTTCTTCAAGCGTATGTTGTCCGTTCTTGCCGGTACCCAGATTGAAGTCGCACAACACAACGTCATATTTGTTTTTTTCCAGAAAAGCGATCGCCTCATTTCCGGTGGCCGCTGTGTCAATGTTCTTGATGCCGAAGGTTCTGAGCATTTCGCGCATCATCGAGCGCATGCCCTGAAAATCGTCAATGATTAAAAAACATTTGCCGATAAACGCCGCATTTGGATCATCAGAAACAGTGAGCATGAAAGTCCCCTTTCGATCGTCGAAATTTCTTTTGCAACCGCCCTACTCCATGTACATCCCGCCGTTCACGTGCAATGTGACGCCGGTGATGTAAGCCGCGCCCGGCCCGGCAAGAAAAGCTACGGCGGCAGCGACATCGGTGGCTTGTCCGAGGCGCTTCAGCGGCACATGCTCGACCAGTTTGGCGCGCTGTTCTTCGCCCAGCCCCTGGGTCATGTCGGTGTCGATGAAGCCCGGCGTGACGCAATTCACGGTGATATTGCGGCTGCCGATTTCCTGCGCGAGGGATTTGGTGAAGCCGATCATGCCCGCCTTGGACGCGGCGTAATTGGACTGGCCGGGATTGCCCATACTGCCGACCACCGAACCGATACTGATGATACGCCCGCCTCTGGCCTTCATCATCGCGCGCAGCACGGCGCGGGAAAGACGGAACACCGACTTGAGGTTGGTCGCCAGCACGTCGTCCCACTCTTCGTCGCTCATGCGCGCCAGCAGGTTGTCCTTGGTAATACCGGCGTTGTTCACCAGTATCGAGATTTCGCCGAACTGCTTGCGCAACTCGCCCAGCACCTGCTCAGTCTGCGCCGCGTCGTTGACGTTCAACGCCATGCCCGCGCCTTTGATACCCGCCGCTGCCAGATACGCGCTGATCGACTGCGCGCCCGCGTCGCTGGTCGCGGTGCCGATCACCGTCGCGCCCTGCTTGCCGAGTTCCAGCGCGATAGCCTGACCGATACCGCGGCTTGCGCCGGTCACCAGTGCGATTTGTCCTTGTAGTGCCATGTGTTGCTCCTTATGCAGATGTAGTAAATCCCTGTAAACCTGAAAACCTCAGTCCGTCCACGAAAAACACGAACTGCACGAAATATGCCATTCATTTTATCCGTTCGTGGTGAGGTATCGAACCACCTGATGCAGGCCCTTCGATACCTCAGGGCGAACGGTTGGGTGAACGCACCCTACAAAATTGTTGCCATTTTTAACACAAAAAACTAAGCCGGTGGCAATGCCGCACGGTCGATATGCCACTCGGCATTCTTCACCCGCGCGGCGGGCAGCAATATCCCGCGCGACATCTGTTCCAATGCACTGCGCTT
Organism: Gallionella sp.; assembly: GCA_028689145.1. GTDB lineage: Bacteria > Pseudomonadota > Gammaproteobacteria > Burkholderiales > Gallionellaceae > Gallionella. Next base: position 47,381 of record JAQTWT010000014.1, read on the forward strand.
TCCCGCGCCTGCCACCAGAAACAGTTTCTGCCGCACTTTGCTCAATGTATCCAAACCAATCGAAACCCGTTCCGGCGGTGGTTTGGGCGAATTGAATACCGGCACGGCCAATGCCGCGTTTTCGCTGGCCGGATTATCCGGGAACAGGCTGGCGGTATGCCCGTCTTCGCCCATGCCCAGCAGCGCCATGTCCAATGCCGCGACCTGTTCCAGCGTGGCTGCATAGTCGGCAGCGGCGGCATTTGCCCCCAATTCGGACGGGATGAAATGGATGTTGCCCGGCGGGATGGCAATATACTCCAGCAGGGTAGCGCGAATCATCGTGTCGTTGCGCTGTGCATCGCCCTCGGGCAGACAGCGTTCGTCGCCGATATAGAGCTGGACGTGCGCCCAATCGATGGCGAGATCACGCAGTTTTTCGTAGCAGCGGCGCGGCGTTTCACCGCCGGCCAGCACCAAATTAAACACGCCGCGTGCGGCTATCGCCTGCGCTGCCGCTGCCGCAATGCGCTGCGCAACCGCGAGGCTCAGATCATCAATATCCTCATGGATAAAAACGGCATTGGCGTTAATGTGAAACCCGCGTAGCGATTCGTTCGCCCCCTCGCCCGCTTGCGGGAGAGGGTTGGGGAGAGGGAAACGGGCAGGGCAAGTTTCATTATCAGGGGCGGCATTTTTGCCCTGCCCGTTCGGCAAGTTACAAGTGCTCACAACGCACCATGAGCAAGTTGCGCGGCACGCAAAGCCGGGCCGAACAGCGCAGCACGATCATTCAGAATCACCCTGACCGGCATGGCTTCCAACAGCGGGCGCATCCGGCCCTTGTTCAGGAACGCATCGAGGAACGCGCCGATCTGCAACAGCGGCACTATCTTCGGCGCGATGCCGCCGCCCAGATACAACCCGCCGCGGCTCATCACCTTGAGCGCGAGATTGCCCGCTTCCGCACCGTACAGGCGCACAAACCGGTTTAGCGTCTCAACGCAAATTTCATCGCGACCGGACAACGCGGCGGCAGAAATGGCCGCAGCAGCATCGCCGCTGCCCATTTGTTCCGCCAGCCATTGCGGCGCGGCGACATTGTGGTGAATGCACAGAAACTCATGCAGGCTCACCAACCCCATGCCGGAAACGACACGCTCCCAACTGACGTGACGGTGCTGTTGGCGGAGGTGGCGCAGGAAGGCAATCTCCAGTTCATCGCCGGGGCTGAAGCTGGCATGCCCGCCTTCGCTGGCGAACGGATGATAATGTTGCCCGTCCCAAAACAGACCGGCCTCGCCCAACCCCGTGCCCGCCGCGATCACCGCGGCATTACCGCTGGCATCAGGAGCTCCGGTTTGCAAAGTCATTACGTCATCCGTACCCAAGGCTGGCAAACCGCAGGCGGTTGCTTCCAGATCGTTGAGCAGGGTGCAGCGCGCAAAACCGAATTGCCGCTGCAACGCATCGGCATCAATATGCCAGGGCAGATTGGTGGTCTGCACCACCCTGCCCTGCACCGGGCCGGCAATGCCGAAAGCCGCAACAGCCGGAGACTCAATTCCGGCAATAAACTCGCCGAGCAACGTTTCAAACGCGGTGTAATCACGGCTTGGGTAAGAAGCTTCATGCACAATCCGGACGCGCGTGCCGCTGACCACGATGACCGCAAGGCGCGTCTTGGTTCCGCCGATATCGCCTGAAAGGAAATGATTCAAGATATCAGTACGCTTCCAGATTGGCACCGTCCAGACTCAGCGAATGGCGCCAGAACTGGTCTTCGCGGTCGAACAGACGGTAGGTGCCGCGCGGCCCCCAACTGCCGGACGGATAAGTATTGATGAAATCGCGCTCCATCGCCCACACCTTGAGGATCGGATCGACCACACGCCACGCCGCTTCCACTTCGTCGATACGCAGAAACAGCGAAGGATCGCCCTGCATTACGTCCAGCAACAGTCCCGCATAGGCATCGAAATCCACATCGGTATTCTTGCGGTAAGTCGCATCCAGACTGAGGGAGCGGGTGTGCAGATCCAGCCCAGGCACCTTGACCTGCATCTCGATCTTCATGCAGTCGTCCGGCTGGATGCCCAACATGATCCAGTTCGGCTGCGGCGGCCCCTGACGGGTTTTGCGCAACAAATCCTGCGGGGGTGTTTTAAAACGCACGCAGATCGCCGAGCTGCCTTCCGCCATGCGCTTGCCGGTGCGCAGATAAAACGGCACGCCCGCCCAGCGCCAGTTATCGACGAACAATTTAACCGCCGCGTAAGTTTCCGTGGTGCTGTCCTGCGCCACGCCCGCCTCCTCCAGATAGCCGGGAACCGTTTGGCCATTGATGCTGCCGCTGGCGTACTGCGCGCGAAACGCATGCGCATGCACCGAGTTTTGTGTGATCGGCCGGATCGCCTTCAGTACTTTTACTTTCTCATCGCGCAAATGTTCGGCTGCAATGGTCAACGGCGGCTCCATCGCCACCAAAGCCATCAGTTGCAACAGGTGGCTCTGGATCATGTCGCGCAGCGCACCGGCTCCCTCGTAATAACCGGCCCGCCCGCCTACCCCCAGCGTCTCGGACTGGGTGATCTGCACATGGTCGATGTAATGGTGGTTCCACAGCGGCTCCAGCAACAGGTTGGCGAAGCGGAACACCATCACGTTCTGCACTGTGCCTTTGCCGAGGTAATGGTCGATGCGGTAGATCTGAGGTTCGTTCAGATGTTTGTACAGGCTGCCTTGCAGGGTCTGCGCACTCAACAGATCGTAACCGAACGGCTTTTCGATCACCACGCGGCGCCAGCCGTGCTTCTCTTTGAGCAGTTCCACATTGCCCAATTTATCCACGATTTCAGGGAATGCAGCCGGGCTGACCGACATGTAGAACACCACATTCGGCGGAAAAGTGTTACTCCCTTCCAGCGTCTGCTTAAGACGCAGATAGGCTGCATCATCGCCGGGCGGGATGGCGTGGTAATGCATGCGGGCGCAAAACCGCTCCAACGCTACTTTGTCGATTCCCTCGGGATAGACCGGTTCCAGCATCTTGACGACCTCTGCGATCCATTCATCGCGCTCGCGCAGCTCGATGCTGCAACCGAGTATCACCACATGCTCCGGCAAACGATTGACCAACTCCAGACGAAACAGCGACGGGATCAGTTTGAGCTTGCTCAGATTGCCGGCCGCGCCGAAGATCACCAGCGTACAGGGTTCGATGGTTTTCATTTTTCCGTCCTAACGGGCATGGCAAAGATGCCACCCCTGATTATAAAACTTGTCATGCCCGTTTCCCTCTCCCCAACCCTCTCCCGCAAGCGGGCGAGGGAGCAAACGAATCGCTGCGCGAATTTCACGTTTAGCGTTAGTTTTGTTTGACTGCGTGACCGCCGAACGCATTGCGCATGGTGGACAACAGGCGGTAACCGTAACCGGTTCCGTCCTGGCTGGTAAAGCGCATTTGCAACGCCAGCGTCAACACCGGTGCGGCGACACCCTGATCAATCGCTTCCACCACCGTCCAGCGCCCTTCGCCGGAATCCGGCACATACGGCGCGATCTGCGTCAGTTCCTGGTCGTGTTTCAGCGCTTCCGCGGTGAGGTCGAGCAACCAGCTGCGCACCACCGAACTGTGCCGCCACAACTCGGTGATCTGTGCCAAGTCCAGCCCGAATTCTTTTTTGCCGCGCAGCAGTTCCAGCCCCTCGGCGAACGACTGCATCATGCCGTACTCGATACCGTTGTGGATCATCTTGGTGAAGTGTCCCGCGCCAACCGGCCCGACATGCGCCCAACCGCGATCCGCAGCGGGAGCCAAAGCTTGCAGGATGGGGATCATGGTTTTCGCCACTTCGTCGCTCGCGCCAACCATCAGGCAATAACCGTTCTCCAGTCCCCATATGCCGCCTGATGTGCCGGAATCCATAAAGCCTATGCCCTGCTCCGCCAGCCATGCGCCGCGCTGCTGGCTGTCGTGATAATTCGAATTGCCGCCGTCCACGATGATGTCACCTTTGGACAGCAGCGGCACCAGCGCGCGTAACTGCTGCTCGGTCGGATCACCGCTCGGCAACATCAGCCATACCACGCGCGGTGCGGAAAGTTTCGCTACCGCATCGGCCACCGACGAGGCGGCAAGCATGCCCTCCTCTGCGGCAAGCTGCGCGACTACTTCCGCCGCACGGTCGTAACCCGCCACCTCGATACCGCCACGGCGCAATCTGCGCACCATGTTGCCGCCCATCTTGCCCAATCCTATCATCGCCATCCGCATATCATTCTCCCCGAGCAAACAATTGAACTACATGATCGAACGCCGACCGTCGAACCTGTCATAAAACGCCGCGATTACAGATTATATGCCTTAATTAACAAATTCATATATGTATAAGCCATCCTGCGGGTTGCAACACTTCACCGCTGAAACGTGATTGAAATGGTAGTATCCTCTACCGCTGTTCGCACCCAGTTCTCCGCAAAGGAATCATCGTGGCCACCAAAAAAAATAATCCCCGGCAAGATAAAACCCCATCCACGAGCATAACCGCCACCGGAAAATCACAGCCGATTCAGGAGTCACAGTCAGCGGCGGAAGCGACCGGTTTCCCCATCGTCTGCCTCGGAGCTTCTGCCGGGGGACTGGAAGCATTCGAACAATTTTTCCGTCTTGTCCCGCCCGACAGCAATATGGCCTTTGTGCTGGTGTCGCACCTCGACCCAAGCCACAGCAGCATACTCAGCGAAATCCTGCAGCGCATCACCTCCATACCGGTGATCGAGGCGCAGGATCAAATGAAAGTTAAACCCAACCATGTGTATGCGATCCCGCCCAACCGCGACATGGCGATCTTCCACGGCGCGCTGCAACTGAGCGTGCCGGAACAGCCGCGCGGGCTGCGCATGCCGATTGATGCCTTCATGCGCTCATTGGCAGAAGATCAGGGCGAACAGGCGATTGGTATCATCCTGTCCGGCACGGGCTCGGACGGCACGCTGGGACTGCGCGCCATTCTCGGCACGGGCGGTATTTCGCTGGTGCAGGAACCCTCCACGGCAAAATACGACGGCATGCCGATCAGTGCCATTCAGGCCGGTTATGCCACCCATGTCCTGCCGGTGGAAAAAATGCCGGAAGCATTGCTGTCCGGCGTACGCAGCCTGAACCTGCCAGCGAAAATACCCACCACGGTAACCAGCGGACAGAATCGCATTCTGATGCAGCTGCGCAATTCTACCGGCCACGATTTCACCCAATACAAGAAGAGTACCATTGGCCGCCGCATCGACCGGCGCATGTCGATGCACAATATCGAAGATCTGGATGTGTATGCGCGCTACCTCAAAGAGCATCCGCCCGAGGTACAGGCGCTGTTCAAGGAATTGCTGATCAACGTCACCAATTTCTTCCGCGATCCGGAAGCCTTTGTCGCGCTGAAACAGGATATTTTTCCGCAGCTATTCGAGGGCAAGCCTGACGACTACATATTCCGCGTCTGGATAGCGGGCTGCGCCACCGGCGAAGAAGCGTATTCAATCGCCATCCTGCTGCATGAATTCATGGAAGAGAACCATCGGGAAAGCAAGATACAACTCTACGCCACCGATCTCGACGATGATGCCATCGCCGTGGCGCGCGCCGGTTTCTATCCGCCCAATATTGCCCAGGACATCACACCTGAACGGCTGCGCCGCTTCTTCGTCAAGGAGGACTCCGGTTACCGCGTGAAAAAAAATATCCGCGAAATGGTGGTGTTCGCCATCCAGAACGTTATCAAGGATCCGCCCTTTACCCGGCTGGATCTGCTCAGTTGCCGCAACCTGATGATCTATCTGGAGGCGGAAATCCAGAACCGTCTGATCCCGTCTTTCCACTATGCGCTGAAACCGGGCGGTGTGTTATTGCTCTCCCCCTCGGAAAGCATCGCCAGCCATCCGGATTTATTTGAAGCGCTAAACCGTAAATGGAAACTTTACCGTGCGACCGGCAGCACGGTTTCCACCCGGGCAATAATGGCATCGGGAATGGCATGGGCCAAAGACAGCCAGATAAAAGGCAGCGAGGAAGTAGTCAAAAAGGCCAGGGAAATCAATTTTTCCGAACTGACCAAACGCACCCTGCTCCAATCCTACGCGCCTGCCTCGGTGGTAACCGACGTGCGGGGAGATATTTTGTATGTGCATGGCGACACCGGCAAATACCTGCGCCCGGCACCCGGACATCCCACCCTCAACGTGATCGAGATGGCGCGCGAGGGACTGCAAGCGGAATTGCGCAGCGCACTGCTGCTTGCCGCAGCCAACCCGGAAGCGGACGACCCGAGTGCCGCGTTCCAAAGCCGCGAAGTATCGGTCAGGACCAACGGCCATTTCCAGCTCATCAATCTCAACGTGCGCCCGCTGCCGAATCCGGAGCTTGGCGAAAAATTGCTGCTGGTGAGTTTTCAGGATGTGGCGCATCCGGTAGCTGAGCCGCACGCACTACCAAAATCCGGCAAAGGCGCAGCCGGGTCAACAGAACAGCAGCGCGTGAAAGAACTGGAACGCGAACTGGCCTATACCAAAGAGCATTTGCAAGCCACCAACGAGGAGCAGAATGCGTCCAACGAGGAGCTCAAATCCACCAACGAGGAACTCCAGTCCACCAATGAGGAACTGCAATCCACCAACGAAGAACTGGAGACTTCCAAGGAAGAACTGCAGTCCGTCAACGAAGAACTGGTGACGGTGAATGCCGAATTACAAGCCAAAATCGAGCAGCTGGCCGGAATGCAAAACGACATGAAGAACCTGCTCGACAACATCAATATCGGCACCATTTTTCTCGACGAAGATATGTCGATCCGCCGCTTCACCCGTGATGCGACAAAAATTTATCGCCTGATCCCCAGCGATGTGGGGCGCGCACTGCGCGACATCAAGTCGGATATCGAAAGCGAAAATCTGCTCGACCGAGCGCAAACCGTGCTCGATACGCTGATACCCTGGGAAAGCGAAGTGCGTGCCGTTGGCGACACTTGGTATCTGGTACGCATCCAACCCTACCGCACCCTGGACAACGTGATCGACGGCGTGGTGCTAACTTTCTCCGACATCAGCAAACGCGTTGCGGACGAGGCCGCGATACACGCCACCCGCGCACTGGCGGAAAATATCATCAATACGGTACGCGAGCCGCTCATCGTGCTGGATACCGCGTTGCGGGTAGTATCCGCCAGCCGCGCGTTCTACCAGTTGTTCCAGACCAAAACGGAAGACACCATAGGCTGTCCGCTCTACGAACTCGGCAACCGCCAGTGGGATATACCCGCCTTGCGCGAACTGCTGGAAAACGTCCTGCCGCGCAATCAGAGCATCGAAGACTACGCGGTGGAACGCAATTTCCCCGGTGTCGGCCACCTCAGGATGCTGCTCAATGCGAGACGCGTGGTGGGCAGTAACGGCGATCCGCAGTTGATTCTGCTGGCGATGGAACAGGTTTTGTAGGTGCGAATTTATTCGCACAAAACGCTCAAACCGGGCGAATAAATTCGCCCCTACAGGTGGCCGAATATGTCCTATGACGATTTGCGCAAAGGCCGTTACAGCGAACAGCAACGCGCCTATTTCGTCACCACGGTGTTGGCCAAACGGGAGCAGCGTTATTTTGCCGACTTTTCCTGCGCCCGCTGTGTGGTGGCTGAGATGCGCGCCTTGCACGATGATGAAACGGTGTGTTCACTGGCATGGGTTGTCATGCCAGACCATGTTCATTGGTTGTTTCAACTGGGGGAACACATGGGCTTATCTGCGGCGGTCAAGCGCTTCAAGGCTCGTTCTGCACACCGGGTTAATGAACATCTCAATCGGCAAGGTGCGTTATGGGAAAAATCGTTTTACGACCATGCGTTGCGCAATGATGAAGATGTACCGGGCATTGCACGGTATATCGTCGCCAACCCGTTGCGCGCCGGATTGGTGGAGCATGTTGGTAGCTATCCGCTATGGGATGCGGTTTGGCTGTAGCGCAAAGCGGGCGAAGAAGAGGTTTTTGTAGGTGCGAATTCATTCGCACAAAATGCGCAATACGGGCGAATAAATTCGCCCCTACATGTTGAATTGCGTTTAAATCTGACCCAGCAATTGCATTGAATTTTGACCCACCCTAAGTTTATATCTTAACGGTTCAGGTTGTGGATAGTTTTCTGTTTTTGGCCTCCTTTCCGGATTGAGTTGAG
>JAQTWT010000005.1 GCA_028689145.1 Gallionella sp.
GTCAACCGCGAGGACAAGATGCTGCTGGTGCGCACCGTCGGGCAGCTCAGGGATGCCGACGACATCCGCAGCATCACCGTGGTGACGCGCGGCGGTTTGCCGTTGCGCATCGGCGATGTCGCAGAGGTCGCGGAGGGATCGCTGGTGCGCTACGGCGGTGTCACGGCGGACGGCGCAGGCGAGATCGTGACCGGCCTCGCGCTGCTGCGCGTCGGCGCCAACAGCCGCACCGTGGTCGAGGCCGTCAAGCAGGAACTCGCGCGCCTTGCCCCCACGCTCCCCAAGGGCGTCACCATCGAGCCGTACTACGACCGCACCGATCTCATCAACGCTGCGGTGCTCACGGTGGAGAAGGCGCTCGGTGAGGCGGTGGTGCTGGTGATCCTGGTGCTGATCGTGCTGCTCGGCAATTTGCGCGCGGCGCTCACCGTGGCGCTGATCCTGCCGTTGACGGTGTTGTCTACCTTCATCCTGATGAACCTGTTCGGCGTTAGCGCCAACCTGATGTCGCTCGGGGGGCTTGCCATCGCCATCGGCATCCTAGTGGATGCGGCCGTGGTGGTGGTGGAGAACGTCCACACCCAGCTCGCGCATGCACCCAAGGGCGTGAGCCGCTTGCATCTGGTCTATCGCGCCGTGGTCGAGGTGTCCGCTCCGGTGCTGTCCGGCATCCTGATCATCGTCATCGTGTTCCTGCCGCTGTTCTCGCTTACCGGGCTCGAAGGTCGCATGTTCGGGCCGCTGGCACTGACCATCGTGTTTGCGCTGCTGGGCTCACTGCTGCTGTCGCTCAGCGTGATCCCTGTGCTGGCGAGCTTCCTCATGCGCTCCGGCGCGCACGGCGAAGACCGCTTGCTGACGGCAATCAAGCGCGTGTATCTGCCGACGATGCGCTGGGCGATTGAGTATCGCAAGTCCGCCGTGTTCGGGGCGATGGTGCTGCTTTTCGCTGCCGCAGCGTTGTTTCCGTTGATCGGCAAGGAGTTCATGCCGGCGATGGACGAAGGAAAAACGGTGGTGAACCTGGAGAAAGCTTCCGACATCTCACTGGAAGCATCGCTGGCGCTGGACGCGCCGATCCAGAAGGCGATCCTAGAAATTCCCGAGGTCACCGGCATGATCTGCCGCAGCGGGGCCGACGAATTGCAGCTCGACCCGATGGGTTTCTACCAGACCGATTGCTTCCTGCAGACCAAACCACGCGAGGATTGGGGCTACGGGCTCGAAGCCTTCCAGGAGAAGCTGCGCGAGAAACTCAAACCCTTCGAGGAACTGGGTGTCGAGGCCGGCTTCAGCCAGCCGATCGACATGCGCGTCTCCGAGATGCTGTCCGGGGTGCGCGCCGATGTCGCCATCAAGCTGTTCGGAGACGATTTCGCCACACTGGAAGCACTGTCCGGCAAGATCGAAGAGATCGTCAATCGCACGCCGGGGGCAAGCGACGTGTTCCGTGCGCGCCTTTCCGGGCAAGGCTACCTCACGGTCGCTATCGACTCGGCAAAGCTCGCGCGTTACGGCCTCAACAACGAGGATGTGAACGCCGTGGTCGAATCAGCCGTCGGCGGCAAGGTGGTAACCGAGATCATCGAAGGCAGCCGCCGCTTCGGCGTGCTGGTGCGCTACCCGGAAGCCGCGCGCGCCTCTCCTGCGGCGATCAAGGAACTCCTCATCAAGACCGCCGGTGGCGCGCTGGTGCCGCTCGGGGAGATCGCCGACGTGCGCGAGGCCGATGGCCCGGTGCTGATCCAGCGCGAATCGGCGCGGCGGCTGGTCGCCGTGCGCACCAACGTAGAGGGGCGCGATGTCGTGGGCTTCGTCGAGGAGCTGAGGGCAGCCATTGAGCGCGAGGTGAAACTGCCCGAGGGCTACCATATCGACTACGGCGGGCAGTTCGAGAACCAGCAGCGCGCGGCGCAGCGCTTGGGGGTGGTCGTGCCGGTGTCGATCGCGCTGATCTTCTTCATGCTGTTCTCGACCTTCCGTTCGGTGCGCCAAGCCGGACTGATTATCTTGAACATCCCGTTTGCCCTGATCGGCGGCGTAGTGAGTCTCTACCTCTCAGGACTTTATTTGTCTGTGCCCGCATCGGTAGGATTCATCACGCTGTTTGGCGTAGCCGTGCTCAACGGTGTAGTGATGGTGGCCTATATCAACCAGTTGCGCGAGACGGGACGCACGGTGCTACAAGCGGTGCAGGAAGGCGCGGAGCGCCGCTTGCGGCCGGTGCTGATGACGGCCCTCATCGCCAGTCTCGGCCTCATGCCGATGCTGTTGGCCACCGGCCCCGGCTCGGAGTTGCAGCGGCCACTGGCAGTGGTGGTGATCGGCGGGCTATTCACCTCCACACTGCTTACGCTGGTGCTGTTGCCCACACTCTATGCCTGGATCGAGACAGGTGCCGAGCTGCGCATCAGGAATCCCCAAAGGAGCCCCCAATGAAAAATCTTACATTGATCGTGCATGCCGATATTCAGCGTGCGCTTGCGGATACGCTGCACAGCCTTGAGCAGGTAACCGAATTTACGTTCATCCAGGTCGAGGGGCACAGCCCTCATGAAGAATATGACCCGGCGCTATCCGTGCGCGACCGCGTGATCGGCTTTACGCCGCACGTCCGCGTGGACATCCTGCTCATGGGCGAGGATGTGAACGATGTCTTGCAGGCGTTGCGCGCAGCCGACTGCGGCCTGACGGGGCACGGTATCTATCAGGTGACTACGATTGAACAACATGGCTTGTTATGAAGCAGATGGACTACTACGCGAGGTAATCGCTGGTCGCCTTGCATAGTTTGATGTGAATCAAATACCCACACTTAATTAATGAAAGGAAATACGATGAAAACATATTATGTTGGAATACTGGCAGTTCTGGTGCTAACCGGCTGCGGTGGGCACGTTCACCAATTGGTCAAAGGAGACAACACACAGTTCGCCAGCGGTGAACTGGTGCATGACCGAGGCGAAGCAAATCGTCTCGTTTTGGTGGCGGCGGGTCGGAGTTATGAGGCGCGTGGCTTCGTTGTCGAGCGTCAGACTAATCTGGCAGAGATGCGCAAGCGCTACTATGGGGTTAATCCGAAGCACTGGCAACGGATTATGTCCGGCCTTGACACCGATCATGTGACCTATACCGCCGAGACAGTTGCCAAATCCGCAGACGGGCAGGAAGCCTCGTGCCGCTTGATGTGGGGCGGTGGCGCAAAGCCAGCGGGTTCCTGCACGGATCAAGCTGGAGCGATATTCCTGGTGAGATTTGAGTAACCCTCAAAGAGCTTGTGATTTGAAACAACAGGAACTTCGATATAATCCAGACAGGATGTATAGAGGAGCTAATTTAAGGAGGATAAAATGATTGCAGCGCGGTATATTTTTGCTTTTGCTTTGGTCGTTAGTGGCATTGGTTCTGTTGCGGCCAAAGAAGAGAAGAGTCCGGACTGGAATGCGGAGACGCTTACCGGTGATTGGGGCGGAACGCGCTCGAGTTTGTATGAGAAGGGGGTTGAATTTGGATTTACCCATAAGAGCGATGTTCTATCGAACCTGTCGGGCGGCATCAAGCGTGGCACGGTTTGGATGGGTAACACCGAAGCTAGGGTAAAAATGAATCTGGAGAAACTGGCAGGATGGGATGCTACCTCTGCCTACATTCAGTATCACAGCCAGCTCGGCAGCAAATTTAACCGCGACTACGTTGATAGCTTCGTCATTGTGGATAATATCGAGTCGAACAATACCGCCAAGTTTTTTCAGGCATGGATACAAAAGGGCTTTGTAGGCGACAATCTGTCAGTTCTGTTTGGACTGTATGCAATAGATTCGGAGTTTTACGTCAACGATACATCCAGCGTGTTTACCCAGACTCCTTATGGCATGGCGAATGACTTGGGGCAGTCAGGCATGAACGCCCCGCCTATCTTCCCAACTGGTGCGTTGGCGCTTCGGTTGAAATACACCACACCCGGCAAGAATTTTTATGCGCAATATGCGCTGACCGATGGCGTACCGGGCGATCCCAATAACCCGCGTGGCACGCATATCCAGTTGAACAAGGGAGATGGAACGTTTTCCATTCTGGAACTCGGACTCACGCCGCAACTTGGAGAGTCAGAAGAAGGCGAATATTTCAACAAGACAGCTATTGGCTATTGGCGCTACTCCACCCGTTTCAGCGACCTGGATACTCTCAACCCCATACTTCATCCAAGTCAAGGAGCTTATTTCCTGGCGGAGCGCACGCTGATGAACGAAAAGGATCATCCTGATCAGGGCTTGGCTGGTTTCGTGCGCTATGGCGTAGCCAGCAAAGATATTCATCAGTCGGACTGGACGGGAAGTCTTGGATTGCGCTACCACGGCCTGATTGATGGACGTGACGACGATATCTCGGCCATAGGCATCACCGTAAGTCACGCCAGCGACACATATCAACGCGTCAATGCTAGCTTAAGCAGTGAAACAAGCGTGGAAGCTACTTACCGCATGCAAGTAAATCCATGGTTTGTGCTGCAACCCACGGTGCAATATGTCCTTCACCCGAATATGAATCCTGCACGACAGAACGTGTGGATCGCAGGGGCTCGCGTGGAAATCAATTTCTGAGGAGCATAGGATCATGCTCATCTGGCGCAGGCGATGAAACAGTCGGTATTCGTCATCGGCAACATGGACTGCCCGACCGAGGAGGCACTGATCCGCAAGCGTCTCGGATCGGTGTCTGGCATCGGTGAACTGTCGTTCAACCTAATGACCCGCCGTCTTACGGTGATGCACGCGTTGGACGACGAGCGTCCCATCTACGATGCCCTGCGGGAGATAGGCATGGAGGCAGCCTCCGAGCCGCAATGCACGCCCGGCATCTGTTCAACCTGCGAAGCGGAGTCCCCTGTGGTGCCGCGCCGGACATGGGCGTTGATGGCGGTATCCGGCACTGCGGCCATCGCTGCGGAAGTCGTCGCCTGGAGCGGCGCGAGCGAGCAATCGGTTGCGGTGATCGCGCTGTCCTTGCTGTCCATTGCCACCGGCGGCCTCGGCACCCTGAAGAAGGGATGGATCGCGCTCAAGAACTTCACCCTCAACATGAATTTCCTGATGAGCGTCGCTGTAATTGGCGCGATTGCCATCGGGGAATGGCCGGAAGCTGCGGTGGTGATCTTTCTGTTCGCGCTGGCCGAATTGATCGAAACGCTCTCGCTGGAGCGGGCCAAGAACGCAATCAAGGGGCTGATGGCCATGACTCCCGAGATCGTCACCGTGCAACTCGACAGCGGCGAATGGCGCGAGACTGCGGCTGCCGACGTGCAGGTTGGGCAAGTGGTGCGCGTCAAGCCGGGCGAGCGCATCCCGTTGGACGGCGTGGTTACGGCAGGCGGCAGCTCGGTGAATCAGGCACCGATTACCGGTGAGAGCATACCTGTGGTTAAGATTGCAGGCGACCCGGTGTTTGCAGGAACCTTGAACGAACGCGGCATGCTGGAGTTTCGCGTCACCGCAAACAAGGGCAACACCACGCTGGATCGCATCATCCACACGGTGCAGGAAGCTCAAGGCCAACGCGCGCCGACGCAACGCTTCGTCGATCAGTTCGCACGTTACTATACCCCCGCCGTGGTGGCCTGCGCAGTTCTGGTGGCGGTCCTTCCTCCGTTTCTGTTCGGTGGCGCGTTCGAGGTATGGTTCTACAAGGCGCTGGTCATGCTGGTGATCGCCTGCCCCTGCGCGCTGGTGATCTCCACGCCGGTTACCGTGGTGAGCGGGCTTGCCGCTACGGCAAGGCGGGGCATTCTGGTCAAGGGCGGAGTGCATCTGGAGAATGGCCGCCTGATCAAGGTTGTGGCCTTGGACAAGACCGGCACCCTCACGCACGGCAAGCCTGTCGTGACTGATGTGGTTCCTCTGGTCGAATTGCCCGCAGACAAATTACTGCAACTAGCCGCTAGCGTGGATGCGCATTCCGAACACCCGATTGCGACAGCCATTGTCTCGGCTTGGCAGGATGGCAAAGCAGCGGAACGTTCGTTATCGTCAGTCATCGCATTTGAATCCATCACGGGACGAGGTGCCAAAGCTGTAGTTGACGGGCAACTTTACTATGTAGGCAACCATCGGCTGATCGAAGAACTGGGCATCTGCGGAGTGCATGTCGAAGAGGTACTGCATCGTCTGGAGCAGGAAGGCAAGACAGCCGTGGTGCTGGCTACGGCAACTGAGCCGCTGTGCGTCATCGGCGTGGCCGATACGGTGCGCGAGCACAGTGCCGAGGCCATCAGGCAGCTTCATGCTCTGGGCGTGAAATCGGTGATGCTGTCCGGCGATAACCAGACCACGGCCAGCGCGATTGCCACCCAGGTAGGCATAGACGATGTGCGCGGCAACCTGTTGCCGGAGGAAAAACTGGCGGCAATTGACGAGTTGCTGGGCCGTTACGGCAAGGTCGGCATGGTGGGTGACGGCATCAACGATGCACCGGCGCTGGCAAAATCATCCATCGGCTTTGCCATGGGTGCAGCCGGAACCGATACTGCCATCGAGACCGCAGATGTCGCTTTGATGGATGACGATCTGCGCAAGGTGCCGCACTTCATCAAACTAAGCCGCGACACTTCCCTTGTGCTGCAACAGAACATCGCACTGGCCATTGGCATCAAGGCGGTGTTCTTCGCCCTGGCGCTCGCGGGGAAAGCCACTCTCTGGATGGCGGTCTTCGCCGATATGGGGGCCAGCCTGATCGTGGTTTTTAACGGAATGCGATTGCTGAAACCCAAGATTGATGATGTCCGGATTTTCGTGTAAAACCGCCCTACATGACTAATACATCAGCAACAAGACCTCCGAAGGATCATTATTTATCTGCCTCAAGACTAATAGCTATCTTGGTGGCGGCTGTGTTTTTTGCTGAAGCTTTGGTGATGGCTCTTTTAACAATGCTGCCACCGATGTCTGAAGCAACAAAAACCGTAGTAGATGCAGCTTTGCTTTCCATCCTGCTGTTTCCAATTTTCTATTTTTTAGTATTTCGCCCATTGATCCTGCATATCAATGAGCGCAAGGCGTCCGAAGACCGGATGCGACTTGCAGCCAACGTGTTCATCCACGCCCGTGAGGGTATTTTAATCACGGATGCTAATGGCGCTATTATCGAAGTAAACGATACCTTTTCCAGAATTACTGGCTATAGCCGAGATGAAGTCCTGGGCAAAAACCCGCGCATACTTCAATCTGGTCGGCAGAGTACCGAGTTTTACGTTGAAATGTGGCAAGCCATCTCCCAAAACCGCTATTGGACTGGAGAGATTTGGAATCGACGCAAGAACGGTGAAGTCTATGCAGAAATGCTGACCATTAGCGCCGTCTACGATTCTGATCAGTCTATACAAAATTATGTAGCCTTATTTAGCGACATTACTTCGATGAAGGAGCATCAGCAAGAGCTTGAGCACATAGCCCATTACGATGCATTAACCGACCTGCCCAATCGCATATTGCTTTCTGACCGGCTTAAGCACGCCATGACTCAAACTCAGCGGCGCAATCAGTCGCTGGCCGTGCTCTTTATTGATCTTGATGACTTCAAGGCGGTAAATGACCTTCACGGACACGAAGTAGGCGACGAGCTATTGATCACGGTTTCGAGTCGCATGAGGGACGCATTGCGAGAAGGCGACACACTCGCTCGCCTTGGTGGTGACGAGTTTGTGGCTATTTTGGTTGACTTGGAGCAACCGCAAGAGTGCGAGCCCATCTTGGATCGGGTATTGCAGGCTGCGGCAATGCCGGTAATGGTGGGCAATACATTACTGCATGTGTCTGCCAGCATCGGTGTGGCAATCTACTCACAAGATAATACCGATGCCGATCTTTTGTTGCGCCATGCTGACCAAGCCATGTACCAGGCCAAACAGACCGGTAGAAACAAGTATTGTTTATATGCGCTACCCACTGAGGAGGCTGTCCGGAATTTTGTGTAAAGCAGTCATCATCTTCTCATGCTTATTTTGACCGCTATGGCCGAAGTCCAGTCATCGGCCATAGCAGACTATTGAGTGAACGCATCAGAGGGCGAATTCTTGACGATAAAATCACCGCGAGTACAACACATAGCCGAAATGCCTCGATTAAACTCCCCGACGCAGTGTTGATGCATCGCTTTGACCAACAAATTTATCTATCCATGATCCAAGCTCTGCATTATGTAGACAAGAAATGCCCCTTTCCTTCGCCATTTTTATTGCGGTATCAGAAGGCAGCCCAACGGTTGAAACAAGCAAAGGCGTGCATTTCCCGATCTTCTTTTCCAGCTCCTTGACCGCGTCACTGAAGTCGCGGACGTCACTAGGCCCAACTCCCCTTTTCTTTGACTTGACCTGAGCGGCAATTCGCCTATTGTCACGCAAGGCAATGACGTCAATTCCCTCGTCTTTAAAATAGCGCACTTCCGTCGCAAACCCTCGTTCCTCTAGCATATTGGCAACAGAGCGCTGTGCGACACGCCAATCATTGATCGTCTCGCCGGACAAAATCTTGGCTTTGAAGTCGAGAATGTGATGAAGAGCTGATCGGCTGCGGAACTCTCTTTCAGACTCTGCATAGACTAGGCGACTGTACCCTGATCGATAGTCGTTTTTCCCTTCTGGAATAATTATTCCCATCTCCTTTAGTTTTTCTTGCCTAGCGGGATCTGGTCTCTGCCCTTTGTAATAGGTAACAAAATAACCCTCTACAACTACATTTTTCTTGATCACACCTGCATCGTGTAGCGACTCTTTGCTAGCGCGATTCATCCAACCGTTTTCCTGTTCGCGCCTATGTCGATATTTTCGTCTTGCAAAGAGAAATGGTTTTTGACTATCGTTACCATTCAAAGGAAATGGCGAGCTTTTTCCCGGGGTGGGCGGTTTGCGATCGGTTGAATAATCGAATTCTTCCAACACAACGGCATCTCTGAATGCGGCCGCAACCACTGTTGTTATTAGGACGCTCAATGGAAGATGTGGATCATCCTCGTGCGTTTCCGGTGAAAATTTGCAAAACGAGACATTTGCCTTAACGATGCCTTCGAAAGCCTCCAACTGAACCCATAAGTAGCTCAGTTCTTCTTCGTCTGAATCGACGCACTCGATCATTACGCCAACTGCCGCAATAAGCGTTCCGTGGCCATCATACCAAAGACGCACTTCCTGAATCTCATGGTCTGAAACTTGGATGCAAAGGCCGTCCGATACCGGGAATTTCTGATTGCAGATACCCTCCAAAAATAACTGGGCAAATGCCCAATTTTTTGTAGGCTTCATTTCGAGACGTTTCTTCGTACCTATAAGCGCATCAAACAGGTCTTGCGTGGAGGCCTCAGTTCTAAGAAACCTCGAGTCAGCAAAGGCAACCTGCCCCAAATTTCCGTGACTTCCAAAGAATTCCCAGATATTGCTGAGTTGAGAAAGAAGTCCTGATAGTCGACGGAAGTTGGGCTGCCATTCCAAGTGAACATTTCCAACGTCCGGCAGAGAAATAGTGAATTTCTTGGTTTTTGCGTAGTTTCTCAGAATCCACCAAGCAATGGCCGCGCATATTGAACTGGAGCGGCAAATCGGATCTTCCCGAATAGTCTTAACGCACTTCTCTAGCGATGCGCTTCCTAGGCCACTTAGTATCTTATCTATTGCCTGAAGATACGTTTCCTTCCGATCATTAGATTCGCCATAAATGCATGGCAGTTCCGCTACCACACTAAACCAAAGGAATGCGCCTACAAGATCATTGGTTAGTGGCGCATTGAACAAATATGAAGGAAATTCTTGCGGTCGGTCGTTCTCAATTTTGTCGAAGCAGACGGGCCCGACATCCCTCATTTCACTAACTAGTGGATGCTGCTGCGGTAACTCAAATCTCTTCCAATGCTGTGCGATGCAAAGCGTTTTAACACCGGCCGAAATTATTATTGCAATGTCACCATTGTTGCTTGTTATCCACGGTCCCGGCGCTACCTTGTAGGTCCTTTTCTTTGCGGTAAATTGAACGGGGACAATGTTTAACGATTGTCCATTTGCCAAGCTGGCAGCCGCTTCTCGTTTCTGAATTGTTCTGACTTGGATCAGCTGATCTGAGTGGCGATGTTTAAGAGCAATGTTGAGGCAAGCGGTAGGTCCAAATGGGGTATTTGACAACACACACTTGCCAAACCAGCCTTCCATACTGCTTAGGTCTAACTTCTGATCCAGAACAACAAGAATTAGATTTCTATCCGGGTCAAAATGAACTTCTCCACGACTGTTTATGTTTGGTTCCATCTTAGCTTTTCCTCTTGGTATTCGTATTCCTTGACAAAATGTTGGGGCTGACTCATGGCGAATTTCGTTTGTCTAAAAGAATCGTACCGCAAGTTTTTCACTTCCCTGTTTCAAAAAACCGGCTTTTAAACGTTTATTTGAAGTTTTGTATGTCAATGGTGGAGGCTATCCAGTACTTTGTACATTACTTGAACTTTTGCTTTGGGGTGGGAGCTGACAATCACTCACGTTGACCTTATAGTCTGCTATGGCCGACGTCCGGTCGTCGGCTAAGCGGACGATTGCAAATAGTTAGAAAAGCTATTTCTGAACGTCTGCTCTTCAAGGTTTTATTGTAGGGATCGTCGACCACTTTCAGCACTTCTATATTGCAGAAACCAGCTGACAGTCTTGACGATTCCAACTGTCATGGCGCACGTCACCATGGAAATCTCCAAGCACAGATTACAGGCAGCCCATATCTTCCTAGTAGCACAATGCCCAGTTCATTCCACATTGGTCAGTACCGAACCAATCCCAGAATGAGGAACCAGTTCTACATATAGACTTTTGCGACCGACGATAACTGCGAGCATGGGGCGACCATCTGCCCGTTTGCGCGAGAGTTTATTCCATTCGACTCGATCAAGCCCCGAGGGACGGGGATAATCTTGAGAGTGCGTGTGCCACTCACCAACATACCTTACCGTTCCTCTGCTGACTCTCCAGCGCTCTCTCGCGATGGAACTGTGACCAAAAGGCATGCGCTCGAATAGGTATTGAAAACGTTTATCCCTGGTTGTCGGTGCAGTCGCCTCGATCACCATGATATTTGAACCATGCACAGTTCCCAGTAAGAGACCGCCGGCCTCACTTTCAGAAGGCAACGTCTGAGTGAGACTCTCAAATACAGCAATCACCGGCTCGGCGAAATTCACCAGAATGCGTCGATCTGACGTCGACCATGAATTCATGAAGTACATGCGACGCATCCCTCCATTTTGGGCGGGTCGCAGTCAGGAGTCGCAAGTTGATAGTTGCTGTCGATCAGCTTGGTTCGCAATGACGGATTGACTCTATTGTTAGCCCAAGCAAGCGCCATTTCTCCACCAAGACTTGCTGCTTGGACAGAAACCGAAGCAGGAAATGGAACATATAGACCTTCACATCCCTGACCGGCCATCAACGTCTTCAATTCTCCAACAACGGTCAAGAACTGTCCCTTACGGTTGGCTTCGCACAAACAACGATAGCAGGCACCTGTTTCTTTGGTACGCAGAAGGGCTCGAATGGCAGTACCCGGCCCTTCTATCCACACTGATAGCATAGGTGTAGTTGGCAGGTACCGCTTACACAACCAGTGTCCCAGCGACTCCTCACCTGTGGTGTCAATAAGGAGGTCAACGGTACCGATATTTACAGTTTTCACATCCACAGGACGAGCGTAAATATCGGCACCGGGCACTAGGCGTTGTAATTCTTCAGCCATGCCGGTTGCCTTATTCGAAAACAGGTTTGGAAAACCGAGTCGATGTCGCCCGATGTTCTGCGGATATAGGGTATCGAAGTCGACAATCGTCAGCCGTCCACCGCCTGTTCCGGCGCCTGCCTTAACAAGCATCTCCGCTAAGAAACCTCCGATGGTGCCACAGCCAACAATGACGAGGTTTTTGCTTGCCAGAGTCTGCATGTCTGGAACATTACGCTGGGCTATATACCGATCATCGATCGGAACTACTGACATTGGCATTACACTCTGCGCGTATATTGAAGGTCGTGGTTGACGGCGCATGCCTTTCTGGGAGGGTTTTCGATCGAATATAACCACGAATCCATAGGTTATCAACGGCGATTCCACCAGTATCAAGGTTCCCTTTGCCATATTTGCATATGCCGTCTCGATATGCTCTCCAATTTTTTTGCGGCATCGTGGATCCAGCAATCCTTGCCAAAGCAAAATATCCCTCACCGTCTTTGGGGGCCATGCTGTGGTATGAGGTCTTGGTTTAGCGCTTGTGCGAACGCGGTATGTCAGTATCGTGAAATCAGCGGAATTCCAGGCCAGCGATTTGAGTTTTCTTTTTGTCCGCGACTCGTCATCAGTGATAACTGCCGTAAGGCTAGCCCCTATCTTTATCACCAACGCCTTTTGTTGTCCCAGTCGCTGGTCCTGAATGTCGACTAGGCATAATGGGCCGTTCCAGTAGGCGTAAAACTCCTCTTCAAGATCCTCGACAAAATCACCTTGTAGAATCTGGGTGAAAACCTCTTCGGCGCGCTGCAAACATGCCAGAGACTGACCTACTGGATCGAAGATGTCTAGAACGACCGTCCCCTTGGCAATGTAGCAAAGATGCCCGCTACTGCCCATGTGTGGGATCACATGTGGCAGGCTAGCGGGAAGTTCTAGAAGTCTTACTCGCGGCAGCTCGAAGAACTGCGGATCAAGCATGATTTCACAGGCATAGCTTTTCCCCAACGCCATTAGCGAGCCGTGAAGCTTTAGCCAACCGTCATCAGCGCAGCCTACAAACGTGAAGCTGCGCTGCTTAAATGCGTCAATGACTTTGGTAACTTGGGTGCCTTCGTCCATCATCCTGCTTTGGTACGGCCAATCAACTCGCTTGGTCCTGCCATTGCAGGCGCAGATGCAATTGTTGCCGCGACCGATACAACTTTAACTCGATCTGGCCTGTTCGGGAAACGGGGACCAAATTCCTTGATCATCCAGCTGCATGCCTGTGCCTCACTTGAAGCGCTTATCGAACCGCGAAGTGCTTTTTCAAAGGCCTCCAATTTTCTGGCAGCTTCTTCCACGAGCGCTTCACCAAGGCGCTTAGTTAACGACTCCTTGTCGTCATTGGGATTGTTTACCCCGCCGCGCAGCCTTGCAGGCAAAGCTGTAACGACGTCAAGTAATGCCAAGTCGTCACGCCGCTCGCGTTTTTCGAAGAGCGGTGCAGCGGCTGCCATCAGGAGGATGGACGATGGACCTCCAGATGCCCACTGCCAGTCGCGAAATGCTTTAAGATAGCGTACGATGCGACGTAGCTGTTCACCCTTGGCATCAACTTCGGCCAAAAACCATTCCTTCACAGGTCGCGGATCCGATTCCATCCAGTCGCATTCGCGATGTGCGAGTAAGACACAATTCCTCGGTAGCGCGGTCCAAACATCGCGCTCTGCCTTCCGCACCGCCTCCTGCATGCTGATGAAGCCATGATCCTGTGCGGCCGCCTTCACCAGAGTTGCAAACTCGTGGTCGGGAATAGCGTAGAGTGGAACATCAATGTGAGCATATGCGGAAATCTCAACGCGGATGCAAGTCGGCTTGTCAGTGACGAGCTTCCACCGTCGGGCTTTGACGAGAGGTGTAAGAGCTTCCTCTGCTGCTGCGAAAAACACTGCTGCAGCCACGCTTGGGCGTGTCGATTGCGCTACAAAGCTCAGCGGTAAATAGCACCCATCGTCAAGATCTGCCTGCTGAGGATCTTGCGCCGGCGCATTCAGTGTCTTGTACGCCCATGAACCCTGCGTAAAAAATCGAGGCTGGGGGGTATCGCTAGTGAGCCCTTTGCTTTTGAGCACCCGCGGAATACCGTCTCGCAGGCAATTGCGGACATCGCTCTTGGCCTCAGCGAGTTGGTTTCGCAGAGTGAGCCCGAGGTCAAGCGCTGCCTGCAGGCTGTCTTCGTTTTCGTCAGTCGTGTAAAAAAGTGAGCTCAGGTTTAGCATGAAACCTCCGTAGTGTTTGTCGAGTTTTTATTAGTGCCGTGGTAGAAGGTTGCTGCAGCGGCCTGATGCGCCCGAAAGGGTTTGAACAGCGGGTCTCCGAGTGCGCGTTGCGCGGCATGGACGCCACGATCTCTGAGCGTGTTAGTTGAACCGATTGACACACGGTCGAGTGATTTCACATCTTTGCCTTGATCGGGGGTGGCCTTATCGTCGATTTGAAAATAATCCTCCCCAAGAGACTGGCGAAGCATGTAATCAACCGACGATTCTTGCGCTGAAATGACAAGATCGAACAGGCTGCCGCGCCACTTGCCGAAACCGCGATCAAGGCTTGCGCCGCCTCGCACGGTTGAGCCAATGGTCATAGTACCGATGGAAAGCACGCGAACCTTGGCCTGCTGGTTTGGTGCCAGGAACGTCCGAACCTCATGAAGGCCAAACAAACCCGGCGCATTGCCTACCAGACCACCATCTGCGAAGACGCCCCGCTCATTGCGCGACAACGGAAAGTAGACCGGTGCAGCCGCCGTGGCCAAAGCTACATCGACAAGTTTCATGCGGTGGTCTAACTCAAACGAAGGATGATGGGGCGTCTTGAAGAACTGTCCTCGGCCGGTTGAATAATTCACCGTCGGTATAAGCACCCGATGCTTCAGGTCTCCGATCGTCATGCTCTGAAAACGCTCATTTAGCACGTCCCTTAGCCCGGTGGATGCGTGTTTGGCTGTCAGCCAGAACCCAAACATGCGCCGCATGAGGTTGCGGCATCCAAAGATGCGATTGCCTTTCTCCTCGAAAAGCGCCTTTAGTTCGACAGCAGGAATGTTGGCTGCCAATCCGAGCGCCAACATCCCTCCCGCCGACGTACCGCAAATCAGATCAAAGTGAGATGCAATCGGCCGCCCCAGCGCGGATTCGAGTTCGCTGAGCACCGTAGCTGTATAGAGGCTACGGTACCCCCCGCCCGAGAGCGCAAGAACATGATAGGTCGGAATGTCGGTCATGATGCTTAACCCTTTGGCGGGAATGGATCGTGCCCGTAACTATTCTTGTCCCTGATACGGCCGTCAGGACGATGAATGACGAGTTCAGACTGCTGGTTGCGTGCAATCTGGCTTGCGGCATCGAAGGCCTGTTGTTGAGTATCGTGCACAGAGGTTGCGCGCTGGTTGCCTTCACCCTTGACGGCCCATCCGTCTTGGTGGGGAACTACGTGTTGATTCTTGCTGGTCATGAGATATCTCCTAATCGGATTACGTCGATTGTTTTCCCCAACTGGGTGGCTGGGGCTACTGGTTTCAGTAAAGTGATTGTGGTCCTTATGGCGTAAAGTAGTAACCCCTTGCGGCGGGGATAATTCCTTATTTTAGATAAGGAAATCTTTATGTGGATGTTATATATCCAGTGGGAATGTAACGATGAATTCGACGCCCGATGTCGTGTTACGGGCTACGATGTTGCCCGACATTCTGGAAACATAGTTCCTTGCCGCAAATAGCCCAATTCCTTGATTAGAGTCGCCTCGGTTTTCCGTGGGAGAGAAACCAAACTCGAATATCGTCTCCAGGATATTATCTGGAATCTGCGGCCCATCATTGGCAATGGAGATTGTGGCTATGCTCTCCTGCTCTGAGAGATGGATATGGATCGGTGTAGTGTCAATACGAAAACGCGCGGCATTTTCGAGTATGTGTGCCACAGTGTCTTCAAAAGCATCTGGATCAACTTTGCACACAACACCGCTCAGCGGACCAATGTACTCTACATTCGTAATGGGGCTCGTGGCCGTCGCCGCGTTTGTCGCCTGAATGGATAAAAATGCGGCGATGTCGATTTGCTGAAGATCGATCGGAATCGAGTCGAATGACGCGGGCCCTGCCTTACCAAACAGATGGTCAACTGCGCGAATCATTCTGTCGACATACCGCCGGCTTGGGTCTCCAACTTGGTGCAAGCCAAGCAGTGCTTGTAGTGGAGATCGAATCTCGTGGCCGATGGTTTTGAGGCTCACCTCTCTTGTCTTTACATCTTCGAGATGCTTCTGGCGGGTTTCTTCGTTGCGCCTCTCACGTTCTGCTTGCTCTCTGGATGCGCGCAGCCTTGTTTCCTTGAGGAGATCATTGAATGCTGTAGAGAGAGTGCCAACCTCGTCCCTATTGTCTCCATATGGTAGTTCTTGCTCGGACTCGATTGGGCTGTTCACCAGTTCTGTGGCCTTCGCGGAGAGTACCCAAATCGGCCTTAGCAAACGAACCCAGAAATGGTACATAAGAAAGAGAAATCCCAAAAGTACAAGAGAAAGAAGTGCAACCGTCTGCCATACCCTCTTTTCGACGACGGTGCCAGGATGGCTAACTTCGAATACTAAGTTGGTATCAGGAACAATTTGTTCCCGCACTAAAGGAGATGCCCGTTGGAATACTAGGTCACCGTCAACTATCCTGAGCCAACTGTCGGCACTGTCGAGCTTTTCGCTCAGTGCAGCAGGTGGCGAGGATGACCAGTATTTTAATTCTCCCGAATGAAGATGCTGCTTAATTCTTAACTTGGCGTATGAATTGACGAATGGCGCAGACAATGCTGAAACTGATAAGTTAGTCGTGCCTTGAGGGCTGTATTCTGCCAGCGTCGCTTGCTGTGTATCTGGGTTAAGACTTTTTCTGGCTAGATGAATTTTAACGTCTTGCCAGCCTTGAGGAGGCCATGGCTCTGACATAGCATCAGCAATGGCTTCCTGCCTTAGGTTCTTAAATCGCCTCCCGAGATAATGGCTCTTAACGACTGGTTGTTGCGACAGGTCACCCGGTTGAGGTGGTTGCTGGGGAATAATTGCGTGAAAGTCTAGGCGAGCAATAATGTGCAACAAAGACTCACCATCGGGTTGCTGTTGCTGGTACGCCCATCCTTCAATTCGACGATCTCGTTCTCTCTTACCATTTGGATATTCCAGAATCGCCGTTACTTCTAATCTCTTGGACGAGGGAGGGGAATATCTTGGAGGTTGCAATGTTAGCCACCATGATCCCGAGTTCTCTCCGCTACTAATTGAAAGACGAATAGCGTCTGCGTGAAGTGTTATATCACCAGTTCGAAGTGTGGCGACTGACCTGTTCGATAAGGTCATGTCCAAGTACAAGTAACTACCCAGCGCCCTGTTTGAGGTGAAATACGTGCAAAATCGGTCAGGGTTCTGATCATGTTCCGCATTCGGAGCTAAAACAACAAGGTCCACATAACAATTTTGCGGAGGTGGTCGTGGTGTAAGAGGCGAATTACCAATAGGCAAGTTTACGAAATACAGTCTCGGGAGAAGAAGCGGTTGAATTGGTCGCTTTTCGGAAAGAAGCTTGGAGAGGTTATTCTCCAGTACATACCGTTCGTCTACATCAAGACGACCAGCTAATTTCGTCAGGTCACTATCAAACAACTCCTGACGATGCGATCGCTCTTTTTCTATCGAAGCGTTAATGAGCCGATAAAGGGTGGTCCCAGTTAGTATAAAAAGTATTACAAGCCCTGCAACAGCAGTAAACGTTAGACGAAACTGCGTAAATTTGGGCAAGGAAAGATTAAACATTCCATATGTACCCATGCATCGGCACGTTTTTTACGCTATTGAATTCGGAATCACTTTCGGAGAACTCCCTTTTTATGGAGCCGATATGAACGCGAAGGTTTTCCTTGTTCCTGCCGGTATCGATTTGATCAAACAGGGTTTCAAATGTCACGCTTTGATTTGCATGTTCAACAAGGGTCTGCAAAAGGCGGATTTGCGTCATGGAGAGATTTACGCGTTTGCCTTTCCATATCACTCGTGTTGTTGAGCGAAGGTCAATCTGCAAATTCGGGTCTGGGGTAGTTGGAGCTTGGAAGCTACCGGAACTCGAAGGTCCTTGCCCTCGCGCCTGCGAGAACGTTATTGCTCTACCAACTTGGTTTATAAAATCAGATTCGTTCACAGGTTTCTGTAGGTAGTCCCAAGCATCCAGCGCTTTGAACATTTCACGATGAAGCTCTGGTTGTGGCAAACCTGAAACAATAAGAAGCGGAGATTGCCTCACATGCAGGGACTTCGCTATCTTCAAACCACCATATTTGTCAGTCCCCGGCCCTAAGTCTATGTCAGAGATAACCAAGTCATAATGATTCTTTGTCAATGCCTCATTGGCGGATTCGAAGTTGAAGAACTGATCTACCTTGCAGTCAGGCCAATGGTTCTTCAAAAGCGCAAGGAATGTATCGTTTGTAGACTTATCATCTTCTACAATCGCAATTTTATACATTGATACCCCCCCGAAATGGTTACATAAAAGCCAGTTTTGATGCTAACTCATATCCGCTTGAAGTCGAATAAAACTTCCTTAACGTCATCATTTCGTCGGCTCCAATCCTCAGCGTCAATTTCTCTTTACAGTTGCAAGGGCTCAAAACCGACGACACTCCATTTTTCTACAGCGGACGTATGGAACTGTCCCTTCACTAGCGTACTTAACGTCTGCTAGGTCGAAGTCCGGTCATCGGCCTAAACTGACGATTGAAGACCGAGCCCAATAAGGCTGCTATCTATCGCTAACAGGCGCTTTACGATTGTTACAAACCGTTATCAACCTGGTTATCCACAAAAATTTGTGGATAACCAGGTTGGTAAGCGATTGATGCCGAATGCTATTAGTTGGCAGCGCGTGATGCGGGTTGATATTGTTTGCTAATAGTTGCCGATATTTTCAAGCGGCGTCATTCCAATGAAAAGGCGGGCATCTATTCAACCCCCTCGAAGTCACATGGCGGAGCTCAGAAAGAACCCGTAAAGATCAGCCGAGTCCCTCTCTTATCCATCACGGGAACGTTGCTGCGATGCGGTTTCTGCTTATTTTCGACACCGTTACGAAGCCCGTTACAAAGAGCCATTTTGAAGCGTTACCAACCGCGTTACGAAGTCTTTGTAACGGGGGGAGAAACCAATCAAGCTCTAATGTTCCCATTCCAGTAAAAAGAGGGCACCAATTTTCATTTATTGGTTGCACAGAAGAAATTGCAACCATGCAATTTAGGCGCAGTCATCACCTCATTTAGAGGTCATCATTAAAAATGATGCTCCCAGTCAGCCTCATCGAAGGCGCGCCAAGCGGCCATGCGAGAACTGCTGCAACATCGGCGGTTCATAAAAAAGGAGGAATAGATTCCGCAAAGCATGCGGCAAAAGACAACGAGAATAAAGAAAAAGATCGCGTTATTCAGTCAGGTATTCGGGATGCACAGCAAAACATGAGGGTCAATCATTCCAGAAGACTGCGAAGCTCCCACATCCATTTCCACGGCACCGACAACCCGCCGATGATCGCGTCGAGGCTTGTAATGAGGCACCTCTCTGAAAACGCTTCTGCTGCCTTCGTTGAACTATCGCAAATTTCTCGACAGTTGACGCCTCTGCCGCCTTCGTTTCGAACTAACAAGAAATCCTTGTAAGTTATTTTTTCTCAAGCTCAAGGCAGCTTGAAGAAAAAACAACCGTGCAAATTTCAGGTGAACACCCCATAATCGAACAAGGAGACATTATGAAAAACATTAAATTGGTAATGTCGTTGTTGGCAATATTTCTTTCCTGCTTCGCGCTACAGGCTCTCGCACAGGCAAGTCCGATGATGACAGTCCTGCAACCGCAGCGCCATACACAAACGATTCCTGATGGCGATGTCTCTGCCATGCTGCATGGTTTTACAGCCTGCAATCCGCAAGCAGCGCTCCCGTTCCCTATACTGGCACCTCTGGGCGTGAAGTTTCTCGGTAAAACCCAAGCTGCTGGCGTACGCTTTTCGTTGCCTAATCCATTGAAAGAGCATGACGTTCTGTTGCTTGCGGGCAATGACCCGGCAAACATGGATAGAGCGCCGGATGGAAGCTTTTCAATCTATGGCGGCAAATATCGGCTCAAGAAGCGCTTGGTGCTTGCCGACTCCATCAAATTGACCGGTGTAGGCGAAATGATGGCAGTCAACGAAAAGCGCGCGCGCGTTGGCGTGACCTACACCCTTAATGTTTCTGCCGCGCTGTTCTTGGCGTTTGTTGAGGAAGGTCAGCAGATCGATCTCAAATCAAGGATCGACCGTATGCCGAAGTCCGGGAAAGCGACGGCGGAAGACGTTTGGTTCACCTTAGGCCCAGACGGGCGATCCGTCACTTGTTGGCGGTTTGTGGATTGACCGGTCGCGCCATGGCTTCATTAAAGGGGAAAACCGCACTATGGGCCAAGCCCGGAAAACAGCGGTTCTATACCAATCTCGCACAAACTATGTGCGATTGACATCAGCGCCATCAAGCGGATTCTGGAAGCCCCAATCGATAACTGCGCACAAGCAATTGTCGATTGGTTCAATGAGGTGCAAGGCATCAGCTACAAAACCTCGATTGAACTGTTAAGCAACCTGCCCGAATCGACATTGCGATCTTTTATCCATCTTGGTTGCACTGCGAGAAGAGCGCCCTGCATCTGGGTGCCGCAGCCAGAAAGTTGGAAGTTGATTACAAGGATTTCTTGTTAGTTCGAAATCAACTTTTGCGAAATTTGCAATAGTTCGAAACGAAGGCAGCAGAAGCATTTCCATTGATATAGCTTATTACAACCTCGATGCCATCATCGGCGACTGGTGTCATGGAGGTAGATATGGGGGCTTCGCGGCCTTCTACTGAAATGATTGACTAGATATTCCAATCTAGAGATGGATTACTCAGCCAGAAAATTTCATCAACTCAGACGGAGACACTCCCAGCGTTTCCGCTAATTTACAGATGTTCACGAGGGCGATATTCCGCTGCCCACGCTCCACCCCGCCCAAATAGCTCCGCGCCAGCCCGCTTTCCAAAGCCAGCTTCTCCTGAGACCAGCCCTTGGCACGCCTGAGCTCAGCCAGTCGATGCCCAAACAGCACTCTCGGGTCGTCCGACATCTTTTCCCCTTCCAAAAGGAAAAGATGCTAGGTATTAAGCCACTATAAGGCGACGCTCTATGAGTGACAACCGTCAACTTGCTATGCTATTGTTGTCACTCATAGTAACCAATGATAGTGAGAGAACATTATGTGAATGCGTAACCGAATTTTTGTGCATGAATGATACGGATAGCTTCTTTCCCTCCCCCAGGTCAGCCCAAGCCAACGAAGGAATTCTGCCAGCCAAGTTTCGGGCCAACCTTACGGAGAAAACTGACGTAGCGAAGTGGACGCGCAATTGTTTATACAGCAGCCGAATTTAACCGAAATTTATGAGAGGAAATCAAGAATGACTATGACACGAATGATGGCAATAGCGGCACTGATGTTTCTCTCCGTTGTATCAGCACTGGCAGCCGAGCAAACACTTTCGGTCGGCAAGTCCGTCAAGATTGGCAGTGTTGAGGTGGTGCTGAACAAGGTAGTGCTTGCCAGCAAGGACGAACTGGGCGGCGCGGGCTATACCGAGTACAACCTGACACTGACCAACGGTTCGCCTGACAAGGAAGTTGTACTGTCGAACGTCGCGCTATCAGTTCATGGAGAAACACGTTCCATGGTCAAGAATCCGGACGACATCGTGAACCAGGGCAACACGTCCGAGAAAGCAGTAGCCACGACTGCCGGCGCGACCGCTGCCGGATTCCTGGGCGGTCTTTTGGGGCCATTGGGCGCTATGGGCAGCCAGATAGGGGTTCAAGCGGCGGCCAACAAAATCTATGTCGATGATCCACAAAAATGGCGTGACGAAATCAAGAAACAAGGTTTCCAGCGAGATGATGCTGGCATTTCCGTATTCCCGTCCGAATCAGCGACCGGCAGTATCTGGGTCAAGCAATCCGGCAACGAGACTGCCAACCGAATGCAGCTCTATCTGAAACAGGGCGGCATCAGTCGCCTAGTGAAGCTTGGCTTGAAGGCAGGGAATCAACAAGAAGCTGAGAAATAGAGAATATCCAAAGAATGATACGACGATGAAAAAAATTGGAATTTCAATCATGGTCGCGGTGTCGACTGCCGCGTCCGCGCAGACCTTGCAGTCGTTCGACCCGACCGAGCTTGCAAAGCAACGGATCATGCCGCTGAACGCGCTAACCATGCCCATTCTATTCCAGACGAAGACTCAGACGAAAATCGACTACACGACGGTCGTCGTCGCGGGGCAGTCCAGCTTTCCGGACGAATATAAGGATGCCGCCAACAAGTTGGATAGCCAGAACTTTCAGCGGGCGCAGGATGAGTTTCAGCGCAGGGCGGCTATCGAGAAACTCCTCCCTTATCTCAACGAACTGGAATCGCAGATCGAGGCTGCGACGGAGTTTCTGATTCCGGCAACCGTCACGGTGGGGGAATACGACTTCAATATGAAGCGGTTTCCTATCCAAATTCGGCTCGACGGTGTTTCCAAGGATTTTCAGGGCGGCTTCTATTGTTCTCGCGGCGGCTATGAGACAGACCAGTACAGAAATATTCTTCAGGCCTGCGTCAAGGCCGAAGACGTGCTGACGAACGGAAGCCCGTTCCAGTGGCTTTCGATCCGAGACTCGGATGCAGCCCAAAAATTTAAGTCCCTCTACACCTCCAGACAGATACGCGCCCTACTGCAAGTCAGGTTGACGGGAAAATACGAAAGCCTTGGTAGTAAACACTTGTGGGGCCGTAGGCACCTGTTGAGCCAATCGGCATACGTCGAACATCTCGTCCCCGCGAAATCAACGGCTCTTTATTTGCTAAACGCTGGAACCGAGGAATTACTCTACACGCTGTTGCCAAGCGCCAGCGAGGAATCGAAGACCTTGGCGACCATCGGCATGCAGAAGCCTGCTACCACGCAAACGATGACCAAGCAGCCCCTTAAAATCAAGCTGGATTGATCATGGGGAGCGCTGCCGAGAGAAAGCCGCTTGATCTTCTCGGGATCGTCTTGCTGGGAGGCTATCTGGTTTTCGAATTGGCGTTCAATGCGAGGCTACTCGATTTGTCGGGAGGCATGCCAACGGAGGAAGACCTTCGCGGCATCGAGATATTCGGAAGAACCATATCGGGTGTCGGCTTGGGGTTGTTCGTCTGGGGATTCGCGCAGCGTGCGACACAGAAGCGATGGCTTTCCGCTGCAGTCTGTATCGCACTCTGTATTCCGGTTGCATTCGTGGCGCAGGAATGGATTGTTAACCGCCTCGTTTCTGGCGCGTCTCCCGCCAAGCGGCAGCTTGCCACCTACCTGTCGTTGGTGTCGCGTGCCACGTTGATGCACGCTGTAACAATCGACGGGCTCAATCTGTCTGGTAAGGACTTTGATACGCCCGCCGGAAAGACGTTCGTTGCGCTTTTTCCAGTGACAGGATTCGCGTCAGATGCCACGCTCGCGAAGCTGAAGCAGGCACTCCCTACCCTAGTTCAAAGTATGGCCGCCTCCGAAATGGGTGAACCAGAAGAAGTGTTTAACGACGTGTATGTCCCGTTCGCAAACCAATGGCGCAAGATATACAACGAGAAGTACCTCCCCGCCTCAGAAGCCGCAGGTATGGCGAATGGCGGTGCCGACGGCGTGGATCGTGCTTGGAACGACTACCTCAATGAACTTGACATCAAGAACATCAACGCCTCCTCTGCGTCCGAATTCGTCCGGAGGGAGGTGGTCGAAAGGCTTCAGAAAACGGGGGTTCCGGTCGAGAACGATTGGCGGCTTAACGACTACGAGGGGTTTGCCGTCGCTCTGAGGAATAAGTCTGCGGGCAGCGGCGATAGGTTCCGGAAAGATGTGTCAGATGCCATAGGTTTCGACAGTGATCTACCTCCTGGACTCTCATGGGACGGGTTTTCCATCCATCCGGATATATTGAGAAAAGCCAAGGCGGAATTGCAGTTGAGAATTCCAGGCGCGGAGATCGGCGAAAGCTTCGGCCTCAATCTGTCCCTCGCAGATTTCACGCGGAACTTCTACAAGCACAACGTCGAAAAGGCGACCGCTGAAAAACTTGCGCAATTCTCGGGAGACTCGGGCAGATTTTCGAGCGGCGGCGACGCGTCCGACATTGCAGACAAGGCAATGAAAGCCGTCATCGTTCCCCCGGTGGCGCTCGGGTTCTCATTAGCTTTCGGTTTTTTGAATGCCTTGAATCTCCTTGCGAAGGTTGCGCGGCTTCAAGGGAATATCGTGCTTGCGGCGAAAGCAGCAGCGACTGCCCTACTGATCTGCGTTCCGTTAGCGGTGGGCAACACGGTTTCGGACTCACCGGTTTTCGCCTCGCTCTCACGCAACGTTGCCGAGAACTACGGCCAAGTTCCAGCCGTCGGACTCCGCTGGCTGGTCAATTCGGAGCCGATGTTCTATCCAGTCTCGAACGCGTTGCGCAGACACCTTCTTAGGGATTTCCGGTTCTCGCTATGACGGCATTAATGCTTTAACCCGGTTATTCTTCTGTTAGAAAGTTGTCATCGGAGAAATATTATTCGGATTACATGTTTCAAATGTTGCTAATGATCATGCAAAAACTAGGACTCAACATGAAAGAGATTGACACCGAATGCTATTAGTTGGCGGCGCGTGATGCGGGTTGATATTAATTACTAATAGTTGCCGATATTTTCAAGCGGTGTCATTCCAATGAAAAGGCAGGCATCTATTCACCCCCCTCGGAGTCATCTGGCGGTGCTCTGAAAGAAGCCGTAAGAACAGCCGAGCCCCACCCTTATCCATCACGGGAACGCTGCTGCGATGCGGTTTCTGTCTTATTTGCGACACCGTTACGAAACACGTTACAAAGAGCCATTTTTGAAGCGTTACCAACCGCGTTAAAGATAATTAGTAACGGGGGGAGTAACCAATCAAGCTCTAATGTTCCCATTCCAGTAAAAAGAATGCTCCCATTTCTACCGGACTCGCTAAAGAGTTGAGTACATTTTTATGCATTGTTTTCAGATACACGTTATCCGTGTATATTGTTATCAGGTACCTAACTGCTTAGACCAAACATGCTAAAAAAATTGACACCACCTAGCCCCTTTCAAATCAGAGCTGCGCGCAAGGCTGCACAACTTACGCAGGCGCAAGCAGCGGGGGTTGTACATGCAGGTGGATATAGAACTTGGCAGGACTGGGAACGGGGTGAAACGCCGATGCCGATAGGATTGTGGGAGTTATTCATGCTCAAAACCGGACAGATGCTGCTTGTCGCTGTATCTGAAGAGGCTCCTCGCAAAGAGCCAAAAAGACAAAGGGTCTAGCTAGGGTGAGGCGAAACGTGTTGCTTCAGATATGGCTTAATTCGCAGGACTTATGGAGAAGGTTTTTATGAAAAGAGTCCAAGCAGCTGCTGATCTTGAAATTCAGGCGCTTGCCGCAGTAGGCGAGGCTGTGCTGTTCCACAATCGTGGAAACCCCGCAGCGACCAAAGAATTGTTGAGCCAAGGAATGCGATTTGTAGCCGCAAATGCAGTTGCAAAAAAACTGACAGAACTGTGCAAGAACGCAGGCCATGATCCAAACTGGCGAACATCAACAGAGGCGAGGTTGCTAATGCTTGGGCGTTCGCGAATTGAAAGTGTTGTTGCTTCTGATGGTGATGAGTCATGTTGATTTTTCTCGATACTGAATTCACCGATTTCATCGACTGCGAACTTATCGCAATCGGCATGGTGAGCGAGGATGGAAAGCATGAGTTTTATGCGGAGCGGACGGACTACACGAATGCCTGGTGCAACCATTTCGTACGTGAGGCTGTTTTGCCGCACCTAGGGCTAGCCGCTGGGGTCACTTGCACCCGCGACGAATTAACCCGGCGTCTATGGGCATGGTTTGCCACCTTGCCGCGCCATGTTCAAATCGCCTCAGATTCAACACATGACCGGGATTTGCTGTGGGATGCCTTCGGGGAAGGCTTGCCGGTGAATCTTGGTAAATCAGTTTACGACTTGCGTCCGCTGATTGACACAACCGTTTTCAATGACGCAGTGTGCCGCTATCACGACCAGCCAAGCAAACCGTGGCACCACGCACTGCATGATGCAATAGCGCATCGTGTTGGTTGGCTTGCTTGGGCGGATTCGAATAAGAGCGGGCAACTACCCGGAAATTCCGGGTAGTTCAAGGCGATGCCAAACTCGATGAAAAAACAACTAGCAAGGATTTCTTGCTAGTTCGAAATCAGGTTGAGGAAAAAGCAACTAGCAAGGATTTCTTGCTAGTTCGAAATCAGGTTGAGGAAAAAGCAACTATTAAGGATTATTTAATAGTTAGAAGCAAGGCAGTAGAAGCGATTCCAGGCTAGATGCAAAGGATAAACTGAAATGACGACAACTATTTTCTTCGACACGGAATTTACCGACGTGCAGGATATAGCGAAGGCTGGATTGATCAGTGTCGGCCTGATCTCCGAAAGGGAAGGCCGCGAGTTCTATGCAGAACTTACCGACACATGGGACGAGGCGATGTGTTCGCCCTTCGTGTTAGACACCGTTCTGCCGCTGCTGGAGGGCGGTGCCCACCAAATGAGGGTTGAGACGCTGGCGGTGCAATTAAAGGTATGGATTGATTCGTTTTACGACGAAGTGGTGCTGAAAAGCGATGCACCCAATGTCGATTGGCCGTTTCTAGTGCAAATATTCGATCATCACGGCTGGCCGGAGAATCTGAGGCGAAAATGCGATTTTGTGTACTTCGAGCATCCGCGCAGTCAGTCCAGGTATGAAGCGGGCCTGACTGCATACTGGAAAGACCATGGTTCGCGGCAGCATCATGCGCTGGAGGATGCAAGGAGCATGCAATTTGCGTGGAAACTTGCAATTAGGAGAGGGCTTTGAAATGAGCGCCAAGGCATATGCTGATTTTCACCACCTTCAGCGGATCGACCAAGTGCCATTTGCCGCGATCATGCGTCGCGTCGGTACGCGACCGGCGCTGCTGGATTTTTTGGTGCCGGGGATTGACTTGGTGATTTGGAAAATGCGTCCTTGTGTGCGGGAGCCGGTAGACATGGAGTTGCACCAGTCTGCGCTTCGAGTATTGGATCATGCGGTCGAGGTATTTGAGCCTGGCGCAATGATCTATGAATTCGATGGATTTAGTTTCTTTGCTTTTCGAGTCGAGTACCGCGATGCAGTACTGATCGAGATGGGCATCACGGAAGTTTTACCCGGATGAAGGCGCTACAGTGCATTCTGGCGGCATTTCGGATGGATTGCGAAATACCAATCCAGGCGCTCATAATTTGCGATCACTTGGCGGCTAAAGTAGCCACCATAATTACTTCATCTGTTGAGTAAAGCGCAGGTATTGTTGCTGCAACTCTAGCCCCAAGAGCTTTCCGGTAAAGTCGTTGTGCCGCATTGTCTGCCCTAGTTGTAACCAACACAGATTTAACGGTAGCACCTCGATCTGAAATAGCGGACTTTACTGACTCAAGGCTCTCCAAAATCAACGCATAGCCAATACCTTTGCGTTGTTGCTCAAGGGATACAGCAATTTGTTCAAGCTCAATAACTGGCTCTTGCCGGAACCCGCTTTTCTCACTCCATAGGATGTACCCAACAATTTGCGCAGCAACTTCGACAACAAATAATCGCTTGAGTGGAAAAGCGTTAAAGTTACAATTTATCCATTCCTCAGAATATTGCTGACGTGCAAATGCTGTGGCATGGATTGCAGCAATAGCGGCAAGATCAACCTTATTTGCCATTCTTATTTGCATTATGTTTTTCTCTAAATCAATCACGGAAAACGGATACCCTCATTTGTTAGGGTAAATCAGCTTCCTGGAATCTCCAAAAACAACTTGTTTAAGATGATGGAATTTATCCCAGCGCGTTAAGGCTCCGTCATTTTGAATAACCCACCTGGCATAGGCTTTGAATTGGTTGGGTTTCAATTGCCCATACTTCCCATCTCGATTGAAGCGATAATCGCCAACACTAAAATACAACTCAGATCGACGTATCGATCTTCGCACGAATGAAACATGAATCCCATGATCTTGAAGCTTCCGAAGTTGCTTAAAAAAGTTATAAAGTTCCCAGTCAACTACATAGTGGGTTGTACTGACTCCAGCGACAAGCGGGTAATGTCCGGTCTTCTCGTAATACATTTCGCATAGAAATTTGGCGATGATTGTACGATGGTTCCCGCTGTTAACCGAATACCAAGAAATTCCATCAACCGAGTTAAAACTGATGTCGTCTTGAACTTCCCCATTGAAATAATATTCAGGGTTTTCATCAGCCTTATTGAGGCAGTGACGAATCTTACTAGGTTTCCATTTTGGATCGAATAGAGCTTCTGCCCATGTTTGCCCCGCATAGTGATCCCACTGGCCAACCACACTGCGCATATCGATAGTTGAATTAGAACTCCTGCGCTCTTCAATCACAAACTCCCTCACGCCAAAATCATCGTCGCGAGGAAACACATCATTCCAATGAAGGATTTGACTGTTGGCCCAGAGAGGAGCCTGGCGGGTAACCCAACTTAGTAACGACTCGTCTTTCCAGCTCATTAAACTCACAATATTCAGAGAACTAATTTGCCAAATTTGGTTTATTACATCGCTGATTTAAATGGGATGACCTGCGCACCAGCGCGAAGACTATCAAGGTAGTCAGCCCAGTGCTGCATCATTACCCGGCGTTGCTCAATCTGTAGTCTGCTGGTATCGCGCTTATATGCCGCGCGCACGTC
Organism: Gallionella sp.; assembly: GCA_028689145.1. Taxonomy (GTDB): domain Bacteria; phylum Pseudomonadota; class Gammaproteobacteria; order Burkholderiales; family Gallionellaceae; genus Gallionella. Next base: position 28,655 of record JAQTWT010000005.1, read on the forward strand.
GTTGGTGTCAGCGTGGGCGAGCTGCAATTCGATCAGTCGCACATCATAGCCAAGCTGTTCCAGATTGGTAGATGCCATCGCACGGAAGCCGTGCGCAGTCATTTCGTCTTTGGTGTACCCCATGCGCCGTAAAGCCATGAGCAGCGCGGTATCAGACAGGCAACGACTGCGAGAGTTAGCTGCGGGGAAGAGGTACTTAGAATCGCCGGTTATCTCCTTTAGTTCTGCAAAAATCCGAATAGCCTGGCGAGATAGCGGTACAACGTGCTGGCGCTTGGCTTTCATCTTTCCGGCGGGGATAACCCATTCCTCTTCAGCGTCCTTTTCATCAAAATTGGGAAATTCTTCCCATTCAGCATGACGAAGTTCGCCGGGCCGAACGAACACATATGGGGCAAGCTTCAAGGCTAGGCGTACAACTTCACTACCCTTGTATTCATCAATGTTGCGGAGGAGGTGTCCAATCTCCACAGGCGACGTAATCGCCCCTAAATGTGTTGACTTCGCCGGAGGTAATGCTCCTTTTAAATCGCCAGTAATATCGCGTTCTGCACGCCCGGTTGCCACGGCATAACGCCATATTTGCCCACAGTTCTGATGAAGGCGGTGAGCAGTCTCCAGCGCGCCACGCGCTTCAACTCTACGCAATACCGCCAGCAGCGCCGCAGGTGTCACGCCCTTGATTTCATCCTTGCCGATCCAAGGAAAAAGGTCGCGTTCTAATCGCCGCAGTATTTTGCTGCCATGGCTATCTACCCATTGAGTGCTGAACTTTTCGAACCACTCGCGGCTGATTGCCTCGATGGTTTCCTCTGGCTTAATCGCAGCTTCGATTATGGCCGCTTTGGCATCCTTTTTAACTTCCATGGGATCGGCATCATTAGCAAGGAGCTTCTTTGCCTCCTGAGTGCGTTCTCGAGCATCCTTGAGCGTGACAACTGGGTATATGCCAAGCGCCAGCGTTTTCTCCTTGCCGCCGAAGCGATACCGAAACCACCAGAGCTTTGTCCCATTCGGTTTGATGATCAAAGCTAGGCCGTCTCCGTCCGCGATCTTGTATTGCTTTTCTTCCGGCTTTGCAGCTTGGACTGCCTTATCGTTCAGCTTTCCCATAATTCCCCCTGCGGGTATTCACGATACCCACACTGTACCACAATCGCCAAAAATACCCACATTAATACCCACAAATTTCCGGTATTTCTGGGTACGCTTGGGTATACCTAGGTATGCTTGGGTATAGTCGCTTAATGTTTATTTATTGTTAATATACAGTGAATTAAGATAAAAAAAGCCCGGCTGGCAAGGCCGGGCTTTTTAGTTTGTTGGTGGAGACGGCGGGAATTGAACCCGCGTCCGCAAGCCCTCTACAGGCAGTTCTACATACTTAGCCATGTTATTTGATTTGATCCCGTACACGCCAACCGGCGGGCTGGTAAAGGACGAGTCACCTTGTTTTTAGCTCCGATCAAAGTGACCCTGACCGGCACGATTCTGTGTAATTTACCTCACTCATCTCCACCTTGCGGTTTCGAGCCACTCCACAGACAGCATGGTGTGAGGTTCAGCCGACTAAGCGGCTAAAGCGTAGTTTTCGTCGTTTGCGACTAGTTTTTTCCAGCTGATTTACGAGGTTGCGGGTCCTCGGTATGCCCTACACTGCTTTGTAACCCACGTCGAAGCCAAGTCGTCCCCGGTTCGATTTTGCTGCATAACTGCTATAAATCGGTGCGGATTGTAGCAGAGTCAGAGAGCGTAACAGCCGATAAGTTCCTGGTTTCGGGTAATTGTTAAAAATATTCCGCCCGCATAAACTTTTTCAGGTGCAGGCCGATATATTACTTACAGGGCGGTATTTTCGCCCCGCAACATAACAGCCGGAGGTGTGACATGAGCATCGTAACCATGGATATGTGCGATTATCAAATCGAACGCAACGACTCGACTGCAGAAGCGTATGGCGATGAAGTGTTGTGCGCCGGCTGGAATCATTCCCTCGCCTTGCAACAACACGTTTACGTTGAAATTAAACAACCCGACACCATGCCGCTTGAACTTGTTTCAGCAGATGTCGATGCGTTTTTGCAAGAAATGTACGCTTATCAGTGTTAGTCCCATTTATAAGCATGGACAAAACAAAAAGGACATCCGCGCGGATGTCCTTTTTCATTTGAGTGGTGTGGTGCTCAGTCTGCGGATTTGGCAGGAACCGCATTCGCTTTGTCGGTGCCCGGATAGTTGTCCACGAAAGATTTGAAACCGGACTGGATCAATTCATAGGTCTTGTCGATGTTGGAGGCAATGTCGCCCTGCAATACTTTCAGGCCATCCAGAACCTGGCGCGCATCGGCAAAACCCTTGTCAACACCGCCGCCGATCAGCTTGATGAAATCATTCAGCGCGGTTTGCTGGTCTTTTTCCGGATGATTCTGAACGTACTGGCCGAAAAACGCCGTACTCGCCGACACGATACGGTCGGCAGTGGCTTGCGGACTAAAATCCATGCCGGAACTGGCTGCATTCTGGATCGCATTGTCGCCCAGTTCGGGAGCCAATGCCTGATTGATATGCTCAATGGCCGACTTGAACAGCAAGCCCATGGAGTTGTTGCCGGCGCTGATCGACACATCCATCGAGGCTTGCAAAATCGACACGTTAAACTTCTGTTTGGAAGTTTCAGTTTCTGATTTAGCGGCTTCCGGTCGGCGGGCTTTTTCAGTCTCGGACTGTTTGATGGCGGTTTCTTGCTTGTTTTTAGGTTGTACGGCGGCAGGGCCAGTTACATTTCCAACGGATTCGGTTTTCATCGCGGTGACTCCCTTAAAGATAAGCTGCAACAAATTTGCGCAGCTAATTCCAGTTTTCACACTTTGTTATCGGCACATACCCCAAAAAACTTAACAGTCTGCGTTTTACCGGTTTAGCGAGTGGGCCAAGGAGATCGATTTAACTTACCACCACCCTTGCCGCACCCTGCCCCATCGTACCGATCACCGCCGCCTGTTCAAATCCGCCGCGATGGAAGATCGCCAGCACCTCGTCGGCCGCTTCCGGTGCGACGCTCACCAGCAAACCGCCGCTGGTTTGAGCATCGGCCAGCAGACGCTGTTGCCAGCTTTCCAGAGCGGCGGCGAAATCCACTTCATGCCCGTAGCTCGCCAGATTGCGCTCGATTGCACCGGGGCCGATACCCTGTTGCGCCAGCGGCAGGGCTTCGGACAACACCGGCACCTGATTGAATTTCACCTCCGCGCCCAGCCCAGAGCCGCGACACATTTCCAGCAAGTGTCCTAGCAGGCCGAAGCCGGTCACATCGGTTAACGCATGCACGCCGCTCAACTTGGCAAGCTCGCTGCCCACCGCGTTAAGTTTGGTGGTGTTGGCGACCATCTGCACATAACCTGTGGCGGAAAGCAGATTTTTCTTCAGCGCTGCAGCCAGCACGCCCACCCCCAGCCCCTTGCCGAGGATCAGCACATCGCCCGCGCGCGCATCGCTGTTTTTCTTCAGCTGGTCGGGATGCACGATACCAATTGCCACCAGCCCGTAAATCGGCTCGACAGAATCGATGGAATGCCCGCCCGCCAGCGGGATGCCGGCGGCTTGGCAGACCGCTTCGCCGCCCTGCAAAATCGCGCGGATGGTCTCGACCGGCAGCTTGTTAATCGGCATACCAACAATCGCCAGCGCCATGATCGGCGTGCCGCCCATCGCGTACACATCTGACAGCGCGTTGGTCGCGGCGATGCGGCCGAAATCGAACGGGTCATCGACAATCGGCATGAAAAAATCGGTGGTTGCGATGACCGCCTGCTGGTCGTTGAGGCGGTACACCGCCGCATCGTCGCTGGTTTCCGCGCCGACCAACAGGTTGGCAAACGGCAATTTTTCCTTTGCTTCGCCCAGAATTTGCTGCAGCAGCGCCGGAGCAATTTTGCAGCCACAGCCGCCACCGTGCGACAATTGGGTCAACTTCACTTCAGACACAAAGATTCCTTTTCAAAAATGTTGTTCAGAACCGCAAACCTATCACAGCTCGGCGAATTTGACGAAATTATCGACGTGCGCACCCCGTCTGAGTTCGCCGAGGATCACCTTCCCGGCGCAATCAATTGCCCGGTGCTATCCGACGAGGAGCGCATCACCGTCGGCACTTTATACAAACAGGTGTCACCGTTCGAGGCGCGCAAAGTCGGCGCGGCACTGGTCGCCAAAAACATCGCGCACCATTTGCAAACCAGCTTTCAAGCGCATCCCAAGTCATGGCGGCCGCTGATCTACTGCTGGCGCGGCGGGCAGCGCAGCGGTGCGATGAGCATCATTCTCGCGCAGGTCGGCTGGTCGGCGCACAAACTGGAAGGCGGCTACAAGGCTTACCGGCGCGACGTGCTGGAAAAACTGGCGATCCTGCCGCAGCAATTCTCGCTGCGCATGATCTGCGGCGCGACCGGCTCGGGCAAAAGCCATCTGCTCACCGCGCTGGCAGACAGCGGACATCAGGTTCTCGATCTGGAAAAGCTGGCGCAGCATCGCGGCTCGGTGCTGGGCAGGCTGCCGGAACAGGCGCAACCGTCACAGAAATGGTTCGACAGCGCGCTGCTGCAAGCTCTGCAAAAACTCGACCCGGCGCGTCCGGTGTATGTCGAAGCGGAGAGCAACAAGATCGGCACCATCACCCTGCCCGATGCTTTGGTCGAGGCGATGCACGCCGGAGAATGCCTGCTGGTGGAAACGCCGACCGAAGTGCGCGTCGCCGGATTGCTTGAAGACTACCGCCATTACCTAGCCAACCCGGAACTGCTGATTACGCATTTGCAAGCGCTGCACCGTTTCCACGGCAGCAAACAACTGGAACACTGGACGGCATTGATTCGTACCGGAGACTTCGCCGCCCTGGTCGCCGAACTGCTCACGCTGCACTACGACCCGAGCTATTTTCGCGCAACATCCAAACATTACGCGAATCTCGAAAAGGCGCGGCATGTGCCGCTGGTCAGCCTGACAAAGGATGCGCTGAGAGAAGTCGCGGCTAAATTCTGAAAATACCGTCATTCCGGCGAAGATCGGTAATTTTGCACAGCGGAAAAAGCTGTATCAGGGTGTTGTCCCGCTACGCGGGGATTGATGAATATCCGGATTCCGGCCTACGCCGGAATGACGATGGAATAAAATACCACGCAAGATCAAATCGCAATGAGGCAACCATGGAATACAGACAATTAGGCACCAGCAACCTGAAAGTATCGGCACTGGCGCTCGGCACGATGACTTTCGGCGAGCAGAACAGCGAGGCGGAGGCGCATGCGCAACTCGATCTGGCGATAGCGCGCGGAGTGAATTTCATCGACACGGCCGAGATGTATCCGGTCGCGCCGCGCGCCGAAACGGCCGGACGCACCGAGAGCTACATCGGCACTTGGCTGAAGCGTCAGCCGCGCGACAAACTGATTGTCGCGACCAAGATTGCCGGGCCGGCGCGCGGCTTCAGCTGGATACGCAACACGCCGCGCATCGACCGCGCCCAGCTCAACGCAGCAATCGACGGCAGCCTGCGCCGCCTGCAGACCGACTATGTGGATTTGTATCAGATTCACTGGCCGGATCGCTACGTGCCGATGTTCGGCGCAACGAGTTATGAGGTATCACAGGAGCGCGACAGCGTGCCTATTGCCGAACAACTGCAGGCGCTGGGTGATCTGGTCAAGGCAGGAAAGGTGCGGCACATCGGCCTGTCCAACGAAACGCCGTGGGGCGTGATGGAATTCCTGCGTTGCGCCGAAACGCTCGGCCTGCCGAAAATCGTCTCGATCCAGAACGCCTACCACCTGATGAACCGCAGTTTCGAGAGTGGCCTCGCGGAAATGTGCCGCCACACCAATGTCGGACTGCTTGCCTACAGCCCGCTGGCATTCGGCTGGCTGACCGGCAAGTACCTCGCCGACCCAAAAGCCAGCGGACGCATCACCCTGTTTCAGGGCTTCGGCCAGCGCTACAACAAACCCAACGTGCCCGCCGCCAGCAAAGAATATGTGCGCATCGCAGCTGAAGCCGGACTCAGCCCGGCGCAGCTGGCGCTGGCCTTCGCCCGCACGCGCTGGTTCACGACTAGCGTGCTGCTCGGCGCGACCAGCGTGTGGCAATTGCAAGAGAATCTGGACAGCGCGGAGGTGACGCTATCTGCTGAAGTGCTGGAGAAGATTGAAGCGGTGCACAAGGTTTATCCGAGTCCGGCACCGTGATGGCGTGGCGTAGGGTGCGCTGCGCGCACCATGGCGCATGAAATGCACCCTACGCCCGTTATCCTCTAACCACCAGAAAAAAATCAAACGGACTCAGTTTTGCCGGTGAACTGCCCATTTTTGACTTCCGCTTTGATCAGGTTCGCGCATTGTTTGCAGCAAACGAACTGATTACCTTTTTTCGTGGATACCAAGTAAGACTCTTCTTTCTGGCATTTTGGGCAGACCAGCGTATTGTTTCCCTGAGACATGATTCCTCCTGATTGATGGATTATATTTTTCTCGAAACAGCATTAGCTTAGTGAAGTGCTGATTTGCACAAAGCCAAGTTTTATTGTGCCATATCCCCTGCCGAAAAGCAGCCGGATTCGACCAGCCTCACCTTTCCCGCCGCCAGTTTCGCCCGCTCCTTTGCTTTATCAATATGGCATGCCGTAGCACTGATGTGCTACAGTGAGCATGTGTTCAAATTGGAGGATTCAGCCATGCCCACCACTACCATACGCTTGCCGGAAGACCTGAAAGCCCGCGTTGCAGCTGCGGCGAAACGTTCCGGCACCACCACGCACGGCTTCATTCTTGAAGCCATTGCGGAAAAGGCAAAACAGGAGGAATTGCGTGCCGATTTCGATGCGGTTGCCGAGGATCGTTATGCCCGTATCGTTGCCACTGGGAAGACCATTCCGTGGCAGGAAATGCGCGGCTATCTGGAAGAACGCCTAGCCGGTAAGGAAGCAAAGCGCCCGGCAGCCCGCAAACTAGCGCGCTGAAAATGTCGCGCATCGAATTGGCACCGGAGGTGGGAGGCGATTTTGATCGCATCCTCGATTACCTCGCCCAATATCAGGTTGAAAATCCGCTGTTGCGCATCCGGGAAATCATCGAGGCAATCAACGTGCTGGAGCACAACCCCCTGATCGGTCGCCCCGCGCATAACGACAAGCGCGAACTGGTGATCGGGCGCCGTTCGCACGGCTATGTGGCGTTGTACCGCTACGTTGCCGAAGTCGATACCGTTTTTGTCCTGGCCGTGCGCAACCAGCGGGAAGCAGGGTTTGCGGGGGGTGATGAAAGGAAACTTTATGAGGAATACTAAAGACGAAATGCGCGCAGAGTACAAGCGCTCTGATTTCACCAAACTCGAACGCAGCAAGTTCTACAACGAGGTTGCAAAGGGAACATCCGTAGTTCTGCTCGACCCGGCCATCGCCAAAGTTTTCCCGACTTCGGAAGCCATAAATGCGGCCTTACAGACTGCCCGCATAACAGGCGGCACAAAGCGAACAGCACGCAAGACAGCGTAGTATCTACGCTGGCTGCGGGGTACGAATTTAAACCGAACCTGACTTTTTAAAATTATTTAGTGCAATGATAAGTCAGTGAACACCGCACATCAGACCTTGGCATTTCAATGTGTTGAAATCATAGATGTGAGAATGCCCCGGATTACCCTCTGGCTTTGGTACGCCCTTGGGTATTAGAAAAAATGCTGAGTTGCCCCCGTATAACCCTGCCGGAAAGGTGAATGCCTTAAGCACTACATATGTATTGTTGTGTATTGGTGGTTTTGAAGGTTTGGGGATACCCTGACCTGCAACGGGAGGTATATCTCGTTGCGGAGAATTTTGAATAACCGCATCTGACCAAGCTTCGGCATCTGCTGCGGTAGCCTTTCGCAACAGACCCTTGCTAACGGCATCCTCTAGGCCTGTGGGACCAGCAATAGGGGCAGTTTTATCAAGGAACGATTCGGGTAATGTTTCGTGAGAGGTGAACAGTGCGGCTCCTGGATGCATAGGTTCTCCGACTACTACTTTGCCATTTGTTGCAGGAAAGACCATATCTACAGGATGCCCAAAGACACGCTTGGACAAAGGGTTTAACGGCGCAAGATCGTCAGGGGTAATGTAAAAAAAACCGCATGGTCCTTTATTGTCGAAGGAGCTAACCAGCAAGGGGGTACTCTTAGCTAAACCGGCAACCGCCTGTCGGTTATACCCTCCGACCAACACCGCTAGGATTCTGGTTTTCCTTGTCCAGCCAATATTCCAAATCGTCGGTTCATATGCACCTAGCATCAGAACTACAGGCTTGTTTGGGCTATTGACTGCGACATCGATCTGAGTGCCTTCATGGCCGCTTTGATCAATTTGGAACGAAAGTTTTCTCCCTGAGTACGCTCCCGCAGCGAACACGGAAAATTCGGCAGGAAGTTTCACCCCCGGAAAACCGCAGATCGGTTCCTTTGCGGCATTTTCCCGTGACTTAATTATCGCCTCAATATCCAATTGCCTTTGTTCGGCAGCTCTCGCCTCGCATGATTTGCCTGAAAAATGCCTCAAAAATTTCTTCGTTGAATCGTCGATGCTAGGGGTATACATACCGTAGGGAAAACTTGAGCCTAGCGCAACAGTGATCGACGTGCGCGATTTTTCCGTTATATCGCACCATACAAAATCGAGTATTTCTAAGATATACCGCCCCGCGATCTCGTCACTGAACGCTTTTTCCAGCAGCAGCAAATCACTTTCGAGTGTTTCAATATCCTTTGTTGTATATTCTGTACCGTTGCAGGTGAATTGACATTGCAAATTCAATGCCGCCGATAATCGAACTCGCGGATCGGGGTCAGTTGCCATAATTTCTAGGAGTATTGGGGTAAGCTTAGTTAACTCCATTCGTAGCATGTACGCGGCTGTTTTTCGTACTTCTGGGAATGTATCTTTAATCCCAATCTGGTTGTATTTATTTCGGTCTGGATGGCTTTGAAGATTTATCTTGCGAAGTGCATCTTCTTTACCTTTGGCAGTTTTGCTGCTCATAAAAATAACTGTTTGATCTTCTGCCATGGAAGCATCAACTGGGCCGAAATTACAACTAGCTCTGTCCCATTCAACAATAAAGCCACCGAAAATAGGCATCCCCGCCACTGGCTTTTCGCGTGATAGCTTTAATATCGAAACACGACACTTGGAGGATGCGCGGGGCTCAATAATGACATGATCGTTATCGCTTTCCTGAATATCGTAGGACAGATCCCTGCACCCATTCAGCCCAATAGTTTCGGGTGTAATTGTTAGAATCGAATTCTGGCAAGCACTAGAGAATCCTTGATAGACTCCGAAGAAAGGATAAATCTCATTAATCTCTTTAATCCTTGAGGAATAAACCTCATTTAGGCACGTTTCATCACTACACTTGTTCCGTATCAGCTTTAACCAGCGCTTTTGCGCTGTAACCATCGGCTCATTCTTGCCAAGCCTAGAATTTTGCAAAGCATATTGGTAACTCTTGGTTAGTTCTTCATCCAATACTGAAAGCTTTGGACTTGAACAAATTAATTTCTCTATTTTCGTGGACGCTTTCCCGCAATAAAAGCTCGCGGCATGCGCCGTTGTCAGCAAAACAAACCAGCCTAATATAATACATATGATTTGTTTCATTTTGCCCCCTCTATATTCGACTATAAAATGGCACACAACCGATATTGGCGAATATCAGCTTTCCGGTCAGCTGATAATTGATCAGCGAATACCATCTTACACTTTAACCGGCCTCACCCTCCCCGCCGACAGTTTCGCGCGCTCCCGCGCCTCATCGACATCCTTGCCGTTTGCCAGCGCCACGCCCATGCGGCGGCGGGTGAAGGATTCCGGTTTGCCAAACAGGCGTATATCGCTTTGCGGCACGCGTAGCGCTTCGTCCACGCCGGCGAAAGCGATACCCTGTTGCTCCAACTGACCGTAAATCACCGCAGAAGCTCCGGGCGCTCTCAGACTCACATCCACCGGCAGGCCAAGGATGGCGCGGGCGTGGAGTTCGAATTCGGTCTGCACTTGCGAACACAGGGTCACCATACCGGTGTCGTGCGGGCGCGGGCTGACTTCGCTGAACCAGACTTCGTCGCCTTTGACGAATAGCTCGACACCGAAGATGCCGAGACCGCCGAGGTCGTCGGTGACTTTCCCAGCGATGTCGCGCGCGCGTTGCAGCGCCAGCGGCGACATGGCCTGCGGTTGCCAGCTTTCGACGTAATCGCCGTGTATCTGCACATGGCCGATCGGATCGCAGAAGTACGTTTCAGTCAGACCGTCCGCACCCTGCGCGCGCACGGTGAGCTGGGTGATCTCGTAATCGAAATGGATCATGCCCTCGACGATCACCCTGCCCTGATTTACGCGGCTGCCGCTGGCGGCGTAGTTCCACGCGGCTTCCACGTCGGCGGCGCTGTCCAGTTTCGATTGTCCCTTGCCGGACGAAGACATCACCGGCTTGACGATGCACGGGTAGCCGATGTGGTCTATCGCGGCGCGCAACTCTTCCATGCTGTCGGCGAAACGGTACGGCGAAGTCGGCAGGCCCAACGTCTCGGCGGCGAGGCGGCGGATGCCTTCGCGGTTCATCGTCAACCGCGCGGCGCGTGCGGTCGGGATCACCCGCGCCAGCCCTTCCCGCTCGATCTGTTCCAGCATGTCGGTGGCGATGGCTTCGATCTCCGGCACGATCAGGTGCGGCTTTTCCCGCTCGATCAGCGCGCGCAGCGCCTGCCCGTCGGCCATATTGATGACATGGGCGCGATGCGCCACCTGATGTCCGGGCGCATCGGCGTAGCGATCCACCGCGATGGTTTCCACGCCGAATCGCTGCAGCGCGATGATGACTTCTTTGCCTAGCTCGCCGCTGCCGAGCAGCATGACGCGGATCGCGGAAGGAGTAAGCGGGGTGCCGATGATGAGCGGTTTTGTCGGGGTTGTCATAAGGTGTGGAGTGATGTAATTGGGTTGCGCGAAATTATACACATGCTATGTAGCGTGCGCTGCGCGCACGATTTTGAATTTGTCGTGCGCACAGCGCACGCTACGGCTGCAACAGGAGTAAAATAACCGTTCCATTCAAACCACCATAAGGAGCGAGATCATGACGAATATCGTGCAATTGCTGGGAAACGAAGCGGACAATCTGTTGAACTACCGTTGCACCGGCATTCCGAAGGAAGCGCTGCATTTGCCGGGCGCGGATTACGTGGATCGCGTGGTGGCAATGAAAGACCGCAAGGTCGGCGTGCTGCGCAGCCTGCAAACCTTATACGGACATGGACGACTGGCGAACAGCGGCTACCTGTCGCTGCTGCCGGTGGATCAGGGCGTGGAGCATTCCGCGGCCGCATCTTTCGCACCGAACCCGATCTATTTCGACCCCGAGAACATCGTCAAGCTGGCCATCGAAGGCGGCTGCAACGGTGTGGCCTCGACGCTCGGCGTATTGTCCTCGGTGGCGCGCCGCTACGCGCACAAGATTCCGTTCATCGTGAAGATCAACCACAACGAGATCCTCACCTATCCCAATATGTTCGACCAGACGCTGTTCGCCAGCGTGGATCAGGCATTCAACATGGGCGCAGTGGCGGTGGGCGCGACGGTGTTCTTCGGCTCGGCGGAATCGCGCCGCCAGATCAAGGAAATTTCCGATGCGTTCGAATACGCGCACAGCCTCGGCATGGCGACCATCCTGTGGGCTTATCTGCGCAACTCGGCGTTCAAGACCGCCGAGAAGGACTACCATGTGTCCGCCGATCTGACCGGGCAGGCCAACCACCTAGCGGCGACCATTAATGCCGACATCGTCAAGCAGAAAATGGCCGAGAACAACGGCGGCTACAACGCGATCAAGTTCGGCAAGACCCACCCCAAAGTGTACAGCGAACTGACCACCGACCACCCGATCGATTTGGTGCGCTATCAGGTGGCGAACTGCTACATGGGGCGCGCCGGGCTGATCAATTCCGGCGGCGAATCCGGCAAGGACGACCTGCAACAGGCGGTGCGCACTGCGGTGATCAACAAGCGTGCCGGCGGCATGGGGCTGATCCTCGGGCGCAAGGCGTTTCAGAAGCCGGTGCAGGACGGCGTTGCGTTACTCAACGCGGTTCAGGACGTATATCTGGCGCAGGAAGTGACAGTGGCGTAGTTAATGGGCGCAAGGGCTATTTCGCTACCAACCGTTCAGCATCGACGGACGGTTGGCTAGTCTTTTGGTGTAACCTTGCTTTCATGTTGAATTGGTACAATTGGCACTATTAGTCAAAAGCGCTTCAGGCGCATAAAAATCATGCAAATCGATGTAGAAAAAGCCCTGCAAGAACTGGTCGCCAAGGGTGTCAAGCTTCCGCCGCAACCCAAAGTCCTGATCGAGCTGCAACAGAAGCTCGCCTCCGACGATTACAGCATGAGTGATCTGACCCGCATCATCTCCAGCGATCCGGGCATCACCGCGATGCTGTTCAAGGCGGTACGTTCACCGGTGTTCGGTAGCGGCAAGAAATTCAACTCGCTCGACCAGGTGCTGATGGTGATCGGTGTCAGGCAAACCTATAATCTGGTGCAGGCCATCGCGCTGTCCACCAGCGTTTCCAGTGCCACGCGCAAATCTTTCGAGATTTTCTGGACACGCTCGCAGGAAGTGGCGCAAATCGCCGCGCTGATTGCCGCAGACCGCGTTTCGGTATGCAATATTTTCCCGGATCAAGCTTACATGGCCGGAATCTTCCACGAGTGCGGCGTGCCGGTGCTGATGCAGCGTTTTCCGGATTACTGCGGCAAGCTGCACCTTGAAAATAGTACCTGCTGGCCCAAACTTGCGGAAGAGGATGCTCATTTCAATGTGGATCATTGCAGCATCGGCTATCTGGTGGCACATCACTGGAAGTTGCCGGATTTTATTTGTCAGGCAATCCTGTACCACCACGAGATGCCCCAAGAGGAACTGGGCGCGGTACGGACGCTGGTGGCAACCCTGCAACTGGCAATCTGCTTCTACCACCGCATTACCCGCACCGATCATCCGCTGTGGTGGAAAATACGCGAGGAGGTGTTGGCGGAACTCGGCATCCATCTGGATGGCGAACAGGCGTACTACGAAGAGATCAGCGAACAGTTTCTGGCCTGAGTATCGTTTTCATCCGCGAGGTACAACCTACCTCGATTCCGCATATAGCTTCCCCGACAGCAAGCCTGCGGAAACGATCAGCAACGCGCCCAACCAGTCGCGCAGTTGCATTGCTTCGCCGGCAAGAAAATACGACGAGGCGGCGGCAATCACCAATTCGAACAGGAACAGGATGATGGCGCGATTGGCCGGCAAGCGGGCAAGAGCATACTGCACGGTGAAGCTGGTGGCGCACAGCACGATGCCGAGCAACGCGAGTATCAGCCAGGCTTGCGCATCAATTCTCAGTAGCTGATCCGGCAAGCCACCTTGCCACCACAGCAGCGGCGCGGTCAGCAAAGCCGTGCCAAGCCACACGCTGAAGGACTTTGCTTCCACGCTCAGATGCGCGGCACGCCGCGACACCACGTTGGACAACGCAAAGCCCATGCCCGCCGACAGACCGATCCATTCGGCCGGATTATTCGGTAACGGCATACCGAGTTGCGGCTCCCACAAGATGATGAATGCGCCGCTAGAAGACAGCGCGATAATCAGATAGCCGTAGCGGTTGAGCCGCTCGCCAAGCAGCCAGTAGGAAAAAAATATCGTCCAGAGCGGTGCGAGATAGAACAGCAACAACACGCGCATCACTTCGCCGTGCAACATTGCCAGCACATAGCCGAAATTCGTCCAGCCCGCGCTCAATACCAGCAATACCGCCCACCAACCTGCCTTGGGCAGTTCGCGCCAGACGCGCGGCAACATGAACGCGCCGCACAGCATCGCCAGCAGATAGGTAAGCAGCGTCGCCAATGCACCGGATACGCCGACATCCTGCAACACGCGATAGGGATACCAGATCAGCCCCCATACCAGCGCGCCGCTCAACACACCGGCAACCGGCATCAGATTTTGTTTTGAGGGCACTCACTACACCTTTATAATCACAACACTTTACGATTTCGTCATTCCGGCACCAGCATCATGAATTTCGCCAAGGCCATCAATACATGAATCCAGACTTGAATAAACTACAGCCCTACCCGTTCCAGAAGCTCGCCGCGCTGTTTCGCGAGGTTTCGCCTAACGGGGACTATCGCCCGATCAGCCTGTCGATCGGCGAACCGAAACACGCCACACCGCAGTTCATCAGGGATGCGCTGACCGCCAACCTCGACGGGCTGGCGAATTATCCCACAACCGCAGGCAGCGACGCGTTGCGCAATACCATCGCGGCTTGGCTGGCGACGCGCTACGCGATTCCGCTACCCGATGCCAAGACACAGGTGTTGCCGGTGAACGGCAGCCGCGAGGCGTTGTTCGCCTTTGCGCAGACGGTGATCGACCGCACAAAAAATAACCCGGTGGTGGTTTGCCCCAATCCGTTCTACCAGATATACGAAGGCGCGACATTGCTGGCCGGAGCCACACCCTGCTTTCTCAACACCCTGCCGGAAGACAACTACGCGCTGAACTTTGCGCAACTGCCGGATGAGGTCTGGCAACGCACCCAACTGATCTATGTGTGTTCGCCGGGCAACCCGAACGGGCATGTGATGTTGCTGGATGAATGGCAAGCACTGTTTGAGATGAGCGACCGCTACGGTTTCGTGATCGCCTCGGACGAGTGTTATTCGGAAATTTATTTCGGCGAAGACAAACCATTAAGCGCTCTGCAAGCCGCGCAACAACTGGGGCGTGGTGACTACCGCAATCTGGTGGTGTTCTCCAGTCTGTCGAAACGCTCCAATGTGCCGGGCATGCGTTCCGGTTTTGTCGCGGGCGATGCCAAGGTGATCGAGAAATTCACGCTGTATCGCACCTACCACGGCTCGGCGATGAACCCGGCGATTCAGGCCGCCAGTATCGCCGCATGGAACGATGAGGCGCACGTCGCGGAAAACCGCCGTCTATATGCGGAGAAATTCGTCAGGGTGCTGGAGATACTCCGTCCGGTGCTGCCGGTCACGTTGCCGGATGCCGGCTTTTACCTGTGGACACGCACGCCGATTGCCGATACCGCCTTCGCGCAAGCATTGTATCGCGACTATAATGTGACGGTTTTACCGGGCAGCTATCTGGCGCGTACCGCGCAGGGCGTGAATCCCGGCGAAAATTTCGTGCGTCTGGCATTGGTCGCCAATACCGAAGAGACGCTGGAAGCGGCGCGACGTATCGCGAAATTCGTAGGGGCGTATGGCAATACGCCCTTGCCATTACCGGCATGACGTTAGGGCGTATTGCCATACGCCCCTACCGACAAACAATATTTTTAACAGGAAATCATCATGGAACAATTACAACAAATCATCGAACAGGGTTTTGAACGCCGCGCCAATATCACCCCGCACAATGCCGACGCGCAACTCAAGGAGGCGGTCGATACCGTCATCACCCAGCTCGATCAGGGAAAGTTGCGCGTTGCCGAGAAAATCAACGACCAGTGGGTGACCCATCAATGGCTGAAAAAGGCTGTGCTGCTGTCGTTCCGCATGGAGGACAATTCTTTCATCAAGGGCGGCTTCACCAACTACTACGACAAGGTACCGTCCAAATTCGCCGACTACAACAGCCGCGATTTC
The DNA here is from genome assembly GCA_028689145.1 of Gallionella sp. Taxonomy (GTDB): domain Bacteria; phylum Pseudomonadota; class Gammaproteobacteria; order Burkholderiales; family Gallionellaceae; genus Gallionella. Next base: position 44,400 of record JAQTWT010000005.1, read on the forward strand.
CGCGAAGGCGGTTTCCGCGTGGTGCCTCCTGCCGCAGCGCGCAAAGGCGCGTTCATCGCCAAAAACGTGGTGCTGATGCCCTCTTACGTGAACATCGGCGCTTATGTCGACGAAGGCACGATGGTGGATACCTGGGCGACGGTCGGCTCGTGCGCGCAGATCGGCAAAAACGTGCACCTGAGCGGTGGCGTGGGTATCGGCGGCGTGCTGGAACCGGTGCAGGCCAATCCAACCATCATCGGCGACAACTGTTTTATCGGTGCGCGCTCGGAAGTGGTGGAAGGCGTGATTGTGGAAGACAACAGCGTGATCTCGATGGGCGTGTTTATTGGCCAGAGCACCAAAATTTACGACCGCGAAACCGGCGAAGTAAGTTATGGCCGCGTGCCGGCGGGATCGGTGGTAGTCAGCGGCAGCCTGCCTTCCGCTGACGGCAGCTACAGCCTTTATTGCGCGGTGATCGTGAAGAAGGTGGATGCCAAGACTTTATCCAAGGTGGGCATCAACGAATTATTGAGAGGCATTTAAATTCAGGATCGAGGATTGAGGATAGTGGATTGAGCCAAGATCGGAGCAGCGGTTTTTCTCGATCCTCAATCCCCGCTCCTCAATCCTTCTGTTAGGAGAATTCCATGATCGCCACACCCTTGCTGCAACTGGCTGCCGATAAACAAGCCTCCGACTTGTTCTTCACGGTCGGTGCGCCGGTAAATATCAAGATCGACGGCATCGCCATGCCGGTCAACGCGCAGATACTGGATGCCGCCATCATCAAGCGGATCGCATACGAATTGATGTCGCCGAAACAGATCGCCGAGTTCGAAGCGCAAATGGAGATGAATTTTTCGTTCCGTCTCGATGGCACCGGCAATTTCCGCGTCAACATCTTCCGCCAGCGCAACGATATCGCCATTGTGATCCGCCATGTCAAAGGCAAGATCGAGAATGTGGAAGCCTTGCATCTGCCCAATGTGCTGAAAGAGCTGATCATGGAAAAGCGCGGCTTGGTGCTGGTGGTCGGCGCGACCGGTTCCGGCAAATCCACCACGCTGGCCGCGATGATCGAACACCGCAAGAACACCAAGAGCGGCCATATCCTGACCATCGAAGACCCGGTCGAATATATCTTCGGCCACGGCAAATCCATCGTGAACCAGCGCGAGATCGGCACCGACACGCTCAACTACGAGAATGCATTATCGAGCGGGATGCGCGAAGCGCCGGACGTGCTGATGATCGGCGAAGTGCGCGACCGCGACACCCTCAAGCATGCGCTGATCTTTGCGCAGACCGGGCATCTGTGCCTGACCACCTTGCACGCCAACAACAGTTATCACGCGCTGAACCGCATCGTGAATTTCTTCCCTTACGACTCGCGACAAAGCGTGTTGTCCGACCTGTCGATGTGCTTGCGCGCGGTAATCTCGCAGCGCCTGATACGCAACCTTCAGGGCAAACAGGTACCCGCCGTGGAAGTTCTGCTGAACACTTCGCTGATCGCCGACATGATCAAGAATGACGAAATCGACAAGATCCGCGATGCCATCGACAAGAGCGTTTCCGCCGGTTCACAGACCTTTGAACAGGCTCTGTACAAGCTGTTCAAGACCGGACAGATCACCAAGGAAGAAGCGATGCGCAATGCAGATTCGGCAAGCAACCTGTCGACCCTGATCGATTTCTCGGAGCGTACCAATACCATGAAGGTGCCAACATTTACCCAAAATCAGGATGCTCCGGAAAGTCCGAAACCGCAGTCCGACTTCAGCGGCATCAAGCTTAATCTGGATGAAACTAAATAATACCCATTCACGCCATGTCTGAAACCCTGCAACTCGCCAAACAACTGATCTCGCGCCGCTCCCTCACGCCGCTGGATGAAGGCTGCCTCGACATTATCGGTGCGCGGCTTGCACCGCTCGGTTTCAGCCTGGAGAAAATGCGTTGCGGCGAGGTGGACAATCTGTGGGCGCGGCGCGGCGACAGCGGCCCGTTGCTGTGCTTTGCCGGACATACCGATGTGGTGCCGAGCGGCCCGCTGGATCGGTGGGACAGCGATCCGTTCACTCCGACCGTGCGCGACGGCATGCTGTACGGGCGCGGTGCGGCGGACATGAAAGGTTCGCTGGCGGCATTCGTCACCGCAATCGAAAAATTCACTGCCGCATACCCGCAGCATCGCGGCTCCATCGCGCTGCTGCTCACTTCCGATGAGGAAGGCGTGGCGGTGGATGGCACGGTACGCGTGGTCAAAGCGTTGCGGCAGCGCAACGAGCTGATCGATTACTGCATCGTCGGCGAGCCGACTTCGGTAAGCAAATCCGGCGACACCATCAAGAATGGGCGGCGCGGTTCGCTGTCGGGCACGCTCACCGTCAAGGGCGTGCAGGGACATATCGCCTACCCGCATCTGGTGAAGAATCCGATCCATCTCGCCGCTCCGGCGATCGCCGAACTGGCCGCGACCACATGGGATGAAGGCAACGAGTATTTCCCGCCGACATCATGGCAAATTTCCAATATCCACGGCGGCACCGGAGCGACCAACGTGGTGCCCGGCACGGTAGAGATCATGTTCAACTTCCGCTTCTCCACCGCCAGCACGGTGGATGGCCTGAAGGACAAGGTTCATGCGATTCTGGATCGTCACGGTCTGGAATACGACCTGTTCTGGGAGCTGTCCGGCGAACCCTATCTCACCCCGCGCGGCAATCTGGTGGATGCGGTCAGCGCCGCGATACGCGAAGTGAGCGGGATCGAAACCGCACTATCCACCAGCGGCGGCACATCAGACGGGCGCTTTATCGCCGCTATCTGCCCGCAGGTAATCGAAGTCGGGCCGCTTAACGCCACTATCCACAAGATCAACGAATGTGTGGCGGTAGCCGATCTCGACGCACTGTCGGATATCTACTCCCTGACCCTACACAAACTGTTGGTCAAATGAAATATCTCCTGCTTGTACTGCTTATCTTCGCGCTGCTATGGATAATTTCCATCGGCTGGCACAATCGGCGCAAACGCGACCATAACAACAGCAGCGGGAACGGTGATTCAAACGGCAGCACATCCTCCGGCTGTAATTCACATGATGGCAGTTGCGATGGCGGCGGTGATGGAGGAGGCGACTAAATGACGATGCAAATGAACAATTATTTTTCCGGTGCGGCGCACAATCTTCATACGGTACGCGACTTCCTGCGTTTCGCGGTAAGCCGTTTCAATCAGACCCAGCTGTTTTTCGGGCACGGCAGCAGCAACGCATACGACGAGGCTGCCTATCTGATCCTGCACACGCTGCATCTGCCGCTGGACCGGCTCGAACCATTCCTCGATGCGCGCATGACCGATATGGAATGTGCCGAAGTGATGAGTATCATCCAGCGGCGTGTCGAACAGCGCATACCCGCCGCCTATCTGACCCATGAGGCCTTCCTGGGCGAGTTCAGCTTTTACGTGGACGAACGCGTCATCGTGCCGCGCTCGTTCATCGCCGAATTGCTGCTCGAACAACTCGCGCCGTGGATTGCCGAACCGGAACAGGTCGGCAGCGTGCTGGACTTGTGCACCGGCAGCGGCTGTCTCGCCATTCTTGCCGCGCATGCATTCCCCAATGCCAGCGTGGACGCGGTGGATTTGTCGCCGGATGCGCTGTCCGTCGCCGAACGCAACGTCACCGACTACAACCTGCAAGACCGTGTGCACCTGATCGAGTCCGATCTGTTCGACAAACTGAACGGCAACCAGTACGACCTGATCATCAGCAACCCGCCCTATGTGGATGCCGCATCGGTTGCCGGGCTGCCGCAGGAATACCTGCACGAGCCGAAGCTGGCGCTCGGCAGCGGCAATGACGGGCTGGATGCCACGCGCATCATCCTCAAACACGCCGCGCAGCACCTCACCGAAAACGGCGTGCTGGTAGTCGAAATCGGCCATAACCGCGAAGTACTGGAAGCAGCTTACCCCGACCTGCCGTTCACTTGGCTGGATGTCAGCGCGGGCGACCAGTATGTATTTATGCTGCACCGCAACGACCTCATTTAATCCATGCCGGTCGATCACTACGAGAACTTCCCGGTAGCCTCAATCCTGATGCCCAAGCGGCTGCGCAAGCCGGTCGCGGCAATCTATCATTTTGCGCGCGCGGCAGACGATATCGCCGATGAAGGCGATCTGCCCGACGAGGAACGGCTCCGGCAACTCGACGAATTCCGCACCGAGCTGACGCGTATCGCTGCCAATGAAACGCCGCTCACGCCGCTGTTTCGCAACCTCGCGCCGGAGATACAACGACATGCGCTGCCGATGCAGCCGTTCCATGATCTGCTGGATGCCTTCTCGCAGGATGTGGTGCAAAAACGCTATGCCGATTTTGCCGATCTGCTCGATTACTGCCGCCGCTCGGCCAATCCGGTCGGCACCTTGCTGTTGCATCTGTATGAAGAAGCCACACCGGTCAACATCGGTTATTCGGACGCGATCTGCACCAGTCTGCAACTGATAAATTTTTGGCAGGATGTCGCGAAAGATTGGACTATCGGGCGCATCTACCTGCCGCTGGACGAACTGGCGCAATACGGCATCGGCGAGGCGCAAATCGCGCAGGGTAATGCCGACGATGCCTGGCGCAAGCTGATGCAGTTCCAGGTGGAGCGCGCCCGCGCCATGATGCTCTCCGGCGCGCCGCTCGGCAGTATCCTCACCGGACGCATCGGGTTGGAGATGCGCATGATTATCGCGGGCGGCTTGCGCATCCTCGACAAACTGGAAAACGCGCAATTCGATATGTTCCGCAATCGCCCGGTATTGGGGCCACTCGACTGGGTTATCATGCTGAGCAAAAGCGCACCATTCCATTTTTGATATGACTCCAGATCAGTACTGCCACGACAAGACCGCCGCCAGCGGCTCCAGCTTCTACTACAGTTTCCTGTTCCTGCCGCCGGATAAACGCCGCGCCATCACCGCGCTGTATGCGTTCTGCCGCGAAGTGGACGACGCGGTTGACGAATGCTCGGATGCCAATGTGGCGCGCACCACGCTGAACTGGTGGCGCGTGCAGGTGACGGAAATCTACGGTGGCCGTCCGCAGCATCCAGTGGCGCTGGCGCTGGTGCCGGTGGTGCGGCAATTCAATCTGGCGCAGCAACATCTGCTGGAGATCATCGACGGCATGGAGATGGATATCGACCAGCCGCGCTATCCTGATTTTAAGTCGCTGCAGCTGTATTGCTACCGCGTCGCGTCTGTGGTCGGGTTGCTGTCCGTGGAAATCTTCGGCTACCGGGATCGCACCACGCTGGAATACGCGCATGACCTCGGCATCGCCTTCCAGCTCACCAACATCATTCGCGATGTCGGCGAGGACGCGCGGCGTAACCGCATCTACCTGCCGATGGACGAACTGCAGCAGTTCGGCGTAACGGCTGCGGACATTCTCGGCGCACGCGAAACCGAAAATTTTCACAAGCTGATGGCATTCCAGATCGAACGCGCGCAGCGCTATTACCGGCAAGCGCTCGATCATCTCCCGGCAACGGATCGCAAGACACAGCGCGTCGGCCTGATCATGGCGGCGATCTACCGCACCACGCTGGATGAAGTTGCAGCCAGCGGTTGCCATGTGCTGAATGAGCGCGTCTCGCTCACTCCGCTGCGCAAACTGTGGATCGCGTTCAAGACGTGGCTCAAATCGTAACAGAGCAGATTCCTTCCCCCATGCAGGGGGAAGGCTAGGATGGGGGTAGAACTCTCAATGACCACCAGAAGGATCAGCCTGAGAACCACATCAAGAGCGAGATCGCTTCGACGTGATATGACCGATGTCGAACGTGTGTTGTGGCGGGCTTTGCGCGGTAACCAGTTAGAAGGCAACCGTTTTCGTCGCCAGCATCCGATTGGGCAATTCATTGCCGACTTCGCCTGCATCGAGCAGAAACTGGTAATTGAACTTGATGGAGGACAACATCAGGAACAGCTTGCTTACGATGAACAGCGAACTATTTTTTTACAGGCGCTCGATTGGCGAGTTTTGCGCTTTTGGAATAATGATGTCTTGAAAAATTTGGACGGCGTGTTATCAACGATTGTAGATAATTTGACTGTTCTACCCCCATCCTAACCTTCCCCCTGCATGGGGGAAGGGACTAAACACACCATGAACCAATGAACAAAATTCAAATCACTCGTGTTGGAATCATCGGCGGCGGCTACGCCGGCATGGCAGCAGCGGTTGCGCTGGCCGAACGTGGCATTGCCGTCACGGTATTCGAAAGCGCCAAACAGCTCGGCGGGCGCGCTCGCGGCGTGTTGCATCAGGATACCCAGCTGGACAACGGCCAGCATCTGCTGCTCGGCTGCTACCGGCAAACGCTGCGCCTGATCGAGCAGGTCGGCGGCAACCTCGAGCATGACTTCCTGCGCCTGCCGCTGCAACTCGATCTGCATGGCGAATTCTCGCTCCGTGCACCGCACCTGCCCGCCCCGCTGCATCTGCTGGTTGCATTGCTCACCGCGCAAGGTCTAACTTGGCGCGAACGCCTGAGCGCAGCGCGTTTCATGCTCGGATTGCGCCGCATGGATTTTCGTTTACCCAACGATATGACAGTCGCCCAGCTGCTTGCGCAACACGGACAGGATGCCAATCTGGCGCAAAAGCTCTGGGAACCGTTGTGCATCGCTGCGCTGAACACCCCGATCCACAAAGCCTCCGCGCAGGTGTTGCTCAACGTGTTGCGCGATGCGCTGAACCAGTCGCGCGCCGACAGCGACATGCTGCTGCCGCGCGTGGATTTCACCGCGCTGTTTCCGCAACGCGCCGCGAACTACATCGTGCAGCGCGGCGGCAAGGTTATCCTCTGCTGCGGCGTGGAAGCCTTAATCCCTAAAGATGACGGCATCGAGCTCGTCACTGCCCAAGGGACAGAGCCGTTCAGTCATGTGATCTGCGCTGCCCCTCCTTCAGTTGCCGCAAAACTGCTAAGCCCGATCACGCAGCTCGATAGCACGGTGCAACAAATCGAGGCATTGCAGCATCAGCCGATCTATACCGTGTATCTGCAATATCCGGCGCATGTGCGTCTGCCGCACCCGATGATCGGCCTGCACCAACGTTTCAGCCAGTGGCTGTTCGACAAGGGCCGCATCGCCGGTCAGCATGGCCTGCTCGCCGCCGTCATCAGCGCGGAAGGTATCCATCAGGAATTACCGCAGGAGCAACTGGCGCAAAAAGTCATCGCGGAATTGCGCGAGGAATTCGGTATCGCCGAATCACCCGACTGGTTCAAAGTCATCGCCGAAAAACGCGCCACGTTTACCTGCGCACCGAACCTTCTTCGCCCTTCCCATCAGACCGCCCTGCCCGCTCTGTTGCTGGCAGGGGATTACACTGCGGGCGACTACCCCGCCACGCTAGAAGGCGCGGTGTTGAGCGGTTTACGTTGTGCCAAGTTGATTCCGGCATAACAATCATGCATTCACTACGCATGTTTTATGGTTATAATAGACGACAGTAATGCTCATCTATTTAAAATAATTGAATAGAGGATATGCCAACCGCGCTATTTATAAGGAAACCGATATGACCACTATTGCCGAATTCATGACCACCGACCATAAATCCTGCGATGACGCATTCGCCGTTGCCGAGGAAAATGCGCTGGATGGCGACTGGGGAAAAACCGAAACAGCTTTTAACGCCTTTCGCGACGATATGGCGCGGCATTTCCGCATGGAAGAAGATGCGCTCTTTCCTGCCCTGCTATCCGCAGGCGGCCCCTCCGGGCCGGTAAATGTCATGTTGATGGAACATGAGCAGATTAGAGGTCTGCTCGAACAAATGGCGACTGCGGTCACGCAAAAGAATGCGGACAAGTACGGCGGGCTGTCAGAAACCCTGCTGATCGTGATGCAGCAGCATAACCACAAGGAGGAGAATATTCTCTATCCCATCGCGGATCAGGTTCTGGCAAGCGAATGCGCAGCGCTGCTCGGTCGTATGCAGGCTGTTTGAGGTATGCAGGAACTTGATGTGCGCGGGCTGCCTCCGCCCGAACCTTTTATAAACATCATGGGTGCGTTGCAGGCTCTCCCAGCCGAAGCGACCCTGCTGGTACGCATCCACCGCCAACCCTTTCCGCTCTATGATGTGTTGCGTGACAGCGGCTATGCATGGCAGACCACCGCGCTGGCGGATGACGATTTTGAAATCCTGATCAGCCGCGCCGCATGAAGATAGCCTCGCTCAGCACCGAACAGGCTCCGCCGATCAGCGTGCCGCTGCGTTTTTTTGCAATAGCGCCGGCCTTTCTGGCGCTGGCCGCGCTGCTGCTGGCAATCGCCGACGGCAACCCGTTTGCCAATCTGCATGCCCCCTCGCAGATCGCCGCCACGCATTACGTCACACTGGGATTCATGGCGATGGTGATGGTCGGTGCCGTCCAGCAATTGCTGCCGGTGGTGATCGGCAGCCCGATGCCCGCCCCCCGGCTGGTGGCGTGGTTCACCTTCCTGCCGCTGATCGCGGGTGTGCTGGCGTTATCCACCGGCTTCATGCTGGGCCGAACTGAACTGCTCGATCTGTCCTGGCCACTGCTGGGCCTAGCTTTTCTGGTATTCATCGCCGCCAGCCTGACCAGCCTGGCACAGGCCGCCGCGCAGAATGTGACGAAAACCGCGCTGATGCTGTCCATCGTTTCGCTTGCGGGCGCGGTGGCTTTCGGCATGTTGCTGGCCAGAGGCTACGCTGCCAGTTCGCCACTACCCTATGCCAAGCTGGCTGCCGCCCATATCAGTCTGGCATTGGGCGGCTGGGTGCTGCTGCTATCCATCGGCGTGTCATATCAGGTGGTGCCGATGTTCCAGCTGACCCCGAACTATCCTAAATGGCTGACTACCGGTCTGGCTCCGGCGATTTTTGCCACCCTGCTGTTGCATGTCGCGCTGCTGCTGGCGGAATCATCGCAGCACTGGCTCGTGGTCATCGTGGAAGTTAGCTTCTGGGCATTGGCCTGCTGTTTTGCCGTGGTCACGCTCAGGCTACAAAACCAGCGCCGCCGCCGTGTGGCGGATGCCACTTTGAGTTTCTTTCGGCTCGGCATGTTTTCGCTGCTGCTGGCCGCAGCATTTTCGCTGGCGGCGCTGATTTTACCGTCAGCCGGCGAGCAACTCAGGACATTGTCCGCGCTGGCCTTTATTATGGGTTTTGCGCTGTCTTTGATTCAAGGCATGCTGTACAAAATCGTGCCGTTTCTGGTGTGGTTCCACCTGTTTCGCGGCGGGGCAAAAGCCATCAAGGTCGGGGTTCCGAACATGAAGGAAATCATTCCGGAAGCGTGGATGTGGCGGCACCTGTGGCTGCAGGGCGGCACGCTGCCGGCGGCGCTGCTGGCCTCGCAGTGGGATGCGGCAGCATGGGTGGCGATACCCGGATTGCTGCTGCAGGGAGTGTTGCTGAGTTATGGCGTTTTTACCGGCATCACGGTTTACCGGCTCACCTTAAAACGAATCGAACAAGCAGAAATATGAGTTTGTTGACTCTTAAAGCCATCCACCTCTCCTGCGCCGTCGGCAGCTACGCACTGTTTTTTATGCGCGGTATCTGGAGCTTCAACGGCCCGCCCGTCATGCGGCAACGCTGGGTCAAAATCGTGCCGCATGTCGTGGATACGCTGCTGCTTGCCTCAGCCCTCGCACTGGCCTTCACACTGCGACAATACCCGTTCATCGACACATGGCTGACCGCCAAATTTTTTGCGCTGCTGCTGTATATCGGTCTTGGCTCTGTCGCGCTAAAACACGGTAAAAGCAAAACTATCCGCATCTCCGCCTGGCTGGCGGCACAGGCGGCGTTCATCTATATCGTGCTGGTTGCTGTCAACCGCGATCCTTTGCCGTTTTTTCACTAAAGGCCACCCAATGATTCCATTCACATCAGGAGAAACCGCCGCCAGTTTCGACCATCCGCTGGAAATACTGCATGCCTGCCACGGCAAGATCCAGCGGCAACTCGACACCCTGCAAAAACTGGCTGCCCATCTGCCGATCCACGGTTGTGACCGGCAAGCACAACAAGCTGCGCAAAGCATCCTGCGCTATTTCGATACTGCCGGACAGTTCCATCATCAGGATGAGGAGGAGAATTTGTTCCCTGCCCTGCTGTCCATGACCGTCCCAGACCAGGCGCAAGTGAAGACGCTGATCGAGCGACTGCTTGCCGAACATATTGTCATGTTTGCGGCTTGGAGCGAGGTGCGCGCTGTCTTGGTGAAAATTGCCGAAGGAATAGAAACCCCGCTACCCGAGCGGCTGGTCGGGAATCTGACCGTCAGCTACACCGGACACATCGAACTTGAAGAAACCGAACTGCTGCCGCTTGCCGCAAGCCTGCTCAACCAGCAACAATTGATGCAACTGGGCAAATGCATGGCGGAACGGCGCGGCGCGAACTATCCTCCGGCTGCCGCAGGCTGATTGCTTCAGTTTGCAGCAATCTAAATTTGACTGCCCTGCTTCATAAACCCGCCGAAAAACGCTAGAATTCGCTCTTTGCAACTGACCTATCCAAAGGAATCCTTATTATGTCGATGTCCGACCGCGACGGTTTTATCTGGTACGACGGCAAACTCGTGCCGTGGCGCGATGCCACCACCCACGTGCTGACCCACACGCTGCATTACGGCATGGGCGTATTCGAAGGTTTGCGCGCCTACAAGGCGGCAAAAGGCACTGCGATTTTCCGCCTGAAGGAGCACACCGACCGGCTGTTCAATTCGGCTTACATCTTCCAGATGAAAATGCCTTACGACAAGGAAACTTTGATGGAAGCGCATCGCGAAGTGGTGCGCGTCAACAAGCTGGAATCCTGCTACATCCGCCCGATCGTGTTTTACGGTTCGGAGGCAATGGGCATCGCCGCCACCACGCTCAGCGTGCATGTCGCCGTCGCGGCCTGGCCGTGGGGCGCGTATTTGGGTGAAGAAGGCATGGCAAAAGGTATCCGCGTGAAAACATCTAGCTTTACTCGCCACCATGTGAATATCAATATGTGCCGCTCGAAATCGGTCGGCACCTACACTAACTCCATTTTGGCGCATCAGGAAGTGGCGCACGACGGCTACGACGAGGCGCTGCTGCTGGATGTGGACGGCTATGTGGCCGAAGGCGCGGGCGAAAATCTGTTCATGGTGAAGAAGGGCAAGCTGTACACGCCCGATCTGACCTCGTGTCTGGAAGGCATCACGCGCGATTCCATCGTTACGCTGGCCAAAGAACTCGGTATCGAGTTGATCGAAAAGCGTATTACGCGCGACGAGGTGTACTGCGCCGACGAGGCATTCTTTACCGGTACAGCAGCCGAAGTGACACCGATTCGTGAACTGGACAACCGCACCATCGGCAGCGGTTCGCGCGGCCCGATCACGGCTAAACTGCAACAGGCATTCTTCGATTGTGTGGCGGGCAAACATCCGCAGCATACCGACTGGCTGAGCTACGTTTAAGGGGCCGCACCATGAGCAACCAAGACATCACCCAGCGTTACATTGAAGTGACCGCGCATGATTTGCCGCTGGCCTGTCCGATGCCGAATATGAGTCTGTGGAATGCCCACCCCAGAGTGGGTATTCCGCTTGATCACGGCGGCGAAGCGCGCTGCCCGTATTGCGGTACGCTGTATCGCTTCAAGGGCGAATTACCTAAAGCGCATCATTGACATGCTGTCCGGGTGACGCGTAGCAATGCCCATCATCAGCCACGTTTTTGTTGGGTATCGCTACGCTCCACCCAACCTACCACTTACCCCATGACAACAATCCTCGTCATCGCGCCAAGCTGGGTGGGCGACTGCATGCTGATGCAGCCAATGCTGATGCGCCTCAGGCAGCGTCATCCGGACTGCCGTATCGACGTGCTGGCCCCGCCGTGGACCGCCAAATTACTGCACGCGATGCCGGAAGTGCGCGAAGTCATCATCAACCCGTTCCCGCACGGCGCATTGCAATTGGGCGCGCGTTACCGGCTCGGCAAACAACTGCGCGCTTCTCAATATGATCAGGCCATCGTGTTGCCCAACTCGCTGAAGTCGGCACTGGTGCCGTTTTTCGCACGCATCCCGTTGCGCAGCGGATTTGTCGGCGAGTTGCGCTATATCCTTCTCAACGATGCACGCAAACTCGACAAGCAGGTCTTGCCGCTGATGGTGGAACGCTTTGCGCAACTTGCTGAAGATGCGCAAGGTGAAATACCGCGCCCCTTGGCTAACCCCAAACTGGAAATTTCCGCAGTACAACGCGATGCTACATTGCAAAAACTCGGATTGACACCGGATAAACCTGTTGCGGTGTTCTGTCCGGGCGCCGAGTACGGCCCGGCCAAACGCTGGCCGGCCTCCTACTTTGCTGAAATCGCCAAGCGTCTGCATCTGCAAGGCTATGCGATATGGCTGATCGGCTCCGGCAAGGATCAGCCGGTCGCAAATGAAATCAATCAACTGGCGGGCGGTAACTGCAGCAACCTGTGCGGCAGCACCGATCTTGGCGATGCCATTGCGCTGCTCTCCTGCGCGCAACTGGTGATCAGCAACGATTCCGGCCTGATGCATCTGGCCGCCGCGCTGGATCGTCCATTGCTGGCGCTATTCGGCTCCAGCAGCCCGCAATTTACACCGCCGTTATCCGCGCAGTCGCGGATCGTCAAGCTCGATATCGCATGCAGTCCGTGCTTCAAACGCGAATGTCCGCTCGGTCACTTCAACTGCATGATGCAACTCACGCCAGATATGGTGTGGAAAAAATTACTCCGAGAAAATCAGGGCGCGATAAATCACGCCCCTACAAAAAGGACACTTTAATGCAAAACCTACCCCACCCTCTCCCCAACCCTCTGGATGGAACAACTAGCCATTCGACTAAGCTGCAAGAAACCGCAGCCAAGTCGCTGGTTATCCCGCAAGCGGGCGAGGGAGCGAACGAATTGCTGCGCAAATTTTTCGCTCCTGAAATCTTCAAAGCCTATGACATCCGAGGCATCGTCGGCAAGTCGCTGACAGCCGAGGTGGTCGAAGCCATCGGACAAGCCATCGGCTCGGAAGCCGGCGCACGGGGACAAGATGCGATTGCAATCGGTCGTGATGGCAGACTATCCGGACCGGAACTTATCGCCGCATTGGCGCGCGGCATCCAGAAAAGCGGCATCAACGTGATTGATGTCGGCTGTGTTGCCACTCCGATGGTGTATTTCGCCGCCTATCAATTGAACACGAACTGCGCGGTGATGCTGACCGGCAGTCACAATCCGCCCGATTACAACGGTCTGAAAATGGTGCTGGCAGGCGAAACATTATCCGGCGAAACTATCCAAAAGTTGCGCCGGCGCATTGAACAAAATGACCTGGCACACGGCAACGGCAGCTATACGCAGCAGGACATCAGCGCGGCATACATCGCGCGCATTGTCTCGGACATCAAGCTGGCACGCCCCATGCGCGTCACGGTGGACTGCGGCAACGGTGTGGCGGGAGCCTATGTCGCCAATCTGTATCGCCAGCTCGGTTGCATCGTGCAGGAAATGTATTGCGAAGTGGATGGAAATTTCCCCAACCACCACCCTGACCCGTCCGATCCGCACAATCTGCAAGACTTGATTGCCGCATTGCGCGACAACGACAGCGAATTCGGCCTGGCTTTCGACGGCGACGGTGACCGGCTTGGTGTAGTGACCAAAAACGGAAAAATCATTTACCCGGATCGCCAGTTAATGCTGTTCGCTGCCGATGTATTGAGCCGCAATCCCGGTGCGGAAATCATTTTCGACGTTAAATCCACGCGTAATCTGTTCGGCTGGATACGCAAACACGGCGGCAAACCGACGCTGTGGAAGACCGGTCACTCGCTGGTCAAGGCCAAGATGCGCGAAACCGGCGCGCTGCTGGCCGGCGAAATGAGCGGTCATGTGTTCTTCAAGGAACGCTGGTATGGCTTCGATGACGGGCTATACAGCGGGGCGCGCCTGCTGGAAATTTTAAGCAAACTCGACGACCCGAGTGCCGCTCTCAACGCGCTGCCCGATGCGGTTTGCACGCCGGAACTGCACATTCACACTGCAGAGGGCGAAAACCACGTACTGCTTGCACAACTGCAACTGACTGCAAAATTCCGCGATGCCACAGAAATCATTACGCTGGACGGACTGCGCGTGGAATACGCCGACGGATTCGGTCTGGCACGCCCCAGCAACACCACGCCGGTCATTGTGTTGCGCTTTGAAGCCGATACTGCGCCGGCTTTGCAGCGGATACAGGACGAATTCCGCGAAATATTCCGGCAAGCCGCCCCGCACCTGCGCTTGCCGTTTTAACTGCGGCAGGCAAAGAGTGTTGTTCTATAATCGCGGAATATTTCATTACATCAAGAGTGCGTAAAGCAATTCTTACGCGCGCATCGGCAATCAGCGCCTGAATGACTCAAAGTGGAGCCATTGTTTATATGAGCCTTATCTTAGCCAAAAGTGATGAAATCGTTGTCGGAAAGCCTTCACCCTGCCCGTTATATGATCATGAGCACAATCTTCTATTGGATCAGGGGGAGGTAGTTCGGGACATCCAGCACCGGGATACGTTGCTGGCCAATGGTGCTTGTCACGAATTGTCGTGGGAAGTGCCCGACGATGTAGATAACGGGGATAGTCTTTTCGTCGGCGAGGAAGAGTCGATAGACCAATCCGGTGACGATAAAACCGGCAAGCGCTTTACCTTTGACGATATGAAGCTAAAGGCTGAGGACCGGCTGCAACTCGAACCCCCCGCCCAACTCGCCCGTGAACGTTTTCTGGTCAAGGTGATCGGTTTCCTGAGAGGGGCGAGCCTGCTAGTCACAACACCGGTCGCCGCAAACGGTCTCCGGCTTCAACTCCTGGAAGGAGAAACGGTCGTGATGCGTTCTTTTTCCGGGCAGAATGCTTTCGGTTTTGCCTGCACCATAGAACGGGTAATCAAGAACCCTTACGAATACCTGCACCTGTCGTTTCCCGACAATATCCAGGGCATCGTGATCCGCAAAGCCCCCAGAGTTAAAACCCGTATCATCGCGGCAGTACAGGGTGGCAAAGGTGGTGCTGCGGAGCAAATATCCGCTCTTATTTCCGACATCAGCGCCAACGGAGTATCACTGGATGCCAAACGGACACTGGGTGATAAGGGGGATATTCTGAACTTGGCATTCCGTGTGCATTTGCACAATATCGATGCCTACATGTCGGTCAAAGGAGTAATTCGCGCCGTACTCAGCAGCGATGCAGCCGACGCGGCGAAATCCGGACTGATCCGCCACGGCATCGAATTTAAGGAGCTACAACCGAACGACTCTGTTGTCCTGCAAAGCATGATCTATCAGCAGATGATCGAGAACCCGCACAAGCTGGTGTAGCTTCAGAGCACCTCGAAATCACTCGGTCGCATTTTGCGCCGGTGTCGTAGGCAATTTGCGCTGGCGAGATTTCAACCAATAGGCCAACTGCTCACGGAGAAATTCGGTGAACTGCGCAAGGTCGGCCGGCTTGGTGACAAAGCTGTTTGCGCCGACCTGATAACTCATCAGTACATCGGCCTGTATATATTCACCCGAAAACACCACAATGGGAATATCGCGCATGATGGCATCGTGCTTGCGTAACGTGCGCAACACTGCCAAACCGTCCAGTTTGGGCAACTTCAAATCCAACAGGATGATGTGCGGCATTTGCGCATTTTCGGCAACGCTGCTGTTCAACCAATCCAGCACAGCATCGCCACCACCTACTACGGTCAAATCGACTTCTGGAAAAGATTCGGCCACGGCACGGCGCGCCAATTCTATCGACGGCAAATCGTCCTCAACCAGCAATACGTTATAACGGGTTGTTTCCACCTGCATCATTCCTTATGTGCGAGTCTTTACCCAATAAAACTATAGCTTTGCTTTCACCCATGCGGCAACCGAGGTCAGCGCATTAGCCAGATTTTCCGGTTGCGTGCCGCCCGCCATCGCCATGTCCGGTGCTGCTGTGACACGGTGGCGGCGTAGCCGCTTTGGCGCGGGAGCAGCAAGCGAGGCCGGACTCACTGAACTATAACTTTGCCTTCACCCATTCCGCAACTGAAGCCAGAGCACCTGACAGATTTTCCGGTTGCGTGCCGCCCGCCATCGCCATGTCCGGCCTACCGCCGCCTTTGCCGCCGACCTGTAGCGCGACCATATTCACCAGTTCGCCCGCCTTGATCTTTGCCACGACATCGGAAGTAACACCGGCAATCAGACTAATCTTACCATCGTCCACCGCCGCCAGCACAATGGCGGCAGATTTGAGTTTGTCTTTCAGTTTGTCCAGTGTCTCGCGCAATACTGCCGCATCGGCACCGTCCAGCTTGGCTGCCAGCACCTGCACGCCGTTAATATCCACTGCCAGCCCCAGCATCTCGTCGCCCTGCGCGGAAGCCAGTTTTGATTTCAATGCTGCCAGTTCTTTTTCCAGATTCTTCACGTTATCGAGGATTTGCCCGATGCGTGCCGCCGCCTCCTGCGGCTGAGACTTCACCGCGTCCGCCACTTGGCGCAATTGCATTTCCTGTATCTGTACCAGTGCCAGCGCGCCCTCGCCCGTCACTGCCTCGACGCGCCGCACACCAGCCGCTACACCGCTCTCAGCCACAATCTTGAACAGGCCGATATCGCCGGTGCGCTTGATGTGAGTACCGCCGCACAGCTCGATGGACGAGCCGATATTCAGCACGCGTACTTCGTCGCCGTACTTCTCGCCGAACAGCATCATTGCGCCGGTCTTCTGCGCATCGTCAATCGCCATTACGCGCGATTGCGTCGCCGCATTGGCGAGAATTTCCGCATTCACGATCGCCTCCACCTTGCAGATTTCCGCGTCGCTCATCGGCTGGGTATGCACGAAATCGAAACGCGTCTTGTCCGGATCAACCTGCGAACCCTTCTGCTGCACATGAGCGCCCAGCACCTCGCGCAACGCCTTGTGCATCAGGTGGGTGACCGAGTGGTTGCGTTCGGTGCGCGCGCGCGCCTGAGTATCCACGCGCGCCGCGACGCTGTTGCCCACGGAAAGCTTGCCGGTCTTCACCACGCCGTGATGGCCGAACACGCTGGCCTGAATCTTCTGCGTGTCTTCCACCGCGAAGATGCCGTGCACGCTGCGCAGTTCGCCGCGGTCGCCGACCTGGCCGCCGGATTCGGCGTAGAACGCGGTATCGTCCAGCACCACCACACCCATCTCGCCTTCGGTGAGTTCATTGACCGACACGCCGTCCTTGTACAAGGCCAGCACGTTGCCTTTGCTCTCCAGACCTTCGTAGCCGTGGAAGCTGGTGGCCGGGCCGTTGTAGTCCAAGTTCGCCGCCATTTTGAATTTGCCTGCGGCACGTGCCTGCTCTTTTTGCTGGGCCATCGCCTTGTCAAATGCCGCTGCATCAACAGACACGGCGTGTTCGCGACACACGTCCTGCGTCAGATCAAGCGGAAAACCGTAGGTGTCATGCAGCTTAAAGGCCGTTTCACCGTTAAATATCGACATGCCCTGCTTCGCCATCTCGGCCAGATCGGCTTCGAGTATCGCCATGCCGTGTTCGATGGTGGCGAAAAATCGCTCCTCTTCCTGCCTGAGGATGTCCATCACGCGCACTTGCGCGGCGGCCAACTCGGGGAACGCCACGCCCATCTGTTCGACCAGATCGGGCACCATCTTGTGGAAGAACGCTCCGCGCGCGCCGAGCTTGTAGCCGTGACGGATCGCGCGGCGGATGATGCGGCGCAACACGTAGCCGCGCCCCTCGTTGCCGGGGATCACGCCGTCGGCGATCAGGAAGGAGCAGGCTCGGATGTGGTCGGCCAGCACTTTCAACGAAGGCGAATCCAGATCGGCGCATTTGGTTTCGCGCGCCGCCGCCTTGATCAGCGCCTGGAACAGGTCAATCTCGTAGTTGGCATGCACATGCTGCAACACCGCCGAGATGCGTTCCAGCCCCATGCCGGTATCCACCGACGGTTTGGGCAGCGGATGCATCACGCCCGCCTCGTCGCGGTTGAACTGCATGAACACGTTGTTCCAGATTTCGATGAAGCGGTCGCCGTCCTCGCCGGGAGAACCGGGCGGGCCGCCGGGAATATGCTCACCGTGGTCGTAGAAAATTTCGGTGCACGGGCCGCACGGGCCGGTGTCGCCCATCATCCAGAAGTTGTCGGACGCGTAGCGCGCGCCCTTGTTGTCGCCGATGCGTATCACGCGTTCGGCAGGCACGCCGATCTCCTTGGTCCATATGTCGTATGCCTCGTCATCTTCGGCATACACGGTAACCGTGAGCTTATCCTTAGGCAGTTTGAACACTACCGTCAGCAACTCCCACGCGTAATTGATCGCGTCGCGCTTGAAGTAGTCGCCGAAGCTGAAATTGCCCAGCATTTCGAAAAAGGTGTGATGGCGCGCGGTGTAGCCGACATTCTCCAGGTCGTTGTGCTTGCCACCGGCGCGCACGCATTTCTGCGAAGAAGCGGCGCGGGTATAGGGGCGCTTGTCGAAGCCGAGAAACACATCCTTGAACTGGTTCATCCCCGCGTTGGTGAACAACAGCGTCGGGTCTTCGTGCGGTACCAGCGAACTGGACGCGACGACGGTATGGCCTTTGGAGGCGAAATAATCCAGAAACTTCTGGCGGATTTCACTGCTTTTCATCTAATCACCATCATTGTGCAAATATCCGGGCAACGCGCCCAACAGAGGCGCGTATCATACCATCCAGCCGCAGCATACCGCACGTCAGATTCCTTTTTCAGGTGATGCGGCAGCTAGGTGTGAATAACCAATAGACTTGCATTTAACTGCAAAATATACCCTCGTTCGTAATGTTGCAGAGGATGCAGAAAAGACGGTCAAAGAAGCAGCGAGGAACGACCGTTCATCAGGCCTGATCGATCGGATGAACCTGCCCCCTTTGGCTTTCACACATGCACAGCTTGCGCTACCAGCCGTACACCCAGCGCTGCACAGACACGGCTGATCGTGTCAAAACGCGGATGCGCATTTGGTCTGAGCGCCTTATACAGCGCCTCGCGGGTCAGGCCGGATTGCTTGGCGATCTCGCTCATGCCTCGTGCACGGGCAATGTCGCCCAAGGCTGCTGCCAGCAAGGATGCGTCGTTATCTTCCAAAACAACCGTCAGATATTCAGCAATCGCCTGTTCGCTATCGAGATATTCGGCAGCATCAAAATCAGGCAGATCGGCAATATGGATTTTTTTGGTCATGGTTTACTCCTCAATTTTTGCCGCAAGTTTTGCGACCTTGGCAATATCGGCAGCCTGTGTGGATTTATCACCGCCGCCCAGCATCACAATCAGCACCGATCCGCGTTGGAGATAGTACATGCGCCAGCCCGGCCCGAAGTGTTCGCGCATCTCGAACACACCGCCGCCAACGGGTGAGACATCACCCAGATTGCCCAGCGTGGCCTTGCGCAAACGCTTCACTAAACGACGTTGCGTAAGGCCATCACGAATACCGATGAGCCAGTCATTGAATTCGTCGGTGCGTTTGATTGAGAACATACGCAGACTGTAGTCGAACGATTACACAAAGTCAATGTCAACTTGACACGCTGGCTAGCAAAAAATGCCGGTCAATCAAGGGAAAACCGTGGCTATCCCTGATGGTTTTTGAGTTTGTGCAGTTTGATAGAACTCGTTAATTTAGGATATTTCGGCATATTGAGCATCTGTGCGGCGCGGATTAGGGTGTGTACCAGCTTGAGACCCCAATCGTTTCATACCATCCAGCCGCAGCATACCGCATGTCAGATTCCGTTTTCAGGTGATGCAGCAGCCGGGAGTTAATAATTAATAGATTTGCGTTTAACTGCAAAACACACCCTCGTTCGTAATGTTGCAGAGGATGCAGAAAAGACGGTCAAAGAGGTAGTTATGAACGACTGCTTCTCGAGGAGCAGACCATCAACCCAATCTCTGAACTTCCGTTGACTCACACTCAAGCAACAAACTGCAACTACAATGGGCTTATGCGTCCTTGTCGTCCGGCAATGGAGCCAGCAACGCGGCGATATCGGCTTCGCCGAATTTAACCAAACCGTTGACATCTTCGGACAAAATACCGGCGGCAAGTTCGGCTTTTTTCTCCTGCAGTGCCAATATTTTTTCCTCGATGCTGCCCGCCACGACCAGCTTGTAAACGAACACGTTCTTGGTCTGCCCGAGACGGTGGGCGCGATCCGTGGCCTGATTCTCCACGGCGGGATTCCACCACGGGTCGTAATGGATCACCGTGTCTGCGGAAGTCAGGTTCAGCCCCACCCCGCCCGCCTTGAGGCTGATGAGGAAGATCGGTACTTCGCCATCCTGAAAACGGCGCACCACTGCTTCGCGGTTTTGCGTATCGCCGGTGAGTTTCACATAGTCCAGTTTTTCGCTCGCCAGTTCGGACTCGATCAGTTCCAGCATCGAAGTGAATTGCGAAAACACCAGGATGCGCCGCCCTTCGCTGACCAGTTCCGGCAGCATTTCCATCAGCATGTCGAGCTTGGCGCGTTCCTTGATTTTTTGCGCAACGGTCAATTTCAACAGGCGCGGATCGCAGCATACCTGGCGCAATTTGAGCAGCGCATCAAGGATGATGATGTGGCTGCGCGCAAAACCTTTGGCGGCGATTTCTTCCCGCACACGCTGATCCATGGCGGTACGCACCGTTTCATACAGGTCGCGCTGCCCGCCCTCCAGTTCGACGGTACGGATAATGAAGGTCTTCGGCGGCAACTCCTGCGCGACATCTTCCTTGCGCCTGCGCAGGATGAACGGCTTTACGCGCTTGGCCAGCAGATCGCGGCGCAATTTATTGCCCTGTTTTTCAATCGGGGTGCGCCAGGTTCTGGTGAATTGTTTGGCATCGCCCAGCAGCCCCGGCAGCAGAAAATCAAACTGCGCCCACAACTCGCCCAGATGGTTCTCCAGCGGTGTACCGGTGAGACACAGGCGATGCCGGGCATTCAGCTTGCGCACCACTTGCGCGGCCTGGCTGGAAACATTCTTTACCGTCTGCGCTTCGTCGAGGATCAGCAGGTGATAATCATGCTCCGCCAAGGCTTCTTCATCCCGCCACAGCAGCGGGTAAGTGGTAATGATGACATCGTGCTCAGGGATGTTCGGAAAATGCTCCGCCCGTTCCTTGCCGTGCAGGGAAAGCAGTTTGAGTTGCGGGGCAAACCGTTCCGCTTCGCGTTTCCAGTTGAAGATCAGCGAGGTGGGCAACACCACCAGTGACGGCTTGTCCATGCGCCCGCTCTGTTTTTCCAGCAGCAGATGCGCCAACGCCTGCGCGGTCTTACCCAGCCCCATATCATCGGCCAATATCCCGGCCAGATCCTGTTCGCGCAGATATTGCAGCCAGGACAGGCCTTCGAGCTGATACGGACGCAGTTGCAGCGCAAAACCGTCGGGAGGGTTCACCGCTTTGATGCCGTCGGTGTTTTTGAGTTTGTTGGCCAGTTCCATGACGGCATCCATGCCCTTGAACTGCCAGCGCTCCATCCCGGTCAATTCGCCGATACGCGCCACATCGTAACGGGACAGGCGGATTTCGCTGTTCGCCCTGCCGTCGAACAATTCGATCAGGGTGCGCGCCAGCGGTTTGATACGCCCGGCGGGAACATGCACCCTGCCGCCTTCATCGAGCAGCAGCTCGATCTGTTCGGCATCGTCCATTTTCTCCAGCCGAAGCGCGTCCAGCCAGCGTTGGTCGATTTTGAACAAGGCATGCAGCATCGGTGCCAGCGGCAAGCGCCGGCCGTTGACCACAATGCCCATGTTCAGACTGAACCAACCGTCTTCTTCTTCGCCAAATTCCGCTTCCCACGCTTCCACTTCGAGAATATTGTGGCGAAAACCCTGCGGAATAACGATCTCCCATCCGGCCTCGCGCATCTGCGGAACCGCTTGCTGCATGAAAGATTGCCAGGCTTTTTCTTCTTCCAGCACAAAAATCGGCCGGTCGCTGATGTTATCGGGCGTACCGAAACTGGATAGTTCTTCCAACCCGTATTTGCCAAGCGACTTCAGTGTCTGTTTCTCCGACTTGGGGTCGCGTTTCACCCGCACAGTTTCGCCGTTTTGCAGCGTGGCAAACTCGCCCGGATGATCGGGAGCTACCACCGCATCGCCATAACGGAATTTGACACGCGCGAAATCCAGTTTCTGCATACCGTAACGGTAGCCGCGAAAACCGCTCATCCATGCGGATTTTGCAGTATCCAGCAGCAGCACCGGCTTAAGCTTGTTCGCGATAACACGCAGCCGGTCGGTGCTGGGCGGCGGCAGATCGGGGATCATTTCGCGCAATACCTCGGACACCACCGGCACATCGACTTCGGCGAGCGGTGGCATATTAAGCAATTGCACGATCTGCACCGGGGTCTGGGCGAGTTTCAACAAGCCAATTTCGCCCGTCCCCGCATCGGCGTACCAGATTGCCTCATTGAACGGCAACACCTCTATCGCCGTGCTGCTGACCACTCTGGGCACCATCCGCCCGGCATCGTCCGCACCCCATACCAGATGCGCCTTGCGTGCCTTGCCCTGCTTCATGTGCAGCGGCTCGGTTTTAAAATAGTTACTGCCCGCCAGCGCTTCCATGAAGAACAACCTTCCGCTTGCCAATAAACGCGTCAAGATTTCGTTGCCCTGCGCGCCCCGGACCGGAAAAACGTCGTGTTTATCGCGCTGCTTCCACAACAGGCGCAGGATGGTCAGGTCTTCTTCGCTGACAAATTGTGGCGGATGCACCAGCGCGCGCTCCACATTGCTCCATTCTTCCAGCTTACCCGGGAACCGCCCCACTTCATCCGGCTTGCCTTTGTAGATGCTAAAAATATGGCTCCCCGTTTGGGCTGATTTGGTCAGCACATAACACAGCTTCTCCGGCTTCTGGGCGGGTTTTGCGGTTTTCTTCGGCGGTTTTTTTACCGCGCTCCGGAACGACTCGACCCACTCCAGCACCGCATGATTGATGACGGGCGCACGCGGCAAGGACAAGGCAGACAGCAGCACGGCTGCGGTATGCTTGCACTTCCAGCCTACCGGGCAGCTGCACGCGGGGTCGATGCGCAAATCACCCGCCTGGTCGGCATCAAAAGATATCTCGACGAAATAAGGGCGCGGCGAAGTGCCTTTTACCTGTGCGGTAATTTTGTCCGGCTGGATTGACAGATGGCTGATCGAATTCAGGTAAGCCTTGGCTTTCTGAATCTCGCGCGGGTCGTACCAGTGGATGACATCCTTGACGCTGTAAGACTGCGATAGTGACATAACTAGAACCGTGGTGTAACGCGGCTATCCATACAGCTTGCGGCCGCGAATCCGCGCACGGTGCGCTCTGCGCTGCTCGGCCTCGGTGAGCGGGCGCGGCTTTTTGCCTTCAAACGGATTTTTGCTGGAATTGTACTGAATCCGCATCGGGGTGCCCTGCAGCTTGAATATCTCGCAGAAGGTACGTTCCAGATAACGCGAATAGCTGTCCGGCACTTCATCCAGACCGCTGCCGTGAACCACGATCAGCGGCGGATTGCTGCCGCCCTGATGGGCGTAACGCATCTTGGGCGTGAAGCGCCCGCTCTTGGGTGGCATCTGTTTTTCCAGCGCGGCGATCAGCGCACGGGTAAGTTTCGGCGTGGACAGTTTCGACATCGCGGCGGCATAGGCTTCATTCACCGATTTCAGCACGTTCGCGATACCGTTGCCGTTCAGCGCGGAGATGTAATGACGCTTGGCGAAGCTGAGGAAATGCAGCTTGCGCTCGATATCATTCTTCACCATATCGCGCTGGTGGTCATCCAGTCCATCCCACTTGTTCACCGCCAATACCAGCGCGCGTCCGGCCTGCAGCACGTAGTCCGCGACATGAGCATCCTGTTCGGTAATCTGGTCGCGTGCGTCCACTACCAGCACCACCACGTTGGCATCCTCGATCGCCTGCATGGTCTTGATCACGGAAAATTTTTCCACCGCTTCTTCCACCTTGCCGCGACGGCGCACGCCGGCGGTATCGATGATGGTGTACTGCTTGCCATCGCGTTCGAAGTCGATATAGATGCTGTCGCGCGTGGTGCCAGGCTGGTCAAACGCGATCACGCGCTGTTCGCCGAGGATGGCATTTACCAGAGTTGATTTTCCGACGTTCGGCCTGCCGACAATGGCAATCTTCGGCGGATGTTCGTGGTCGGTTTCTTCGGCGACTTCAGGCGGAAAATTCTCCAGCGCGAGCTCGACCACTTCGGTCACGTTGTCGCCGTGCGCCGAGGAGATCGGCAGCGGTTCGCCCAGCCCAAGCTCGAAGAAATCCGCGGTCACCTTGGCACGCTGCATCCCTTCCGCCTTGTTGACCAATAGCAGAACCGGTTTGCCGGTTTTGCGCAATTGTCCGGCGATGATCGCATCCTGCGGCGTGCAACCCGCACGGCCATCGACGATGAACAGCACCACGTCGGCCTCGTCCACCGCCTGACGGCTTTGCTTGGCCATCTCAAACATGATGCCGTCCTTGGCAACCGGCTCCAGACCGCCGGTATCTACCACCAGATAGGGCCGCTCCCCTACCCGGCCCTTGCCATAATGGCGGTCGCGGGTAAGGCCGGGCTGGTCGGCAACCAGCGCATCGCGGCTGCGCGTGAGCCGGTTGAACAGAGTGGATTTGCCCACATTCGGACGACCGACTAAAACAAGAGTGGGTAACATTTGTACAACCTTAAAAAGTAGCGACTGCGCATGGGGGACAAGGACTAAGATTCTTTGCTTTTCTCTGGTCCGTTGTCTCCAGCCGCGTTAATGTATGGACAACGAATACAGCTCACCGCCGCGTGTCTGCACCAGCAAACCATCATCCATCCCAACCGGTGCGGCCTGAATCCCGCTGCCGTCCAGTTTGATGCGTGCCGCAAAACCGCCGTCTTCGCGGCTCAAACCGTGCAGATAGCCTTCGTAATCGCCAACCGCAACATAATTTCCCAATGCGTAAGGTGCCGTGGCATCGCGCATAAATAATTGCTCATTTTTCCATACTGTCGCGCCGCTGGCCTTGTCCAAGGCCATAACCGATCCATTGGTGTCGCTGAGGTAAAGATATTTGCGCAGCAATACCATACCTTTGTCGCTGGAAATATCGCGATTCCATAACGGGCTGCCTTGCGCGACATCGTAACAGGCAACGCGCCCCTGAAACGCGATGGCACAGATTTGCTCGTCATCCGCGACAGGATTGCTGGTAATGTCGCTGATACGCTCCAGTTCGGTATTACCGCGCGGCTGCGACACCGAAGTTTCCCATAACACAGAACCATCCCTGATATTCAGCACAACCAGCTTCCCGCCGGCAAATCCAACAAATGCAAGATTGCGCTGCAAAGTCACCCCGGCATGACTGCGCACCACCAGTGCCGGTGTGCTGCGCTCGTACAACCAGATGCGTTTGCCGTCTGCCGCGTTTAAACCGGCAATGCGCCCGTCTCCGCTGCGCACAATCACCACGCCCTCAGCGGCTTGCGGCGCGCTCAATACTTCGCTGGAAACTCTGCTTCTCCAGCGCAGCTTTCCGTCCTCGTTATAAGCCAGCACCTCGCCCTTGTCACTACCGATCAGCGCCAAACCTTCGCCGCTCCCCACCCCGCCGCTGACCGAGATACCGCTTTCAATGCGCCATACCTGTTTGCCGGTGGCTCGATCCAGGCGCGTCAGGGCACCATCGCCCGATACGCCATAGACGGCATCTTTAGTCAGCGCAGGTTGCAGGAAATTGGCCCCGGAATCACCGAGATCAGCATGCCAGCGCACCTCGAATCTGGCAGATTCGCCAAACTCAACCAGTTTGGCCGGTTCCATGCCGTCTTTTTTAAACCATCCCTGCACCGTCGAACAGCCGCCCAGCGCTAGCAAGACTAACAGCAACGCATACCCTGAACCGCGATGAAGGGGCTTATTAGCCTGCTTCATTTTGTTTCTCCGATTGCATCCATTTTCATCTGGATCAAGTTGCGGTACATATTTTTGGCATCAGTCTTGTCGTACGCCAACCGGTAAGCGGCTTTAGCCTCAACCGGCTTACCTTGCGCGCCCAACACATCCCCCTTCAGATCGGCATACAATCCGTCGAAAGAAGCCGAATGCCCCGCCTCCAGCAACTTCAGTGCATCCGCATGATTGTTCTCGTCCAGCAGCACAGCAGCCAGACGCAACCGCGCCACATCCTTCAGCCCCGCCTCGCCGGCGTGATCGATAACCCATTGCAATTGCGTTTTGGCCCGTGCGGCATCTTTGCCTTGTTCATTAACCTGAGCGGCCAATAACGCGGCACGCGAGGCATATGAGGTGGAAGCGTATTTATCCATCACGGCGGCGGCAGCATCGTTGACACGCTGGGCATCGTTGCTTGCCAATTGGTTGACAAGTTCCGTATACAAGGTCACTGCCTCGCCGGATTGTTTGTGCTGGTAATACTGCCAAGCGCGCCAGCCGCCGAATACGAAAGTCGCAGCCAACAACATAGCCAGCAATTTTGTGCCGTTGTCTTTCCACCACGCCTTGAGCGCGTCAATTTGTTCCTGTTCCTGTAAGTCCAATGCTGCCATGTCGTACTCCTACTTGATTAATCTGTTAACCGTCGCCGTGAGGTGCTGCACGCTCACCCTCACCTGCTCACCGCCCTGCATCGGCTTCACGCTGGCTTCGTTTGCCTGCGCTTCGTCATCGCCGATCACCACCGCCACTGCAGCACCGCTGGCATCGGCTTTTTTCATTTGCGACTTGAAACTGCCGCCGCCGCAATGCAACAACACGCGCAGACCGCCGTCGCGCAATTGTTCCGCCACATGACTGGCCAAGCGACTGGCCGATTCGCCCTGATGCACCACATACACATCCAATGCCGGTTTTGGCAACACCATGCCGTCATCCTGCAACAGCGCCAGCAGCCGCTCCACACCCATCGCAAAGCCGGTTGCGGGAGCGGGCTTGCCACCGATCTGCTCGATCAGCCCGTCAAAGCGCCCGCCGGCGCAGATCGTCCCCTGCGCGCCAAGCCGTGTAGTCACCCACTCGAACACGGTACGGTTGTAATAATCCAGCCCGCGCACCAAACGCGGGTTGATCTCGAACACCACATCGTGGCTTTTGAGTATCGCCTGCACAGCTTCGAAATGCTGCAGTGCATCGTCTTCCAGCTCATCCATCAGCTTCGGTGCGACCGCGATCAACTCCTGCATCGCCGGATTTTTACTGTCCAGAATGCGCAACGGATTACTGTGCAAACGGCGCGTCGCATCGGCATCCAGCAGCTCCTGATGCTGCGTAAAATAGGCAATCAGTTTGTCGCGATGCCGCTGTCGTGCCGCCGCATCGCCCAGAGTATTCAATTGCAGCGCAACATCCCTGATACCAAGCTTTTCCCACAACCGCGCGCACATCAGAATCTGCTCCGCATCGATGTCCGGCCCGGCAAAACCCAGCGCTTCCACTCCGACCTGATGGAACTGCCGGTAACGCCCCTTCTGCGGGCGCTCATGGCGGAACATCTGCCCGCTGTAATACAACCGCTGCGGCGCGTTATACAGCAAATTGTGCTGCAATGCCGCGCGTACACAGGAAGCCGTGCCTTCGGGACGCAAGGTCAGGTGATCGCCATTCAGCGCATCCTCAAAGCTGTACATCTCTTTTTCAACGATATCGGTCACTTCGCCGATGGCGCGTTTGAACAACGCAGTCGGCTCGACCAAAGGCATGCGGATGTTGCGATAGCCGTAGCTGTGCAACCAGTCGCGCACCTCCTCCTCGAACCATAACCATAGCTCCGCCTCGTCCGGCAGGATATCGTTCATGCCTTTTACGGCTTGTATTGTTTCGTTGCTCATAATTTTATCGTGTGGGCGCGATGAATCGCACCCCTACCGTTTTTTATATTTCCGCTCCACATACTCATCCACAATCCGCGTGAACTCCGCTGCGATGTTGTCGCCGCGCAGTGTTGTCACTTTCTCGCCATCCACATACACCGGCGCGGCTGGCATCTCGCCGGTTCCCGGCAGGCTGATACCGATGTTCGCCAGTTTGCTTTCACCCGGCCCGTTCACGATACAACCCATCACCGCCACGGTCATATTTTCCACGCCGTCGTACTGCTCGCGCCACGCCACCATCTTGCCGCGCAGATGTGCCTGAATACTTTGCGCCAATTCCTGAAAAGAACTGCTGGTGGTGCGCCCGCAGCCCGGGCATGCCGTAACCATCGGCGCAAATGCACGCAGTCCCATAGTCTGCAATATTTCCTGCGCCACCAGCACTTCCTGCGTGCGTGCTCCACCCGGTTCCGGGGTCAACGATACGCGTATCGTATCTCCGATACCTTCCTGCAACAGCACCGCCAATGCGGCTGTCGATGCGACAATACCCTTCGATCCCATCCCTGCCTCGGTCAGTCCGAGATGCAGCGCATAGTCGCATTGCTGTGTCAGCGCACGGTAAACCGCGATCAGATCCTGCACTTCGCTGACCTTGCAGGACAGCACGATACGGTCATGAGCCAACCCGAGCTGTTCGGCGTGCTGTGCACTTTGCAGCGCGGACGCGATCAGCGCGGCACGGGTCACTTCGCGCACCTCTTTCGGCTCGGACAAGCGCGAGTTTTCGTCCATCATGCGCGCCACCAGACTTTGATCCAGACTGCCCCAGTTCACGCCAATCCGCACCGGTTTGTCATAGCGGATCGCGGTTGCGATCATGATCGCAAAAGGGTCTTCATCGCTGCGACTGCGCCCGACATTGCCCGGGTTGATGCGATATTTCGCCAATACCTGCGCACAATCGGGGAACTCGGTAAGCAAACGATGTCCGTTGTAATGGAAATCGCCAACCAGCGGCACATCGCAACCCATGCTGTCCAGCCGTTCACGAATATGCGGCACTGCGGTGGCAGCTTCGGGGGTGTTCACCGTGATGCGCACCAGCTCGGAGCCTGCCTGCGCCAATTCATAAACCTGCCGCGTAGTAGCGTCTGCATCGGCGGTATCGGTATTGGTCATGGACTGCACAACGACCGGGGCATCCCCCCCGAGTATTATCTTGCCGATCGATATGCGTTGCGACGGGCGGCGCTTGATAACTACTTCGCTCATGAGCTATTTCGCTGCCCTTATTCCAACGTCAGCCGGGCAACTTCGCTCGAAGAGTTAGTATGAGGTTTTAAATCAACCTGCTTGCCCCGGTGATATACATGTACCGATGCGGCATGACCAACCACCAACGAAAAGGGTGCTGGAACATTCAAGCGCAATTCGCTGCCGCGCGGATTGATCTGCGACGACACTATATTGCCCTCTTTGTCTTTGATTTCAACCCAGGACTCTTCATCAAAAGCCAAATGTAGCAAGGTAGTGGGAGACTTGGCGGACGGTGTAGCAGGTTTGTCCGACTGGGTCTGCGACGATGCAACAGGCAAGGTTGCCGGTTTTGTCTGCTGAGTCTGTGGCGATGCAACAGGCAGGGCTGCCGGTTTTGTCTGCTGAGTCTGAGGCGAGGCAACAGGCAGGGTTACAGGTTTTGTCTGCTGAGTCTGAGGCGGGGCTGCCGGTTTTGCCGACTGAGCCTGAGGTATTGCATCCGGCTTGGCGATAGGCTTTGCCTGTTGAATCTGCGATGTCACAGCGGGCTGAAGTACAGATTTTACCGGCTGTGGCTGGGGCAATATCGCCGGTTGCACCAAAGGTTTCGTCGGCTGAGTCTGAGTTAAAGCATCAACCTTCCCAACTGTTGCATACGGTGCTTCGTGCGACTGTGCAACCGATGGTTTGACTGACTGAATAGAAGATTGCGCGGCCACCGATGCAGGTTGCGTCATCGCGGCGACAGTCGGCTCCATTACGCCGGTTTCGGCAACAGGCGAGGCGGGAATGATCTGCATTTGTGAGGGCAAGGCAACCGGTGTTTCAACCTGCGTCATTTCCGGTTGAACAACCGGTGTCGTGAAATGCCATACCGCGAACGCGACAACCAATACCGCCAGTAACAGAGCAGCTCCAAGCCAGATCAGGTTATACAGTTGAGGAGAGGTCGCCACAGGGTACGGTACCTCAACCGAGGCTGGCATCAGCGGCATCGGAGATACATTTGGACGAGGCAATGCCTCCAGCAACGGCTGAGCATCCAGATTCAAAATTTTGGCGTAACTACGCACAAAGCCGCGTACAAACGCCATTTCGGGCAAATGTTGAAAATCATCAGCCTCGAGCGCCTCGATCTGGCGCGGTGCAAACTTGATCTGGTGCGCCATATCGGCCACGCTTAACCCGGCACGTTCGCGTGCTTCACGCAGCATCTTTCCCAATGAAACTGCCGGTGTCACAGCAGAGCCATCGGCCTGCACGGGATTATTTTCAGGAAGCTTTTCCATCATTCTGGCTCCGACAATTGAACGAGGCGTAGTGCACTCATCAAACAAATATACATAAAATTTATTGGCATCACGATCCAATCGTGGCGGTCAACCGCCGATTCAAAATTATTCCCCGTACACGAGTAATCTGGTTTCTCGCGCGTCGGGAAATTGTTTGCGCAACTGCACGGCATAGCTGGCCTCCGAGTTGCGGTCGCCGACCTTCCTTTCGATACGCACTGCCAGCCATAGTTGCTCTGCCGTCAAGCTGTCGGATTTTTCAGAGAACTTCGCGAAATGCTTTTTGGCGGTACTGTAATCGCCCTTGGCAAAGCTCAACTCCGCCATCCCCAGCAACGCCTGTAACAAGCCGGGTT
This sequence comes from Gallionella sp., assembly GCA_028689145.1. Lineage (GTDB taxonomy): Bacteria > Pseudomonadota > Gammaproteobacteria > Burkholderiales > Gallionellaceae > Gallionella. The sequence continues at coordinate 75,239 of JAQTWT010000005.1, forward strand.
GTATCGTTAGCGCACGTTGCAGAAATTCTTCCGCATCCTTGTTGTTTCCCGCTTTTTTGGAGCATAACCCGGCATTTAAATACGCACGCTCGGGTGTTCTATACAAAGGATCTTTCAAGGCCGCCATGAAATGCGGAACCGATTCTGTTTCCTTGCCATGCTGGCAGAGGAACCAGCCATAGTTGTTATGCGTCTCAGAATCATCCTTGTCGAGGCGCAGGCTTTGCTGAAAATCCTCTTCGGCTTCCTTGTATTCGCGCAGATCCATGCGGATCAAGCCGCGCATGTTATAGGCCGGCGCATAGTTCCGGTTAGCCTGCAATGCCTTGTCGATTTCACCCAGTGCGACACCGAGCTGCATGCGCTCATAATATGAAGCCGCCAGTTCGGTATGCAGCTTTGCGCTTATCTGGGCGCGGCTTTCCATTTGATCCGATCCAGCCCGCGACCCTCCGGATGGCGTGCTGCAACCAGCCAGAACAACCAATAAAAACGACAGGGCAATTAATTTATTCATCAGTGCACCTCGGCTAAATGTTGCACGGTTCGTCTGGTTTTATCCTGAACCAATCCAGCCAATTGCCCGCAAGCGGCGGCAATGTCATCACCGCGTGTTTTACGTGTGGTGGTCACGATACCCGCCTCCATCAACACATCGCGGAAGCGGCGCACCGCTTCCGGATTGGAACGCCGATAATGCGTTTGCGGAAACGGGTTAAATGGAATGAGGTTGAATTTGCACGGCACATCGTGCACCAGACGCACCAGTTCGCGCGCCTGCTGCACACTGTCATTCACCCCGTCCAGCAACACATATTCGAAGGTGATGAAGTCGCGCGGTGCGCGTTCCAAATAACGCCGGCACGCTGCCAGCAAATCCTTGAGCGGATACTTGCGGTTGACCGGCACCAGCGTATCGCGCAGCTTGTCGTTCGGCGCGTGCAGCGATACCGCCAGCGCCACCGGACATTCCTCGCGCAACCTGTCCATTGCCGGGACGATGCCGGAGGTGGACACCGTCACACGGCGGCGCGACAAACCGTAAGCGTGATCGTCCAGCATCAGGCGCAGCGCGCTCACAGTGTTGTCAAAATTCAACAGCGGCTCGCCCATGCCCATCAACACCACATTGCTGATTTTCCAATTACCGTCAACGCCCTTGCCGAGCCGGTGATTCGCCCACCACAACTGGCCGATGATTTCCGCCACGCTCAGGTTGCGGTTGAAACCCTGCTTGCCGGTCGAACAGAACGCGCAATCCAGCGTGCATCCGGCCTGTGTGGATACGCACAGCGTGCCGCGCGTTTCTTCGGGGATGAACACCGCTTCCACGGCATTACCGGTGCCGACATTCAGCAGCCACTTGCGCGTGCCGTCGTCGGATAATTCCTCGCGCACGATCTCCGGCGCGGTGATACAGGCACGTTGGGCGAGCTTGTCGCGCAACGTTGCCGCGATGTCGGTCATCGCGGCGAAATTGGACTCCCCTTCCTTGTATATCCAGCGCATCAACTGGCGCGCACGGAAAGGCTTCTCGCCCATTTCCGTGAAATAGCCAGCCAGCGCATGCGCATCAAAGTCGAGGAGGTTTTGGGGCATCAGCTTCTTTTGCGATTAACGCGAATAAACATTCAGCGCGGGGAAGAAATAGGCGATTTCCACCGCAGCCGTTTCAGCAGCATCGGAACCGTGCACCGCATTCGCATCAATGCTGTCGGCGAAGTCGGCGCGGATCGTGCCTTTGTCAGCCTTTTTCGGATCGGTCGCGCCCATCAGGTCACGGTTCTTCAGGATCGCGCCTTCGCCTTCCAGCGCCTGGATCATCACCGGGCCGGAAATCATGAAGCTGACCAGGTCGTTGAAGAACGGGCGGGCGCGGTGTACCGCATAAAAACCTTCCGCTTCGGCACGGGACAATTGCGTCATGCGTGCGGCCACGATTTTCAGACCGGCATTCTCAAAACGGGAATAAATCTGACCGATAACATTTTTTGCAACTGCATCGGGTTTGATAATCGACAGGGTACGTTCAACAGCCATGCTTTTTTCTCCAAACAATTTATAAAGTTAATCAAAAATTCCGAGGGCGTAATTCTATCAGGATTTGCCTGTGCTGTCGCAGCACATAAGCCCCGCATCGCCTCAATTGTTTGGAGTATGCGCAAGCGGTTATACTGCACACCTGCTGTTCACGGATCAAGGTGGAATGTATGTTCGGTGACTTGTTTGGTCATGACTGGAAGGAAGATATTCCCGGCCTGCTGCCAGCCATCGAACGAGCCGTGTCAAAAGTCGAGCCTCTGCTCAAGCAGACCGGCGGGTATCCCGGCATCTACCGAAAACCCGTCGCCACCGCTCTGGAATACGCCCGTAACCTGGCCGCCAGCGTACCAGGCCCGGTAGAAATCAACCGCGAGTCGTATGCCAAAGATCCCATTGTGCACGCGCTGTTTCCCTCTCTGGATTTCATTCAGGACGCATTCACCACCAGCCGCGCCTTGCAGGATCATTACCGCGAGTTCCCTTCGGCAGACAAGTTATACGCGTTGATGGGAATGCGGCGCTTTGAAAAAACTGTCGCCGGAATGGAGCTGTCAGGCGAGACAATACAGCGTGACGTGATTCAAAAGGTGGTCTATTTCACCAGCCACACCCTTGAAGACCCGGCACCCAGCGAAGAACAGTCCAGACAACAGGTCACCTGGAGTTTTTTCGACAGTCTGGTCGGCAAAGTCATAAAACAGGTAGAGATGCGTAAACAGAACAGGCTGTCTCAACTGCAACAAAAGGATGCGCTGATCGCCCGTATGCGCACGGCGGACGCGGAAACCCGGCCTGTTCTGGAAGAACAGCTATCCGGACTGATCGCCGCCATACAGTCCGCCACCAGCGCGCTGGATTTGCGCAATTACATAGAAGATTTCGAAACCGTGCTGCTGAATCCGGAACAGCACCTTCGCCTAAACCGTATTCCCATGGTGCTGGATCGCATGGGCATCCGCCAGGATGGCGACGGCGCGGATCAGGAAGGTGCAATAACCTTCAACGAGTTGATCGGGTTTGACCGCCGCGACTGGACGGTCACCATGGTGTATTGCAGCAATATGCCAAGCGAAACATTTTCTTCCAAACTGGAAAAAGCCTATCGCGAGCTGGCCATATAATCCACCATTACACGAATAAGCAGCCACCTATTGAACCTTCCATAACCCCGTTCGTGCCGGCATCAGTTCCACGCTCATTTACCCTTCGATACCTCAGGGCGAACGGTGCAATAAATTATGGAATGTTCAATAGCAACAAACGATTCCCGTGCCCCCTGCATTTACGTTACCAATCCCCGCCTGATTTTGCTATTATTCTCCCGAATATTTTGGGAGGTACGACTGATGGCTACGCGCAAAACAAGCACAAAACTTTCGGACAAGAAACTTTCAGACAAGAAAGTGGAAGACATCGGTCGTGCCGCCGCACGCTTGCATCGGCTGCTCAAAGAGCTCGGTCACGCCAAAGGTTTGCAGCAAAGCGCCTCGACCATGCCGGATGCGCGCGCGCGGTTGAACTTCATCGACCAAACCATGCACGAGGCTTCGGAAAAGACCCTCAGTGCCGTGGAAAATTCCTTGCCGCTCACCGATGCCACGCGCAAATCCTGCGCCCGCATGGCAAAACAGCTGGCAAAAGCGGAAGACCTCGCGCACCACGCACTGGTTCAGAAAACCATCTCCCATCTGGGAGAGGTCGCTGCCGCTGAAGAAACCCTGCACCACAATCTGCTGCTGATTATGGAAGCGCAGGAATTTCGTGATGTCGCCGGACAGATGATCCACAAGATTCTGGCCGCGGCAGAAGAGATTGAAGTGATCCTGCTCGACATCCTGCGCGAATATGCGCCGGACAACAATGACTCGCTCATCTCCACCAAAGGCCTGACTTCGGGTCCTGCCGTAAGTGCAAAATCGGACGGTCTCAACGGGCAGGATGAAGTGGACGATTTGCTCACCTCGATGGGTTTTTAAACCGTTTCAAACCGGCAGGCGACCGAAAAACCTTGGCGTGCCAATTGCGCGCGCATAGTCAAAACCGGCCGACCTGCTCCCCCTGACCGTCCAGATTTATTCCGCACACCTCCTGTATGTCATCCTCCATCCGGTTGCTACCCGACTTGCTCATCAATCAAATCGCCGCAGGCGAAGTGATCGAACGCCCCGCTTCGGCGCTCAAGGAATTGCTGGAGAACAGTCTGGATGCGGGGGCGACCGATATCGCGGTACAACTGGAAGGCGGCGGTATCAAGCTGCTGCGGGTACGCGACAACGGTAAAGGCATCGCCAAAGACGAATTGCAGCTGGCGCTGATGCGCCATGCCACCAGCAAGATCGCCTCGCTGGATGATTTGCAACAAGTCGCCAGCATGGGGTTCCGCGGCGAAGCACTGGCGAGTATGGCCGCTGTTGCGCAACTTTCTCTCATCAGCCGCATCGCATCCGATACACACGGCTGGAAAGTGGAAGCACTGGACGGACAGATTAGCGAACCCGCTCCCGCCAGCCAGTCGCTAGGCACCTGTATCGAATTGCGCGAGCTGTATTTCAACACCCCGGCACGGCGCAAATTCCTGAAGTCCGAAGCCACCGAATTCGCCTGGTGCGAAGAAACCTTCAAACGCATCGCGCTGTCGCGGCCCGATGTCGCCTTTTCGTTGCAACACAACGGGCGCACGACTTGGCAACTGCCAGCCTGCCCTGAAGAACCTCTCAAACGTGTCACCGCTCTGCTCGGCGACGAGTTCGGAAACGCCGCCGTGCCGGTTTCGCGCAATGCGGCAAACCTTTCGCTACGCGGCTTGGCCGCCCTGCCCGCCTATTCAAGGGCCAGCCGCGACGCGCAATATTTCTTCGTCAATGGCCGCTTCGTGCGCGACAAAGTCGCCAGCCACGCGCTGCGTCAGGCGTATCAGGACATCCTGCACCATCAGCGCCACCCCGCCTTCGTGCTGTTCCTTGAGCTGCCGCCGGAACAGGTGGACGTGAATGTTCATCCCGCCAAGAGCGAAGTGCGCTTCCGCGAAAGTCAGGGGATACACCAATTCATTTTCCACACCCTGCAACAGGCGCTCGCTGTTCCGGCGCAGTCCGGCATGGCTGCGCCCGAGCTGCCCGCCAGAACACCGTTTGCCATACCGGCACAGCAGCGGATGCCGCTGAACACGGAACAATTAAACGCAACCTATCAGGTGTGGCAAGCGCAAACGGGAAGTGGGGAGTCGGAAGTAGAGAGTGGGAAAACCACCCCCACTGCCTGCTCCCCACTCCCCACTTCCCATGAAGAATTCCCCTTCGGCTTCGCCCTCGCGCAACTCTCCGGTATCTACATCCTCGCGCAAAATACTCTGGGGCTGATCGTGGTGGACATGCATGCCGCGCATGAGCGCATCGTGTATGAAAAACTCAAGGCCGCGCTGGATGCCGAACGGATCGCCACGCAACCCCTGCTGATTCCGGTGACTTTCTATGCCGATGCGCTGGAGGTCGCCACCGTGGAAGCGGAACAAGCCACCCTCGCAAAACTCGGCTTCGACATCGCACCGCTCTCGCCCAACACGCTGGCGGTGCGCGCCATGCCGGTGCTGCTCAAACAATCCGAGGCGGAAGCCGCCGCGCGCGGCGTGCTGGACGAACTGCGCGAATTCGGCGCAAGCCGCAGCATGACCGAACGGCGCGACGAGCTGCTCGCCACCCTCGCCTGCCACGGCGCAGTGCGCGCCAACCGGACATTGAGCGTCACCGAAATGAACGCGCTGCTGCGCGAGATGGAACAAACCGAACGCTCCGGCCAATGCAACCACGGCCGTCCGACCTGGTTTCAATTGAGTATGAGCGAGCTGGACAAGATGTTCATGCGCGGCAAGTAATCAGGCGGCCGATTGACCGCCTGCTTACTACCTGAAAGTCCGGCTTGAACCTTTAATACTCACTTATTCACACAGGCAATTTTCCACATTGCCTCGGTCAGGCTGTGCAACTGCCAGGTTTCATTAACCTTTTCGGTAAGAACGGCCTTACCTTTGCCCATATTACCGGCGTAAAAGGATTGGGAAATCCTCCTCGAATTACCTTCCTTGCAGTCGAATTCAATCTGCACCTTAAATGATTTGAACGGTTTGGTAAAATCCTGCACGGGCGCTTCCCGGTAGTCAACCAGCTTCCACATTTTCACCGTGTTGCCCGCCCGCTTAATGGTGGAGTGGTCGGTATATACGGTAAGTTCGTCCTTGCGGCCAAGCTCTACCCACTCCGCCATCGCGCTATTGCTCGCCATAACCAGCAGCAGCAAAATAACTCTACGCACTTCAATCTCCTTTAGTTCGTTGTTGTATAAAAGTCCAATTAATAGACCTAAATCGGCTGTTCCTTAAAGCATAAATTTTAGCCGATTTAAGCGTGTCGTCAGTATTGCAATTACTTCTCGTCGAGCTTGATCGCCACATACGAGGCAGCATCGCCGCGCCGCACCAGCAACGCGACATTGCGCCCCTTGGGAACCTGCTTGAGTATCTCGTTGAACTGTTTCAGCGAGCGGAGCCGGATATTGCCGATCGCCAGCAGCACATCCCCCTGACGCAATCCGGCGGCACGCGCGGCAGAACCTTTGACATCTGCCACCAACACCCCGTCGCTGATCTGCAATTCCTGCATCTGTTCCTTGCTCAGTTCGCTGACGGCAATACCCAAACGTGAGATCGTTTCGGCCACATCGTCGTCCGATTTCTTGGCGGCAGGCACCAACTTGCCGTCTTCCGGAATTTCGGCGACCACTACGGATATCTGTTTGGTTTCGCCTTTGCGCCACAATTCGATGATTACCTTGCTGCCCGGCTTGGTGGCGGCAACGATGCGCGGCAGGTCGGCGGAATTATTCACCGTCTTGCCGTCGAACGTGAGAATCACATCGCTGGCCTCGATGCCGGCTTTGTCGGCCGCACCGCCTTTTTCCACGCTGCTGATCAGCGCGCCGTTCGGTTTGCTCAGGCCGAACGATTCGGCCAGTTCGCGCGTCAATTCCTGGATCGTCACGCCGATCCGTCCGCGCGTAACTTTGCCGCTGCTGCGCAATTGTTCGGTCACTTGTGTTGCCACATCAATGGGAATAGCGAAGGACAAGCCCATCGAGCCGCCGGATCGGGTATAGATTTGCGAGTTGATGCCGACCACTTCGCCGCTCATGTTAAACAGCGGGCCGCCGGAGTTGCCGGGATTGATCGCCACGTCGGTCTGGATGAACGGCACAAAATTATCCTGCGGCAGGGAGCGCCCCTTGGCGCTGACGATACCGGCCGTAACACTGCTGTCGAAACCGAACGGCGAACCGATCGCGATCACCCATTCGCCAACCTTGAGTTTGTTCGGGTCGCCTACCGCAACTTTCGGCAAGCCGGTAGCTTCAATTTTCAGCAAAGCCACGTCGGTGCGTTTATCCGCACCGATTACCTTGGCGCGAAATTCGCGCTTGTCGGTCAGGCGCACGGTGATCTTTTCGGCACTGTCCACCACATGCGCATTGGTCATGATGTAGCCATCAGTGCTGATGATAAAACCCGAACCCAATGATCGCGATTCCTGTTCGCGCGGCGCTTGTCCTTGCGGTATTTGAGGCGCAAAACGGCGGAAGAATTCTAAGAACGGGTCTCCTTCCGGCAGATTTGGAAACATCTGCGGATTGCGGATAATTTGCGTGGTGCTGATATTAACAACCGCAGCGCCCTGATTTTCAACCAGCTCGGTAAAGTCCGGCAATTCTTTGGCTTGCACCAATGAGCCAAGCACTATCCCTGCAAGCAGTACAAAAAGAATAAGTAATTTTTTTAGCATTTCAAATTCCTCTTAAATTTAAAAAATTCAAAACAACCAGCCACGAAACAAATCCCAAAACACATCATAAGAAGGGGGTAACGACAAAGATTAGCCATCCTATCCTCCCTGTAAAAATCCGTGATTTGCCATCGTGTGTCGCAATATTTGGGACGGCTCTCCGAATTTCAAGTGCTACTCCTGATGCAACCAAAAATATCGTTAACAGGCTAAATATTCAAAGTGATAGCCATGCATCGGAGGGAGCTACCCAAACAGCCGTTGGCATAACAAACAGCACTAACACTGCTAATGCCATCGATATTCCGGATTAATAACACAAGATAAAATGATCTGGGAAAAACCGGAAATAAAGAAGTCGCTCAAACGTTAAGCTATTCCAAAACAGCCTGGTGCGAAAGACAGGAATCGAACCTGCACGCCTTGCGGCGCTGGAACCTAAATCCAGTGCGTCTACCAATTCCGCCACTTTCGCGCTGTCTGCTGCCAGCTTTTGGGGGGCGGATTATAGCACTAAGAGACTGGTTTTATTTCCACCACCGTGCGCCCGCGCAGCTTGCCCTGCAATAGTTGCGGGAACACTTGCGGCAATTCGGCAAAGGGCACGGTATGCGCCACTTGCGCCAGTGATTTCGGGCGCAAGCCTGTCCTGAGCCCAGTCGAAGGGTCTGTTGCCAGCCGTTGCCAGATTTCGCGGCGTAACGGCATGGCAGTGGCGGCCGAATCAATGCCGATCAGGCGCACCCCGCGCAGGATAAACGGCAACACTGTGGTGTGCAGCTCGATGCCGCCCGCATTGCCGAAGCTGGCGATCACGCCGTTCTGCTGCATGGTGCGCGTTAGCCACGCCAGCGTCTCTCCGCCCACAGCATCCAGCGCCCCGGCCCATTTGGCCTTTTCCAGCGGGCGCGTGCCCATCGTTAATTCCTTGCGCGATAAAATTTCCGCCGCACCGAGCGATTTCAGGTAAGCGTGTTCGCTGTCTTTGCCGGTCAGCGCGACTACATGGTAGCCGAGTTGCGCCAGCATCTGGATGGAGAGGCTCGCCACTCCGCCGGTCGCCCCCGTGACGATCACTTTGCCGCTTTCGGGACGGAGTTCGTTCTGTTCGAGGCGGTGTATCGACAGCGCTGCGGCGAACCCCGCCGTACCGATTGCCATCGCATCGAACAGCGTCAGCCCTTGCGGTAGCGGCACGACCCAGTCGGCTGGTACGCGCATAAACTCGGAAAATCCGCCGTCGTGATCCACCCCCATGCCGTAGCCGGTCACGATCACCGCATCGCCCGCTTTGAAGCGCGCATTGGACGAACTGACCACCACGCCCGCCGCGTCCACTCCGCCAACGCAGGGAAATCTTCTTATCACCTTGCCAGTACCGGTGGCAGCCAGTGCATCCTTGTAATTCACGCTGGAGTAATGCACCTGGATGACCACTGCGCCGGGATCGAGATCGTCCAGTGCCAGCTCGACAAAACGCCCGGCGGATGCCCCGTCTTGTTCATATATTCGATATGCGGAGAATCTTTTCATTTGCATAACCCAAAGTCAAAATCGCCGGGATACAACTACTCCCTCTCCCCTCGCGGGAGAGGGTTGGGGAGAGGGGGGGTGGCGAATGAATCAAAATCAACACCGCCGGGGGTAGCCCGGCAGCTAGTCACTTTTTCTTGCTTCGCCAAAGAAAAAGTAACCAAAAAGAAGGCGACCCCGGTTTGCCGCCCCTTCGGGGTTCCCTGCGTTGCTCGACTGGTCAGGCGGCTGCGGAACTCGCGCTACGCGCTCAGACAGTCCTCGCCGAAATCCCCTGACCAGCCTCCGCTACTCGGCGGCGCTCAGGGGAGGAAAATAAAAATCAAAACACCGCGTGGGCACTTCGTGCCCACTCTACGTTGGCTGATAGATGGCATCTATCTCAAGAAACCAGCGCAAATAATTCGTACCGCTACTGATAGCAAAAATTGCCATATCAAGCGGTGGAGCCACATGATTCTCGACACCCTGCCCATGCCTGTAGAAATGCAAACCATCCATCCAATCAACAAAGCTTGCGAACATCTTGTCAGCTACGCTACATGCAGTCTTGTCACCCGCATATGAAACTTTTGCTTGGTCACGAATAGTTTCAATAACCTTCTTATCAAGTCGCTCTGTCTTGGGATGCATTAATTTCGCCAGTATTTCTACGGATTCGAAAATCAAACGAACTGCTTGCTTGGTATCCTGTGATTCACTATCAAGAGCACTGTATGCACCTTCAAACGCAGTGAGTACCCCCGTATATCTTTCATGCCCAAGTGCAGGAATAATTGATTGGCGATTTCGCTCGAATGAATCATCAACGAAGAAATGCACTCCGCATTTCTCATCGAGTCGATAGCCTACATTTTCTTCTTTTAAAACACGAGCTACAAAGTCATGCCAATTTTTCCAAACAGAATCGGGAGCATATCTATCAAGATGGCAGAAACGCCAAATCAAGGTAATTGCACTAAGTACGTTTCCAATCGCTTCTGAAACAAAAAAATTTTCGAAATTATATTGTGGGTATCCGTCAGGAATTTTAAGTCCTGTCTCAGTCCGTAAATAGTCTCCTAGCGCGCCATTGGAGAAATTTTCCTGGCAATAAACTCCAAGCCTTCTACGAAAGGTTTCCTTATCACGTAGCAACGGCCCACCCGATAGGTAAACATGACTAAATAGCATTCCAACTGGTAATTGACTCGTCATTGCTTTCACTTTCGTACAAATATTATTAGTGTTCACTGTATCGAAGTTTAATTGTTTTGGCTATTTTGCTTGGTGGGCAACTTGTTGCCCACCCGATTTTGGTTTTCGATTTACCTCCCCCTGAGCGCCGCCGAGTAGCGGAGGCGGGTCAGGAGATTTCGGCGAGGACTGTCTGAGCGCATAGCGCGAGTTCCGCAGCCGCCTGACCAGTCGAGCAACGCAGGGAACCGCGCAGCGGCGGCAAACCGGGGTCGCCTTCTTTTTGGTTACTTTTTCTTGGCGAAGCAAGAAAAAGTGACTAGCTGTCGGGCTACCCCAGACGGTGTTGACTTTCGCCCTCAAGCAACTCAAATCATTCAGCGAAAAATTAACACTTCTACCCCCCCTAGCCCTTCCCCTGCAAGGGTGAGGGAATACCTGCACCCCTATAAATCCAGCAACACCCTCCCCGGATATTCCAGCGTCTCCTTGATCGCAGCCAAAAACTGCACCGCTTCGCGCCCGTCAATGATGCGGTGGTCGTAGGACAGCGCGAAGTAATTCATCGGGCGGATCACCACCTGACCGTTCTCCGCCATCGGCCTGTCCTTGGTGACATGGATGCCGAGGATGGCGGATTGCGGGGGGTTGATGATCGGGGTGGAAAGCATCGAGCCGTACACGCCGCCGTTGGAAACGGTGAACGTGCCGCCGGTAAGTTCTTCCAGCGTCAGCTTGCCCAGCTTTGCGCGCGCACCAAAATCGGCAATCTGTTTTTCGATGTCGGCGAAAGATAATTTATCGGCATCGCGAATGATCGGCACCACCAGACCGCGCTCGCTGCCGATGGCCACACCGATGTCGAAATAGCCGTGGTAGATGATGTCGGTGCCATCCACCGAGGCATTGATGACAGGGAATTTCTGCAATGCCTGCACTACCGCATGGATGAAGAACGAGGAAAAACCGAGCTTGATGCCGTGTTTCTGCTCGAACGCGTCCTTGTATTTGTTGCGCAGCTCGATCACCGGCTGCATGTTCACTTCGTTGAAGGTGGTAAGGATCGCGGCGTTCTGTTGCGATAGCAGCAAACGCTCGGCGATGCGCTGGCGGATGCGGGTCATCGGGACACGCTGCTCTATTCGTTCGCCTGCGGGTACCCCCCCCTCTCCCCGGCCCTCCCCCGCGAGGGGGGAGGGAGCAGGTTTGGTTTGCTGCATCGCATTCAGCACGTCGTCTTTGGTGACACGACCGCCGCGTCCGCTGCCTTGCAGGCTACCCGCATCAATTTCTTTCTCGTGCGCCAGCTTGCGCACCGAAGGCGGCACAGCTGACTGATTGTTTCCACCCTCTCTCCCGCCCTCTCCCGTCAAGGGTGAGGGGGTAAGCGGCACGGCAGTTTGCACAGCCGTTGCCGCAGTGTCGATCTGCGCGACCAGCTCTTCGCTGGCCACTTTTTCGCCATCACCCTTGAGGATTTTAATCAGCACGCCTGACTTGCTCGCGGGCAATTCCAGCACCACTTTATCGGTCTCGACATCGATCAGGTTTTCACCTTCGGCGACCGCCTCGCCGACTTGTTTGTGCCAGGTCACCAGCGTGGCTTCGGTTACGGATTCGGATAACTGCGGAACCCTGACTTCAACAATATGGCCTTCAATGATGCTCATGTGCCGCTCCCGGATTAGGTTTGTCGTCAAGATCGGCGCGGAAAGCCGCTTCGATCACCGCCTTCTGTTGTGCCTGATGCACCGCCAGATAACCCGCCGCAGGCGCGGCAGAGGAAGCACGCAACGCGTAGCCGAGCTTCATGCCTGAACGCAGATGGCGCAGCAGATAATGCTGGATGCGATGCCATGCGCCCTGATTGCCCGGCTCTTCCTGACACCACAGCATTTCTGCGGCATTCGGATAAGCCGCCAGCTGCGCCGCGAAGTCATCATGCGGAAACGGGTAAAGCTGCTCGATGCGGATGATTGCCATGTCCTTAATCTCCTTGGCATTCCGTGTCGCAAGCAGTTCGTAATAAACCTTGCCGCTGCACGCAATGACGCGCCGCACTTTGCCGTTATCCAGCGCATCCGTTTCAGCGATCACCGGCTGAAACTTTCCCTGCGTAAATTCGGCGAGCGGCGAAGCGGCATCCTTGCTGCGCAGCAGGCTTTTTGGTGTGAACACGATCAGCGGCTTGCGTATCGGGCGCAGCATCTGGCGGCGCAGCAGATGAAACATCTGGGCGGCAGTTGACGGAACGCACACCTGAATGTTGTAGTCGGCACACAGTTGCAAGTAACGCTCGATACGCCCGGAAGAATGCTCCGCGCCCTGCCCCTCGTAGCCGTGCGGCAGCAGCATCACCAGCCCGCACATCCGTCCCCACTTGGCCTCGCCCGCAGCGATAAACTGGTCGATCACCACTTGCGCGCCGTTGGCAAAATCGCCGAACTGCGCTTCCCACAACACCAGCGCATTCGGCTCGGCGGTGGCATAACCGTATTCGAATCCAAGCACCGCTTCTTCGGACAACAGCGAGTCGATCGCCGCAAAATCCGCCTGATCGGGCGCGAGATGTTGCAGCGGCGTATAGGCTCCCGCATATCGCTCCGTGCGGTTTTGGTCATGCCAGGTGGCGTGGCGATGAAAGAACGTACCGCGCTGGCTGTCCTGCCCCGACAGGCGTACCGCATAACCTTCGGTCAGCAACGTGGCATAGGCGAGGTTTTCCGCCATACCCCAATCCAGCGCTAGCTCGCCGCGCATCATGGCAAGGCGGTCTGCGACGATCTTTTGCACCCGGGAATGCAGTGCAAAATTATCCGGCACCGTGGTCAGCGGCGCGGCCAGTTGCCGCAAACGATCCAACGGCACGGCAGTATCCACCGCGACATTCCACGCGATGTTGCCCTTGAACGGAGTCCAGTCCGTGATGGAATTGCCTTTGTTGCGTGCAGGCTCGATGGCATTGTGTCCATCATCCATCGCCTTGCGATAGGCGGCTACCATTGCGTCTGCCTCGTCGGGCTGAATCACGCCCTCCCCGGCCAACCGCTGCGCATACAGGGCGCGCGTGCCGGGATGCTGGCGCACAAAGCGGTACATGAACGGCTGGGTTACCAGCGGCTCGTCCTGCTCGTTGTGTCCCAGTTTTCTAAAACATACCAGATCGATCACCACATCCTTGCGGTACTGCATGCGGTAATCCAGCGCAATCCCGGTGACCAGCAACACCGCGTCCGGATCGTCGGCATTGACATGAAAAATCGGCGCGTCGACCATCTTCGCCACGTCGCTGCAATAGTTGCTGGAGCGCATATCGCGCGGGTCGGAGACGGTAAACCCGATCTGGTTATTGATGACGATATGCAGCGTGCCTCCGGTGTGATAGCCGCGCGTCTGCGACATGGCCAGCGTTTCCATCACCACACCCTGCCCGGCAAATGCCGCATCGCCGTGGATCAACACCGGCAATACTTTCCCGCCTTCGCTATCCTTGAGGCGCTGCTGGCGCGCTCGCACCGAGCCTTCCACCACCGGATCGACGATTTCCAGATGGGACGGATTGAACGCCAGCACCACATGCAGCGCACCGCCCGGCGTGTCGATGTCTGCCGCAAACCCCTGATGGTATTTCACATCGCCCGAGGTCAGACCAGAGATCAGATGGTCGGCATGAATACCCTCAAATTCTGCGAACAGCATGCCCGGCTGCTTGCCGAGTATGTTCACCAGCACGTTCAGCCGGCCGCGATGCGCCATGCCGATCACCGCTTCCTGCACACCCTGACCACCGGCGCGTTGCAGCAAATGATCGAGCAACGGAATCAGCGTCTCGCCGCCTTCCAGTGAGAAACGTTTTTGCCCGACATATTTGGTGTGCAGGTAGCGCTCCAAAGTCTCGGCGGCGGTGAGCCGTTCGAGGATGCGGCGGCGTAGCGGCGCTTCATATCCGGCCAGTCCGCGCACGCCTTCCAGCCGGTTCTGTATCCAGCGTTTCTGCGCCACCTCGCTGAGATACATGTATTCCGCGCCGATGCTGCCGCAATAGGTCTGGCGCAACAGTTTGAGGATTTCGCGCAAGGTCATGCGCTGCGCGCCGACTAATGACCCGGTCTCAAAAGTGGTATCCATATCGGCCTCGCCCAAGCCGTAGTGTGCCGGTTCGAGTTCCGGCACGTCCGGTTTTTCGTAGCGTTTCAGCGGATCGAGATTGGCGACACGCACGCCGAGAAAGCGGTGCGCGTTGATGAGCTGCAACACCCGGACTTGCTTGCGTTCCAGATCGGCTTCACGGATATACACACCGCAGACACCCGCTTGCGGCAAGGCCGCAAAGGCACGTTGGACGGGACGGTGCGCCGTCTCATGAGCCGCGCCCGGCGTGGCTTGCAGCGCATCGAACCAGGTTCGCCACTCGGCGGAAACAGAAGCCGGATCGGCCAGATAATCTTCGTACAAACCCTCGACGAACGCGTTGTTCATCCCGAACAACAGCGAGTTGTCGCGCATGGCCTGCATGTATGTTTTTACTGGTGTGTCCATGAGCTTTGCTTTCTGGATTAAACCGTAAAATGGCGACTCGCCACGGGTGAATGATGGGTTGCGCTGCGCTCCACCCATCCTACGAATTACGAGTCCGCGCTTATGGATGCTGCCGTAGGATGGGTGGAGCGTAGCGCAACCCATCACCGCTGCACCCCATTATCTCACTCCCCCTCCCCATAATCGCCCTTTTCAACCTCACCACCCGCCCAATCGTCTGGATACACCCCGCGCTCAACAAAACGGTGAAAGGTCGAATACGGCCAATCCTTCACACTGCGCACATGCCCGTGCTTCACCGGGTTGTAATGGATGTAATCCACATGCCGATGAAAATCATCGTCATCTCGCAAAGTGTGTTCCCAGAAGCGCCGCTGCCATATCCCGCGTTCACCTTTCGCAACGCGGCTCGTCGAGCGGCGCTCCTCCTTGGGGAAACCGCGCGAAAAACCCGCTTTGATTTTCTTCCAGCGCGTCGGGTAATCCGCATCGCCCTCAGGCAACGTCCACACGCAATGCAAATGCTCCGGCAACGCCACCATCGCGACCAGATCAAAAGGCAATTCACGTTTCACACCCGCCACCGCGCGCCGAAATAATTCAATGTTATCCGTCAACAAACGCCCCGACCGATCCGCCATCGCAACCGTGAAAAAGTAGCTTCCACCGGGGATAAAGTTGCGCCGGTAATCGGTCATGGTTTTAGCGTTCCGATGTTCGTTGTCGTTTGTAGGGTGTTGAGTAGGATGGGTGGAACAAATTGGCAGGTTCGTTCAACGCTTCCCCATCGGCACATAATCCCGCTTGGTCGCACCGCGATACAACTGGCGCGGGCGTCCGATTTTGTGATCGGGTTCGGCAATCATCTCGTTCCATTGCGATATCCAGCCCACGGTACGCGCTACCGCGAAGATCACCGTGAACATGTTGGTCGGGATTCCCAGCGCGCGCAGCACGATGCCGGAATAGAAATCCACATTCGGATACAGCTTGTGTTCGATGAAATATGGGTCGCTCAGGGCGACGCGCTCAAGCTCCAACGCCAGCTCGAATAGTTTGTGGTTGCCCAACTTGAGTTCTTCCACCACTTCGTAACAGGTCTGGCGCATCACCGCGGCGCGCGGATCCATGTTCTTGTAAACGCGATGACCGAAACCCATCAGGCGGTATTTTTTGTCTTTCACGCCCTGCACGTATTCCGGCACACGCGAAACATCGCCGACCTCTTCCAGCATTTTCAGCGCGGCCTCGTTCGCACCGCCGTGGGCTGGGCCCCACAACGCGGTGATGCCGGACGAGATGCAGGCGAACGGATTCGCGCCGCTCGAACCGGCTAGCCGCACCGTCGAGGTGGAAGCGTTCTGCTCGTGGTCGGCATGCAGGATCAGGATGCGATCCAGCGCGCGCACCAACACCGGGTTAGGCTCGTAATCTTCAGCCGGATGGGCGAACATCATATACATGAGGTTTTCCGCGTAGCTGTATTTGTTCTTAGGGTACATGAACGGGGATCCGGTGTGGTATTTGTGCGCCATCGCGGCGATGGTCGGCACTTTCGCCAGCATGCGTATCGCCGAAATCTCGCGATGCCGCGCATCGTTGATGTCCAGCGAGTCGTGGTAAAACGCCGACAACGCCCCCACCACACCAACCATCACCGCCATCGGGTGCGCATCGCGGCGGAAGCCGGAATATAAACGCACGATCTGCTCGTGCACCATGGTGTGCTGCGTCACGATGTTCTTGAATTCGGCGGACTGTGCGGCATTCGGCAATTCGCCGTTCATCAGCAGGTAGCTCACCTCGAGGAAATCGGAATGCTGCGCCAGTTGTTCGATCGGGTAGCCGCGGTAATAAAGCAGCCCGGCATCGCCGTCGATGAAGGTGATCTTGGAAGTGCAGCTGGCCGTGGAAAAAAATGCCGGGTCGTAAGTGAACATTCCGAGCTTGGCGATGTTTTTAATATCCAGCACATCAGCCCCCAGCGTGCCGGACAGGATCGGCAATTCGACGCTGCGTCCATCATCCAGCGTCAGCGTTGCAACACGTTTGCTTTCCATAATTTTCTCCCGAGTAAGTGCGAATTCATTCGCACATTGCGTTTTGTGCGAATGAATTCGCACCTACAAATTAAACCGCCCTGATCTTTTCCAGCAACGCCTGTTGTTCGCCCGGCGATGCTTCCAGCCTGCCCGAAATCATATCCCACAGCGGGTTGTCCGGCATATCCAGCAACACTTCGAATGCCATACGTTCTGTCTCGTCGAGATGCTCGTATTGCGCTTCGATAAAACGCCCCAGCACGATATCCAGTTCCAGTAACCCGCGCCGCGCCCGCCAGCGTACCCGCTGCAATATTGCAGGATCGGGGATTGGGGATCGGGGAGCGTTGCCACCCTTCCCGTTTTTCTCGTTCCTCGCTCCTCGTTCCTCGTTCCTCATACCATGCGTTTGACCATTAGATCCTTGATGCTGCCGATCGCATTGGTGGGATTGAGCTCTTTCGGACAGACATCCGCACAATTCATGATGGTGTGGCAACGGAACAACCGGTACGGATCTTCCAGATCATCCAGACGTTCGCTGGTGGCATGGTCGCGCGTATCGGCGATGAAGCGGTACGCCTGCAGCAAACCTGCCGGGCCGACGAATTTGTCCGGGTTCCACCAGAACGACGGACATGAGGTGGTGCAGCAACCGCACAGGATGCACTCGTACAAACCGTTCAGGTGTTCGCGCTGCTCGGGTGACTGCAGCCGCTCGGTCTCCGGCGGCGGATCGTTGTTAATAAGATAGGGTTTGATCGAATGGTATTGCTTGAAGAACTGCGTCATATCCACGATCAAATCGCGGATTACCGGCAAGCCCGGCAACGGGCGCAAAGTGACCGGTTCACTCAGGCTGGACAACGGCGTGATGCACGCCAAACCATTGCGGCCGTTAATATTCATCGCATCCGAGCCGCACACTCCCTCGCGGCAGGATTTACGCAACGACAAACTATCGTCCTGCTCCTTCAGCAACAGGATCGCATCCAGCAGCATCTTGTCGCCCGCCTCGATATCCAGATCGTAATCCTGCATGTACGGTTCGGCATCCACATCCGGGTTGTAGCGATAGATTTTGAATTTCATAACATTATTTCCTTAGAGCCTGAATAGCGGCTACCCGCCCCCTCAATAAACCCGCGCTTTGAGCGGGAACGATTCGACAGTCAAAGGCTTGAGCCGTACCGGCTTGTAATCCAGCCGCCGTTCAGCGCTGAAATACAGGCTGTGCTTGAGCCAGTTCTGATCGTCGCGCTGCGGAAAATCATCGCGCGCGTGGGCACCGCGGCTTTCGGTGCGCGCTGCTGCCGCCGTCATGGTCGCCTGCGCAACCTCAATCAGATTATCCAGCTCCAGCGCTTCAATGCGCGCGGTGTTGAATACCTTACTCTTATCCTGAATCTCAGTATTTTCGGCGCATTCGGCGATCTGCCTGATTTTCTCCACACCTTCGGCCAACAATTCCGGGAAGCGGAACACGCCGCAATGTTTCTGCATGGTCTTGCGCATCATGTCGCCGACATCGGCAACACGCTCGCCGTTCTTCTGGTTTTCCAGCCGCGCCAGTCGCGCCAGTGAGCGGTCTCCGGAATCAGTCGGCAACGGCTTGGGGTGCGGATGGCTTTGCAGATCCTCGATGATTTGCCTGCCTGCTTCGCGCCCGAATACCAGCAAAT
The DNA here is from genome assembly GCA_028689145.1 of Gallionella sp. GTDB lineage: Bacteria > Pseudomonadota > Gammaproteobacteria > Burkholderiales > Gallionellaceae > Gallionella. The sequence continues at coordinate 94,082 of JAQTWT010000005.1, forward strand.
CCAGCAGCGAATTGCAGCCCAGACGGTTTGCGCCATGCACCGACACACAGGCGCATTCGCCGACCGCATACAGGCCGTGCACCACTTCTTCCGGGCCGTGTTGATAGGGTGCAACGACCTGCCCGTGATAGTTGGTGGGGATGCCGCCCATCATGTAATGCGCGGTCGGCACGACGGGTATCGGCGCTTTGGCCGGATCGACGTGGGCAAATTTCAGCGCGATTTCACGGATACCCGGCAAGCGCTGCCGGATCACGTCGTCGCCGAGGTGATCCAGCTTGAGCATCACGTGGTCGCCGTGCTTGCCGCAGCCGCGCCCCTCGTTGATCTCGATGGTCATGGCGCGCGATACCACATCGCGGCTGGCCAAATCCTTGGCATTCGGCGCGTACTTGGGCATGAAACGCTCGCCGTCCTTGTTCACCAGATAACCGCCCTCGCCGCGTACCCCTTCTGTAATCAGCACCCCCGCGCCATACACACCGGTAGGATGGAACTGGAAGAATTCCATGTCTTCCAGCGGAATCCCCGCGCGCGCCGCCATGCCCAAACCGTCGCCGGTATTGATGTAGGCGTTGGTGCTGGACTGGAAGATACGTCCCGCGCCGCCGGTTGCGAACAGCGTGGCACGCGCCTGAAAAATCATCATTTCGCCGGTTTCGATCTCCAGCGCGGTCACACCGAGCACGTCACCGTCCTCGTCGCGGATCAAATCCAGCGCCATCCACTCGATAAAGAAATGCGTGTTGGCTTTCACGTTCTGCTGGTACAGCGTATGCAGCAAGGCATGTCCGGTGCGGTCTGCCGCCGCGCAGGCGCGCTGCACCGGGTTCTTGCCATAGTCCTGCATGTGCCCGCCGAACGGTCTTTGATAAATCTTGCCGTTGTCCAGACGGTCGAACGGCATGCCGAAATGCTCCAGTTCGTACACCACTTCCGGCGCGGCGCGGCACATGAATTCAATGGCATCCTGATCGCCCAGATAATCCGAGCCTTTCACCGTGTCGTACATGTGCCAGTGCCAGCTGTCCTGGCTGATGTTGCCCAGCGAGGCGGCGATGCCGCCCTGCGCCGCAACGGTGTGGGAACGGGTTGGGAACACCTTGGACAACACTGCCACCTTCAAACCGGCCTGCGCCAGTTGCAACGCCGCGCGCATCCCGGAGCCGCCAGCCCCCACCACCACTACATCGAAAGTCCGTTTCGCAACTGCCATTACATTCCCCACAAAATTTGTACCGACCAGATTACATACAGCAGCAACACTAAAATCACCAGAACATGGATCACCAGACGCACACCAGCCGGCTTCACATAATCCATCACAATGTCGCGAATCCCGATCCATGCGTGGTAGAACAAACTCAGCAGGAACAACAGAGTGAAGGTGCGCATCGGCTGGCCGGAAAACAGCCCCGTCCATGCATCGTAACCGGGACGGGATTGCAACAGCAGCAAGGCGGCCACAGTCACGCAGTACAACGCCATGACCACGGCAGTAACGCGCTGAACCAGCCAATCGCGCAAACCATAGTGCGCACCGACCACAACACGATTTACCATAATTCCACTCCCAATATAGCGGTCAATACCAGACTGGCCACTATCACCATCTGGCTGCTGTGCCGAGCCTGAGCAAGGTTTGAGATATAGCGCAAATCGATCGCCAGATAGCGCAGTCCGGCACAAAAGTGATGCAAAAATGCCCACAGCAAACCGAGCATCAGCAATTTTGGCAGTGGATGTGCCAACGCCGACATCAGTTGGGTATAAGTTTCGATAGAGCGCAAACTGTATTGCAACATCAGCAATAACAGCGGCAGTGCAAAAAATAATAGCAAACCGCTAATGCGATGCAGAATAGAAACTAAACCGGGAAGCGGTAATTTGATATGATGCAGGGCGAGGTGTTTCGGGCGTTTATTATGCATTCTCAATTCTCTGCCATGAAATAAAGGGAACCTCTAAAACCGTGTCATGCAATGCTACACCTTTGCATGACAGGATAAAATAAAAACTGCGATATGCTCATATTAATCTTAAGGAACGTACCATGAAAGCACCCATCCGCATCACCATCACCGGAGCCGCCGGACAAATCTGCTATGCCGCCCTGTTCCGCATCGCGAATGGTGACATGCTTGGGCACGATCAACCGATCATCCTGCAATTGCTGGACTTGCCGCAGGCGCAACCCATGTTGCGCGGCGTGATGATGGAACTGGAGGATTGCGCTTTCCCGTTACTGCAGCATATCGTCATCACCGACGATCCGAAAATCGCTTTCAAGGATACCGAAATCGCGTTGCTGATCGGCGCACGTCCACGCAGCAAGGGCATGGAACGCAAAGACCTGCTCGAATCCAACGGCGCGATATTTTCCGCGCAGGGCAAACTACTCAACGAATATGCGGCACGCCATGTCAAGGTGCTGGTGGTGGGCAATCCGGCCAACACCAATGCGCTGATCGCGATGAAAAACGCACCCGACCTCGACCCGCGCAATTTCAATTCCATGATGCGTCTGGATCACAATCGCGCCATTGCGCAAGTCGCGCAAAAGCTGTTTCAGCCGATCCACGACATCAAGAAAATGATCGTGTGGGGCAACCATTCCGGCACGCAATACCCCGATCTGGATCATGCCGAAATCCGCGGCACACTGGTGCGCGATTTGCTGGAAGATCTGGGCTGGGTGGAAAATGATTTCATCCCTATCGTACAAAAGCGCGGTGCGGCAGTTATCGAGGCGCGCGGTTTATCCAGTGCCGCGAGTGCCGCGAACGCGGCTATCGCGCATATCCACGACTGGATACTCGGTGCGCACCACAACAACTGGGTGTCGATGGGTGTACCTTCCGACGGCAGCTACGGAATCCCGGAAGGTGTAATCTACGGCTTTCCGGTACGCTGCAAACAAGGCCAGTACCATATCGTGCAAGACCTTGATATCAGCGAACTGGGGCGTAAACATATGCAAGGCAGCTATCAGGAACTGCTCGAAGAACGCGAGCATGTGAAGCATTTGCTGGGTTGAGGTAGCTGATGTGAACCACGTAAGGGCGCGATTTATCGCGCTCTTTTCTATGACGGAATAAGGGCGTGATAAATCACGCCCCTACGTTTGCTACGACTTCAGCGCAACGAATACTTCGTCCAGCATCTTCTTGGCATCGCCGAACAGCATGCGGTTGTTTTCTTTGTAGAACAGCGGATTGTCCACCCCCGCATAACCAGAAGCCATGCTGCGCTTCATCACGATCGAGGTCTTGGCCTTCCACACTTCCAGCACCGGCATTCCGGCGATCGGGCTGTTCGGATCGTCCTGCGCAGCCGGGTTCACGATGTCGTTGGCACCGATAACCATTGCGACATCGGTGTCGGGGAAATCTTCGTTGAGTTCATCCATTTCCATCACAATGTCATAGGGTACCCGGGCCTCGGCCAGCAGCACGTTCATGTGTCCTGGCATACGACCCGCGACCGGATGGATGCCGAAGCGCACGTTGACCCCCTGCTCGCGCAGATACTGGGTGATCTCGTAGACGATATGCTGGGCCTGCGCTACCGCCATACCGTAACCCGGCACGATAATCACGTTCTTGGCTTCGCGCAATAATTCCGCGGTTTCTACAGCGCTAACCGCCACCACTTCACCGGCCGGTTGCGCATCGCCGCCTGGCGCTGCAGCAGGTGTGCCGCCGCCGGTACCAAAGCCGCCCGCAATCACGCTGATGAAATTGCGGTTCATCGCACGGCACATAATGTAGGAAAGAATCGCGCCGGAAGAACCCACCAGCGCGCCGGTGACGATCAGCAGGTCATTGTTCAGCATGAAGCCGGTCGCCGCCGCCGCCCAGCCGGAGTAGCTGTTCAGCATCGACACCACAACCGGCATGTCGGCTCCGCCGATCGCCATCACCATGTGGATACCGAACAACAGCGCGATTACGGTCATCACAATCAGCGGAATCATGCCGTCGGCAACCGAGTGCGCATTGAGAAACTTGTAGCCGAAGAAGATGACTACCAGCAGCCCCAGCAAGTTCATCCAGTGACGTGCGGGCAGCAGCAGCGGTTTGCCGCCGATTTTGCCCGACAATTTGCCGAAGGCGATGATGGAGCCGGAGAAAGTCACCGCACCGATCAGAATGCCGATGTAAATTTCCATCTCGTGGATGGCTTTTTCCGCGCTGGTCAGGTTGGCTGCCGCTACCGGGTCGATGTAATTGGCGAATCCGACCAGCGCCGCTGCGAGACCGACCAGACTATGCATCAGCGCGACCAATTCGGGCATTTCCGTCATCTTTACTTTACGCGCGGCATAGATGCCGACACTGCCGCCCACCACCATCGCGCCGACGATCCACGGGATACCGGCCATCGTGACGCGCGGGCCGAAGATGGTTGCCAGTACGGCGAGGGTCATGCCGATCATGCCGTAGAGATTGCCGCGCCGTGAAGTTTCCGGATGGGACAGCCCACCGAGGCTCAAAATGAAAAGTATCGTCGCGCCGATATATGAAACAGTTGCCAAACTTTCAGACATGATTGATTACCTTGTATTGTATTTTACGGCCTTATTTGCGGAACATCGCCAGCATGCGCTGGGTAACGGCGAAACCGCCGAACATATTGACTGCGGTAAGCGCAATACCTGCCACCGCCAGTCCCAATATCAATGCATCTGGTCGGTCAATGCCAAGCATGGTCGGGGGTGCGATCTGCACCAGCGCACCGATGGCGATAATACTGCTGATCGCATTGGTGACACTCATCAGCGGCGTATGGAGGGCAGGCGTAACATTCCACACCACCATGTAACCGACGAAACAAGCCAGCACAAACACTGTGAAGTGCCCGAGGAAAGCCGCTGGCGCGTAGGCACCAACAAACAGAAATAGTAGCGCCGCCACTCCGAATATAACCGCCGTCTTTGCAGCAGATGCCGGAGCACCGCCCCCGCCATGTCCGTGCCCCTTTGCGGCGGGTGCCGCCACTTTTGCAGCAGCCGGTTTGACCGGTGCTGCGGGAAGCTTTGGCGCAGGTGCAGGCCACGTAACCACGCCATCCTTGATGACCGTCAGGCCGCGGATGGCATCGTCGTCCATATTGACGTTGATGATGCCGTCTTTGGTCTTGCACAACTCTTCGGTCAGACGGAACAGATTGGTTCCATACAAGGTGGACGACTGCTTGGCCAAACGACTATTCAGATCGGTGTAGCCGACGATGGTCACGCCATGCTTCACCACCGCCTGTCCGGGCTCGGTCAATTCGCAGTTACCGCCCCGCTCGGCCGCCATGTCAACGATGACACTGCCCGGCTTCATGCTCTGCACCATCTCGGCGGTGATCAGTTTCGGTGCCGGTTTGCCGGGGATCAATGCGGTTGTAATGATGATGTCCACTTCCTTCGCCTGCTTGGCGTACATCTCGCGCTGTGCCTGCTGGAAGCCCTCGCTCATCACCTTGGCGTAGCCGCCGCCGCCACCGCCTTCTTCCTCGTAATCGACCTTAACGAATTCGCCGCCCAGTGACTTGACCTGGTCGGCTACTTCGGCACGCGTGTCGTTGGCGCGCACGATGGCACCCAGACCGGCAGCGGTGCCGATCGCTGCCAAACCGGCCACACCTGCACCGGCGATGAACACCTTGGCCGGCGGAACCTTGCCCGCAGCCGTGATCTGGCCGTTGAAGAAGCGACCAAAGGCATTGGCGGCCTCGATGACGGCGCGGTAGCCGGCGACACCAGCCTGCGAGGTCAGCGCGTCCATCTTCTGGGCGCGGCTCAACATGCGCGGCAGACAGTCGATGGCCAGCACGGTGGCCTTCTTTGCTGCCAGTTGCTGCATCAGCTCGGGATTCTGCGCCGGCCAGATGAAGCCAATCAAATGGCCGCCTTCGCGCAGCAGACTGACTTCTTCCGTCGTTGGTACGCACACCTTGAAGACAATGTCGGACGCAGCCCACAGTTTGGCTGCTCCGTCGATGATTTCTGCGCCTGCGGCGCGGTAAACATCGTCACTGAAATTTGCCGCATCTCCGGCACCGGATTCCACGGCGACCTTAAAGCCCAGTTTGATGAGTTTTTCAACAACATCCGGCACGGTGGCGACACGCTTCTCTCCCGCGGCTATTTCACGGGGAATTCCTATCATCAGAGTCATGGGGTTTTCCGTTTTGATTAATTTGTAATTTTGCCGCCCCATCAAGACACATCCGAATGGGCGGAAACGCGATGGTACTTCAAAAATCTTCCGGCTATCAACCTTCTTTTTTCATATTTTTCATCGCACAAGACCGCTCGCCAGATGATAGCCCGGCTGTAGCTCGTGTAGGTGCAATAAGCGTAGTGCATTGCACCGGATGTGATGCCAACATGCGGCGCAATGCCTGTTGGTTATTGCGCTACGCTAACTTCGTTGTTGTTGCGGTTATCCGTATGGGCACAGAAGCGTGCCCACCCAAACTAACGGGAGATTACTGCTCGGCAGCCGCTTGCTGTTGCTGCTTCTTCTTTCTTGCCGCAATTTCAGCGGCTCTGCGTCTTCTCTCTTCGTGCTTTATAAACTCGATCATTTTGATCGCATTAACATAGGCTTTCATCAGCATACTTAATTCCGGAGCAAGAATTATCAGAATGATTGCCCACATGACATAAAAACGGACAGATATATCATTGGAAAGATAACCGAGGACACAGAGACCTGTAATGCAAACGCCCATAACACCGTACCAAGCCTTGATATTAAAGCTTGGCAATTCTTCCGGTTCAAAGTGTGCGTGTTCAGACATAAAATTCGATACGAAAGCTTATGGGCTGCATAATGAGGTCACGCCCATGCAAAATTACCCTCTGGGATGAAGTTTCTTGATGGCCGCATAAAACTCCATTGGCGTTATCTCGATTCCATCCCGGAAAAATCGGGTGGGATAAGAACGATACAGATGCCCTTCAATCCTGAATTCTGTGCTCATGATCGCCGCTCCTTATGATCCAATGGCGTTTATCAGGTAGCGAGCCTTGCTTGAATAAGCCCGTTTACCCACCAGGTAAGGATAGACATCGGCAAATTACGCCAAAACTTTAGGCTGTTTCGAGAATAGTCCCGGTAAATAGCCGCAATGGCGACGTGTGTTCAGCGGAACACACAGCGGGTTTTAGATCGTGCTATCTGAACTCAGCAGAAAAAACGCTGGCAGGCTGCTTCCGGAATGGACATTCCTGTCGATTGTGCTCGTTGCAAGAGTTCCCAGTAATAGCGATAGGAGGCGCGATCATGCAGCTTGCCCTCATACTGGACAGGCCCCCAAGCAGCGTCTTGGGCGGCGATCAGCAAGGCGGCCGCCTCGTTGACCTCGGCAAAATCCGGGCGCATGGCCTCGATGATCGGCTTGATCTGATTCGGGTGGATGCTCCACATGCGCAGAAAACCCAATTCCAGCCGGGCTCGCCGCGCATCTTCCTGTACCACGCTGATGTCGCGTATTTCGGTAGTGACGTTGTGGCTGGGCACGATACCGTTACCCAGTGCCGCACTGGCAATCTCGCATTTGGCGCGCGTAACCAATGCATGACTGAATTGACCGGGTGAACGCATGGCTGCGCCCGGAATGGCTCCATGATGGGCGGAAACAAAGTCCATCAGGCCAAAATCGAGGGTCTCGACATGCGGCAAACGGGCAATCTGCCATACCTCGTGCAACGCGCCGGGGGTCTCGATCAGCACATGGACGGGAATCTCGCGGGTTATGCCGTAGCGCCCCCTGAGTTCATCGAGCGCGGCGATCTGCGTCGCAACATCCTGCGCTTCTTCGGGCTTGGGCAATACGATGTAAGCCACGCGCTGCCCTGCCCTGCTGACAATGATCTCCAGCTCGTCGCGCCAAACCGGATGGCTGACATCATGAATACGGATGCCAACGCGGTCAAAACGATTTTCACCGGACAGGATCAGGTCGGTGATCATCGCCGCATGTTCATGCTCCTTACCCGCGGGCGCACCGTCTTCGCAGTCGGCGGTGATATCGAAAATGGAGCGCCCATCGACTGCCAATTCGGCTTGAATCTGCAGCGCTTTTCTCAGCAGCTTTTCACTGCCGGCAAAGTGCTCGCAGGCAGCCAGCACGGGAAATGGCCGGTTGCCCGCGTAGAGTACGTCTGATGGGTGGATGTGCTTCTGCATGTAACTCCGTTTCCCGATCAATAGTGAAATATTGTAGGGGCGAGATTTATCGCGCCCTGATCTATTCATGTATCAGAAGGAGGGCGCGATAAATCACGCCCCTACCGGGTTATCGGGCCTTTGAATATAGAATTGAAGGCACTGCACCTATGGTTAATCCGTATCTACTGGATTTCGACCAGGGTTTCGTCCGGTGCCACACTATCGCCCTTCTTGACATGGACGCTGATCACAATGCCGCTCATCGGTGCCTGAATTTCATTCTCCATCTTCATCGCTTCGATAACCAGCACGCTATCCCCTGCTTCAACCTTGTCTCCGGCCTTGACTTTGACATCGACGATGGTGCCTGGCATGGCGGTTGCGATACAGCCCTGATGCGAGGGGCGCGGTCGGTCGGTATCGGATGCCGAAGCAACGGTTTTTTTCTTGCCGTTGCCTTTTCCGCCGGAAACCTCGATTTCATTCAGGGTTTCGACCATGACTTCCTCTGAAATGCCATCGACAGAAACGTAGAACGGACGCTGCGCTTCACCGTGATGCCCGCTGCCGGTAAGTTTGATATGGAAGGTTTCGCCATGCAGCGTCACCTTGAACTCGTTGGGTGCATAGCGTTCTGAGGAAGTAGTGGCGGCCTCTTTGGATAGCAACGGCTCCGGCTTGAGGGTATTGGCATTGCGTTCTTGCAGGAACGTTTTTGCCAGTTCCGGGAACATCGCATAGGTAAGTACATCTTCCTCGCTCTTGGCCAGATTTTCACAATCAATCTTGAGTTTGCTCATTTCGTCTTCGAGCAAATCCGCCGGGCGGCAAGTTATGACTTCCGCATTGCCGACGGCAAGATTTTTGACCTGTTCGTTAACCTTGCCCGGCGCTTTGCCGTACTGTCCGAGCAGGTAGTTCTTGACCTCGTTGGTAATAGATTTGTAGCGCGCGCCGGTCAATACATTCAAAACAGCCTGGGTGCCGACGATTTGCGAGGTTGGCGTTACCAGCGGCGGGAAACCCAGGTCTTCTCGAACTCGCGGAATTTCTGCCAGCACTTCGTTCATACGATTCAGCGAACCCGATTCCTTGAGCTGATTGGACATATTCGAAATCATGCCGCCCGGCACGTGATTTACCAGCACGCGCGTATCCACGCCGGTAAAAGCGCTCTCGAACTGCCAATATTTCTGGCGCACTTCATAAAAATAGGCGGTGATTTCCTGCAATGCGGCCAAGTCGAGACCTGTGTCGTATGGTGTGCCCTGCAATGCGGCAACGATGCTCTCGGTCGATGCATGGCTGGCACCTTCGCCGAATGAGGAGTTGCAGGTATCCAATATGGTGGCACCCGCTTCCACTGCTTTCAAGAAACACATCGAAGACAATCCGGAAGTGGAATGGCTGTGCAAATGGATCGGCAGACCAACAGCTGCGCGCAGCGCCGTGACCAGCTCGGTGGTTGCATGCGGCGTAAGCAAGCCGGCCATATCCTTGATGGCGATGGTATCGCAGCCCATCGCTTCCAGTTCGCGGGCCAGCTCGACAAATGGCGGAATACCATGCACCGGGCGGGTGGTATAGATGATGCAGCCTTCGGCATGTTTGCCGGATTTTTTCACCGCTTCGATGGATACGCGCAAATTGCGCAGGTCGTTCATCGCGTCGAATACGCGGAACACGTCCACACCGTTGTCCGCGGCTTTGCCGACAAATGCGCGCACCACATCATCGGAATAATGACGATAACCGAGCAGGTTCTGGCCGCGCAACAGCATCTGGAGACGGCTGTTCGGCAAGGCCTTGCGCAGTCTTTTGAGACGCTCCCACGGGTCTTCTTTCAGAAAGCGCACACAGGCATCGAAGGTTGCCCCTCCCCATGCCTCCAGCGACCAGAAGCCGATGCTGTCCAGCTTGTGACAGATGGGCAGCATGTCATCGGTGCGCATGCGTGTCGCGATTATGGATTGATGACCGTCACGCAAGACCAGTTCGGAAATATGAGTTTTTGCCATGTTAAATTAGCTAGGTTTATGGATTAAATTAAATGCCTTCGTGCGCGGCAATGACCGCCGAAATAACGGCCGCCCTCAGTTCCGGCGGAATCTTGGTAGTGTAGTCAATCAATTCTGGATGCGACTCCACAAAGCCGGTGTTGAAATCCGCATTCCTGAAGTCGGGGTGTTTCAGGATTTCCTGATAATACGGTATGGTGGTCTTGACACCATAGATCGCCATGTCGCTCAGCGCCCTGCGGCCGCGCTCGACAACACCTTCCCAAGTAAGTGCCCATACGGTAAGTTTTGCGCACATGGAATCGAAATACGGCGGAATGACGTAGCCGCTGAACATCGCGGCATCGATACGCACGCCGGGGCCGCCCGGCGCATAGTAACGGGTAATTTTGCCGAAACTCGGCAAGAAGCCGTTCTGGGGATCTTCCGCATTGATGCGAAACTCCATCGCATAGCCGCGAAATTTAACGTCTTCCTGTTTGTATTGCAGCTCAAGCCCGTCGGCGATACGGATCTGTTCCTGCACAAGATCAATACCGGTAATGGTTTCCGTCACGGTATGCTCAACCTGAATGCGGGTGTTCATTTCCATAAAATAGAAATTATTGTCCTGATCGAGCAGGAATTCGACCGTGCCCGCGTTTTCATAGCCCACCGCACGAGCCGCTTTGACACCCAGCTCGCCGATGTATTCGCGCTGCGCCTGGGTAATCTGCGGCGAGGGTGCAATCTCGATCAGCTTCTGGTTGCGGCGCTGAATGGAGCAGTCCCGCTCGAACAGGTGAATCACGTTGCCCTGACTGTCGGCCAACACCTGTACTTCGATGTGCCGCGGATTGACCACGCATTTTTCCAAGAATACTTCCGGCTGGCCGAATGCCTTGCTGGCTTCCGAAATTACGCGCTCATAGTTACCGACCAGATCTTTATCGCTGTCGCAGCGGCGAATACCGCGTCCTCCACCGCCATTGGTGGCTTTGAGCATAATGGGATAGCCGATTTTATTTGCCAGCGCGCGCGCTTCCTCGACATCGGCGAGGTTGCCGTCGCTGCCCGGCACACAGGGAATTCCTGCGTTTATCATGGCATTGCGCGCCTGAACCTTGTCGCCCATCTGGCGGATCACATCCGCGTCGGGACCGATAAACTTGATATCGCGGCGCGCACAAATCTCAGCCAGTTCAGGGTTTTCTGAAAGAAAACCGTAGCCCGGATGCAGCGCATCGCACCCCGAAGTGACGGCGATATTGACAATATTATGCGCGTTAAGATAACCGGCGACCGGCTCGGAGCCGATGTGGTATGCCTCGTCCGCTTTCTTTACATGCAGCGCGTGACGATCCGCATCGGTATAAATGGCAACCGACTTGATGCCCATTTCCGAACAGGCACGCACAATGCGCACGGCAATTTCACCACGGTTGGCGACAAGTATTTTTTTAATCACGAATAATCCTGAATCCGGTTTGATGTCCAGCTGAATGACAGTTGGGCTAAAATTTCTTCTGCAAGTCGCCGCTTTGTAATCTTATTGCAGCATTATAGCGGCATCGTCCCGCTGCACTCAATGGCAATTCTACTGAAGGTGACTTCCAAGCATGGCAAATGCTGCTCATACAACATGGAAACACCCACCATTAAAAGGCTTAATCCCCTGTAAACCGAGAGGTTATCTAAAGTTTTTTAACGGCATATTTAAGCAACACAGTGGTTATACATAAGGCTTTGTTATAGAATCGTCGTCCATAAAAAAATTTCAATATCGATTCAGAGGGGGAACATCATGTCGCGCAAACATCCCGTTATCGCAGTCACAGGCTCATCCGGTGCCGGCACTTCCACCGTCAAGCGCGCTTTTGAAAACATTTTCCGCCGTGAAAAAATTACTGCGGCCATCATCGAAGGTGACAGTCTGCACAGCTTGGATCGCATGGAATTTCGTGCCGCTGTGGCGGAAGCTGCCAAAGCAGGTAACCATTCGTTCAGCCACTTTGGCCCGGAAGCAAACCATTTCGACAAGATTGAGGAAACCTTCAAACAATACAGCGAAACCGGCACGTGCAAACGCCGCTACTATGTACACAGCGATGAAGAAGCGGAACTGCATAAAAAGCACTTTAGCCTGACCGACCTCAAACCCGGCCAGTTTACCCCTTGGGAAAACATCGAAGAAAACTCCGACTTGCTGTTTTATGAGGGGCTGCATGGCTTGGCAACGGATGGTGACATTGATGCCGGCAGACACGTGGATCTTGGCATCGGCGTGGTACCGGTGGTCAATCTGGAATGGATCCAGAAGATCCATCGCGACAAGGCAGAGCGGGGTTATTCCGCGGAAGCAACGGTAGACACCATCTTGCGTCGCATGCCGGACTACGTCAAATTCATTACGCCGCAATTTTCGCGCACCCACATCAATTTCCAGCGCGTTGCAACGGTAGACACATCCAACCCGTTCATCGCGCGCGACATCCCCACGCTGGACGAAAGTTTTGTGGTGATCCGTTTCAACAAATATCTGCTTCAATCCGACTACATTGATCTTCGCTACTACCTCGACATGATCCCTGATTCCTTCATGTCGCGCGCCAACACCCTCGTGGTGCCCGGCGGCAAGATGAGCTTGGCGATGGAACTCATCCTGACCCCGATCCTGCATGACATGATCGAGAGCAAGCACAAGAAGATTTTTGAATAAACGATCAAAATCTACAAATAATTTGACACAACTGCACTGACTGAAGGAGTTTTTGATGCATCAACCGCAAATGGTTACGCTAGACGGCAACGAAGCCACCGCCTATATCGCACACATGACCAACGAAGTGATCGCGATCTATCCGATCACACCGTCGTCAAATATGGGCGAATATTCCGATGCATGGTCGGCGGAAGGCGTCAAAAATTTGTGGGGCACCGTTCCTGAAGTAATCGAAATGCAGAGCGAGGCCGGTGCTGCCGGCACGGTGCATGGCGCGCTGCAAACCGGTTCGCTGACGACCACCTTCACCGCCTCGCAGGGCTTGCTGCTGATGATCCCGAATATGTATAAGATCGCCGGTGAGCTGACTCCATTTGTCATGCATGTGGCGGCGCGCTCGCTGGCAGCACAGGGACTGTCAATTTTCGGTGATCATGGCGACGTGATGTCGGCGCGCTCAACCGGCTTTGCTTTCCTGTCTTCCAATACGGTACAGGAAGCCATGGACATGGCGCTGATTGCCCAGGCTGCCACACTGGAAGCGCGTGTGCCGATCTTGCACTTCTTCGACGGTTTCCGTACTTCACACGAGGTATCCAAGGTCGAGCAGGTATCGCGCGAAGTGGTACGCGAAATGATCGACGACAAGCTGGTGTTCGCCCACCGTCAGCGCGCTCTGACACCTGACCATCCGGTACTGCGCGGTACGGCACAAAACCCGGACATGTACTTTCAGGCGCGCGAGACAGTTAATCAGTTCTACGATGCCATGCCCGGCATCGTGCAAAAGACCATGGACAAGTTCGCCAAACTTACCGGTCGCCAATACAAGCTGTATGAGTACATCGGCGCGGCGGATGCCGAGCGCGTAGTAATCCTGATGGGTTCAGGCGCGGATGCGGCGGAAGAAACCGTGGCGCACCTGAATGCACATGGCGAAAAAGTCGGCATTGTGAAAGTGCGCTTGTATCGTCCATTCTCGGCAGAGGAATTGCTCAAGGTTATTCCTGTTACTGCAACGCACATTGCGGCACTCGACCGCTGCAAAGAACCCGGCGCTGACGGCGAACCGTTGTATAAGGATGTGGTCACAGCGATTGCGGAAGCATTTACCTCGGGCACTTGCAAATTCAAGACACTGCCCCGTATCGTTGGCGGCCGTTATGGTCTTTCCTCCAAGGAATTCACGCCGGGCATGATCAAGGCCGTGTTCGATGAATTGAAGAAAGTCCAGCCGAAAAATCACTTCACCATCGGCATCAACGACGATCTCACCCACACCAGTTTGGAATGGGATGAAAATTTCCGCAACGATGCAGGCCAAGGCGTCACCCGCTGCATGTTCTACGGTCTGGGCTCGGACGGTACGGTGGGTGCAAACAAAAACACCATCAAAATCATGGGCGAAGAAACTGAACTTTACGCCCAGGGTTATTTTGTTTATGACTCGAAAAAAGCCGGTGCGGGCACCATTTCACACCTGCGTTTCTCGCCCAAGCCTATCCATTCGCCTTACCTGATCGGTAACAACGATGCCAATTTTATCGGCTGCCACCAGCCGGTATTCATGGAACGTTACGAGATGCTGGAATCCGCCGCCGATGGCGCGGTGTTCTTGGTCAATACCCCGGTAGCAGCGGACAAGGTATGGGATTTGCTCACGCATAAAATGCAGCAACAGATCATCACCAAGAAAATCGAATTTTATGTAATTGATGCTATTACCATCGCCAAACACACCGGCATGGGCAGCCGCATCAACACCATCATGCAAACCTGTTTCTTTGCCATTTCCGGCGTATTGCCGCGCGAACTGGCAATCGAAAAGATCAAATCCGCCGCCGAAAAATCCTACAGCAAAAAAGGCAAGGCGGTCGTGGAAGCAAACTGGAAAGCCATTGACGAGACCGTCGCCAACCTGCACAAGGTGAATGTACCTGCAACAGCAAGCAGCACCCGCAACATGCCCGATCATGTGCCGAATCACGCACCCATATTCGTGCAAAAAGTCACTGCCGAAATCATGGCCGGTCGAGGCAATAGCCTGCCGGTAAGCGCGTTCCCCAACGACGGCACCTGGCCAACCGGCACCTCGATGTGGGAAAAGAGCAATCTGGCGCAGGAAATCCCGGTATGGGATGCAGAGTTGTGTATCTATTGCGGAAAATGCCCGTTCGTCTGCCCGCATACGGCTATTCGTTCCAAGGTATTCCCTGAAGAACTCGCCAAGAATGCACCGTCCACCTTCAAGCACATTCAGGTCAAGGGTAAGGAATTTGAACAAGGTATGCACATCAGCTACCAAGTGGCACCTGAAGATTGCACCGGATGTACTCTGTGCGTTGACATCTGTCCTTCCGTATCCAAAACCGACGGGCACAAGGCACTGGAAATGCGTCCAATAGCTCCGTTGCGCGAATCGGAACGCGAGAATTTCGAGTTTTTCCTCACACTGCCTGAATTCGACCGCACCCAGTTGCGCTCCTCCACCATCAAGGGCGCAATGGTTATGCAGCCGCTGTTTGAATTCTCGTCCGCCTGTGTCGGCTGCGGTGAAACGCCCTATATCCGCCTCGCCACCCAATTGTTCGGCGACCGTATGGTGGTGGCCAACGCCACCGGTTGCTCCTCGATCTACGGCGGCAATCTGCCCACCACGCCTTACACCAAAAACGCCGAAGGGCGCGGCCCGGCCTGGTCGAATTCGCTGTTCGAAGACAATGCCGAATTCGGCTTGGGCTTCCGCGTCAGCATCGACAAACATGCCGAGCATGCGCGCGAACTGATGAACAGCATGAAGGATAAGATCGGGGCCGAATTGGTCGCATCCATCGTCAATGCCGACCAATCCACCGAAGCGGGCATCTTTACCCAGCGCGAACGCATCGAAGCCTTGCGTAAGGTACTGGCCGGCATTAATTCCGCAGAAGCACGCAATCTGGAAACGCTGGCCGACTATCTGGCTAAGAAGAGCGTGTGGATTATCGGCGGTGACGGCTGGGCCTACGACATCGGTTTCGGCGGCGTTGATCACGTGCTGGCTTCCGGACGCAACGTCAACATGCTGGTACTCGATACCGAAGTGTATTCCAACACAGGTGGGCAAATGTCCAAAGCCACGCCGCTCGGTGCCATGGCCAAATTTGCAGCCGGCGGCAAGCTAACCGGCAAGAAGGATCTGGGGCAAATTGCCATGAGTTACGGCCATGTCTATGTCGCGCATGTCGCCTACGGCGCAAAAGACATTCACACCCTGAAGACCTTCCTCGAAGCCGAATCTTTCGACGGTCCGTCGCTGATCATTGCCTACAGCCCTTGTGTCGAGCATGGCTACAATTTGAGCAAGCAACACCAGCAACAGGAACTGGCGGTCAGCACCGGTCACTGGCCGCTGTACCGCTACGACCCGCGCAACGAACAGTTGGGCAAGAATCCGCTCTCGCTGGATTCAGCAAAACCGTCCGTGTCTTACAGCGAGCTCATCAAGAACGAACCGCGCTTCCGCGGGCTGGTGAAGAAAATGGGAGCCGATAGCGGTAAATTACTGGCATCCTACGATGAGGAACTCCAGAAGCGTTATGCACATCTTGAACGCATGGCGGCTGATCTGGGGGATGGTGTCAAAAAAACCAGTTAGCCGGTTAGGGCGCGCATTTTCGACCGCCCTGCCCGGCTGCAAAGATTTAAAAAGTAATGAGAATTTAGCAAACTCAGTGATATGCAAATATTAAACAGGGGAGTGTTATGACTAGTAGCAAACAGTACATTTACGAATTCGAACATGGTGACGGCAAAAACAAGATGTTGCTCGGCGGCAAAGGTGCAAACCTGTGCGAGATGACGCAAATCGGTTTGAATGTTCCTCCGGGCTTCACCATCACCACCGATGCCTGTACTGCCTACCTGGAAAAAAATAAACTGCCCGATGGCCTGATGGATGACATCAAGAAGCACATGCAGGCGCTGGAAAAGAAAACCAAGAAGGGTTTCGGCAGCGGCGACAATCCCCTGCTCGTCTCGGTGCGCTCCGGTTCGTCCATGTCCATGCCGGGCATGATGGACACCATCCTGAATCTCGGCCTCAATGAAACTTCACTGCAAGGCCTGATCAAGCAAACCGGCAATGAACGCTTTGCCTACGATACCTACCGCCGTTTCATCCAACTGTTCGGCAAGATCGCGCTCAACATCAGCGACGAGCATTTCGACGAGCGCATGGCCGCAATCAAACGCAAATACGGCGCACCGCAGGATCTTGATCTCAGCGTCGATCACCTGAAGGAATTGGCTGGTGAATTTCTGGCCATCGTAAAACACCATTACGGCAAACCTTTTCCGCAAGACCCTTACGAACAAATGGAAATCGCGGTGGGCGCAGTATTCGGCTCCTGGATGGGCAAACGGGCGGTGGATTACCGCAGGCAGTTCAAGATCACCAAGGATCAGGCCAGCGGTACGGCAGTGAACATCTGCACCATGGTGTTCGGCAATATGGGCAACGATTCCGGTACTGGCGTGGGCTTTACACGCAATCCCGGCACCGGCGAAAACGTGATCTACGGCGAATATCTGGTCAATGCACAAGGCGAAGACGTGGTGGCGGGAATCCGCACGCCCAAGGCTATCGCCGAAATGGAACAGGAAATGCCGGAAATCTACCGCCAGTTGACGACACTGCATAACCGGTTGGAGTCGCATTATCACGAAGTACAGGATTTTGAATTCACCATCGAAAAAGGCATCCTGTATTGTCTGCAAACGCGCAACGGCAAAATGAATGCGCGCGGCATGGTGCGCAGCTCGGTGGAAATGTTCCATGAAGGGCTGATCTCCAAGGAACGTGCTCTGCTGCGTGTCGAACCGGCAATTCTCGAACAGCTGCTGGTTCCCCAGTTGGCACCGAATTTCCATGGCAAATCATTGGCCCAAGGACTACCTGCCTCACCCGGTGCAGCATCCGGCAAGATCGTATTCGATGCCGATACCGCCGAGACACGCGGCCGTGCCGGTGAAAAAATCATTCTGGTGCGCGAGGAAACCAAGCCCGAGGATATCCACGGCTTCTTCCAGGCTCAGGGTATCCTGACCAGCCGCGGCGGCAAAACCTCGCACGCAGCCGTGGTCGCGCGCGGCATGGGTAAGCCTTGTGTTTCGGGTTGCGAACAAATCGTCATCAACGATGTATTGCGCAGTGCCAAAATAGGCGATACCACCCTGCAGGAAGGCGACATCATCACCATAGACGGCGGCACCGGCCATGTTTACGCGGGCGAAGTTCCGACTGTGGAAGCCGAGTTTTCCGAGGAAATGGACACACTGTTGGCTTGGGCGGATGAGATCGCCAAGATCAGGGTAATGGCCAATGCCGACACCCCTCTTGATGCGCAGCGCGCGCGCGAATTTGGCGCGATGGGCATCGGCCTGTGCCGTACCGAACGCATGTTCAACAGCACCGACAGGTTACCGATCGTGCAAGAAATGATTCTGGCCGAAACGCTGGAAGAACGCCAAGCTGCACTGGATCGCCTGTTGCCGATCCAGCGTGCCGACTTCAAGGGTATTTTCAAGGCGATGAAAGGGCTACCCGTCACAGTGCGCCTGCTCGATCCGCCGATGCACGAATTCCTGCCCACTGCCGCGCAGCTCGAACTTGAAATTGCGCACTTGCACCAATTGCGCGACACCATCAAAGGGCTGGAAGAACTGCCGGACACACTCAAGCTGCTCAACCCCAAGCTCTATCAACAATATGCCGACGGATTAACCAAACTGATGGGCGGGCTACACGACTTCAAGGGGTCACATCTGGAAGAAGACGTGATTCACAAGAAGGAAGTGATCCTTAAAAAGGTCAGAGCCCTGTCCGAAGTCAACCCCATGCTGGGCCATCGCGGTGTACGACTGGGTATCACTTATCCTGAAATTTATTCGATGCAAATACGCGCGGTGCTCGAAGCCGCCGCCCTGTGTGCCAGAGACGGTATCGAAATCTATCCCGAAATCATGGTGCCGCAAGTGGCTACCGTTGAAGAACTCAAGCGCATCCACAGTTACGTGCAGCGCATCCATCAGGAAGTGAATGCGACCCACGGCATCAATGTGAAATTCAAGTTCGGCTCCATGCTGGAAGTGGTGCGCGCCTGTATTCGCGCAGGGCGCATGGCGGAAACTGCCGAGTTCTTCTCGTTCGGCACCAACGACCTGACCCAGGCCACCTTCTCTTTCAGCCGTGAGGATGCGGAAAATAAATTCTTGCCCGCTTACAACGAGACCGGCATTCTGGAAGATAACCCGTTTGAGGTACTGGACATCAAGGGTGTCGGACAAATGATGAAGATCGCGGTGACTAAAGGTCGCGAAACCAACCCCGACTTAAAAGTCGGCATCTGCGGCGAACATGGCGGACACCCCGGTTCCATCCGGTTCTGTCATCACATCAAACTCAACTACGTTTCCTGCTCCGGTCCGCGCGTGCCGATCGCGCGTCTGGCCGCAGCGCAAGCCAAGTTGCTGGAAGGTGAATATCAGGAACCGAACTGACAACTATTCAAAAGGCATCCAAAACCCTGTATTTCACTCGTGCAAATCGGGCATTAGCACTATTAATTAACCCGCCCGATTTGTAAAAGAAGCTTCCCTAATACCGGACACTGCAATATAATTTCAGCGTTGATTTTGGGATGATCTGTCATGGCTCATACGGCAGATCAACGAATCATGCTAAATACAATTGAGATCGTAACTTAACACTTAATGTCTACCGTCATAACACGCCGCCGCTTCATCACTTGTGTAGCTGTTGCCACTGGTCTGCCGATGCTGATGGCACCGGTCGAACGCCGCCTAGCCATTCTCAAAGCCGCTGGAGGACAGAAAGCAATTTATGTCACACCCGAGGGTGTGACATCTACTGTAGAAGTCTGACCATGGTTGATAACTCCGCAAATAGCACCACTGATTTCAGTGCCCCCGCTTTGGTCGAGGGCTTTGCCCATGTAGTGGCAATTGAAAACACTATGGTTTGGCTGGAACCCGAACAAACCACTAGCTGTGGTGGCTGCTCCGCATCCTCGGCTTGCGGCTCTAAGGGCATGGGCAGCACAGCTAATCGGCTCGAAGCACGCCGCTTCAGGATCGAAAATCCGGCAAACCTTGTGGTAGGCGAACGCGTGGTGGTAGGTATCCGCGAGAACGCGCTGATCAATGCATCGCTCACCGCCTATGCCATTCCAATCGCCACCCTGTTGATTAGTGGAATACTGGCTCAATGGGCGTTCGGCAGCGACCTCGCTACCATGGCCGCGATGGTCGCCGGTC
Organism: Gallionella sp.; assembly: GCA_028689145.1. Taxonomy (GTDB): domain Bacteria; phylum Pseudomonadota; class Gammaproteobacteria; order Burkholderiales; family Gallionellaceae; genus Gallionella. The sequence goes on from JAQTWT010000005.1 coordinate 114,289, forward strand.
TTATATTCGGCTTGGCACTCTCGCGTGCGAACGCAAGCCGCTTGTCGCTCCGGGGTGATCTTGCCCCCCATTTTATTCGCCGTGCCAGAGCGGGCGAAACGTGCAATATTGAATAAACGAGGAATCGAGCAATGAGGGTCGGAAAATGAAAGAATATGTACTTCTAATAGTAAGCGCGGCGCTGGTTAACAACGTCATTCTGGCTCGTTTCCTCGGCCTCTGTTCATTCATGGGTGTCACCACGCGTATTGACACCGCTATTGGTATGGGCATGGCAACCACCTTTGTGATTACTGTTTCATCCATGGCGGATTGGGCCGTCGGAGCCTACCTGCTTGAACCGTATAATCTGTGGTACCTGCGCACAGTAACTTTCATTCTGGTCATTGCCGCTGCTGTGCAATTTACCGAGATGACGGTTAAAAAAGTATCTCCCCCACTGTTTCAAATGCTGGGTATCTACCTGCCACTGATCACCACTAACTGTGCCGTGCTGGGTGTCGCCATTCTGCTGGTTGAAGGCAGGATGAGTTTTATCGATGCCACACTATTCGGCTTTGCTTCCTCCATTGGTTATAGTCTAGTGATGGTCATGTTTGCCGGACTGCGCGAACGGTTGGCACTGGCTGATATACCGCGCCTGTTTGCCGGCCCGCCTATAGGCTTTATTGTCGCAAGCCTACTGGCGCTGGCGTTTATGGGCTTCTCTGGCATGACAAGTTAAGGAAATAGATTATGTGGATCGCTATCGGTATTCTTACATTAATGGGGCTCGTGCTAGGCGGTCTTCTCGGTGCAGCGGCACGCTTTCTCGCCGTCGAGGAAAATCCGCTTGAAGAAGAATTAAAGGCACTGCTGCCGGGTTCGCAGTGCGGCCAATGCGGCTATGTCGGCTGCGCTCAGTACGCGGCAGCACTGGCAAAAGGCGAAGCAGCTGTGACCATGTGCTCTCCCGGCGGCAAAGCGCTGATCGAGGTGCTGGCAAAAAAACTGGGGGTCACTGCGGACCTTTCCGAACATGAAGAAAAAGGGCCGGAGAACGCTTTCATCGTCGAAGATCTTTGTATCGGTTGCACGCGCTGTATCAGGGAATGCTCGACAGATGCCATTATGGGCGCCAACAAGTTGATGCATACGATCATCATCGATGCATGCCACGGCTGCGGAAAATGTGTCAAGGTTTGCCCGACCGATGCCATCGTGATGATTCCAGTGCCAGTGACGCTGGCCAACTGGCATTGGCATAAACCCGAAACCGGAAACACCCCATCCCAGCCCGAAGTCGGGCACGCGCACTAGGAGCAGTAACAGATGAAACTTTACCCTGTCCGAGGCGGCATTCACCCCGAGTACCGCAAGGAACAAACCAGCGAAAAAGCCATCGTCTTGATGCCGATGCCTGCCGCGCTCTATATCCCGCTGCAACAACACATCGGCGCACCCGCCGAAGTACTGGTCAAAGAAGGCGATCTGGTCAAAAAGGGCCAGATGATCGCGCGCAGCCAGGGGGTAATATCATCTCCCCAGCATGCACCCACATCGGGCCGCATCGCGGCGATAACCGAAGTTGCAGCACCCCACCCTTCCGGCTTGCCTCAGACCACCATCATCATCGAACCCGATGGCAAGGATGAATGGGCTGTTCTGCCGGAACCCATCGCCGATCCTTTTGCTGCCGACCCGCATCTCATCCATGAGCGTGTCGCCCAATCGGGCATTGTCGGCATGGGCGGCGCGGCCTTCCCATCGGCTGTGAAGCTGAACCTCGGCACCCAGAAAAAACTCGACACCCTGCTGCTCAACGGTGCCGAGTGCGAACCTTACCTGACCTGCGATGACCGGGTGATGCGCGAATATGCCGACGAAGTAATCGACGGCGCACGCATCATGGCCCACGCATTGGGAACACCCAGAGTGGTCATCGGCATCGAACTGAATAAACCGGAGGCGATTACTATCATGAGCAAGGCGGCCTCCGCTTTTGCCGGAGTCGAAGTCATTGGTGTGCCGGTGCAGTATCCGATGGGTTCCGAGCGCCATCTGGTACAGGCAATCACCGGCCTCGAAACACCGGCTCGCAAGCTCACGGCCGACCTTGGTATCGTGGTGCATAACGTCGCTACCGCCCGTGCCGTGCATCACTCGGTCCGTTTCGGTCGCCCGCTGGTCTCACGGGTTGTGACGGTAAGCGGTCGCGCGATACGCGAACCCAACAATATTTTGACACCCATCGGTACCCGCATAACCGACCTGATCGAATTCTGCGGCGGTTTTGCAACCCGCCCCGAGAGCATCGTCAACGGCGGGCCGATGATGGGCCAACCGCTGGCCAGTCTGGAAGCACCGGTAGTCAAAGGTACCTCAGGCATCTTGGCGCTCACCACTGAAGAGATCAATGACCAGCCGACCAGTTCCTGCATCCGCTGCGGCAGTTGCGTCACTATCTGCCCGTGCGGTTTGTCTCCGGTCGAAATGGCCGCCTTCATCCGCAAGGACAATCTGGAGGGCGCTGCCAAATTGGGGGTCAGGGATTGCTTCTCATGCGGCAGTTGCTCGTATGTCTGCCCGTCACACATCCCGCTGGTGCACTACTTCAATTATGCCAAGGGAATGTTGAGCGACCTGGAGCGTGAACTCCGCAAAAACGATCGCGTCAAAACGCTGGTCGAGGTACGCACCATCCGCATCGAAAAAGCAGCAGAAGCCAAGAAAGCCGCACTGGCCGCGAAAAAAACGGCAGCTGCACCCGCAGCAACCCCCACTGTCGACGAAGAAAAGACCAACGCATGACTATTCCTACCTCAAGCGGACCGTTTACCCACGCGTCCACCAGCGTCCAAAAAACTATGTTTATGGTATTGCTGGCACTGTTGCCTGCCACCGCATTCAACATGTATCTGTTTGGCTGGCCTGCCATCTTTCTGTTTGCCGTCACGATTGGCTCCTGCGTAATTATTGAAGCGGGATGCCTGATGCTTGCAGGGCGACCGGTCAAAGTAACACTGGCAGACAATTCAGCCGTACTCACCGGCTGGCTGCTGGCAGCTAGTTTGCCGCCTTGGGCACCTTGGTGGATAGGCTTGCTGGGGGCGATTTTTGCCATTGCAATGGCAAAACACGCTTTCGGCGGCATCGGCCAAAATGTGTTTAACCCCGCCATGGTTGGGCGTACTGTCCTGCTGATCTCATTCCCTGTGGTAATGACAGCTTGGGTCGCGCCGCATCCATTGTTCTCCGTTGGCGCTCCCGGCTTTGCAGATGCCATCGCCATTACTTTTGGCGGACACATGCCCGACGCGATGAGTTCGGCATCAGCACTTGGACACATCAAAACCGAACTATCGCGCGGTATTCCGGCGACGCAATCCATAACACAAGTGCCGGATATGATGGACATGGCACTCGGTTACCGCGCGGGTAGCATGGGTGAAACCTCAATACTACTGATCTTGGCCGGTGGTTTGTTCCTGATGGCAAAGCGCATCATCTCCTGGCATATTCCAGTAACTGTGATTGGTTCGTTGTTCCTGATTGCCGAGATATTCCATACCGCTGACCCAGTCCATTTTACCTCCGGCACATTCCATCTGCTATCTGGTGCAACCTTTTTAGGGGCATTCTTCATCGCTACCGATTACGTCACTTCGCCGGTGTCTAAAAAAGGTCAATTGATATTCGGTGTAGGCTGCGGCTTGCTGATCTGGCTCATTCGTAACTTCGCAGGCTATCCTGAAGGCGTGGCCTTCGCAATATTACTGATGAATGCATTGACTCCAATTATTGACCGATACACCCGTCCTCGCGTGTTTGGGCGTGATCGCAAAGGTGAACCACTGGCGCTAAGCAAGGAGAAGCCATGAAACAAGGCACATTTATTCATGCGGTGATTCTGGGCCTATTCTGTCTGGGTTTCGGAGTTGTGCTCGCCTTTAGTGACCATATTACCGTCGATGATATCGCTGCCCGCGCCATGGAAGACCGATTGAATTCGCTCGGTCAGGTACTCCCGGACAGCATCCATGACAACAATCTGGTTGCCGATGCCACCACCATGAAAAATGCGCGCGGTCATGAAATTACCGTTTACCGCGCGACCAAGGAAGGCAAAGTCACCGGCTTGGCTTATGAGATTATTGGTGTGGGCTATGCCGGACAGATGAAATTCATGCTGGGCATCGACGCAGAGGGGAAAATCCTCGGCGTGCGCGTCTTGGCACACAAGGAAACTGCCGGGCTCGGCGACAAAATGGAAGTCAAGAAAAGCGACTGGATACTGCGTTTTGATGGTTTATCTCTGGGCAATCCGCCGGTTGAAAAATGGAAAGTGAAGAAGGACGGCGGTCAGTTTGATCAATACACCGGTGCCACCATTACACCCCGCGGCATTATTAAGGCTATCCGCGAGGGACTTGAATTCTTTGCAGCCAACAAGACGCAAATGATGGATATGACCGCCCCGAAGGCGCAGACAAAGGAGGGACATTAAAATGGCTGCAGAATATAAAACCATCGCTAAGGATGGGCTCTGGGAAAACAACGGCGTATTCGCCATGCTGCTCGGGCTATGCCCGGCTATGGCTATGACCGGCACCGCTACCAATGCGCTGGGCATGGGGCTGGCAACAGCCGCTGTGATGGCCGCATCGAGCATGCTGGTGGGCTTGTTCCGCAACCAAATCACCCAGGAAGTACGCATCCCGGTATTTATTCTGGTCATTGCCTCCATGGTGACACTGGTGGATCTCTTCATGAATGCGTGGATGCACGAGTTATACAAAGTGCTGGGCATGTTCATTCCGCTGATCGTATCAAACTGTCTGCCGCTGGCTCGCCTTGAGTCCTTTGCCGGCAAGAACTCCGCGCTGCCTTCGCTGGCGGACGGTTTATTCATGGGAATCGGCTTTACTATTGCGCTCACCATCATCGGTGCGGTGCGCGAGATCATTGGCTCCGGCACCCTGTTTGCCGACGCATCGCTGCTGTTTGGCCCCGCTTTCAAAGTCATGGAAATGCGTTTACTTCCGGAAGATACCGGCATATTGATGATGATTTTACCGCCCGGCGGATTCCTGACGCTCGGCCTGTTAGTGGTAGGCAAACGCATCCTCGATGTGCGCGCCGGTAAAGAAATACAAATGGGCGGTGCCCATAGTGCCGCGTAAGGACAAACCATGAAAATCGGAATCGCTTATGCCCTGCCCCAACGCCAAGTCTGGTTCGATGTCGAGCTGCCGGAAGGAGCCACTATTCAGGATGCCATCAATCGCTCTGGGATCATCAAACAATTTCCAAGTATAGACTTGGAACAACAAAAGGTCGGTATCTACGGCAAACTCAGCAAACTGGATGCCGTGCTCAATGACGGCGACCGCGTTGAAATCTACCGTCCCATCACCTGCGACCCGAAAACCGTGCCGCGCAAAGCCAAGGGCGGGGATGCCGCATCCGAGGATTAAGCTGGGGGGAAATTGCGTAGCACCCCCTACCCCCTACCGCCTGATGCGGGTAATGTAGCCTAAAAGTTGTAGCGACGAGCAGTCCTAGGCATTCAATAATTCTGTGCGCATCACACCCAGCAACAGGTCATCGAAGGTGTAGAAACCTTTGCCGCAACCGGCGAGCTGCTCAAGCGCAAAAGCAGCACCGGTGCCAAATGCCTCGCGCCGGATCGAGTCATGAATAAGCCGCACAGTCTGGTGCGGGAAACCGAAAATTACCTCATGGTGGCCTACAATTCCGCCAAAGCGTAGCGATGTAATTTGCTCTGCATCCACTTCCAGCGTTTCCGCAATCTTGCGTGCCGTGCCCGAAATCTCCGGTTTATCCCTGAAATGCTGCTCGACGATCTCCACATCGGCAAACGGTGCAGCCTTGCGCAACAGCTGGGCTGCCACGATCAAGAAATTGATACCGAGCGTAATATTGGGGGAGCACATCACGCGCGTGTCACGTCCCAAGCTGCGTGCATATGCCAAATAGTCTTCCGGATAGGCAGAGATTGCGCTGACCAGCGTGATACCGCGCTTACGCACTTCTTCACCATAAGCACGGATGCTTTCTGGCGAAGAAAAATCGACCAGCGCATCCACCGGATGCAGGTCGAACAGCTCATCGAACGATTGCTGCTCGACACCAACAATGGGAATATCAGTATCTGGATGCGTTTGCCGTTCCCCGCTTGCTGAACGCCGCATGATCCAGCGCAATTCGAAACGCGGATCTGTGCTGAGCACATTGGCGACAGCCTTGCCTGCTTTGCCATAACCGACAAGGCCGACGCGGATTTTTTGGGGCATGATAAATCTCCTGTGCTGCTCACTTACCTGCTGGGGAAGATACAGCCACACTATCTGCGGCAAGATAGACCGGTATATTTTCTGGAATTATATCACCCCCTTATTTTGCACTCAGGCTTAGAGCGTAGGCTTATAAAATTCGCCATGTATAATTGAGCCATTAATACAACAAAGGCTGGCTATGTCCCTCACGATTCTGGCGATTGGCCTGATGATTTTCTTCGCACACTTCCTGTCCTTGCAATTCCGCAAGACCAATATACCGGACGTGCTGGTGCTGATGCTGGTCGGCATCGCAATCGGCCCGCTGCTGGGCATTGTTACACCGCAGGATTTCGGCAAAATCGGCCCTCTCATCGCAACCATCGCGCTGGTAGTGATCCTGTTCGAGAGCGGCACTTCCCTGAACCTGAATGTGCTGGGCAAATCGCTGGCAACCACCGGGGTGCTGAGTTTTACCTGTTTTGCATTGACTGCTTTCATCGTTGCAATGGTAGGATTTACCGCTCTCGATCTGGCACCACTTCCATCCATCTTGCTCGGTGTCACACTGGGCGGCACCTCTTCCGCAGTAGTCATTCCGATGGTAAATGCACTGCGCTTGGCCGAAAAACCCGCCACGGTGCTGGTGCTGGAATCGGCGCTGACCGATGTGCTTTGTATCGTTGGCGTGTTTGCACTGTTGCAGATCACAACCCAGGGCGGCATCGAGCCGGGCAAATTGGTTGGCAGTGTGTTGGCCGCGCTTATTTTTGCGACAGTGATCGGCGTGCTGGGAGGCATCGGCTGGCTGCTGGTGCTGGGCAAGATACGCGACTTTCCCAATACCATTTCCTCCACGCTGGCTTACGTGTTCATCGTGTACGGTACAACCGAATTCCTCGGTTTTTCCGGTGCCATCGCGGCCCTCGCGCTGGGTGTCACACTGACTAATTTCGAAAAATTCGGTTTATACAGAATCCAAAGCATTGATCGCAACCTCGTGCCGTTAAACGAAACAGATTTGGGATTTTATCGTGAAACAGTATTTTTGCTAAAAACCTACTTCTTCGTCTATCTCGGCATTTCAATCCATTTCAGTGTAGCGCAGCTTGCCATTGTGGCGTGCTTTATCGTGCTGATAGTCTACGCGATGCGTCTGGCTCTGACCCGACTGGTGTTCCGCGCCGAGGCATACAGCCTGCGCGATGCCGCCATCACCTCGATGATGGTACCAAAAGGATTAGCTGCCGCCGTGCTGGCCGCACTACCGTTGCAATACGGCGTGCCGGGTGGCGAGGTGATCCGCGATACCACTTACATGGTGGTGCTGGTCAGTATTACGCTCACCGCCTTGCTGGTGATGCTATATCCGCTACCGATCATGCAGCGATTCTATGGACGCGCTCTGTGCAAACCGTTGACGGATGAGCAATCTAATCAATGATGGCGTTACCTGTTCCGTTAGCGCGGACAACTACCAGCCGTTGCATTAACCGATTCATAGCAATGCGATTCCATGCTCTGGGATGGTGCAATTCTTTATTAAGGTAGCGATGAACATCAGAAATTTTGCCGAAGCCAAAACCAATATCCTGAGCGGCTTGACCGTCGCGCTAGCCCTTGTTCCCGAAGCCATTGCTTTCGCGCTGGTTGCGCATGTGCATCCGTTGGTCGGGCTGTATGCCGCCTTTATGGTGAGCCTGATCACGTCGCTGTTTGGTGGCCGCCCCGGCATGATCTCCGGTGCAACCGGCGCGCTGGCAGTAGTAATGGTGGCGCTGGTGGTGCAGCATGGCGTGGAATATCTGTTCGCTACCGTGGTGCTGATGGGGGTGTTGCAAATCCTGTTCGGGTTGGCGAAATTCGGCAAATTCATCCGTATGGTGCCGCATCCGGTAATGCTGGGCTTCGTCAACGGGCTGGCTATCGTGATCTTTCTGGCGCAGTTGGGGCATTTCAAGGTTACGGCTGAAAATGGAACAACCAGCTGGATGCAAGGCATACCGTTGTACATCATGCTGGGTTTGATCGCATTAACCATGGCAATCATCTATCTGCTGCCCAAGTTGACAAAACTTATCCCTTCTACCTTGGCAGCCATCGCTGCGGTTTCCGCGCTGGTAATTTTTGCCGGTATCGATACCAAGACTGTGGGCGATATGGCATCTATCTCGGGTGGATTGCCGCAGTTTCATCTACCCGATGTGCCGCTGAACTGGGAAATGCTGAAAATCGTGTTTCCCTACAGCCTGATTCTTGCCGCTATCGGTCTGATCGAATCGCTGCTGACGCTAAACCTGATCGACACCATGACACAGACACGCGGCAAGCCGAATCGCGCCTGTATCGGCCAAGGTGTCGCCAACGTGGCCACCGGCTTTTTTGGCGGCATGGGAGGCTGCGCGATGATCGGCCAGAGCATGATCAACGTGACCAACGGTGCGGTGAAAAATCTTTCCGGTATCACCGCAGCACTGTTCCTGTTGAGCTTCATCCTGTTCGCCTCGAAATGGATCGAGATGATTCCGCTCGCCGCACTGATCGGCCTGATGTTCGTGGTGTCGGAAAAGACCTTCGAGTGGGGCAGTTTCAACCTGTTCGGCAAAGTACCCAAGACCGACATCGTGGTCGGGCTGACTGTCGCCGCTGTCACCGTTCTGACCGATCTGGCGATTGCAGTAATCGTCGGCATCATCATCTCTTCGCTGGCCTTCGCCTGGGAGCATGCCAAGAATATAGACGTGCGAGTTTCTACCGAAGAACACGGCTGGAAAGTGTATGACCTGCACGGCTCGCTATTCTTTGCCTCATCGCAAAGTTTCCTCAACCTGTTTTCACCCAAGGATGACCCTGCAGAAGTACTAATCGATTTCAAATACGCCCGCGTCAAAGACCATTCCGGACTGGAAGCCATCGACACATTGGCAGAACGCTACACGCAACTTGGCAAAAAGCTACATCTGCGCCATTTGAGTCCGGATTGCCTGGAACTGCTCGACAAGGCCAAAGGCATGATCGAAGTAAACGTGCTTGAAGATCCGTTGTATCACCCGGCGGACAACCGCTTGGGTTAATAGCCAGCATTTACCCGGAGTACTGACATGGAACTGCATCAATTTTTCCTGTTTCTCGCCATCATTCTGATTTCGGCGCGGGTATTTTCCGAAACAGTGGCGCGTTTCGGTATTCCCTCTGTAATCGGTGAGCTGCTGGCCGGCCTGCTGATTGGCCCTTCGCTGCTCGGCTGGGTGTCGCCCGACACCACCATGAAACTGCTGGCCGAGATCGGCATCATCCTGCTGCTGTTCGAAGTCGGCATGGATACCGACCTGAGCCGTCTGGCGCGCTCCGGAAGCAAGCCCATCGTCGTGGCAGTGCTCGGCTTCACCTTGCCGTTCACGCTCGGCTACAGCGTTAGCGCGTGGGTATTTGGCCTACCCGAGCTGACCGCCCTATTTATCGGCGGCACACTGACTGCCACCAGCATCGGCATCACGGTGCGCGTGCTCGACGATCTGGGCAAACGCCATTCCGACGAGGCACAGATCGTGATCGGCGCGGCGGTGCTGGATGATATTCTCGGCGTGCTGGTGCTCGCGTTCCTGTACCAGTTCGCGGTTGAGCAGCAAGTATCGATCCGTGCATTAGGTGAGGTAGGTTTATATATCCTCATATTTATGCTGCTCGGGCCGCTGGTTGCCAAGTTGGCTTCGACGGTGATCGACCATTTCGACCAGCACGCCGCCACACCGGGGCTGTTGCTGACCATGGCGCTGTCGCTGATCCTGCTGTTCTCTTGGCTGGCGCACGCGGTGGGCGCACCGGAGATCATGGGTGGCTTCGCCGCGGGGCTGGCATTCAGCCAGCACTTCGGTTTCAGACTATGGATGGGCAAGGCAGCCGCGCTTGAATTCAAGCCCAGCCCAAAACTTGCACACCGCCTCGAAGAGCAGATGCGCCCGCTGATCCACACTTTCTCACCGCTGTTTTTTGTGATGGTCGGAGTCTCGCTCAATCTCAAGGCTGTAGACTGGAGTTCCGCATTCATTTGGGAGCTGGCGGCATTGCTGCTACTCGTCGCTTTTTTCGGCAAATTTGCGGCGGGTTTCTTTATCCGCGAATCGCGCCGCAACCAAATAGCCATTGGCTTATCAATGATCCCGCGCGGCGAGGTGGGACTGATCTTTGCACAACTCGGTTTCAGTCAAGGCATTCTGAACGGTGAACTGTACGCCGCACTGCTCATCGTCATCGCGCTGACCACCATGTCGCCAGCATTCCTGCTCAAATGGTTTTATGGCAAAAACAGCGGCACCTGAACCCAAACATCACTTGTTGTCTTCATCCACCGCCAGCTTGAGCACCTCGAAGATGTCCGGGATGGCCGCGCTCACGCGGTTCCAGTTCGGAATCAGCGGATTGCCCATCGGGTTCTCGACGAACGCCTGCGCGGCCATCGCGATGGCATTGGTAAAAGCCTCCACCGCCTTGGCCTCCTCGTGGCGATCGAACGCCAAACCGTTGATCGTCGCATCCGCCTCGTACTTCATCAGCGTATCCTCGGCCTGCCTGAGGTAGGTCACGATCAGCGAGCGGAACAGCCCTTCCGAGAACACCACGCCCTCCGATGCCAGCGTGCGGAAGATGGACTTGCAGATGTCCACGGCCATCTTCATCAGCCCCTTCTCCGCGTTGTCCGCCGACAGCACCTGATGCTTGTGCTCGTAGGTCGTGGCGATATCCACCTGACATACCCGGCGCGGCGAGTAGTTGCGGTACACCTCGGCCAGAGAACCGACCTCCAGCCCCCAGTCGGACGGGATGCGGTTGATGCGCGCCATGTCGGCACTCATACTGAACTCTCCGGCCAGCGCATAGCGGAAGCTGTCTAGGAACTCGAGGAAGCCGTGCTGTCCGGTCAACTGCTGCAACGAGCGCACCAGCGGTGTCACCAGCAGGCGCGTCACGCGCCCGTTCATCTTGTTCGTCACCCGGCTGTAGTAGCCCTTGCAGAACACGTAATTCAGGTTCGGGTTGGCGATCGGATAACACAGCCGCGCCAGCAGCTCGCGGCTGTAAGTGACGATGTCGCAGTCATGCAGCGCGATCACATCCGATTGCCCGCGTGCCAGCACGTAGCCGTAGGCCAGCCAGGCCGAGCGCCCCTTGCCCTGCGGGCCGGCATCCAGCCCGTTGCGCTTGAGCGTCTCGTACACCTCGCCGATACGTTTGCCCTTGTTGTGGATGATCTTCACCGGTGCCTGTATCGGTGCCATGAATTCGCGCACCCTCTTGAAGTCGTCCTCCGAAGCTTGGTCGAGCGCGAGCACGACCTCGTTCAGGTACTTCACTTTGGACAGTTCCTGCACGATGCCGGGCATCGCCGGCCCCTCGAATTCGGAATACAGCGCCGGCAACACCAGCGCGACCGGCTTGGTCTTCGAGAAGCCGAGCAGCTCGGATTCCATTCGTTCCAGCGACGGTTTGCCGAGTTGGTGCAGCGTGGTGATGATCCCGGTCTGGTAAAAGTCAGTCATATCGTCCTCCGATTAAATTGTCGTCGCGTAGCGACACTTGGTCACTCTCCCCCTCTGAGGGAGAGGTAGGAGAGAGGGATGGACACGGCAAGAAGCATGTTCATAACTTGGAGTGTCGCTTCTCGCCATGTCCGTCACAGATGTTCAACGTCGTCCGGTGTCTTCTCCGGGCGGTCTTCGGCGAATTCCTTTTCGATGATCCGCCGCGCCGCGCCGATGCCGCCGACACCGAACGCGATGGCGAGCGCGATTACGATGCCGCCGAACACGATCGAGAAGGCGGCCAGCACGATGCTGGTCGCGATCTGCAACTGCTCCATCACCATCGCCAGGATCATCACCAGCAACAGCACGCGCACTGCTTCGGCGAGAAGCTTGGCATAGTGGAAACCGCCGTTTGCCGCCGCGATCAGCACGGTGCGGCTGACGAAACCGGAAACCAGGTAGCCAATCAGCAGGATCATCGCCGCAGAAAAGACGCGCGGCAGATAGCTGAAGAACTGCCCGACCAGACTGTCAATGGCCGCGACCTTGAGCGCGCCGAGGCCGACCATCAGCGTGACAATCACCAGCAACCAGAACACGATCGCGCCGAGGATGTGGGAAGGCTTCATCCACAGGTCACCCTTGCGCATCACGGTGGTGAAGCCCATTCGGTCTGACCAGCTGTCAAACTGGACAGCCCCGAGGAACTTCACCAGCAACGTCCGCAACAGCCTGGCCAGCAGGAAGCCCAGCGCGAAGATCACCAGCATGGCCAGCAGGTTGGGCAGGAATTCCCGGAACTGGAGCAGCATCTCCCGCAATGGGTCGAGTATCAGGTTCAAAAAGTCCATCATGGTCACCTCCTTGTAGGTTATTTCCAGCGGTTCAACAGGTAATCCTTGCCGTTCTCGAACTCCAGGCACAACTTCTCGATCTCCGCCTCGGCCTCATGTTGCGTCATCGGCTCGACCTCCAGCACGAAGGAGGCCGTCTTGCCGATATACAGCGGCAGCAGCGATTTGATCAGATGCTCCCTCGGCAGCTTCTTCAGATGGAACGCGAGGGCGTAATCGTAAACAATGCGCGACCACAGCGTGACGGGAAAGCGGAATTGCGCGTCCTCCAGCGCACCCAGGCGCTCCACTTCCGCCAGATCGCCGGCACCGAGGATGTCCTGCCACAGCTCGCGCAGGTTCAGCAGCCCCTCCCTGAATATCTTCAGCATCCGCGCCGTGTTCACGTTCACATGTTCCAGTCCGACTGTGTATTCGAAACCGAAGCTCGGCACCGGCACGGTGTCGCGCACCGGCTTCCACACTTCGGCATAGTCCTCCATGAGCTGGAAGGTAGCGCTGACCACCTGATACAGCATGTTGCTCAGATCGGCACTGGGGTCCTTGGCATCGTGGATCTTCGCGCCGAGGAAGGACTGCGCCACCCTAAAGCCATTGGCGATGGCTGTGGTAGTCATCCAGATGTCGATGCCGAAGCGGGCGACATCCGTCTCCCACACTTCCTTGGTGAGATAGAACTGCGCCAGCTTACCGGAGAAGCCGAAGTCGCCGCCGATCGGCTGGCGTACCCGCTTGCCGTACAACGCGCGGGTGAGCGGGTAAACGATGCTGTTGGTGATGGTGCCGTCGAACTTGTGGCGATGATATAGCGGGGCGATATAGTCGAAACCGCCGTCCAGCACCGGCTTGACCAGCAGCTCAATCCATTCCGGCGTGATGCTCCTGAGATCGGAATCAACCACCACGCAGGCCTTGGCATCCAGCGTTTGCGCGATTTCGAAAATGGAGCGGAAGGCGCTGCCCTTGCCGGGTACGCCGGAATAAGGAAAGGCAATCTTGGAAATGGGCTTGACACGGTGATGCAGCAAAATGGCGTTAAAATCTTCCACCGAGGTTAGCTGCACGACCTCAGTGGTGCCATCGGTAGAGCCGCCGTCGGAATTCACGATCACTGCGTGGCGCTCGGGAAAGTATTTGGCCAGTCCGGCCTGCACCGCGCGCACCACATGGCCGATGGTGCGCGCGTTGTTGAAGCTGGGGATGCCGACCACGATGTCTGCGCTCCCCACTTTTTCGATCTGGCCGTGTATTTCAGGCCTGAATGTAACGCTGCCCATATTAAGGATTACCTCCTCAATCGTGTTCGACTCTATCACAATAGAAACTACCTGACACCCGTTTTTTCCAGCAACAACACCTGCATGTCCATCACGTTGGTTCCGGTCGGCCCGGTAATGAAATGGCTTTGTCCGCCCGAACAGGCATCGTATCGCCGGAAGAAATTATAGGAGTCGTTGTTGCCGAGATACGACGCGGGATCGATACCCAAGGCGCGCGCGCGCTCGGCGGTTTGTCCGTCCACCAGCGCGCCGGCAGCATCGGTCGGCCCATCGTTGCCATCGGTTCCGGCCGAAAGCAGCGACACGCCTTCCAGCCCCTCGATCTCCAGCGCAAAGACCAGCGCAAATTCCTGGTTGCGCCCTCCCAACCCCTGACCGCTCACGGTGACCGTGGTCTCGCCTCCGCACAGCAGGCAACGACGCTCGCCGTCCCGCATTTCGGCGAATGTTTCGCGCGCGGCCTGCGCCAAAAAAGCGGCGGCGGCGCGCGCCTCGCCCTGCAATTCCGCGCCGATGATCTTCGCGGGAAATCCGAGTTGCCGGGATTTTTCCGCTGCCGCATCCAGCGCCAGGCCGATTGCGCCGACGACCACATTGCGCGTGCGGGCCAGACAACGGTCACCGTCCTTCACCGTCTCGGCGACCAGCCCGTCAGTACCCTGCTTCAGATAAGCGGCAACGCGCGGCGGCATCTTTTCCGCCAGCCGGTATCTGGCAATCACCGCCAGCGCGTCGGCGAACGTCGATCTGTCCGGTGCGGTCGGCCCGGAAGCAATCACGTCCAGCCGGTCGCCGATGACATCGGACAGCAGCAGCGTGACGATCTGCGCCGGGTAAGCCGCCTGCGCAAGCCTGCCGCCCTTGATTGCGGAAAGATGTTTGCGCACCGCGTTCAGTTCGTCGATGGATGCGCCCGCCTTCAACAGCAGCGCCGTTGCCTCCTGCTTGTCCCGCAGCGTCACGCCTTCGTCCGGCGCGACCAGCAGCGCGGATGCGCCGCCCGAGAACAGGCAGAGCACCAGCGTCTTCTCGTCGGCGGCGCGCGCCATTTTCAGGATGCGTTGCGCGCCCGCTTGCCCCGCTTCATCCGGCACCGGATGCGCGGCTTCCATCTGTTCGATGATGCCCAACGGTGCCGTGTGCCCTTCCTTAACGACGATCAGCCCGGCTGAAATTCGCTTGCCGAGCAACGCTTCGAGCGCCTGTGCCATGCGCGCCGCAGCCTTGCCGGCACCGACCACGACGATGCGGTCAAATGCAGTCAGGTCATAACTCGCATCCGCCACGCGCAAACAATTCCCCTTAGCCTCCGCAAACCTGAGCACTGCGCGGTACGGATCGACGGCGGCAAGGGCCGCGTTGAATATCTCGATCAATGCGTCGGCAGCACCCTGTTTGGCAGCCAGCAATTGCAGCACGGTTTCGTTCCAGCCGGCCGGGCCGGGGAGTTGCGTCTTCAGCAGACCGGCAACGGCGATACGCGAGTCATAACCGCCGTCATCATGCCGCACCAGCACCGGACAATCCACTGCGCGGAGCAATGGCAGGTCATTCAGACTATCGCCCAGCCCGATACTCACAACAGCGCCAAATTGTTTCTCATAGAGCGATTTCAGCAGACTGACGGCGCGCCCCTTGTCGTGCCTGCCCATGATGTGAAATATCCGCCCCTGTGTCCAGCGCAGGCCGTCGGCCTCGATGGCCTGCAGGAAACGCTCATCGGGCGCGCCTTCAAACACGAACGGCTCGTCGAAATCGCGCTGTCCGGCCAGAACAGCCTCGTCGCTGGACAGGCCGGTCAAGGCGGCGATTTCCTCGGTAGTCATGTCCGCAAAACCGCGCACTTTTATCCCAAGTTGTTCGCGCAACCGGACGAAGCGTTTTCTGATCTCCGCATAGGGTGTACCGAGCATGATGACCCGGCAATCGCCGGGTACCATGGCAGATTCCATGGTATCTGCCGCAACGGAAAAATACCCATTTGGGATGAATATCCCGCCGCCATTCTCGGCGATGAACGGATGGCTGTTATCCAGGCGTCTGCGATAGACTTCCATCTCCGCGCGCGTCTTGCTGGAGCAAAGGACGAGCGGCACGCCCCACGCGCGAATCATCCCCAGCGAAGGTAGCGCCGCAACAAAGGAATAATTCGCCGAATCGAGCAGCGTTCCATCCAGGTCGCTAATGATGATCGTTTTCGGCATTCGTGCCTTTCCTGTCATCCGGAGCTGTCATTGGCCGCTTACCGGACAATTGTATTATCGTGCGTCTTTCCGGCAACTGAAAAAGAAATTGGTGGCCGCAACGAAGCCTTCGACGCTGCCGCAATCGAAGCGCCGCCCCTGAAAACGGTACGCGATCACTTTGCCGTTTGCCGCCTGTATTTGCAGCGCATCGGTGAGCTGCACTTCGCCATTCTTGCCGGGCGGCGTATTCCTCAGTATTTCGAATATATCGGGCGTCAGGATGTAGCGTCCGATGATGGCAAGGTTGGACGGTGCATCCTGCGGTGCCGGTTTCTCCACCATATGCTCAACCAGAATATTGCGATCATCCAGTTGCCGGCCTTTGACGACACCGTATCTGCCTACATCCTCAATCGGAACCTCTTCCACCGCGACAATGCTGCATCGATACTTTTCATAAACCCGCACCATCTGCGCCATGACGCCATCCGGCTCGCCGACACACAGATCGTCGGCCAGGATCACCCCGAAGGGCCGATCGCCGATCAGTGTTTCGCCGGTGAGGATGGCATCGCCCAGTCCGCGCATGTGCGCCTGTCGAGTATAGGAGAAGGTGCATATCGCTATCAGTTCGCGGATGTCGTCCAACTGGCTTTCTTTGCTGGTGCCGCTGATCTGGTCTTCCAGTTCGTAGGTGACATCGAAGTGATCTTCGATGGCGCGCTTGGTGCGTCCGGTGACGAAGGCGATGTTTTTCATGCCTGCCGCGAATGCTTCCTCCACACCGTATTGGATGAGCGGCTTGGTGAGGATAGGCAGCATCTCCTTGGGCTGCGCCTTGGTTGCGGGAAGGAAACGGGTGCCGTAACCGGCCACAGGGAAAAGGCACTTCATGATCATAATTATCTCCTTGTTTGTCAGTCGGCCAGCCAATAGCATGAAAGCGGCGGAATCATGAGCGCATCATTTTCCGCCGTGATGCGTTCACCGGAACAGATGTCTTTCATGCTGCCTTGCTGAAATAAGCCATGCGGCAATAATGGGGCAATCAGGAGTGCCTGTGCCTCAACGTTGAAGTTGCAGATCACCAATACTTTGTTACGGCTGTTCTGCTGGTCGGTTCTGGAGAAAACCAGCAGATTGGGATTGTCCACGACGAATAATTGCCGGTTGTCAAAATCCGCGAAAGCGGTTATTTCCTTGCGTAGCGCAATCATTCTTTTCAGCGCACTAAAAATCCTGCATTCCACCGTGCCGTGCTGATGGCGCCTTTCTGCCTTGCTCCAGTCGAAGCGCGAACGGTGCAGCCAGCGATTGTCGTCACGTTGGTATGGGTCGGCAAGATATTCCAGATTATTGAGCATACCGATCGCATCGCCGTAGTAGAGCAGCGGTATGCCGCCAAACGACAGGATCACGCTATGCAGTAGCAGGATAGTCTTGATCGCCGTATCAATTGCGCCTTCATCATTGTTTTCTAAAGCGGATTCAAGCCCGACCAGTGAGGCAAGAGAGCCGGAAATACGCGCATCACCGGTCTCGGAGTTTTCGCCGAACGGCAGCCCTCTGGCGGGCGATCCCGAATACCTGCCAATAAAGTAATCAACAAGAAAACGCCTGTGTTGCGCCGGATCGTAGCCGGATAGCAGTGCATCGCTGTCGGCAAAGCCCAAACCGATATCGTCGTGGCAACGCACATAGTTTAGCCAGGTCGCCCGCTCCAGCTTGTTCGGCAAATTTTTGATACCCAGATTGAGCAGCTTCGTGTTCTTGGTGGCGACTGCATCCCACAGTAGCGACATCAGCGCGGCGTTGTAGGCGATCTCGCACTCTTTTGCGTTGATCGCATCCTCGCCGAAATACTTGGTGATCTCGCTGGGCGAGACGATGGCTTCTGCGATGAACAGCACGCCGGGCGCAGTCACCTGACAGCAATCTTTCATCAGTTGCAGCAGCAAGTGCGCCTCGCGCTCGTTCTGGCACGTGCCGCCGATCTTCTTCCACAGGAATGCCACCGCGTCCAGACGCAGGATATCCGCGCCCTTGTTCGCCCAGAACAGGATAATGTCGATCATCTCGATCAGCACTGCCGGGTTATGGTAATTCAGATCCCACTGGTAACTATTGAAGACAGTCATCACCCATTTGCCCATCGCCTCATCCCGGGTGAAGTTGCCCGGCGAGGTGGTCGGAAATATTTCCGGCATGGTTTCTTCGTAGGTGTCCGGCATCTCGCGGTCATCGAAGACGTAGTAATAATCCTGGTATTTTTTTTCGCCCCGACGCGCGCGCTGCGCCCATTCGTGCTCGTCAGACGTGTGGTTGACCACGACATCGAGCACCAGCAGCATGTCGCGCCGTTTCAGGGTGGCAGATAGCGCCTCGACATCCTCCGTGGTCCCGTAGCGCGTATCGACATTGCGGAAGTCGCGCACGGCGTAGCCGCCGTCGCTGTGGCCCGGCGGGCAGTCGAGGATGGGCATAATATGCAGCATGTTGACCCCGAGCTCCTGGAGGTAAGGCAATCTGGTGCGCAGCCCCTTCAGATCGCCGGCGAAGCGATCGCAATACAGCGCCATGCCGACCCACTTCTGGCTCATGAACCAGTTATAGTCGCGCTCGCGCTCCAGATCCGACCTGCGCAGGTGCGGCACCCTCTCGATGTAGCGGAATGCGAGCGTCTCAACCAAGCTGACCATCTGTTCCTTGAAATCGGTGCGGCCGCCGTACAGCAAGTGGAACAGGGAATGAATGGCGTAGAAATTCGCGCCGAGGCGTGTGTAAAAGTGCCGCAGCCGCATGTTGCCGATTTCCGGTTTCAATGCGATCAGGATTTCGTTCAGCAACGCATGCGAGGCTTGTTCGTACATCAGCTGTCCTTGCTTATATTTGATTCGCGAAGCCATGCATCGGCTTCCGGAAGATAATGGGCGAGGCCTTCAAGGATGCCTGCGCTGTAGTTGCCGTTCATGCCGAGGTAGCCACCCCTGGCGATATAGACGCAGCCCGCGCCGTTGGCTACCAGCTGCCTGATTTGCGCGTCGGCGTTCGCGACCAGCACGGCCTGAATGCCGCTCTTCAGCACATCCAGATCGTTTCCGCTGTCACCGGCGAAAACCGTATTCTCGTGGATGAAACCTTGCTGCCGCATCAGGAACGCGATGGCGTGAAGCTTGTTGGCGCTGTTCGGCAGGACATCCAACAATCCGACTGCGGCGGCTTCGTCGACGCTCCAGATCAGGTTGGCTCCGATGCCGGCCTGCTTCAGGTACGCCTCCATTTCGCCGAACAATTTTTTTGTATCCGTTTCGAGCGTGACATAGAAGCTGAGCTTGTAGCTGCTCTGTTTCTCCGCTTCCTGCAAGCGCAGCGCCGGAAACACGCCCGGCAACCGCTGGAGTTCGTCATGCGCTAGGCCGTGCCAGTCCGTCGCAATCTGCTCGTCCCATTCGTCCCAGCGTCGCCAGCCGGACTGATCGATCCGGTAGATGGTCGCGCCGACATCGGCAATGGCGAAATCAGGCTGCGGCAAATCGTATTCTGCGATGGCCTGCTCGATGAGTGCGCAATTTCGACCGCTCACGTAGGCCAGCGTGACATCCTCGCAAGCAACCAGCTGTCTGAAGCGCCACATCGCCGACGGCGATTCGGGTTGTGCGCCATTTGGAATTAATGTCCGGTCAAGATCGGTGCAAAGCAGGAATCGTTTCATAGTGCGCCGTTATCCTCCCCGCTGGCGAAGAACTTGTAATGATCCAGCGCTTCGAGGATACCAGCGGCATGCGGGCTGGTCGAGAAATAAATCTTGTCGGCAGTGGACAGGCCGGATAATTCCGCGAGATGCCGGTTATCTACGACCGTGCCCAACGTGTTGCCGCGCAGCATGTCAGCATCGGCACCCGTGACACCGGCCACCAGCGTGTTTTCCAGCGGAAAGCCCAGTTGCTCGGCGCACCAGCGCAGAGCCAACCCCTTGGAGGCTCTGACCGGCAGCACGTCGAGGAATTGCCCGAAGGAAAAGACGACGTTCACCGTCTGCTCGTTGCGCAACAGCACCTGGCGGATTTCCTGGACGTTCGCCAGCACAGGATCGATGTAGTAACTGATCTTGAAAGCGCTCTGGAATTTCTTGGGCTGTATCTCCAGCCCCGGTATTTTCCCGAGAATGTCGCGCACCGCCTGACGGTTCCACAAATGGACGATATGGCGCTCCCAGACAGTATCCTGCGTCAAGTTGGGGGCATAGTGGATTTCGGTACCCTGGCCGGAGATCAGCACGTCGGGAACGGGAATGTCGTATTGGCGCAATACGCTCAGCGCGTCGTCCAGACGGCGTCCGGTCGCGATGCCGAAGATGACCGATTTGCTGTTTCGCTGCATGGTTTGCAGGAAGTTCGCCAGCGATGCATGGTCGCCGATCAGGTTCAAATCGATGCTGGTAAACAGCGCGCGGTCGCGGAACATGCCTTGGCGCCGCTTCAGATTCATTCTCGGCAACGGTTCGGTTTTTTCCGCCAGCGGGCGGATGACGGCCAGATATTTTTCCACATGCGCCTGCCAGGAATAATGGCGGCGCACGCCCTGTATGCCGTTTTCCGCCAAATGCCGCCATTCCTCTTTGTCGGCCAAAGCCTGCATCACGGTTTCCGCCATCGCCTTTTTGTCGAGCGGATCGATCAGGTAGCCGTTCCGGCAATACTTGACGATATCGACCGGCCCGCCATCCTCCGTTGCCACGACAGGCAGACCGCAGGCCGCAGCTTCGATCAGTGTCAGGCCGAACGGTTCGGTCAGCGCGGGGTTGACGAATACACCGAGGGAGGCAGCCGCGAGGCGGAATAATACCGAGACGTCTTCCGCCTTGTGGTGCTTCGGGTAAGCGACCTTCCCGTACAGGTCGTACCGGTCTATGGCCAGTAGAATGTCGCTCAGTGTGTGTTTCGCGACATCTTCCATATCTTGGATGTCGTCGCGGTTGCCCGCGACGATCACCAGGTTGGCGGCCTGTTGCAGTTGCGGCGATTCCCCATAGGCCTCGATCAGGGTGGATAGGTTCTTCTTCGGGTCTGGGCGCGACAACGCCAGTATGATCGGCTTGTCTGGATGTTTCAAAAAACGCCGCAACTCGAGCGCAATGGCGCTGCGTGTTTCGTCGCCGCGCGGCGGAAAGAAGCTTGCCAGATCCGTGCCGGGCGGGATCACGCGCATCAGGTCGGGCCGGTAAAAATCGTAAAGGCCGTATTGCTGGCGGATCTCCTGTTGCGTGCTGGTGATGACGCGCTCGGCCACGCCCAGCGTGGTCTCTTCCGCATCGATGCGGCGCGAGATGTGGTAGGTTGTTTCGATCTCGCCGTGCTTAACGCCGCTGGCCAGCAGCTGCATACGCTTGTTGCGGCCCAGCGAGTGGCCGGTATGCACCAGCGGGATACCGAGCAGGTGCACGAGCCGTGCGCCGACATAGCCGGCATCGGCGTAATGGCTGTGCAGAACATCCGGAATCACCGGCTGGCTCTTGAGATAGGCGAGCGCGTTGTCGGCGAAGCTGTCCAGAGAGTCCCACAGCATTTCCTTGCGCAGATATTTTTGCTCGCCGCATTCGATGCGCACGATGGCGGCTTTATCCGAAAGCGCTTCAAACGGCTCCGCGTAATCCGGGCTGACTTGGGCATCGACAACGCGGCGCGTCAGCAGCACCACCCGCCCGACATCCGCGCGTTCCCCGAGGGCGCGCGCCAACTCCACGACGTACTTGGTCTGTCCACCGGTATCAGCATCTCGCCCCAGTTCGAGGTCGTGGCCGCGAATCAGCCCGTGCACGCTGATCAGGGCGATGTACAACGGTTTCCCGGATTCAGGCGGACGATTATTCATAATCCCCATTCCTCGGTGAACGGCTGGTAAAAATCCGCATAGTCTGGGACGGCACCGCGGATGCCGCAGATCGCGGCGGCGAAAGTGTTGGCGCGCGCCAGCGTGTTTTCCATAGGCCAGTGCTGCAGCATGCCCAGAATGTATACCGCGGTAAACCCGTCGCCTGCGCCGACCGTATCCACCACGATTGCGTCACGGTTGCCTTCAACGGCCTCGATGACTTTCCCGGTGTGGCTCATTTGCCACGCACCTTCCGCCCCGCAGGTAACCACCACCTGTTCGAGATCGAACTGGCGCATCAATTCCATAACCCGATTCTGTGGTCGGTATCCAGGCAGCGCGAACATTCTCGCCAGCACCTCCAGCTCTTCCGCATTCAGCTTCACGATATCCGCATTTTGCATAGCCGAACGCAGCGTTTTTTCGTCGTACCATGGCGCGCGCAGATTGACATCCAGAAATTTCGCCGCACTCGTACTGCGTAACAGGGTTGTCAGCGCCCGGCGGGAAACTTCGTGCCGCTGCGCCAGCGTGCCGTAGTAGACCAGCGCGGGGCTGAGCGGGAGCCTGACCATGCGCGCAACCGCCGGGTGAATAAAATCATAAGCCTGGTCTGGCAGAATGTCGAAGCAGTGGCCACCGTTCTCCAAGTGCACTTTCACCTGCCCGGTCGGACGATGCATGTCGATCTGAATGCCGCCGGTTTCCATTGCGTTTTGCGCCATCGCGCCGAGCACGTTCCTGCCAGGATCGTCGTTACCCACGCGGGAAAGCAAAACCGGGTTGCGCCCGAAGGCCTTAAGGTGTCTTGCGACGTTGAAAGGCGCACCACCCAGAACGGTGCGGTCGGGAAAAATATCCGCCAACACTTCGCCAAACAGCACGACCCTGCCATTCTGACTGATGTTTAAGGTGTGTTCGTCCCCTTGCGGCAATGGCAGTGTCAATCGAGCTTTCACACCTGTTTGCCAACAGATTTAACGCGGCGTATTTTTTCATGACAGGGCATCAAAGCGTGATTGGTCTTCACCGGTTCCTCCTGTAGGAATAATCAGGTTGCAAAATTAATCTATAAAACCGCAGCCAACTGGAAATATCCTCTTACTTCAAACGGTAGGCTGCTTTTGTAGGGGGGCGAATTAATTCGCACGCAACACGTTGGCGCTTTTATAATAAATTGACAGCAATTTAATTTATGTCAATATAGTTTATGCAAACGGTGAATGCAAGCTTTATAATCCCGCATCAAATCCGTGGAACATAACGTGGGCAATCGCAACAAAAAACAGCTCCCGCTACAGGTGCTGAAAAAATTCCGGATTATTTACGGCACCGTACGCCAGCACTTCCGCGAGATTGAGCGAACCTGCGGAGTGACGGGATCACAGCTCTGGGTCATGCAGGAAATTGCCAATACGCCCGGCATCGGCATCTCGGAACTGGCGGAACGCCTTTCCATACATCAATCCACATGCAGCCAGCTCGTAGAAAAACTGGTGGCTCGCAAACTTATTTCCAAGGAACGCAGCAAAGAGGATCAGCGCCGCGTCGGATTGCGCCTAACTGAAGAGGCCGCGAGACTGATAAAAAACGCGCCCGGCCCGGCTGAAGGTGTGCTTCCGGAAGCGTTGTCGGCTTTGCCGGTCGAAACAATGCAATCTCTCGACGCATCGCTAGAAAAAGTGATCCAGCAACTCCAGATCAGGGATGACCGGTTGGCCGGCAAGCCTTTGTCAGATTTGTAATCCGCATTTGAGCGCAGCATGCGGCACATATGCGGCAATGTGCGAGCCAGAATACCGCCCATGTATAATTCCACCCGCTGTATCCAATGCGCACTGCCATGCGCTCTTGTTTTAAGTTCATAAATCCTTTGGGTCGCAATATTATGAAACGCTTTGCTCTGCTCTTTGTCCTGATGTTTCTACCGCTATTGGCGCACGCATCGGGAGATGCCGAACGCCTCGACCTGACCGGCAACTGGGTAGGTATCACCTCGGTGCTGCTGTTCTTCGCCGCCTATCTGGTCGTGATGGCCGAGGAATTCACCCATCTGCGCAAGTCCAAGCCAGTGATGCTGGCGGCCGGGATCATCTGGGGATTGATCGCCTGGCATTACCAGTCTCTCGATATTCCGCATGTCGTCGAAACCGCGCTACGCCACAATCTGGAGGAATACGCCGAACTGATGCTGTTTTTGCTGGTGGCAATGACTTTCATCAACGCAATGGACGAGCGCAATGTGTTCGAGGCGCTACGCTCATGGCTGATCCGCAAGGGTTTCGGCTACCGTGCACTGTTCTGGGTGACCGGCTTGCTGGCTTTTCTCATCTCACCTATCGCCGACAACCTGACCACCGCGCTGCTCATGGCGGCGGTGGTAATGGCAGTTGGCGCTGGCAACAAAAAATTTATCATGCTCTCCTGTATCAATATCGTAGTCGCCGCCAACGCGGGCGGTGCATTCAGCCCGTTCGGCGACATCACCACACTGATGGTCTGGCAAAAAAACATCCACGCCAGCAATGGTATTGTCGATTTTTGGGTGTTTTTCGCGCTATTCATCCCGTCGCTCGTCAACTGGCTGGTACCGGCAACAATAATGCACTTCGCCGTGCCTAACGAAAAACCCAATGGCGGCGGTGCGATGATCGCGATGCGGCGCGGCGCACTAGCCATCGTGGCATTATTTCTGTTCACCATTGCGTTGGCGGTGTGCTTCCACAGTATATTGGGATTGCCGCCGGTGATCGGCATGCTCACCGGTCTAAGCCTGCTCCAGTTCTTTTCCTATTACTTGAAAATATGCGGTGAAAAGACCCATTCGCGAGGCGGCGACGCGGAAAACCTTGGTAACCCGGTACCGTTCGACATCTTCCGCAAGGTTTCACGCGCCGAATGGGATACGCTATTCTTTTTCTACGGCGTGGTGATGTGTGTCGGCGGGCTGGGTTTCATCGGCTATCTCGGCATGATCTCGCAGGTGATCTACGGCGAGTGGGGTGCGACCAATGCCAATATCGCCATCGGCATCATCTCTGCCATCGTCGATAACATTCCGGTGATGTTCGCGGTGCTGACCATGATGCCGGATATGTCGGTCGGCCAGTGGCTGCTGGTAACGATGACTGCCGGGGTCGGCGGCTCGCTGCTGTCGATCGGCTCGGCGGCAGGTGTCGCACTGATGGGTCAGGCGCGCGGTGCCTATACTTTTTTTGGTCACCTCAAGTGGACACCGGCCATCGCGCTCGGCTATGCGGTGAGTATATGGGTGCATATGGTGATAAACCGCAACCTATTCTAAGAGCGAATCTGTTTTTTCGTACTATCTGAAAAAACTCCGCCACTTGCACTGCTATAGTTGGGGGTGTCCCAAATTTTGGGTTCCATTATTTGACGCAATGCGCTTCGCTTATTGCACTCTACGGATCACAGGAATTTAAAAGGCTCCAGCTCGCAATAGCGCAACAATACCGGGCAGATTTGCTCCCGAATTTTTAACTTAATTGGGATGTGAACGATGAGTAATTGGCATTCTCTTCCCGCGCAAGAAGTGCTCGACGCCGTTTCTTCTAAATCGCATGGAATAAGCCATGCCGAAGCGACGAAACGACTCGCGCAGTTCGGCCCGAACCGTTTATCCCAGCCCAATCGGCGCGGCCCGCTGCTGCGCTTCTTGCTGCAATTCCACAATGTGTTGATCTATGTGCTGCTAGCCTCGGCATCAGTCACTGCCTTGCTCGCGCATTGGGTGGACACGGCAGTGATCGTCGGGGTGGTGGTAATCAACGCCATCATCGGTTTTCTTCAGGAGGGCAAGGCGGAAAAAGCCATGGATGCGATCCGGCGCATGCTGTCGCCGGAAGCCACTGTGCTGCGGGAAGGCAGGCGCGAAGTGATCGCGGCGGAAGCATTAGTACCCGGCGACATTGTGCAGCTGCAATCCGGCGACAAGGTGCCCGCCGATCTTCGCCTGTTGAGCGTAAAAAACCTGCGCCTTGAAGAGGCCGCGCTAACCGGCGAATCCGTAGCAATCGAAAAAAATACCGCTGCAGCGGATGCGCAAGCCGTACTCGGCGACCGCTATTGCATGGCCTATTCCAGCACGCTGGTGGTGTATGGGCAAGGCACCGGAGTGGTGGTAGCAACCGCGGACCGGACCGAGATCGGGCGTATCAGCGCAATGCTGGAAGAGGTGCAGACCCTGACAACTCCGCTGCTGCGCCAGATGGATACCTTCGGACGCTGGCTGACCGTCGCCATCATGGCGCTTGCCGCGCTCACCTTTTTGTTCGGCTGGCTGGTGCACAGCTACAGTCTCGGCGACATGTTCCTCGCCGCCGTGAGCATGGCGGTGGCGGCAATCCCGGAAGGCTTGCCCGCCGTGCTGACCATTACACTGGCGCTCGGCGTGCAGCGCATGGCCGGACGCAATGCCATCGTGCGCCGCCTGCCCGCGGTGGAAGCGCTGGGTTCGGTCACCACCATCTGCACCGACAAGACCGGTACGCTGACCAGAAACGAGATGACCGTGCAACGCGTGATCACCGCCGAGCAGATATTCGAAGTAAGCGGCACCGGCTACGCGCCACATGGCGGATTCTTGATCGGCGGCAATGATACGGAAATTTCAGAACATGGCTATGTGCTTGACTTGCTGCGCGCCGGACTGCTCTGCAACGATGCCGTACTGAACGAAACTGAAGGGCAATGGCATATCGCGGGCGATCCGACCGAGGGCGCGCTGATCCCGCTGGCGCTCAAGGCCGGATTGGACGCTGAATTTGAACATGGTGCGCTGCCGCGCACCGATCATATCCCTTTCGAATCGGAACATCGTTTCATGGCGACCCTGCACCATGATCATGCCGGTCATGCCTTTATCTTCGTAAAAGGTGCGGTGGAACAGCTACTGACGATGTGCAACCAGCAGCGCGGTGCGGGTGAAGATGCACCACTTGATCTACCCTACTGGCAAAACCATATGGCAGAGATCGGCGCGCTCGGGCAGCGCGTACTGGCGCTGGCAATGAAGACAGCCGACAAAGGTCAACACGAACTTAATTTCACCGACATGCAGGGGGGCTATACGCTGCTGGGCATGGTTGGCATCAGCGACCCGCCGCGCGACGAAGCCATCGCGGCAGTGCGCGACTGCCGCGCGGCGGGCATCCGCGTCAAAATGATCACCGGCGACCATGCCGATACAGCGCGAGCGATCGCCACACAGCTTGGAATCGGCAACGGCCTTGCGCTGACCGGCAATGAACTGGATGCACTGAATGATGAAGCATTACGTCAGGCAGTATGCGAAGTGGATGTGTTCGCGCGCGCCAGCCCGGAGCACAAGCTGCGGCTGGTAACCGCCCTGCAGGCCAACGGCGAGATCGTCGCGATGACCGGCGACGGTGTGAATGATGCACCTGCCCTAAAACGTGCCGATATTGGCATCGCGATGGGCAGAAAAGGCACGGAAGTCGCAAAAGAAGCGGCGGAAATGGTGCTAGCCGACGACAACTTCGCCACCATCGCCCATGCGGTCAAAGAAGGTCGTACTGTCTACGACAACATCAAAAAAGCTATTGTATTCATCATGCCGACCAACGGCGGCGAGGCCGGCATCGTGCTGGTCGCGATCCTGTTCGGTATGGCGCTACCTCTCACACCGGTGCAGATTCTGTGGGTGAACATGGTGACTGCAGTCACGCTGGCACTGGCATTGTCGTTTGAATTACCCGAGCCGGATGTGATGCGGAGAGCTCCGCGCGCCGCTAGCGAGCCTATCCTGTCCGGCTTCATGATTTGGCGTATCAGCTTTGTCTCGGTGCTGCTGGCGGCGGGAGTGGTCGCGCTGTTCCTGTGGGAGATCGCGCGTGGAGACAGTCTCGAAACTGCCCGCACCGTGGCTGTCAACGCGCTGGTGATGGGCGAGATCGCCTACCTGTTCAACTGCCGCTACCTATTCGCCCCGGTGCGCAGCTGGCAGGACTTCAGCGGTAATCGCTACGTGCTGCTCAGCATTGCCGTCCTGATCATCATTCAGATGGCCTTCACCTATCTGCCGTTCATGCAGAAGCTGTTCGGCGTGGTCGCCCTCGACGCTGCAACCTGGGGATTGATTCTCGGCTTCGGTGTGCTGCAGTTCATCATTGTCGAAATCGAAAAGATATGGCTCAGAAAACGCAACCCCTAGACTACCTCGTTTTTACCGGCAACACGGAAGGCCGGTGCGCTACCGTCCCTGTTCTGCCCGGCATAGACGGTAAGATGCGGATAGGGAATTTCGATACCGCGCGCGTCGAAAACCTGCTTTAGCCTGCCGAGAAAAGCACGGCGTACATTCCACTGCTCCAGCGCGACGGTCTTGAAACGGCAGCGCAAGATGACCGCTGATTCCGCCCAATCCTGCACCCCCTGAATTTCGATATCCTCCAGTATCTTCGGTCCGACCACGGCATCTGTGCGCAAAGCACTGGCGACCTCGCGTACGGCCCCGCATACCTCATCCATACTCTCGCGGTAAGCCACGCCTACGTCGATCAACGCAAACGCATAATCACGTGATTTATTGGTAACAATACTGATCTGCCCGTTCGGCACATAGTGTACGCTGCCCTCGATATCGCGCAGACAGACATAGCGCAGAGTAATGTCTTCCACCACGCCGGTCTTACCGCAAACTTCGACCACATCTCCCTGACGTATCTGGTTTTCCAGCAGCAAAAAGAAACCGTTAAAATAATCCTTGATCAGGCTTTGTGCGCCAAAACCGACCGCCAGACCGACCACTCCGGCTGCGCCAAGAATAGGCGCGATGGAAATGCCCAGCTCGCTTAATGCCAGCATCCCCGCGACCAGCGAGATCACCACAGTAGATATGTAGCGAAACACCCGCGCCAACGTCTCGATACGACGTTTTTCTTCCGCAGACCCCGCATGATCATTCATGTAGTTGCGGAACAAGCGAATCAACCTGCGGCTCAAGTGTACCAGCAGCCAGGCCAGCAACAGAATGATGATGACATGCAGCAGGTCTTTGGAAAAATGAAGATAATCAAATAGGCTGGCTGAATTCATGACGTGCTCCGGTGCATTTGGACGCGGTGATTCTATCGCACACCGTATATAAAGGGGCAGCGCTAACGAGACTTGCATCATGCGCAACAGCAGTTCATTGCATAACGATCATCAACATTCGATATCCATGCAGAAATGTAGCAAGAATGATTGCAAAAAAGGAAATCAAAAGACAAAAAATGAAATTTACCTACAGATCGCTACATAAGCACGCATTTTGAGCACTTGGACAATACAATTACATCAAATACGGCAATTTTTAACACACTGCCCAACTCCCTCAAAGCACCACAATTCTGTTGTCAATTTTTAACAAACATCTTTATAATTCGCCGGACATAATAATCGGAAGTGTTGGAGTCAGCAGACTTACCTCGCTCGAAACGTTCCTCCCTAATTCAAATATTGCCCCCAGGCTCTTATAGCCAGGGATATTCTGATGCGGAAGCAAGATATAGTTTATTTGGGTGACGTGATGTCAGGAACGCAACCAGCTTTATGTCCAAAACCTCTGCCTACACGGCTCGTGGGCAAAGCGGCGAGATTAGCTTGGAATGTATTGGCATGGGTGAAATGTTTGCATCAGCAACGTGTTACATATTGGAAATAGACTCGGCAAACAACAACCAGAATTTAATCTAGAGAAGCGGAAAGGTAGCTATGAACGTCAGTGGTATGCTCCATGGAGCAGGGTTGCTCAAGATCGTTGATTTCCCGGCATCCGAAGTGCTGGGACCGGAAGCCAGCGAACACGATATCCATAACATGATCGAGCGTTGCGGCTCCGTCTTCGTCAAACCTATTTTCAGGGGCGGTATCGGCAAGAAAGGCAAATCCGGGCTGATCGGGCGCGCCAAGGATCTGAAATCGGCGCTGGCCGAAAAAGAGCGTTTGTACTTTGCCGAATATAAAGTCGGCGATGTTATGTACAAGTCGCGCGGTGTCACCTTCGAGGGCGCAATACCGGCCCAGCATGAAATCTATTTTTCGATCACCGATTCGACCCGCTACCGCGCGCCGGTCATGACGCTCACGCATCACGGCGGCATGGACATCGAAGAGCTGGACAAGACCCAGATCATCGAAGTGCCGTTCGACCCGCTGACCGGCCTCAAGTCTTTCGTCATATCCAACGCACTGACCGATCTCGGCGCACCGAAGGAAATCATTTCCCCGCTGGTGCAGCACCTGCCCAAGCTGTGGGACCTGTACCACCACTACGGCATGACCACGCTGGAACTTAATCCGATCCGCATGATGCCGAACAAGTCCGGCTCGCTGGTTCCAGTGGCCTGCGACTTCAAATGCGGCTTCGACCGCGACGATCCGCGCATAAACCGCCTGACGTTGCCCGAAGATATTTTCGTCACCGAAGCCAACGACTTCGAGCAGGAGATCAACGAACTGCGCACCTATCAGGGCCAGAGCGACGTTTATGTGATCAATGACAAGGGCACGATATTGGCTCCCACCTTCGGCGGCGGCGCGAACTCGCTGGTCACCGAAGTGCTGGGCAACGATGCCATCATCTCCTCCGACTTCGGCGGAAACCCGCCCTACGAGAAGATGTACGACGTGATGCGCATATCCCTCAAGTACTACCTCAAGCAGACCAACGTGCTGTTCATCATCGGCGGCAAAGCCAACAACACCGACATTTTCGTGACCTTCCGCGCGATGGCGGATGCGCTGCGCGACTACTTCAGCGAGCGCGGTGCCACACCGTTGTATGTGGTGATCGGTCGCGGCGGCCCCCAGGTAATCCGCGGTATGGGCGCATTCAAAGATGTGCTCGACTCCTTGCGTATTCCCTACAAGATTTTCGGCTTCGATTCCGCGATGACCGATGTGGTGAACTACGCGCAGGAAGCGGATCGCTGGATGAAGGCGGGTGGCCGCGCCGAAGTGGCGAAGCTGCTGGGTCTGCCTGCTGACGCGTGATGAATTGCGTAGGTTGGGTTAGGCGCTTTTTTTGCGCCGTAACCCAACAACAAAATTGGTTAGGATAATTGAGGTTTGTTGGGTTACGTCCGTAGGTGGTGAGCTTGTCGAACCATAAGACCGCTAACCCAACCTACATAAATAATTAGCAAAGGTGAAAGCAATGAGAAAGCCTGGTATCAAAGACTTTAAATATTTCGTCGGCATCAAATCTCTGGCCGATATCGCCACGCGCGATGACCGCATCTGCGTGCTGAACATCACCGGCAACGAATCCCGTACCGTGACTCCGGTCAGCCACGCCTATTCCGGCGGCAACATCGTATTTGGCACCTCCCCCGGCCGCCGCGGGCAAGTCGTCGAGACACCCGCAGGCAATATTCCCGTGTACAACAACGTGCGCGAAGGCATGGAGGCCGGTCACAAGTTCAACGTCGGCGTGGTCTATCTGCCCCCCTCCGCCGTACGCGACGGCGTGGCAGAACTGATCAGGATCAATCCCGATGTTGAAAAAGTCATCATCATCACCGAAAAAATATCGGTGCATGATTCGCGCGAAATCCGCGCGCTCGGCCAACAGCGCGGCGTGGACATTTTCGGCGGCAACTGCTTGGGCGTAGCCGACTCCTGGAACCAGGTACGCATCGGCGGCGCGTTGGGCGGCGACAATCCCGGCGAAACCCTGCGCAAGGGTTCGGTCGCGATTTTCTCCAACTCCGGCAACTTCACCACCACGATTGCGAACTACCTGTCCATCGGCGGCTGGGGTACCACGACACTGATCTCCAGCGGCAAGGATATCTACATCAATTACGCCGCGCCCGAATTCGCCTACGCCATGTCCAATGACACGCGCACCAAGGCAGCGGTGTTGTATTCCGAGCCGGGCGGTTACTACGAACACGACGTAGTGTTTGACAAACCGGTGGTCGCCTGCGTGGTGGGTCGCTGGAAAGCCACCCTGACCCGCGCCGTGGGCCATGCCGGTGCCATCGCCGGATCGGGCGACGACGCGCGCGCAAAAGAAAAATGGTTCATGGACAAGTTTGGCGTAAGCGAACTGTTCACACCGGAAAATCCGGTATGCTCCAAGAAAGGCGCAGTTGTCACCAACATCGCCCACATCCCGCAGGCGCTGACTGCTGTGATGAAGCTGAACGGCGTTGAAAAAGATTTCGCGCCGGAAGGCAATCTGGAACTGAAACCATGGTTCGGCGACAACCAGGGCATAAAGATGCCTGCTGCACTCGACATCCCGGTGGTCAAGGCTCTGGCACCGTACGATTTGCAGATCGCCGAACTGTTGAAAAACGTTGGCGCGATTTTCCCGCGCCAGACCATGAAAGATTGCTCGGGCAGCTCGGTGATGGACCCCAAGACGCAAGTCACCAAGGTCAACAATATCTCCATCCTCGACCTTTCCAAGCAGCCGCTGGAATCCAACCTGTGTCTGGCGCTGGTGCGCGAGCTCAACGACGAGAACGACAACGCGCTGTACAACCTCGCGGTGGCCGCGCACGTCAATCTGCACAATGATCCGATGCTGGCCGCCGCCGAAGCCGCGCGCGAAGCGGGCAATGCGCCCAACACCGCGATTAGCGCAGCGGTCGCCTTGCTCGGGCCGAAGCGCGTGGATGCCGCGCGCGCAGCCGCCGACTCCCTGACGGAAATCTTCGCGCACTCCGGTTTACTGAAGGGCGACGACGAAGCAGCCAAAGTCAATCCTGCCGCAGCTACTGCCGAGCAACTTGCCACACTGGTAGGCAGCGCACCGGATGCGAAAGCCGAAGCCATGCTCAAAGCCTACGATAAGCGCGGCGCGAAGTCTGTGTTCGTAAAATATCTGCGTTCGCTCAAAGGCCACCCCACCGCTGATGCCGTGCTGGCCGCACTGACCACCACCATCGCGTGGGAGCCGCTGATGCGCAAGCGCATTTCCAAGCTGACCGTGCGCAATATGCCCTGGTACACCAAGCTGTTCGGCATGATTATCGGCGCGTCCACCGAAGCCAAGCACCACGCTGCTGGCAGCTTCTGCGGTGTGGACAACCAGGAAATTCTGGACTCCTGGACCGTCACGCAACTGGCCTACATCTCGCTGCTGGGCGAGCGCCCCACTGCGGCCAGCCTGCTGCCGCTACAAGTCATCCTGGGGCTCATCATTTCCAACGGCGTGGGAACCATCTCCTCGCAAGGCTGCAAGGGCGCGGTATCCGCCGACGGCCCCGAGTCGCCGGAGCGTGTGCAGATCAACAAGGGCATGATCGGCTTCCTCACCCATACCGGTTTCGCCCACGGCGGCAACGGTTATGAAGGCATCCAGTTCCTGATCGAAAATTTCAAGGACACCAAACTGGCCGATGCAAGCAACCCCGGCAAAGACATCGACTTGAAAAAAATCACCACCGACTTTGCCATCGCATTCAACAAAGAGAAGAAGCAGAGCAAGGCGCTGGGCACCGGCGTGCGCAACATCCCCGGCGTGAACCACCCGGTGTTCAAGGGCCTGCCGGTCAACCACGATCCGCGCGAAACCTTCATCTCCGAGTTTTTTGCCGAGCGCGGCGAGAAGAACGTGTTCCACGACTTCTACAAGACGCTGGTGCAGTCGCTGTACGATAACGGCGTAACCAGCAACGTGTTCTGCGTAAACATTGATGCCGTGATCGCAGCCTCGCTGCTCAAGCTGCTGTGGCCGCGTTACCGCAACGGCCAGTTCAGCGAGAATCTGATGGAAATGGCCGCCTTCACCGCCTTCCTGTTCGGCCGCATGGCCGGATGCGCGGGCGAAATCGACGACCATATCAACCGCGGACGCAACATGGATACCCGCACTCCGGCTTCTCAGTGCAGCCACGTTTCCTGATGAACCAATAACAGACCCCCTCCCCTTCACGGGGAGGTTTTTAACTGGGGGAGCAAAACAAACACCGCCGCAGCATCTCAGCAATTAATTCCTGACCTGCAGGAATGGATTCGAGTCCGGCCCGATTAATTTTTTACGCAATAACCCGGGGAAGAACAGATGGGCAGAGCACAGCGCGTAGCCCCATCGAAGTTCATCAATCTCAGAGGGGTTGCGCTGCATCACCCGTCTTATGACGATTACTGATTTTTATTTGACGCAATAATTTTGGAGAGCTTATGTCTGCATTAAACGTCGCACAAAAGATTCTGCTGGCCAATGCTGCCGGCGGACTGAAACAACTCCCCGCAGCGGGACAACCGCTGGAAATCCAGTTCACCCATACCCTGTATCAGGATGCCACCGGCACAGCTGCCGCGCTGGCTTTTGAAAAAATGGGGGTGGATCGCGTGAAGACCACTTCCGTTATCGTGGTGGATCACAAAACCCTGCAAGTCGGCTTCATTGATGCCGACGACCATCGCTACCTCGAGAGCTTCAGCAAGAAATACGGCTGCTGGTTTTCGCGCAGCGGCAACGGCATCTGCCACAGCGTGTTCCTGCAAGATTTTGCCGCACCGGGCAAATCGGTGATCGGTTCAGACTCGCACACCACTAACGCGGGCGGTATGGGTATGCTGGCGATGGGCGCGGGCGGTACCGACGTGAGCTTCGCGATGGCGGGAACCTCGTACAAGATGGAAATGCCCGAAGTGGTGCAAGTCAATCTCACCGGCTCGCTGCATCCCGGAGTATTGGCCAAGGACGTGATCCTGAACGTGCTCAAGTTCATCGGCATCAAGGGCAACAAGGGTATCTGCCTCGAGTACACCGGCCCCGGCCTGAAGAGCCTGAATGTATCCGACCGTGCCACCATCTGCAACATGGGCACCGAAGGCGGCGTCGCCTTCTCGATCTTTCCGTCGGACGACATCACCAAGGCTTTCCTAGAAGGCCGTCAGCGCGCCAAGGATTACCAGCCGCTGGTTGCCGATGCGGGCGCGACCTATTCGCGTACCGTCGAGATTAACCTGTCCGACCTGCAACCGACCATCGCGCTGTATCCGCGCCTGAAGGGCATGGATCCGGTCAAGAACCATGCAGGCATGGCGATTGATGCCGTGTTTATCGGCAGCTGCACCAACGCCAACTACGAAAATCTGGCGCGCGTCGGCGAAATCCTGCGCGGTCGCAAGGTTGTGGTAGACACCGCCATCGCCCCCGGCTCTCAAGCCATTGCGCGCCAACTGGCGGCTGCCGGTTACTTGGAAATCTTCTACGCCGCCGGTGTGCGCGTGATGGAAAATGCTTGTTCCGCCTGTATCGGTCAGGGCTTCAGCCCTTCCAGCAACGGCGTGATGCTGTCCACTGCCAACCGCAACTTTGAAGGCCGCTCCGGCACAGAGACCGCCGCCGTACATCTGGTCAGCCCGGCCACTGCCGCCGCCAGCGCCGTGACAGGCGTGCTGACCGACCCGCGCGACCTACTCGGCAACAATGCGGAACTTGCCATCAAGCTGATTCCGCCGGTCGTCGACATGGATTCCTACATTGCGCCGCTGCCGCTTGCCGAGGCTGCCAAGGTCGTGATGCATTACGGCCCGGGCATCGCGCCGTTGCCAAACCTCGACCCGTTGCCGGCCAAGCTGTCCGGTGAAATCCTGCTCAAGCTGGGCAACGAGATCACCACCGACCATATCCAGCCCGCAGGCAAGTACCTCGCTCTGCGTTCCAACGCTGACGAATACGCCAAGCAGGCAACTTTCGTCCAAGTGGACAAGACCTTCAGCGCACGCGCTGCCTCAGTACGCGACGCGGGCAAGCACGGCTTCATCGTGGCCGGCGACGGTTACGGCATGGGCAGCTCGCGCGAACACGCCGGTTTGTGCCCGCGCATCCTGGGCATCCGCGCCATCGTAGCCAAGGGCTTCGAGCGCATCCACCTGGCCAACCTCGCCAACTTCGGCATCGTTGCGTTCACCTTCGCGAACCCGGCTGACCTAGATACGCTCAATCAGGGCGATGCGGCGGCACTCGATACCTCCAGCATCGAAAGCGGCGAAGCCAAGCTGGTTGTCGGCGGCAAGGAGATTCCTCTGAAGCTCGCACAGGGCAAGGAAGACATCCCGATGATCCGCGCCGGTGGTGCGCTTTCCCTGTTTGCCAGCCAAATGAAGGCAAGCTGATTAACAATTGCCCTTCTCGTTTGTCCTTTCTCCCGCAAGCGGGAGAGAGTTAGAGAGAGGGGATGTGGCTCTGCCCGACATGTCGGATGAAACCCGACCTACATTACTTAATCGAAGAGAGAAATTTATGACACCAAAAATCATCTGGACAAAAATTGACGAAGCCCCGGCACTGGCCACCTACTCGTTGCTGCCCATCGTGCAAGCCTTCACCAAGGCGGCTGGTGTTGTCGTCGAAACCCGCGATATTTCCCTGGCCGGCCGTATCATTGCCAACTTCCCCGAGAACCTGACCGATAGCCAGAAAATCGGCGACGAACTCACCGAACTGGGCGAACTGACCCTGAAACCGGAAGCCAACATCATCAAGCTGCCCAATGTCAGCGCTTCGGTGCCACAACTGAAAGCGGCGATCAAGGAATTGCAATCACAGGGCTACAAGATTCCTGACTTCCCCGAGAATCCGCAGACCGACGCCGAGAAAGCACTCAGGGTTCGTTTCGGCAAGCTCCTCGGCAGCGCCGTGAACCCGGTATTGCGCGAAGGCAACTCCGACCGCCGCGCAGCCCTGTCGGTCAAGAATTTCGCACGCAAGAACCCGCACCGCATGGGCAAATGGGCAAGCGACTCCAAGACCCACGTCGCGCACATGACCGCCAACGATTTCTACGGCAGCGAAAAATCCGTCACGGTACCTGACGCGACCACGGTGCGCATCGAATTCGTCGGCGACGACGGCAAGACCACGGTGCTGAAAGAAAAGACCACGCTGAAGGCGGGCGAAGTGATTGACGCATCCGCGATGAGCTGCAAAGCGTTGCGCCAGTTCTACGCGGATCAAATCGAAGCAGCGAAGAAAGAACCCAACGTGCTGCTGTCGCTGCACCTTAAAGCCACCATGATGAAGATCTCCGATCCGATCATGTTCGGCCATGCCGTGACCGTGTACTTCAAGGATGTGTTCGACAAACACGCGGCGACCATCAAAGAGCTGAACGTCAACGTCAACAACGGTTTCGGCGACCTGCTCGCCAAGATCGCCACGCTGCCGGAAGCCAAGCGCGCCGAAATCGAAGCCGACATCGCCGCCTGCTTCAAGAAGCAACCGCAACTGGCGATGGTAAATTCCGACAAGGGCATCACCAACCTGCATGTGCCATCCGACGTGATCATCGACGCTTCCATGCCGCCGATGATCCGCGATGGCGGCAAGATGTGGGGTGCCGACGGCAAGCCGTACGACACCAAAGCGATGATCCCGGATCGCAACTACGCGGGCGTGTTTCAGGCGACCATCGACGACTGCAAAAAGAACGGCGCGCTCGACCCGGTGACTATGGGCTCTGTGCCCAACGTCGGCCTGATGGCTCAGCAAGCCGAAGAATACGGCTCGCATGACAAGACCTTTGAGGCGGCCGGCAACGGCGTGGTGCGCGTGGTGGATGCAGCGGGCAAGACTTTGCTGGAACAGAAAGTCGAGCAAGGCGACATCTTCCGTATGTGCCAGGTGAAAGATGCGCCGATTCAGGACTGGGTCAAGCTGGCCGTCACGCGCGCACGTTTGAGCAATACGCCAGCCATCTTCTGGCTGGATAAAAACCGCGCGCACGATGCGCAGATCATCGCCAAGGTCGAAAAGTATCTCAAGGATCACGACACCACTGGCCTCGACATCAAGATCATGGAACCGGCCGATGCCTGCCGCGCCACGCTGGAACGCGCCCGCAAGGGGCTGGATACCATCTCCGTCACCGGCAACGTGCTGCGCGACTACCTCACCGACCTGTTCCCGATCCTCGAGCTGAACACCAGCGCGAAGATGCTGTCCATCGTTCCGCTGATGAGCGGCGGCGGATTGTTCGAAACCGGCGCGGGCGGCTCTGCCCCAAAACACGTGCAGCAATTCCAGGAAGAAGGCTACCTACGCTGGGATTCGCTGGGCGAATTCCTCGCGCTTGGCGTATCACTGGAACATCTGGCGCAAACTTTCAAGAACCCGAAAGCACAAGTGCTGGCGGATACACTGGATGAGGCCAACGGCAAGATTCTGGACAACAACAAGTCCCCTGCCCGCAAAGTGGGAGAAATTGACAACCGTGGCAGCCATTTCTACCTCGCTCTGTACTGGGCACAGGCACTGGCCGCTCAGACCAAGGACAAGGAACTGCAGGCACGCTTCGCACCGCTGGCCAAAGCACTGACCGAGAATGAGGCGAAGATCAACGCCGAGCTGATAGCCGCGCAGGGCAAGCCGGTGGATATGGGCGGTTACTACCATCCGGACTTTGACAAAACATCAAAGGCGATGCGCCCCAGCGCGACCTTCAACGCGGCACTGGCAGCTATTTAGTAAATATCCCAAGGCACCCTGTACTCTGAAATTTACGCGGGTCGAGTAATTCTTTTGGTACAATTACTCGACTCTTGTAACCGTTCAGAATCGCTCTGCGGACAGCAGGTTATCCAATATAACTGTGTTAAAAAAGGACTAGCAGATGCAAGATAAAACCAAGCATGATCTAATCATCCGCGTCGGCGGCGAGGGAGGCGAAGGTGTCATCTCCGTCGGCGACTTCATAACTCAGGCCTGCGCGCGCGTGGGCCTCGATGTATACACATTCAAGACCTTCCCTGCCGAAATCAAGGGAGGCTATGCAATGTATCAGGTGCGTGCCAGCACCGAAGCGGTTTACAACCAGGGCGACATTTTCGATGTACTGTGCGCGTTCAACGGCGAAGCCTACGACATGAACAAGGCTAACCTGAAAGCGGGTCATGCACTGGTCTACGACTGCCCCGGCGACTTTGAGCCGGAAATTCCAGCTGGCGTATTCGCCTATCCGATCCCGATGACGCAGACGGCGAAAGAGCTGAATAACCCGCGCGCCAAGAACATGGTAGCAATGGGTGCATTGTCGGTGTTGTTTAATATTCCGGAAGCATCACTGCGCGAAGTGATCGAGACCAAATTCAAACGTCGCGGCGATGCGGTGGTACAGGGCAATCTCACCGCATTCGAGCGCGGGCAGGAATTGGCCAGAGCCTTGAAGAAAACCGACCCTTGGGCCATCGGCGTACCGAAAGCGGATGCCAAGCGCGATGTCATCGTGATGTCGGGCAACAACGCCATCGGTCTTGGCGCGCTGATCGCGGGGGTGGAATTCTTTTCCGC
This sequence comes from Gallionella sp., assembly GCA_028689145.1. Taxonomy (GTDB): domain Bacteria; phylum Pseudomonadota; class Gammaproteobacteria; order Burkholderiales; family Gallionellaceae; genus Gallionella. The sequence continues at coordinate 153,561 of JAQTWT010000005.1, forward strand.
CTACCCCATCACCCCGGCGACCGAAGTCGCCATCTACGTGTCCAAGCATCTGCCCAAGCGCGGCGGCACCTTGATTCAGGCCGAAGACGAAATCGCTTCGATCTCGCAAGTGCTCGGCGCATCCTACGCGGGCAAGAAGGCAATGACCTCCACTTCCGGCCCCGGCCTGTCGCTGATGAGCGAAATGCTGGGCATGTCGTTCATGAGCGAAACACCCTGCGTGGTGGTAGACGTACAGCGCGGCGGCCCTTCGACCGGCATGCCGACCAAGCATGAGCAGTCCGACCTGTTCCTGGCAATACACGGCGGGCACGGCGATTGCGGGCGCATCGTACTGTCCGTGGAAAACGTGCATGACTGCGTCGGCTTGACCGTAACGGCGTTTAATCTGGCAGAAAAATATCAGTGTCCTGTGTTGCTGCTTTCCGACGGCTCGCTGGCGTTCTCGACGCAAAGTATCCCCTACCCCAATCCTGACGATTACAAGATCGTGGATCGTTTGCGCTGGGACGGTAAAGGCGAATTCAAGCGCTATGCGCTGACCGAAAGCGGCATCTCGCCGATGGTCGACCCCGGCACGCCCAACGGCATGCACATCGCCACCGGGCTGGAGCACGGCGAATCCGGCATGCCCAGCTATTCCGGTGAGAACCATGAGACCATGCAGGCCAAACGTTTCAACAAACTCAAGACCGTAGCCAGCGACATGCCACCGGCGGAAGTGGACGGCGACGGTGCGGCGGATCTCGGCGTGATTGCCTGGGGCAGCACCATCGGTGTGGTGCGTGAAGCGCTGCAACGCCTGCGCGCAGAAGGCTACAAGGTCAAGGGCTTCTACCCCAAGCTGTTGCATCCGCTGCCTGCGCAGCAATTCGAGGATTTCGGCGCATCGTGCAAACGCACCCTGTTGCCCGAAGTCAATTACCTTGGGCAATTGGCCCACTTTGTGCGCGCGGAAACTTCGTTGCGCCCCGAGTCCTACACCATTTGCGGTGGCATGCCCTTCACACCGGAAATGATTGTTAAACGAGTAAAGGAGATGCTGGCATGAACGCACCCGTAAAACTTCAAGAACGCTTCCACCAGGTTCAACTGGAACCCAAGGATTACCGGGACGGTGTCGCATCGTTTTGGTGTCCGGGTTGCGGCCACAACGGTGTTCTGACCTCGTTTCTGCGCGCGCTTTCCGATATCGGCATCGACCCGCAAAATCTGATGAGCATCTCCGGCATCGGTTGCTCCTCGCGTCTGCCCTATTTCGTAAAATCCTACAAGATGCACACGCTGCACGGCCGTGCGGGCCCCGTGGCGACTGGTGCCCAGTTGGCACGCCCCGACCTTTCCGTGGTGGTGACCGGTGGCGACGGCGACGGTTTCTCCATCGGCGGCGGACACATGCCGCACATGGCGCGCAAGAACGTCAATATGACCTACATCCTGATGGACAACCACATTTACGGCTTGACCAAGGGGCAGACATCGCCCACCTCGCAGCTCGCAATGAAGGGCACCGTTACACCTTTCGGATCGGTGGAAGAGCCGCTGGACCCCATCATGTACATGCTGGCCTACGGCGCTACCTATGTTGCACAAGCCTTTTCGGGCAACGTCAAACTGGCATCGCAACTGATCAAGGACGGCATGGAGCACAAGGGTTTCGCTTTCATCAACCTGCTCTCACAGTGTCCGACTTTCAACGAAATCGACACCGCCAAGACCTTCAAGAGCGCTTGCGAAGTGATGGATACCAGCCACGACATAACCGACCTGAATGCCGCCATGCAGGTAGTGCAAAAAGCCAGACAGGAAGGCCGTCTGGCTTCCGGGCTGCTGTACAAGGTCGAGCGTTCTACACTGGATGATCGTATGGCGGAACTGGTGACGCGCGTCGGTGGGCACAAGGATTATGATCTGCGCAAGGTCATAGATTTATCGCGCCCATGACCGATCAGCAAGCCCCGGTACACACGGCTGACGAAAGTCAGCCGGTATCCCTGACCATCAACGGCATGACTGTCAGCGCCCACGCGGGCATGACCGTGGTCGAGGCCGCCTGGCTGGGCGGCGTGCCTCGGGTGACCGGTGTCGGCTGCATGGAAGGAGTATGCGGTTCCTGCCGCATCATGCTGCGCCGAGATACAAAGGTTTCTGTAGGTCTGGCCTGCCAGACTTTTGTCGAAAACGGTGACGATGCCATTTTCCTGCCGCCGGCATCGGCCCCGCGTCACCATTACGAGATCTGTGACTTCAAGGATAGCTGGGACATCCATGCCCGCTTTCAGAATATTTTCCCCGAAGCGGAACGCTGCCGGCATTGCCACGGTTGCAACGTGTCCTGCCCCAAGGGTATCTCCGTCGAGGAAGGTGTGGCACAGGCTTCTGCGGGACGCTTCCGCGATGCCGGTGAGATATTCTTCGAGTGCGTCATGTGCGAACTATGCGACGGTGCCTGTCCCGAACTGATCGCCCCCGCGCATGTGGGGCTGTTCAGCCGCCGCGTAACGGCACATTTTCACCTGCGTCCGCCCAACCTGATCAACCGTCTGGAAGAATTGCGCCAGGACAAACAGGATAAATCAGGAATCACCCGGGAAGAAAAAGATGAGTAAAGGCATCCCTCTGGCCGAGGCACTGGCACGCTACCGTGCCGACGCGGATATAGGCTCGCCGCCCGAATTGTCAGACATTGACACTTTGCTCAACACCTATCACCCCGACCACCTGCGCGATAGCGTGGTCAAGCTGACGGTCGGAGCCAACGCGGGCGACAGATGCCAGCGCGAACTGGCCAACCTGCTGCAATCCGAAGCCTTCATCGACGAAGCCGATCTGGCCGGTACGCCGGTGACCGATGTAGATGTGCTGGTGATCGGCGGCGGCGGTGCCGGTTGCGCGGCAGCGCTGATGGCGGCCGAAAAAGGCGCGCGCGTGCTGCTCGCTACCAAGCTGCGTCTCGGCGACAGCAACACGGTGATGGCGGAAGGCGGCATTCAGGCCGCCATCGAACCGGAAGATTCAATTCAGCAACATATTCAGGACACCCTGCGCGGCGGGCATCATATCGGCGACCCATCGCTGGTGGCTGCGCTGGCCGAAGACGGTCCCGATGTACTGCGCTGGCTGATACAACAAGGCATGCAGTTCGACCAGGCTCCCGGCGGCGATCTGCATACGCGCAAAGCCGGCGGCATGAGCACTCCGCGTCTGGTACATTGCCGCGACTATACCGGACTGGAAATGATGCGTGTGCTGCGCGAGGCGGTCATCCAGCACCGCAGCATCGAAGTGTGGGAACAGAGTCCTGTCGTCGAACTGCTGTCCAACGAAACCGGACAAAAATGCGTCGGCGCGGTGCTGACCTCGCTGCTTGATGACCAGTTGCGCATCGTCCGTACCCGTTCAGTGATTCTCGCCACCGGCGGACTGGGGCGGCTGCATCTGAACGGTTTTCCGACCTCCAATCATCTCGGTGCAACCGGCGACGGGCTGGTACTGGCCTACCGCATCGGTGCAAAACTGTGCGAACTGGATTCTTTCCAGTACCACCCGACCGGTCTGCTGCACCCGTCCCACTTGGCGGGAAAGCTGGTAACCGAAGGCCTGCGCGCAGCGGGCTGTCTGCTGGTAAATGCGCTGGGGCAGCGCTTCGTAAACGAACTGCAACCGCGAGACATCGTGTGCGCCGCTATCCTGCGCGAATGCAGCGAAGGACGCGGTGTCCGTGTCGATGAGCAGCGCGTCGGTGTCTGGCTGGACACTCCGCGTCTGGAACGCGCCCAGCCGGGCTTGCTGGAACAGCAATTCCCCAACCTGATGACGCGTACCAGAATTGCCGGTGTAGATCCCCGTATCCAACCTTTGCTGACTCACCCGACCCTGCACTACCAGAACGGCGGTGTGGTCATCGATGTCAACGGTGCCACAACGGTACCCGGCCTGTACGCGGTGGGCGAAGTATCCGGTGGTATCCACGGACGCAACCGTCTGATGGGCAACGCCCTGCTCGAAATCATCAGCTTCGGACGGCGCGCCGGTGCGGCAGCCACTGAAAACCGCGACCGCGGCCCGAAAAAGGTTACGCTGGAACATGTGAACCGGCTGCGCCGCGCCCTGACCATCGCCGGTATGCCGATGACGCAACGCGCGCCGCAGGTATTGCCCGATTATGCAGCGGGAGGCACATGGAATCGCTGAAATCCGACATGAATAATATCGAAAAAACACCTCTGGTTCTGCTCCACCCGGTTCAGCGCATCGGTGTCGACATGGCCCGCTGGCGCAAATCCGGCGGTGGCGAAGCTCTTGCCATTGCGGCCAAAGATCTGGGCGCTGTGCGCGAAGAAGTTAAAAAAGCCGATCTGCGCGGGCTGGGCGGCAGCGGCTTTCCGGTGTGGCGCAAATGGGAAATGGCCCTTCCCGAACAGCCCAAGCCGGACAAGTATCTGGTGGTAAACGGTAACGAGGATGAACCCGGCACTTTCAAGGACAGGCTGCTTCTGGAAGAAACACCGCATCAGGTAATCGAAGGCGCGGTGATTGCGGCACTGGCGATCGGTGCCAATCGCGTCGTGTTCTATACCAATCCGGACATGAAACGCTCCCTCGCCTCCATGCGCATGGCGATCGAACAATGGCAGGCATCGGATTTGCTGGCACTCGCCTCGGGCGCGCTCGGCAAGCCGCTGGTGATTGAACTGTGTCCCGGTTCCGGACATTACATCGGCGGAGAAGAAACCGCGGCGATGGAGTGGATCGAGGGACGCTTCCCGTTCCCGCGCGGCAAACCGCCATATCCGGCACAGGCCGGCGTATACGGCAACCCGACCGTAATCAACAACGTCGAAACGATGGCGCATATATCCCACATCGTAAAGCGCGGCGGCGATTGGTTCAAATCGCTCGGCAAAAATTCAGGCAGCGGCACCAAACTCTACTCGCTGAGCGGCGATGTGCTGCATCCCGGCGTATTCGAATTGCCGATGGGTACGTCGTTGCGCGAACTGATTTATGTGCACGGCGGCGGCCTGCTGTCCGGCAAACCGCTCAAGGCGGTATTCACCGGCGGGCCTTCCAGCAACATGCTGACCCCGGTCGACCTGGATGTGGCGCTGGATTTTGAATCGGTGCGCGCGCGCGGCAGCAGTCTCGGCACCGGCGCGATGATCGTAGTGTCGGAAGGCACCGGCATCGTCAAGCGCGTGGCCGAATACATGCGCTTCTTCGCCCATTCATCCTGCGGTCAATGCAACTCGTGCAAGGTAGGCACTGCCACGATGAGCCGTCTGCTGGACAGAATAGACACCGGTGAAGGCACCGCAGCCGACCTCACCACCCTGAAGAACCTCTGCACCATGCTGCCCGGCAGTGGCCGCTGCCATCTGGTCAACGGTGCCGTGTTACTGCTCGACAGCGCGTTCCGCCACTTCCACGACGAATTCAAGCAGGCGTTGCGCTAATTTTATTTCAATGATCAATAACTCTGTAGGGGCGCGATTCATCGCGCCCTGATCTATTTATGCACCGGAGGAAGGGCGCGATAAATCTCGCCCCTACGGCATTTCGCTATTGATTCAAAATGGAATAAGGGCATCGAATATAAGCCTTGATTTCTTCCGGCCTGCCCTCATGTTAAGATTCCGCATGAAGGAGGATTGCCATGTCCACCGTCCGCCCCCCTGCCGTCGCAGGAATGTTCTATCCCGCCGATGCCCGGCAGCTTGCGCATGATGTGCGACAGCTGCTGACTGCAGCGATTCCGTATCAACTGACCCCGAAAGCGCTGATCGTCCCGCACGCCGGTTACATCTACTCCGGCGCCATTGCGGCGACCGCCTATGCCGCGCTCCAAACCGTTGCAGCACGCATCCGCCGCGTGGTGTTGCTTGGCCCCACCCATCGTGTCGCGGTGCGCGGCTTGGCACTGCCCGGTGTGGATGCGTTTGACACCCCGCTGGGTCGGGTCATGCTGGACGAGGCGGCGGCACGCGCCATTGCCCATTTTTCGCAAGTCGGCATCAATGCAGAGACGCATGCGCTGGAACATTCGCTGGAAGTGCAACTGCCGTTCCTGCAAAGCGTGCTGTCCGATTTCACCCTGCTGCCGCTGGCGGTCGGCATGGCCTCCGCCGAAGAAGTCGCCGAAGTGCTGGAAACGCTGTGGGGCGGCGATGAGACGCTTATCGTCATCAGCTCCGATCTGTCCCATTACCTGCCCTATTCCACCGCTCAGCGCGTGGATAACGAAACAGTGCAGTCCATCCTGAAGCTGCTTCAGCCCGTTGCACATGAGCGAGCCTGCGGCGGCACGCCGATCAGCGGGTTAATCGTCGCGGCAAAAAAACACCATCTCACGCCCCACTTGCTCGACCTGCGCAACTCCGGCGATACCGCCGGTTCGCGCGACCAAGTAGTAGGATATGCCGCCATCGCCTTTACTCAGGACGAGCCGAAAACCCCGACAGACCATCAGGAACATGGCCGCATGCTGCTGCAACTGGCGCGCAACGCCATTGCCGAACAGTTTGGCGCGGCCAAACAAAATTTCCCGCAAGCCGATTGGCTGCAACAACCCGGCGCAGTCTTTGTCACGCTCACCTTGCATGGTCAGTTGCGTGGCTGCATCGGCAGCCTGGAGGCACATCGCCCGCTCGCCGAAGATGTGCGCAGCAATGCCGTGGCCGCCGCGTTCCATGACCCGCGTTTCGCGCCGCTTAGCGCCGAAGAATTTGCCGAAGTTACTGTCGAGGTGTCGTTGCTTGCCCCGGCGCAGCCGATGCAGTTCAGGGACGAGTTGGACGCGCTGACACAACTCCGTCCGAACGTGGATGGCTTGATATTCGAATACGGCAGCTACCGCAGCACGTTCCTGCCGCAGGTATGGGAAAACCTGCCGCAACCGCGCCAGTTCCTCGCCATGCTGAAACGCAAGGCGGGACTGTCCGATGACTTCTGGGCGGAAGGCATCAAGCTGTCGCGTTATAGCGTGGAAAAATGGAGTGAAAAATCAGCGTAGCGTGCGCTATGCGCACGCTACATGGAGGTTTAACATGGACGAGCCGATCGGAATTGACGAGCAATACCCGGCAAAATACTGGCATTTGCTTGAGGATGGCCGCATCCAGTGCGATGTGTGTCCGCGTGATTGCAAGCTGCGCGACGGGCAGCGCGGCGCGTGCTTCGTGCGCGGGCGGGTCGGCGACACGATGGTGCTCACCACCTATGGCCGCTCGTCCGGCTTCTGTGTTGACCCGATCGAGAAGAAGCCGCTGAACCATTTTTATCCCGGCAGCAGCGTGCTGTCGTTCGGCACGGCGGGCTGCAACCTCGCCTGCAAATTTTGCCAGAACTGGGACATATCCAAGTCGCGCAGTTTCGACAAACTTGCCGACCAAGCCGGCCCGGAAGCCATCGCGCGCACTGCCGCAGGGCTGGGCTGCAAGAGCGTGGCTTTCACCTACAACGACCCGATCATCTTTGCAGAGTACGCGATGGACGTGGCCGATGCCTGTCACGCACACGGCATCAAAACGGTGGCGGTCACTTCCGGCTACATGCACGACCAGCCGCGCCGCGATTTCTACGCAAAAATGGATGCCGCCAATATCGATCTAAAGGGGTTCACCGAGGAGTTCTACGCCAAACATTGCAGCGGGCATCTGCAGCCGGTGCTGGACACGCTGAAATATCTCAGACACGAAACAAAAGTATGGTTCGAACTCACCACGCTGCTGATCCCCGGATTGAATGATTCGGCGCAGGAAATCAACGCGATGAGCGAATGGATCGCCAAGGAACTCGGTGTGGATGTGCCGCTACATTTCAGCGCCTTTCACCCCGACTACAAGATGACCGACATCCCCCCTACCCCCCCGGAAACACTGATACAGGCACGGCAAATCGCACGTGATGCCGGGCTGCTGTATGTCTATACCGGCAACGTGCATAACCGCACGGGTGATACCACCAACTGCCCCACATGCGACAGCGCCCTGATCGTACGCGACTGGTATGAGATCAAACAATACCGCCTCACGCCGGACGGTCATTGCCCGGACTGCGGTGCAAGCATTGCCGGGCATTTTGGGACGTTCAAAAAAGCCTTCGGGGCACGACGCATTCCCGTTGTGATGAGGCCGCATTAAACAAAAGCCCTCCAATGAGCCTTAACCGACCCAAAATCTTGCAACTACAACAGGCGTGCTGGAAAAATCTGACTCGCCAAGTCGCTGGTTATGGCGAAGCCCGCCGCTTGCGGGAGAAGAGGTAATCGTTCCTTCCCCCTCTTAGGGGGAAGATTTGGATGGGGGTTCCTGCCGGGGCGACGCAGTTTTGTGCTAATGAACTATTCGGGATTAATCCAAATAATACATTACGCCGGTTGCTCCAGAAACCCCTCCGACCGGAACGTCAGCACCAATGTATCGCGGTGCCCGCCTTCCGCAGTTGGCTGGATCGGTGTGGATTCATGGATGACCTTCTGATCGTCAAGCACGATTAGCGTCCACGGTTCAATCAACGTGAAGCGTTGCCCGTGCCGTCCGTTGAATTCGAAGATGCGGCTTTCGCCGCCGCTGACATTCTCCCGCGCCACCAGCAGGATGGCGACAAAATCCACACCGTCGCGGTGCGCGCCTTCCGGTGTCGGCCTCCCGATGCCGTTGCTGGTGCCGATGCGAAACTGGTGCGCTTCCACATACCAGGGACGCGCGCCTTTGACCTCCGAACAGACGCGGGCGATGGCGCGCAATAATTCCGACCAGACCGGTTGCGCAACGGTGCGGGACGCAACCGGCTCGAACATCCGCAACATCCCGCCGTGCAGTGCGTTGTATTCCAGCGGCTGGTAATGCGCGCGATGCGGAACCTGCGTGACGTTCTGTTGCTCGACGACAAAACAGGAATGCCGCCGCCGCCGGTAACGCCCGCCGTCTCTGAGGAAGTTGTCGAGCGGCAAGTCATCCCAATCCGCTTTCAGCTCTTCCAGCGCGGACAGCGGGCAACCGACAAATGCGCTCACATCAGCCGGGGTCAGCACCCCGTAGCCCTGAGTCTTCAAGGCATCGGCAAACTGGGCAGGATCGACGTGATTTGGGGCAAGCGTGTTGACAGTCATGGCAGGGTATTCATGGTATTGGTGGTCGTAATTCTACGTCAATGCGGCGCAGTTTTCCCGATTATCCGTCGATATCTCGCGCGTGTAATGGGTTGCGCCGCGAGCAACAAGGTGAAGAAATATAAGTTTTTTCATTTCGTACGTTACTTCAGATAGGCCAACTGAAAAACAAGTTTTCGACGGTGTTTCTATGATATCCATTCAACCGCCGCTTTATTGGGTATCTTTATCGCGCTATGATTAACAATTGACCAGCTCATCGGGGGCGATCACAACCCGCACAGATCACACCGCCTAGTTTGAGCGCCGCGAACCGGGCAGAAAAACTGTATTAACTATCTGGAAAATCACCATGCACAGGATCGTTCTGCTGATATTACTTGCCCTCCCGTTGCTGCCGCCCGCGGCCTGTGGCGAAGCACTGCCCAAACCAAAGGCAGTCTCTGCCGCATCGGTTAAAGCCAAGAAACCGTCAACCCTGAAAAAAAAATTTGCCGATACCAAGCGTAAAGCTGAAAAGGGAAATGCGGAAGCGCAATTCAACCTCGGGCTAATGTATGACAACGGTGAAGGTGTTTCTGCAAGCGTAGCCAGAGCACTGGAGTGGTATCAGAAAGCCGCAACGCAGGGGCATGCTGATGCACAATTTAATCTGGGCCTGATATATACGCACGGTGAAGGTATTCCCAAGAATGATGCCAAGGCGCTGGAGTGGTATCAAAAAGCTGCGGAACAGGGATATGTGGACGCTCAATACAACCTCGGTGTGATATATGCCAATGGCGACGGGGTTCCACAAAATTTTACCAAAGCGTTTGAGTGGTATCAGAAAGCCGCCGAGCAAGATCATCCTGTAGCTCAATACAAGCTCGGCGCGATGTACGACTACGGCGAAGGCATCCCCCAGAATATTACCAAGGCGCTGGAGTGGTACCTGAAAGCCGCCGAACAGGGTTATGTCGATGCTCAATTCAACATCGGCGTGATGTTTGCCAACGGCGAAGGCGCGCCCCAGGATTCTGCCAAGGCACTGGAGTGGTATCAAAAAGCCGCTGCGCAAGGAGATACTGAAGCGCAATTCAATCTTGGCGCGATGTATGCCACCGGCGATAAAGTTGTCCCGAAAAATATTACCAAAGCATTGTACTGGTATCAGAAAGCCGCAATGCTCGGGCACACGAATGCGCAATACAACCTCGGCCTGATGTATGCCAAAGGCAAGGATGTCCCAAAAAATTTAGCCAAGTCGCTGCAGTGGTATCAGAAATCGGCAGCACTCGGAAATGCCGAAGCTCAATATAAGCTCGGCATAATGTATACCAACGGCGAGGGAACTCCAAAGAATATCAACAAGGCTCTGGAGTGGTATCAAAAAGCTGCCGAGCAAGGACATGCAAGAGCCCAATACTCCCTTGGCTTGATGTATGACAGCGGTGAAAACACCCCCAGAAATATATCCAAAGCATTAGAGTGGTATCAGAAAGCGGCTGAACTGGGCAATGCTGAAGCACAAGTCAATCTCGGTGTAATGTATACCAACGGCGAAGGTGTTGCCGTAAATCTGGCCAGAGCCTTGGATTTGTATCAAAAAGCGGCTGCACAAGGACATATAAATGCGCAGTACAACCTCGGCGTGATGTATGACAACACTGAAGGCGTTGTCAGAAATGCCGCCAAGGCACTGCTGTGGTATCAGAAGGCGGCTGATCAAGGCCATGTAAAAGCGCAGTACAACGTCGGTGTGATATATGACAACGGCGAAGATGTTCCCCGTAATATCACCAGAGCAATGCTGTGGTATCTGAAAGCGGCAAAACAGGGGCATGCGAATGCGCAATATAACCTTGGCGTGCTGTACGACAACAGCCAAACCTCCCCCAGAAATGCGGTCAGGGCACTGGAGCTGTATCAGAAAGCCGCAGCACAAGGGCATTCTCAGGCGCAATTCCAATTGGGGACAATATACGCGAACGGGACAGGTGCTAATAAAAATACCGCCAAGGCGCTGATGTGGTATCAAAGAGCGGCTGAGCAAGGACATGCAGAGGCGCAATATACCCTTGGCTTAATGCATACAAAAGGTGAAGGCACGCCCAGAAATACAGGCAAGGCTCTGGTTTGGTATCAAAAAGCTGCCAGTCAAGGATATGCCAAGGCTCAATTTAGGCTCGGTCTTGTATTTTCAAACGCTGAGGGTGTAGCCAAGGATTTAGCCAAAGCACTGAATTGGTATCAGAAAGCTGCCGAACAAGGCTACGTTGATGCGCAATTCAATCTCGGAGTAATGTATGCCAACGGTGATGGTGTTCCCAAAGATGCAGCCATCGCACTGGATTGGTATCAGAAAGCCGCTGCTCAAGGACAGGCAAAAGCACAACTCAACCTCGGCCTGATGTATGCCAACGATGAAAATACAACCAAAGATATGGCTCGCGCCTACGCTTGGTTAAATTTGGCTGCCGCGCAGGGATTGGATACAGCCGCAAAAGAGCGCAATACAATTGAAAGGAAGCTTACTTTCAGCCAGCGTGCCGAAGGTCAACGTCTGGCGGAAAAATGGCAACAAGGCGACGATCTGACTAGTAAGTAATCGTGCTACTTTATTACCGTATCAATCACGATATTCAAGCCATTACCACCCTGCTTGATGATACCGGTCGTCCCTTGCAGGTCGCCCGGTTGGGTGATCGGGTTGCCGGATTTTGAAACGCGCGCCACTACCTCTATCCTGTCGAAATTAGACAGTTTGGTTTGCGCTTGCATCGCCATGCTGTCATCCAGAGTGAATTGCAGCGGCAAGTCTTTCACCTGCTTGCGCAATGCGGCAAGCGGCATCTTGGGACCTTCCACGGCGCGTGCCATAATAAATACCGTATCGGTCGGCGCGGCTTTGCCTGCCAGTGCGGGGCTGAGTGCAACCCTGCCGGTGACCGCTGCCGCTTTAGCGGGAGTCCTTTCAACCGGTAATTTTGCCAGTTTTTCCTTGCCGCCCTTTTGCATCGAGAGGAATTGGCGCGCCTGCTGAATGCCGTCACGGAGCATTTGCAATTCTGAACTCTCCGGCGGCAATACGCTCACCAGTTTAGTCCAATGCGTAACAGCCGCGGCATAGTCGCCGCGCTCCATAGCCGCTGAACCTGATAACGCCAATGCCATAGGGTTGCTTCCGTCAAGCTCCAAAGCCTTATTGAGAAATTTGGTCGGCTCCCCGCGTAGTGACTGGTTGTTGCTCATCGCATAAACGTCGGCATAATTCGCCCATAGCTGCGCTTCATCGGGCACCAGTTCGAGCAGTTTCTCGTAGGCACGCACTGCATCCGGGTAGCGTTGCAGCTCCCCATAGGAGCGCGCCAGCATCAGCCAGCCGTCCGGGTTTTCCGGCAGTTTTTTCAGTTTATTTTCCAACTCCTGCAGCGCGGATTCGGAACGGAGGACACCAAAACTATCGGCGGCGACAAGTTGCTCCTGCGGCAGCAATGCCTTGCTGTTGCCTATCGTAAAATAGAGCAGCACGCTGAACAGCGGCAGCGCTATCACCAGCACGGCAGTCAGTATTTTGGCCGGATTGCGCTGCGGCTTGACGGGCTGCGCCGTAGTCTTAACTTCTTCCAACAGGCGCGCCTGCAATTCGCGTTTGCCCTGTTCGTAGGCATCCTGTGTCAAAAGGCCATTGCTCAGATCGGCTTCCAGCTCGGCCGACTGGTCGCGCAGAATCTCCAGATTAGCGGCATCGCGCAACACATCGTTATTGCCGGCGGAATTGCGCCACAACGGCAACACCACAAACAGCAGTGCCACGACCAGCAGCACTGCGCAAATCATCCAGAATAAAATCATGCTTGGTTATCCTCAACGCGAGGTTCGCGTAGCGATTCTTTTGTCCTTTCTCCCGCTTGCGGGAGAGAGTTAGAGAGAGGGTTGTCGTTCAATAAGGCGGAGGCACGCTTGGCATCTTCGTCTGACAGCTCGGTGTCAGCAATCTGACTCTTGCGCTTGCGCAACTGGTAAACCAGTACGCCTGCGCCCAGCAACAGCAACACAAACGGGCCGTACCAGAGCACCAGCGTGGATTTCTTTACCGGTGGGTTATACAGCACGAAATCACCGTAACGTGAAACCAGATAGTCGATTATTTCCTGATCGCTCAGTCCCTTCTGCATTTGCTCGCGCACTTCGCGGCGCAAATCGTCGGCCAGATCGGAATGAGAGCTGGCCAGCGACTCGTTCTGGCAAACCAGACAGCGCAAATTTTCGGCCAAACCGATCATGCGTTTCTCCAGCACCGGGTCGGCAGCCATATCTGTCGCCTGACCAGCGTAGGAAAAAACCGGCAGCAGGCACAGCATCAATATCGTCACGGACATGGCAAATATGCCGTGCATGATTCTGAAATTTGCCATGCCCGTTCCCTCTCCCCACCCCTCTCCCGCGTTGCGGGAGAGGGAGCAAACGAATCGCTTCGCGAAATTTGCGATTACGTATCTCATTTGGCCTGCAACTCCTTGACCATCGGAAGTATTTTTTCATTCAGGACTTGCATTGAAACACCGCCGATATGTTTGTATTGAATGATGCCCTGTTTGTCGATCACATAAGTTTCCGGCACGCCGTATACGCCGTAATCGATGCCGACACGCCCCTCGCTATCGGAGATAACCAGTGTGTAAGGATTGCCATGCTGGCGCAGCCATGCCGCCCCGTTTTCCGGCTTATCCTTGTAGTCCATGCCGTAGATCGGCACGATGTTCTGGCGCGACAATTCCATGAATACCGGATGTTCGCTTTCGCAAGCCGTGCACCACGATGCCCACACGTTGAGCAGCCACACTTTTCCTTTCATGTCCTGCGGCGAGAATTGTTTGGACGGCTCATCCAGTTGCGGCAGCATGAATGCGGGAGCCGCCTTGCCGACCAGCGGCGACGGCACTTCGCGCGGGTTCAAGCCCAGCCCGATATACAGGAACGCCGCCACAATGACGAAAACCACAAACGGCAGAATGAAACGCATCATGATTGTTTACCCTCGGTTGCCAATATATTGCCGGTGCCGCCTTTTTCATCCGTTCCCTGCTTCACTACCGCCTTGCGGTGGATGCGGTAACGCCGGTCGCTGACCGCCAGCACACCGCCCAACGCCATCAGCAGGCATCCCGCCCAGATCCAGTCGACGAACGGTTTGATATAAACGCGCACGGCCCATGCACCGTCGCTGTCCGGTATCGGCTCTCCCAGCGACACGTACAAATCGCCCAGCCAGCCTGTGCTGATCGCCGCTTCGGTCATCGGCATACCGGACACGTTGTACTGGCGTTTTTCCGGATACAGCTCGGTGACCAGTTTGCCATTCTTGCTGACCGAAATACGCCCTTGCGCCGCCACATAATTGGCGCCTTGCGCTTCCACGGCACCGTTGAAACGAAACTCATAGCCACCCGCCAGTACCGTATCGCCGACATCCATGCGCACATCACGCTCGGTCTCGTAGCCTTTCACCATGGTCACACCGATGATGAATGCCGCCACACCCAGATGCGCAAATTGCATGCCGTAATAGCTCAACGATTGGCCGCGTGCCCGTTGCATAAAATTGCCATGTCCGGCCAGACGCTGGCGCAAGCTTAACAGCACCGAGGCGATAACCCAGAACGCCATCAACAGACCCAGCGCGATCATAGGAGTCCATTTGCCCAGCGTCAGCGGCAACAACAGCGCGATCAGCAATGCGCTGCCAAAAGCCCAGCTCACACGCTTGGCAAGTTCCGGCGCGGCAAAATTCTTCCAGCGCGCCAGCGGCCCCAAACCCATCATCAGCACCATCGGCACCATCAGCGGGACGAACACCGCCTGAAAATACGGCGGGCCGACCGACAGCTTGCCGTAACCGAGCGCATCCATAAACAGCGGGTAAAGCGTGCCGATGAACACCGAGGCCGACGCGACCGACAGCAGCACGTTGTTAGATAGCAACAGCGATTCGCGCGACAGCAAATCGAACTTTCCGCCCAAGCCGATTTTTGGCGCTCGCCAGGCGAACAGCAACAGCGATGCACCGATCACGATCACCAGAAACGACAAAATAAAGATGCCGCGCTTGGGATCGGTGGCAAAGGCATGCACCGAGGTCAGCACACCGGAACGCACAAGAAATGTACCCAATAAACTTAAAGAGAATGCCGAAATCGCCAACAACACCGTCCAGCTTTTAAATGCGCCGCGTTTCTCCGTCACCGCCAGCGAATGGATCAGTGCGGTACCGATCAGCCACGGCATAAATGAGGCGTTTTCCACCGGATCCCAGAACCACCAACCGCCCCAACCCAACTCGTAGTAAGCCCACCAGCTGCCCAGCGCGATACCGGCGGTCATGAATACCCATGCCACGGTCGTCCACGGCCGCGACCAGCGCGCCCAAGTGGCATCCAGCCTGCCGCCTAGCAAAGCGGCGATGGCGAACGCGAACGCCACCGAGAACCCCACATAGCCCATGTACAACATCGGCGGGTGGATCACCAGTCCGGGATCCTGCAACAGCGGATTCAGGTCGCGCCCGTCTGCGGCGGCAGGCAACAGGCGGTCGAACGGGTTCGAGGTAAACAGCATAAACAGCAGGAAGCCCACCGCGACTAACCCCATTACCCCCAGCACGCGCGCCACCATTTCTTCCGGCAGATGTTTGCTATAGACCGCGACCGCCAGCGTCCATGCCGCCAGCAGGAACGCCCACAACAGCAGCGAACCCTCGTGTCCGCCCCATACCGCCGATATCCGGTAAATGGTCGGCAGTTGCGAGTTGGAATGCTGCGCGACATACAGCACTGAAAAATCGTTGGCAACAAATGAATAAGTCAGGCAGACGAACGCGATGAAAAGAAACACAAACTGTCCATAAGCCAGCGGGCGCGCGGTACCCATCAACACCGCGTTGTTGCGCGCCGCACCGATGATCGGCAGCACACCCAGACAAGCCGCCAGAAACAATGCCACGATCAATACGAAATTACCTATCTCAGGAATCATGCTGAAGCTTTCAATAATTATTCATCATCGTAGGGTGGGCTGTGCCCACCGTGTCGGGCAGATCCCGACCTACATTTACTTGGTATCGGGTGCACTTGGCGGTGTTGCCGCAGCAGCGGCAGCGTTCGCGGTCTCGGCTTTCTTAAGCGCATCGACAGCCTCGGGCGGCATATAGTTCTCGTCATGCTTGGCCAGTACCTCGTCGGCACGCATCACCCCGTTGGCCTCGATCTTGCCTTGCGCGACCACGCCCTTACCTTCCTTGAACAGGTCCGGCAGGATGCCCTTGTAAACGACCGAAATACTCTTGTGCTTGTCGGTAATCACAAAATTCACCGTCAGCCCGTCCGCTTCGCGCTTCACGCTACCCTCCTCGACCAGCCCGCCGATGCGGAAGCTGCGCCCCTGCGGCGCTTCGTTGTTAAACACCTGGGTCGGGGTGAAATACAGGCTGACGTTCTTGTCCAATGCGTTCAGCACCAGACCGACCACCAGGGCCAATCCCGTAACGGCAACAACGATGAATAAAAATCTTTTCTGACGTGGTTTCATACTATTTATCTTCTCCGGCTTCGTCTTCCGCTTCGCGCATCAGGCGCACCTGCTGCAGGGTAATTGTTCTCTTGTGCCTGACCATAGCGATTTCAACCGCAAAAATAAGCAGCGCCACCGCATAAGACCCCAGCCAGATGTAGGCCAGCGGGTTTTCCCTCATCCAGATATCCAGATCGCTCATTGTTTAGCCTCCGGTAATTCGTTGATCCAGACAGTATTACGCTCACGCTCCAGAATAATGCTGCGCACCCGCGCCAGCACAACCGCAATCGCGTACAGCCAGCAGGCTGCCAGCATGATGAACATTGCCTGCTGCATCGCGACATGCATGCTGGTGCCGGTAAATTTGATGGTCGAGCCCTGATGCAGGGTGTTCCACCACTTCACCGAAAAATAAATGATCGGCACATTCACCGAACCAACAATCGCCAGCAATGCGCTGGCGCGGTCGGCGCGGCGCGGATCGTCGATCGAGGCGTGCAGCGCGATGAAACCCAGATACAAGAACAGCAGAATCAGTTCGGAAGTCAGGCGCGCATCCCACACCCACCACGCGCCCCACATCGGCTTGCCCCACAACGCGCCGGTCCACAACGAAATGAAGGCGAACAGCGCGCCGGTGGGCGCGATGGCGGTGGCCATCATCGCCGACAGGCGGGTATTGAAGATCAGTCCCAGCGCCGCATAGCCCGCCATGATCAGATACAGGAACATTGACAGGATGGAAGACGGCACATGAATGAAAATGATACGGTAGAACTCGCCTTGCTGGGCATCCACCGGCGCAACCGCAAAGCCGATATACAACCCGACCGCGAACAGCACCGCGGCGGGAATCGCAAACCAGGGGATCAGTTTTCCGGCCAAGCCGTAGAAAGTAGTGGGTGCAGAATATTTGAACCAGTTTATCGCCAACTTGTTATCCCATTTCTAAATCAAAAGTTAAAATCGCAGGGTGCATTCCATGTAGCGTGCGCTGTGCGAACGATTCTGAACTTGTCGTGCGCACAGCGCGCGCTACGCATTATGCTAATTCTACTACTCCATCGAAATACGTAACGCCTGCGCGGTCACCCACGGGGTGAACACCAGAGCCAGCACCAGCAATGCGCCTAACAACGACAGGTGGGAAGCTGCGCTCAAACCGGTCGAAACCGCCTCGACCGCCCCAGTACCGAAGATCAGCACCGGAATGCACAGCGGCAGCACCAGCAGCGACAACAATACCCCGCCGCCGCGCAGCCCCAGCGTCAGCGCCGCGCCAATCGCGCCAACCATACTTAGTACCGGCGTCCCCAGCAACAAACCCAGAATCAATACGCCAAGCGCCTGCGCCGGCATATCGAACTGCAAACCCAGCACCGGAGCCATCAGCACCAGCGGCAAACCGGACACCATCCAGTGCGCCACCATCTTGCCCAGCACCAGCATCGACAACGACTGAGGTGCCAGCATCATTTGTTCCAGCGTGCCGTCCAGATAGTCTGCCGAGAACAACCTTCCCAGCGACAGCATCGAAGACAGCAACGCCGCCACCCACAACACGCCCGCCGCCATTTTGCGCAGCATGCTCATTTCCGGCCCGACTCCCAACGGGAACAGGCTGACCACCATCACGAAAAAAATCAGCGTGGTCAACACATCGGCGCGGCGGCGCATCGCCAGCACCAGATCGCGCCGTATCACCAGCACCAGCAGACCCAGCATCGAAGATCGCTTCATATCTGTCATGACAGGGACAGGCTACGCATTTCCACCCCCGCGACTTGCAGCGGTTGATGGGTGGTAAAGATCACCATCCCCTGCCGCGCCAGATGTTCCGCAACCAGCTCCTGAATCAACGCTACAGCTCCGACATCCAGCGCGGTCAATGGTTCATCCAGTATCCACAATTTGACATCGCTGGCCAGCAGTCTCGCCAAAGCCACGCGGCGGCGCTGTCCCTGCGAAAGCACCTTGGTCGGCAGCCGCTCGCGGCCGCGCAAACCCATGCGCCGCAACGCGGTTATTGCCTCTTTTTCATCCAGTTCGATTCCCGACAGACCCGCCGAAATACGCAGATTCTCCAGCGCGCTCAACTCATCCTTGATCGCGTTCAAATGCCCGAGGTACAGCATCTCTGCGTAGTAATCTTCATCTAGCTCGCGGATATTCTCGCCGCGCCAGATGATCGCCCCCTCGTCCGGCATCAAGAAACCGCACAGGGTACGCAGCAAACTGGTTTTACCGCTGCCGTTCGCGCCCTGCACCTGCATGATCTGCCCGGGATGCAGCGCAAAGCTCAGTCCTGAAAACAAACGATGGTCGCCGCGGCTGCACGCAAGATTGCTGACTTCCAGCATGTGGAAAAAACCTGAAAATTAACAGCGGAGGATTATATACGATTGAATCTGGGGAATGCGCACCATCCGTCTTAAATAATGGCCGCATATCATGTTTAGCCAAGCCGGGATTCATATTGTTCAGCACCCATCCTCCCGCGAGGGAAGGATATAAACACCTGACACTGCACATTCTTGGCAACCGGGATTAAGAGGGTGCCTTATTGCTTATATGGGCACTGTTTCTTGACGCAATCCGCATAGATATGAAGCGAGTGGTCATGAACGGCAAAGCCGCGTTCGCTGGCGATTTTTTTCTGGCGCGACTCGATGGCCGCGTCGTAAAATTCCTCGACATGGCCGCATTGCAGGCAAACGATGTGATCGTGGTGCTTGCCCTGATTAAGTTCGAATACCGACTTGCCACCCTCGAAGTAATGGCGCACCAGCAGCCCGGCCTGCTCGAACTGCGTCAGCACGCGGTAAACCGTAGCCAGTCCAACGTCATCGCCGCTGGACAGCAATTTCTTGTACACGTCTTCGGCGCTCATGTGGCGCTCCTGCCCCAATTCGAACAGTCCCAGTATCTTGAGTCGCGGCACGGTGGATTTCAGGCCGGCGTTCTTCAGATGCTCAGGTTGGTTTTTGTCCATATCAACACTCTCCAGCCGTTTTTCTATTATCTTGCCTGAAAGCGCTTGCAATTGCAAATGAGAACTATTATCATTTGCTTCGTTATTGAGAAATTATTTTCCGATTGGTTTTATGACTGCCACCACGCTTGCCAGCCTGCAACCCGGCGATACCGCCACCATCGTCGCGATCCACGCCGAAGAGGCGCTGCATCAGCGTCTGCTCGCGCTGGGTTTCCGCAGCGGCAAGCAGATCGAGATGATCCGCAAGGCCAGTTTCTCCGGCCCGCTGCAAGTGCGTATCGGCACCACCGACGTGATGCTGCGGCGCGGCGAAGCCGCCAAAATTTCGGTGTGCAAAGCAGCCGCCCAAGGAGAAGACAGGATATGAAACGGATCGCCCTGCTCGGCATGCCCAACACCGGCAAATCCACGCTGTTCAACCGCATGACCGGCGGCTCGGCGCGCGTCGGCAACTGGCCGGGCATCACCGTCGAACTGCTCGGCGGCAAGATATTGCTGGGCGGCGACATGGTGGAAATCATCGACCTTCCCGGCATCTACGACCTGCACGGTTATTCCGACGACGAGCAGGTGGTGCGCCACTTCCTGCACGACAACGTGCCCGATCTCGCGGTGGTGATCCTCAACACCACGCAAATCGAACGCCAGATGAGCCTGCTGCTGCAACTCAAGCAGCTCAACATGAACATCGTGGTGGTGCTCAACATGGCGGACGAGGCAAAAAAATTCGGCATCAGCGTCGATACGGCGAAGATGTCCGAACTACTGGAGATGCCGATATACCTGCTCAGCGCAAAATATGGCAGGGGCTATCCGGAAGCCCTGCAAGCGATCACCAAAGCGCTGCGCTATCCCACGCCCGGCATGGCGGAGCAATTGCGCTCGCAACTGGAGCAGGATGAGCATATCGAAACGGAGATGGCGCGCGTGCTAAAGCATTCCGTGCAGATCCCCGCGCAGATGTCGGACAACCTGACGGAAAAACTGGATCGCGTCATGCTCCATCCGTGGCTGGGACTGCCAATCTTTTTCGGCATTATGTATCTGCTGTTCCAGGGCATCTTCCTGCTGGGTCAGCCGTTGCAGGGTTGGATGGGCGACGCGCTCGGCTGGCTGCGCGGCGCGGCGCTGGAGCCCGCCACCGCCGGGCTGCCCGGCTGGTTTTCCGGCCTGCTGCTGGACGGCATCTACAACGGCGTGGCCACCGTGGCCGCGTTCGTGCCGATCATCGTGCTGTTCTTCCTGTTCATGGCGATGGTCGAAGACAGCGGCTACCTGTCGCGCGCCGCGTTCCTGATGGATGCGATGATGGCGCGCCTCGGGCTGGACGGGCGCGGATTCGTGATGATGCTGATGGGCTTCGGCTGCAACGTGCCCGCGCTGATGGGCACGCGCGTGATGCGTTCGCGCTCGATGCGTTTGCTCACCATGCTGGTGATCCCGTTCTCGCTGTGCTCGGCGCGCCTGCAGGTATTCGTGTTTTTCACCGCCGCGCTGTTCTCGCCAGCAGCCGCGCCGCTGGTGCTGTTCAGCCTGTACCTGTCCAGTTTCGCCGCCGCGATCTTTACCGCGCTGGTATTCAAGAGCCAGTTCAAAAACAGCGAACCGTTCGTGCTGGAACTGCCGCCATACCGCTTCCCCACCGCCCGCCAGATGGCGCTGCGCGGCTGGCTGGAAGTGCGCCATTTCCTGAACCGCGCCACCAAATTTATCGTCGCCGGCGTGGTGCTAATCTGGCTGCTCACCAACCTGCCGCCCTCCGCTGCTCCTGCCAGCGCGGACACGCTGGCGGGCATGATCGGCGGTTTCTTCCAGCCCGTTTTCGCCCCCGTCGGCATCAACGAGCAGCTCACCATCGCGCTGCTCTTCGGCTTCGTCGCCAAGGAAATCGTGATCGGCGCGCTCGCCGTGATCTACGGCCTGAGCGGCGACACGCTGAGCGGCGCGGTCGGGCAACAACTCGACTGGGTGCAAGCCTACAGTTTCATGCTGTTTACCCTGCTCTATACCCCGTGCCTCGCCGCCATCGCCACGTTGCAAAGCGAATCAAAAAATATCCGTTACACGCTGTTTGTCATCGCTTGGTCGCTGCTGCTCGCGTGGCTGGTGAGCTTCGTTTTCTATCAGAGTGCGAAAACGTTGGGGTATTAAGGCGACTCTGAACAAGCCGCGCATTTCCGAAACCCGACTTGCGAAACATACTTAAACTCCGGGGCATGAGCTGATTCACACTACCGTAACAACGACACCCCACAATTAGACATTCGTTCCACTTCACCTTACTCAAAAGTATATTTAAAGGGCAAACATCATGAGTACTCAAGCTACGCCATTGTCGTCCGATGAAGTCAAACGTATCCACGCCTACTGGCGCGCCTGTAATTATCTGGCGGCTGGCATGATCTACCTGCGCGATAACCCGCTGCTCAAGGAACCGCTAAAGCTTGAACACATCAAGAACCGCCTGCTGGGACACTGGGGAGCCAGTCCCGGTTTGGCCTTTACCTATATCCACATGAACCGCCTGATCAACAAATACGATCTGGATGCGATCTTTATGGCGGGTCCGGGGCATGGTGCGCCCGGCATTCTGGCTCCTGTGTATCTGGAAGGGCGCTATAGCGAGGTGTATCCAAACAAAGGTGAGAACGAAGAAGGTATGCGTCAGTTCTTCAAGGAATTTTCCTTTCCGGGCGGCATCGGCAGCCACTGCACGCCGGAGACACCGGGTTCGATTCACGAAGGCGGCGAACTCGGCTACAGCGTGTCGCACGCATTCGGCGCCGCGTATGACAACCCCGATCTGATCGTAACCGTAATGGTGGGCGACGGCGAATCCGAAACCGCGCCGCTGGCGACATCCTGGCATTCCAACAAGTTTCTGAATCCGATCCGCGACGGAGCGGTGCTGCCTGTCCTGCACCTGAACGGCTACAAGATCAACAACCCGACCATCCTGTCGCGCATCTCGCACGAGGAACTGGAAAACCTGTTCAATGGCTACGGCTGGACACCCTATTTCGTTGAAGGCAGCGACCCGGAAACCATGCATCAGGCGATGGCCGCGACGATGGAACAATGCGTACTGGAAATCCGCCGCGTGCAACAGGAAGCGCGCAGCAGCGGCAAGCCAAACCGCCCGCGCTGGCCGATGATCGTGCTGCGTTCGCCCAAGGGCTGGACCGGCCCGAAAGAAGTGGACGGCAAAAAAGTGGAAGGCTTCTGGCGCTCTCATCAAGTGCCGATCGGCGATGTAAAAACGCCCGAGCATTTTGCCAAACTGGAAGAATGGCTGAAGAGTTATAAAACGTCCGAGCTGTTCGATGCAAACGGCACACTGTTGCCCGAACTGAAAGCACTGGCTCCGAAAGGCAACCGCCGCATGAGCGCCAATCATCATGCCAACGGCGGCCTGCTGCGCAAGGCGCTGCATATGCCGGACTGCAAGGATTATGCGATCGAGGTGAAAAAGCCCGGCACCACGGTGGCCGAGAACACCCGCCCGCTGGGCAAATTCCTGCGCGACATCATGCGCGACAACATGACCAACTTCCGCGTGTTCGGCCCGGACGAGAACAGTTCCAACAAACTGGACAACGTTTACGAGGTCAGCAAGAAGACCTGGCTGGCCGACTATCTGCCGGAAGACGCGGGCGGCGGCGAACTATCGCCGGATGGCCGCGTAATGGAGATGCTCTCCGAACACACGCTGGAAGGCTGGCTGGAAGGCTATCTGCTCTCTGGTCGCCACGGTTTCTTTTCCACTTATGAAGCGTTCGTCCACGTCATCGACTCGATGTTCAACCAGCACGCAAAATGGCTGGCTATGTCAAAAGACGTGCCGTGGCGCGCGCCGGTGTCGTCGCTGAATCTGCTGATCACCTCCACCGTGTGGCGGCAGGATCACAACGGCTTCACCCATCAGGATCCCGGTTTCCTCGATCTGGTGGTGAACAAGAGTCCGGAAGTCACGCGCATCTATCTGCCGCCCGATGTGAACTGCCTGTTATCGGTCGCCGACCATTGTCTGAAGAGCACCAACTACATCAACGTCATTGTCTGCGACAAGCAGAAGCATTTGCAGTTTCTCGACATGGATGCCGCCATCAAGCATTGCACCAAAGGCATCGGCATCTGGGACTGGGCATGCAACGACCAGGGCGGCGAACCGGACGTGGTGATGGCCAGCGCGGGCGACATCCCGACCAAGGAAGCGCTGGCAGCCGTGGTGCTGCTGCGCGAAAACTTCCCCGATCTGAAGGTGCGTTTCATCAACGTGGTCGATCTGTACAAGCTGGCGCCGCACAGCGAACACCCGCACGGTTTGACCGACCGCGATTTCGACAGCCTGTTTACGCTGGATAAACCGGTGATGTTCAACTTCCACGGCTACCCCTGGCTAATCCACCGCCTCGCCTACCGCCGCAACAACCACAAGAATTTCCATGTGCGCGGCTACAAGGAAAAAGGCAGCATCAACACGCCGCTGGAACTGGCGATCCAGAATCAGATCGACCGTTTCAGCCTGGTGATTGACATCATCGACCGCCTCCCCGCGCTGCATGTGGCGGGGGCGCATGTCAAAGAAAAGATGCTGAACATGCAGATCGATTGCCGCAACTATGCTTATGAGCACGGCATCGATTTGCCGGAAGTGGATAACTGGACGTGGCCGTATTAAAACCTACTACGCGGCCGGATTGCTACGTTGCGCGGTGCTCGAAATCCTCATGTACATTAAGTACATTCCGGTTTCTGCGCTCCGTGCGCCTTGCACTCCAACCGCTCGCTACGGTTTTAGAGGTTTCACATTGTTAGATCAGAAGTATTGAGCTAGATTGAATCAAATGCCCTCCATCCTTACCATCAACAGCGGCTCGTCTTCGATCAAGGCCAGCCTGTTCTCCGCAGACGGCTCACGGCGCGATTTTCGCTACGGGCATCTGCGCGACCATGTACCGGCCTTCGATCAACTGATACGCGATCTGGCGGGCAATACACCCGATATCGTCGGACATCGTTTTGTGCATGGCGGCGACATCACGGATGCCGCACGCGTGGTAGATGATGCGGAGCTATCACGATTAAAGAACTTGGTGCAACTTGCCCCGTTGCATCTGCCGGGCAACCTGATGGGACTGGAGCTGTGCCGCGCACGCTTTGGCGTACCGCAGCTCGCCTGCTTCGATACCGCCTTTCACGCCACCATGCCGGAACTGGCCAAACGTTTGCCTATCCCCGCATCGTACGGCTTGCGCCGCTATGGGTTCCACGGCCTGAACTATGCGCATATCGCGTCGGTGTTGCCGGGATTGCTCGGCGCGGCAGCTTCAGGCAATATCGTTGTCGCGCATCTCGGCAGCGGTGCCAGCCTGTGCATGCTGCGCGAACTGCGTTCGCAGGACACCACGATGGGCTACACCCCCGCCGGTGGCATCACGATGGGAACGCGCAGCGGCGACCTCGATCCCGGGGTGATGCTGGAGCTGGCGCTGCAACACGATCCTGCCACCCTGCGCGACATCGTGTTTCACCGGATGGGTTTGCTGGCGCTATCCGACGGCGAAAGCAGCGAGATGAGCGATCTGCTCGACAGCGCCAGCCAGCCGGCACGTTTTGCCGTAGAGTATTTCTGCCAGCAAGTTAGCGGTGCAATCGGCAGTCTGGCAGCCAAAGCCGGGGGCTTAGA
Organism: Gallionella sp.; assembly: GCA_028689145.1. Taxonomy (GTDB): domain Bacteria; phylum Pseudomonadota; class Gammaproteobacteria; order Burkholderiales; family Gallionellaceae; genus Gallionella. The sequence continues at coordinate 178,911 of JAQTWT010000005.1, forward strand.
TGCCATCGTCTTCACCGGCGGCATCGGTGAAAATAGCGCCGAAATTCGCCAACGCATTTGCGCCAAACTGGCCTTTATCGGTTTCTTCCTCGATTTGTCTGCCAACAAATTGTGCGCCACCCGTATCTCTTTGCCAGACTCGAAACCGCTTCTCGTCATCAAAGCAGACGAGGAGGACATGATGCGCAAGCTGTGTGTGACACAAGCGGAGAACCGCTAAATAAAGGGGTTTCAATTGAAACTTTTCCTATACTTCTGTAGTCTTATGTCCGTTGCGGAAGGAATGTTCACAAAAATGTGAACCCGCTGGCAAACCATTCGCAGATACAATCGTTTGATGATCAACTTCAGGAGGCTACAGATGCAATACCAAGCTCAAACCGCAACTATCGGCACAATCGCAGCCGGACAGAACAAAGTCTTGCGCAACACTTACATGATGCTGGCGCTGACCATGGTTCCGACTATGATCGGCGCGTTTATCGGCACATCGATAAACTTCTCGTTCATGGCGGAACACCCGATCATGGGCGCACTGCTGATGTTCGGCGCGATGATGGGTATGATGTTTGCCGTCAGCGCGTTACGCGATAGCGTATGGGGTATCGCAGCCCTGCTGGGCTTTACGTTCGTGGCTGGCGTGTTCCTCGGCCCGATTCTGCAAGTGGCGCTGCACCTGAGAAACGGCGCACAACTGATCGGCATGGCCGCAGGCGGCACCGGCATCATCTTCTTCTCATTGGCAACCATCGCCACGGTCACTAAAAAAGACTTCAGCTTCATGGGCAAGTTCCTGTTCATCGGGCTGATCCTGCTGATCGTCGCGTCGCTGGCAAACGTCTTCTTCCAGATTCCCGCGCTGTCGCTGACCATCTCCGCCATTGGTGTGCTGATTTTCTCCGCCTATATCCTGTTCGATGTCAGCCGGATCGTAAACGGCGGCGAAACCAACTATGTGATGGCAACCTTGGGGCTGTTTTTGAGCATTTACAACCTGTTCATCAGCCTGCTGCAACTGCTGATGGCATTCAGCGGCGAACGCGATTAACGAAACATGGTTCCAGAAAAAGGCGGCCGAATGGCCGCTTTTTTTATGTTTGCACGCCTGATCATTCAATAATTTGAAGACTGCCGACAAACCGCGATTGTCGGCAGTCGGAGTCGCGTGATATTCTCGGGCATTCTGAGCAGCTAACCTGAAAAAAGAAGTACAAGCTATATGTCCGTTTCCATAAAGACCCCGCAAGATATCGAGAAAATGCGCATTGCCGGCCGTCTGACCGGCGAAGTGCTCGACTACATCACACCGTTCGTTAAAGCGGGCGTGACCACCAACGAGCTGGACAAGCTGTGCCATGACTACATCGTCGATATGCAGCAAGGCATCCCCGCGCCGCTCAATTACGCCCCGCAGGGACACACGCCCTACCCCAAATCAATCTGCACCTCGATCAACCATCAGGTATGCCACGGCGTACCGGGCGACAAAGCGCTCAAGAACGGCGACATCGTAAATCTTGATGTCACGGTCATAAAGAACGGCTACCACGGCGACAGCAGCCGGATGTTCTATGTCGGTGAACCGTCCATACAGGCCAGACGGCTCTGCGAAGCCACCTGGCAATCGTTGTGGCACGGCATACGCGCGGTCAAACCGGGCGCATATCTGGGCGATATCGGCCATGCCATCCAGAGCTTTGTCGAGCCGCTCGGCTACAGCGTGGTGCGCGAGTTCTGCGGGCACGGCATCGGACTACATTTCCATGAAGCGCCGCAGGTGCTGCATTACGGCCGCCCCAAAACCGGTTTGAGACTGGAAGCCGGCATGATTTTCACCATCGAACCGATGATCAACGCCGGCAAAACGGGTATCAAACAGCTAGGCGACGGGTGGACCGTGGTTACCAAAGACCACAGCCTGTCGGCGCAATACGAACACACCATTCTGGTCACCGATACCGGCTTCGAGGTATTGACCGCTTCCGATGGCAGCCCGCCCCCGCCCGCCCTTTGACAGCCATGACGACGTGTTTGCGCTGCGCGGCTCATTGCGTAGCGACCGCGCCGTACTCGAACAGAATTTCCTGCAGCATGGCAACGCGGTCCGCCTGCTGAGCGCCCACAGCAGACTGATCGACAAATACCTGCGTCACGTCTGGAAACAACTGGCCATACCCGTCCGCATCACGCTTGCAGCGGCAGGGGGCTACGGACGCAGCAAGCTGTACCCAAAATCGGACATCGATCTGCTGATCCTGCTGGATGCCGAACCCGATGATGCCTTGCAGCAAAAATTGCACCAATTCATCAGGGTGCTATGGGATATCGGACTGGAAGTCGGCCACAGCGTCCGCACCGTTGAGCAATGCATCAACGAGTCGGCCGATATCACCGTGCAAACCAATCTGCTTGAAACCCGCCTGCTGTGCGGCAATAAAAAACTGTTCCATGAGTTGCGCGATAGCATGCAGCAACGCCTCGACTTGCGCGCCTTTTACCTTGCCAAGTTGCAGGAGCAGCAGCGCCGCCACGCGCGTTATGCGGAAGCCGATTACAACCTTGAGCCGAACCTGAAAGAAAGTCCTGGCGGTCTGCGCGATTTGCAGACCGTCACTTGGATTGCCCGTGCCGCCGGTTTGGGAACACACTGGAGCGAACTCGCGCAAATCGGCCTGCTCACGACTGCCGAAGCTCGCCAGCTGGCGCGTCACAGCGCGCTGCTGGCAACGTTGCGCACCCGTTTGCATTACCTCGCCAAACGCCACGAAGACCGCCTGCTGTTTGATTTCCAGACACCGCTCGCCGAACAGCTGGGTATCAGCGACTCGGCAAACCGCCGCGCCAGCGAGCATCTGATGCAGCGCTATTACCGCACACGCCTGGCAGTGCGCCAGTTCAACACCATCATGCTGCAAAACCTGCATGACTATTTGTTCCGCGAAACACCGGAACCGCGCATACTGAACGAGCGTTTCAAGATTGTCGGCTCGCTGCTGGAAATTCGCGACGAACAGTTGTTCGAGCATACCCCGGAAGCGATCTTTGAATTGTTCCTGCTGATGCAACGCCATCCAGAACTGGATGATCTCGGTGCCACCACGCTGCGTGCGCTGTGGCGCGCGCAACATCAGGTCAATGCGGCATTTCGCCGCAATCCGCTCAACCGTGCGCGCTTCATGGAAATCCTGCGCCAACCGCAGGGGGTGCTGCACGCGTTGCGGCGCATGAACCAATATGGCATTTTGGGGCGTTACATCCCGGCCTTCGGGCGCATCGTCGGGCAGATGCAGCATGACCTGTTCCATGTCTACACGGTGGACGAGCACATCCTGATGGTGGTGCGCAACCTGCGCCGTTTCGCCGAACCGGAATATGCGCAGGAAACCCCGCTGTGCCACCAGTTGATCGGCGAATTTGCCCGCCCGGAAGTGCTGTATATCGCCGGATTATTCCACGATATCGCCAAGGGACGCGGCGGCGATCACTCGCAACTCGGCAAAAAAGATGCGCGCGCATTTTGCGTGCAGCATCAACTCGGCCGCAATGACAGCAACCTGATCGTGTGGCTGGTGGAACAACATCTGATAATGTCCTCTACCGCGCAGAAACAGGACCTATCCAACCCGGAAGTGATTGCGGATTTCGCCGAAAAAATCAAAAACGATCGTTATCTGGCCGCGCTGTATCTGCTGACCGCCGCGGATGTGCGCGGCACCAGCCCCAAGATATGGAATGCATGGAAAGCCAAGCTGATGGAGGACTTGTTCCATCTGACGCGCCGTTACCTGAGTTACGGCAAAGCCGACAACCACCTCGACGACATCCGCAAACAGGCAGTCAACGAACTCAACCTTAATGCGATGGCGGACGATTCCTACCGGTTGCTATGGGCACAGCTCGACGATAATTATTTTATGGATCATGCCGCGCAGGAAATCGCATGGCATACCCGCTTGCTGGCGTACCGGGTAAACAGCGCGACACCCGTTGTTAAAACGCGTTTAAGCCATGCCGGCGAAGGTTTACAGGTAATGGTGTATTGCACGGATCAGCGCGGTCTGTTTGCGCGCATTTGTAATTTCTTTGCGCGCATGAACTTCACCATTGCCGAGGCCAAGATCCACACCACGCGGCACGGCTATGCGCTGGACAGTTTTCAGATCATGGAGGCGGCGCGTAGCGACACGCCATACCGCGACATCATGACCTTCATAGAATTCGAGTTGGCACAACAGATTGCACAAGCCAAACCGATTGTGCTCGCCCCGGCCGGGCGCGTCAGCCGCCAACTGAAACACTTCCCCATCGGCACCAAGGCCGAGATCAAGCCCGATAACAAGGGACTGCATGTGCTGTCTCTGGTTACCGGAGACCGTCCCGGACTGTTGGCACGCTTCGCGCTGATTCTGGACACTCACAATGTCCGCCTGCACCGCGCCAAGATCAACACGCTGGGTAGCCGTGTGGAAGACGTATTCTGGGTGAGCGGAGAACAGCTGTCCGATACCGGCGAAACCGAAGCTTTTCTGGATGAATTACGGGAAAAAATCTGAACTGCGGGTGCACACGATAACAGTATTTATTGTTATTAATCTGTCTATTGCAACGATTGCCACTCACCAAAACAGTATAAATATGGCACAGTCTGTCGCAAGCCTCTCTGTAATTTTAATTGATTCCAGATTCGTGTCGTGAGACAGTTTTTTTGCGTTTTCACATTGGCGATCAAGCGCCATGCTTGGCAACATTTTCAAACGGTTGACTTATCCTATCCTGTGAGTATAGGATGAGCCAATGAAAACGCCTGAACATATCTTGGAGTGGCTACTCAATTACGATGGAAGGCGGCACTTTTTCATCAGCGGCCATTTCTTGAAGTTCGAAATCAGGCTGGTTGAGCAATCAGGCCAACTGCCGCACGGTATCGCTTATTCCTTCACCTTCCATGACCCGGATGGAACGAGGCTGCTGGGTTTCGACAATGCGCACCCTGTACCGCATGCGGGTGGCAAGTTTGTAAAGGCCAAGCCGGATGCCGACCACTGGCATAGAACGGTTAATGACGAAGGTCGCCCATATGCCTTCGTATCGGTAGAGAAGTTGCTTGAAGATTTTTTTGCTGAAGTTGAGAAAATTTGCAAAGCGCAAGGTATATCGACTGAAGTGGTGGACGACAAGGAGATGCAATGATGAAAGCGAAAATTCAATCTATACAAGACCTGAAAAAGGAAATGCTGTCTGTCGCTCGTGGTGAGCGCAAGGCTCCTGCCGATGCAGCCCAAATTTCTTTTGAATCTGTCGAGGCTGTAATTCGGCTGCTGACTCCTGAAAATCGCGTCTTGTTGGCTACGATAGATCAGAAAAAACCAACCTCCGTGGCTGATCTGGCAAGATTGGTGCATCGCGCAGAGCCGAATGTAAGTCGCACCTTGGGTAAACTTGAAGCGGTTGGTTTTGTGCGGTTACGTCCTGGTGTTGGCAAGATCAAGATTCCGGAAGTAGTTGTTCGTCACCTGACGGTGGATATGGATATCTGCTCACAACAAGACAAGGTGACGGTTGCCTGAGTTCGTAGAGGCACGATTTATCACGCCAATATCTATGCAAGGGCGCGATGAATCGCGCCCTTGCAGCTAATCTTTTTTACCAAGCTGCTCGGACATCTTCAAACCACCCACCAGATGAGTGTCCGACTGTTCGAGAGCCGCACCCGCCTGAACGGCGGTAACCGTATTTGCTTCTGTCAATTTGGCAGACCTAACCGGGTGGCTGGCTGTAGGCAGCGCCCCCCCCCCTTGAGTATGGAATAACGGCAGCGACAGCCCGATGAATGCGGCAACAGCCGAAACCAGTCCGGCACCTTTCGCGATACGGACCATCTTTTCTTTATTGCGCAAACGCGCCATCAGCTGGAGCGCGACCAGTTCGGCGCGGGATTGTTCGACTTCCGCGCGCAACCGCTTGCTCTCCTGTTCAGCCAGTTCGGCACGCTGCCGCTCGACCAATATTTTTTCTTTAGCCAAGGCCGCATTGGTTTGTGCCGCTTCGCTGGCGCGCTGCTCGGCGATACTGCGTTCGCTTAATGCGGCACTGGCCTGAGCTTCAGACTGCACCCGCATTTCAATTTCAGCCAGCACCTTCTGCTCGATTGCCATCCGTTCCTGCTGTTGCGCCAGCAATACTTTCTCCTGCTCATGCTGAAGCAGAATGGCCTGTTCGGCCTGCTCCGCAGCGGATACCCGTTCACGCGCGGCATCGTTCGCGGCCTGTTCGGCTTGCAAGCGCGCCTGTTCCGCCTGCGCGGCCAATTGCTCTTCCGTAACACGTTGTACTGCGGCCTCCAGGACAGTCAGCGCGATTTCCTCGCGCTGCCGCATAGCTGTTTCAATCATTTCCTTGGCGCGTTCCAAAGCAGCCTGTTCTGCCGCGACTTTGTCCTGTTCGGCCTGCCTTGCCAGACGCTCTTTTTCAATGCGCGCCTGCATGATGCGTTCCGCTTCTGCCGCCAGCGCTTGACGCTGTACCGCCTGATCCAGCAATGCCTGCTCAAAATCGAGATGTTGCTGTTGCTGTTCAAGCAATTGGGTTTCGATATGCTCGCGTTGTTGGGCGGCCTTTCCGGCTTGCTCAGCCGCTTCGCCGCGCTTGCGCTCCACAATGGTCGCCTGTGCCTCGCAACGCAAGCGTTCCTGCTCGGCTTCCGCAGCCTTGCGCTCTTCCGCGATACGCAACTTCGCCATATTCTCGGCGCGCGTCATCGCCGTATCCCGGGCCTTTACGGCTTCGGCGATCTGCTTACTGAAAGCGACAGTCGCCAGCGCCTCGGCCCGGATTTTTTCTTCCTCGATCTTGAGGGCTTGGTTTTCTTTCTCCGCGCGAACCTTGGCGATATTCATGGCGCGCTTGGTTGCCTGTTCCAGATCATTGGCATCGCGAAGAGCTTGCGCATTCAGCTTTTCCGCTGCCTCGGCCATTTCCCTGGCGTTTTTCTCGAGTTCTATGCGTTCGTTGTTTGCGTCGATGGTGCGCTGTTCGGCAGCGATGCGCTCCTCTATCATCGCGGTAGTGCGTTGCTCGGTTTCGGCATTCTGCTCGGATACGCGGCGCGCCTCCTGCAACACGGCGGCACGCTCGTTAGCCGCGGCGATCTCGCGGGTTTCCGCCTGCAACTTCAAGTCCAGTTCATGTGCGGCATGCAATTCCGCTTCAGCTCGCTGTTGCGCCAGCACCGCCAGATCCATCTCCGCCTGCAACTTGTGCGCGGCGGCCTGGCTGGCCATGGTTTCCGCGGCCAGCCGGTCCTTGGCTTCCTGCTCGAACTGGCGCAACGACGCGTTGGTTTCCTCCTGCTGGCGCAGAATTTTCTTGTCAACATCGGTCTGTGACAGCAATAGAGCAGCCGCGTCATGTTCGGCCTTGAGTCTGCGTTCGGCTGTCGTGCGCGCTTCCGCCTGCGCATTTGCATGCCTCTTCGCCGCTTCGTAAACCATACGCTCATGACGCTCGGTCGCTTCGGCATCGACTCTGGCCTGATCCTCGGTAAGTTTGCGTTGCACGGCAATCTCCGCAGCGGCTCGATCCGCCTCGGCGCGTGCCTGGGCAGCCTGCTCGGCCTCCCGGTAGGCGGTCAGCCGTGCCTCGATCTCGCTCAGCGCCAGCGACTCGGCGCGCGAGCGCGCATCCGCGGCTTCCGCGGCTGCCTGTTCGGCTTTAAGTTTGGAACTCACCAATGCGAAAAGCTGCTGCTCCTTGCCGATCTTATCTTCCACCGCGCTCGCGATAGCCTGATCGGTCGATTCTTTCTCCAGCACCAGCCGCGCAAATTCCTGTTCCATTTTGGCGCGATTATCGGCGGCTTGGGCGGCACGCAGCTCGGCTTCGACACGCCGGTTGCGCTGCTCCTGTTCGCGTTGCTCCACTTCCGCGCGGTTCTTTAGCGCGCGAGCTTCTTCGGCTTCGCTTTCTGCCCGTTGCGCGGCTATATCGCGCAACTGCGATTCCAGCTTCAGCTTTTCTTCGGCGTGATTCTTTTGCGTCTGCTCCGCTGCCAGCCGTTCCGCCTTGGCGCGTTCGGCGCGCGCCATGGTTTCGGAGATGGCGATCTGCATATAATGAATTTCGGCTTCGGCACGCAGTTGGGCATCCTGCTCCGCTTTGCGTTGCTGCTCGACCAACGCAGCCAACTCTCGTTCCGTCCTGGACTTGGTCTCGGCGGCAACGCGCACGGTTTGTTCGTGCTCGAAACGCTGGTTCAATTCGTCTTGAGCCTGTTGCTCGGCGCGCAATCTGGCCTGATTTTCTTCCTGAAGCCGCAGTTCGCTGGCCAATTTCTCCTGCAACTCACGGGCCAGTTTCTTCTCTGCTTCAAGCTTGATCCTGACCATTTCGGCATGTTTCGCCACATCCTGGCAGTTGGCCTCGATCTGTGCAGCCAGATCAGTCTCGGTACGGGCGCGCGCTTCAGCCACTGCCCGCGCATGAGCTTCGGCACGCAAACGCGCTTGGGCGGAAAGATTCGCCTCTGTTTCGGCCTCCAGACGCGCACGGGCCTCCTTGATGGCCTGAGTTTCGGCGAGATATTCCTCGTTGTCGTTGCTGACTAGTCTGATATTGGCTGGTTTTGACATGGCACTACCTCTCGTGATGACCGGCGCGCGCGCACCGATTTCGACTCATTGCATATAATGCCAAGATAACAGCTAGTATGGCAAGCAAAACACTAAACAGCACGGAAAAATCGGGTTATTTCGGGTGAACCTAATAACTACAAACCGCTCAACACTTTAAGATGCGCAAACACGCTCCGCCCCAGCGCGGGCAATTCGTACCCGCCTTCCAGAACCGAAACGATACGGCCATGCGCGTATTTAGCGGCGACCCGCTTTAACTCCTCCGTCACCCAGGCATAATCCGCTTCAACCAGCCCGAGCATCGCCATGTCATCGTCGCGGTGCGCGTCGAATCCCGCCGAAATCAGCAAAAATTCCGGCTGAAAGCGTTCCAGCGCGGGCAGCCATTGCTGTGTGACAGCGACGCGGAAGGCTTCCCCGCCGCTTCCGGCTGCCAGCGGCACGTTGATGATATGGTCGTTGCCGCTCTCCGCGCCGCAATACGGATAGAACGGATGCTGAAAAGTGGAACACAGCATCACGCGCGGCTCAGCGTAAAAGATATTTTCCGTGCCGTTGCCGTGGTGCACGTCGAAATCCGCGATCGCCACGCGCCGCAGACCGTGCTGCGCCAATGCGTGCGCCGCGCCGACCGCGACATTATTAAAGAGACAAAAACCCATCGCGCGCGCCCGTTCGGCGTGATGGCCGGGCGGACGGATGTTGCAAAAAGCATTCTCGACCTTTCCCGCCATGACCAGATCCACACCCTCCACCACCGCGCCGGCCGCACGCAACGCGGCCTGATAGCTGAACGGGTTCATTGCCGTGTCGCCGTCGATCTGCACGATACCGTGCTGCGGCACGGCGGACTGAATCGAATCGATGTAGCCCGCTTCATGCACGCGCAACAACTGCTCGCGTGTCGCTTCGGGCGCGTCGTGGCGCTGCAGATAATCCAGCAGACCGGAAGCAATCAACCGGTCCTCGATGGCATGGATGCGCGCCGGACATTCCGGGTGATGCGTTCCCATGTCGTGTTTGAGACAAAGCGGGTGGCTGATGTAGGCGGTTTGCATAGTCACGAAATCGCAATAGTTATAGTGCTATCATACCGATTCGACATTAAATTGGGAGTCCATATCATGGGCAAGCACTACCTCAGCACGCTTTTCGCACCCAAGTCCGTCGCCGTGTTCGGCGCCAGCGACCGTCAGGATTCCGTCGGCCAGATCGTGTTCCAAAATATGCTGGAAAGCGGCTTCAAAGGCGCGCTGTATCCGATCAACGCCAAAAACCCCGAAGTGCAAGGCAAACGCGCCTACGCTTCCATCGCCGACATCAACGAGCCGGTGGAACTCGCGGTGATCGCCACCCCGCCGCAAACCGTGCCGGGCATCATCGAAGCCTGCGGCATCCACGGCGTAAAAGCGGCGGTCATTATCACCGCCGGATTCGGCGAAGTCGGTGCAGCGGGTGTAGCGCTGGAAAAAGAGCTGCTGGAAGCGGCACACCGCTACAACATCCGCCTGATCGGCCCGAACTGCCTGGGCATCATGCGCCCGTCCATCGGGCTGAATGCCACATTTAACAAGGGCGGCTCGAATACCGGCAACATCGCCTTCGTATCGCAGTCCGGAGCATTGTGCACCGCGATTCTGGATTGGGCGCAGCGCAACGATGTCGGTTTTTCCAGCGTGGTGTCGATGGGTTCATCGACCGATGTGGATTTCGGCGAGATACTCGATTATCTGGTGTCCGATCCCAATACCCACAGTATCCTGATGTACATCGAAGGCATCCGCAACGCGCGCAGTTTCATGAGCGCAATGCGCGCGGCCGCACGCATCAAGCCGGTGATACTGGTCAAGGTCGGCCGCCATGCGGCGGGCTCCAAAGCGGCGATGTCGCATACCGCCTCGCTGGTCGGTGCTGACGATGTATTCGATGCGGCCGTCAGCCGGGTGGGCGTGGTACGTGTAAAAACCATCACCCAGCTGTTCACCGCAGCCAAGGCGCTATCGTGCGGCTTCCGCCCGGTCGGCAACCGCCTCGCCATCGTCACCAACGGCGGAGGCCCCGGTGTAATGGCAACCGACCGCGCCGTCGATCTTGGACTTTCGATCGCCACCCTGTCGGATGCCACAGTCGAATATCTCAACGGACACCTGCCGCCGAACTGGCCGCATGCCAATCCGGTGGACGTGATCGGCGACGCGCAGGCGGACCGTTACCATCATGCCGTCAAAGCCTGTCTGGAAGACGACAACGTGGACGGCGTGCTGGCGATACTCACGCCGCAGGCGATGACCAAGCCACTGGAATCGGCTCAAGCCTTGATCGACCTGTCCAACAACCACAGCAAACCGCTGCTGACCTGCTGGATGGGCGAAACGCAAGTCGCGGAGGCGCGCGATGCGTTTTCCAAAGCGCACAAACCGCATTTCCGCACCCCGGAACCGGCGGTGGAAGTGTTCTCCCACCTGTCCGCCTACTACCGCAACCAGAAGCTGCTGATGCAGATGCCCGGCCCGTTTTCGCACCACGTCGAACCGGATGTGGAAAGCGCGCGGCTGATCATCGAAGGCGCGATGCAGGAACACCGCAAAGTGCTGACCGAAATGGAATCAAAAGCCCTGCTGTCGGCATTCCATATTCCCGTCGCAAGAACCATGGTGGCGCACTCGCCCAACGAAGCGCTGCTGATCGCCCAGCAATTGGGCTTCCCGGTGGCAATGAAAGTCAATTCGCACGACATCACGCACAAGAGCGATGCCGGCGGCGTGCTGCTCAATTTGAACAATGCCCACGAGGTGCGCGCCGCTTATCAGCATATTCACGACAATATCCAGCACAACCGCCCCAACGCCAAGATGGACGGCATTTCCATCGAACCGATGATCGTCAAACCAAACGGCCGCGAACTGATGATCGGCGTGACCAGCGACCCGGTATTCGGGCCGGTAATCACCTTCGGCGCGGGCGGTACCACGGTGGAAATTATGGGTGACCGCGCCGTCTCGCTGCCCCCGCTGAATAATTTCCTGGTAAAAGAACTGATTCAGGGTACCCGCATTTCCAAAATGCTCGGCGCATTCCGCAACATGGCTCCGGCCAATATGAGCGCGCTGGAAGACGTGCTGTTGCGCGTGTCGGAAATGGCCTGCGAACTGCCGCTGTTGAAAGAGATGGACATCAATCCGCTGATTCTCGATGAAAACGGCGCACTGGCCGCCGATGCGCGCGTGGTGGTGGAATACCGCCAGCCCAGTGCCGACCGCTACGCGCATATGGCGATCCACCCCTACCCCACCCATCTGGTCAGCCAGTGGCAACTTGCCGACGGCACCGACATCACGATACGCCCGATCCGCCCGGAAGATGCAGAGCTGGTGCAAAAATTTGTGCACGAGTTGTCGCAAGAATCAAAATATTTCCGCTTCATGAACAGTATGCAGGAGCTCACCGAAACCATGCTGGTACGCTTCACCCAGATCGACTACAACAAAGAGCTGGCGCTAATCGCGGTAACTGCTGCCGATCAGGACAAGGAAATCGAACTCGGTGTGGCGCGTTACGCGATCAATCCGGACGGTGATTCCTGCGAGTTCGCACTGGTGGTGGCGGACAATATTACCGGCAAGGGGCTGGGACAAAAACTCATGGTCTCGCTGATGGAAGCGGCGCGCTCAAAAGGGCTGAGTACCATCGAGGGCGAAGTATTGAACAACAATCACAACATGCTCAAACTGATGAATCGCCTCGGCTTCACCAGCAAAACCAGCGACGAAGACCCGGGCATCATGAAAGTGAGCAAGGCGCTATAACTTGCAGTTCGCAGAGATGTGGAGCGGTGCACCACATCTCTGCGGCAAATATCACAGTACTATCCCTAATGCCTGCGCGGCTTTCTTGAGCGTGTCCGTTGCCCCCTGAAAATCATACCGGGAAATAAATTCTTTGAGCTGGCTGGCGGCCATGTCCTGTCCGGCCGCACCTAGGCGTGATGCAATACCACCGGCAAGCTTGCGGGCGCGTGAATCTCCGCTCGCCAGTAACGCTGCAAAATCACGCAGCTCAGCGCTAAATGTAGCCATATCCACACAACCATCCGGTAACGTATCTACGGGAGGCTCATAGCTCTGCATCGCAACGGCTATCTGCTGTAACAGGAGATGCAGCTCCCGCTCCATTGCATCCAGAACATCGGTCAGGTCATCGGCCCCGCCCTGCTTCAGCATGCCTTCAACCGTGGCGGCACGCTCGAACATTCGGGTCGCACCGATATTGCCCGCCACCCCTTTGAAGGTATGCGCTGTCCGGATGGCGGTTTCGGTATCGCCGCTGTCGATAGCGGCCCGGATGCGCGTCACAGTATCAGCCTGTGTTGCGCCAAAGCGGCTGATGAGTTTGCGAAACAAATTGACGTTGCCATCCAGATGCCGCAAAGCCTTGTCTATTTCCAGTCCGGGAATATTTGGCGCGGCATCGTCATACGCTGCAGCCCGGATACCCTGTCCGAAAACGGCAGGTGCATCCAACTTGATCCAGTGCGCCAGCGTGGTGAAAAGCTGTCCGACATCTAAGGGTTTTTCGATACAGCCGTTCATCCCGCATTCGAGGCATTTCTGCCGGTCATCTTCAGTGGCATCGCCACTCATGGCGAGTATGGGAAGATTGGCGAAGCGCTTGTCAGCCCGAATCTTGCGGGTTGCCTCAAAGCCGTCCATCACCGGCATCCGGCAATCCATCAGCACGGCGGCATAATCGGCCTGACCGACCTTTTCAACCGCCTCGGCACCGTTATCGGCCATATCGACAGCAATGCCCTGCCTGTGCAGGATTTCCAGAGTCAGCTTGCGGCTAAAGGCATCATCGTCCACCAGCAGAAGGCGAACCGCACATAAGCCTTTTTCCGTATCAAGCCCTCTCATCGAAAATGGCGCCTATCAAAACATGCCGCGAAACCGTCATTTCACAGCTTGGGTGGTGTTTGCAAGCTGCGGTCTGGGCAACATCACGGAGACCGTCGTGGTATTGTTTTCGTCCGAGGTATTCATCGATATCTGTCCATGCTGGGTCTCGGCAATAAGCTTCGCCGAATAGGTGCCGATGCCTGTGCCGCCCGGCTTTCCGGAGGTGACAAATTTATCGAAGAAGCGTTCGCGAATCTCCTGGGGGACCGTACCGTGATTGACCATACTGATCATGGCAAGATCGTCAACGACATGCAGGTCGATCTTGACCGTATGCTTCGCGCCGGAAGCTTCCACGGCATTCTTGAATAAATTACTGAACATCGAATAACACAGCAATTCATCACCCAGCGCTTCAAACGCCTCGTGCTCTTTGACCACATTGCTGTTGGCCATAAACTGCACGGTAATTTTACGGCTATCCAGCTCGGATTTTTTCTCTTTAATGATGCGGTTTAATATTTGTACGACATCAATTTTGCACGGGTTGAATTCGTAGGTTCCCTGCTCCATCCGGTACAGATCGAACGACAAATTGACCATATTCAACACGCTATACGCGGATTGCTCGATGTCCTTGATAATCGACTTCTGATCCCTGGTAATCATGTCATCCTCAAGCAACATCGAGGAGAAATTAATGATGCCGCCAATCGGGTTCTTCATGTCGTGGCGGGCGATACGGTCAACTTCCTCGCGCAGGCGGGTATGTTCCTCAAGGGCGGCATGGTTCTTAAGCAGCTCTTGGTGATTACGTTTGATTTCCTCGAGCAGACGCTTCAGCCTGAGGTGGGTACTGATGCGCGCCTTGAGAATAAGCGGATCGGAAGGCTTGGTCACAAAGTCCACCGCGCCGACTTCAAACCCGTGCACCAAATCGGTCGCCTCGTTCATGGCGGTCAGAAAAATCACCGGAACATCGGCAGTGGCAGAGTTTGCCTTGATCCGGCGGCACACCTCAAAACCATCCATCTTTGGCATTATCACGTCGAGCAGAATCAGATCGGGAATTTTTCCCGACCCGAGGATTTCCAGTGCCCGCTCCCCGCTGTTGGCCACATTGACACGGTATTCGTCCTCGAGCAATTCGACCAGCACATCCAGATTTTCCGGCACATCATCGACCACCAGCAAGTTCGCCTTGTGCGGCATTTTCTTAAAGTCACCATTCAACATGATCGCGGGTGGTTCGGCATTACCCGAGGGTGTTGCCATGCCTGCGGCAGGCTTTGCCGCTTTCCCGGCGCTAAATGCGGCCGGTTTGGCCGATGCAAACATCGGCTTGGGCTTATCAAAGATGTTATTGAGTTTTTCTTCCAGCCGGTTAACCGAATATGGCTTGACCAGAAAATCGGATACCCCAGATTCGATCGCCAACTCGATCTGATGGCGATCCGCCTCGGCCGTCACCATCAACACCGGCAACTTGGCCAACTTGGCATCCGCACGGATGGCCCTGGTCAACTCCAGGCCGGTCATCCCCGGCATGTTCCAGTCGGTTATGACCGCATGAATAGTTTGCGACTGAAGAATCCGCAACGCCTCGGTGCCGTTGCCCGCTGTCACAACATTTTTGAAACCCATCTGGTTAAGATTCTTGGACATGATACGACGCATGCTGTCCATGTCGTCAACCGCCAAAAATCGCATGTTATAGTCCATGTTCCCCCCGGTTAAAATGTCATCCAGACCCAATGCTGTTCACTTTATAAAAATTTCCGTTCGCCCTGAGCTTGTCGAAGGGCTCCAGTTGCGAAGCTGGTGGTTCGACAAGCTCACCACGAACGGTTAATTGAACAGCAATGCATCCAGACTACCGCATTGCAAATATACCGCAAACCCATACCGCCGTGCATTTGCTACGCTGCGGCTGCCGCACTTATCACACGCGCTATCTTGGCCAGCAGCGTGGCACGATCAAAAGGTTTAACCACAAAATCGGATGCCCCCGCCTTCAAACTGTCAACTACCACATTTCCCTCGCTGTTGCCGGTAACCATGATGACCGGTGTCTTGGCAAAATGCGGAATAGCCTTCAGGCGCCGCGTGGTTTCCATACCATCCAGATCGGGCATCATGACATCCATCAATATGATATCCGGGCGCGTTTTGCGCAAAATATTCAAGGCATCGGCACCGCCGGTGGCAAAAACAAGCTGGTAATTTTCCGCTTCCAGCAGTTTGCCGATCAGTTTGCGCTGGAACTCGTCGTCGTCCACCACCAGTACGGTAGGCCTGATGCGCTCGGCCATCGCATTCATGGTGCGTGCCGATTTCAGGAGCGGCTCGCATTCCTGCTTTAATTGGTGTGCCCACTGCTTCAGCGGCTGGCTGGATTCGGCGGCGGTATGGAAGTGCTGTTGAATTTCATCCTGTTTGAGATGGCTGATTTCTTTTTTCAGGTTGTCGGCATTCTTGATCTCGACCGACTCGGGCATCTCGCCATTGATGATCCGCTGTGAAAACTTGTCCAGGCTTGCATCAATTTTTTGTTCGGCTTGTTTCATCGCCCAACTGGCCGCTTCGACATGTTGTCCGCCCTGTGCCATCTGCCGACTCAAGGTGTTTTCCAACTCGGCCAAACGGCGTGCTTGGGCCGCGAATTCTGCCGCCGACGGCCCGCCGGATTTTAGCGATGCCAGATCGCGCAGCGCATAGTGCACCGACATCAGCAACCGGCACGGATCATAGGTCATCGGCCAAAACAGGATGTAGTCGTCGAAAAAATCCTTCATGCACAATTCGTAAACCCGCTTAACTTCATCTTTGTTGCACAGAATTACGGTGCGGTGGGGATGCTGATGCAGTGACTTGCACAAGCGATACAACCCCAGATAGTAGCGTTCCGACTTTTCCAGTTGGTTGAATGCCAGAATCAGCACGTCCGGATGATGCTGTTCAAAGTCCGCTACCGCCCGCGCCGGATCGGAAGAAACAAAGACGCGCTTGAATTCCTCGCCCAGAATATCCTTCACGATCGCCGCATCATCAACGATGTCCGTGGCAATCAGGATCGTGGCAACGGCTGAGTTCGGGGTGCTCATGATGGATGTCTCCCTCGAAGAAATGTCGTAGGGCGGGCAAATGGCTTCATCGTTTGCCCACACAGCTTGGTATCCGCGTGGGCACAGAAGCGTGCCCACCCTACGGTTACTGATAAATATATCGAATGTTCATGGTATTGCGCGGGCGGTGTAGGTGCGAATTCATTCGCACATAACTCATTATTCGTGCGAATTAATTCGCACCTACAAACCCCTCAACTGCGTTTTCCAGGATCATTCCTTCATCCGCGCTTGCCAGGTCTGTATCCAGCCGGGCAAATCGGCGGCAGGCATCGGCTTGGCAATGTAATAACCCTGGGCGAGATCGCACCCGGTACGGCGCAAATTATCCCAGTCATTTTCATCTTCCACACCCACCGCCACGACTTCCATATCCAGCTGCCTCGCGATAGCCAGACTGGCATCGTATTTGGCCTGCACCGTCTTGTTCGACCATGCGCCATGCACGAAACTCTGGTCAATTTTCAGTTCATCGAAGGGAATGCCGCGCAACTGCGTCAGCGATGAACGCCCGGTGCCGAATTCGTCGATTGAAAGACGAAAACGCTTCATACGCAACCGGGTCAGGGTTTCAAGCGGTGCGCGCAGGTCATCCATCGGGATGCGGCTTTCCGACACTTCCAGCACCACCTTCTGCGGCGGCACACCCGCCCCGGCTGCAAGCCCGGCAACAAAATCCGCAAAATCCGGCGAAGCAAGATTGTCGATCGACACGTTGACCGCCAGTTGCAATGACAGCCCAGCTTCATACCAGATTTTGGCCTGCGCAAGCGCGCCGGTCAGCACCACGCGGGTCAGTTCATCGATCAGGCCATGTGTTTCCGCCAGACTTATAAATTCACAGGGATACACCATGCCATCGGTGGGGTGACGCCAGCGCACCAGAGTTTCCACGCCCATCACCCAACCGGTGGCTGGTTCCACCTTGGGTTGGTAATAATTGACCAGCTCACCGTTGGCTATGGCAGCGCGCAACTCGTCCGCACCGTGGATTTTTACCGCCTCTGCCGCACCTGCTTGCGGGGATGGCACCCATTTTTCGAGCAACGCCGCCAGCTTCTCCGGTGTGACAGGTTTTTGCAAGCTGCCCGGCACCTTGATTTTATGCGTGTGCACCAGATTCTCGGCAGCCTGCAACATATGCTCGTCTTCACCGCTAAGCAGAATAATGCTACCGGTATAGCGCCGCTCGACCAAGTGGCGCACAAATTCGATCCCGTCCATTTCCGGCATATTCAAATCCAGCAGAATCATGTCGGGCCGATGCTCCGCGCTATCGACCTGCTCCAGCGCGGCACGCCCGTTATCGCAAAGCGTAACCGAGTTGTAGCCCAGATTCGCCAACATGCGGGAGGTCAGCTTGAGCGCAAAAGGCTCGTCGTCGAGTACCAAAATCTTGATAGTGAGTTTATTCGTCATAAGCAACCCTTAAATGATCGGTTAATCCGTTTATGCATGGAATATACCATCATCTATTGTAAAAGATACCGCGCTCAGCCCTACTGCGCCGCCCGTTTTTGTCCAAAATTCCTATATCCATTTTTCATCGGGCATATCTTGCATGATAACCAGCGTTTGACCTGACTCCACCTCTTCCAACTCCTGCTCCAGCGCTTTGCTGTGCTTTCTGGTTTCCTCGTGCAGCAAACGTATTTCCAGCATATTGTGCGCGCGCGCCAGCACCTCTTCCCGATCGAACGGCGTGCTGATAAAGTCCTTCGCACCGATATGCAGCGCGCGCAACTTGTACTCCGGGTGGCTGGTAATCATGATTACCGGCAGATAATCATCCGGATCGATTTTCTTGAGCTCCTCCAACACCTGAAATCCGTCCATGCCGGGCATCTCGACATCGAGCAGAATCAGGTTATAGCGTTTTTCCCGGTACAGATCGCAGACCTCCTTCGAATTGGTCGTGGTCGTGATAGAGGTATAACCGGCGTTTTTCAGGATACGCTCCAGCAAACGGACATTGAATTCGTGATCGTCGACGATCAGGATACGTGCATGCAAAATCTCTGGTTCTATTATCATCGCAGCCCCCCAAATATATTCCATCCTACCCAACTTTAACTGACCTGTTCAATATCCCTCAAGAAAACTTTCAACGCCTGCCAGCTCCTGCTCGAACTTCGGCAACAGCACCGCCAAAGCTTCGGCATCGCCCGCTTTGCCCGCCTTCTCCATTGCGGCACACAACTCGCCCAGCGCCAGCGCACCCACCGAACGCGCCGAGGACTTGAGCTTGTGCGCCAATGCTCCGGCAGCCGCCGCCTGTTCTGCCACACAAGCTGCACGCAACTCCGCCGCGATCTTCGCCGCGCTGAGGCGGAAGTCGTGCAGAAATTCGCGGATCATCGCCTCGTCGTCGCCGATCAGCGCTTTGAGTACGTTTACGTCAACGGGCGTATCCCCTCCCCCTTGCAGGGGGAGGGTTAGGGAGGGGGTAGAAACTCGGCTTTCCTGCTGCTCTTTCTGTTCTACCCCCATCCTAGCCTTCCCCCTTGCAGGGGGAAGGGACTGACTCTCTGAAGTTGATGCAGCTTCGCCTGCCAGCGGATCGGAACTCGCCACCGGCAACCATTTTTCTAGCATCGCTTTCAGGTCGGCCAATTGCACCGGCTTGCTCAGGTAATCGTCCATGCCGATGGCGAGGCAGTGATCGGCCTCGCCTTTCAGCGCATTGGCGGTAAAGGCGATGATCGGGGTACGGCGCTTTCTCGTTTCATTGTCGGCAGTTTTTTCTGCTGCGCGAATCGCCGCTGTCAGCTCGTAACCATCCATCTCCGGCATGTGCAGGTCGGCGAACAGGATCGCGTAATCGCCGCTTTGCCAGCGCTGCAACGCCTCGCGGCCATTGCTGGCGATGTCGGCGGTGCGCCCGAGCAACATCAGTTGTTGCAGGATGACTTTCCGGTTGATCTCGTTGTCTTCGGCGATCAGGATCAGGTGGCCTTGTTGACGTGCCTCTTCGCGCGACAGCAGGGGGTGTACGCTGGTATCGCGATGAGCACCTTCCAGCTCGGGCTGTTTGGCGCGCCCGGCAGCAATCGCCACCGCCTCCAAAAAAGTGCGGCGATGCATCACCTCGGCATCCAGTCCGACCAAATCGGTCGCCTCACTCCGGCACTGCCTGCGACCGCCGCGCCCGATGGCGACAAAACGCACCTCCCGGTCTGGCTGTGCATGCGCCACCGTACGCAGTTCATCCAGCGAAGTGGTGCCACCCGCAGTGTCAATGACCACGATGCTCAGGCCGGATGGACGGGCGGCAATCCATTGCCGGACAGCCGCCAGCTCTGTTGCCCGTTCGACCAGCGCACCCTCATGCACCAGATAAGCAGCAAGGTCATCGGCCAGACTCTCCGTGCCGCCCACCACCAGACAGGGAAGCCCGGCGAGTAGGTCGGGATTTATCCCGACACCTTCACCATCATGTCGGGATGAATCCCGACCTACATCCGGCGGCAGATCGAACTTCAGGCGCACGCTAAACAATGAGCCTTTACCCGGTTCACTCTGCACCGTGATCTCGCCGCCCATGATATTTGCCAATCGGCGAGAGATGACCAACCCCAGCCCGGTGCCGCCGTAAGTCCGGGTGGTGGAGGTGTCTGCCTGGGTAAAGGGCGTAAACAACCGCGCCTGAGTCGCTTCATCGATGCCGATGCCGTTGTCGCTCACGCGAAACTCCAGCAGGATTTGTTTAGCATCGCGAAGCGATTCGTTCGCCTCCTCGCCCGCAAGCGGGAGAGGATTGAGGAGAGGGAAACTGCTCTGCCCATCTTCAACCAGCACGGCGCGCACCGATACCCTACCTTGCCGCTGCTGCCCGCTGGAAAACTTGATGGCGTTGTTCGCCAGATTGACCAGTATCTGGCGCAACCGCCCCTCGTCGCCCATAACTGTTGCGGGAATATCCGGATCGGTGAACAGCGTCAGCTCCACGCCTTTCTTCAAAGCCAACTGATACAGGGCATCGCACGCTCCCTCCACCGCACCGGTGACCGACAGCGGCAAGCTCTCAACCTGCAGCTTGCCGGCCTCGATCTTGGAGAAGTCGAGAATGTCGTTGATGACGGACAACAGCGAGAAAGCCGAGTCGTGGATGATATTTGCCATTTCCATCTGCGGCCCGGTCAGGCTGCTCTGCTGCAACACATCGATCATGCCGATCACGCCGTTCATCGGGGTGCGAATCTCGTGGCTCATCGCGGCGAGAAAGTCCGACTTGGAACGGTTGGCCTGTTCGGCTTCAAGCCGGGCGTGTTCCAGATCGGCGGTGCGCAACACCACTTTATCTTCCAGCTCCGCGTTGAGCCGGTATATCGCCGACAGCGCCTGCTTGAACTCGGTGATATCTTCCTTGATCGCCAGATAGTGGGTCACGCTGCCGTCCGGCTGGCGCACCGGCGAGGTTTGCACCGACTCGATGTATTCGCTGCCGTCCTTGCGCTTGTTGATGAATTCGCCTTTCCACATCTCGCCGCGGCTCAGATGTGCCCACATGTCTTCATAAGTCGCCTTCGGGGTCTTGCCGGAATGCAGGATGCGCGGGTTCTGTCCGATAATCTCGTCTAAGCCGTAGCCGGTCGCTTTGACAAAAGCCTGGTTGACATACTCTATGTTCGCATTGAGGTCGGTGATGACAATGGAGTTGGGGCTCTGCTCCACCGCCAGCGAGAGTTTGCGCAACAAATCCTCCGAGCGTTTGCGCTCGGTAATATCGCGCGCAATGCCGAGTACGCCGACCAGTTTTCCGTCGGCATCATGCATCGGCGTCTTGATGGTTTCCAGCAAGGCGCGATGCCCGTCATCGGCGAAGCTGACCCATTCATCATTGACGCAGGGTTTATCCGCTGCCATCGCCTTGCGATCATGCTCGCGAAAAAAATCCGCCAACTCTTTATCCACAAAATCGTAATCGGTTTTGCCGATAATGTCCGCTTCCTTTGCGCCGAAACAACGCTCGAACATCGGATTGCAGCTCAGGTAAACACCCTCGGCATCCTTCAGCCAGATCAGGTCGGGAATAGTTCGCACCAGAGTGGCTAAACGGTTTTCTTTCTCGGCCAAAGCGATGCTCATCCGTTTGAACTCGGTGATGTCCATCCGCACCCCGAGCATGCGGATCGCCTTGCCGCTTTCATCCCGTTCGGCCACGCACCCGATCACATTGATCCAGCGGTAAACACCGTCGGCGTGGCGTATCCGCGCTTGATACTGGTATGGTGCAGCGCTTCCGTCCAGCACGGCGCGAATTTTTTCCGCTACCGCTTCACGGTCCTCGGGGTGCGTCCGCTCCAGCCAGACCTTGCGGTCCAGCAAGCCCGGTTCGGGCGCATATCCCAGCATGGTGGAATAAGTGGGCGTGGCGTACCACTGATCCGTTTGCAAATGCCAGTCCCAGATGCCGATGCTGGCGGCCTCGGTGGCCAGCGTGAGCCGCTGCATCAACAGCCGGGCTTCGTTTTCGGCGCGCTCGCGTTGCGCTTCGTGGGCAAAATTATCCAATGCGAAATCTATATCCGTCGCCATTTCTTCCAACAGCTTGCGCGCATCTTCGTCGAATGCATTCACCTCTCCGGCATACAGGGTGAAGGCACCGATGACGGTGCCTTCCCGGTGCAGCGGCAATGCCGCCGAGGCAGCCCAGTCAAAGCGTATGCTGCTGTCATGCCACGGCTCGCACAGCGGATTGTGCTGAAAATCCTGGCACCAGTACGGCCGGTTCTCGCGGATGGCTGCGCCAGTTGAGCCAAAACCGAACGGACTATCGGCATCCGCCGAAATTTCGAGGTCTTGCAGTTGTTCGGTGCCGATGCCAAAATTAGCGACCGGCTTGATCGTTTGCGTACCGGGATCAAACAGGCCGATCCACGCCATTTTCATGCCGCCGAATTGCACCGCGTCGCGGCAGATTTGCGGGAACAATTCGGCTTCATTGGTACAACGTACGATGGCCTGATTACACTGGCTCAATGCAGCGTAGAGCTGGGTCAAGCGCCGAATTTTCGCTTCATCCGCCTTGCGTGCGGTGACGTTATCGAACACGGCGACGAAATATTCATGCTCCGGGCAATAAACCGAAATCGAGAACCATCTGTTCAGGGCATCCACATAGATATCTAAGCGCTCCGGCTGCCCGGTCAGCGCCACCCGGCCATATATTTCAAATAACGCCGGATCGGATTCGTATATGCCGGGGATGACTGTACTGATGTTTTTCCCAACCACATCCTTCAGACCGGTCAGGGTCTCGAACGCATGGTTGACCTCCAGATAGACAAAGTCGCGGGGCAAATCCTGTTCGAAAATCATCCGGCAATATGCATACCCCTCCAGCATGTTCTCGAACAGGGAATGGAAATGCTGCTCGCTCTCGCGCAGGGAAATCTCGGCCTGATATATATCCGTCACATCCCATACCACCGAAATCATCATGTTTTGCTCGGGCAACGGAATGTTGGCGGCACTGACAAATTTGCGCTCGCCGCTTTCCGTGATAAGCGGAACATTTTCCCAATGCATGCGCGCCGCATCACCACTGCTTATGTCTGCCATGACGCGCGCACGGATCTGCTCACGAAACACCGGATCGCGGTACACCTTTTCAAAAAAATCTCCCACGTCTTCCAGGCTGGCTTGTGGTACGCCGTAAGTGGCAGCAAAGCGCCGGCTGACATACAGGAACCTGCCATCATCCATCGTGTTCAAGGCAAATCCGATCGGGGCATTTTCCAGCAGGGTTTCGACAAAGACGTTGCGTTTCTTTAGTTCCGCCTCGGCAAATTTGCGTTCGGTGATATCCAGACAGTAACCGATGTAGCCGATAAACTCGCCCGCGCTGTCATAGCGCGGGCAACCGTCGTCCTGTATCCAACGGTATTCCCCATCGTGGCGGCGCAAGCGGTAGTCCATGCTGAATTTTTCACGCCGGTCAAAAGCCGCCACATAACTGTCCACACAGCGCTGCAAATCATCCGGGTGCACGCCCTCCGCCCAGCCGTTGCCCCATTCCTGCTCCAGACTGCGCCCGGTGAAATCCAGCCAGACTTTATTGAAGTATTTGCACAACTTATCGGTGTCCGCTTCCCAGATCAGTGCCTGACCGGAGTCGGCCAAAATGCGGTAACGCCGCTCGCTCTCTTCGATTGCCTCCATCGCATGAGCTTGCAACTCCAGCGTGTGACTGCGCTTCTGCTGCCGCCACAGCAAGCGCAATGCCACCATGATCGCGGCAACGGCAACAAGCGCGATCAGGCTGATCCAGTGCACCATATCCCACATCGGTGCCAACACTTCGTCGCGGTCGAGCTTGGCGACGATATGCCAGTCCGTCCCAGTCACCGGACGGTAGGCGGACAGCACTTCCGTGCCCCGGTAGTCTATCCCCTTCACTGTACCGGGCCGGTTCGCTCGGATGGCGATGCCACCCGTGAGTTCCGCTGCGGCCAGAGGGTGGCTAACAGTCATCGGGGCAGCATTGTTGTGGCGCAACTGGTTGAGATACTGCACGGATTCGCCATCGCGGCGCACCAGCAAAGTTTCGCCGCTGGCGCTGGCCGTCAGCCACCTCTCGATCAGCGGAAAAATGAATTGCTGCGCCGTAACGCGCAACACCACCACCGCTACAGTGCGCGCGCCTTGCGCATCCGCAACCACCAGCGGCACCGCCCACTCCAGATGGATATGGCCTTCATCGTCGCGGTAAATGGGGCGCCGTTGCACTTGTTTGCTGTCCAGCGCCTGATGCCACAGCCCCGGAACAACAGGTGAGGCTGTCACTTCATCGCCTGACACAAGCAGCAACCGACCATCGGTGTTCAGCAACAGGATTTTTGTGTACTGGTAGCTGCTGCGCAGCTTGTCGAAGCGATCCAGAATCAGTTTGGCCAGTTCCGCATCCTGCTCATGCTGCGCAAATTGATCGACCGATGCCGCGAAGGCATGGTCGCCAGCCAGCACTTCGCTGTCCCCGCGCCGCTCGCCCAGCCAGTTTTCGAGCTGATCGGCCTTGAGCTTGGCGATCACCTCCAGATTGCGGTAGGTTTCCTGCTCTTCCTGCGGGACATATATTTTGACCACAGCCAGCCCGATCAGCGGCACGACCAGCAGCAGCGCCATGCACACCAGCGCCAGCCGGGTTGTCTGGGGAGAAGCAGTGAAGTCGGATGCCCGCATGTCTGTCACCCCGCTTTTATTCCGTGCCGCATATTGCTAGCTGCCGGAATGCTCCGCATACCCAGCACCGCGCGCAACGGCGCGGCGAACGCTGTTCGTCCGGAGTAAATGTCAAAAACTTTCATGGTGCTCCCCCCAAGTTCTGAGCGCACGCGCCACAAGGTTGTGTGAGTTGCGGGCACGACCAGATCAAGTTATTTAACACATGAAGCAATTACGACGCACCGGTTGTGCGTGTCGGACAAAATGCAGTTTGTACCTATACGCGGTTAGACGACCAATTGATATAGGTGTTTGGCTGAGAGTGCTGTCGGTGTCTGTCTGACAGGAAAAAAGTGCGCACGGTCGATATGCTGTGTCGTGCGCACAGCGCACGCTACTATTGAGTCGGCCATCAAATAGTTTTGTAGGCTGATGGTGAGCTACGCGAACCCCGGCTTGTTCGAGGTCACCAAATGCTGGGGTTCGTGCCTCACCACTAGCCTACGGTTTGGCAACTATTTCAATCAATTAATGGCCGAATCTATAAATGCACTGATCACCGAAAAGCTTGCCGATGATTTTGGTGTGATCGCTTAAACCGACCAGCGTAGCGTGCGCTGTGCGCACGACACAACACATCAATCGTGCGCACAGCGCACGCTACTGCAGGTCTATTGCGCTTTTCAATACCCGTCAAGAAAACCCTCAACGCCCGCCAGCTCCTGCTCAAACTTCGGCAACAGCACCGCCAAAGCTTCGGCATCCCCCGCCTTGCCCGCCTTCTCCATCGCGGCGCACAGCTCGCCCAGCGCCAGCGCACCGACCGAGCGCGACGACGACTTGAGCTTGTGCGCCAATGCTCCGGCAGCCGCTGCCTGACCCGCCGCACAGGCGGCGCGCAACTCCACCGCGATCTTCGCCGCGCTAAGGCGGAAGTCGTGCAGGAATTCGCGGATCATCTCCTCGTCGTCGCCGATCAGCGCCTTCAGTACATTCACGTCAACTATCATGGGAGTTCCTCCAATTATTGCGGGTTGTTGTAGGTCGGGCTTCCCTGCCACCGAGGGCGTATTGCCATACGCCCCTACCATTGGGACATCCGTAGGAGCGTATGGCAATACGCCCTTTGCTGTAGCTTCGCCCGCCAGCGGATCGGGACTAACCTCCGGCATCCACTTTTTCAGCATCACTTTCAAATCGGCCAGTTGTACCGGTTTGCTCAGGTAATCGTCCATGCCTATCGCGAGACAGCGATCGGCTTCGCCTTTCAGCGCATTGGCGGTGAAAGCGATAATCGGGGTGCGGTGTTTGCCGGTGCCAGCTTCGGCGGCGCGAATCGCCGCGGTCAGCTCGTAGCCGTCCATCTCCGGCATGTGCAGATCGGCAAATAGAATCGCGTAATCGCTGCTCTGCCAGCGCTTTAACGCCTCGCGGCCATTGTTGGCAATGTCGGCAACTTGCCCCAACAACATCAGTTGTTGCAGGATGACTTTCTGGTTGATCTCGTTGTCTTCGGCAACCAGGATCAGGCTGCCCCGGTGACGCGCTTCCTCGCGGGACAGCGCGGATCTGATTCTGTTTGTTTTGCCGTGTATAACTTCCACTTCAGACTGTGTGGCGCGTCCGGCGGCAATTGTCACCGCTTCCAGCAACGCATGGCGATGCATCACCTCGGCATCCAGCCCGACGTGATCGTCAGCAATGACCCGGCACTGCCTGCGCCCGCCGCGCTCGATGGCGACGAAGCGTACATCAACGCTGTTACTGTTGCGGGCGGCAGCGCGCATGTCATTCAACAGCGATGTCGTCAGCGGCGGATTGGTGCCCTCAGTGTCGATGACCACGATGTACTGCCCGGGCGGACGGGCAGAGATCCATTCTCCGGCCGCCGCCAAGTCAGCGGCACGTTCGACGATAGCGTTTTCATGCAGCAGATAGACCGCAAGATCGTCGGCCAGACTCTCCGCACCGCCTACCACCAGACAGTTCAGTCCCGCAACCGGGGATGACGATCCATTGGCGGCCGGTTGTTCCGGCGGCAAATCAAAAGGCAGACGCACGCTGAACAATGAGCCTGTCCCCGGTTCGCTTTTCACGCTGATCTTGCCGCCCATGATATGTGCCAACTGGCGGGAAATCGCCAACCCCAGCCCGGTTCCGCCATAGGTTCGGGTAGTGGACGAATCGGCCTGGGTAAACGGGGCGAACAGACGCGCCTGCGCATCCTTGTCGATACCGATACCGTTGTCGAGTATGCGAAACTCCAGCGTCACCCTTCTCGCAGCACTTTTAATCAGTCTGGCACGCAGCGACACCTTGCCCTGTCGCTGCTGCCCGCCGGAAAACTTGATGGCATTATTTGCCAGATTAACCAGTATTTGGCGCAACCGCCCGGCATCGCCCAACACAACTGACGGAGTGGCCGGGTCGATAAACAGCGTCAGCTCCACACCTTTCTTCAGTGACATCTGATACAGGGATTCGCCCGTCCCCTCCACCACATCGGCGACGGACATCGGTACTGATTCGATCTGTAATTTTCCTGCCTCGATCTTGGAGAAATCGAGAATGTCGTTGATGACGGCGAGCAGCGAATATGCCGAGTCGTGGATGATATTGGCCATCTCCATTTGCGGCCCGGTCAGGCTGCTCTGCTGCAGCACATCGATCATGCCGATCACGCCGTTCATCGGCGTGCGTATCTCGTGGCTCATGGTGGCGAGGAAATCCGACTTGGCTCGGTTGGCCGATTCGGCCTCAAGCCGTGCATGCTCCAGCTCGGCGGTACGCGCCGTCACTTTGCTTTCCAGTTCCTCGTTGAGTTTCTGTATCGCTTGCTGCGCTTGTTTGCGCTCGCGGATGTCGCGCGCGACACCGATGGCATGCCATTTGCCGTGGAGTAGCATGGCGGACAGGGAAAGTTCAATGGTGAATTCCGTCCCGTTCTTGTGCAATGCCTGCAGTTCCAGCGTCTGGCCTATCACAGGGCCTTGCCCGCTTGTGGAAAAACGCGCGAGGCCGGCTCTAGCCGCATCGCGGTGTCGGGCTGGTGTAATGATCTCGTGCAACTGTGCCCCGATCATCTCGTTCTTGCCGTAGCCAAAAATCTCCTCAGCCGCCTGGTTCCAAGCTGTAACTACCCTGCTTTCACCGTCAAGAATGATGATGGCATCGCGCGCCGTTCCCATCGCTTGCCCGATGAGCTCCTCGCTTTCGACTAGTGCATTCTCCGCTTGCTTGCGGCCGGTGATGTCCCTGTCTATACCGCGATAGCCGCAAAATTTTCCTTCCTTGTTGATAACCGGAACACCGCTGGTTTCAAAAATAACCTGATGTCCATCCTTATGCAGATTGGTGTTTTCGAGGTTTTTGAACGGCAATCGCGCCGCCACTATCACGCCAAATCTGTCTGCAACCCGTTTGGCTTCTTCGGCAGACATCAGATCGAAAGGGGTCTTCCCGAGCATTTCCGCGGCTTCATAACCGAGAATGTCGCGTATTTTCGGACTGGCGTAGGTATAGACGGCATTTTCGTCCACTTCCCAAATCCAGTCGCTGGTGGTCTCCACCAGACTCCTGAAGCGGAACTCGCTGTCGCTTAACGCCTCCTCCGTATGTTTGCGTCTGGCTTCGCGGTCAAAATTATCCAGCGCGAAACTGATGTCTGTCGCCATTTCAACCAGCAGCTTGCGTGCGGCTTCATTGAAGGCGTTCGCCTCGTTTGAGTAAAGGGTAAAAGCGCCGATGGCAACACCGTTCCGGTACAGCGGCAGCGAGGCCGAAGCCCCCCAACCGAAATGCGCACCACGCTCATGCCAGGGTGCTGTGGCCGGATCATGCTGAAAATCCTGACACCAGTATGGCCGGTTTTCGCGGATGGCTATGCCGGTCGGGCCTAGACCGGAAGGATCGGCGGCATCCGCCGAAATCCGGATACCGTCCAGATATTCCACACCATCGCCGTATGAAGCAACCGGCACAACCTGCTTGTTCGCCTCATCCAGCAAGCCGATCCATGCCATCTTGAAACCGCCAAACAGCACCGCATCGCGGCAGACCTGCGGGAATAAATCGTCCAGATTGGCGCAGCGCACGATGGCCTGATTGCACTGGCTCAACGCGGCATAGAGCCGGGTCAGCTGCTGATTTTTTACTTCAGTCAGTTTGCGCTCTGAAATTTCGCGCTGAAGCTGTTCGTTGTTGCTCAACAATTCTGCGGTGCGTTGTTCGACTAAAACCTCCAACCCGTCATGTGCATGCCGCAACGCTTCTTCCGCTTCCCTGCGCTCTGCGGCCCAACTGCGTGCCGACCTGACGGCAAAGAACCAGGCCGCCAGCAACACCAGAACACCTATAACGCTTGCCGCCATCACCCAGAGAAACATGGCGTGAAAATGCCGGGTCTCGCTTTCGATCAACCCATTTGCGGCATTGACGGTTTTTTCCATGCCGCCCGCGTAAACTTTTTTCAAACGCAGGTATTCATCGCTGCCCAGCAACGCCGTCGCCTCCTGCCGCTTGCCCTGATGCGCCAACGCAAAAGCCTGCCGCTCCAGCTTCATCAGCGCGAGGTTGGCATCATCCGTCTCCCCTATAAAAGGGGCTAGCTCAGCTTGCGGGAGATCGGCGCGCAGGTCTTTGATATACCATGTCAGTTCTGAATCGGACTGATCGTACCTTTTTTCGTAGCTGAAATCCCCGGTTGCGGCGGCCATGCGCGCCGACATGGTCAGCGCCTCGTCAAGTAGCATGATGCTGCCAACGTCCTTGGTGATATCGATATGCTTCGCCGACATTTCCTCGGCGCGATAATGCATCTGCCACAGCTGCCAACCGCTAAAAACGGTGGTCAACAGACTGAATGCAAATGCAGCCGCGAAGCGCCGCAGCGGAAAGCCGGGCTTGCGCGAATGATTTTTCTGCATCGGCATGATGTTGCTCATATCAAAATATTCCTGTCATCACCCATAAAAACAAACCCGGTTGCGCCCGCCGTCTTTCGCTTGGTACATCGCCAAATCCGCCCACTTGATGATGTCCTCCGGACTGGCATCGTGGTTGATGAACAGCACCACGCCGATGCTCGATGTGCAATGATGCTCGATGGCGATCTCTGCCTTGCCCTCTTGCTTTCTCACCAGCCGGTACGGTTCGGCCAGGGTGGTGCGAATCTTCTCCGCGACACCACCCGCCTGTTTGGCGGATTCGGCTTTGTCCGCATCCAGTTCGCTGAGCATTACCACAAACTCGTCGCCACCGAAGCGCGCGACGGTATCCATTTCACGCACGCATCCGATCAGACGGCGCGCCACTTCTATCAGCAACAAATCGCCGGTCTCGTGGCCGTAGGTATCATTGAGCGGCTTGAAGTTGTCCAGATCGAGGAACATCAGCGCGCCACACAGGCCGCTGCGTTTGCTGGCGGCCATTGCCTGTCCGAGCCGGTCATTCAACATGCGGCGGTTGGGTAATTGCGTCAGCACATCATAGAAAGCCAGATTGCGTATCTGCTCCTCGGCTTGCTTGCGCTCGGTGATGTCATTGATCACGCCGTCGTAGGACAGCAGCTTCCCGGCATCATCCCTGCACAAGATGATCGTGTCGTTCACCCAGCGGATTTTCCCGTCCTTGCGGATGATGTGGTGTTCGATGGCCGGAACATCCTTTCCCGCCAGAATTTGGCGCACATGTTCCCTGACCCGCTCGCGATCCTCCGGTACGACCATCTGAATCCACAGGTAGGGATCGGCGGAAAATTCTTCCGCCGTATATCCCGTCACCGTCACACAGCCCGGACTTTGCGTGGTTTTTACGGCGCGGCCATTTTCGATGCGTACCGTATATTGATAATCCGTGAGGCCCTCGGTGATACGTTTGTAGCGCGCTTCGCTCTCGCGCAAAGCGTCGGCCAGTTTTTCGCTCTCGTCATCCAGCCGGCATTCACGCCGGTAGGAAAACCCCAGCCCGGCCAGCCCGATCAGCCAGAGCACACTGTGGGACAGCGCCAGATCGGCTCCGCGGTTACGCTCGTGCGCAAGATATGTTTTCAAGGGGATTGAGGTACTGATGCCGCCGCGAATATCGCCCAGTTTATATCCCTGCCGCGCATGACACTTGAGACAATCCTTTTCAACAACAAAAGGCTGCATCAGTCTCATATAGGGCTGACCGTCTATCTGCTGCACTTCCGTCAGTTCTTTAACACCCCGCTCAAAACTGGCCAATGCACCGGCCTCCCAGGCATCGGCCGCATTCTTCGGGTTAAGCGGTTTAAGGCTGGCGATATGGCTCTTATTGCCATGCTCGTCAATGAAATTCTCCTGCATCTCGCGCAAGGCATAGGCCGGATTCATCAGGGTGAGGGACTTGCCCTTGGTGCTGAGTATGTCGCGGTCGGGTACGGTGAGGTAAGGGTTGGGCGGAGTGCGTTCGCTGGGCGTTACATAGACCCCGCCGTGGGAAGCTACCCATTTGCGAAAAATGATGTCCTTGCTGATACTGGCACGGGCAGATGCAGCGGCCATATCCAGAGTATTGTGCTGTTCATAGTGCAGATTCGAAGCCAGCGATGCGGCCAGCAGCACGCTCCAACCGGCCAGAGCCAGAAGGTATTTGCGCAGGAGCTTAACGGTGCAACAGATATCGGTTTTCATGTTGTACTCACATAAGCAGGCAAGGCAATGAATACCACTGCAACGTGATTTACCTTCCGGGAAGTTATCCGATGCCATGCCATATGCACTACCCCCACTGCTATCCTCTGATGCAAGTCTAGCGGACTTTCGTCAACAAGTCATGAGCAAGCGGGTGCATTTGAAAGTGCTAGTCAATTTGCTAATCTGTGTCGGGTTTGTGTGTAGCGTGCGCTGTGCGCACGACAACACAACCCAAAATCGTGCGCACAGCGCACGCTACCGATAGCATTACCAACACTTTAAAATGCACCCTGAGCAAGCATAGTTGTTCGCGGGCCGCTTCGACAGGCTCAGGGTATGACCCGCTCCCGCAGTTTGCGGCTTGGATCAGCGTTCGCAGGCGCTGCGCATGGAATGATCAGCGGAGGCCAGCGATTGATTCAGCCATGCGACGATCCGGCTGGCGGCCTGATGGCTGGCCTGTTCCAGTGCCATTGCGCCGCCGCGCGCATCCGCGCTTTGCGCCGGCACCTCGAAGCGCAACTTGCTGCGCGCCAGTTCGCGGCGATTGCGTAACTGCATCAGTGAAAAATCCATGCCAATTTCAGCATGACTGTGCTGCGCGTCGGTGAATACCTGTTCGAAACCGGTGAGTTCAATATGCAATGCGCAGCGGGCAGTCTGGAATGATTGGTCGAGTGTCAGTAGGTTGCCACCGGCAGTCTGGCGCAAAACCGTGGCAAACAGCGTAACGGGCGGCGCATTCCAACTGCTGTTGCTATAGGGATGCAGCTGGTTGTCCGCAAAGCCTAGACGGTACAGCAGGTCTTTACTCAGATAAACAGGGGCGGCATCAACCGGTGCAAGCAGCAAGGATACCGGCAGGCCGGGTGCTGGCCGAGCAGAAGCAAGACCGTACATCGTGATGTCGCGCGGAGTCGGCGCACAGCCCGCCAGCATCAAACCCGGCAGGATAAAACAAGGCAGCAGAAGAGTGCCACGCTTCAAGGCTTGTAGCCGGTTTCAGCGGGGCCGGGACGGGGCGTAGCCCTGCCGAAAATCACGCTCTCAGGATGTTCGTCCAGCGTCAAAATCAGGCGGTTCAGGCTGACCGCATCCTGATTCAGTTGATGGGTGAGCTGGTGCAGGCGCGGCAGCGTCTCCTCGTTGACGGTCACACCGATCTTGCCGATCTCATCCATGGTGGCATTGAGCTTGGCAAGGCTGGGACGCGCCGCATCCATGGTGGCGGTGGATGATTTCAGCAGGGGTTTAAGTTCCTCGCTGGCGTTATCTAGGTTTGCCAGCAAATTGCTGACACGTTGGCGCCCCTTGTCGTCCAGCACCATATTCAGGCTCTTGAGCAACTTGTCGGCATTGACCACAATCTCCTGCACCTGTGACACAGTCTTCTTGCCGGATGCCAGCATACCGGCCAGCTCGGATTCGTTGAGCACCATAGGTTGATCGCCCAGCGGGGTCTTGTCGTTTCCGTTGTCGTCCAGTTCGATATAGGAAAGCCCGGTCAGGCCTTGTCCGGCCAAATGACCATACGATCCTTTGGTCAGTTGCAATTGCTTGTCCACCGAAATTTCCACGGCGATAGCCAGCGGATTGTTGGGGTCCAGTGAAATCCCCTCGACATGCCCGACATCCACGCCGC
Organism: Gallionella sp.; assembly: GCA_028689145.1. Classification (GTDB taxonomy): domain Bacteria; phylum Pseudomonadota; class Gammaproteobacteria; order Burkholderiales; family Gallionellaceae; genus Gallionella. Next base: position 212,025 of record JAQTWT010000005.1, read on the forward strand.
GAAAGCGTACTGCAGCCTGTTTGTTCAGACCGGACACCGTGCTCATGGAGATCATGCGGTAATGGTTTTGCGGCGTGTGCGCGTTACCCAGCCACCAGAAGGCGGCAAGGAGTCCGACTCCGAGCAGCATTGCAAACAATCCGGCGATCAGTGCGTAGGGGCGGTTTTCCATTTGTCAGTCCTATCCAGGCGTTCGTGTACGCCTTTAAAAAAGTTTTGGGCGAAGGGGTGATCTACATGGGCTAATTCTGACAGGGTGCACGCGGCGATGATGTGCTGGTCGGCAAGCACCGCCACACGGTCGGTCATGCCGACCAGCGTATCGAGATCGTGGGTGACAAATACCACGGTCAACCCCAGTTGTTTCTTGAGATTGTTGATCAGATGAACAAACTTTTCGCTGCGATCCGGATCGAGGCCTGCGGTCGGTTCATCCAACACCAGCAGCTCGGGTTCCAGCGCCAGCGCTCGCGCCAGTGCAACACGCTTGACCATGCCGCCGGATAATTGTGCAGGCAACAACCAGGCATGTTTCGGTTCGAGTTCGACCAGCGCCAGTTTATGCATCACCAGCAGGTGTATGGACTCCTCGTCGAACTGCCGCAGCTCGCGCAACGGGAACGCGATGTTGTCGTACACCGTGAGCGCGGAAAACAGCGCGCCCTGCTGGAACAGCATGCCGAAACGGTTGCGTGCCAAGCGCGCACCCTCGCGGTCAAGCTTCGCCAGATTCACGCCGAACAAATTTATTTCGCCGCGCGAGGGAGTAGTGAGTCCGACAATGTGGCGCAACAGCGTCGTTTTACCGCTGCCGGAACCGCCCACCAGAGCCATCACTTCACCGGTTCTCACCGCCAGATTGAGGTCGCGATGGATGACCGTTGAACCGTACTGTGTCCATACCCCGGTAATTTCGCAGGCGAGGCTGTGCTTGCTCATAAGCCGATCCCCCGCGTGACGATGGCAAACACCGCATCGACCAGTATCACGGTAGTGATCGCGGTGACCACCGACGAGGTGGTGCTGCCGGATAGGCTTTCGGTGTTGGGCATGACGCGCATCCCGAAGTGGCAGGCGATCAGCGTCACCAAGATGCCGAAGGTCAATCCTTTGAATATTGCCAGTGACAGGGTCACCGGTACAACCACTTGCGGCAGGTAATTCAAAAAGAATTCCATGCTGATTCCGAGCTGTATCTTGGCGGCCAGCATACCGCCGAAAATTGCCCAGGCGGATGTCCAGAAAGCCAGCAAAGGTGCGGCCAGTGTGAGGCCGATCACTTTCGGCAGAATCAGCCGCAAAGTACGCGAAATGCCCATGGTGGACAACGCGTCGATCTCTTCGGTAACGCGCATCACGCCGATCTGTGCCGTCATCGCGGAACCGGAACGCCCCGCCACGATGATCGCCATCAGGATCGGGCCGAGTTCGCGCACGCCCGCCAAACCGACGATGTTGACGATAAAGATGTCGGCTCCGAATTTACGCAATTGCAGCGCCATCAGATAGCCCATCGCGATGCCGATCATGAAACTGACCAGCGCGGTGACCGGCAGAGCCTGCACGCCGCCTTTGTAAAAGTTTGCGGATATTTCCTTGAATGGGATGTTGCGCGGGTGGCGCAGGATGTAGAAAAACTCGAACATCAGGCTGCCAACCAGATTAAGAAATCCGGTGAGATGCCCGAAAAATTCCAGATATTTGTCCCACAGCAGAATAAACGGGGCCATCAGGCTGCCGCGCCCCGCTTCCAACGAATGCGCGGCAGGCAAGGCCGCAAGCATATTGAACAGGGCGGCATGTTCGGGGCGCAACGACATGCGCTGATCGACGTGTTTGCCCCAGCCCGTCCACAGCATCACTGCCGCGGCACTGTCGAGCTGTTCCACCCCGTTCAAATCCCAGTGGGTGAACGGGTTGCCGAAAAAAGCGGAGAGATGCTCGCGCAACTCGGAAAAGTTATTCTGCACGCCGCGCAAAGACCACGCGCCGGTGAGAATTACCCGCTTGGTTCCATTTGACAGGTCTTCAACCCGGAATTCCGCCTCAGCCACTTATTCTCCCTGACGTTATTTTACGTCTTCCCGATATAGCTGGTTATTAAAAATCACCCGAAACTCACGACTACTGGTCATTCAAACAATAGAGTATCGCGAATCACCTCAATAAATCAAAAATAAGTTAATCGCGCTATGCGCGCCACGCACCTGCATTATTGAGTCGGCCATTAAACAGATTAAAAAGATCGCTATGCGTAGGCTGGAGGTGAGGCACGACCCCCAGCGCTTTGCAATCTCGAACATGCCTGGGCCACTTCGACAGACTCAGGACAGGCTTAATAGGTGAGCCCCTCAAAGGGGCCGATAAAACCGTGAGCCGCCCAAGGCGGCATCGCCAACAGTTTCCCCCTTTGAAAAAGGGGGAGTAAGGTGGCACGCTTTTGTACCCACCAATTTTTTCGAGAATAAATTTACCCTGTGCTGGGGTTCGCTTTGCTCGCCACCAGCCTACAAAACTATTGATCCGGCCAAGTGACGATTGAAGTCCATTCGCCCTGATAACCAGCGACTTGTCCGGTGTTTTTTAGTAGCCAAGTCGAATGGCTAGTAGTTACATCAGGTAATGGTTTTAACGCATAATCCTGCCATGAAAAGAATTCTCATCGCGGGTTGCGGTGACATCGCCATGCGGGTTGCAGCATTGTTGCGCGGGCATTACCGCTTGTTCGGTCTGGTGCGCCGCAAGGAACGTTGCGGCGGATTGCGCGCGGCGGGTATCGCTCCCCTGTCCGGCGATCTGGACCACCGCGCCAGCCTCGCGCGCATTGCCGGACTGGCGGACATCGTGCTGCATTTTGCACCGCCCGCATCCGCACCGCACAGGGAATTAGCGGTTGACCACCGCACCCAGAATCTTCTCGCTGCACTATCCCGAAGTGCACCGCCCGAACGCCTCATCTATATCAGCACCAGCGGCGTATATGGCGATTGCGGCGGTGACCGGATATACGAAACGCATCCGCTCAACCCGCAGACGGTGCGTGCGCAACTTCGCGCGGATGCCGAACGGCAAATTCGCGACTGGGCAAAACGCAATCAGGTGAACGCCACCATCCTGCGCGTTCCCGGCATCTATGCGGCCGAGCGCCTGCCGCTGGAACGCCTGCGTGCGGGTACATCCGCAATCCTTCACGCGGAAGACAGCTACACCAACCATATCCATGCCGACGATCTCGCGCGGATCGTGGTAACCGCGTTGCGCCATGCCAAGCCCAACCGCGTTTATCACGCCAGCGACGACAGCGCGATGAGAATGGGCGATTACTTCGATGCGGTCGCGGATGCACACGGCCTGCCGCGCCCTCCGCGCCTGCCGCGCAGCGAAGCCGAGCGCAGTGTTTCAGCCGCGCTGTGGTCGTTCATGAATGAATCGCGGCAACTAAGCAATCAGCGGATGAAACGCGAAATGAAGATAAAGCTGCGTTACCCAACGGTGGCTGACGGGCTGGCTTCGATCACATGATGCAAGCATCCCCCTGACAAGCATTCAGCAGCTAGAATGCAACATACAAAATATATTAATTTTTCGCGGAGGTAATTCATGCGTATCGCAATCATCGGTTCCGGACCCGCCGGTTTCTACGCTGCGGAAGCACTGCTCAGACGCACCGATACGGTCGTCCATGTCGATATGTTCGACCGCCTCCCCACCCCGTTCGGACTGGTACGCGGAGGGGTCGCGCCGGATCATCAGAGCATCAAGGCCGTCACCCGCGTTTACGAAAAGACTGCGGCGCGGCCCACCTTCAGGTTTATGGGCAACGTGTGCCTCGGGCGCGACGTGTCAGTGGAAGAGTTGCGCCGGCACTACCACCAGATCGTCTATGCGACAGGCAACGAGGCAGACCGCCGGCTCGGCATCCCTGGGGAAGGCATATCGCGCTGCACACCGGCTGCAGTGTTTATCGGCTGGTACAACGGGCATCCCGACTACCGCCACGCAAAAATCGACTTGTCGGTATCGCGTGTCGCGGTGGTGGGCAACGGCAACGTCGCCATTGATGCCGCGCGGATATTGCTGCGCACACCGGCAGAACTCGAAAAAACCGACATCGCGACACACGCGCTGGAAGCCCTACGCAACAGCCGGGTGCGCGAGGTTTTTCTGCTCGGGCGGCGCGGACCGGCGCAAGCATCGTTTACACCGCCCGAACTCAAAGAGCTCGGCGAGATGGAAGATGTCGATCCAGTTGTCGCCCCGGGTGAACTGGCAGGCTGCGTTATTCCGGAAACCGAGGGCGGTTCGCAACAGGACAAGAATTTGAAGATACTCCAGTCGTTCGCCGCGCGTGCACCCGGCACAAAAGCAAAAAAAATCCACCTGCGCTTCCTCGTCTCGCCGACCGAAGTAATCGCCGATGCTGGCGGCAATGTGGCCAGACTGGCGCTGGAAAAAAACCGCCTCGAGACTCGACCGGACGGTACAGCAACCGCGCGCGGTACCGGCGAGATCGAAACCCTCGATGTCGGGATGGTGCTGTCCGCGATCGGTTTTGCCGCCGAACGGATCGAGGGTGTTCCATACGACGAGAAAGCGAAGATCATCGCCAACGAAGACGGGCGTGTCGTTGATCCGTCCAGCCGCGTCGTGATCGCCAACGAGTATGCGGTCGGCTGGGCGCGCACCGGCCCGCAGGGACTGATCGGATCGCACAAGGGCGCGTCGGCCCACGTGGTCGAACACATGATGGCCGATGGTGCCGGACTTGAAGTACGAGAGCTGCCGGACCGCGATGCCATCGGCTCTTTGCTGAAAGAACGCGGCGTGCAAATAGTCTCTTTCAGCGATTGGAAACAACTAGACGACGTGGAACAGGCACGCGGGGAACGGCGCGGTGCCCCGCGCGACAAGATCGTCGATGTCGAAAGCATGCTCGCGGTACTGGCACAGCATTAAACCTAAAAAACGCAGTTAGTGGGGTGGTAGGTGCGAATTTATTCGCACGAACAACAGGTTGCGTGCGAATGAATTCGCACCTACAAGAGCAGCCCAACGCATTGAAGAAAAATGATATTTTCAGTCAACTGCGTTTTTTAGGTTAAATGCTGTGCCAGCAGCACCAAAGAAAAAGGAGCCGTTCGTGTTGCCCTGCATCACGAGCGGCTCGAAACTTCAGCCGCCCTGCTCCACTTTCCGTTGAAAATACCACCCGCCTTCCGCCTCATTTCATAATTGAATGGGGCTTTTTCTGGACACGGCACGCACCTTGGTTCAAAATGCGCGCCTCCGGAAGCTTGGCCGAGCGGTTGAAGGCACCAGTCTTGAAAACTGGCGAGGGTTTGCGCCCTTCGTGAGTTCGAATCTCACAGCTTCCGCCAGAACACAGCCCATTCTCAACAGCTCTGAAATTAGCGTGAGTTAGAAATAGAATTTTCTCAGTTAAATGACCTCCGGCAAAGCCGGAGGCTTATTGGGTGAGCCCCTCAAAGGGGCCATTAAACCGTGAGCCGCCCAAGGCGGCTACAGCCCTAGTCTCATCTGGTCGTACCGTTCATCCTCTT
>JAQTWT010000015.1 GCA_028689145.1 Gallionella sp.
GCGGGTAATTCGGACGGGGGCGGTGCTGCCGGTAACGCTGATCCGGGCAATGAGACTATCAGTCCGGATGCGGGGAATGCTTCAAACCCTGACCCGACTGTGAATAAGAGCGGTTGTGTGGTGATGTGATGGTTGTATTCGCTAACTATTTTTATTGAAATTTACGGTGTGCTGAAATGAAAAAATTAATACTTGCGATGGTGTTGGCGGCTATCGGTATCGCGCTACCCCACTGCGCTCTCGCGAAAGTTGATGCCGCTACTCTGGATAAACAACGGGCACTCAACAAGGCAGGGCTGAAAACGGCATTGCGTCATCGCGCAACCCAATACAATTCCGAAACAGAGGCAAGAGATCGCCGTTCCCTGAAGCTTGATGCCATTCCCCCGTCGCCGCGCCGCTCGGCTAGAACACTGCCCGCGAGGAACAGGCAATATGCGGGGCAGTGATCCGATCAGACAGATGCGCGGCCCGGATAAACGATATAACGGGAATTAAATAATGAAGATGAAAAAGAATTCGATACTGTGGTACGACAGCGTGGGAAAACCGCACCGGTTTGCCGCAATCGATACAAGCGATGCCGCTGTGGACGAATTATTGCGGACAGCAACGGCTTTGCACAAAACCGGCGCGGCACAGTGGGCGATTTACTTCGGTGACAAAGGTACACAGGTAAAACAGTGGGGAATATCGCCCGAGCAGGCTAAAGTGATTACGGGTGTTTCCAAACCGGTCAATCAGGCGGGCAATCAAGGCGCAACGTTTGCGGAACCAAGCTGCAGGCCACTCAGTGCTGTGCCTGTGCTGGAAGGATGGCAAGGATTGCAAGTCACACCGTCGCGCAGACGGGGAGAATTCTGAAGCAACAACCATCGGTGTTTGTGTCTGCAAGCAAAATTTAAGCAATGCGCATCGACAAATCTATCGCCGTGACATCCTTGGTCAGCGCGCCGATGGAAATCCGATCTACCCCGGTTTCGGCAAACATGCGCACGCTCTCCAGAGTGATGCCGCCGGAGGCTTCCAGTTCCGCGCGTCCGGCGGCCTGAGCTACGGCGAGGCGCAGGTCGGCCAGCATAAAATTATCCAGCAGTATCAGTTTGGCACCCGCATTGAGCGCTTCGGAAAGTTGCGCCAGATTTTCCACTTCGATCTGGATGGGGACATCTGCGGGGGTGATGCGAAACGCCTGCTCCATCACCATGTCGATTCCGTGCGCGGCGGCGATGTGATTCTCCTTGATCAGCACGCCATCGAACAGCCCGATGCGCTGGTTGTGCCCGCCACCGGTGAGCACCGCGTGCTTTTGCGCGATGCGCAGTCCCGGCAGAGTTTTGCGCGTGTCCATAATTTTCACACCGGTTCCCGCCACGGCATCGACATAGCGCCGCACCAGCGTGGCCGTGCCGGATAGCGTCTGCAGAAAATTCAGCGCGCAACGCTCCGCGCTGAGCAGGGCGCGCGCATTTCCCTGTACTTTGCACAGTTCCTGATTGGGCTGCATGGTGGCACCTTCCGCTATCGCCCAATGGATTTTGCAGGTCGGGTCGAGGCTGATAAAACATTCCTCAAACCACAGTGTGCCGCACAGCACCGCTTCCTGCCGCGCGACGATGCCTGCTGTCGCAATCTGAAATTCGGGAATCAGTTGCGCGGTCAAATCGCCGTCGCGCAGATCTTCATCCAGCGCGGCGGATACATTGGACTTGATATGCGATATAAGGGAGTGTGCGGGCATAATGGATTTTAGCGGTGCTCCATGAAGGTTTATTCTCGGAAAGATTTCTTTCGGATAGTTTGTACAAATGACAGGGGTTTGGCGTATATTTTCATTTTCGCACATTTTGATTGCTTCACATTAACGATTTCCGGGGAGAAAGTTATGCGTAAATTATTCGGGTTGTTATGTCTGACTCTGTTGCTCAGCGGCTGCGGCTACAACACCTTCCAGACCGGCGACGAGCAGATCAAGGCGAGCTGGGCTGAAGTGTTGAACCAGTACCAGCGGCGTGCCGATCTGATCCCCAATCTGGTGAATACCGTGAAAGGCTTCGCCGCGCAGGAGCAGACCGTGCTGCTGGGGGTCACCGAAGCGCGCGCCAAAGTCGGCAGCATTCAGGCCACGCCGGAACTGATCAACGACGCGCAGGCGTTCGACAAATTCCAGCAGGCGCAGGGTCAGTTATCATCTGCCTTGAGCCGCTTGCTAGTGGTGTCGGAAAATTACCCGCAGTTGAAATCCGACGCGAATTTTCGCGATTTGCAAGCGCAACTGGAAGGCACCGAGAACCGCATTACCGTGGCGCGCAACCGCTACATCAAGGCGGTGCAGGAATACAACATCACGGTGCGTTCCTTTCCGAGCAACCTGACCGCGATGCTGTTCGGCTACGGCGTGAAGCCGTCGTTCACGGTAGAGAACGAGAAAGAAATTGCGCGTCCGCCCGCGGTGGATTTTTCCGCGCCACAACCAGCGGCGCATGACGCTGCCTCAGTGGCGAAATAAATGAACCTGAACAACGCAGTTAATGGTGGATGTTTTGTAAATTCATGGCGTTGTGTTTCTTTCGTAGGTGCGAATTCATTCGCACACAACCTGCTATTCGTGCGAATGAATTCGCACCTACAAAACCGCCTATATTTTTCAGTATGAAATCGATAGCGCAAATTTTCCTGCTTGCGGTGCTGCTCAGTGGAGCGGCGCAGGCTGAAGTGGCCGTGCCGCCGCTCGCGCAGCGTGTTACCGATCTGACGGGCACGCTGGATGCGGGGAAAATCCAAACGCTCGAAGCACGCCTTGCCGAATTTGAAGCGAAGAAGGGCGCGCAGCTTGCGCTGCTGATCGTGCCGACCACCCAACCGGAAAGTATCGAGCAATTCGGTATCCGGGTCGCCGAGGCGTGGAAGCTGGGGCGCAAAGGTGTTGACGACGGCGCACTGCTGCTGGTTGCCAAGGATGACCGCGCTCTGCGCATCGAGGTTGGGTATGGACTGGAAGGTGCGCTGAACGATGCCACTGCAAAACGCGTGGTCGACGAAGTCATCGTGCCGCATTTCAAGCGCGGCGAATTTTATCCCGGCATCGAGTCCGGCCTCGCGGCAATGATGCGGGTGATCGACGGCGAAGCGTTGCTGCCGCCGAAGCGTGCTGCGGCCAGCGGGAAATACGACATCGAGTCGCTGTTGTTCATCGGCTTCGGGCTGGTGGTGGTCGTGGGCGGTATGTTGCGCGTGCTGCTCGGGCGATTCCCCGCCGCGCTGTTGATGGGCGGGGTGCTGGGAGGTTTGGCCTGGCTGACGGTTTTGTCGTTGCTGGAAGCGCTGCTGGTCGGGCTGATGGCGTTTTTGTTCGTGCTGTTGGGCGGTGCGGGGCGCGGTTATGGTGGCAGCGGATTAGGTAGAACCGGCGGGGGAAGTTTCGGTGGCGGAGGCTTCAGCGGCGGGGGCGGCGGGTTTGGCGGCGGCGGGGCTTCGGGAAGATGGTGATGCCGATTTTAATTTTTTGTAGGGGCGAGATTCATCGCGCCCATTTCAGTATGATTAAAAATCAGGGCGCGATGAATCTCGCCCCTACGGTCTGACAATTGAGATGAACCTAGAACGCATCATACGACATTTATCCGGCGGCCGTGCAAAGGTGCGGCGTGCTTTTCCGTCGCGCACACTGGAGGCAATTGAACGAACCATTCGAGCAACCGAGGTGCGGCACGACGGACAGATTCGTTTCGCGGTCGAAGCTGCGCTCGACTTGTCGCCGCTGCTCGCCGGTCAGACGGCAAGGGAACGCGCTATCGAAGTTTTTTCAAATCTGCGCGTGTGGGATACCGAACACAACAATGGTGTGCTGATTTATTTGTTGCTGGCGGATCGCGATGTCGAGATCGTCGCCGACCGCGGCATCCACGCGAAACTCGGAAAAGATATTTGGGAAGAGATTTGCCGCGAGATGGAAGCTGCATTTAGTAACGGCAAATTCGAGGAGGGCGTGCTTGCCGGAATTCACGCGGTGGGCGAACATCTGGTGCAGCATTTTCCGGCACGCAGCGGCAAGCCCAATGAGATGGCGGACAGCCCGGTGGTATTGTAGGAGCGGGCTATGCCCGCGATAAACTTGTTCGCGGGTACGCAAAGCTTTTGTCCGGGTGCCCACATGGACAGTTCCAACTTGCGGTTGGGAAAGTTTTTCTGATTCCATACAGTGACAGAGGCTTCAATGAGAATAGGCATTCCAAAAGAAATCAAGACCAACGAAAACCGCATTTCGCTGGTTCCGGCAGGAGCAGAGGCGCTGGTGTCGGCCGGGCATCAGGTCATGGTGGAAACGGGAGCCGGGCTGGGCAGCGGGTTCAACGATGCGCAATACATCGCGGCGGGTGCGCAGATCGTGAAGGATGCCGATGCGGTGTGGTCGGCAGCGGATTTGATCGTGAAAGTGAAGGAGCCGATCGAGCCGGAATGGCAACGCATCCGTCCCGGCCAGGTCATTTTTACCTATTTTCACTTCGCCGCCAGCGAGCTGCTGACCCGCGCGCATCTGGCATCCGGCGCGGTGTGCATTGCCTATGAAACGGTCGAGTTGCCGTCGCGCGAATTGCCGCTGCTCACGCCGATGTCGGAGGTGGCAGGGCGCATGGCGGTGCAGGAAGGCGCCAAGTATCTGGAAAAACTGTACGGCGGACGCGGTATTTTGCTCGGCGGCGTGCCGGGGGTGCCACCCGCCAAGGTGGTGATACTCGGCGGTGGCGTGGTCGGTGTGAATGCGGCAAAGATGGCGGCAGGGCTGGGTGCCGGTGTCGTGCTGCTGGATGTGTCGCTGGAAAAGCTGCGCTATCTCAGCGATGTTATGCCCGCCAACGTGCAGCTGATATTTTCGGACCGGCACAAACTGTTGGAGCAGATTGCCAATGCCGATCTGGTGATTGGCGCGGTGCTGATCCACGGTGCGGTCGCGCCCAAGCTGATCCGCCGCGAAGACCTCAAGACGATGCGCCAAGGCGCGGTGATCGTGGATGTCTCGATCGATCAGGGCGGCTGTGTCGAGACAATGCATCCGACCACCCACGAGAACCCGACTTTCATCATCGATGGTGTCATACACTACGGTGTAGCCAACATGCCCGGCGGGGTGCCGAGCACTTCGACGCTGGCGCTGACTAACGCTACGCTGCCTTATGTGCTGAAGCTGGCCAACAAGGGCTACCGGGAAGCGCTCAAGGAATCTCCGGCGCTGCTGAACGGGCTCAATATCATCGACGGGAAAATAACCCACCGCAAAGTTGCCGAGGCATTCGGGATGGAGTATCACTCGGCGGAATCGGTTCTCGATTGAGCTAATTTGCGTTGTAATATGCAGCAACATATTTTTTATTTCGTTTAACTGAGAGGATTTGCATATGGGAGCCTCGAAAAATTCAGAGTTCGCCCAAATGCAAGGCGCGGAAGTGGGGTAAGCAGGCAAGCCGCATAGCGGCAGCTCGCAAAAAATTTAGCCGCGCACATATGTTTTATATGTAAGCAAGAAATTTTTTGCGCAACGCAGCAGTTGGGATGAAATGTGAATTTTACGAGGTTCCCATAGATGGATTTGCCATACAGGCTGGGTAAGTACGAGCTGGATAAAATGATCGGCGTGGGCTCGACCGGCAAGGTGTATCACGCGCTGGATACGTTCTCGGGCCGCGAGGTGGCGGTGAAACTGATCGATGAAGCGGTGCTCCATGATGCCGGGTTCAACGAGACCTGCCGCGCGCAATTCCGCAATGAAGCCGCGCTGGCCGGACGGCTGGCGCACCCGCATGTCGTTGCGATACTGGAAGCATCCGTAACGCCGGATTCCGGTTATATCGTGATGGAATATGTGCCGGGAGGCAGTCTGGTGCGGCATACCTATCACGACAACCTACTGCCGGTGGTGGACGTGCTGCAGATCATCTACAAGTGCTGCAGCGCACTCGAATACGCATTCAATCAGGGTATCGTTCACCGGGATATCAAGCCCGGCAACATCATGCTGGTGTCCGGTACCAATGTGAAAATTACCGACTTCGGCTCCTCGGTGTTTTACAAGGAGCAGATCACGCAGGCGGTGACTTCGGGAACGCCTTCATATATGTCGCTGGAACATATCAAGGGGCAAAGCCTGACCTATCTCAGCGACATGTATTCGCTCGGGGTGGTCGCGTACGAACTGCTGACCGGGCGGAGGCCGTTCGAGGCTGACACCCTGATCGAGTTGCTCTACAACATCTCGGTAAAACAGGCGGTGCCGCCGAGTGCGCTGCGGGGCGGGATACCCGCCGAGCTGGACAAGGTCATTCTTAAAATGATCGCCAGAAACCCGGAAGACCGCTACCCCAACTGGACCGCACTTAAAAGCGAGATCGCCAAACTGGGCCGGCTCGGCATGTCAGGGCAGGATATAGCGGACAGCGAGAAATTCTGCATCCTGCGCGCGATGCATGAGCTGGGCGAATTTCCCGATCCGGAAATCTGGGAACTCGTGCATGCCAGTAAGTGGCACAAACTGCCTGCCGCTGCGATTGCCTTGCGCGAAGACGAGCCGGGCAGGAGTATGTATATTCTCGCTTCCGGAACGATGCGGGTCACCAAGCAGGGACGGTTGCTCAACACCATCAAGGGCGGCGAATTCTTCGGGGAGATGGCCTACATTTTGCGCGGAACCAACCGCCAAGCCACGCTGGAGACCACGTCCGACGCGACTGTCGCCGAGCTGACATTTGATGCGCTGGAAAAACTCAGCACCAGTTGCGAATTGCGTTTCGTGAAATCCCTGTTGCGCTCCATGACCAACCGGCTGGTGGTCGCCGATCTGAATATCGTGCGAATGTACGGATGAGCGCATCACTTGAATCAGCCGATTCTGCTATCAATAAAACACCATCCGCATTTTTTCAACCGCAACTAAAGCTAACTATTGTTATGAACACCGAACATTTGGAACTGCTGGTTACCCGCGAGATGCCTTTCGGCAAGTATCAGGGCCGCCTGATTGCCGACTTGCCGGGGCAGTATCTTAACTGGTTCGCCCGCAAGGGTTTTCCGCCCGGCGAGATTGGCCAGCTGCTGGCGCTGATGCAGGAGCTGGATCACAACGGTTTGTCGCCGCTGCTCGACCCGTTACGCAAGCGCTGAGTCAGCGCACACGCTTGCGTTCGCTCTTGGCGCGTTCCGATGTCTGGCAGGCGCGGCGGTAAGCCAGCAGAGTTTTCTGTGCATGGCCCAGCACGCTGCCGCGCGGGTAGTTTCCGGCATCGTTGGCGGTGCCGGCGGGCAGGCCGGTGAGCAACTCGATGCCTTCACTGACATGTTCCGCCGTGTAGATATTGAATAAGCCGTCGGCGACGGCAGCGGCGACCTCGTGTTCCAGCATCAGGTGGCGGCGGTTGCGCTGCGGGATCAGCACGCCATGGCTGCCGTCCAGCCCGGCGGTTGTGCAGATGCGGAAATAGCCTTCGATCTTTTCGTTGATGCCGCCCACCGGCAGCACTTCGCCGTGCTGGTTGACCGCGCCGGTCACCGCGATGCCCTGTTTGAGCGGCAGCCCGGACAGCGACGAGAGCAGTACATACAGCTCGGCGCAGGAAGCCGAGTCGCCTTCCACGCCGCTGTATTCCTGTTCGAATACCACGGATGCGTTGAGCGCGAGCGGCGCGTTGCGGGCGAACAGCGCGGACAGGTAGCTTTGCAGGATCAGCACGCCCTTGTCGTGGATCGGTCCGGACATTTCCACTTCGCGTTCGATGTTGAGCAGGCCGTCCTCTCCGGCATAGGTACGCGCGGTGACGCGCACCGGAAAGCCGAAACGGTAGTCGCCGAGGTCAACCTGGGTCAGGCCGTTGAGCTGTCCGACCCGCTCGCCATGCAGTGCGATCAGTACATCGCCTTTGGCGATGGCTTCGCGCAGGCGCTGGTCGGGGTAATCGTGGCGCAGGGTGCGCGCCGCCAGTGCCGCTTCGACATCCGCTGTTTCCACCAGATGACCGGCACGGGCGCTGCACAGCGCGGCGCTTTCCATCACCAGCGCCTCGACGCGGGCGAACACCGCGCTCTGGCGCGACTGGTCTTCCGCTTCGCGGTGTCCATCCTCCAGCAGGCGCGCCACGGCGGCAGCGGAAAAATGCGGCAGCCCCAGTTTTCGGCAGATATGCGCGATGAAGATGGCCGAGGCGCGGCGTGTCTCGGTGCTGGACGGGAAGCTTTCGGCAAAATCCACTTTGACGCGGAAGCGGCGCGCGAATTCAGGGTCTTCCTCCTGCAACTCGTAATACTGCTCGCGCGAACCGATCAGCACGATCTTGACTTCGACATCCACCGCCTCGGGTTCCAGCGATACGGTTGCGATCGGCGTAAAGGCTGTGCCCGGTTCCTCGATCTGTAACCTGCCGCTGCGCAGCACGCGGCGCAGCTTTTCCCACACCAGCCCGTCAGCCAACAGGTCGCGCAGATGCAGCATCAGGAAGCCGCCGTGCGCACGGTGCAGGCTGCCGGCGCGGATGCGCGAAAAATCGGTCATCAGCACATCGTTCTCGGACTGGTACTCGATGCTGCCGAACAGCGCGCGGAACAGCGGGTTGTCTTCGACGATCACCGGCGCGCCGCTCAGTCCGCCGTTGTCCACCACCAGGTTGACGCGGTAGCGCGACAGCACTTTGCTTAATGCCTCCCGGCGAATGTCGTCATCGCTATCGGCAACTTTGAACAGCTCCAGCTTGTCGAGTATGTCGTGCATGACCTGATCCAGGTAGGTACCGAGTTTGACGGAATCCTTGATCTGTTTTTTCAGCCCGATGCGGATATTCTGCAATTCGCGATCCAGCAGCGGCTTCACCACCTGGCGCCGCAGGGCCGCCAGCGCTTCGTTCATCACCCGTTCCATCGGCCTGATTTTTTCCAGATAACGGCTGATCTCGGCGCGCAATTCCTGCTCCGCCTGGGTGATCTCGGCGCGGCGTTCTTTCGGTAGGACCAGCACTTCATCTTCGGTCAGCGCATGACCTTTCTTGCCGCGCAGCGTGAACAGCAAATGCCCGGATTCGCGGTGCATGGAGAAGCTGCGGGCTTCGGCAAACGCCTCCAGTCCGGCGTAGGCTCTGGCTTCTTCTTCCTTGTAGGATTTCTCGATGTGCTTGCTTTCCGCTTTGAAGTCTTGTCCGTCCAGTTGCTGTGGGATATCGGTCTGCAGCGATTTCATCATGTGCGCCATGAGCTGGCGCAACAGGCGTCCCTGGCCGGCTGGCAGGCGCAGCGCGCGCGGTTTTTCAGGCACGTCGAAGTTGTTCAGGTAGCACAAGTCCGGCGGCGCGGCCTTGCCGGCGGCAACCGTCTGCATCGCCTGTTTGAGCAGCGAAGAACGGCCGCTGCCGACCTCGCCCAGCACGAACAGGTTGTAATCCGGTTGAGCCATCCCGAGGCCGAAACGGGCGGCCATTTCGGCACGCTCCTGACCGATCCACGGCGGCGAGCGATCGAGCAGTTCCGAGGTGTCGGCGAACCCGAGCGCGGCGGGATCGACGGTGAGACGAAGCTCGGCGGCAGTAAGGTTCAAGATCGGCATGTTATTTGTTCCCGCGGATAAGTCAGGTTTGCCAACGGCATCAAAATTCCGGTTGCCGCGCGGAACTGCAAAAATTCCGGAGCAAGTGCGTGTTTGGTTGCGGATGAAGCGGCAGCCTGCGCATGGTACAAACTGTACATGTGGAATTAAACGCCTTATGTGCTTGTATGGCAACCGCCTTGTAGCGTATTTCGCCGGGCGATTGCCGGGGCGTTGACAAGCGTCGTGCAGTGGCATCCGCCGGTCAAATGCTGTAGTTGGGCGATAAAACACGGTTGTTTCAGATTGGTTGTATCGCCACCATCTGAAAATTCAGGTTGAATATTTCCGATTCCTTCGGTAGAATCCGCGCTCTTTTGAAAACTGGTTGGAGTAGAACTATGGCACGTGTCTGTCAAGTGACGGGAAAAGGCCCGATGGTCGGGAACAATGTTTCCCATGCCAATAACAAAACCAAGCGTCGTTTCTTGCCGAACCTGCAACGCCGCCGCTTCTGGGTTGAAAGTGAAAACCGCTGGGTCAGCTTGCGTTTGACCAATGCGGCACTGCGTACCATCGACAAGAATGGTATCGACGCGGTGTTGTTTGAAATTCGCGCCCGCGGCGTAAACGTTTAAGGAGCCGGAAATGCGCGAAAAAATCAAACTTGAATCCAGTGCCGGTACCGGACATTTTTACACCACGACCAAGAACAAGCGCACGACGCCGGAAAAAATCGAAATGATGAAATTCGATCCGAAAGCGCGCAAGCATGTTATGTACAAGGAAACCAAGCTGAAGTAATTCGGCAGGTTAGACGGATCGGCGATAAGCCCTCCGGTGTTGTACATCAGTGCTGAATTGATTGGTTAAAAAAACGGCCATCCCAGAATCGGGATGGCCGTTTTGCTTGCTTGCGGAATTATGTTGCCAGGCTGTTTATGCTGAAATGGGCAGTCCGGCGGTTCGATAGAAACGCGGCAGATCGCTCAGGTCGTCGAACACCGCCGCTGCGCCGGTAAAATCCTGATGGCGGGTATAGGGATTGACGGTGATATAGGTCTTGATGCCTGCCGCAAGGGCCGCACGCAGACCGTTATTGGAATCTTCCAGCGCGATGCATTCAGGCGCACTCAACGCTAACTCGCGCAACACCCAGTCATAGATATCCGGTGCAGGCTTTTTGTGCGTCACGATGTCGCCGCATCCGTTTACTGCAAAATGATCGGCCCAGTGTTTGCCCAGCCCGATTTCCAGCAAAGCGGAGACGTTCTCAGGAGTGGTGGTGGTGGCAATGGCGAGCGTGATGCCGGCGCGATGCGCATCGCCGATGAGTTGTTTGATGCCGGGGCGCAACGGGATCATCCCCGCGTGCAGCATGGCGGTGTAGTGGCCGGTTTTGGCTATATGCAGGTTTTTGACGAAGTCCTGATAGTCACCCGGTTTGACGAAATGCGGCAGGCAGGTATCGATGTAATGCTTGATGCGCTCCTTGCCGCCGGTGACACTGAGCAGCTTGTCATATAAGCCGACATCCCAATGCCAGTCCAGTCCATTTTCGGCAAACGCCTTGTTGAAGGCGATGCGGTGAGCTTCTTCGGTATCGGCTAGTGTGCCGTCTACATCGAATATGATAGCTTTGATGGTCATGGATATTTAAGAGATTTATTTGTATTTGCGGAACTGCCCGACAACGATGCCGAAAATTTCCATGTCGCCCTCTGGGCGGATGACGGGATAGGCTGGATTGGCGGGAATCAGTACATAGCGGTTTTTTTCCTTGCCAAGGGTCTTCAGGGTGAAGTCGTTATCGACGATAGCGATGACCATATCGCCCACATTCGCCACATTGCGTTTTTCCACGATGACAGTATCGCCCGGCAGGATACCGGCATCGACCATCGAGTCGCCTTTGACATTAACCAGTACGGTGCTGGACGGATTTGCTACCAGATATTCGTCGATCGTCAGCGTGTCATGGCTGCTATCCATAGCCGGGCAGGGCAAGCCCGCGCGCACGCTGTCGAAGATCGGGCGCTCGAAGAACCGTTTGCCCGGTTTTAGGCGTTTTTCCGGGGTCGACTCGAGATAACCCAGCAGTTTGAGCCTCGCCACCAGCGCAGCCACCGGAGATTTTGACTTGAGGCCGACGATGCCCATGATGGTGGAGTAGGGCGGTAATACGCCATTGTCGGCGTAATAGTCCTGAAGCTTGGCCAGATAAGTTGAGTCGATATTTTCCATGGATGCGAAGATAATGGAACGAGCGTTCCTTTGTCAAGATGGATGATCTTTATTTAGGGAAGATCGGGCACGAATTTAAATGGCCTGAAATACGGCGGATGGTGGTTATAACCCTGTTTGAGGTGAGGCTATGTGCTTGAAAAGTAACATTGAATATTGTTCTTGCCGCATTTTGCGTATGATAGAATTTAAGCCTATCAAGCCAAATCTGTCGTTATCAATGGAACAGCATCAGGAACCCGCCCAATCTTTGCCGACCACAGATGCTGCTATCGATGTGGCGCGACCAACGGGCCACCCGGATAGCGGCAGTATGGATCATCGCGGCATCGCCCATAAAGACGATAAAAAAGCTATTTCCGCGACGACGCGTTTCCCGTTGTTGCGCCGCCTTTCGCTCACCAGTCTGGCTGCCATGCTGGTCACCGTCACCATTCTGGTGTTTCTGTACCGTCAGGATCAATTCGCCGAGCACGAGGAAATCGCCGCGCAGGAGAACGAAAAAACGGCGATCCATCTTACCCATCTGCTGGATGATCAGATTAACCGCCTCATTTCCAGCGCGGAGGGACTTGATCCGAAAGTCTTGCGGACAAACCCGGATATTGGTGTATTTACTTCCGTACTGGAATTGGTTCGCGAACACCATGTCGTCAAACTGAAAATTTTCAACGCATCCGGGATCGCGGTGTATTCGTCGGTCACGGACGAAATCGGCGTGGCCAGCAAGCACCCTGAGTTGCTGGCGAAAGCGCTGCATGGCGAAGTGCTGCATAAGCTGGATTTCCGCAAATCGATCATCGGCTCCTCCGGCGAATTGCATGACCGTTACATTGCCAATACCTATATGCCGCTGACCCATGCGGGAAAAAATATCGGAGCCATCGAAATCTATGCCGATGCCACCCCGATCGTCGGGCGCATTTTTTCCAAAACTGTTTTGATCGGACTGGTGGTGCTTGGTGCTTTTTCCGCGCTGTATGCCGCGCTGTTTTTTACCGTCCTCAGAACGGACCGCGCCGTTGCCGAATGGCAGAAGATCATCAAGCACGCGCTGGATGAATTGAAATACCAAAAATTCGCGCTGGACCAGCATTGCATCGTGGGCACGACGGATGTGCAAGGCAGGATAACTTATGCCAACGACTGGTTCTGCAAGATCAGCGGTTATTCGCGCGAGGAGGTGTTGGGGAAAGATCACCGCCTGCTCAAATCCGGGGTTCACCCGACCGAATTTTTTCGCGAGATGTACCGTACCATCGCGGCAGGGAAGGTGTGGAGCGGCGAGATATGCAATCGCGCCAAAGACGGGCACCTGTATTGGGTGATGACCACGATCGTTCCGTATATGGACGAACACGGGAAACCTTCGCAATACATCTCGATGCGTACCGATATCACCGAGCGCAAGCAGGCAGAACTTGCCGCCGCCAGCCTGATACGGCGAAACCGGGTGCTGATGCAGGGTACCTCGGAGGGCATCCATATTATGGACGAACAGGGCAACATCATTGAAGCCAACGATGCCTTCTGCCGTCATCTGGGTTACACGCAGGCTGAAGTATTGCGACTCAGTGTGTTTGATTTCGAAGCAAAGCTGTCGCCTGATGAGTTGCGAAAAAATATCGGGAAATTGCTGAACAGCCATGCTGTCTTTGAAACAAAACACCGGCGTAAAGACGGTAAGCTGGTGGATGTTGAAGTAAGTGTATCCGGCGTTGAACTGGACGGTCGCAAGTGTCTTTTTTCCTTGTGCCGTGAAATTACCGAGCGAAAAAGGGCTGAAAACGAAATTAAACATCTGGCCTTTTATGACCCTCTCACCAACCTTGCCAACCGCAGGTTGATGACCGACCGTATGGAGCAGACGCTGGCGCTGGCCCGCCGCTCCGGCGAGCTGGTGGCGATCTGCATGATCGATCTGGACGGCTTCAAACAGGTCAATGACCAGATGGGACACAAGGCCGGCGACCAGTTGCTGATCGAGGTGGCGAGGCGTTTGCAGGAATGTATTCGCCAATCGGATACGGCATCCCGATTCGGCGGCGATGAATTTGCCCTGATACTCGGCGGGTTTAAAAAAACCAGCGAATGCGAACAGTCCCTGAACCGGATCATTTCGTCATTGGCCGCGCCCTATTCGGTGGTCGGCGAGATTGCCCGTGTGACAGCCAGCATCGGGGCAACGATCTTCCCCAATGACGGCAGCACGCCGGATCAGTTATTGCGCCATGCGGATCAATCCATGTATGAAGCCAAGCAAGCGGGAAAGAATTGCTACCGGTTGTTTAACCCGAGCCAGCAGAACCAACAGCAGGCTAATCAGGCCACGCTAAAGAAAATAGAAAAAGCGCTGAACGAAGGCCAACTGGTTCTTTTCTATCAACCCCAGGTTGATTGCCAGCTGGGGCAGGTAACCGGGATGGAAGCGCTGATACGCTGGAATCATCCGATTCTCGGTTTGCTGGGGCCTTCGGAATTCATTCCCCTGCTGGAACAGGATGACCTGATTATTGATGTGGGCGAATGGGTGATACAGGAAGCATTGCGACAGCTGGCGCAATGGCATGCGGACGGAATCGATCTCACTATCAGTGTTAATGTCTCGGCGCGCCAACTGCACCAGAGCGATTTTATACCGCGCTTGAACAAGTTGCTCGCCGGTTACGGCTCTGCGGTGATCAACCGTCTTGGAATTGAGATACTGGAGACTGCGGCGCTGGAAGATGTGAATGCCGTCACCGATGCCATCCGTAAATGCCGGGCGCTGGGCATTCACGTCGCAATTGATGATTTTGGCACCGGATTTTCCTCGCTGGCGCATTTGAAGCGCCTTCCCGTTGACGTGTTGAAGATCGACCAGAGTTTTGTTGCAGGGATGCTGCGTAATCCGGAAGATTTCGCAATTGTCAGCGGTGTTGTAGGTTTAGCCGCATCCTTCCGGCGCAAGGTGATTGCCGAAGGTGTGGAATCGATCGACCATGTGCTGATGCTGATGGAGTTGGGGTGCAACTGCATGCAGGGCTACGGTATCTCTTACCCGATGCCGGCAGAGCAAGTACCATCATGGCTCAAGAAGTTTGAACCGGATCCCTTGTGGAAGCTGTCCTGTTCACAGTTGCCTTCACGGGATTATTTCGAGTTGCTGTTGGCGGAAGCCAATCATCGCCACTGGATTAACCAGTTTGTGGATACTCCTTTTAATTCACGGGAAGCTTGCGATACGGAATTGCTGCTTGATTGCCGTCAGTGCCGTTTTGGCCACTGGTATTACGGGGATGGCTTGCGCCAGTTCAGCGCGGAAAGTTGGTTTCAGTCGATCGAACCGGTACATCAGCGCATTCACCAAACGGCCGCACGGCTATGCGCCCACAAACGCGCCGGGAACACGGACGGGATACGGAATGACGAAGCTGAACTGCTGGCGCAACAGGATGAACTGGATCGGCTTCTGAAGAGTTTGCGCGGGGCGCTGGTTGATAAATACTTGAAAGCCGATTCAAGCCAACTGAAGGGAGAGCCAACATGATCGGGCACGAGCTTATCGTATGGAATGACAATCTGGTGACAGGCGTTGCCGAAATCGACGAGCAACACCGCATCCTGATTAACAGTATCAACGAAGCCAATACCCGGCTGGCTAATAATATCAGTGCCGAGCTTCTGGATCAGATCACCCGCGATTTGTTGAGCTATGCGCTTTATCACTTCGAGACCGAAGAGGAGTTGATGCAGGAATTCAACTATACGGGGGCTAATACGGAAGATTCGGATACGCATCTGCAGCAACACCGTGCATTCTCTTCCACGGTAGTTTCAGTGCGTGAAAATATCAAGGCGGGGAATTTGATTTCGCGCGAGGAGTTACTTTCTTTTCTCAACGGCTGGCTGATTAATCACATCCTCAATACGGACAAGCGTCTGGCTGCTTTTATTCTGTCCAAGCGAGGTGCGGTGAAAGTGTGATTGCTCGCCGGATACCGTTAATTTGCAGCCGGTCCGGTATTCCCTGAATCAGGCATCGTGCCTGATATTGAAAAGCTTGCTGAAATTGGCGATATGCAACACCTGCTGCACCGTACCCGAAGCATTGAGCAGCGAAACCGCTTTGTTTGCCGCTTTTGCCTGTTCATTCAGCAGGATCAACATGCCCAGCGCGGCGCTGTCCATATACTCTACGTTACTCATCTCGACTTCGATTTCATGTACAGCTGCATTATCGATCAGGGGACTGTAGGCATTCTTGAAATCGCGGTGTAATGCGAACCCGAAGCGGCCAGACATGGCAATACGCCCGGAGCGTTCATTGATTTGTACGTTGATACTCATGATTACTCCTGTGTTGATTAACTGTATGCGGCTTCTAAGCAGCCGGGTTTCAAATCATATAAATGGGTATCCAGAATTATCCGTAAAGGCTTTGCATCCTCCTGAATATGCTGAATCAGGCAATCCCGCAAGGAAGCGATATAACCTTTTTCATTATGTTTTGACCATGTGCCATTCTGATTGGTTAACTCATTTTGGATGAGCTTGAATTCATCCAGCAAATGCTGATGTGCCAGCCTGTGTTGGGTAAAATCGAAACCGATAGTTCGGGCAATATTTTCTTCAGCCACAAAATAGGCGCACAGGCTGTTTTCCAGCAGTTCAAATGCCGCAACCAGTGTACTAATATCCTTGGCTATAATTAAGTGGGTTATTTCATTAATTGTGTTGAATAATTTCTTGTGTTCGGAATCCAGAATTCTATTTCCAACGCTGAGTTTTTTTGAAAATGGCATGATGGCCTCCTTTCTGTGCAAGTAGGCTGTTTTATAGCCCCATTCAGCCGGAAATGGTATATGCCAAAATATCTATATATTTCGGCCTAGTGGTATCAGGCCAAGCTATATCTGAAAAGATGGGATCTGCTCTAAAGATAACCGGAGCAGTCATGAGGGCAACGCAGGGGGGCGTAGTGGTAAGGAGTTGCAAATTTCAGTTCTAGGTGTGATAGCTCATCACAGTAAAACAAAAATCAGCAGAGAATTTGATCGCGAAAAAAAAGGCCGGGGAGATTTCCCCGGCCTTTAAGTGAATTGCTTTGTTGCGTCAGCGATGCACTTCTTGGTGAAGCTGTTTTTAGCGGCACCTTCCAGCTTTTTTCGGCTCCTTGATTACTTCTTGCTGCCATTCACGGCAGCCTTCAGTGTAGCGCCAGCCTTGAATGCCGGAACCTTGGCTGCCTTGATTTTGATTGCCGCGCCGGTGGATGGATTGCGGCCGTTACGTGCTGCGCGCTTGCGTACTTCAAAGGTGCCGAAGCCCACCAGTGCAATGTTGTCGCCCTTCTTCAGGGTGGCGGTAACGATGTCGATCAGTGCTGCGATGTTGCGTTCAGCGTCAGCCTTGGTGCTGCCTGTCTTTGCTGCCAGTGCGTCAACGAGTTCTTTACGGTTCATGCGATTACTCCCTATGGTTGTGGTTAAAAGCCGGTGCGAATTGTTGTAGATATTTGGCCGGATGGCAAGCGGTATTAGGTTGGCAATCAACATTCGTTCAGATATTGATCCGCGATATTGCAATAATTGACAATAGAACGAACGTTCTTTATTATGTATAAAAGAACGAACGTTCCATATAGGTGAAGCCATGCAACAGACCGCATTTAATCAAGCAAATCGTGCCAGCTCCTCGGCGTTGCTATCCCTGACACACCCGAACAAGGAGTTGTTTCAGCGGCATCGCGCCTTGTTGCGCCGTGCCGTTCCGGCGGGTTTTCCTTCACCCGCAGACGACTACGTTGAGTACCGGCTGAGTCTAGACGAGCATTTGATCCAGCACAAGGAATCCACCTTCTTTATGCGCGTGGCCGGTGATTCGATGCGCGGACTGGGCATCTTCGATGGTGATCTGCTGGTCGTGGATCGTTCCGTGCCAGCCATCAGCGGCTCGGTGGTCATCGCAGTGCTGGATGGCGAATTCACCGTAAAGCAGTTGTTGCATACCCCGGAGGGTCATGTATTGCGTGCGGCCCATCCATCCTACCCGGATATGCACATCAAGCCGGAGCAGGATTTTTCGATCTGGGGCGTGGTGCAATGGAACGTGCATAAGGTGTAAATCATGCCGCGCGCCATCGCTCTGGTGGACTGCAATAACTTCTATGTGTCCTGTGAGCGGGTATTCAACCCGAAGCTGAAAGGCAAGCCGGTGGTGGTGCTGTCCAACAACGATGGCGTTGCCGTTTCACGCTCGGCTGAAGCGAGGGCCTTGGGCGTCAACATGGCAGAACCGTGGTTCAAGTTCGAGAAGCTGGCCAAGCAACGCGGCATCATTGCACTGTCCAGCAACTACACCTTGTATGGCGATATGTCGGCACGGGTCATGTCTATCCTGTCCACGTTCTCCCCCAGGCAGGAGGTGTATTCCATTGATGAGTGTTTTCTTGACCTCAATGGCTTCCCTCCTGAATCACTGCTCGAGTACGGGCAGAAAATCCGCAGAACCATCCGGCAGAATGTCGGCATACCGGTTTGCGTGGGAATAGCGGATACCAAGACACTCGCCAAGCTAGCGAACCACTGCGCAAAAAAGGGCTACGCGGGGAGCAACGGCGTATGTGACTTCGGGCGGCTGAGTGAGGAGGAGCGCAGCGAGTTGTTTGGCCGTATTTCCGTTGGCGATGTGTGGGGCGTCGGCAGGAAGCTTACCGAAAAGCTGCTGACACTGGGTATCAAGACCGTGGAAGACCTGCGCACCGCCAACCCTGAACGCATTCATAGCCAGTTCTCCGTCGTGCTGGGGCGAACCCAGCAGGAACTCAACAGCGTCCCCTGTATCGAGCTGGAAGATGCCGGAACACCACGGCAGCAGATTATGGTGTCACGCTCATTTGGATCGGCTGTAACGGCATTGGCAGACCTCTCCGAATCGGTTGCCTGCTTTGCCGCCACTGCTGCGGCGAAACTCCGGCATGATGGCTCGGTGGCAGGCAGCGTATGTGTGTATCTGCATACCCACCCCTGCAAAGGAGATGAGTCGCAGCACCAGCAGTCGAGGATAGTCCCTTTGAACCAACCCAGCGATGACACCAGCGTACTGGTCAAAGCTGCCATTGCCGGATTGAAAACTATTTACCGCAGCGGGTTCCGCTACAAGAAAAGCGGCGTGATGTTATTGGGGTTGCAGCCCAAGGGGGCGATGCAGTCCACCCTGTTTGACGAGCGGCTCGCCCAAACAAAATCTGACAATCTCATGCAGGTAATGGATTCGATCAACAAGAGGATGGGGAAGGGCAGCCTGACAATTGCAGCCTCGGGTCTCGGTCATGGCTGGGCAACGCGCCGGGACAGCAAGTCGCCGAACTACACGACTGAGTGGGGCGAGTTGCCGGTGGCGGGGTAAAGGGTTTAAGTCGGTAAGATAGTGGATTAAGGTCGCTGGAAAATTAGGCCGAATGGCATATTGACCATCTGTGCGGCGCGGGTTAGGGTGCGCCCCTTACCAGCTGGAAAATAATTGTGATGTTGACCCAATCGTTCCTGACCCAAATTGCTCAAGAAAAACCAAAGCGCGGGAGAAAATTTGCGTGAATGCTCAGGTGATAGGCAAGCCACCATCTAGGTTTGAGGATGTTTTTACTGTTCGCTCAGACAAGCTGAAACAGCTGCGGGTAGTTATTCAATCTTGGAAAGAATCCAGTGCTGTCATCGGTGGTGCCGCTCAGTTCCGCTTGGTTGTGGATAGCAATGTCGTGCTGGGAGATATTCTCTGGCTAGTTTCTGGGCGTACAAATGAAAACGCCAAGACTCAATTGATGGAAACCATTGAGGCTGAGACAATTGACTTGTACGGGCCGCCAGCGCTCTTTGATGAGGTGGAGGAGAAAATCCCGTTAATTGCTGCTGATAAGGGACTAGATGCAGATCTAATGTATGCCCAATGGGAAACTTACAAAATACTCATTAAACTTGTTGAACCGGATGGTGAGAAAGTTCAAACCTTGAAAAATAGCGTTGATCCCGATGACGCTGAGTTTGTGGCTTTAGCGCAAACGATAGGTGCAGTTGGTGTGGTCAGCAAAGATAGGCATATAGGGCAGATGGGGGCGAATCATATCTCGGTTACTTGCATTACCCATCTGCGCAACTACTCACGCGCTACAGCAATTGAACTCAACATTAAAGTTAATGGCGTACTGTTTGCCACAGTAAGCCATGCCGCGATTGTTGGAGCGTACGCGGGATGCAAGGCGTTGATCGAGGGGATTAGTAAAGCTCCTGATTGGGTAAAGGTGGCATTGCTTGTGGGTGGATTGTTTGTTTTTTTGCATCCGGGCGCTAGAGCCAGTGTTGCACGAGGATTGAAAACCTTCCTTGATGGTATCAGTGAAGCGACACCATTCGTCATCGCGGAAATTGCTGCGGCAATAGAACTGGCGCAGAAGCATAATGCAGAAGCGCAGGGCCATCTTGGTAATGCCATGAAAGAATTGGGCAGGAATGAAGTGGTCTCTCAAGCACAATAGAACACAGGGTTAATAAATGAACGCAACAGAGCGAGGCCCATCATTTGAATGATGGGCATTGCATTATTCAGTTTATGGTTGTAATTCAAGCGAACGATTGGGATCAGCATCACAATTATTTTCAAGCTGGTACACACCATAATCTGCGCCGCACAGATGCTCAATATGCCGAAATATCCTAAATGAACGAGTTCTATCAAACTGTACAAACTCAAATTAAAGGGGTCAGCTTCGCAATTGATTTGAACAATCAGCTCATGGCATTCAAAGTGAGATTCGTGAGTTAATTTCTGCACAACGTGAAGAACGGACTGCCATTGTGCAGGCTATCGTGGACGCGCGTAGCGTGCCTGCGGCGGCAGTCAAGAAGTAACCGGAATTTTAAATTACTGCATCAATATGCCATGACCGAACCCCAGCAATTCCTGATCTACCAAAGCGAAGACGGCTCCACACGCATCGACGTAATGCTGGAGGCGGAGACCCTTTGGCTGAACCAGAAGCAGTTGACCGAGTTGTTCGGTAAGGCCAAGGGCACCATCAGCGAGCATATCAAGCACATCTTCGAGGATGGCGAATTGGATGAAAATTCAGTTGTTCGGTTATTCCGAACAACTGCCGCAGACGGCAAGCAGTACGAGGTGGCGCACTACGAAAGCCAAAGGGGGCTGGCTCATCCGACCGCTCAGGCCACCAGCCCCTAACTCTGTAAGTGAGCAAAAAAGCGCCCGGTGGGGCGCCTTTTGAGTTACGAATTCGACAGATTTTATTGTTTCCAATAACCGATCAACTTACCAGCCCGATTCGCGCTCCGGTGTGGCGGTGATCTTGTGGATGCTCAAATCCGCGCCGTTGAATTCTTCTTCCGCGTCCAGCCGGATGCCGACGAATTTCTTGATCGTGCCATATACCAGATAGCCGCCCGCGAAGGCGATCACCACGCCCAGCAGCGTGCCGCATAGTTGCGACATGAAGCTGACCCCGCCGATGCCGCCGAAGGCCTGCAGGCCGAAGATACCGGCGGCGATGCCGCCCCACGCGCCGCACAGGCCGTGCAGTGGCCACACGCCGAGTACGTCGTCGATCTTCCAGCGGTTTTGCGTCAGCGTGAACATCACCACGAACAATGCGCCCGCCACGCCGCCGACGATCAACGCACCGATCGGGTGCATCAGGTCGGAACCGGCGCAGATCGCCACCAGCCCGGCCAGCGGGCCGTTATGCACGAAGCCGGGGTCGTTCTTGCCCGCCCACAGTGCCGCCAGCGTGCCGCCAACCATCGCCATCAGCGAATTCACCGCGACCAGCCCGCTGATCTTGGTGATTTCCTGCGCCGACATCACGTTGAAGCCGAACCAGCCGACGGTGAGTATCCATGCACCCAGAGCGAGGAAGGGGATGCTGGAGGGAGGGTGCGCGGAGATGCGCCCTTCCTTGTTGTAACGGCCGCTCCGCGCGCCGAGCAGCAACACCGCCGCCAGCCCGATCCAGCCGCCCACCGCATGCACCACCACCGATCCGGCAAAATCGTGAAACTCCGCGCCGAAACTGGCATTCAGCCAGTCTTGGATGCCGAAGCGATGGTTCCACGCGATGCCTTCGAAGAACGGGTAGACAAAGCCGACCAGCATGAAGGTGGCGGCCAGTTGCGGATTGAAGCGGGCGCGCTCGGCGATGCCGCCGGACACGATGGCCGGTATCGCCGCAGCAAAGGTGAGCAGGAAGAAGAATTTCACCAGGTCATAGCCGCTTCGTTGCGCGAGCTGCTCGGCACCGGTGAAAAAATTCACCCCGTAGGCGATGACGTAACCGATGAAAAAATAGGCCAGGGTGGAAACCGCGAAATCGGCCAGAATTTTGACCAGCGCGTTCACCTGATTTTTCTTGCGCACCGTACCCAGTTCCAGAAACGCGAATCCAGCATGCATTGCCAGCACCATAATTGCGCCGAGCAAAATAAATAATGCATCATTACTAACTTTCAGACTTTCCATTTCTATCTCCTTTGGTGCGAACCTTATGTGGATAGCAATATGTATTCCACAATGCTAGTGCATTGATAGATAACGAAGGTAAAAATTAATTTGGGGAGTGAAAGGGCTGGTGCAAACCAAGTTGGTGCAAATTATTTACGATGCACTCGTAAATCGCACCAGAGCGGTGCACCTGCTTTGTGTTTAAGCAGATACTTGGCACTGATACCGTGCCGTTGCGGTTTTTTTGTCTGGCTGCACAAGATAGCGGGTTAGCGCCAATCGTTGAGGTGTTTTTCCAACCAGAACAGTCCGACGATGGTTTTGCTGTCGTTGATCTGGCCGGAACGTATCCATTCTATTGCTTCCGGCAGGGGTAACTCGAATACTTCAAGAAATTCGCCGTCATCCAGATTGCGCCCCTGATGGGTGAGACCTCGCGCCAGAAAATATTCCATGCGCTCATTGGCATAACCGATGCACGGCCATACTGTGGCGAGATGAATCCACTGGTTTGCCACGTAGCCGGTTTCTTCCAGCAACTCGCGTTGCGCGGTAAGCAGAATATCTTCGCCGTGATCGATTTTTCCGGCAGGCAATTCGATAAATTCGCGTTGCGGGGCGTAGCGGAATTGCCGTTCCATCACCAGATTGCCGTTGTCCAGCATCGCCAGCACCGCAACCGCTCCGGGATGGGTGATGTATTCTCGGCTACCCGTACCGCCGTCCGGCAGTCGCACGCTGTCTTTGCGTACCTGAATGAAGTTGCCTTCATACACCACTGCTGTATCCAGACAGATTTCTTTTAAGTCCATCGCTGCCCTTTATTCAATCAAGCACGTAAGCATCGGCTTCGGTCAGCATCATGAACTTTTCGGTTCCTTGTATTGCCAGTTAATCGAGCCGTCATCTGCCACGAAAATCCGCTTTTTGTGGCTATCCACTTTTTGCAAAGAGATTCTGATATCGTTACCCGACATGCCTTTGAAAATTCCGACCCCGTTGGTTGAGGCCATCGTCTGGCCATTGGTCAGACCGACAACTTTTTCCACGATACAGGCAATGCCTTCTCCTGTCGTGTCGCGGTCGCGGATCACATAGGTAAGCTCTTCCTCCGATTCTTTGAGCAAGCGTTCAAGCGAGCTTATTTGGTCGTTAAAACTGTCCAATTGATGAACCGCTTTGGCATTCTTTTCCATCAATTTTCGCCAATTTACAGCTTGCTCTTCCGTTAGTTTGATTGCACCGCTTTTGATTCTCCCTGCCAGCGCCAGATATTTCGCGAAATCGGGATCTGATTTCAGCGACTCGATTTCCTGTATTTTGGCGGCAACACCCGTCTGGCAATCGGTAATTTTCTTCTGCAGGTTTGCGATGCGCTGCTCGAATTCCGCCAGATCGGGAATCAGCATCGTTATCAGAGTTTCCTTGTTTCTGCTTTCGCCGGAGGACTTCAGCTTGACGGACAATGCGGCAATAACGCAGCCCTCGACAGCATCGGCATAGATCTCATTGCCGATTATTTCGCAGTTCACCGCACGCTCGATGCGGACGATTTTGCCGGTAATCGTGCAATTTTCGCAGTGTGCCGCGGTTATCTCGCCTTCATGCGCGCGCACCACGGCCCGCGAGGCCCGGGCCAGCGTGACATTCCCGCCCAACGATTCTGCCCGTCCGCCGGACAAGCTTCCTTCAACGTTGATATTGCCGCCCAACGAGATCAGATTGCCAAACACATCTGACTTGAAAGTCATGTGTTTGCCTTCCACCACACGGCCTTCCTGCACTTCGCCATGTTCGACGAATTCATCCACCCCCAGCGTCAGATCGCCGGTGGTCTTCATGCTGATACCGGAGTCGGTCTCTATTTTTTCTGCAATGGAAATCTGGCTTGACTGGGTATCTATAGTTAAAAAGCCATCCATCGTCGCCACGAGATATTCGCCGTCTTTTTCCTGCACCACGGCAGTTCCCAGCGCTGCAAGCGAGGCAAAATCCAGATCTTTTGGAATGGTTGGCTCGATTACCGCGCCTGTCACCAGGTATCCCTGCTTGCCCAACACCCTCGGGATTTTTTTGAGCAAACGCCCGCCTTTGGTGATTTGCGGGAAACGATTTTTGAAGGCACGCAAATCGGCCTTGCCATTCCACAGGATTTTCGGTGTATCGTCGCGGCGCAAGTCCGGACAAATTTCCTGAATGCCCGCATCGCGCCCACTGGTAGGTTCGAGATAATTGGCGATGATCATGCGGGTAGTCGTGCCATCCGCGATGATCTTGCGCACGGCTTCCGCGTCGATACCGTATTTCACTTCTTTCAACCACATATCGACGACAAATTCATCGAAGTCCAGTTTGGCGGTTTCCTGCCGGGTTTTGGTTAATTCACCAATGACCGGTGCCACACCGTCTGCGTCCGGCTCGCCATATTGCGGCTCCTTGTATGGCACTTCGATACTGATGGCTTCAAAAACATATTCGGCGCGCTTGCCGCCCTCCAGTATTTTTACCGGCCGGTAGATCGCCCGACGCTGCGGCAGAAAGCGGACGATTTCAGACGCAATTCTTATTTCGACACACTTGCTTTGTATTGACTTCAGCCATTCAGGGTCATAAATCAGCTTGAGAAAGGCATCGTAATCCAGCCCGGAAAATCGCGATTCTCCGGCAAACATGCGGTTAATGAAAACATCGAAACCGCCGGATGAATATAACTCCGGCAGGTTGATAAACACCCCGTCCGGACGATTGGAAACATAGCCGGGAATCACCAGGCTATTTTGCGGATCGTTGGTGCTGTCGTTTGGGTCAGGTGAAGCCATACATATCCTCAAAGAATCCCATGTTCATTAGCTGATTGGCAGTTCTGCTCATCAGTTATTGCGGCAAAGGTTACATGCCGATAGC
Source organism: Gallionella sp. (assembly GCA_028689145.1). Classification (GTDB taxonomy): domain Bacteria; phylum Pseudomonadota; class Gammaproteobacteria; order Burkholderiales; family Gallionellaceae; genus Gallionella. Next base: position 25,193 of record JAQTWT010000015.1, read on the forward strand.
GGCGAGCTTATACCCGATGAACGTCCAAGAATCGTCCTTTGTACGAGAGCCATAAGAATCGCTATATTCATCCTATTCATCCATAGATGCCTGTTTTTATTCAGGCGCATGCAGGCGAACTGAAAATCCGGGATGCCTGCTTTGCAGATACAGATCACGTCAGTGAAGTACCCGATGATCGTTTTACGATATCAAAGTAGGTTCATGAGGCATTTACGGCTAATTCCATGAAAACTTTAGGGGGATTTTTGATAATGCTGGCGAGTGCGGTTCGGACGGTGCTTAATGGCCACTTTTAAACATTTTCATAAACAGGCCGATTTCCTGTCGCGACATTTGCGCGAGGTTTCGAATTGGACATATGCTTCCGCGCGTCTCAGATTGAGACAAAACCCTATAGCGGGTGTGTGCCGGTGGGCAGCATGGCGTAGCGCACATTGCCGAGCAGGGCGGAGTCCTTGGGGTGCAATGCTAGATAGCCGTATGAAAACCGGTCGAAGCGAACAATTTCACGCTACAGAACAGCTGCGGTGGAAAGTACCGGTACCATTACGGGAATGGGCGAAGGCCGATGCCGTCATTTCCGGATAGATTTGTTCAATACCGCCCAAACCGACCCGTATCGCATCAATATGATAGCTGTCGCCCGAACGATAGATTGAACGCTACAGCAACAGGTTCCCCGTGGTTGGTTTACGGTCAACCGCGGATCGCTGGCAATGCACGGGCATCAGCTTTTCTTCACCACTTGCATTGCGGTGGCGACCATTGCTGCGATGTCGGCGGCATTGCCGGGAAGGATCATGGTGTTGCCCTGTTTGGCGATGTTGCCGAAGGCATCCACGAATTTTTCCGCTACCTTGAGATTGACGGCGACCAGACCGCCTTCGCTTTGTGTTGCACCGGCAACCACTTTGAGCGATTCGGCGGTGGCATTGGCGACCAGCAGCAGGGCTTCGGCTTCGCCTTGTGCATTGTTGATGGCGGCTTGCCGGGTACCTTCCGATTCGCGGATCGAGGCGGTCATCTTGCCTTCGGCAAGGTTTATCTCCTCCTGTTTTTTTCCTTCCGATTGGGCGATCAGCGCGCGCTTTTCGCGTTCGGCGGTGATCTGTTTTTGCATCGCGGCGAGCACCTGTTGCGGTGGTGTGATGTCCTTGATCTCGTAGCGCAACACCTTCACACCCCAGTTCGGGCTGGCTTCATCGAGCGCGAATACCACGGTGCGGTTGATCGCATCGCGGTCTTCCAGCAATTTATCCAGATCGCGCTTGCCGCATTCCGAACGCAGCGCGGTCTGCGCGAGCATGGTGATAGCGGCGAGATAATTGGAAGTGCCGTAGCTGGCACGCGCGGCATCGGTGACCTGGTAATACAGCACGCCGTCCACTTGCACCTGGGTGTTGTCGCGCGTGATGCAAACCTGCGGGGCGATGTCGATGGGGAACTCGGTGAGGCGGTGGCGGTAGGCAACGCGATCCATGAACGGAATAACGATGTTCAGTCCGGGTTCCAGCGTCCGGTTGTATTTGCCGAACCGTTCGATTACCCAAGCCGATTGGTGGGGCACGATCTTGATCGACTGGAAAGCCAAAAATGCCGCGAAGATTCCTAATGCGATGACAAATACATCCATGCTGTTCTCCCTTGAGTTAAAGCGATCCGGTAGAAATCGGTGCGAGCTACCCGATGATCAAACGGTTGCCAACGATTCCCTTGATGAGCCAAGCTTGGCGGGCCGGGTCTGCCGCTGCTGTGCTTGCCAGCTCGGCATCCCACTCTGCTCCGCGATAGCTGACGCGTGCATGGTGTTCGTCAGACCAACTCACGATATGTACTGTCTGGCCGATTTCATTGGCAAAATTGACGTTCTCGTGCGGGCGGGCATGTTGTTCTTTCCAGCGGTAGATACCCGCCACGCTTGCGGAACACAGCACGGCCGCAATGGCCACCTGGCTACTCCAGTCCATGCCCAGATACGCAACCAGCCCGGCAACCGCCAGCCCGAATGCGACCGCGAGCAGATAGAAGGTGGCGCTGGACATTTCGGCTATTACCAGCACCACCGCAACCAACCACCATATCCAATATGCTTCCATCTCGACACCCCGCTGTTTGCAGACAGCTACATTTTGCCATGTTTAGCTGATTATTCGGGAGCAAAAATGAAAACTCCCGCAGCGGCGGGAGTTTTTGTTCGGCGATAATGTCAGGATGTTTTAATGCAGCAACAGCGATTGCTGTACCGCCACGGCACAAATCGACATCAGACCGCCGGGTAACAAACCGAGCAGCAGCACGCCCAGACTGTTGAGGCTCATCAGCAGCACGGTGTCCTGTCCGACGCTGATCGGTGTATGGCTTTCCGGCGCGTCGAAGTACATCAGTTTGACGATGCGCAGATAGTAGAACGCGCCGATCAGCGAGAACAGTACCGCCACTACTGCCAGCCAGATGTGGCCGGACTGCACCACGGCATTCAGCACGGAAAACTTGGCGTAAAACCCCACCGTGGGCGGCACGCCGGCCATCGAAAACATCAGCAGCAGCATCAGGAAGGCGAGCCACGGGCTGCGCTGGTTTAGTCCCTTGAAATCGTTGAGGGTGTCGGCCTCGAAGCCTTCGCGCGACATTAGCATGATCATGCCGAATGCGCCCAGCGACATCAGCACATAAACCACGGTGTAGAACATTGCCGCCCCGTAACCTTCGATGCCGCCGCTCAACAGCCCGAGCAGCATGAAACCCATGTGCGCTATGGTGGAGTAGGCGAACATGCGCTTGAGGTTGGTTTGCGCGATAGCGGTAAGGTTGCCGAGACCCATCGAGGCAATGGCGAGAATGATCAGCATGCCGGACCAGTGCTGTACCAGCGGTTGCAGTCCCTCGACCAGAATGCGCACAACAAAGGCAAACGCGGCCAGTTTTGGGGCGGAGCCGATCAGCATGGTCATCGCGGTGGGCGCACCGTGATACACATCCGGCACCCACATATGGAACGGCACGACACCGAGCTTGAAAGCCAGGCCGGAAACTACGAATGCCAGACCGAACACCAGCAGGCGCTGGTCCGCCTCACCGGACTGGATCGCATTTGACACGGCATCCAGTTCAAGCGAGCCGGTCGCGCCGTACAGCATGGACATGCCGTACAGCAACAATCCCGAAGCCAGCGCGCCGAGGATGAAGTATTTCATCGCGGCCTCGGTCGCGACAGAGGAGTCGCGCTGCAAGGCGACTATTGCGTACAGGCTCAGGGACAACAGTTCCAGACCCAGATACAGCGTGAGGAAGTGGCTGGCAGAAATCATCACCATCATGCCGAGCATGGCGAACAGCGCCAGCACCATGAATTCGCCGGTAAACAAGCCGCGCACGGTGAGGTACTGGCGCGAATACACCAGCATCATCGACATCGCCAGATAGGTCAGCAGCTTCAGCACGTCGGACATCAGATCGTCCACAAACATGTTGTTAAAGGCATGCACCGCGATATTATCATGGGTGCCGACGGTGATCAGCGCGCAGCCCATCAGGGTGAATTGCACCCACACATAGGTGAGCAGCCTGCCGCTTTGTTTGATCATCAGATCGGCAATCAAGATCAAACAGGCCATGACCAGCAGAAAGATTTCTGCGGCGGCGGGCATCAAATTCATCATTAAATCCATATACACCTCAAAACTAATCGTAGGGTGGGCACGTTGTTGTGCCCACGCGTAAATTTATTTCGCTGGCCGCATGGGCACAAAAACGTGCCCACCCTGCCAAAATCACGGCAGCTTGGAATGCGCAACATGCACCAGCAGGTCGTTCACCGATGCATGCATGATTTCGCTGAACGGCAGGGGATATAAACCCATGCCGAGCACCGTTACCGCCAGAATCGCCATGATTACTTTTTCGCGCAACGTCAGGTCGGTCAGTTCGGCGACATGCGAATTAGCCACCGCGCCGAAGATCACGCGCTTGTACATCCATAGTGTGTAGGCCGCACCGAACACCAGCGTGGTAGAGGCGGCGAAGGCGTACCAGAAATTGGCTTTCATCGCGCCGAGGATCACGGTGAACTCGCCGACAAATCCGCTGGTGCCGGGGAGTCCGCTGTTTGCCATGGCAAACAACATGAAGAATGCGGCGAACACCGGCATGGTATTCGCCACGCCGCCGTAATCGGCGATGTTGCGCGAGTGCATCCGGTCATATAGCACGCCTACACACAGGAACAGTGCGCCGGACACGAAACCGTGCGAGATCATCTGCAGCAGCGCGCCTTCCATGCCGTAAGCGTTGAAAATGAAGATGCCCAGCGTGACGAAGCCCATATGCGATATCGAGGAGTAGGCCACCAGCTTTTTCATGTCGCTCTGGGCCAGCGCCACCAAGCCTATATACACCACCGCGATCAGCGACAGCGCGATCATCACCCCGGCCAACTGGTGGCTGGCATCCGGCACGATGGGCACGGAAAAACGCAGGAAGCCGTATGCGCCCACTTTCAGCATGATCGCCGCCAGAATCACCGAGCCGCCGGTGGGCGCTTCCACGTGCGCGTCCGGCAACCAGGTATGCACCGGGAACATCGGCACTTTTACCGCGAAGGCGAAGAAGAACGCGATGAAGATCAATATCTGCGCGGTCATCGGGATCGCGACCTGATGGAAGTCGAGTATCGAGAAGCTGCCGCCGGAGCGGTTGTACAGGTAGATCAGCGCTACCAGCATCAGCAGCGAGCCGAGCAGGGTATAGAGGAAGAACTTGACTGCCGCATACACGCGGTTTTGTCCGCCCCATATGCCGATGATCAGGAACATCGGGATCAGCATGGCTTCCCAGAACACGTAGAACAGTATCGCATCGAGCGCGGCAAACACGCCGATCATGACACCGGACATGATCAGGAACGAGGCCATGTATTGCGCGACGCGTTTCTCGATCACCAGCCATCCGGCCAGCACCACAATAGGCGTAAAGAACGCGGTGAGCAGGATGAACAGCACCGAGATGCCGTCCACACCGAGGTGGTAGTGGATATTGAAGCGGGATATCCAGTCGTGCAGCTCGACGAACTGCATTTGCGATGTGTCGTACGCAAAGCCGGTATACAGCGGGATCGTTACCAGAAAACCGAGCACCGCGCCGATCATGGCCAGAATGCGCGCCAGCGGGGCATTCTTGTCGTCGCCGGTAGACAACACCAGTATGCCGAAGATGATCGGCAGCCAGATCGCTACGCTAATTACGGGTAATCCAAAAATCATGCTGTCATTCCTTTAATTTTTAGGAAGAGGGTAGTAGCAAGTGGATAATGGGAAAACCCTTTCCCCACTTCCCACTATCCACTCCCCGCCCTCCACTTTTAAAACCAATCCCGTACTGTCAGCAGCACAAATACGCCAATGATCATGGAAAATGCGTAGTGGTAAATATAACCCGACTGGATGTGCCTGATTGCACCGGAGAACATCCCTACCAGTTTCGCTGTACCGTTCACCATCAACCCGTCAATCAGCTTCACGTCGCCGAAAGTCCACAGCAACCGGCTTGTTCCGCGCGCGCCACCGGCAAAAAACCAGTCGTTGAAACGGTCAAAGTAATACTTGTTATCGAGCAATGTATAGATGAACTGGAATTTTTTCTGGATCAGTGCCGGGATGTCCGGACGTTTTAGATAGAAAAATGCCGCGCTCGCCACGCCGGCTACCGCCAGCCAGAACGGCAGGGTGCCAAATGCGTGCATGGCCATGGTAAGCGGATGATCGATTATCTCGTGATGTACCAATCCCGCGATCGTTACCATGGAATGGTTTGCTGCAACAAAAATCGCATCGCCAAAATAACCTCTGTGCAGCATCGGCTCAAAGGCGATATAGCCTATGCCTATCGAAGGGATTGCCAATAAAATCAGCGGTAGCGTCACTACCCATGGCGTTTCGTGGGGCTTGCCGTGATGCTCATCGTGTCCGTGGTCGTCATGTGCCGCATGATGTTTGTCGTGCGGTGCCTCGTCATACCGCTCCTTGCCGTGGAACACCAGGAAATACATGCGGAACGAATAGAAGGCGGTGACGAACACCCCGGCTACTACCGCAAAGTAGGCAAAGCCGGAACCGGGCAAGTCTGAGAACTTTACCGCTTCGATAATGCTTTCCTTAGAATAGAAACCGGAGAAGAACGGTGTACCAATCAGCGCCAGCGAGCCGATCAGCGAGGTGATCCAGGTGATTGGCATGTATTTTTTCAGGCCGCCCATGTAGCGGATATCCTGGTTGTGGTGCATCGCGATGATCACGGAACCGGCGGCCAGAAACAGCAGCGCCTTGAAGAACGCGTGGGTCATCAGGTGGAAGATCGCCACCGAATAAGCCGATGCGCCGAGCGCCACGGTCATGTAGCCAAGTTGCGACAGCGTGGAATAGGCCACCACGCGCTTAATATCGTTCTGGATGATACCGAGGAAGCCCATGAACAGAGCGGTGATCGCGCCGATCACCATCACAAAGGACAGCGCGGTTTCGGATAACTCGAACAGCGGAGACATGCGCGCCACCATGAAAATACCGGCGGTCACCATGGTCGCGGCGTGGATCAGCGCGGAGATCGGGGTCGGGCCTTCCATCGAATCCGGCAGCCACACATGCAGCGGGAACTGCGCCGACTTGCCCATTGCGCCGATGAACAGCAGGATGCAGATCGCGGTCATCATGTTCCACGACACGCCGGGAATCGGCGCGATGTCGTTGGCATGGCTGGCGGCATTGGCAAATACGGCATCGTATTGCAGCGTGCCGAACACCATCAGTACCAGCGCGATGCCGAGCAGGAAACCGAGATCGCCGACGCGGTTGACCAGAAAGGCCTTGAGGTTGGCGTAGATCGCCGTTTCCCGGTCATACCAGAAACCGATCAGCAGATAGGAAACCAGTCCCACCGCTTCCCAGCCGAAAAACAGTTGCATGAAGTTGTTGGCCATCACCAGCATCAGCATGGAGAAGGTGAACAGCGAGATGTAGCTGAAGAAACGCTGATAGCCGGGATCTTCCTGCATGTAGCCGATGGTGTAAATATGCACCATCAGGGACACGAAGGTGACCACCAGCATCATGGTGACGGTGAGTTGGTCGATCAGGAAGCCGACCTGGAAACTGGTGTCGCCGGAAGTCAGCCAAGTGTATACCGAACCGTTGAATATATTGCCCGCCTGCACATCGTTGAAAACCGCCAGCGAGGCAAAGAAGGACACTGCTACCAGTGCGATAGTGATGCGATGCGACCACGCACGGCCCAGCCACTTGCCGAACAGGCCGACGGCAATCGCCCCGGCCAGCGGTGCCAGTGGAACCAGCAGATACAGATCTTTCATATCCATAGTATGCATCAGCCTTTCAAACTGTCGAGATTGTCAACGTCGATGGTGTTCAGGTTGCGGAACAAAACCACCAGTATTGCCAGGCCGATAGCGGCTTCGGCGGCGGCTACGGTCATGATGAAGAATACGAAAACCTGTCCGGCGGTATCACCAAGATAATGCGAGAAAGCCACGAAGTTGGTGTTTACCGCCAATAACATCATCTCGATTGCCATCAGCAATACGATCAGATTTTTGCGGTTCAGGAAGATGCCGACCACGCTGATGGCAAACAGCACGGCGCTCAGCACCAGATAATGTGACAGTGTTAACACGCTTCTCTCTCCCTTGATTAAGTTGGGGGAGTGGGAAGTAGGGAGTGGTCAGTGGGAAAACCCACCCCTACTCCCTACTTTCCACTTTCTACTCCCCAGTTCCTTTGCTTTCGCTCGGCATCTTCACGATGCGCAGACGATCCGCTTTCTTGGCTGCGATCTGTTCGGTTACCACCTGTGATTTTGCATCCTTGCGGCGGCGCAAGGTTAACGCAATCGCAGCGATCATCGCCACCAGCAGCAGCACTGCGGCAATTTCGAACGGATAAACGTATTCGGTATAGATCAAGCGCCCCAACTCCTTGGTGTTGCTGTAATCGGCGGCATGCCTAATAGCCGTTTTGCCGATCGAGGTTTCCTGGGCACCCAGCACCCAGATCATTTCGAACGCCATCAGGCCGGCCAGCACCGCACCGAACGGCAACCAGCGCCAGAAATCCTTGCGCAACTGCACCAGATTGATGTCCAGCATCATCACCACGAACAGGAACAGCACCATCACCGCGCCGACATACACCAGCACCAGCGTAATGGCGAGGAATTCGGCTTCCAGCAGCAGCCAAATACCGGCGGAGCTGATGAATGCCACCACCAAAAACAGCACGGCATGCATCGGGTTGCGCGCAGTGATCACGCGCAATGCCGCAAACAGGGTTATCGCGGCAAATATATAAAACAGGATAATCTCGAAATTCATCTGCTAATCCTCTTTATCGGTACTTGGCATCCGCCGCGCGATCTTTGGCGATTTGCTCTTCATGTTTGTCGCCGTTCGCCAGCAGCATCGGCTTGGTGTAATACAAGTCGCCTCGTTTTTCCCCGTGGTATTCGAACACACGGGTCTCCACGATCGCGTCCACCGGGCAGGATTCCTCGCAGAAACCGCAGAAAATGCACTTGGTCAGGTCGATATCGTATTGCGTGGTACGCCGGGTACCGTCCTCGCGTTCGGCGATTTCGATTTTGATCGCCAGCGCCGGGCAGACCGCTTCGCACAGTTTGCAGCCGATGCAGCGCTCCTCGCCGTTGGCGTAGCGGCGCTGCGCATGCAGACCCCGGAAACGGAAGCTCTGCGGTGTTCTCTCGTCCGGGTATTCCACGGTGATGTGGCGCTTAAACATATAACGTCCCGTCACCGACATGCCTTTAAGCAGTTCGAGCAGCAGGAAGGTCTTGAAGAAGTTTTTGATCATTTGCATAGTAATTTCCTCTGCCCCTTACCAGACCCAGAGCGGGGTCTGCATCCACGCGGCAACCACCACGACCCATACCAGCGTCAGCGGGATGAATACCTTCCAGCCCAGACGCATCAACTGGTCGTAGCGATAGCGCGGGAAGGTTGCGCGGAACCACAGGAACAGGAACAGGAAGGCGGACATTTTGCCCAGCATCCAGAACAGGCCGGGGATCGCGTCCGTCAATCCGCCCAGCAACGGCCAGCCGTGGAAAGGATTGAGCCAGCCGCCGAGGAACATCACCGCGGTTAGCGCCGCGATCAGGATCATGTTGGCGTATTCGGCCAGGAAGAACAGCGCGAAGCCCATGCCGGAATATTCGGTATGGAAACCGGCGACGATGGCAGATTCATCTTCTGCCAGATCGAACGGAGCGCGGTTGGTCTCGGCCACACCGGCAAGGAAATACACCACGAACATCGGGAACAACGGGATGAAGTACCAGCCGAACAGGCCGTATTCGCTTTGCTGTCCGCGCACGATGTCGCCCATGTTCATGCTTTGCGCCGCGAGCAGCACGCACACCAGCGCGAAGCCCATCGCCAGCTCATAAGACACGATTTGGGCGGAGGAACGCAAAGCACCGAGGAACGCATATTTTGAGTTCGAGGCCCAGCCGGCGATGATGATGCCGTACACGCCCAGCGAAGTCATCGCCAGAATATAAAGCAAACCGGCATTCACGTTCGCCAGCGCCATACCGTCGTCGAACGGAATCACCGCCCAAGCGGCCAGAGCGGGAGCCAAGGCCAGCACCGGAGCGGCGAGAAACAGGAATTTGTTGGACTTGGTCGGGATGATGACTTCTTTCATCAGCAACTTGATGCCGTCGGCCAGAGGTTGCAACAAGCCCCAGTAACCCACCCGGTTAGGACCGGGGCGCACCTGCATCCAGCCAAGTATCTTGCGTTCGGCCAGCGTCAGGTAAGCCACAGTGCCCATGATAGGCAATACGATGACCAGAATCTTCACTATCGTCCAGACCGGCAACCACGCCGGGCCCAGCAAGTCTTGACCGGTCTGTTGCAGGATTTGCAGCAATTCCATCATGTGCGCTCCACCGTGATTGTTCCAAACATCGCACCGAGCCCACTCGTCGCCGCCTGTCCCGCCGCAACACGCGCGGTGCCTGCCGGTTGCCGGTCATCCGCCTGCACAGTCAGGTTCACGCTGGCGTTATCCTGACTGACCTTGACCGTGTCGCCGGGCTGCACGCCCAATTTTTTCAATTCGCTGCTATGCAATGTCACGCAGGGTGTTGCAGCATCGTGAGTCTTTTGCAGGGAGACAGCGCGCCGCACCACAGCATCGGCGGAATAGACAGGCACATTTGCGACACGTTGCAAACCGGACAGGATTGAGGATTGTGGATTGGGGATCGAGACAGATTGAAGGGTATTGTTCAATCTTTGTGCAATGTCCACACCGCCCAACACTTCGTCGCGCACCGCTTCGCTGCTGTCGTAATCAAAACCGGCGAGATTCATCAGGTTGCCCAGTACGCGCAGCACTTTCCACGCAGGCCGCGCTTCGCCAAGCGGCTTTACCGCGCCCTTGAAGCTTTGCGCGAGTCCTTCAGTGTTGACGAAGGTGCCGGAAGTTTCAGTGAACGGCGCGATTGGCAACAGCACATCGGCATACTCGCTCGCGTGATGCTTGTATGCTGACAATGCCACCACCATATCGGCCGCGTGCATTGCAGTCATCGCCTGTTGCGGGTTTTGCATATCCAGTTCCGGTTCGACATTCAGCAGCAGGTATACTTTGCGCGGTATTGCCAGCATCTTTGCGGCATTCATGCCCTGCACGCTGCCGCCGAACGGTACTGCGGCGGCGAGATAGCCGCCGACGCTATTGGCTGCTTCGCCGAGGAAACCGAACTTCGCACCGCACAGTGCGGCGATCCGTTCGGCCAGCGCGGCCAGTTGTGCTGCCTGCGGGTGCTGTTGTGCGAAGTTGCCCAGCAATACTGCCGCGCGTTCGCCGCTGGCCAGACTCTTGGCGATGGCGGTGGCAACGCTGCCTGCTTCGATGCCCTGTACCGAGGCATCCGGCTTCGCCTGTTTTTCGGCAGCCAATGCTTTCAGGATTTGCGCCAGCATGTTCACCAGATTGTCTGGCGCGACGATGGCGTTGTTGGCAACCGGCATCAGCAGCTCGTCGTCGCTGGAGTGAACGATATTGGCTTGCGCGCCGGACTTGACTGCTTGTCGCACGCGCTGTGCCAGCAGCGGGTGATCCTTGCGCAGGAAGCTGCCGACGATCAGCAAGCGGTCGCGGCTGTTGATCTCGGCAACCGGCATGCCCAGCCACGGCGCGCCTTGTTGTTTGCCATCTGAAGAAAAATCGGATTGGCGCAAACGGAAATCCACGTTGCCGCTACCGATGCCGCGCACCAGTTTTTGCAGCAGATAGAGTTCTTCCAGCGTGCTGTGCGGTGTTGCCAGTGCGGCGATCTGCTCGGCCCCGGCTCCGTTGGCAATCTGGCGCAAGCCGTTTGCCACATATTCCAGCGCGGCTTGCCATTCCACTTCCAGCCACTTGCCGTCCTGCTTGATCATCGGCTTAGTCAAACGCTCCGGCGAATTCAGACCTTCATAGCTGAACCGGTCCTTGTCGGAGATCCAGCATTCGTTGATAGCTTCGTTTTCGATCGGTGTGACACGCATCACCTTGTTGTTTTTTACCTGCACTGCCAGATTCGAACCCAGACCGTCATGCGGGCTGACCGATTTGCGTCGCGACAATTCCCAGTTGCGTGCGGTGTAGCGGAACGGCTTGCTGGTCAATGCGCCGACCGGGCACAGGTCGATCATGTTGCCGGATAATTCGGAATCCACCGAGCTGTTCACGAAGCTCATGATCTCGGCATGTTCGCCACGGAACGCCATGCCCAATTCCATCATGCCGGCGATCTCCTGCCCGAAACGCACACAGCGCGTGCACTGGATGCAGCGGCTCATTTCTTTGGTGGAAATCAGCGCGCCGATTTCCTTGTGCATCACGATGCGTTTTTCTTCGTTGTAGCGCGATGCCGTTGCACCGTAACCCATCGCCACATCCTGCAACTGGCATTCGCCGCCCTGGTCGCAAATCGGGCAGTCCAGCGGGTGGTTGATCAGCAGAAACTCCATCACGCCCTGTTGCGCCTTGACCGCCAATGCGGAATGGGTGTGCACCTTCATGCCTTCGGCTGCCGGTGTCGCGCAGGCAGGCAGCGGCTTGGGCGCTTTTTCCACCTCGATCAGGCACATGCGGCAGTTGGCAGAGATGGATAATTTTTTGTGGTAGCAAAAATGCGGGATATGAATACCCGCCTTGCGCGCGGCGTCCATGATGGTGGAACCGCGCCCGGTTTCGATTAGCTTGCCGTCAATTTCAATGTTGATCATTACGCACCTGACCCGTCAGCTTTACACCAAGCAACGCTTGTGTTCGATGTGATATTCAAATTCGTCGCGAAAATGCCTGAGCATCCCCTGCACCGGCCAAACCGCAGCCTCGCCCAGCGCGCAGATGGTGCGCCCGGCAAGGTTGTCGCACACGCTCAACAGCAAATCCAGATCTTCCTTGCGGCCTTCGCCGTGCTCGATGCGGTGCACGACGCGATACAGCCAGCCGGTTCCCTCGCGGCACGGCGTGCATTGTCCGCAGGATTCCTCATAATAGAAATAAGACAGACGCTGCAGCGCGCGCACCATGCAGGTCGTCTCATCCATCACGATCACAGCGCCGCTGCCCAGGCCGGAACCGGCCTTCTGAATGGAGTCGTAGTCCATGGTTAGCCCCATCATGATTTCGGCTGGTATCACCGGCATCGACGAACCGCCCGGAATTACCGCTTTGAGTTTGTGGCCGTTGCGCACCCCGCCCGCCATTTTCAGTAACTCGCTGAACGGCGTGCCCATCGGCACTTCGAAATTGCCGGGGTTGTTCACATGGCCGGATACGGAAAACAGCTTGGTCCCGCCATTGTTGGGCTTGCCCAATTCCAGAAATTTCTGGCCGCCGTTATTGATGATGTACGGGATGCTGGCAAATGTCTCGGTGTTGTTGATGGTGGTCGGTTTGCCGTACAGTCCGAAGGTTGCAGGGAAGGGCGGTTTGAAGCGCGGCTGGCCTTTCTTGCCTTCGATGGATTCGAGCAGGGCGGTTTCTTCGCCGCAGACATAGGCACCGTAACCCAGATGGTTGTGCAGGTCGAAACAGAAATCCGTACCCAGGATGTTGTCGCCCAGATAACCGGCGGCACGCGCCAGTTCACAGGCTTCTTCCATGCGTTGGTAGGCCTCGAATATCTCGCCATGCACGTAGTTGTAACCGGTCTTTACGCCCATCGTATAGGCGGCGATCGCCATGCCCTCGATCAGCAGGTGCGGGTTGTAACGCAGGATGTCCCAGTCCTTGCAGGTTCCCGGTTCGCCTTCGTCCGAATTGCAGACGATGTATTTGTCGCCGTCGTAGTTTCTGGGCATGAAGCTCCACTTCAGGCCGGTCGGGAAACCCGCGCCGCCGCGCCCGCGCAACGCCGATAACTTTACCTCGGCGATGATCGCGTCGGGCGAGGTTTTTTCGGTCAGTATTTTGCGCAAAGCCTGATAACCGCCGACTTTCAGATAGTTCTCCAGCGTCCAGGGCTGCTCGAAATCCATCGTGGTGAGAATGACCGGGCCGTTCATGCCAGTATTTTTCATGATTGATCCAGTTCCGCCAGAATTTGATCGATCTTTTCTTTGCTCAACTTGCCGCAAAGTTTTTTATTGTTCACGGTAAGCAGCGGGGCATCCTTGCATGCGCCCATACATTCGCCTTCGCGCAGGCCATACTTGCCGTCCGCAGTGACTTCGCCAAAGCCGATGCCCAGTCTGGATTCCAGATAAGCCACGGTATCACCTGCGCCGCACAGCGTGCAGGACAGGTTGGTGCATACGGTGAGGGTGTGCTTGCCCATCGGCTTGAGGTTGTACATATGGTAAAAGGTCGCCACCTCGTACACCGCCATCTTCGGCATGCCGAGATAGGCCGCGACATCCGCCATGTCGTCGGTGGGAATCCAGCCTTTTTCGTCCTGCACGAAACGCAGCGCGGCCATTACCGCGGACTGCTTCTGGTCGGCTGGGTATTTTTTCAACTCGCGGTTGATTTGAGCTTGTATTTGTTCGGATAACATCAGCGGTCTACCTCACCAAAAACTATGTCCTGCGTGCCGATGAGCGCGACCACGTCTGCGATCATATGGCCGCGCGACATCTCGTCCAGACTGGACAAATGGGCAAAGCCGGGCGCACGGATTTTCATGCGGTACGGTTTGTTTGCGCCGTCCGATACCAGATAGATGCCAAACTCGCCCTTGGGATGCTCAACCGCGGAATACACTTCGCCGGCCGGAACATGCATCCCCTCGGTGAACAACTTGAAGTGGTGGATCAGCTCTTCCATATTCTGCTTCAGCGCCTCGCGCCTGGGCGGTGCGAACTTGTTGCCGGTCGCCATCACCGGGCCGGGATTGTTGCGCAACCACTCGATACATTGCTTGATGATACGGGTCGACTGGCGCATCTCTTCGACTCGAATTAGATAGCGATCATAGCAGTCGCCCTTGACCCCGACCGGAATGTCGAAGTCGAGACGATCGTAGACTTCGTACGGTTGCTTCTTGCGCAGATCCCATTCGATTCCCGAGCCGCGCAACATCGGGCCGGTAAAACCCAGTGCCAGCGCGCGTTCCGGCGATACCACGCCAATGCCTACAGTGCGCTGTTTCCAGATGCGGTTGTCGGTTAGCAGCGTCTCGAACTCGTCGATATGTTTCGGAAAACGGTTGGTAAAATCTTCCAGGAAATCCAGCAGCGAGCCCTGACGGTTCCCGTTCATCTGTTTGACTGCGGCGGCACTGTGGATCTTTGATGCTTGGTACTGCGGCATGGAATCGGGCAAGTCGCGGTATACCCCGCCCGGACGGTAATAGGCCGCGTGCATACGCGCGCCGGACACAGCCTCGTAGCAGTCAACCAGATCTTCGCGATCACGGAAGGTGTAGAAGAACATCGTCATTGCGCCAAGGTCGATCCCCACCGCACCCAGCCACAACAGATGATTCAGCACGCGGGTGATCTCGTCATACATCACGCGGATGTACTGCGCGCGGACAGGCACTTCGATCCCTGCCAGCTTTTCGACGGCCATCACATAGGCATGTTCATTGCACATCATCGACACATAGTCGAGACGATCCATATAAGGCAGTGCTTGCAGGAATGTTTTGTGTTCGGCCAGCTTCTCGGTGGCGCGATGCAACAAACCGATATGGGGGTCCGCCCGCACAACTACCTCGCCATCCAGCTCCAGCACCAGACGCAGCACACCGTGCGCGGCCGGATGCTGCGGACCAAAGTTCATGGTGTAATTTTTGATTTCAGCCATTTTCAGAGCATCCTCAGTTGCAGCCGTAATTTTCTTCGCGCACGATGCGCGGCGTTGCTTCGCGCGGTTCGACCGTCACCGGTTGATACACCACGCGCTGCTGTTCCGGGTCATAGCGCATTTCCACATGGCCGGACAGCGGGAAATCCTTGCGGAACGGATTGCCGACGAAAACATAGTCGGTCAGGAGGCGACGCAGATCCGGATGCCCGATGAAAACGGTGCCGTACAGGTCAAACGCCTCGCGCTCATACCAGTTTGCGCTGGGCCAGATGCCGGTGACAGATTCAAGCAGCGGAAAATCGTCTGCCTCGGCAAAGATACGCACACGCAAGCGCACGTTATGGGCGACCGACAGCAGGTGATAGACGGCGGCAAAACGCTTGCCTTGCCAATCGCCATTGCCGAAAGTGGAATAATCCACGCCGCACAGGTCGATCAACTGGTCGAAACCTGCCGTGTCGCGCAGGCGCGTCAGCGTATCCAGCATCCCGGCAGCCTTGACCACCACGGTCAACTCGCCCAGACTTTCCTCTATGCCGACCATTCTGTCGCCAAGCAAATCGGTCAGACGGGTACGCAACGTACTCAATTCAGCAGCCATAATTCACCTTAACGCGCAATGGTATTGGTTCGTTTGATTTTGTTCTGCAACTGGATGACACCGTACAGCAGGGCTTCGGCAGTCGGCGGGCATCCCGGTACGTAAACATCGACCGGGACGATGCGGTCGCAACCGCGCACTACGGAATAGGAATAGTGGTAGTAGCCGCCGCCGTTGGCACAGGAACCCATCGAGATTACCCAGCGCGGCTCGGCCATCTGGTCATACACTTTGCGCAATGCCGGAGCCATCTTGTTGCACAGCGTCCCCGCGACGATCATCACATCGGATTGGCGGGGACTGGGGCGGAAGGCTCCCGCGCCGAAACGATCCAGATCGTAACGGGACAGGGCTGCATGCATCATTTCTACCGCGCAGCAGGCCAGACCGAAAGTCATCGGCCACAAAGAACCGGTGCGGGCATAATTGATGACGGTATCAAGCGATGTCGTGACAACGCTTTTTTCCAGAATGCCTTCTATTCCCATTCCAAAGCCCCTTTCATCCATTCATAGACAAAGCCAACCACCAGGATGGCCAGAAATATCATCATGGAAACAAAACCGAAAGTGCCGAGTTCCTTGAGTACGATAGCCCAGGGAAAAAGGAAGGCGATTTCGAGATCGAACAGAATGAACAGGATCGCCACCAGATAGAAACGCACATCGAACTTCATGCGCGCATCCTCGAATGCCTCAAAGCCGCATTCATAGGGAGAATTTTTTTTGCTATCGGGGCGATGGGGCGCAACAAATCGTCCTAACAGAATAGGCACGACCCCCATGGCGATACCGATACAGATGAACAGCAGTACCGGAAAATAATTTTCCAACATTGAGCTTCCCCCCCTCGGTCTGTTGTGATTTGCCGGTTTGCCCGGAAACACTTTTTATTTTGTTGCGCCGACAATCTGTTGTGTCCGCTGGTGTTTATATTCTGGTGCGGATGGGGAGACTCGAACTCCCACGCTCTTGCGAGCACTAGCCCCTCAAGCTAGCGTGTCTACCAATTCCACCACAACCGCAATACTACTGCAAAATTATTTTGGAATCTCCCTGGATTTTGAGTCATCGGCAGGGTTGATCGCAGGTGCGACGGGAACTGTTTGTGCGGATGCCGGCGTTACTTTATCCATCACTCCCAGTTGCTGTGCGGGGTGCGCATAAATGTAAGTCAGCGACAAACTGGTAATAAAAAATACCGTCGCGGCAATTGCCGTGCTGCGACTGAGAAAATTTGCGGAACCGCTGGAACCAAACAGGCTGCCTGCCGAACCGGTACCGAATGCCGCACCCATGTCGGCACCTTTGCCATGCTGTATCAGTACCAAACCGATCAGCACCACAGCCGTTATAACATGTACCACCCAAACTAATGTTTCCACACACTACTCCACAAATAACAAATTAAACCGATATTAAAATCAAATCAGATCGGAACAAAAACTTTATTTTCCCGCACCCGCACCCGCACCCGCACCCGCACCCGCACCCGCACGGCAAATCGCCAAGAAATCTTCAGCAACCAAAGCTGCACCACCGATCAGTCCGCCGTCAATGTCCGGCATCGCAAAGAGTTCTGCCGCATTGGCGGCTTTTACGCTGCCGCCGTAGAGTATACACAACCCCGCCGCAATTTGGCCGTCGTGAGCGGCAATACGTCGGCGAATAAACGCATGAACTTCCTGAGCCTGTGCGGAAGTTGCTGTTTTGCCGGTACCGATCGCCCACACGGGTTCGTAAGCCAACACCGCATTGCGCAATACCTGCACACCGGCCAGACTGATTAGCGCATCCAGTTGTTCGGCTACCACATCTTCGGTAACCCCGCTGTCGCGTTGCTCCAGCGTTTCGCCCATACACAGGATCGGTGTCAATCCGGTCAGCTGTGCCGCCATAAACTTTTCGGCGACCAGGCGGCTGCTTTCGGCAAAATAAGCACGGCGCTCTGAATGGCCGACGAGCACATAGCTGCAGCCGAAGTCCTTTAACATAGTTGCGGATACCTCGCCGGTATATGCGCCCTTCTCCATCTGGTGAACGTTTTGCGCCCCCCATTTTACGTTGCTGCCGGACAGTTTTTGCTGGGCCTGGGCCAAGTAAGGAAACGGCACGCAAACCGCGCAATCTACACCCGGCATCGCAGCCATCCCGTTGCGCACAGCATCCAGCAACTCGGCGTTCCGGGCCAGTTCGCCGTACATTTTCCAATTCCCGGCAACTAATTTGCGACGCATCATAATTGACCCAGTCAGTTCCATAAGGTGCGCAATCCTACCCGCGAAAGGAGCAACGGTCAATGAAACAACGCGGGGCAAGGCGGACGAAAAAGCCGGGAATCGGATAAATTAATATCTCCCGGCTTTGCCGCAAATTATTGGTTTTTTATTTGCCCCGATTGCGCAGTGCAATACAAACGGAGTTTGGTTTTTCAGCTGGCTTTTGCCATATCCGGGTGTTTGTCCGCAACTATTTTATCCATGATATTCATCAATTCGGAGCTGGCTTTTTCCGCACTATCCAGCGAGCCGCAAATGTTATCCTGTATTGCAGGATTGCGCTCCCAGCCTTGCCCCAATTGGTTGACCATGAGCTGCATGCTTGCATGAACCTGGTTGTGCGGTTCCAGTAACGAACGGAATGACGGTGAGTTGCCGAACCATTCTTTACCCTCTCCCTCGTACCATTTGCCCAGGCGGCAACCATTATGGTCAACATCCACCGCTTTTCTGAATTCCTCGTTGCCGGGATCGTTGATCAACGCGTAAGCGCGCTGTTTATAAATAACGTGATCCACTTTTATCAGCGATGCAAAGCTTAGATCTTTCGCATAGCGCGCTCCCGACAGGATAATCACGGCGGATTCGTAGAATTGCCCGAATTTTTGTTCCAGCTGGCCGATGACGCTCTGCGAGGAATTGGTTATTTCATGCATCTCATGCGAGTCCTCCAGCATTTTGGCCGCTTCGCCTTGTAGCATCTGCATGATGCTGCCGATGGATTCGGAGGCTTTCTTGGTGTTTTCGGCCAGCTTGCGCACCTCGTCGGCTACCACCGCGAAACCGCGTCCCGCTTCACCGGCACGCGCCGCTTCGATCGCAGCATTCAGCGCCAGCAAATTGGTTTGGCCTGCAATCGAATTGATTAAACCGACTGCGGTGTTGATTTCGGTACTGCGTGCATTCAATTGGGTAATTGCAGCATTGGCATTGTTTACCCGTTCGACGATACCGGTCAGTTTTTGCACCACTTCCTTGACCGATTCGCGGCTTTGTTCCGCATCCTCGCGGGTGCGTCTGGACAGGGTAGCCAGTTGATCCATGCTGTCGGATATAACTTTCATATCCTGCTGGTTTGAAGTCAGGTTCTTCAGCAGATTTTCCGAGTTGAGCGAGTGCGCGCGCGAAAGCATTTGCGTGCGCATCGCACCGATCTGCTGTTTTTCCATTTCTTTCAGCATTACGTCCTGATTGACCAGGTTTTTGACAAAGTCGCCGTGCATCCCGCTGCTAAATGTGGTGCGATAAAACTTGCCGCCCAGATTGGCGCGGGAGCTTATTTCCTGTTCGCGAAACAGCACGTTAAGTTGATCCAGCATATCGTTCACGCTCCAGCACAGCATGCTGATCTCGTCTTTTGATTCGGCTATATGGATTACCCGGCTGTTAAATCTGCCTTGGGCAACCTCGTCGATGGCCGACTTCAGCTTTTTGATCGGTGCCAGCCAGCGCCTTGTCAGCAATTGCCCCCACGCCGAGGTACCCATGCTGATCAGCAAAAAACCCAGCATGTAAACATCCACGCCATGCAATGCAAAACTGGTCAGGATGATGGCCAGCGTGCCGACGGAAAATGACCACAGCAGTGCGGAAAACCTAGATTGCAAGGACGAGTTCATCATAGCTGAGCCCCTTTTCTGTCAATATATCAACCAGTATCTTGGTGGAGGCGGCAATCGCATTGGCCGGCCCGGCTTTTTTTTCGGCTTCCAGCATGATGCGGTACACCTCGGTGGCAACTTTAACGCCGCTCGCCCTGGGTTTGCGCCGTACCGAGAAGTAGCCTGTGATATTGCCGTTGGTATCGAAATTCGGCGTGACGTTGGTGAATACCCAATAAAACCCGCCATCCTTTGACATGTTTTTCACAAAGGCAAAACATTCCTCGCCTTTAGTTATCTTGCTCCATAGCAGCGCAAATACAGCGCGCGGCATATCAGGGTGGCGGACGATGTTGTGCTGCGAACCGAGCAACTCATCTTCTGTGTAACCGGAAAATTCGATGAAAGTGCGGTTACCGTAAGTGATGATGCCCTTGGTGTCGGTCATGGAGACGATGAAATCTTCATCGCGCATCACCCTTTCGACCGAAGTTGGCGTAATTGACCTTTTCATTCCTGACTCCTCCTTTGGTGTTCATGCGTGGCATTTGTTATTAGCTTGGGATTTAAAACCAATCCAATCCTCTAACCTTGCGCTAGCTTATTCTTATATAAACATTTTTATTATTCTGCGGCTATTCTAAGCCATTATTATTTTGTATTAGCAACGCTTGTTGCCATAGTTAGAAGCAGAAAATGACCGCTATTCTGCCGACTATGAAATTTGGCTGCCTTGCTAATTTACAGCAGTTTGTAGACTCAATCCATCCCAGCTTGCTGACGGATGGGAAAACTTGGCCAAAATGACAGATAATTGCCACCTTTCCGGGCGGTATCCGCTTCTTTTGACATCACGAAACAGACCCATGAACCTCATTATTCAAGCTACCAGCCGGATAGATACGGCTCACCTGGATCATCTCACCCAACTGGCGCAGGCCGGCCAATGCGAGCAGATCGCAGGGCAGGCCTATCGGTTGAGCGGGGCGCAAGCGCATCCCGGCATCGCCGTCTACTGCATCGAGCATCAACTGGATTACGGCTTTGTACCGTGCGGACGCTCGCTGAAGGATTTCGGGCTGCTGGTAACGGACATGGATTCCACGCTGATCACCATCGAGTGCATCGACGAGATTGCCGACATGCAGGGACTCAAGCCGCAGGTCGCGGCAATTACCGAAGCGGCAATGCGCGGCGAGATCGACTTTGCCGAAAGTCTGCGCCGTCGCGTGGCATTGCTGGAAGGGCTGGATGAACAAGCGCTGCAGCGGGTGTACGACGAACGCCTGAGACTCTCGCCCGGCGCGGAGATCATGCTCGAAACCCTGCAGGCACAGGGCATCAGGATCATGCTGGTGTCCGGCGGTTTTTTGTTTTTCACCGAGCGCCTCAAGCAGCGGCTGGCACTGGACTATACCCACGCCAATGAACTGGAGATCGTCGGCGGCAAGCTCACCGGAAAAGTATTGGGTAAAGTTTTCGATGCGCAGGGCAAGGCCGACTGGCTGGTGAATATCCGCACGGAGCTGGGACTCAAACCGGAGCAGGTTGTAGCGATGGGTGATGGTGCGAACGATCTGAAAATGATGGCGCAGGCGGGCCTCAGCATCGCCTACCACGCCAAGCCGGTGGTGCGTGAACAGGCCAGCTACGCGCTGAACTTTGTCGGTCTGGACGGGGTGGTGAATCTGCTGGGGGGGAGCGGGATATAATTTTGTGCGGTGCCGAAAGGCCCGTGGCAGCTGGCTCTTGGGGCCGTCAAAGCCCGCTTGCTTCCATGATTAAATGTCGGTAGTCTGGTGGTGTGCCAATCACGGTAAAGGAGTTACATCATGGAAAAACCTTCCGATGCGTCCTCGTCTGCAATAGTCCCCTGCGATATTTGCCACAAAGAGGTACCGTTGTCTGCAGCGGTGATTCCCGAGGCAGCCGACTATGTGGCGCATTTTTGCGGCTTGGAGTGTTACACGAAGTGGCAGCAACAAAGCCAACATGCGGGGCAGCAGGGCGAAAAAGCCAAAAAATAAGTTGTGGCGGCTCTAGTTGGACTGCTTCATTGCGGCGCTGAAAAATTCCACCGCCACCGCCTCGTCTCTGGTGCGCTTCATTGCTGGCAGACTCTGCCAGATGCGTTTGCCATAGTGTTTCGAGATCAGGCGCGGGTCGCAGATCATCAGCACGCCGCGGTCGGTCTCGTCGCGGATTAATCTGCCCGCGCCTTGTTTCAGCGTGATGATGGTGCGCGGCAACTGGTATTCCATGAACGCGTTGCGCCCCTGTTTGTTGATCTGTGCAATGCGTGCCGCCAGTACCGGATCGTCGGGCGGGGCGAACGGCAGCTTGTCGATGATCACCAGCGACAGCGCTTCGCCGCGCACATCCACCCCCTCCCAGAACGACTGGCTGCCGAGCAGCACCGCGTTGCCGAGCGTGCGGAAGCGCGTCAGCAACTCGCTGCGCGAGCCTTCGCCCTGCAACAGCAGCGGATAGTCCCAGCCGCACCGGTCGAATTCGGCCTGCAGGATGTCGTATGCGCGCTGCATCGCGCGCAGGCTGGTGAACAGCAGGAAGGCGCGGCCTTGGCTGGCCCCGATCAGCGGCAGTGCGGCCTGCACCACTGCTTCGGTATAACCGTCGCTGTTAGGCTCCGGCAGATTCTGCGGTACATACAGCAGCGCCTGTTCGGCGTAGTTGAACGGGCTGTCCCAGCACGCGGTCTTGGCTTTGAGCAGCCCCATCTCGCCCTGATAGTGCGAGAAATCCTGCTTCACCGCCAGCGTCGCCG
Source organism: Gallionella sp. (assembly GCA_028689145.1). Lineage (GTDB taxonomy): Bacteria > Pseudomonadota > Gammaproteobacteria > Burkholderiales > Gallionellaceae > Gallionella. Next base: position 47,802 of record JAQTWT010000015.1, read on the forward strand.
AAGTGAAAATCCACGCGCGCGCGCTGCCGCCGATTTGCTTCTCGAAGATTTCCGCAATGGACAGCGGCGTGGTGTTGAGTTGCAGTGAATAGTGGAACACTTCCAGCCAGCGCACGAATCCATCCCCATCCCCCGCTTGCGGGGAACCATTGCTCCCTCTCACGTTTACGGGAGAGGGTTGGGGAGAGGGTGAGTCACCTATCCACTGTTTCAATTGCTGCGCCAATGCCTGCGCGCGTTGCCAACAATTTTCCAGCCCCTCGCTGCGTTCTGCCTGCTTCTCCAGCAGTCCGGCAAGCTGCGTCAGCTTCTCGCCCAGCATTTTCAGCGCCGGTGCGAATTCATCGAAACTCTCGGTCGCGATGGCGGGCAATCGGCCTTCCTTCTTGAACACCAGCCGCAAGTCGCGCGCGGCCTTGTCCAGTTCGTCGCAAGCCTTCGGCAGCGGCGCAAAATCCTTGGCGGCCGCAGCGGCTTCGAGGCGCGTATCCGTGGCGAGATCGAGCAATTCCGAGGTGGACAGGTTTTCGCCGAAGAATAGGCTGGCTGTCTCCGGCAACTGGTGCGCCTCGTCGAAGATCACCGTGTTGCAGGCGGGCAGCAGCTCGGTCACGCCCTCGTCGCGCAGCATTACATCGGCAAAAAATAGATGATGGTTCACCACCACGATGTCCGCCTTCATCGCGTCGCTGCGCGCCTTGAGCACGAAGCATTCCTTGTGTTGCGGGCATTCCTGGCCGAGGCAGTTGTCGCGTGTCGAGGTGACGTGCATCCAAATCGGCGCGTTCTCCGGCACATCGGCCAGCCCGCTCTTGTCGCCCGAGTCGCTGACCTTGGCGTATTGTTTGATCTTGCCGAGATGGCGCACATCCTCGCGCGTCTTGAATAGCCCGTCGGATTGCGCGCGTTCCAGATGGTAGTGGCACACATAGTTGGCGCGCCCCTTGAGCAGTGCCACCGAAACCGGCGCCTTCAGCGCATCGCGCACCATCGGCAGGTCTTTCTGGAACAACTGATCCTGCAGGTTCTTGGTGCCGGTCGAGATGATTACCTTGCCGCCGTTGAGCAGCGCCGGAACCAGATAGGCAAAGGTCTTGCCGGTGCCGGTACCGGCTTCCACCACCAGAATCGCGTTGTCGCGGATCGCCTCGGCGACCGCCAGCGCCATCTCGCGCTGCTGCGCGCGCGGACGGAACGACTCGACTTCGGTGGCAAGCGGACTTTGTTCGGAAAAGAAACGTTCGACTTCGGTGGGCACGGTAGGGGGAATAATTAGGCCAAAAGGTATATGGTTATTTGCCGGGTGCGGCGTTATAGTGCGGCGGTGATTTTACGCGAATGGTAGCGGGATGGGGTGGGAGTGAAAACTTGAAGTTGATTTGCATGTGCTATTGACGCATCACGATTTGTAGGGGCGTATGGCAATACGCCCTTTTTCGATCTACCACCAAAAAAACAAGGGCATATTGCCATACGCCCCTACGGTCGTCATCTCTGCTTTAAATTTACTTGGCGAAACAATAACGTCAATGATGAAAAAGAACCTTCCGTTGTCCCGCGTTTACTGCCTGCTGGAACCGGGGCCGGTGGTGTTGCTGACTACCGCACACAAGGGCAAGGCGAATGTGATGGTCATGTCCTGGCACGCGATGATGGAGTTTGAGCCGCCGCTGGTGGGTTGCGTGATCAGCGGGCGAAACCACAGTTTCAACGCGCTGCGCGCGACCAAGGAGTGCGTGCTCAATATCCCGGCGGCGAATTTGGCGAAGCAGGTGGTGGGTGTCGGCAACTGCTCGGGGCGCGAGGTGGATAAGTTCAGGAAGTTCAAGCTGACCATGCTGCCTGCCTCGCGGGTGGCCGCGCCGCTGATTGCCGAGTGTTATGCCAGCCTCGAATGCAGGGTGGTCGATACCCGGCTGGTGAACAAGTATAATTCACTGAGGTAAACCCCCGGCTATGCCGGGGGACTCACAAAGGTTTGACCTATACCACGGTGAGAGTGAATCTGTAATCTCGACTAAGAGATGGAGATTCACGATGAAAGAATACCAGAGT
>JAQTWT010000021.1 GCA_028689145.1 Gallionella sp.
AACTCTGGTATTCTTTCATCGTGAATCTCCATCTCTTAGTCGAGATTACAGATTCACTCTCACCGTGGTATAGGTCAAACCTTTGTGAGTCCCCCGGCATAGCCGGGGGTTTACCTCAGTGAATTAGAAAAGAGAGGAAGTTTTACATGAAGACATCACGATTTTCAGATAGCCAGATCATTGCCATACTCAAGCAAGCCGGGGCTGGCAGCCCGGTTCCGGGCTTTGCCGGAACACGGCATCAGCTCTGCCACGTTAAGGTCGCTCTTGTTCAGATTCCAGCCATTGCAACGCTGCTTCACGATTTGAGAATATATTTATGTTCCAGTCTACTTCTCGCGGGAAGGCCGCCAATGACTCTGTAGCTTGTACGCTAATTCGACTATAAGAAACAACAGCCATAGCCTTGATTTCTTTGATTGTTGCCAAGCTCGCTTGCGCGGCAAAATCATAAGAATAGGAATTGATCTTATTGATTAAAAGACTAAACGGCGCATGTAAATGCGCAATAAGAAATTCGTGATATTCGTTAACCATCGCTTCGTTCATCTCGACGCCATCGTTGATGATGACTTCAGCAGTATTGCTGGAGAGCAAAATAATTTTGCCGAATCTGAGTTCATGCAAGTCCATTGCTTAAAAATCCCCCATCAACCAAAAAGTTTGTAAAAATCGCAAATAGCTACATTTCACACTTAGGGAAACGCTGATTAAGTCCGTTCGCCCTGAGCCAGTCGAAGGGCAGCTCATTTAACCTATTGATCTGATTAAGCCCTCCATGCATGGTTCGACAAGCTCACCACGAACGGAGGACTTAATCAGCGTTTCCTTAGTGTTGCAACATAGCTTTCCGAGAAGCGGATGTTCGCAACTATAACGGCACGGCCGGCCTTTTGCTATGATTCAAGCACCCGCAATTCTGCATTGGTATAGCGCAAGCGGCTTGCAAGTACGCTGGCAAGCCCTTCCATGAGGCCGAGTGCAAGCTTTTTATGCTCTTCGGCAACCGCATTAAAAGTCTTGCGCGAAAGCACATAGAGTTCGGTATCGGAAAACGCTACCGCGTCGGCGGAGCGCACATCACCGTCAAGGAAGGCCATTTCGCCGAAGAAAGCCCCGCTGCCGAATGTGCCGAGGTGATGGCTCTGTTTCTCCGAGATCGGCAGCATGATGCGCACCGCGCCTTTGCGGATCAGGAACAGTTCGTCGCCGGTATCGCCGCGCTTGAAAATTTTGTCGCCCGCTTTGCAGGAACGCTTTTCCATTGACTGCTCCAGCGCAGCCAGCGTTTCAGCTTTGCGCCCCTTGAACAGTTCGATCTCGTTGAGCCCGAGTGCTTGCTGTTCGCCCGTCTCGCAGATCGAGTCCTCGAGGATGCGATCCTCTACCCATTCGAGCGCCTCGTCGAGTTCGCCGAATACCCGTACCGGGCTTTCCGGGCGAACCAGTCCGACCTGGTCGAAATACTGCTGCATGTCGCGTCCCGATGGCAGGTTTTGCGGCAGTTGGCTCAAGATAAGAAAGCCGTGGTGCTCGGTAAGCATATCCTTAATCTGATCCAACATATGCGCGGCGGTCACATCGACGGATTGCACACGGCGCATGTCTAGAATTACATAGTCACGGGTCTTTAATTCCGGCTCCAACGCCGAGTACATCTGGTTTGCGGTGCCGAAGAACAGGCTGCCCTGCAGCTCGACGACTATGCCGCGTTTGCCGTGTGCAACGAGAATCTCCATTTCTTCATGGGTTCGCACCCTTTTTGAAAAAGTCTCGTTGCAACTAAGTTTGCGGCGCACGATAGTGCCGCCGATCTGCTCGCGAATAAACAGCAATACCGCCAGCACGATGCCGATACCGGATGCCGCAATCAGGCTGACGGTGAGCGCCGTGGCAACCACAGCGGCAATGACGGCAAAGTCCAGTATCGTGGAGCGCTGCTTGAGAAACTGAAAGCTGTGACGGTCGATCATGCGTATGCCGATGACCATCAGGATCGCGGCGAGCGCTGCCACCGGAACCCATGAAATCAACGAACCGAGCAGCAAAAACGCGATCAGCGCGAGCACGCCTTCAAAGACGCCCGAGTAGCGGCTCACCGCACCGCTGGAGATATTCACCAGTGTCGCACCCATCGTACCGGCACCGGGGATGCCGCCGATCACGGCGGAAGCAACATTCCCGAAACCCTGACCGATCAGCTCGCGGTTTGAGTGGTGGCGCGAATGCGTCAGCGCATCGAGCACCACGCAGGTCTTCAACGTGTCGATGGAAAGCAGTACCGCCAATGTCAGCGCGGGAACTGCAATATGCTTGATCTGTTCAAAGCCGACTTCGCTCATGGCATGCCAGCGACTTGCCATGGCATCGGTAAAGCTGCCGCCGCCACCGAGCGATCCGACCACAAACGGATTGCCTTCAAGCGTGAGTAGTGACGGGTCTGCCAGCCCGAGCCCGAAATAGGCAAGCACACCCGCCAGTAACGCGAGAATGGCTGCCGGCACCAGCTTGGTGACTCTCGGTGCGGCGAGCATTACGGCTATCGTCACCGCGCCGACGACCATGCCCTGCCATTTCCAGAGTTCCGGTGAGGCAAGCGATTCCCAGAAATGCGCACCCTTGGGCGTTCCGAGGAACTTGGGCATTTGACCGGCGATGATGTAGAGGCCGACTCCGGACAGATAACCGCTCACCACCGGATATGGCATATATTCGATCAGTCTCCCGAGACGCACCGTACCGAAGAATATCTGCAGCAGCCCTGCGGTGAAGCCCAATACCGAGAGCATCAGTATCAGTGTCGGCAGGTCGCCGTTATTGTGCATGGATTCGAGTGCAAACGCGGCCAGCACGGCGGCAGCCGGCGCACAAGGTGCTGTTATCAACCTGTTGGTACCGCCCAGCACCGGTGCAATCAGACCGAGTGCTGTCACACCGAGAATGCCGGCCAGCGCACCCTGTGCCGCGTAAGAAGCGCCGAGCGGCGAATAGATCGTGACACCGAAAGCGATGGCCGAGGGTAGTGCAACCAGCATCGCGGCAAGACCACCCCAGACATCTCCCGCTTCAGGTTTGAGCAGTTTCATGATTCAGGCTCCCGATTTATAGAATTGCCCGCTTGATCCATGTCTCAATCAATGGCGGATTAAAATTCAAAATACGGCAGACGACAAGGCTCAATGTAGCGCTAATTTACCCCGATGAATACCCCAAACATGCTTAAATGTTTAAGGAAACGCTGATTAAGTCCGTTCGCCCTGAGCCAGTCGAAGGGTAGCTCATTTAACCTATTGATCTGATTAACCCCTCCATACATGGTTCGACAAGCTCACCACGAACAGAGGACTTAATCAGCGTTTCCTTAAATATTTCGCGGATAACCACCTATAAACGGCAGCGCACTGTGCCAGATGACAGCACTTTTTAAGCTCGCCAACTCACTCTTCATGAGGAAAAAATACTATCCGTTTTTGAACCCACTACCGCTCGTGCTAAAAATCAACCGTTCATCTTTCATGTTTGCCAAACATCCAGCAATACCGCCATCTGTCTTGTAGCAATTGCTCCTGTCTGAACTGATCAATACACTGCAGTCACTTGGCAAACTTGCTGAAAGGCAAGGACGCAAAGTCACCGGCCTAAAGGCAACTATGGCAGCGGGACTGCAGCATGAGTTTGGCACATGCGCATCAACTGCCCGGCCTGCTGGTGTTACTGCAAGGAGAGCGATGATGTATGCCCAGATTTCTGATTTTGGTTTTATTCAAACAGCCATGCGTCGCATATGTTCCGGATTGCTATTCGCCGGATTGGTCGCTACGGCACATATCGCACAGTCCGAAGAAAATCATTTCGCACCGGATCTGGATATATTGACGATTCAGCCGGTGCGCACAGATAACGACCGGCTGATTCCTTACCGGCTTAATGCCAGATTGGCGCTTAGCCGTTCAACAGATAGCGCTCCGGCCGATTCAAAATTCAACAACACACCGCGATTGTATCTTGTTGCCGCATCCAACAAAGATGCGGCCTGGTCAACCAATGCGCGCTGGCAAATCGCTCCAAGTGGCGATCAAGATCGCATTTCATTGTCACCCATCCTGCGCCTCGAATCGAAAGGAGAGCGTTTCGAAATTAAACCGCGCCGCCACTCGATTTGGTTTGCATGGCATAAAACTTTCCCTTGATGGAACGGGCCTTCAGTTCACGGTAAATACTGCCACTTGATGGAACCGACCGATCCCCGGTGCGATTTCTCCCGGCGGCGCGATGTCCCATCGCCACTGGGCCAAAGTTTGCTGCACCAAACCTAGTTTCGCGGCGAAATCGGCCTGTTCGACAACATCGCCATCCTGTCCATAAGTCGTTTGTTCCATATCGGCTATCAGGCAGGCCGGTGCGGCAAAAGCGGCGAGATAATCCAGATGTTGCCGCATCAGCCGCGTTCCCCATTCTTCAAGTACCGCTTCATTAATTTCCGGAAAGCTTTTTCTCAACCAATCCTGTGGCAACAAAGGCAACTGGGAAAGCAGATTGACCGATGCCACCCAATCGACAGCTTGGTCGGCGAGAAATATTGTCGGAGTAGGCAAGTCCAGATTGTTTACCGAAATGGCATCCAGCCTATCCAAAAATCCCGTGACATCGAGGGAAATGCAGCGCACGTTGGCATAACGGCGTGCAGCGCGTCGCACTTCCGGCAAATGGACAATATCGACCAGCCATACGTTTTCAAAACGCTTTGCAAGATCAGCCAAGGGTATATCCAGCAGCAGCCCGGAGCCGAATACCAGTGCAGTGCGAAAGCTATGACATGCATGCAGCGAGTCGAGCAATGCCGACCGGCTATTTTCCAGATGCGCTTGCCAAGCCGGTTTACAACGCCGGTAACGCGAGCGGATTCCGATACTTTCGCGCAGATAGCCGAGCCTGCGGGCCTGCGTCGAACAATCGGTGGTCAAATAAGTCAGCCACTCGGTCAGCATGGCGTGTCAATCATTGATGTTTGGGCATTTATGTTCTGGCAAAAAAACGCTACCGGGAAACCATTTTGGATTTGTGCGGCAAATTCCCGCAGTATCGGACAGTTAACCGAACAGCATCCGCTGCGACGGCTCTCTGCCGTTCTTCAGCAACCGCTCAAGGGCGGTACGCGCCGAGTCGGTGATACCTTTGCGGCGGCCCATTTCGATCAGTTTGTCCAGCGCGCGCTCGTACTGATAATCTGCTTCCAGCCAATCCGCCGCAAGATCTTTGGTCGCATGTTTGGTCAACTTCAGTATTCCCGACTTTACATGCACCAGATATGCGCATGTCCTGCCTTTTTTTGCCACGATAGCAATATGGCGCTGGCGATCCATCAATACCTGACCGCAGGTTACATTGACGGTTGCCGATGAAAGAAAATCCATGGTATGAAAATCGACCGGGTCTTTAGCCATCGCAATTTTTATATGAATGCACGATAAGGACGGTTATCGGCATATTTTTCAAAAAATTGAGATGAACCTGCCTGAATTGCGATAAAAAAACGCTAGCGGACGCTCTATCTTTCCAGATGCGAACCACTTGATCGGGCGTATGTCTATGCTTTACGAAGTTTCAACATAGACTAAATAAATGTGAAGGAGTATCTTTGCTAATGAGTCTGCGTTTAAATGTTATCTGGAGGGTACTTGCATGATTAATAATCTTTCTCTTAATAACTTGAACAACGCGCAAAATGCGCAGTTCTCGACAATTCAGCGCCTGAGTTCAGGATCACGCATCAACTCAGCAAAGGATGATGCTGCCGGTTTGGCTGTTGCGGTTGCTTTGGCATCGCAGTTGGGCGGCGATGCTCAGGCGATGAGAAATGTTAACGATGGCTTGTCTCTTACCGATACTGCAGGCGGCGCTCTAAGCCAAGTTTCAGACTCCCTGCAACGAATGCGTGAACTCACCGTTCAGGCAGCCAATGGCACCAACAGCGCCGGCGACCTGCAGGCAATTCAGGGGGAGATCAACCAGCTGGCACAGGGTATCGACCAGATAGCCGGCGGCACACAATTCAACGGACAAAATCTTCTCGACGGCACGTTCAGCGGACAAGTGCAGTCGGGCAACAACCCGGGGGATAACCGGACGATCAGTCTGGGCAGTGCTTCCACTCAGGGTTTGGGAATTTCCGATCTGGATGTTACCAATCAGGCGAGTGCAGCCAATGCACTCAATTTACTGGATAGCGCCATCAACAGTGTCGGTGCGCAACAATCCACAATCGGCGCAACTCAGGCAACACTGAACTCCACGCTGGCCAACTTGAGCAACAGCTATGAAAATCTTGCCGCGGCCAAGAGTCGTATCAGCGATACCGACTACGCCAAAGAATCCTCCAACTTGGCGCAAAACAACGTGCGCACCCAGGCATCGCTAAAAGCACTGTCGATCTATAACGCCATGCAGAAAAATGTATTGGATTTGATTAAACCTTAAGCACGTCAGTTTTATTTCCCGCATACCCGGCAGGCAGAATACTCTGTCTGCCGCGTCGTTTCGCTGTGTACACAAGGCGGCCTTGTTGAACTCAATGCATTATTATCTTGTCCGATGCTGCACTATAATATCCGGCGATTCTGGATTGGAAGGTTTCATGATGCGCATAACAGGCGTATGTATAAAACGGATATGGGCATGTACCGTACTGGCATTCGCATTGTGTCCGGCACTGGTTCAGGCCGAACAAGATGACTTGTCGGAGCTGGCAGCCGAACCGCCGCAGGTACTTGCGCTGCTGAAAAAAGCCGTAACCCTCGAGCTTGCCGTGCGTAATTCCCATGAAATGTGGAATGCTGCTGTGCTGTACTGCGAAGCTTCGCGACTCGGCAGCATCGAAGCCCAGTACCGTCTTGGCATGCTCTATGCGTTCGGCAGGGGTGTGCCGGAAAACCGCGCATTCGCTGCCGCTTTGTTTTCGCAGGCAGCCCATCAGGGACATGCCCAGGCGCGGGACATGCTGGAAACCGTCCAGCTGCGCACCTCGGAATTGCCGGGCTGCGTGGAGGATGCGTCAGTGTTGCCCAAGCGTCCGGAAGCCGAAATCATTTCAATATATGCCAATATCGACCAGCGCATTGCGAAGCTGCCGAAAAGCAAAATGTGGATGGTTGATCTGGTTAGTACGCTGGCGCGCTGGTACTCGATCGACCCCAGACTGGTGCTGTCCATTATCAGCACCGAGTCCAATTTTAATATCGGGGCAAAATCGAACAAAGCGGCGATGGGTCTGATGCAACTGATTCCGGCAACCGCCGAGCGATTTAATGTGCACAATGCTTACGATGCGTCGCAGAACATCAAGGGCGGGCTGCAATATATACGCTGGCTGCTTTCGTATTATCGCGGCGATGTGGTGTTGGCGGTAGCCGCCTACAATGCAGGAGAGGGGAATGTAAACCGCCATAAGGGCGTGCCGCCCTTTAAGGAGACGCGCGATTATGTCGAGAAGGTGCTGGGATTGTACAAGCGTACTACCCACCCCTATGATGAATTTTTGACCCGAGCTTCACCGCTGCTTGCGCGGCGCAACTGATTTAGAATCCACACCCGTTTAAGGTATACGAAACCATGCCCCTATTTCCCTATCTCGGTGACATGCCAATCATCGGAGCACGTGTTTATATGCATGCTTCCGCCCAGATCATCGGTAATGTTAACATCGGCAACGACAGCTCGATCTGGTGCAACGCGGTTCTGCGCGGCGATGTGAACCATATTGTGATCGGACAGTGCAGCAACGTGCAGGATCTCACTATGGGGCATGTATCACACAAGACACAGGGTAAGCCAGATGGGTCGCCTTTGCTGGTCGGTGACTATGTGACGATCGGACACTCCGTTATTCTTCATGGCTGCACTATCGGCAATGAATGCATGATCGGGATGGGCTCGATCATTATGGATGATGCCGTTATTCCAGACCGTGTAATGATCGGTGCAGGCAGCTTGGTTTCTCCGGGCAAAGTGCTGGAAAGCGGAATGTTGTATATGGGGCGTCCGGCAAAAGCCATCCGCGCGCTAACGCCCGAAGAAATTGCCCACCTGCGATATTCGGCCGAACATTACATCAAGGTAAAGAATAACTATCTGGATAATTTGCCGAAAGCACCAGCTGATTTCTCTAACCCGTAACAATTTGCGGCATAATTCAAACAGTTCGCCCATCAGCAAAATCAGTCTCAGCTCAAAACATACGCTACACTCATGCTGATGTAACAAAACAACCGTAAGGAAACGTTCATGCAAAAGGTTTCACGTTTTCGCGGCATGTCCGGTGAAGTAATGCGCCAATTTATGTCGCCGTTCACGTTGCTTTCCGCGCTGCCCATTCTGTTCGTCTTTGCATTGCTGTTACTGGCAGTCAGCGCACTCGGAGGCCGCGCCGGACTCATCACTGCCCCGGTCTTTTTAATAACCTATACCATGATAGCCGGGCACTTCGCATTACCCGCCTTACAGGGGGAATTCGATAGCGGTTTTCTGGGCAGTTCAAGCAATGGCAGCAAACTCTGGTTTCTCACCGGCCGATATCTGGCTCTGGCCTTTGTCTTTCTACTACCGGTTACCCTGCTCCTCTGGGTAACCATGAAGATGGGCGTGCTACCCGGCAGTGCCGCGGCGATGCCCGAGCCGTTGGCAGCGCTACAGCAAAACGCTGTTGGCCTGCCGATGGCGATACTGGCACTACTGTCCATGTTCATGCTGACGTTGTGCTTTATTATCGCCATCCGCGCCGGCACTCTGCGCGAAGCCTTTGGCCGGGATGCCTGGATATGGCTATTTTCCGACCGGCGTGCCGACTTGCCGATTTTTTATGCCTCCCTGATCGGCGGAATAGTTATTTTTCTCGGTATTTATCTGACTCCCTTTGCGCTGCTGGCTTTCTTCGTGTTTGAAATCCAGTTGCAATCCTTCACCAAGGTTTCCGACCTTTTCTATTTGTGGACATTTTCCGCTTCACCGATACTTTTCGGCCGTATGTGCGGCGCATTTGTGGCGGGCAAAAGCGAGTTGGACTATGAGACGCAAAGCATTTTGAATTTACTCGGCATTGTACCCCCGGCAGATTCTCGCCAGCAGGAACTGCCTCTGGAGTTCGAGCCACCATCTTATAGTCAAAAGAGACTCAGCTTCGACGAAATGGTGGCGAAAACACGCGCTTTACCCATTGATGCTATGTTTATGGAGATCGACAAGGCAGAAACCCGTCTCGCCGCGCAATCGCACGACCCCTACACAGTCGTGGAACTCGCCATGTTGTACCGGAAAGCCGGTGAAACTGAAAAAGCGCTGGCGACAGCAGCCACTGCTATAACCCAGGCAGTAAATGACGGCTACACAGAAATTGGCGTGTCGTTGTTTCGCGGCTTCGCCAAAGAGCGTGCCGACCTCGGCCTTGACACGCAAACTCTGGAAATCATCGGCAATGTACTGTTACTCCAAGAGTTGGTACTCGATGCCGGCTGGTGTCTGCATGAAAGTGCCATCAATTCCGGCGATATACTCAAAGCTCAGAAAAAACTACTGCATGTCGCTAGCGTTGCCGAGGAAACCCAGAAATACGCGGAAGCCATCGCACTCTACGATTTTTTTATGGCGGCATATCCGGATACAAACCTCGCGCAATACGCCAGACAGGGAAAAAATCGCGCCGAGGCTGCATTAGCCTGACCGCAGCTTAATGCCTCGCGCGCCCACCTCAGTGCAGCTAGAAGTTAAATGACCTCCGGCAAAGCCGGAGGCTTATTGGGTGAGCCCCTCAAAGGGGCCATTAAACCGTGAGCCGCCCAAGGCGGCTACAGCCCTAGTCTCATCTGGTCGTACCGTTCATCCTCTTC
>JAQTWT010000006.1 GCA_028689145.1 Gallionella sp.
AGGAAGAGGATGAACGGTACGACCAGATGAGACTAGGGCTGTAGCCGCCTTGGGCGGCTCACGGTTTAATGGCCCCTTTGAGGGGCTCACCCAATAAGCCTCCGGCTTTGCCGGAGGTCATTTAACTCGCCAGCTTTGCCAAGCCATGACACATGGCCGGATTATGCTACGCAACCGTCAAGAAGTCAGCTGAACTTACGTGATCGGCTCGATCCGTTAAAAAATAACCCTACTCAATTTCTATATAACGTCATGCTTGATCTGGGCTATGATTGAACCGGTATTTTTGAATATCAGGCATCTGAAAAATACTACTCTGCGACAGGTGTCTATTGGGCATTCGTTTTTTATCGGGAGGCTCTCTGGACGATATAGATGGCAAAGTAATGGAAATTTTTCCAACGTTGTGCGGGAAGCATGGCTGCACCATAAACAGGCTGTATAGGCTGCAATGAAATCGTATTTCACAATCCGCTCGCAGTTGTTGGCACTTGTCGCGGCGATCGCGCTGCCGATGATCGCTATGCTGGTGCATTCGATCTACGACAACGCGCAGCAGCGCATCGTCGAGGCTAAATCCACCGCGCATATGCTCGCCGTGGTCGCCTCTTCCGATGTAGATCGCGTGCTGATCGCCAACCGTGATTTTCTGGTGCAGATGTCGAAGCGGATGCTGATCCGCAAGATGGATGTGCAACACTGCGATCAGGTATTGTGGGATTTTCGCGAGTTGTTCCCGAAATCCGCGAACATGACGGTGATCGACATGCACGGAACGGCGATCTGTTCCGCGGTGCCGCAGCCGGGCGGCAAGCCGGTATCGGTCGCCAATGCCCCTTGGTTCAAAAAGTCGCTTGCCGGGGACGGTTTCGTGGTGAGCGATCCTTTCTTCGGCCCCATCACCGGCAGATGGGTGACGGTGCTGACCTACCCGATCCGCGATGAGCGGGGCAACAAGATCGGTTTTCTCGGTCTGCCGCTCGATCTGGCATTGTACGAACCAAACCTTTCCAATGCGCCGCTGATGCCGGGCACAACCGTGGGTATCATCACCGCGGACGGCACATTCCTGTGGCGCAATCTTGATACCGAAAAATGGGTGGGAAAAAATCTCAAAGATAACCGGACCATGCAAAATCTGATGGCCGGAATGGAAGGTGAAATGGAGGGGATCGACGGTGTTCCCCGCTTCTATGATGTGCACCCGGTAAAGGGCGCGAAGTGGTACGCGTATATCGGTATCCCTACCAGCGTCGTCCATTCGCAACTGCGTGTCACGCTGATCAGAAATGCATTGCTGGGCTTGTTCAGTCTGGCGATCATTCTGGGTGTGGCATGGTGGATCGCGCGCAGGATATCCCGCCCGATTGGTGCGCTTGCATTGGCTTCCCGTGCGGTTCGGAAGGGTTATCAGGAGGTCAGGGCAGAGCTGGATGGGCCACCGGAAATTATCGAAGTGGCGCAGGAATTTAACGAAATGCTTAATGTCCGCTTGCAATCTGAAGCGGCGCTGCGCAGCAGCGAAGCCAATCTGTCCGAAGCGCTCAAGATCGCCCGTATGGGTCACTGGGAATATGAGGTGGCCGGCGACGAGTTCATCTTCAACGATCAATATTATTCGTTGCATCACACCAGCGCCGGGCAGATGGGCGGTTACCGTATGCGTTCGGCAGAGTTTGCCAAGCGGCTGATGCACCCGGACGATGCGCATCTGATCGGTGAACATATCGGTCTGGCATTAAAGGCGAACGATCCGAATTTTTACGCGCAGGTCGAAGCGCGGATAGTCTGCACCGACGGCGAAATCCGCTGGGTGCTGGCGCGCTTCAAGATCGAAAAAGACGCGCAAGGTGTCACTACCCGGCTGGTCGGTGCCAATCAGGATATCACCGAACGCAAACTTGCCGAACAGACCCAGAAGCGGCTGAATCGCGCGCTCAAGTTGTTGAGCGATTGCAATATGGCGCTGGTGCATGCTGTGGAAGAACACAGCCTGCTGTCCGAGATCTGCCGGCTGGTGGTCGAGCGGGGCGACTACATGATGGCCTGGGTGGGCTTTGCCGAGCATGATGCGGAGAAGTCGGTGCGTCCCGTTGCGCAGTATGGCGATGAGCGGAATTATCTGGCCAATGTGGATATATGCTGGGCCGATACCGAGCATGGCCGGGGGCCGACGGGCACCGCAATCAGAACGGGGATGACGGATGTCAATCAGGATTACCTGACCAATCCGCGCATGGCGCCGTGGCGGGATGCCGCGCTGGCGCACGGTTATCACTCCAGCATTGCATTGCCGTTGTCCAATAAGAAATATGTATTGGGTGCCCTTACAATTTATTCTGCCGATCCCGATGCGTTCGGCGAGGAAGAAGTCAGGTTGCTGGAAGAGTTGGCCAACGATCTGGCGTATGGTATCGGCACGTTGCGTACCCGGGCCGAGCATGCAGCCGCAGAGAAACAGCTGGAGTTTCTCGCGCATCACGACATCCTGACCGGCTTGCCCAACCGCCTGCTGTTGCGCGACCGTTTCGATCAGGCGGCAGCACAGGCGGATCGCGATCATTCCGGTGTCGCGCTACTGTTCCTCGATCTGGATAACTTCAAACAGGTCAACGACACGCTCGGCCACAATTACGGCGACCAGTTGCTGGTGCGCGTGGTGGAACGTCTGCACGGCTGTCTGCGCGAGGCCGATACCATCAGCCGACAGGGCGGCGACGAGTTCATCGTGTTGCTGCCCCATGTACGCGATCTGGCTGTCATCGGCGGCATCGCCAATAGCATTATCGAGGCTTTTGCCGAACCGTTCGAGATCGAGAGTTATTCGATCAATACCACTTTCAGTATCGGGGCCAGCCTGTATCCGGACGATGGCAGGGAATTCGACATGCTGCTCAGGAATGCGGATACCGCGCTTTATCAGGCCAAGGATAGCGGTCGCGACACCTACCGCTTCTTCTCCGAAAAGATGAATATCGACGCGCAGGAGCAGTTGCATCTGCAGGGGCAATTGCGCAATGCGCTCAAGAATCAGGAATTCAGGTTGCACTACCAGCCGCAGATCGACATCGGCAGCGGCCGGATCATCGGTGCGGAAGCGCTGGTGCGCTGGCAGCATCCGGAGCTGGGAATGATCCCGCCGGGCAAGTTCATCCCGCTGGCGGAGCGCACCGGCCTGATCGTTCAGATAGGCGAATGGGTGCTCAACGAAGCCTGCCGGCAAGCGCAGCTTTGGCGCGCAAACGGCCAGCCGCTGGTGATGGCAGTCAACCTGTCCGCATTGCAATTCAAGCGCGGCAACCTGATTGAAACCGTGGCCGACGCGCTCAAGCAATCCGGTCTGCCCGCCGACCAGTTGGAGCTGGAGTTGACGGAATCCATCCTGTTGCAGGATGTCGATGTCGCGATCAGTACCTTGCACAGCCTGACAGAGATGGGCGTGAAGCTCTCCATCGACGACTTCGGCACGGGTTATTCCAGCCTCTCCTATCTGAAGCGGCTGGCCGTGAACAAGCTAAAAATCGACCAATCCTTCGTGCGCGATATGACCGGAGATCCGGATTCCGCGGCCATCGTCAAAGCGATCATCCAGCTGGGGCATACCCTGCAACTGACGGTCATCGCCGAGGGCGTGGAAACCGATACCCAGCTGGCTTTCCTGCGCAACTACGGCTGCGATGAAGTACAGGGGTATTTTTATAGCCGCCCGGTTCCTGCGGCCGAGTTCGTTAAATTGCTTGAAAAAGCGGCGACCTGACATGAAGGCTAAACTCGGTGCGGTGTTGTTGGCAATTTGCTGTTGCCCGGCCCAAGCTTCCAATTGGCTTGGGTTGCAGGGCAACGAGGCACCCGATGCGCCGATGTTCAGGGTGTTCGGTTTCGTCCAGCCTACCTACACCTACATTGATGCCAAACCGATATCCGGCCTGCAGGGAGCATCCGCCGCTCATAACGGCAAATACACCGCGCTCAACCTTAACTGGCCGAATCTGGAACATCCGCACCAGTTCCAGATACTGCGTGCCGGGCTGGGCGCACGCGGCAAGCTCAGCGACGAGATCAATTATTTTCTCGCGCTCGATGCCGGACAGAACGGCACCACCTATTACCACGACGTGATGCTGACCGACGCATCGCTGACCTTCAACTTCATTCCCAGTGCGCGCATCCGTGCCGGACTGTTCAAGTTGCCGACCGGCGAAGAGGCAATGCAGGCGGTCAACACTTCATCGCCCTATATATATAACTCCAACGCGGTGCTCTATATGCTGGTGGGTTTGCCGGTGCAGTCCAACGGGGCGGTCAGCGCCACCAGTGTTTCCAGCGCGAATCTATCCAGCGGATTTTCCGGTTACCGGGATTGGGGAGTGCAGGTCTATGACTGGTTCAACCGGGGACAGTGGGAATACTCCTATGCCGCGATGGTTTCCAACGGCGACGCGATCAACCATCCCCGCGACAGCGATAGCCGCAAGGATCTGACCCTGCGCTTTCAGGCATCCTATCTGCTCGGCGGTAAGGGACCCAACCGCGAAGATGTCAGCGCTTTCGTGTGGCGGCAGAAGGGCGCGCGATTGTTCGGTACGCAGCATTACGGGATGGTGCGCGAAGGTGCGGGGCTCAAATATTTGCAGGGAAAATACCATGCCTCGGCGGAATATTTGCGCGCCGACGGCATGATGGTCGGCGGACAGACCCCGCCGTTTGTTGGACAGCCGTTCGCGGTGGGCGTAAACGAAAAAGCCAGTGGCTGGTATGTGGAGGGCGGCTGGCGTTTCATGCCGCAATGGGAAGTTGATCTGCGTTACGACTATCTGGATTTCCTGACGCAAAATCTGGCCAATGAACGCGAGTTCGATACCGTCACGCTGGGTGTCCAATACTTCGTTACGCCGGCTATCCGCACCATCGTTAATTACGAATGGCGCAGTATGAAAGTTACCAACCCCGCCGCGAGTCCAGCCGGAGCATTGCGCAACAACGCGCAAACCATCGCCGGAAATCTGGGCGACCGCGCCAGCGTGCAACTGACTTGGTCGTTTTAGTTGGGTGCATTTGAAAGTGCTGGTAATGCTATAGGTAGCGTGCGCTGTGCGCACGATTTTGGTTGTGTTGTCGTGCGCACAGCGCACGCTACGCGCTGATAACCGCTATTTTCTAAACCTTCAAACTAAAAGCCCGTCCGCAGATTACACAGATTAACGCAGATTTTAATGCGCTGGTCAGCGAGGGCGGACGTACTTAAAGGATAGGGTATTTGCATGATGGTCTGTTTCTTAATCTGCGTGAATCTGCGTAATCTGCGGAAAAATGTTTTACAGGTTTAAGATTGATCCCTTACCGCACTTGAGGCAAGATGCGTGCGGGCTTCGTGCCCAACAGACTTTGTCATAACCAACCAACAAGAGAACCGATATGGGCGCACAGTGGAAAGCCAGACACAAAGAAGTCGCAGCGAATGCCAAGGGTAAGATTTTCGGCAAACTATCCAAGGAAATCATGGTCGCCGCGCGCGGCGGTGCCGATCCGAGCGCCAACTCGCGTCTGCGCTTGGTGGTAGAACAGGCCAAAAAAGTTTCCATGCCTAAAGAAACGCTGGAGCGCGCCATCAAGAAAGGCGCGGGTCTGCTCGAAGGCGGGGCGAGTCTGGAACGGCTGATCTACGAGGGTTTCGCGCCGCATAAAGTGCCGGTGATCGTCGAGTGCCTCACCGATAACGTCAACCGCACCTATCCAAACATCCGCGTGTTATTTCGCAAGGGTCAGCTGGGTGCATCGGGTTCCGTTTCGTGGGACTTCGACCATGTCGGCATGATCGAAGCGATGCCGAATTCCAAAGATGCGGATGCGGAACTCGCCGCCATCGAAGCGGGCGCGCAAGACTTTGAACCCGCCGACGAAGGCGCGACGCTGTTTATCACCGATGCCACCGATCTTGATGCGGTGTGCCGCGCGTTGCCCGAGCACGGTTTCACTGTAGCCTCCGCGCAACTGGGCTACCGCCCGAAAAATCCGGTCACGCTGGGCGATGCCGAGCGCGAGGAGGTCGAAGCGTTTCTGGAAGCGGTCGATGCGGACGACGACGTGCAAAATGTTTATGTGGGGCTGGCGGGGTAGGCTGAAATAATTCGTTCCGCGGTATTCTATTCGAGCGCAATATTTCCCCCTGAATTGCCTATGTTGATCTATCGAATGGCTAATGGCGCGTCGAAAACAGTTTGGTTTTTATGTTTTCAATTTCATCACCGATGCGCAATAAAACCCAACGGACATCATACGATTAACCGGAATAATATCCTGGCGGGAGAATAAGTTTGCTCAGGGTTTAGTCACCGTGAAAGACCCCTGTCCCCCGGAGCTTCTTACAAAAGTTGCTGTTAACGTATTGCCGTTCAGCGTTGCCGTCCCGGTAAATATCATCCCGGCAAGATCGAAAGACAGGTTCAAGTTTGTTCCGGTTATCGTGCCGGAGGCAGAGCCGGTGCCTGACTGCGTGTATTGCACTGCGCATCCGATATCCCAGCGCCATTGGATACCCGCACCACTGGTGCTTCCCGAAAAAGAACTGCCCGTCTGTGTCAGCGTCATGGAAAACGTGCCGCCATCACTGTACTGGCATCCGTTTGGCCCCGGCCCTGACCATGCCCAAGTACCTGTCCATGTCCCTGTTAGAGGTTGATTTGAATTTACGGTTACGGTAACCGGCTGACAATTTTGATTGGCAATCGTATCGACTACGCACAAATTGAAGGTATAGGTACCGGTCTGGGTTGGTGTACCGATGATATTTCCGGTAAACACGTCGATGTTGGTATTCAACGGTCGCAAGCCGTACATAAAGGAATCTTGTTGGAAGTGATAAGGGGCAGTCCCGCCGGTTACATTGGCCACAAGCGGCGCATCGCATGCCTGATTGACGGTGCAGGTGGCGTTGATCGTGGTTAGTAGTATCCCCACGCCCGTTCCGTTCAGGTTGACGATTAACGGGCTGTTTGCGGCATTGCTGGTGATGGTTAACGTGCCGGCTCTGGCCCCGGAAGCTATCGGCGTAAAAATGACGCTGATAGTGCAACTTGAGGCAACATTCAGAAAGGTGCCGCAGTTGGTGCTATAGGTGTAATCGCCGTTTGCCACAATGTTAAGGTTGAGCGCGCTGCTGCCGGTGTTGGTTAATGTCAGCGGATTGCTTAAGGTTAGCGGATAAGGTGCACTGGATAAGCCTACATTTTGCAGGGGGAAGGTCAGTGTTGCCGGGGTGATCGACAGCACGGGGGGCACAAACCCGGTTCCGCTCAGGCTGATTGCCGTGGGGCTGGTTGCCGCATTGCTGGTGATGGTCAAGGTGCCGGTTCTTGCGCCGGATGCCGCCGGGGTAAAGGTCACGCTGATGGTGCAGTTTGCGCCTGCCGCCAGGGTGGCGCCGCAGGTGGTGGTTCTGGCATAGTCGCCGCCCACCGCAATACTGCTGATGTTGAGTGTGCCGTTACCGGTGTTGCTTAATGTCACTGTCTGAGCCGCACTGGTCGTACCAAGGTTTTGCGAGGCAAAGGTGAGCGATGCCGGGTTGACCGACACTGCGGGAATATTTTTTGTGAAGGAGCCGGTCGATGCGGCAGTTCCGACGGCTGTCTGAACCGAGACCGGGCCGGTTGTGGCACCGCTTGGTACGGTGACCGTAATGGTCGTGGCTGTTGCAGCCATTACAACCGCCTGCGTTCCGTTGAATTTAACCGTATTGTTACTCGGCGTAGTGTCGAAGTTTGCCCCTATAACGGTGATCGTCTCTCCCGTGGAACCCGAGGCAGGAACCATGCCGGTTACGGTCGGCGGCGGCATCATTTTTATGATGCGATGGTTCTGTGTTACATACAGACTGTTGCCGTCAGTGGTAATGCCGATAGGTTGCTGCAGGGTGGTATTAACGGATAAAAAGCTCATGGTGCTCACCGATCCGCTGGCAATCGCGATCTTGCGGATTTTGTGATTGTCGGTATCTGCCACATACAGGTTGGTGCCGTCAGCGGTGATGCCGTAAGGAGCATTGAACAGTGCCGCCGTGCCAATGCCATCGGTCGCCCCGATCGTCCCCGAGCCGGCCAGCGTGGTGACTTCACCGCTGGCAATCACTATCTTGCGGATTTTGTGATTGTAAGTATCCGCCACGTACAGGTTGGTGCCAGTCGTAGTGATGCCGTAAGGAGTATTGAACGATGCCCCTGTGCCAATTCCATCTGCCGCCCCGACTGTTCCCGAACCGGCCAGCGTAGTGACAGCGCCGCTGGCAATCACTATTTTGCGGATTATGTGGTTATAAGTATCCGCCACATACAAATTGTTATTGTCGGTGGTGATGCCGTAAGGAGCATTGAATAACGCCTCCGTACCCGTGCCATCGGTTGCCCCGATGCTTCCCGAACCGGCCAGCGTAGTGACTTCGCCGCTGGCAATCGCGATCTTGCGGATTTTATTGTTTTCTCCATCGGCCACATACAGGCTGCTGCCATCGGTAGTGATGCCAAACGGCAATCTGAACGATGCGGATGTGCCCGTGCCGTCCACTGCACCGCCTTCAATTTGCCCTGCCATGGTAGTCACGGCAGCGCTTGCGGTTACGACCTCACGAATTTTATGGTTGTTAAAATCGGCGACATACAGCTTGGTGCCGTCGGTGGTAATGCCAAATGGCGAGCTGAACAATGCAGCGCTGCCGGAACCGTCAGCCGCCCCCGCTGTGGCTGATCCAGCCAGGGTGGTCATATTGGGGATATAGACCAATTCATTGCCTTGTATCGCTCCCCCCATCAGCCCGGTAATAAGTTTCAGGTTGCTGACTTGACCTCCCGATACTTCGGCAAACGCCCCTCCGGGTTGCGCAAGATACGATTGCACTTCGAGAATCGTGTTACCGGTGAGGCGAATTCGTGGCCGGGTGCCCGATGCGACCTGGGCGCCAAGCGCTGCTTCAACCTGGGCGGATGACACGACCTGAGCGCCGCCGGGTGGCAGGGATGCGATCAAAGTCCCGCTATTTACAGCGATTCCGCTGGTGCCGTCAATAAGCGCCACACCGACCGGTGTGGCAGTCGGGCCCGTGTTGATTACACGCAAATAGCTGATATAGCCGGAACCGGCATCGACTGCCGGAATATAGGTGCGGATATCGACCGAGGTGCCGCTGGCCGCATTGGACATTTCGTTAAGTGCGCCTCCCGGTTGCAGCAAAAAGGATTGCACGGCAAGCATCACCGGGGCGCTGATGCGAATTCTGGGGCGGGCACTGGCCGAAATATTGATACCCAGCGCCGCTTCCACCTGCGATGACGAAAGGCTGGTTGCGGCTGCGGCGGGCAGCGATGAAATGAGAACCGCAGAGGAGCCGACGATGCCGGTCATGTCATCGATTAGCGCTGCGGTCACCTGTGCTGCAATTGTTCCGTCATTAATTACCCTGATGAAAGTCGTATAGCCAGTCAGTGCAGCCGGCACATAGTTGCGCACATCAACGGTGCTGCCCGACTGGCCGGATGAGTGATTGGTGAAAGAGCTGTCCGGCTGGAGCAAATATGTCTGTACCTCCAACTGCGAGTTGGTACCCGTAACTTTGATTCTGGAGCGCTCGTCCACTGCGATGGGAGCACCCAGTGCGGCCTCGATTTCGGTCGCCGAGTAGGAAATGGCCGCGCCGGCGGGTAGCGAAGCGTTCAAGGTTCCGTCTGCTCCCGTCAGCCCCGTGGCCGGATCGACTCTGGCCACGGTAACCGGTGTGGCGGCCGTCCCGCTGTTGACGATGCGCAGGTAACTCAAATAGCCTGCCGTTGCCATTGCGGCGGGTACGTAGTTGCGGATAATTACGGCGGATGCACTGCCCAGTGCGTCCGATATTTCAGTAACAGATCCGCCCGGTTGTGCCAGATACGATTGGGATTCTATTGCCGTGTTGGCGGTAATACGGATACGGGGGCGATCGATGGCCGACAGGGTGATTCCCATGGCAGCCTCTACCTGTTCCGCCGTGTAGGTGACTGCGGCGTTAGCCGGCAGAGATGCCGTGAGCGTGCCGGTAGCCCAGGCCAGACCGGATAACCCGTCGATAGCGGTCACCGTGACCGGGGTCGCAACGCTGCCCTTGTTGATTATTCGCAAGTAGCTGACATAGCCGCTGCTGGCCGATGCCGCTGGAACATAAATGCGTATCTCAATTTGCTCGGTTGCAATTGAGCTGGATGTCTGGAAAAACAAGCCAAATATGACGAAAAAGAAAACGGTGAGTGAACGCATGGCAGCACCTTTTCAATAGGTTATTTGGTTCTATGCTTTGTAGTTACTCTCCCATTTAATGGGTGAATTGAGAGGTCGTTAAGAAATAATACTGACTAAATACAAGCTTGGGAAAGCCAGTGTTTGATTACAACGACATCACCGGTGTGCCTTTAGATTCTGCTTTAATTGCCTCTGCTCAGACTATAGGCTTTTCTAAAATAAAAAGCGACCCATCAGAAAATTGACGCACTTCGCCCGACCACGTATATTTCGATGTTATGAAAATGCAACCTTTCGCCTGTTCCGCATCAACCATCGCCAAGCGACTGTGGCTAGCCCCGCTAGCCCACTGCCGCAGCGCGCTCCTGTTTTAATCTTTCGTTTTTTAACCGGGCAACTGCGGGTCTGACCGCGTTGCTCCAGCCGATGACCCGCACTCGCCACACTCCGGGGTCTTAACATCATGGCAAGTTATATACGCGGTATTTTCGGCAATCGGGACGTGTTGCTCGGTGTGATCTTCGCGCTGCTTGCGGCAGTCGGGTTTTCGGCCAAGGCGATTCTGGTCAAGCTGGCGTATCTCGACAGCGTGGATGCGGTGACGCTGCTGGCGTTGCGCATGGTGTTTTCGGTGCCGTTCTTCATCGGCGTGGCGCTGTGGGTTAAACGGCAACATGCCGAGCCGCTCAATGCGCACGACCGGATGCTGGTATTGGGGCTGGGTTTGATCGGCTACTACTGTTCCAGCTTTCTCGATTTTCTCGGGCTGCAATACATCTCCGCCGGGCTGGAACGCCTGATTTTGTTTCTCTACCCGACCATGACGGTGCTGCTCGCGGCATTGCTCTACCAGCGCGCTATCGGCAGGAAGGTCATCGCGGCGATGGCGTTGAGTTATGCCGGAATCGCTTTGGTATTCATGCACGACATCGGCGTGAAGGAGGGCAGCGTGGTGCTGGGCGCAGCGCTGGTGTTCGCCAGCACCTTGTCTTACTCGATCTATCTGGTGGGCGCCGGGCATACCATCGCGCGCATCGGCAGCATGCGCTTCACCGCTTACGCGATGCTGGTGGCGAGTGTCGCCAGTCTGTTGCAGTTCGTCGTGTTGCGCCCGATGAGCGCGCTCGACCTGCCGTTGCGCGTGTATGAATTTTCCATCGCGATGGCGATCTTCTCCACGGTGTTGCCGGTGTTCCTGCTGTCTTTCGCTATCCGCCGCATCGGCTCAGGCAGTGCCTCGCTGATCGGCACCGTCGGGCCGGTCAGCACCATCTATATGGCATATCTGTTTCTGAACGAGAGCATATCGTTGTTGCAGATCGCCGGTTCGTCGCTGGTGCTGGTTGGTGTGCTGATTATCAGCCTGAACAGCCAGCGGGTAGGTTAAAGCCGATACGGGGTAGCAGGGGTAGCTGAAATTCAGGCGCTTTTCTGTATATTGATGACCGCCGCAACCGCCTGTATGATGCACAGCATATTGCACGAAATTCTGTAACCTATCTACAAGGAGACATCATGGGGATTTCTGTACGCGATGTGGTGGCGTTTTCTCAGGCGCGCGCCAATCTTTCCGATCTGGCCGAGCAGGTCAAGGCCGGGGCGGAGAAAATCATCACCAAAAACGGTGAGAGTTATGTCGCCTTGATTGATTCAGACCGGCTTGATTACTACCATCGTCTGGAGCGCGAACGCATTCATCTGTTACTGCTTGATGAAGTTGAAAAAGGGCTGGATGACGTGGCGGCTGGCCGGGTGAAGGATGCGCGCCAAACTATCCAGCGGCTCAGGCGGCGGCGCGCAGCCTGAGCCGGGGTAACCGTGGCAAAAAAAGTTACGATCAGGCTTACCGCCAACTTCGAGCGCAACCTTGAGGCGATAGAGGTATTTCTGGATGAGGCGGATTCACACCAAGCTTATGACCGCCTGCTGGATGATCTGGCCAATACCTTGATCCCAAACCTTGAGCAGTTTCCGGCAATGGGTCGGCTTTTTCTTGAGCGGCCAGTGTGCTCGGTTGAAGTGGCGAATGTCCTTGAACGTTTGCAATCAAAGTTGCGCGGCGGTGAATTGCGCGAATATTTGTTTGCCGATTACCTGGTGTTATATGCGCAGTTTGGCGAGCAAATTCATTTGCTGTCGATCAAACACCATCGCCAGCTTTCATTCGATTTTCAATCGCTGTGGCCGAGAAATTGATGCGCTCCATACGAACACTTAACTACACTTCGGGAGAAATACCATGCGCATACTTCACACCATGATCCGCTGCGGCGATCTGGATCGCTCCATCGATTTTTATACCAATGTGCTGGGCATGCAGCTGCTGCGCCGCAAGGATTATCCGGAGGGGAAATTCACGCTGGCGTTTGTCGGCTATGGCGACGAGAGCGAGCAGGCCGCGATTGAGCTGACTTACAACTGGGGCGTAGACAGCTACGAGATGGGCAGCGGCTTCGGTCATGTCGCCATCGAGGTGGACGATGCTTATGCCGCCTGTGATGAGATCAAGCGGCGCGGCGGAACGGTGACCCGCGAGGCGGGGCCGATGAAAGGCGGGACAACGGTGATCGCGTTCGTCTGCGATCCGGACGGCTACAAGATCGAGCTCATCCAGAAGAAGAGCTGATTCGGCAGGCCGGGCTATCCGGGGAGAGCCGTTCGCCCTGAGGTATCGAAGGGTATCTCGGTGTGAGAGGGCTTCGATACCTCAGCCTGAACGGATTTTAGTTATTTACCGCTTGCCGTCCGTTCCGCCGCTTGCACGGTGTTGGCCACCAGCATGGTGATGGTCATCGGGCCGACACCGCCGGGAACCGGGGTAATCCAGCCGGCAACTTCCTTCGCCGAATCGAAATCCACGTCGCCGCACAGTTTGCCGTCGGCCATACGGTTGATGCCCACGTCGATTACCGCCGCGCCGGGTTTGATCATGTCGCCGGTGATCATCTTCGGCTTGCCGGTCGCGACCACCAGAATGTCGGCATCGCGGGTGAACTTGGCGAGATCGACGGTTCTGGACGTGCAGATGGTGACGGTGGCGTTCTGTTGCAGCAGCATCAGCGCCATCGGTTTGCCGACGATGTTGCTGCGCCCGATCACCACGGCGTGTTTGCCTTCGATGGACACGCCGCTCTTTTCCAGCAGCTTCATCGCACCGTAGGGGGTGCACGGGGCGAAGCGCATGTTGCCGGTGGTCAGCGCGCCGACGTTGAGCGGATGGAAACCGTCCACGTCCTTGTCAGGGCTGATCGCTTCCAGTACCTTGCTGCTGTCGATGTGTTTCGGCACCGGCAGTTGCACGAGAACACCGTGTATCTTCGGGTCGGCGTTCAGTTCGGCGATCTTTGCCAGCAGCGTGGCTTCGGGCGTGTCGGCGGACATGACGACGTGCTCGGAGTGCAGGCCCAGTTCGGCGCAGGCCTTCACCTTGTTGGCGACATATACCTTCGAGGCAGGGTCTTCGCCGACGATGATGACCGCCAGCCCCGGCGTGATGCCGCGCGCTTTCAGCGCATCGGCGCGTTCCTTCCACTCGGCGCGCACCTGCTGGGCGATGGTCTTTCCGTCAATGATCTGTGCTGTCATGTTTTGCTCCTGTCCGTTATTTACCTGTGGATTTTTGCTTGTAGCGCTCAAGGCCATTCATGATTTCCGCGTGGGCTTCCGGAATGCCCTGCCAGCCCTTGATCTTGACCCACTTGCCCGGTTCCAGCGCTTTGTAGAGTTCGAAGAAGTGCTTGATCTGCTCCAGCGTGATCTCCGGAAGATCCAGATAAGTTTTGACGTTGTGGTACAGCGGCGTCAGTTTGTCGGTGGGTACCGCGACGATCTTTGCATCGCCGCCGCCTTCGTCTTCCATGCTCAGCATGCCGACCGGGCGGCAGGGGATAATCGCGCCGTGCACGATAGGGAATTGCGTGACTACCAGCACGTCCACCGGATCGCCGTCGTCAGCGATGGTTTCAGGGATGAAGCCGTAATTGCAGGGATAGCGCATCAACGAACCGATGAAACGATCCACCACCAGTACACCGGATGTTTTATCCACTTCGTACTTGACCGGGTCGGCGTGTTTTGGGATTTCGACAATGACGTTGCATTCGTGGGGCAGATTGTCACCGGGGCGGACGTTTAACAGACTCATGAGGCTTCCTTGTGGTTAGTAAAGTCCGCAATTATAAGCGATGCCGGGTGATGCTGCGAAGCTGTAATAAGTTTAGAATATGGCGGGTTCAGAATGTTAATTGGAATGCTAACGAGTTCAATTCAGGGAGATGACGCTATGGCAACGCAAGGGAAATTAATCGGCAAGATGGTGATCGGCCAATCGGGCGGCCCTACCGCAGTGATCAACCAGTCTTTGGTCGGCGCGGTGCTGGCTGCGCGCAAGCACTCCGGCATCACCGGTATCCTCGGCGCGCGGCACGGTATCGCCGGGATCATGAAGGGAGAATTCATCGACCTGACCACGCAGAGCGTCGAGCAGCTCGAGCTGGTCGCCACGACTCCGGCGGCGGCATTGGGTTCGGTGCGCCTCAAGCCCGGCAAGGCGGAATGCGAGAAGGTGTTCGAGGTGTTCAGGAAAAACGATGTGCGCTATTTCTTCTACATCGGCGGCAACGATTCGGCCGAGACCGCGCACATCATCGCCGAGATGGCGAAGGAAGCAAATTACGATTTCTGTACCGTACATATTCCCAAGACCATCGACAACGATCTGAAAGTCACCGACCACTGCCCCGGTTTCGCATCCGCCGCACGCTTCGTGGCGCTGGCCTTCATGGGCGACGACCGCGACAACCGCGCGCTGGAAGGCATCAAGGTCAATGTGGTGATGGGGCGCAGTGCCGGATTCCTCACGGCTGCATCCGCACTGGCGCGTCAGGCGGAAGGCGACGGGCCGCATCTGATCTACCTGCCGGAGCGCGTGTTTGATATTGAAAAATTCAAGCAGGACGTGCGCGATGCCGTGGCGAAATATGGCCGCTGCGTGATCGCCGCATCGGAAGGTATCACCGACAAGGACGGCAACCCGATCTCGACCAGCGGCGAGCGCGACTCGCACGGCAACATTCAACTGTCCGGCTCGGGTGCGCTGGGCGACACGCTGGCGGCGCTGGTCAAGGAGGCGTTTCCCGGACAGAAGGTGCGCGTGCGCGCCGATACTTTCGGCTACCTGCAACGTTCTTTCCCCACCATCATTTCTCCGGTGGATGCCAAAGAAGCGCGCGCGGTCGGCGACTTTGCGGTGAACCACGCCGCCGCAACCGGCATGCCCGGCTCGGTGGCGATTCGCCGTCTGAGCAGCCAGCCGTATGCCAGTGAGTGTTTCATCACGCCGTTATCAACCGTGGCAAAAGTCGCCACCGAGATGAAGGACGAATACATCAATGCGGCGGGCAACGATGTGACGCAGGCATGGATCGATTATGTCGCACCGCTGGTGGGCGAGTTGCCGAAGATGGGGCGGCTGTAGGGGGATTTGGTTTTATCTGAATTCCCTGTTAACCACAATATTCCCTCCCCCTTGCAGGGGGAGGGCTAGGGAGGGGGTAGAAATTATGTACATTTCACTACTTCTACCCCCATCCTAACCTTCCCCCTGCAAGGGGGAAGGGACATTCAGGGCGCGATGAATCGCGCCCCTACAAGGTTGCTTGCCCTTTGAGGTGAAATAACTTCGGAACTAAGTCCCGAAGAAATCCTTCACTTTATCCATCCATGATTTGGCGCGCGGGTTGTGGCGGTCGTTATCGGTGGCATTGATCGCTTCAAACTCGCGCAACAATTCCTTTTGCCGTTCGGTCAGGCTTACTGGCGTTTCCACGATGACATGGCAATGCAGGTCGCCGTGGCTCGCACTGCGAACCCCTTTGATGCCCTTGCCGCGCAAACGGAAGATTTTGCCGCTTTGCGTTTCGGCGGGAATCTTGATGCTTGCCACACCGTCCAGCGTGGGAATCTCGATTTCGCCGCCCAGCGCGGCGGTGCTGAAACTGATCGGCATTTCGCAATGCAAATCGTTATGGTCGCGCTGGAACACCGCGTGCGGCTTGGTGTGGATCACCACATACAGATCGCCGGGAGGCCCGCCGTTCACACCATGCTCGCCTTCGCCGGACAGCCGGATACGGTCGTCGTTGTCCACGCCGGGCGGGATTTTTACCGACAGTGTTTTGTGTTTCTTGATGCGTCCGTTGCCGTTGCAATCCTTGCACGGCGAGGAGATCATTTTGCCGCTGCCGTGGCAGCGCGGGCAGGCCTGCTGGATCGAGAAAAACCCCTGCTGCATGCGCACCTGACCATGACCGCCGCAGGTGGTGCAAGCGGTCGGGCTGGTGCCGGGCTTGGCACCGCTGCCCTTGCAGGTTTCGCATTCCGCCATGACCGGCACGCGAATCTGTGTTTCGGTGCCGCGTGCGGCCTGCTCCAGCGTGACTTCCATGTTGTAACGCAGGTCGGCACCGCGATGCACATTGCTGCGCCCGCTGGCACCGCCGCGCCCGCCGCCGAAGATGTCGCCGAAGATGTCGGAGAAATCGAAACCCTGTGCGCCCGCACCGCCCGCGCCGAACGGACTGCCGCCGCCCATGCCGCCGGCTTCGAACGCGGCATGACCATACTGGTCGTAAGCCGCGCGCTTTTGCCCGTCGCTCAGCGTCTCATAGGCTTCCTTGGCTTCCTTGAAGTGTTCCTCCGCCTTCGGGTTGTCCGGATTGCGGTCGGGATGATGCTTCATCGCCAGCTTGCGATAAGCCTTTTTGATTTCATCGTCCGAGGCATCGCGATTGACACCGAGGACTTCGTAGTAGTCTTTTTTGCTCATAGCCGTGAAAGGATTGAGGAGCGAGGATCGAGTTGCCTAGTGGCTCTCTGCTCCGTGCTCCTCTTTCTTTGCTCCTAACTTGATCCCGTTATAACCGGAAAAAGGATCGAAGAGCGAGACTGGTTTCGCTCGATCCTCAATCCTCGTTCCTTACTTCTTGTCTTTTACTTCGGTGAACTCGGCATCCACCACATCGCCTTCGTCCTTCTTGTGGTCGGCGCATTGTTCGCCCGGCTCGCAGGTTCCGCAGCCGCCTTCCTGTGCTTTGGCCTGTTCGGCGGCGTACATCTTCTCGCCCAGTTTCTGTGCGGCGGTCGCCAGCGCTTCAGTCTTGGCTTCGATGGCTTCCTTGTCGTCGGCCTTCACCACTTCTTCGGCTTCCTTCAGGGCGGCTTCGATCTTGGCCTTCTCGTCCGCGTCCAACTGATCGCCATACTCTTTCAACGATTTGTTGGTGGAGTGGATCAGCGAGTCCAGTTGATTGCGCGCTGTCACCAGTTCCAGCGACTTGCGGTCATCTTCGGCGTGGACTTCGGCATCGTTCACCATGCGCTGAATTTCCGCTTCGCTCAGGCCGGAGCTGGCCTGAATCTTGATCTTGTTTTCCTTGCCGGTGGCTTTGTCTTTCGCCGACACGTGCAGGATGCCGTTTGCATCGATGTCGAAGGTCACTTCGATTTGCGGCATGCCGCGCGGTGCGGGCGGGATGTCGGACAGGTTGAATTGCCCCAGACTCTTGTTGCCGGAAGACACTTCACGCTCGCCTTGCAGCACATGAATGGTCACCGCGTTCTGGTTGTCGTCGGCGGTGGAGAATACCTGCGATGCCTTGGTCGGGATGGTGGTGTTCTTCTTGATCAGTTTGGTCATCACGCCGCCCATGGTTTCGATACCCAGCGACAGCGGGGTCACGTCGAGCAGCAGCACGTCTTTCACCTCGCCTTGCAGCACGCCGCCCTGGATCGCCGCGCCAACCGCCACGGCTTCGTCCGGGTTTACGTCCTTGCGCGGCTCTTTGCCGAAGAACGCTTTCACTCTTTCCTGCACCAGCGGCATACGGGTCTGACCGCCGACCAGAATTACGTCGGCGATGTCGGTATTGGAAACGCCCGCGTCTTTCATCGCGATCTTGCATGGCTCGATAGTGCGTGCGACCAGATCATCCACCAGGCTTTCCAGTTTGGCGCGGGTGATTTTTACCGCCAGATGTTTCGGGCCGGAAGCATCCGCCGTGATGTAAGGCAGGTTCACTTCGGTCTGTTGCGCTGAAGACAATTCGATCTTGGCTTTTTCCGCCGCGTCTTTCAGGCGTTGTAGCGCCAGCATGTCTTTCTTCAGGTCGATGCCGCTTTCCTTCTTGAATTCTTCCACCAGGAATTCGATCACGCGCATGTCGAAGTCTTCGCCGCCGAGGAAAGTGTCGCCATTGGTGGACATCACCTCGAACTGGTGCTCGCCTTCGATCTCGGCGATGTCGATGATGGAAATGTCGAACGTGCCGCCGCCCAGATCGTACACCGCGATCTTGCGGTCGCCTTCCTGCTTGTCCAAGCCGAAAGCCAGCGCGGCTGCGGTCGGTTCATTGATGATGCGTTTTACTTCCAGCCCGGCGATACGGCCGGCATCCTTGGTGGCCTGACGCTGGCTGTCGTTGAAATAGGCGGGAACGGTGATGACCGCTTCGGTGACCGGTTCGCCCAGATAGTCTTCGGCGGTCTTCTTCATCTTCGCCAGCACTTGCGCGGAAATTTCCGGTGCGGAAATATCCTTGTCGCGCACCTTGATCCAGGCGTCGCCGTTCTTGGCTTTGACGATGCTGTACGGCACCATGGCGATGTCTTTCTGCACCATCGGCTCTTCGAAGCGGCGCCCGATCAGGCGCTTCACGCCATACAGCGTGTTCTTCGGGTTGGTTACCGCCTGACGCTTGGCCGGTGCGCCGACCAGCACTTCGCCGTCTTCCATGTAAGCGATGATGGACGGCGTGGTGCGCGCACCCTCGGCGTTCTCGATCACCTTGGTCTTGCCGTTTTCCATGATGGCGACGCACGAGTTGGTGGTGCCCAAGTCAATACCGATAATTTTTCCCATGATGCTTTTCCTTTCAATATGAATATGTAAAAGTCAAAATTCTGTTGCTGCCTCGCCGTTCAAAATGAGGGCGGTGCTTGGTATTTCAAGTGCCACTTGTTCTGCTTCTTGATTCCTTCCCCATTAAGGGGGAAGGTTAGGATGGGGGTGAAATCGTTGAGTTACAGTGGAATCGAGTTTCTACCCCCACCCTAGCCCTCCCCCTGCAAGGGGGAGGGGAGTTGTTATTCCTTACCCTTAGCCACCATCACCAGCGCCGGGCGCAGCACGCGGTCGTTCAGCGCATAACCCTTCTGCATCACGCTGACCACGGTATTGGCGGGCTGGTCGCTGTCCAGCATGCCGATGGCCTGATGTTTGTGCGGGTCCAGTTTCTCGCCGAGCGGGTTGATCTCGCTGATGTTGAACTTTTCGAACACGCCGGACAATTGCTTGAGCGTCAGTTCCATGCCGCTCTTGAAACTCTCCACGGTTGCGGTTTCCACCGCCAGCCCGGCTTCCAGGCTGTCTTTCACCGCCAGCATTTCGTTGGAAAAGCGCTCCACGGCGAATTTCTGCGCCTTGCTGATGTCGTCAGCCGCGCGGCGGCGGATATTCTCGCCCTCGGCCTTGGCGTACATCCACGCGTCATAGTGTTCCTGTCCCTTACGCTCGGCTTCCTTGAGCATCTCTTCGAGGCTGGGTATGACTTCCGCCGCGTTGGCGGCGGAAGGTTCTGCACCGGCCGGGGTGGTTTGGGGTTCGGTCTGCTGGTTGCTTCCGTTCTGTTCCATGCTATATCTATCTCCGTGTTTCGACTCGCAGCTAGTTTGGGGCGAAGTTTCTGTTTTCAAGAGCAGAAGCAAAATTATTTTTGCGGCGTGAGATAATACGCACCGTTCTGCAGCCGTCCTGTCATGTCCAACACCAAGAACTACCACTGGCGCATCGCCGGATTCTATTTCTTCTATTACGCCTTCATCGGGATGTTCGCGCCCTATTGGAGTTTGTATCTTCAATCCATTCACTTTAATGCGATAGAAATTTCCATCCTGATGTCGATACAGCCGGTGATGCGGATGATCGCGCCGAATTTGTGGGGCTGGCTGGCCGACCATACCGGCAAGCGCCTGTTGGTGGTGCAGATTGCCGCGACCTTGAGCGCGCTGTTCTATCTGGGGGTGTTTGCCACTACCAGTTTCTGGGGCTTGCTGCTGGTGCTGGGATTGATGAGCTTTTTCTGGAGCGCGTCTATCCCGCTGGTCGAAGCCACCACGCTGACTTACCTCGGCAAGCATGCCGCGCGCTACGGGCGCATCCGCTCGTGGGGTTCGGTCGGTTTCATTGTTGCCGTGGTCGGGCTGGGGTTTGCTTTCGATTACATCGCGATCGGTTGGCTGTTGTGGGCCGGGCTGTTCATCATGTCCGGCATCCTGTTTTTTTCGCGGCTGATACCGCATACCGAAGTGCCGAAGCATCACACCGACCATCAGCCGATCAAACGCATCCTGTTGAGACCGCCAGTGCTGGCGTTGTTCGGCGCGTGTTTCCTGATGTCCGTCGCGCACGGTCCTTACTACACGTTTTACTCGATTTATCTGGTCGAGCACGGTTACGCCAAAAGTGCGGTGGGCGGACTGTGGGCGCTCGGCGTGATCTGCGAGATCGGCGTGTTTTTTGTGATGCCCTGGCTGGTGCGGCGCTATGGCTTTGTGCGCATTCTGGTGGCCAGTTTTGCGCTGGCGGTGCTGCGCTTCATGCTGATCGGCTGGGGGGTGGATTTCCTGTTGTTGCTACTCGTCGCGCAAGTGCTGCATGCCGCGACCTTCGGCTCATACCACGCCGCCTCGGTGGGGTTGGTGCATGAGTTCTTTCAGGGGCGGCACCAGTCCAAAGGCCAAGCCATGTTCGGCAGCCTCACCTTCGGCGCGGGCGGCATGCTGGGCGGACTGGCCAGCGGCCCGATCTGGCAGCATTACGGTGCCAGCGTGCTGTACTCGTGCAGCGCGGGTATGGCTTTGGCCGGCATGCTGCTGATGTGGTGGGCGCTGCACAACATGGCGGAAAGCAGGCCTGCTGTGGCATAATTGCGCGCTCTAAAAAAGCGAAACGATGATATGGGCGCGCAAACTCTTTACGACAAACTCTGGAATGCTCACGTGGTGCGGCAGGAAGCCGACGGCACCGCGTTGATTTATATCGACCGCCATCTGGTGCATGAAGTGACCAGCCCGCAGGCCTTCGAGGGCCTGAAGCTGGCCGGGCGCAAGCTGTGGCGTACTGCTTCGATCCTGGCGGTGGCCGACCACAATGTACCGACCACCGGACGGGCACAGGGCATCGCCGATCCGATTGCGCGCCTGCAAGTTGATACGCTGGACAGCAATTGCGCCGAGTACGGTGTGAACGAATTCAAGATGAACGACGTGCGTCAGGGCATCGTGCATGTGATCGGGCCGGAGCAGGGCGCGACCCTGCCGGGCATGACGGTGGTATGCGGCGATTCGCATACCAGCACGCACGGCGCATTCGCCGCGCTGGCGTTCGGTATCGGCACTTCGGAAGTCGAGCATGTGATGGCGACGCAATGTCTGCTGATGAAAAAATCCAAAGCCATGCTGGTGCTGGTGGATGGTGCGCTGGGCAAGGGCGTGACCGCCAAGGACATCGCGCTGGCGGTGATCGGCAAGATCGGCACGGCGGGCGGTACCGGTTATGCGATTGAGTTCGCGGGTAGCGCGATCCGCGCCTTGTCGATGGAAGGTCGCATGACGTTGTGCAACATGGCGATCGAAGCGGGCGCGCGCGCCGGCATGATTGCGGCGGACGATACGACGGTTGATTACCTCAAGGGTCGCCTGTTTGCGCCGCAGGGCGAGTTGTGGGGCAAGGCGGTGGCTTACTGGAACACGCTGCACAGCGACGACGGCGCGCGGTTCGATGCGACAATCCAGTTGGACGCCTCACAGATCAAGCCGCAAGTGACTTGGGGCACTTCGCCGGAGATGGTGGTGGCGGTGGATGGGCGTGTGCCCGACCCTGCGACCATGAGCGATGCGGTGAAGCGCGAGGGCGCGGAGCGCGCCTTGCTTTACATGGGCCTGAAGGCGAATACTCCGATCACCGAGATTAACATCGACAAGGTGTTCATCGGTTCCTGCACCAATGCGCGCATCGAAGATATGCGGGCTGCGGCGGTGGTGGCGAAGGGCAAACATGTCGCGGCGAATGTGAAGCTGGCGATGGTGGTGCCCGGTTCCGGTTTGGTGAAACAGCAGGCCGAGAGTGAAGGGCTGGACAAGATTTTTATCGCGGCGGGTTTCGAGTGGCGCGATCCGGGTTGCTCGATGTGTCTGGCGATGAACGACGACCGGTTGTCGCCGGGCGAGCGTTGCGCCTCGACTTCCAACCGCAACTTCGAGGGGCGGCAGGGGCAGGGTGGGCGTACCCATTTGGTGAGTCCGGAGATGGCAGCGGCGGCAGCAATCGCCGGGCATTTCGTGGATGTAAGTTTGAGCTAACCGCTCACCCGTTCGCCCTGAGCTTGTCGAAGGGTGGTTCGACAAGCTCTGATAAAGCAACTAAGTTTTGACTAAGCACGATAACCCCATGCTAAGTCACTACTTAACCACGAACGGATTTATGATTTTTAAGGAGGCGATGATGAAAGCGATTTCTTTGTTGTTGGCGGTATTGTTTCTGGCGGGTTGCAATACCGTGGAAGGTATCGGCAAGGACCTGAAAAAGGGCGGCGAGAAACTCGAAAAGGCCGCGAGCAAATAATGCAAAAATTTACCTTACTCGATGGGTTGGTCGTGCCGCTGGATAGAGCCAACGTGGATACCGATGCGATCATCCCGAAGCAGTTTCTGAAATCGATCAAGCGCTCCGGCTTCGGCCCGAATGCGTTCGACGAATGGCGTTATCTGGATCACGGCGAACCGGGCATGGATAATTCCAAGCGCCAGATCAATCCGGATTTTGTGCTGAATCAGCCGCGTTATCAGGGTGCGCAGGTTTTGCTGGCGCGCGAGAATTTCGGTTGCGGCAGCTCGCGCGAACACGCGCCTTGGGCGCTGGAAGACTACGGCTTGCGCGTCATCATCGCGCCGAGCTTCGCCGACATTTTCTTCAATAACTGCTTCAAGAACGGTTTATTGCCGATCCGATTGGCTGCTGAACAAGTTGATACGCTGTTCAAGGCGGTGGAGGCCAACGTCGGCTACAAGCTCAAGGTCGATCTGGAGCAGCAGACCATCAGTGCGCCGGACGGCACGGTCTATAAGTTCGAAGTGGAAGCGTTCCGTAAGCATTGCCTGCTGAACGGTCTGGACGACATCGGCCTGACCTTGCAGCATGTCGGCGAGATTAAGGCTTACGAGGCGAAGCATCAGGCGGCGCAGCCTTGGCTGTAGGTCTGAAAAATATGTAGGTTGGGTTAGCGCGTAGTGCGTAACCCAACATTGCGCGTTGGGTTACGCGATGAAGCCGCTAACCCAACCTACGGGTGTAGAGAAAGGAAATTTATGAAAATCGCAGTTTTACCCGGTGACGGGATTGGTACGGAGATCGTGGCGCAGGCCGTCAAGGTGCTGGAAGCGTTGCGCAGCGACGGTTTGAAGATTGAGCTGGAATACGCGCATATCGGCGGCGCGGGTTACGACGCGGCGGGTGATCCGTTCCCGGCTGCGACCGAAAAGCTGGTGCTGGCATCCGATGCGGCCTTGCTCGGCGCGGTGGGCGGTTATCAATATGACACACTGCCGCGCGAACTGCGTCCGGAAAAAGGTTTGCTGCGCATCCGCAAGACTCTGAACGCGTTTGCCAACCTGCGTCCGGCGATGGTGTATCCCGAGCTGGTCAACGCATCTTCGCTCAAGCCGGAACTGGTGTCCGGTCTGGATATCATGATTTTGCGCGAACTGACCGGCGACATTTATTTCGGCCAGCCGCGCGGCATCCGCACGCTGGAAAACGGTGAACGGCAGGGCTTCGATACCATGCATTACAGCGAGTCGGAGATTCGCCGCGTGGCGCATGTCGGTTTTCAGATTGCGATGAAAAGAAACAAAAAAATGTGCTCGGTAGACAAAGCCAACGTGCTGGACACCAGCATGTTCTGGCGCGAGATCGTCACCGACGTGGCGAAGGAATACCCGCTGGTCGAGCTGTCGCACATGTACGTGGATAACGCCGCGATGCAACTGGTGCGCGCACCGAAACAATTCGATGTGATCCTGACCGGCAATATTTTCGGCGACATTTTGTCGGATGAAGCCTCGATGCTGACCGGCTCGATCGGCATGTTGCCGTCGGCATCGCTGGACGCGAACAACAAGGGCTTGTACGAGCCGTGCCACGGTTCCGCTCCGGATATCGCGGGCAAGGATATCGCCAATCCGCTGGCGACGATTCTGTCGGTGGCGATGATGATGCGCTACACCTTCGCGCGCGAAGACATTGCGCAGCGTATCGAAGCAGCGGTGCGCAAGGTGCTGCAGCAGGGACTACGCACCGGCGACATTTACGAGCCCGGAATGCAGAAGATCGGCACGATCGCGATGGGCGATGCGGTTGTCGCAGCCCTTTAGCGTGAAACTTGTCATGCTCGTTTTAAGGATAAGGAAAATATGAAAGTAGGTTTGATTGGCTGGCGCGGCATGGTGGGCTCGGTGCTCATGCAGCGCATGCGCGAAGAAAGGGATTTCGACCTGATCGATCCGGTGTTTTTTACCACCTCCAATGTCGGCGGTACCGCGCCATCCGAAAGCCGTGGCGTGCCGCTGAAAGATGCCTACGATCTGGGCGAATTGGCTGCGATGGACACCATCATCTCCTGCCAGGGCGGCGACTACACAACGGAAATGTTCCACAGGCTGCGCGCATCCGGATGGCAGGGTTACTGGATCGATGCCGCTTCCACGCTGCGCATGGAAGAGGACGCGGTCATTATCCTTGACCCGGTGAATCTTGGTCTTATCAAGAAATCGCTGGCGAACGGCGGCAAGAATTTTATCGGCGGGAACTGCACCAACAGCATCCTGCTGATGG
Source organism: Gallionella sp. (assembly GCA_028689145.1). Taxonomy (GTDB): domain Bacteria; phylum Pseudomonadota; class Gammaproteobacteria; order Burkholderiales; family Gallionellaceae; genus Gallionella. Next base: position 25,208 of record JAQTWT010000006.1, read on the forward strand.
GTTTGGGCGGTTTGTTTCATGCGGGGTTGGTGGAGTGGGTTTCGTCGATGACCTATCAGGCGGCATCCGGTGCCGGCGCGCAGAACATGCGCGAGTTGCTTAACCAGATGGGCGTGGTCTATTCCTCGGCGGCCGATCTGTTGGCCGATCCCAAGTCGTCCATACTTGAAATCGATCATCGCGTGACCGAGAAGCTGCGCTCCTCCGATATGCCGACCGAGAATTTTGGCGCGCCGCTGGCTGGCAGCCTGATTCCGTGGATAGACAAGCAACTCGACAACGGCCAGTCCAAGGAGGAGTGGAAGGGGCAGGCCGAGGTCAACAAAATATTGGGCACGGCCGAGCGCATCCCGGTGGACGGTCTGTGTGTGCGTATCGGTGCGATGCGCTGCCATAGTTTGGCGTTGACGCTCAAGCTCAAACGGGATGTGCCGTTAAACGAGATTGAAGCGCTGATCAAGGGTGGCAATCCTTGGGTTAAGTTCGTGCCTAACCAGCGCGAATTATCCGTGCGGGAATTGACCCCGGTTGCGGTGACCGGCAAACTGGACGTAGCGGTCGGGCGGGTGCGCAAGATGGAGTTGGGGCCGGAATTCGTGAGCGCCTTTGTTTGCGGCGACCAGCTGTTGTGGGGCGCGGCGGAACCGTTGCGGCGCATGTTGCGTATTTTGCTTGACCGTTGATGGGTTCGAATCTATGGGTGGACAGCGACAATGCGCGTTGAATAGCGTGCAGATTGCAGAAATTTTGATTGCGAAATACCTCAATTAAGACATAATGCGAACGATATTATGAGCTTGTGCTTATAACTCTATGATGTTATTTTATATTATCTATAAATAAAACGAAGGTGATAGCGTGCGAAAGTCACTACTGAAACTGCTCGGGGTCGTTGCTGCTTTAACACTGTCCACATGTGTTTCCGCCGTTGGTATGGGCGGAATCAATGTGGTTTCCGCTTTGGGGCAGCCGCTGAAAGCCAGCATCGAATTGGTGGCAGTCAATAAGGCCGATAAAGCCAGCCTGATAGCGCGTCTGGCTTCATCCGATGCCTATAAGGGCGCGGGGCTGGAGTATCCGTTCGACAACAAATTCAAGTTTCAGATCGAGACTCGCGCGAATGGCGAGTTGTATCTCAATGTGAGCAGCGCGCAACCGGTCAACGATCCTTTTGTAAGTATGCTGGTTGAGTTGACTTGGGCTTCGGGCAGGTTATTGCGCGAATATACTTTCCTGCTTGATCCGCCCGGTTATGTTCCCGAACAGGCGAAGCCGGCGGAAGTGCAAACTTTTGCGCCCGCAGTGCAGTCCGCACCCGCAGTTCAACCTGCGCCGGAAGAAGCCGAACCGGTTGGGCAGGCTGCTGCAGTTGAAAGCCAGCCTATAGCGCAGCCAGCAGAACAGCAGCCGGCGCAACAGGAAGAACAGCAGCCCGCTGAAAAAACGGTTGAGGCTACGGCGGAAAAATCTCTAACGCCGACACCGGTCAAGCGTGCCGATACCGGATTGGCCAAAAAAGATTTCGCTGTAAGCAATATTACCGTGCAAAGCGGCGACACATTAAACGCCATTGCGATGCAAAACAAACCGTCCGACGTGAGTCTGGAACGTATGCTGGTTGCGCTGTATCGCGCCAATGCCGATCAGTTTGACAGCAAAAACATGAATCGCATCAAGGCCGGCAAGATTTTGCGTATGCCCGACCAGAACGAGTTGATGGGAGTGGCTCAGTCGGAGGCGGCAAAAGAAATTCGCGCGCAGACGGCGGATTGGAATGCCTACCGGCAAAAACTGGCCGGTGCCGCCACTACCGCAAAACAGCCGCAGGAATCACAGCAAGTGGCCACCGGCAAAATCGCCAGTTCGGTTGCCGACAAGGCTCCGATTGCCAAAGAATCCGCCAAAGAGGTATTGAAATTATCCAAGGGTGAAGCACTGGGAGACAAGGCCGCCACCGGTGCTGCAGGCAAGACTCCATCCGCGCAAGATAAGAAGAATGCCGCGCGTGAAGATGCGATTGCCAAGGATAAAGCTCTGAAAGAAGAGCAGACTCGCGCCGCCTTGCTGGAAAAGAACCTCAAGGATATGCAACGCCTTGCCCAGTTGAAAGCCGAGGCTGCGGCATTGCTGCAATCGCAATCTGCCAGCGCTGTGACCAGTGTTCCCCTGAGTGCGGTTTCGAGTGTTGTCGCGGCCAGCGAGGTTCAACCTGCAGCGGTTGCACAGCCGGAACCGAAAGTAGTTGTACCTCCACCACCGCCACCTTCTCTGCTGGATCAGATTATGGGCAACCCGATTTATCTGGCCGGCGGAGCGATAGCTTTGCTTGGTTTAGCGGGTGCCGGTGTGGCGCTGAGCCGCCGTCGTAAGAAAACATTTGCTGCTGAAACCAAGGATGCGGGTGCGCAAACCGGTCATATCTCGGTACCGGTTGCACCGTCTCCCGAAACGGGCGATTTCACCAGTGCGGCAGCGGCGACCAGTGTTGCCGCAAGTACGCAGCAGGATGATGTAGATCCGCTTACCGAAGCGGATCTGTTCCTGAACTTTGGTCGTGATGTGCAGGCGGAGGAAGTGCTGAAGGATGCTTTACGCAATATGCCGGGCGATCATCGTATCCATCTTAAACTGCTGGGTATCTACGCCAATCGCAAAGACACGAAGTCCTTTGCAGCTATTGCGCGCCAGTTGCAGGATTCCGGCGATGAAGAAGCATGGCAGCAGGCCGCCGCAATGGGGCGCAAGCTGGAACCGAATAACCCGATGTATGGCGGCGGAACCATTGAGGATGCGGATAGCGCGACCATGCAAACCGCCGCGCTCGATGCCACGCCGGACTTTGTCTTGGACGATACCCCAGTGGAACCGGAAGTACCTGCTGCCGACGTGGATTTTGATTTGGGTGATGCAGACAAGACCGCGATTTTGACACCTGAGGATATTGCTGCGGTTCAGTCGGAATCGATGGACTTTGATGTCACCTCCACTAATCCTTCGCTGGTTGCACCGATGGCGACGGATTTTGATGTGGAGTCATCGGAATCAGCGGCCAGCGCACCAACCGAGATGGATTTTGATATCAGTGCGATAGATGCAGCAATACCGGCAGCCGAAGTGCAAGCTGAAGCGCCATCCGCGGATATGGATGATCTGGTATTTGATGTTACTTCGACTCAGCCGGCTATCGCGGAGGAAGAAGTGAAACCCGCTGAACCTGCAGCAGAAGAGCCGTCCGACGAAGACGGTATGGCATTTACGCTGGACTTCCCGGTTGAAGAAGCGAAGCCTGCGCCGGCTGCACAACCGGCCGAAGTCGGTTTGGGCGGTATCAACCTGAACTTCGACGATGCGGCAACGCCAAGTGCAGCCGCTCCGGAAGTCAAGGATGAGCACTGGCATGAAGTCGCAACCAAGCTTGATTTGGCCAAGGCCTATCATGAAATGGGCGATGCCATCGGTGCGCGCGAAATCCTCGAGGAAGTGTTGCGCGAGGGTGACGAGGGACAGCGTGAAGTAGCCCAGTCCCTGCTCGATCAGATCGGTTGATCGGAAGCTGTATCATGGCGGCGGCTCAGTATTGGGCCGCCGTTTTCTTTTGGAGTAAAGATTGCAATTCCATCCCGCCGCGCAAATCCTGACCTGGTGTCTGCTGGTCGCCTCGCTGCAATTCCTGTCAGTCGGAATGTTGCTGGTACCCGCCAGTTTGGTGCTGCTGTGCGCGTTTGTCGTATCCCGACACAAACTCATCCAGTTGTTGCGCCGCACCCGCTGGATCATGCTGTCGTTGTTGCTGATCTACGCTTACAGCACGCCGGGGCAGGCGTTGTCGGAAGCGTTCGGCATGTTCAGCCCGAGCCGCGAGGGGCTGGCCGATGGTCTGCTGCAGCTGGCCCGCCTGCTGGCGGCGCTGGCAGGGCTGGCGATCTTGCTGGAGCGTCTGCACCGTCAGAAGTTGATCGCCGGACTGTATACCCTGTTTGCACCGTTGCAATGGGTGGGATTGTCGCGCGAACGTTTCGCGGTGCGGCTGGCGTTGACATTGCATTATGCCGAGGCGGCGATGCTGCGCGGCGGGCATAGCTGGCAGGATGCGCTGCGCGGTCTGTTTGAGCCGCACGGCGAAACCACCCGGCATATGGAATTGCAGCTGTACCGTTTTGCGCTGGGCGATGTTTTGCTATTGGGTGTCGCTTCGCTGATGTTATGGCTGGCTATCAGATGAGAATTGCGCCATGAGGATAGCATTGGGTCTCGAATACGACGGCAGACCGTATTGCGGCTGGCAGAGCCAGCCCGACGGGTTGACGGTGCAGGACATGCTGCAACGCGCGTTGAGCCAAATCGCCGGTGAGCCGGTCCCGGTTGTTGCGGCGGGGCGCACCGACACAGGGGTACATGCGCTGGAACAGGTGGTGCACTTCGATACTCCGGTCGAGCGTCCGCTGACTGCCTGGGTGCGCGGTGTGAACGCGTTGCTGCCGGACAGTATCGCGGTGCGCTGGGCGCATCCGGTGCCGGACGAATTTCATGCGCGTTTTTCCGCGCACGGGCGCAGCTACCGCTATCTGCTGATCAACCGCGCCACGCGCAGCGCGATACATGCCGGCAAGGCGGGCTGGTTTCACGCGCCGCTGGATGTAGCGGTGATGCAGGATGCCGCGCGCTGTTTGATTGGAGAGCATGATTTCAGCGCGTTCCGCGCCTCTGAATGCCAGGCCAAATCCCCGGTCAAAAATTTAACGCAACTGGAGATTACCCGGCAAGGCGAACAGATTATTTTCGATTTGAGCGCGGGCGCGTTCCTGCACCATATGGTGCGCAACATCGTCGGTTGTCTGGTGTACGTCGGCAAAGGAAAATACCCGCCGGACTGGCTGGCGGGAGTATTGGCCAGCCGCGAGCGCAGTCTGGCCGCGCCGACCTTCGCGCCGGATGGCTTATACTTGCGCCGTATCAAATACGAAGCCAAGTGGGGATTGCCGCAAAGACAGGATCAGGGATTGGGGAGCGAGGATCGAGTGAAAAACGGAACGGCGGATTTTCCTGATCTTTTATCGTCGTTCCACGAGCTTGATTGAGGATTAAAGAATGGGGTTGAAAATGGATGAGCTGGATGATGGTGGTGTTGCGGCGCGAAGCAAGGAAGCGGCGAGAGGGTTGCCTCAATCCTCGATCCTCGATCCTCGATCCTCAGTAGTGACGCGCATCAAGATTTGCGGCATCACCCGTGAGGAAGACATGCTGGCCGCCGTGCGCAGCGGCGCGGATGCCATCGGGCTGGTGTTCTATGAAAAAAGCCCGCGCCATGTCGGCATCGCGCAAGCCGCGCAACTGGCTGCCGCGCTGCCGCCGTTCGTCTCGGCTGTCGGCCTGTTCGTGAACGCCAGTGCCGAAGCAGTGCGCGAGGTATTGGCCGCTGTGCCGCTGGATATACTGCAATTCCACGGCGATGAATCGCCGGAATATTGCGCGCAATTCGGCAAGCCCTATCTCAAGGCGATCCGCGTCAAAGCGGGGGTGGATTTGCTACAATGCGCGTCCGATTTTCAGACGGCCAAGGGCTTGCTGCTGGATGCTTTTGTGGAAGGCACGCATGGTGGTACGGGTGCTGTTTTCGAATGGTCGCTGATACCAGAAGAATTACGCTCTCGAATAATCTTGTCCGGCGGATTGGATTCAAGCAATGTAGGCGTTGCAATAACGGTTGTGCATCCTTATGCGGTGGATGTGTCCAGTGGAGTGGAGTCGGGCGGCGTAGAGGCAGGCAAAAGAATCAAGGATGCGGCGAAGATCGAAGCATTCATCAACGAGGTTAAAAGAGTAGATGCAAAGCAAACAGATGTATAACTACCCGGATAGTACCGGCCACTTTGGCCAATTCGGTGGCACCTACATGGCCGAGACGCTGATTCCGGCAGTGGAGGAGCTGAGCCGGGAGTATTTGCGCTATCGCGACGATCCAGAATTCAAGGCCGAATTTGCCTACGAATTGAAACATTACGTCGGGCGTCCCAGCCCGGTTTATCACGCCAAACGTCTGTCCGAGAGTTTGGGCGGCGCACAAATCTATTTGAAACGCGAAGACCTGAACCATACCGGCGCGCACAAGATCAACAACGCCATCGGCCAGGCTCTGCTGGCCAAGCGCATGGGCAAGAAGCGTGTGATCGCCGAGACCGGCGCGGGCATGCACGGCGTGGCGACTGCGACGGTGGCGGCGCGTTTCGGCATGGAGTGCATCGTGTATATGGGCGCGGAAGACATCCAGCGTCAGGCAGCCAACGTGTTCCGCATGAAGCTGCTGGGCGCGACCGTGGTGCCGGTGGAAAGCGGTTCCCGAACGCTCAAGGATGCGTGCAACGAAGCGATCCGCGATTGGGTCACCAACGTCGAAAGTACCTTCTACATTTTCGGTACGGCGGCGGGGCCGCATCCGTACCCGATGATGGTGCGCGACTTCCAGTGCGTGATCGGCAACGAAGCCAAAGTGCAAATGCCCGAGATGATCGGCCGCCAGCCGGATGCGGTAATCGCCTGCGTCGGCGGCGGTTCCAATGCCATCGGCCTGTTCTATCCCTATATTGAAGAAAAGAACGTGCAGATCATCGGCGTGGAAGCGGGCGGTCACGGTATCGCCAGCGGCAAGCATGCTGCGCCGCTCACCGCGAATGCCAAGGTCGGGGTGCTGCACGGCAACAAGGTGTATCTGATTCAGGACGAGAACGGCCAGATTATCGAGACACATTCCATCTCCGCCGGGCTGGATTATCCCGGTGTCGGCCCCGAGCATTGCCTGCTGAAAGACATGGGGCGCGCGCAATACGTCGCGATCAACGACGACGAAGCGCTGGCCGCATTCGATGCGCTGTGCCGTTTTGAAGGCATCATCCCCGCGCTGGAGTCCAGTCACGCAATCGCGCATGCGATCAAGATCGCGCCGACGATGAGCAAGGATAAGGCGCTGCTGGTGAATCTGTCCGGTCGCGGCGACAAGGATATGAATACTGTGGCGACGTTGAAGGGGATCACGCTATGAGCCGCATCCAAGCAACCTTCGACAAACTCAAGCAACAGCAGCGCAAGGCGCTGATCCCGTTCATCACCGCGGGTGATCCGTCGTTGCAGCTCACTGTGCCGTTGATGCATGGTCTGGTGGAGGCGGGGGCTGACGTACTCGAACTGGGCGTGCCGTTCTCCGACCCGATGGCGGACGGCCCGACCATCCAGCGTGCTTCCGAGCGCGCGCTCAAGCATGGCATGTCGCTGCGCGGCGTGCTGGCGATGGTGGCGGAGTTCCGCACACAGGATGCGACCACCCCGGTGGTGCTGATGGGCTACGGCAACCCGATAGAGGCGATGGGCTGGGAGGTATTCGCCAAGCGCTGTGCAGAGGTGGGCGTGGACGGCGTGCTGACGGTGGACTTTCCGCCGGAAGAAAGCCACGACGCATTCGAGCATTTGCAGGCGCACGGTATCGATCCGATCTTCCTGCTGGCACCGACCACCAACGATGCGCGTATCCAGCAAGTCGCCAAACTGGCGCGCGGTTACGTGTATTACGTTTCGCTGAAAGGCGTGACCGGCGCGGGCAACCTCGACCTGTCCGCCATCGAGCAAAAGCTGCCGCAGTTGCGCAAACACATCAAGCTGCCGATCGGCGTGGGTTTCGGCATCCGCGATGCGGCGACCGCGCTGGCGGTGGCGAAGTTGTGCGACGGCGTGGTGGTGGGCAGCCGCATCGTGCAGGAAATCGAGGATTCGACCGAACAGAGTGTGGTTGGCAATGTGAGTAAACTGGTCAAGGAATTAAGGTTGGCTGTGGATAAGGCCTGAAAAATAATGTAGGTTGGGTTAGCGGCTTCATCGCGTAACCCAACATTGCAAACGTTGGGTTACGCTACGCTAACCCAACCTACGACAGGCCGTAGATCAAGCCTGGAAGGAGAAAATATGAGCTGGTTTCAAAAATTATTGCCGCCCAAGATTAAACGCCGCGACGGCGATGCGAAGAAGAATGTGCCGGAAGGCCTGTGGAGCAAGTGCCCGTCATGCCAGTCGGTGCTGTACCACTCCGACCTGGAAAAGAACCAGAGCGTCTGCCCGAAGTGCCAGTACCATCACCGCATCAGCGCGCGCACCCGCCTCGATCTGCTGCTGGACGGCGAGAGCCGCTTCGAGATCGGTGCGGAAGTGCTGCCGATCGACACGCTCAAATTCAAGGACAGCCGCAAGTATTCGGAACGCCTGATCGCATCCAAGAAAAGCACCGATGAAGACGATGCGCTGGTGGTGATGCAGGGCAGCATCCATGCGGTGCCGGTGGTGGTTGCGGTATTCGAATTCGATTTCATGGGCGGCTCGATGGGCTCGGTAGTCGGCGAGCGTTTCGTGCGCGGCGTGCAGATCGCGCTGGAACAAAAATGCCCGTTCATCTGCTTCGCCGCCAGCGGCGGTGCGCGTATGCAGGAAGGGTTGTTGTCACTGATGCAGATGGCCAAGACCTGCGCGGCGTTGACGCAACTCAGCCAGGAGCAGCTGCCGTTTATCTCCGTGCTGACCGACCCGACCATGGGAGGCGTGTCCGCCAGCTTCGCCTTCATGGGCGATGTGGTGATCGCCGAACCCGGCGCGCTGATCGGCTTCGCCGGTGCACGCGTGATCCAGCAGACGGTGCGCGAAACCCTGCCGGAAGGCTTTCAGCGCGCGGAATTCCTGCTCGAACACGGTGCGGTGGACATGATCATCGACCGACGCGAAATGAAGAACCAACTGGCGACGCTGATTACGCTGCTGACCAAACAGTCGGCGGTGGCAGAGATTGAGGCGGCTTAGAAGCTGCCATTAAAATTGCTGCGGAGGGCATCTGCGGCGTTGCGCGGTACTCGCAATCCTCATGTACCTTGTGTACATTCCGGTTGCTGCGTTCCGTGCGCCTTGCATCCCTCCCTCCTCGCGAATTTTTCTGGCAGCGTCTGAAGTGACGTAGGGTGGTTGCGCTGCCTTATCCATCCTACAAAAACTAAACTTATCCGTTGAGGGCATTTCTCATGTCAGAGACTCAAGAGGCCGTATTCGAACAATTCAACAAGAAAATTAGCGACTTTAAGTCCAACATTCAACAGTATCACTCGGCATTGAATGATGAGGGTATCTGGCTCTTTCTTTCTACTCTTGGCTGCTGGGGCATTCCTGATAGCAGATTTAAGTTTGTTGCTTTCGTAATAACTCTATTCCTGTTTCTCTGGAGGGTACAAGAACGGCGGAGAGAAAAACGATCATTTTCTAATGTTATTAACTCGTTAAAGGATGAGATTCAATCACATCTCCAGGAGAATGAAGTTTTTCGTGATGCCGCTCTTCATAGATTGGATCAATTGAGCAAGAAGCAGCTATCGTTGGCTAGCGTGACAAGAAGCGCATTACCTTTTGTTGTTGCTTGGATTTTCTTCGGTATTTCATTCGCTTACCTATTCACATGGTAAGCGAGCGTAGGGCGCACTAACCAACGGGCTTTGCGCCGAATGTATTATCTTGATGAACGATGAATGGGCGTATAGACATACGCCCCTACGATAAATGCCCTCTACTCTGGCCGACTGGCTAAGCTACCTCGAATCGCTGCACCCCAAGACCATCGCGCTCGGTCTGGAGCGGGTGGTGCAGATCAAACAGCGGCTAAATCTCCAGCCTGATTTTCCCATCATCACGGTCAGCGGTACCAACGGCAAGGGTTCGGTGTGCGCGATGCTGGAAAGCATCCTGCACGCCGCCGGATACCGCGTCGGCTGCTATACCTCGCCGCATTTGCTGCATTACAACGAGCGGGTGCGCATCAATAAACAGCAGGCCGGCAATGCCGAGTTGTGCGCGTCGTTTGCGCAGATCGAGCAGGTGCGCGATGACACCCCGTTAACTTATTTTGAATTCGGCACGCTGGCGGCGATGCAGTGTTTTATTTCTCATAAGGTGGATATCGCGATCCTTGAAGTGGGGCTGGGCGGCAGGCTGGATGCAGTGAATGTGTTCGACAGCGAGTGTGCGGTGGTGACCAGCGTGGACATCGATCACACCGATTATCTCGGCGACACGCGCGAGCAGATCGCGTTCGAGAAGGCCGGAATTTTTCGCAAAGGCTGCGTGGCAATTTGTGCAGATGCGGATGTGCCGCAGGCGTTACGGAATCATGCGTGGCAGGTTGGTGCAGAATTGTGGTGTATCGGCAGCGAGTTCGGATTTCAACTTCCCTCCCCCGTAGGCGGGGGAGGGAGCGAGGGAGAGGGTAGTGGCGACGAAGCACACACTATTGCCATCTCACAGACCCTCTCCCTAGCCCTCTCCCGCGAGCGTGAGAGGGGACAAATTCAACAGCAATGGAACTATCGCGGCAAAGTCGGCGCGCGCAATGCCTTGCCCTATCCGGCGTTGCGCGGTGCGTTCCAGTTGCATAACGCCAGCGCCGTGCTGGCGGCGCTGGATGTGCTGAAGGAAAAATTGCCGGTGAGCATGGAGGCAGTACGGCGCGGGCTGGTGGAAGTACAACTGGCGGGGCGTTTCCAGCTGGTGCCGGGCAGACCGACGCTGATTCTGGATGTGGCGCACAACCCGCATGCGGCGCGTTCGCTGGCGCAAAATCTCGCCGGTTTGCCGCCTTGTCCGCACACTTACGCGGTGTTCGCGATGCTCAAGGACAAGGACATGGCGGGGGTGGCGGCGGCGCTCGATGCGCAGATCGACACCTGGCTGGTGGCGGGTATCGCCGCGCCGCGCGGCGCGGCGGTCGGGGAGCTGGCGCAGGTGCTGCGGGACAGCGGTGCGCGCGGCGAGATCAAGACCTTCCATAATGTCGGCGAAGCATTGCGTTATGCCTATAACGCGGCAGGTGAAAATGATAGAATCGCGGCCTTCGGATCGTTCTACACGATCGCGGAAGTGATGGCAGAAAAAAATTTAGAGGTTCGCTAAAGCATGGCAAAACAGCAGACAGACAATGAACTGAATCTCAAACGCAAAGCGCGCCGCCGCCTGATCGGTGCGGTGGCGCTCACGCTGGCAGTGGTGGTGGTGCTGCCGATGGTACTGGACAGCGAGCCCAAGCCCAGCGGAAAAGACATTGATCTGCGTATTCCGGCTCCCGACAAGGTCGGCGAGTTTGTGCCGGGTATCGCGGCTTCGGAAGTGGCGGGGACATTGCCGTTGGCTTCCGCTGTCGCGGCTGTTCCGGCTGCGACAGCCGTATCCGCTGTGGCGCAGGCTGAGATAGCGAATCCGCTTGCAGCACCAAGCGTTCAACCTGCCGCTGCCAGCGCAGCGCGGAATGAAGTGCAGGGTAAGATACAGCAGCCTGCCAATAAACAAGCGGAAGCCAAGGCTGCGGAAGCAAAAACGCCAGAACCCAAAGCGATAGAACCCAAAGCGGTTGAATCAAAAACTGCGGAAGCCAAAAGCGCAAAAACACAGGACAAAGCGGATGCCGTCGACAGTTTTGTCGTGCAGGTCGGCGCGTATTCCAGCGCCGCGACCGCTAAGCAGGAGCTGGACAAGCTGAAAAAATGGGGTTTCAAAAAGGCTTACACCGAAAAAGCCGGCGACAAGATGCGGGTGCGCGTCGGGCCATATGCGGAGCGCGACAAGGCCGAGCAAGTGCGCCGTATGCTGGAAAAACACGGTATTCACCCGGTAGTCGCCAATAGTAAATGAGCGGGTTTGATACCGCGGTAGCGGGGATATTGCTGGTTTCATTATTGCTCGGTTTGTGGCGCGGTCTGGTTTATGAGGTTTTATCGCTGCTGGGTTGGCCGATCGCGTTTGTGTTGAGCCGGATGTTTGCCAATGATTTTGCGCCGTTGCTGCCGATAGAGCAGGAAACAGCGCGCGTCGCGGTGGCTTATGCGGCGGTGTTCATCGCGGCGTTGATCGTGTGGGGCGTGCTGGCATGGTTGTTTTCCAGGCTGGTGAAAGCGGCGGGATTGGGTTGGCTGGACAGGATGCTGGGCGGCTTCCTGTTCGGGTTGTTGCGCGGCGTGCTGGTGATACTCGTGCTGGTGTGGTTGGCCGGGATGACGGATATTCCGGAGCAGCCGTTCTGGCGCAGCGCGAAGACCAGCAAGACGGCGGAAGATGTCGCGCTGCTGGCCAAAGTGTGGTTGCCGGACAATATCGCGCGGCGCATCCGTTACGGTGCTCGCAGTTAAGTAGTTAATTTTTGGGATAGTGAATCATGTGCGGCATTCTCGGAGTGGTTTCACAAATACCGGCTAACCAGTTGTTGTATGACGGCCTGCAAGTCCTGCAGCATCGCGGTCAGGATGCCGCCGGCATCGCCACGCTGGACGGGCATACTTTCCATCTGCACAAGGATAACGGTCTGGTGCGCGACGTGTTCCGCACGCGCAACATGCGTGCCTTGAAGGGCAACTCTGGCATCGCGCATGTGCGCTATCCGACTGCCGGTTCCGCGGTCGATCACAACGAGGCGCAGCCGTTCTATGTGAATTCGCCGTTCGGCATCGTGCTCGGGCATAACGGCAATTTGACCAATGCCGAAGAGCTGAAAAAACAGTTGTTTGTCGACGACTTGCGCCACGTCAATACCAATTCGGATTCCGAGGTGTTGCTCAATGTGCTGGCGCACGAGCTGCACTCCAAATCGAAGGGGATGCGCCTCGATGTGCCGATTATTTTCTCGGCGGTATCCGGCGTGCATCAGCGTTGCCGCGGAGCCTATGCGGTGGTGGCGATGATCGCAGGCTACGGCCTGCTGGCGTTCCGCGACATTTACGGTATCCGTCCGCTGGTGATCGGCGTGAACGAGACCGCGCAGGGCCCCGAATATCTGATTGCGTCGGAGAGCGTCGCGCTGGATACGCTGGGCTTCAAGTTCCTGCGCGATGTCGCGCCCGGCGAGGCGGTGTTTGTGGATTTTCACGGCAAGCTGTACAGCCAGCAATGCAGTGACAAGGCCAAACTGAATTCCTGTATTTTCGAATATGTGTATTTTGCGCGGCCCGATTCGGTGATTGACGGCGTATCTGTATATGAAACGCGTCTGTCGATGGGCGAATATCTTGCCGATAAATTGAAGCGCCAGTGGACCGATGTGCAGATCGACGTGGTGATTCCGATTCCCGATTCCAGCCGCCCCAGTGCGCTGCAACTGGCGAACCGTCTGAATATTCCGTTCCGTGAAGGCTTCGTGAAGAACCGTTACATCGGGCGCACCTTCATCATGCCGGGGCAGGCGATGCGCAAGAAATCGGTGCGCCAGAAGCTGAACGCCATCGGTGTCGAATTCAGGGGCAAAAACGTGCTGCTGGTGGATGATTCCATCGTGCGCGGCACCACCAGCCGCGAGATCGTGCAGATGGCGCGCGATGCCGGCGCGCTGAAGGTATATTTCGCTTCCGCCGCGCCGCCGGTGCGCTTCCCCAATGTATATGGCATCGACATGCCGAGCCGCCACGAACTGATTGCGACCGGGCGCAGCGATGAGGAAATCTGCCGCGAGATCGGCGCGGATCTCCTGATCTATCAGGATCTGGATGATCTCAAGGCGGCAGTGCGCAAGATCAATCCTGCCATCACCGATTTTGATGCGTCCTGCTTCGATGGCAATTACATCACCGGCGACATTACGCCTGCCTATCTGAACGCGATAGAAGCGTTGCGCGGCGGTGGCAAGCCGGTGGACGACGACCAGATGGAACTGGATCTGGCGATCAACGGGGCTTCTATGTAAGCGTGACGGCGTAGCGTGCGCTATGCGCACGATATAGTTTTGATTCGTGCGCATAGCGCACGCTACATATCGGTTGAGTGCATGTATTTAAAATTTAGAGAACAATATGAGCGAACCAAAGTACCAACCTGAAACGCTGGCGGTACGCGCGGGCACGCTGCGCAGCCAGTTCGGTGAGCACAGCGAAGCGCTGTTTCTGACTTCCAGCTTCGTATTTGAAAATGCCGCACAGGCTGCCGCACGCTTTATCGGCGAGCAGCCGGGCAACATCTATTCGCGTTTCACCAACCCGACCGTGACGATGTTCGAGGAGCGGCTTGCCGCGATGGAAGGCGCGGAGCAATGCGTCGCCACCGCATCCGGCATGTCGGCGATATTGGCGTGCGTGATGGGGGTGCTGAAGACGGGCGACCACATCGTTGCTTCGCGCAGTTTGTTCGGCGCGACGGTCAATCTGTTCAACAACATCATCAAGAAATTCGGCGTGGAGACGACTTATGTTTCCGCCACCGATGTGTCCGAATGGCAGGCGGCGGTGTGTCCGAATACCCGGCTGTTTTTTCTGGAAACGCCGTCCAATCCGCTCACCGAAATTTCCGACATCGCCGCAATTGCTGCGGTGGCGAAGAGCAGCGGCGCCTTGCTGGCGGTGGACAATTGTTTCTGCACGCCGATCCTGCAACGCCCGTTGGAACTGGGCGCAGACATCGTGATCCACTCGGCGACCAAATATCTGGACGGGCAGGGGCGCGTGCTGGGCGGTGCGGTGCTGGGCAGCAGGAAGAATATGGAAGGCGTGTACGGTTTCCTGCGCACCGCCGGACCGACCATGAGCGCATTCAACGCCTGGGTGTTCCTGAAGGGTATGGAAACGCTGAAAATTCGCATGGACGCGCACAGCGCCAATGCGCGGGAACTGGCGCGCTGGCTGGAAGCACAGCCGAATGTGGCGCGGGTATTCTATCCCGGTCTGCCGTCGCATCCGCAGCACGAGTTGGCAATGCGCCAGCAGAAAACCGGCGGCGGTATCGTGTCGTTCGAGGTTCAGGGCGGGAAGGATGCGGCGTGGCGCGTAATCGACAACACGCGGATGATCTCCATCACCGCCAATCTGGGCGATACCAAGACCACCATCACCCATCCCGCCAGCACCACCCATGCACGCATTACGCCGGAAGCGCGCGCCGCAGCTGGCATTAGCGACGGCCTGATCCGTATCGCGGTGGGGCTGGAAGCGGTCTGCGATATCCAGGCCGACCTGCGCGGGCTGAATCTCTGATGGATGTGCTGGCTGCACAGCTCGGCGGCGTACTCAAGGCGCACGGGCTGCTGCTGGCGACGGCAGAATCCTGTACCGGCGGCGGTGTGGCGCAGGCCATCACCGAAATCTCCGGTAGCTCCGGCTGGTTCGAGCGCGGTTTCGTCACTTATTCCAATCTGGCCAAACAGCAGATGCTGGGCGTGAACGAAACCACGCTCAAGGAACATGGGGCGGTGTCCGAGGCGGTGGTGCGCGAGATGGTGTCGGGTGCGCTGGCCAACAGCGTTGCGCAAGTGGCTCTGGCGGTAAGCGGCATCGCCGGGCCGGACGGCGGCACGCCGGGCAAACCGGTTGGCACGGTGTGGTTCGCCTGGGGGATCAAACAGGGGCTAACTTATGCGCAGCGCCACCAATTTGGCGGCAGCCGCGCCGAGGTGCGCGCACAGGCGGTGCGTATTGCGATGCAGGGCGTGCTCAACTTGCTGGATAGGCGTGTAGAGACGGCCTGAAATAAAAAATAGAACGATCGTTCTATACAAATGCAAATTGATGTGCCACAATCCTGCATCATTTCTTGAAAGGGGATCGTAATGGACGAAAATAAAAGCAAGGCACTCGCGGCGGCATTGAGCCAGATCGAAAAGCAGTTCGGCAAAGGCTCGATCATGCGTCTGGGTGAGGGTGAAGCGATCAAGGATATCGAGGTAGTGTCCACCGGATCGCTGGGGCTGGACATCGCGCTGGGCGTGGGCGGCTTGCCGCGCGGTCGCGTGATCGAGATATACGGACCGGAATCCTCCGGCAAAACCACGCTGACGTTGCAAGTCATCGCCGAGATGCAAAAGTTGGGCGGCACCGCAGCGTTCATCGACGCGGAACACGCGCTCGATCCGCAATATGCGCAGAAACTCGGCGTGAAGGTCGAAGACCTGCTGATCTCGCAGCCGGACAACGGCGAACAGGCGCTGGAGATCGTCGATATGCTGGTGCGTTCAGGCTCTGTGGACATCGTGGTAGTGGATTCCGTTGCCGCGCTTACACCGAAAGCGGAAATCGAAGGAGAGATGGGCGATGCGCAGATGGGGCTGCACGCGCGTCTGATGTCGCAGGCGCTGCGCAAACTGACCGCCAATATCAATCGTTCCAACACCATGGTCATCTTCATCAATCAAATCCGCATGAAGATCGGCGTGATGTTCGGCAACCCGGAAACCACCACCGGCGGCAACGCGCTCAAGTTCTACGCCTCGGTGCGCCTCGATATTCGCCGCATCGGCGCGATCAAAAAGGGCGACGAAGTGGTCGGCAACGAAACGCGCGTCAAGATTGTGAAGAACAAGGTCGCGCCGCCGTTTCGCGAGGCGCTGTTCGATATTCTGTACGGCGAAGGCATCTCGCGCGAGGGTGAAATTATCGACCTCGGCGTACAGCACAAACTGGTTGAAAAAGCCGGTGCTTGGTATGCCTACAAGGGCGATAAAATCGGGCAGGGCAAGGACAACGTGCGCGAATACCTGAAAGAGCACCCCGAGGTCGCGCGCGAGATCGAAAACAAAGTGCGCGAAGCTGTTGGCGTGACGCTGCTCGAACCTGTTGCAAAAGCTCCCGTGAAAGCTGCAGACAAGGCCAGTGCCAAAGCCAGCGATAAAGCGGGTGCAAAAGCCGCCGAGAAACTTTTGGCCGGGCAATCGGGTGAGGAAAAAGCCTGAGTTAAGCCTGCGCGCGCGCGCCTTGCAATATCTGGCAAGGCGCGAGTACAGCCGCGCCGAGTTGCACGACAAGCTGCAGCGTTACGTGCAGGCTGATGAAGATTCCGAGCAATCGCAGTCCGTTGAGCTGGAAGTACTATTGGATGATTTGACGGCGCGAGGCTGGTTGTCGGATACACGTGCCGCGACGCAATTGCTGCATGCCAAACGCAGTCGATTCGGCACGCAACGCATCACCCATGAATTGCGCCAGAAGGGCATCTCTGAAGAGTTGATCGGTGCCGCCTTGCCAGAGTTGAAAGAAAGTGAACTGGCGACCGCGCGGGAAGTGTGGCAAAGAAAGTTCGGGGTGTTGCCGCAGGACGACAGGGAAAAAGCCAGACAAATGCGCTTTCTGCAATCGCGCGGTTTTGGTTTCGACGTGATTTTTCAGGTAATACGCCCAATTAAGGATATCTAGCGCTAAGTCCGACTGTTCCGGTCATGCTAACTTGCGGCAATAGGACACCTCTTTCTGCTGTCGCCTGAACCATCAGCATTCAGCTTTCCGGTTATCCGCTGGCACAGTAATGGTTCGTCCAGCATGTTGCGGGTACAAATATGCGCCTTTTATTTCTTTTTCATCCCGCCCTTTGGGGTGTCGCCGTATTACGGTAGAATGCCTGCTTTGTTTTTGCTGGCAAGGAAATGGGAGCCAAATGATCAAGGGCAGTATTGTTGCAATCGTCACACCGATGCATGAGGACGGCAGTCTCGATCTGACGGCGTTTCGCGCGTTGATCGATTTCCATGTCGGGCAGGGCACGGACGGGATCGTGGTGGTCGGCACGACCGGCGAATCGCCGACCGTGGATGTGGAAGAGCATGAAATGCTGATCCAGGTTGCCGTCGAACACTCCGCCGGGCGAATTCCCGTCATCGCCGGAACCGGTGCAAACTCGACCAGAGAAGCGATAGAGCTGGCGGCATTCTCGAAAAAGGCCGGCGCGGACGCTTCGCTGTCGGTCGTCCCCTATTACAACAAGCCGACCCAGGAAGGTTTGTACCAGCATTTCAAGGCCATCGCCGAGGCGGTGGATATGCCGCACATCCTGTACAACGTGCCGGGGCGCACCGTTGCCGACATGAGCAACGATACCGTACTGCGTTTGGCGCAGATTCCCAATATTGTCGGCATCAAGGACGCGACCGGCAATATCGAACGCGGCAGCGATTTGTTGCAGCGCGCACCGGAAGGCTTCGCGGTTTACAGCGGCGACGATGCCAGCACGCTGGCACTGATGCTGCTCGGCGCGCATGGCACGATCTCGGTGACGGCGAATGTCGCGCCCAAACTGATGCACGAGATGTGCGTAGCCGCCTTGAACGGCGAGGTCGCCAAGGCGCGTGAAATCAATTTCAAACTGCTCGGGTTGCATCGCCATCTGTTTGTCGAAGCCAATCCGATTCCGGTAAAGTGGGCGGTGGCGCGCATGGGAAAGATGAAAAATGCGCTGCGTTTGCCGCTCACGCCTTTGTCGCTGGGGGCACAGGGTTTGGTCGAGCAAGCCATGCATCAAGCCGGTGTACTTACACATTAAGCAATATTGTCGGAGAAAGAATCAATGAAAGTTTTAAATATTGCAGTATTCGGCGTTGTGCTGGTTTCATTGGCAGGATGCAGTGCGATGGGCTTGGGTAGCAAGCGTATCGATTATCGCAGTGGCGCGGCACAGGCACCGTCGTTGGAGGTGCCACCCGATCTGACAGCTCCCGGCAGGGATGATCGCTACAGGGTGCCTCAGGGCGATGGCGAAACCGTGGCGACTTATTCCGATTACAGCAAAGGCGGAGCGCCTGCAACTCAGGGGCGTGTTACCAGCGGAGTTTTGACTGAGGTGAAAGGCGTGCGCATGGAGCGCAACGGTGCGCAACGTTGGCTGGTGGTGAGCGACAAGCCGGAAAATGTCTGGTTGGTGGTCAAAGCGTTCTTGCAGGAAAACGGGCTAACTATCAAGAGCGAAGATCAGGCGGCCGGTGTGATGGAAACCGATTGGGCTGAGAACCGCGCCAAGATTTCGCAGGGTGGGCTGCGCGGCGTGATTGGGAAAGTATTTGATAATCTCTATTCGTCCGGTGAGCGGGATCAGTATCGTGTGCGTCTGGAACGCGGCAAGGATGGCACGGATACCGGGGTTTATATCACCCATCGCGGCATGGAGGAGGTAGTGTCTGCCGACGGTAATACCTCCAAGTGGCAAGCGCGCGCCAATGATCCGGAGATGGAAACGGTCATGCTGCAGCGTTTGATGGTTCGTTTTGGCGGTAGCGAAACTCAAGCGCTCGGCGCTGTAGCTGCCGGAGATACTGCATCCTCGGGTGCTGTCAGGTTGCATGAAATTTTTGACGGCAGCAATATTATTGTGGTGAACGATACGTTCGACCGGGCTTGGCGCAGGATCGGTCTCGCTATCGAGCGCGCGGGGCTGGTTGTTGAAGACAAGGATCGGGCCAAGGGTATCTACTACCTGAGACCGGCAAAGGCGGAGACCGGCTGGCTGGATAAGATGCAGTTCTGGAAGGATAGTCAGGATCCCAATACGCGTTATCGCGTGAATATCAAAGACGACGGTGCCGCG
Organism: Gallionella sp.; assembly: GCA_028689145.1. GTDB lineage: Bacteria > Pseudomonadota > Gammaproteobacteria > Burkholderiales > Gallionellaceae > Gallionella. Next base: position 44,531 of record JAQTWT010000006.1, read on the forward strand.
TGTGAAGTGTCTGTCGTTGATCAGAACGGTGCGACAAGCCAGCAGCTGATTGAGGCGATCTACAAAAATATCAATCAGGACGGGAATGGTGGCTCACCGCAATCTTCATCCTCGTCATCGTCAATTTCCGCTATTAATGCAACAGGGGCAGCGGGTACCGCAACCTTGCAGGGAATTTTTGACGGTAGCAGTGTCATTGTGGTGAACGATGTGTTCGACAAAGCATGGCGCAGAGTCGGGCTCGCTATCGAGCGCGCCGGTTTGCCGGTGGAATCCAATGACCGGGCCAAGGGCATCTATTTCCTGCAACCCGCTAAAGCCGAAAGCGGTTGGATGGATAAGCTGCAGTTCTGGAAAGACAGCGAAAATACCAACGCGCGTTACCGCGTAACTGTCAAAGACGGCGGTCAGGCGTGCGAGGTGTCGGTGACCGATCAGGATGGCGTTAGCGACGATGCCACCAAACAGATGATTGAGGCTGTTTACAAAAATATCAACCAGTCATAAATTCGTCGGCAAAAACGTGAATGCACCTTGGTAATGCGCTTTGCTTCGTTGGGTAGCGGCAGCGAAGGAAACGCGCTGCTGGTTGCAACTGGTGTGAAAAGCTCTTGTCCGGGGGGCGGTCAGACGCAGGTGTTGATGGACTGTGGCTTCGGACTGAAGGATACGCTTGCCCGGCTGGCTCGCTTAGGGGTGTCTGCCGAGCAGCTGAGCGGTATTGTTGTCACGCACGAGCACGGCGATCATATCGGTGGAGTGGCGCGGCTGGCACGCAAATTCAACCTGCCGGTTTGGCTCACTCACGGCACGTTGCACAGTCAGCCGAGTATTTTAGCCGGCATTGCCGATATTCACGAGATCGATCCCCATCAGCCGTTCATGATTGGTGATATTGAAATTATTCCCTATCCGGTTCCGCATGATGCCGCCGAGCCGGTTCAATTTGTTTTCAATGACGGGATGCGACGACTGGGTGTATTGACCGATGCCGGATGCAGTACGGCGCATATCGAGCGCACCCTGAGCGGTTGCCATGCGCTGGTGTTGGAGTGCAATCACGATAGCGATATGCTGATGAATGGCGATTATCCGTACAGCATCAAACAGCGCGTGAGCGGGCGTTTCGGGCATCTTAATAATCAGGAGGCCGCCGATATTCTGGGCAGGCTGGATGTGAGTTGCTTGCAACATCTGGTTGCCGCGCATCTGAGCCGCAAAAACAACACGGAGGCGCTTGCAACACACGCTTTATGCAGTGTACTTGGCTGTGAGGAAGATTGGCTGTGTGTGGCGACGCAGGAGGATGGGTTTACCTGGCGTGAAATTATTTGAATTTTGGTGGCAGTAATAAAAAAGCCGACTTGCGTCGGCTTTTTTATTTGCTTGAAGCAGATGCTTACTTCTTGGCAGCAGGTGCAGCGGCAGCAGCAGGTGCGGCGGCAGCAGCAGGTGCGGCTTCAGCAGCAGGTGCAGCAGGTGCAGCTTCAGCAGCAGGCGCAGCTTCAGCAGCAGGTGCAGCAGGTGCAGCAGGTGCTGCTTCAGCAGCAGGTGCTGCAGGTGCAGCTTCAGCAGGAGCTTCAGCAGGTTTTCCACCGCAAGCGGTCAAAGCAAGAGCCAACAGAGCAGCAATCAGAGCAGAGTGTTTCATTTTTTTCCTCGGGAGTTTTAGTTAAAAATCAAAAAAATTTTCGCCTGATTCCAAACGTACCCAAAAAACAGAGGCACGCTCAAAACTAAAGGCCGCATATTCTATCATCTAAGTATGGGAAATCTAGTGACTTTGCAATATTTTTGTTATAACCCGAGCTTTGTGGAAGATACGCCGGGATGGGAAGCAATCCACATTTCCATGAAGCGAGCTTTTAAGGTGCGCGTATTTTCAGGATCGTGCTGAGCCAGGATGCCCCGCGGGTCGTCAAAATGGAAACGGCGCACATAATGTGATTCGTCCGCGACGGCAAACGGTTCAGTAATTTGCTGTAAGTTCTGCGGGGTTTGATAAATAGACATGCTGCTGCCGAATTGCTGAAGTAGCATTAGCATACGCGGGCACAAGGTGGCTAAATAACGTGTGTCATGAGCCAGTAAAAACAGACGATGGGCAGGGTTGCCCAGCAAAAAACTGCGCAATGTTTGGTAACGTGCTTCAGCGTTGAACCCAAGACCTTCGAAGTTTTTGTCAAAAAAATACAAATTATGCTGTGCTTGTTGACATAATGTATCCAAGGCGGCGATGTAATCTGCAATGCCGTTGAGCTTGGTATGTAGCGGTGTATCATCGTTCATGATGTACCTCCGATATCTAGTTGGGGCAAATATAGCCGTTAAGATTCAGGTAGTAAAGCGCCAATATACTGCACTGCAGTTGACCGTTACTGATCCCCATAATTTCCTTTCACAATGCAAACAATTACATTCAAGTGGGCTTGGGGAATTTGTTATTGCAGTTGAACGATGGATATCCCGGACACGATTTTGTCCAAGGACAAAAAATCTTATAACACGGCTAAAAAGTGTTTAAAATGCCAGATAGGGGGAAATGCCAATGCAATCTGTCCAGCTTGTCATCGGAATGGAAGCTCCGCACTTCGAGTTGCCGGATGCTGATATGGAAACTTTTGTACTCACCTCGCTGCAGGGCAAAAAAAATGTTGTGTTGTATTTCTACCCTAAAGATGACACGCCTGGCTGCACCATGGAAGCCAACGAGTTCAGCGAATTTGACGATGATCTGGCCAAGCTGGATACCATCGTGATTGGGATCAGTCGCGACGATTGTTTGAGCCATGCGTCGTTTCGGGATAAATACGGTTTGTCGGTGCTGCTGCTCTCCGATCCCGATGCGCGCGTTTGTAAACGCTATGGCGTGATGGTCGAAAAAGAAGTGGACGGACATAAAAAACATGCCATTCAACGCTCGACCTTTGTAATCGATAAGCATGGCAAGCTGCGTTATGTGATGTACGGCGTTCACGCGCACGGGCATGCGCAAGAAATTTTTAATTTGATCAAGGAGCTGAAATGAAGATTGCCAAAGACACCGTTGTTTCGCTGCGCTACGAATTGTTCGACTCCGAGGGCGAACTGCTGGAAAAAGTCGAGGATCCGGTCAGTTATTTGCACGGTGGCTACGACGGCATTTTTCCGCTGGTTGAAGAAGCCTTGCATGGCAAGAGTGTCGGCGACCAATGTAACGTGAACATGCAGCCAGATGATGCTTTTGGCGAATACGACCATCAGTTGGTTCAGGTCGAGGCGCGCAGCGCATTCCCGGCAGATGTCGCGGCCGGCATGCAGTTTGAAGGTGCTCCCGAGAATTCCGACGAAGAAGATTTTCTGCTGTACACCGTTGTCGATGTTACCGACGACGAGGTGACGGTGGACGGCAACCATCCTTTGGCCGGAAAGACACTGTCTTTTAATTGCACCGTTACGGGAGTGCGTCCGGCTACAGAAGAGGAACTGGCGCATGGGCATGTGCATGATGAGGGTGGCTATATCCACTAGGCTTGACAGTTTTAGCATGTATGCGTCCATCTGACGGACACTTGGTCTTTGGTGAAATGACAAACAGATACACGCAAGACAAGGCGGCCAGCGCCGAGATTCTGAGGCTGATTCTTCAGAAAGCCGCCGGGCATCCGGCCGGGTTTACACCGCCAACTTATGCAGTCTGGTATGAATTCCTGACGGGGATTAATCCGCCGCTTAGCGACGCGATGAACGATCTGCTCAAAACCAATGAGCCGATCACCAGCGAAATGACCCAGGAATTGTTCGACTGCCATATTTCTGAAATTAATCCCAAAGCGCAAAATACTTTCCGGGCGAATCTGCAAAAGGTGCTGGGTAACCTTGCTCAGGTTACCGAAACAACCGACGGTGAAACCGGTCGCTTTAGCGCCGGTTTGCAAAAAATCGGGGAAAAACTGGCCGGTGAACTGGATCCCCCCATGCTGCAGCATCTGGTCGGCGAGATTATGCTGGATACGCAAACCATGCGCAGTTCGGTTGATGCACTGCAGGGCAAGCTGCATGAGAGCAAAGCTGAAATCGAGAAGTTGCAACAGGAGCTGCAGAACGCGCGTAGCGAGGCTTTGATCGATCCGATGACCAGTGTGTTAAACCGGCGCGGCTTTGAATCGCAGATCAAAAAACTGGCTGTCGATGCCGAGCTGAAGGACAAGAAAGTTGTTTTCATGATGCTCGATATCGACTTTTTCAAGAAAGTGAACGACACCTACGGGCATTTGTTTGGCGACAAGGTGATCCGCACGATTGCCGAAGTATTAAAGGCCAAGGTGAAGGGGCAGGATTCGGTCGCCCGTATGGGAGGAGAGGAATTTGCCGTACTTTTGCCGGATACTTCCTTGCAGGGGGCTTTCATTGTTGCCGAACATATCCGTCAGGGAATCGAAAGAGGGAAAATTCGCAGACAGGATAAGCAGGAAGATGTCGGTATCACCATTTCCATCGGTATTGCCGAATGCGATGCAAATGGCGACTGGATAGATGCCATGCGCAGAGCTGACGAGGCACTTTATACTTCAAAAAATCAGGGCCGCAACCGAACCACGCTATATGTGGCCGCGCCATAGTCAAGCGGTTGTCCACCCGCGCCGTGCAGGGCAATCCGGTAAATCTACACCTGCCGTTGCCAGCGTTTCAGCAGCAGCGCGTTGCTTACCACCGACACTGAACTTAGCGCCATCGCCGCACCGGCGATTACCGGATTGAGCATGCCCAGCGCGGCGAGCGGGATTCCCAGCACGTTGTAGGCAAACGCGAAAAACAGGTTCTGGCGAATTTTCCTCAGCGTGGCGTGCGACAGCGAAATCGCATCCGCCACACTCATCAGATCGTTGCGCATCAGCGTGATATCCGCTGCTTCGATGGCGATATCGCTGCCGCTACGCATCGCGAAGCTGACATCGGCGGCGGCCAGCGCGGGTGCATCATTGATGCCGTCGCCGACCATGCCGACCAGTTGGCCATTAGCCTTGAACGATTGCACCTGCGCCGCCTTGTCTTGGGGGAGTACTTCGGCGCGAAATTCCGTGATACCGGCCTGCCGGGCAATCGCCTGTGCGGTGGCCTGATTGTCACCGCTCAGCATTACCACGCGGATGTTCATTGCCGCGAGCCGTGCGACAGCGGCGCAACTGCTGGCGCGCAACTGATCAGCGAAGGCGATATAGCCCAGCAACGTGCCGTCGCAAGCCAATGCGATTACGCTTTTGCCTTGTTGCTGCAACCCCAGTATTTGCTGTTCATCGACGGTTATTCCTTCACTGGTGGCGTAGTTGGGCGAGCCGAGCAGATAGCGCTTCCCGTCCACCTCGGCATGCAGGCCGTGGCCGGATAACTCGCTGATATTCGCATTTTGTGCGGGTGTTATTTGCCGGGATTGGGCATAGTCGAGCAGTGCGCGTGACAGCGGGTGGGTCGAACCTTGTGCCAGCATCGCGGCGGTTTGCAGAAATTCTGTTGCCGCTACCTCAGGCATCGGCAACACGTCGGTGACGCTCGGCGTGCCATCGGTCAGTGTGCCGGTCTTGTCCACGATTAATACCGAGAGTTTGTGGGCGCGTTCCAGCGCGGCGGCATCCTTGACCAGAATGCCCGCTTGAGCGGCGCGTCCGGAGGATACGACCAGGGCCGTCGGAGTGGCTAGGCCCAATGCGCACGGGCAGGATATGACCAGTACCGCCACCGCATTGATCAGCGCGGTGCTGAAGCCGCTGCCCATCAGCCACCAGATCAGAAAGGTCAGCAGCGCGATGACGACGACTACCGGCACAAATACGGCGGAGATTTGATCGGCAAGTTTCTGGATCGCGGCTTTCGAGCCCTGCGCTTGTTCTACCAGACGGATGATCGCGGCGAGCTGGGTATGCGCACCGACCGCCAGTGCGCGGCATTTCAACAGGCCATGCCGGTTGGATGTGGCGGCATACACCTTGTCGCCGGGCTGTTTACTTTGCGGTAGGCTTTCTCCGGTGAGCATGGCTTCATCCAGACTGGATGCGCCTTCCAGCACGATGCCATCGACCGGCACACTTTCGCCGGGACGCACCAGAAACACATCGTTCACCTGCATCTGTTCGACGGATAGTTCTTGCATTACGCCGTCGCGCTCGACATGCGCCAGCTTTGGTTGCAGGTTAAGCAGTGCTTCCAGTGCGCTGGAAGCTTTGCCTTTGGCGCGCGCTTCCAGCAACTTGCCGAGCAGCACCAGCGTGATCAGCGTGGCGCTTGCCTCGAAATAGATCGGTTGATCCAGATTAAATAACAGCACCGCGCAACTCAGCAAATAGGCCGCGCTGGTGCCGAGCGCGACCAGCACATCCATGTTCGCACCGCCACCGCGCAGGCTGTTCCACGAGCCGGTATAGAAACGCCGACCGCTCCAGAATTGCACCGGTGTGGCCAGCGCAAATTGCAGCCAGCCCGGTAGCATGGCATGAACACCGATGAACATTAGCAGCATCTCGACTAGCAGCGGCACGGTGAGTAACACCGCGATCAAAAATTGCAGCTGTTCCTGACGGTAAGCGGCAGCGCGTGCCTGTTTCTCGGCGGCAAAATCACGCAGCGGATGCGCGTCGAACCCAGCGCCCTGCACGGCTTTAATCAGGTCTGCAAGCGGGGTTTTATCCGGGTTGTAGGCGATATGCGCCTTCTCGGTGGCAATATTCACCGTGGCCGCCACTTCCGGCAGTTGGTTCAATACTTTTTCCAGGCGAGCGGAGCAGGATGCGCAGTGCATGCCGGTGATTTGCAGATCGGTATGGGTGAGTAATGGCATGTCTGATTATATGCTCACTATGCCCAATGCAAAACGCCCGCAATCCCCTGCGGGCTGGCGGGCGTTTTGAGCAGATGCCGCTTTTCGGCGGATCAGTCTTTCTTGGTCGGACAGGTGTTCATGCCCAGCAGCGTATAGGCGGGGCAAAAACCAACGATGCCGGTCAATAATGGAACCACACCGATCCAGCCCCATACGCCAACCGTTCCGGTGGCAGCCAGAGCGACTAATGCCAAACCGGCGATGATACGAAGTGTGCGGTCGATACCGCCTGCATTGCATTTCATTTTCATGCTCCTTGAATATTGTGTGGGTATTCGCAGGATAGGCGAATTGAGTCGGTTTGTCTGTAATAAAAATCACACAGGCAGGGTGAATTACAGCTCGGCGAATTTCTTCAGGGCAGATGCGTCGGTGATGCCGATCTGTTCGCGTCCCAGTTTGACCCAGCCCTGATCGGCAAAGCCCTTGAGCAAGCGGCTGACGATCTCGCGCGCGCAGCCTAATTCGTCTGCAATTGCCTGATGGGTGATATGCAGCGGGGCAGGCTTGCCAACCAGTAGTGCGGCAAGACGCTGGTCGAGCTTTTGAAAAGCCACGGCGGAAACCAGTTGCATCAGATCGGTTAGCCGTTCGGTGAACAGATTAAAGACGTAACCGCGAAATACTTCATGTTTGTCCAGCAGTTTATGGAAATTGCCGGGCGGTAGCGCGATCATTTCTACCGCCTGTTCGGTAATGCCGCGCGCCTGATAGCGCGTATTGCCGAGCAGGCAACTGCTGGTGAGGATGCAGCTTTCACCGGGCAGGATGCGGTACAACTGCAACTCGCGCCCGTTAGCCGAGGCCTTGATGACGCGGACACTGCCGGATAACAGCAGCGGAAAGCCCTGGCACGGCTGGTTCTCGTCGAATATCACCATGCCTGCCGGGAGTTGCATCAGGTTGGCTGCCGCCTGCAACTCTTCCAGCTCAGCCGCAGGCAGTTCGCGCAGCATCGGGTATTGCTGCAGCAGACGTTCTTTGATGTCGTTAGTCAGCATGGATTAACGAAGCAACGTAGCGTGCGCTGTGCGCACGACAATGTTTGAAATCGTGCGCACAGCGCACGCTACGTCATTGTCCAGCATTACTCCGGCCTCATCTGCGGGAACAAAATCACATCCCGGATGCTGGCGCTGTCGGTGAGCAGCATCACCAGCCGGTCGATGCCGATGCCCTGTCCGGCGGTGGGCGGCAGGCCGTATTCCAGCGCGCGCACATAGTCGTTGTCTTTGAACATCGCTTCCTCGTCGCCCGCATCTTTCGCCGCGACTTGCGCGTCGAAACGCGCGGCTTGGTCTTCCGCATCGTTCAATTCTGAGAAACCATTGGCGATTTCGCGCCCGACGATGAACAGCTCGAAGCGTTCGGTGATCGCGGGATTCTTATCGCTGCTGCGGGCCAGCGGCGAGACTTCGACGGGGTAATCGACGATGAAAGTCGGTTCGAACAGATGTGCTTCGGCGAGCTCCTCGAACAGCGACAGCTGCAGCCCGCCGAGGCCGTCTTCCGGTTTGTATTTGGCCTTCAGGTCTTCCAGTTCGGCGATCACGAAGTCGCGGTCGTTGAGTTGCGCATCGGTGAATTGCGGATGATATTTCTGGATCGCCTGCACCATCGTCAGGCGATGGAACGGCTTGCCCAGATCGAGTTCCTTGCCCTGATAACTGATCAGCGTGGTGCCCAATACCTTTAGTGAAACCTCGCGGAACAGACTCTCGCTGAAATCCATCAGGTACTGGTAATCGCGGTACGCCTCGTAGAATTCCAGCATGGTGAATTCCGGGTTGTGCCGCGTGGACAGACCCTCGTTGCGGAAATTGCGGTTGATCTCGAACACCTTCTCGAAGCCGCCCACCACCAGGCGTTTCAGATACAGCTCCGGCGCGATGCGCAGGTACATCTTCATGTCCAGCGCGTTATGGTGCGTCTCGAACGGCTTGGCCGCTGCACCGCCGGGGATGGAGTGCATCATCGGTGTCTCCACCTCCATATAGCCGTGGCGCACGAAGAAATTGCGGATTGCCTGAATGATAAGGGTGCGCTTTTTGAACACTTCGCGCGCATCCTCGTTGGTAATCAGGTCGAGATAACGCTGGCGGTATTTTTGCTCCTGATCGGTCAGGCCGTGGAATTTTTCCGGCAACGGGCGCAATGCCTTGGTCAGCAAACGCACCTGCGCAACACGTACCGACAACTCGCCGGTCTTGGTTTTGAACAGCACGCCTTGCGCGCCGAGGATGTCGCCCAAGTCATAATGCTTGAATGCGTTATGCGCCTCCTCGCCGGTATCGCTGTTGCTGATGAACAACTGGATGCGCCCGCTCATGTCCTGCACCGTGGCAAAGCTGGCCTTGCCCATTACCCGCTTCAGCATCATGCGCCCGGCCACCGCGACATGAACCTGCGCGGCCTCCAGCTCATCATGCGTCTTGTCGCCGAACTCGGCATGCAGGTCGCCGCCCAGATGGGTGCGTGCGAAATCGTTGGGGAAGGCCACGCCGGCCTTGCGTATTTCGGCAAGCTTGTGGCGGCGTTCTGAAATGATCTGGTTTTCGTCTTGCGGAGTAGTCTGTTCGTTGGTCATGATGGTTCTCTAAAATTAAACGCCTTGTTTCAAACTGGCCGAGATGAAATCGTCCAGGTCGCCGTCCAGGATGGCTTGGGTATTGCCGACTTCGTAGTTGGTGCGCAGGTCTTTGATGCGCGACTGGTCGAGTACGTAGCTGCGGATCTGGTGACCCCAGCCGATGTCGGTCTTGCCGTCTTCCATCGCCTGTTTTTCGGCGTTGCGTTTGCGCAGCTCTTCTTCGTACATGCGCGATTTCAGCATTGCCATCGCTTCGGCGCGGTTGCGGTGTTGCGAGCGGTCGCTCTGGCACTGCACTACGATGCCGGTCGGGATGTGGGTGAGACGCACTGCCGAGTCGGTTTTGTTGATGTGCTGTCCACCCGCACCGCTGGCTCGATAGGTGTCCACGCGCAGGTCGGCGGGATTGATCTCGACTTCGATTGAGTCGTCCACTTCGGGATACACGAACACGCTGGAAAATGAAGTATGGCGGCGGTTGCCGGAGTCGAACGGCGATTTGCGCACCAGCCGGTGTACGCCGGTTTCGGTGCGCAGGTGGCCGTAAGCATAGTCGCCGATCACTTTGAGCGATGCGCCCTTGATGCCCGCAACTTCACCGTCGGATTGTTCCAGCACTTCGACCTGGAAACCTTTGCGTTCGCAGTAGCGCAGGTACATGCGCAGCAGCATGGAGGCCCAGTCCTGTGCTTCGGTGCCGCCGGAGCCGGACTGGATGTCAACGAAGCAGTTGTTTGGGTCCATCGGGTGGGCGAACATGCGGCGGAATTCCATCGCCGCAACGCGCTTCTCGATGTCCTGAATGTCGGTAGCGGTGCTGCTCAGACTTTCGTCGTCGTTTTCCGCCTTTGCCATTTCAAACAGCTCTGCGGTATCGGCAAGATCTTGCTGGATTTTGCCGAGGCCGAGCACCACGCCTTCCAGCATCTTGCGCTCGCGCCCCAGTTCCTGCGCGCGCTTGGCATCCTGCCAGATGGCGGGGTCTTCGGCGAGTTCGCTTACTTCGGTCAGGCGTTCCTGCTTGGTATCGAAGTCAAAGATACCTCCGCAATTCGGCGCTGCGCAGATTCAAATCCTGCAGCTGGTTGGAGAGGGCGTTGAGTTGTTCGGCTTCCATTTTTTGTCGTTGTCGCGTGCTTAAAAGGGCGCGATTATAGCGCAAACAGTCCCAATAACACCCCGCAAGCGATTGCGCCGAAGCCGGTAGCGACATGCTTGGCGAGTGTCTTGCCGCCGATGAAAGCCACCATGCCGAACTTGAACGCGAGGTTGGCAAGGAAGGCGATGGCGATTGCGGTGACGGTCTGGTGTTCGCTCAATTGCCCGAGGTTGAACAGGCGCAGGCTGGACAGGGTAATCGCATCGACATCGGTCAAACCAGACACCAATGCCACCACATACAAGCCCTGACTGCCGGCGAAATCTTCCATCCATGCCGAAACCAGCAACACCACCACAAACAGCAAGCCGAAGCCGATGGCGGTATGAAGTTCGGCGGGGTTGGAGGTTTCAGGAATGTAGAGTTCGGTGGCTTTATCCATTTTGCGCCAGTTGTAAAGCGCGACGAACAGACCGAATACCAATCCGCCCGCCAGCACCGGCAGCAGGCCGGGTAACGCGCCGTAGGACACCATGGCGCTGACCACCATCAGGCGAATCACCACCACCATGCTGGCGATGACGATCACCGAGGCGGCCAGGTTGGACATGGCCGGGTTGCTTTTGCCGTGTTTGGCATAGATCAGCGTGGTCGCGGTGCTGGAAGCAAGTCCGCCAAGGAAGCCGAGCAGCGGTGCGCCGTAGCGGGTTCCCACTACTTGCAGCGCGGCATAGCCGGTCAGGCTGATGCCGGAAATTAGTACCACCATCAGCCAGGCCTGATGCGGATTGAAGGCATGGTAAGGGCCGTAATCCTGATTTGGCAGGATCGGCAGCACGATGAACGTCAGCACCGAAAATTGCAGCACAGCGACCAGATCGCGGCGGGTCATGCTTTGCGAAAAGCCGCGCAGTTCCGGCTTGAAATAGAGCAGGGCAGTGATGCCTATCGCCAGCATCACGGCGAGCGTGGACAAACCGTACCAGATCATCGCGCCCAGCCCGTAACACAGCAGCAGGGCGATTACGGTGGTTGTTCCGGGATCGGCTTCGTCCCCCTGAGTGTTGAGATAGGCGGCGATGATCATGCCTGCCACGGCAATCAGGCCGACGATCAGCAGCCAGGGCGAGCCGAGTTTGGTGGCGAGCAGCGCGGCTAAAGTACCGAACACAGCGACCAGCGCAAAGGTACGCAGCCCGGCTTTGGCCGACGGGTTGCGTTCGCGCTCCAGGCCGATCAGCAGACCGATCGCGAGGCTGGTGAGAAACTGCGGCAGGGCTTCGATGCCGTTGTTTTGCAGTAAAGCGGTTTCCATGGTGACCTTCGCTTTTGGTTGGATTTTGTAGGGGCGCGATTCATCGCGCCCTGATTCTTCGTAATTCGACGAGGGCGCGATGGCGCTGCATAGCCATTCCACTAACCCATCAAAAAACGATGGGTAAGTGGCTGGTTAATCTCGCCCCTACACTGCATCCTGCCAATGCCGCACAATGAGTTGCAGGCTCTGGTTGCCATTGTATTCATTGACGCTCAGGCTGTACACGGCATGCACTTGTTCGGGTAACGGCTGGTTGTGTCCAAACAGTATCGCTTCGATGGTTATCCCTTGCATGCTTAAACGCAACTTGAGGTGTTTTTCGCCGACCACGCGCTGGTTTTGCACCGTGAAATCATCATTGAATTGCGGGGCGGGAAAGCCCTGTCCCCATACTTGCTGTTCCAATATACGTGCCACTTCCAGCGTCATTTCACCCTGTTTCAGCGCGCCGTCGGTTTCGATGCGTTGCGCGAGATCATCCGCGTCGAGCAATTCGCCGACCACTTTTTCAAAAGCGGCGACAAACAGATCGAAGTCGGTTTCGGCGATGCTCAATCCCGCTGCTGCCGCATGCCCGCCGAATTTTTTGATCAGTGCGGGATGGCGTTTGCTGACCATATCCAGCGCGTCGCGCAGATGCAGCCCCGCGATGGAGCGCCCCGAGCCTTTTATTTCCCCGTCGTTGGCGCGTGCAAAGGCGATGGTCGGGCGATGAAATTTATCCTTGAGACGCGAAGCCAAAATACCGATCACCCCCTGATGCCAGGTTGCGTCGAACAGTGTGAGCGTGAAATTGCCGGAGGGATCGATGTTCTCCAGTGCCGCCAGCGCGCTGTCCTGCATGTCCGCCTCGATGCCGCGCCGCTCGCGGTTGAGACTGTCCAATTTTGCGGCAATCTGCGTGGCAGTCGCCGCATCATCGGCCAACAAACAATTAATGCCCAGACTCATATCATCCAGCCGCCCCGCCGCATTCAGGCGCGGCCCGACGGTGAAGCCCAAGTCCTGGCTGGAGGCTTTTGCGGGATTCTTTTTGGCTGCCTGCAACAGCGCGTTGATACCCGCACAGGCACGTCCGGCGCGGATGCGTTGCAAACCCTGTTGCACCAGAATGCGGTTATTTTGATCCAGTTTGACCACATCGGCGACGGTTCCCAAAGCGACCAGATCGAGCAGATTGCCGAGATTCGGTTCCGGCTGAGTAGCGAACACGCCGCGCGAACGCAGCTCGGCACGCAATGCCAGCAACACATAAAACATCACGCCGACCCCCGCCAGATGCTTGCTGGGGAAGGCGCAGCCGGGCTGGTTCGGATTGACGATGCAGGCCGCATCCGGCAGCGTATCGCCGGGCAGATGGTGGTCGGTGACAAATACCTGCATGCCCAGCCGGTTGGCTTCGGCCACGCCTTCGACGCTGGCGATGCCGTTATCCACAGTCAGCAGAATATCGGGATGCGACTCGGCAGCGAGGTGGACAATTTCGGGTGTCAGGCCATAGCCGTATTCAAAGCGGTTCGGCACGATGAAATCGATTTTCGCGCCGAAAGCACGCAAGCCGCGCACCGCCACTGCACAGGCGGTTGCGCCATCGGCATCGTAATCGGCAATAACCAACAATCTTTTCTGTGCCGCAATTGCATCGGCCAGCAAACCGGCCATTTGGTGGATATTCTTCAGATCGCCGAACGGCAGCAGCGCGGCCAGAGAATTGTCCAGTTGCTGACTATGGGTGATGCCGCGTGCCGCAAATATTTTCGCCAGCGCCGACGAATAGCCGTTGTCGAGCAAATGCTGCACGGCTGACGCGGGAATGCTGCGCGGGGTGATTTCTGGCATGGTGGTATTCTGTTAAAGCATCTCGGATGGTTGGAGTTTAGCAAATCGCAACACCTTACCGTCTCGTTTTTTTCGGTCAGTTGCGCTAGAATCGCGTCCACTTTTCAAGTTGAGTGTGGACAATCGTGGCATTGATAGTACAGAAGTATGGCGGAACTTCGGTCGGCACTCCCGACCGTATCAAAAACGTGGCGCGGCGCGTCGCAAAATTCAAGGCTCTCGGGCATCAGGTGGTGGTTGTGCTATCCGCGATGAGCGGGGAGACCAACCGGCTGATCGCGCTCGCCAAGGAAATTCAACAGAATCCCGATCCGCGCGAACTGGATGTTGTGGTATCCACCGGCGAACAGGTCACCATCGGCCTGTTGGCAATGGCGCTCAGTGAACTCGGGGTAAGAGCCAAGAGTTATACCGGCGGTCAGGTCAAGATATTGACCGATAGCGCTTTTACCAAAGCGCGCATCGTTTCCATCGACGAGCAGAATATCCGCGCCGATCTGGCGAACGGCTGCGTGGTGGTGGTGGCCGGTTTTCAGGGCATGGACGAACACGGCAATATCACCACGCTGGGACGCGGCGGCTCGGATACCACCGGTGTGGCAGTCGCCGCCGCGCTGCGCGCCGACGAATGCCAGATTTACACCGACGTGGACGGCGTTTATACCACCGACCCGCGTATGGTGCCGGAAGCGCGCCGCCTGAAGAGCATCACCTTCGAGGAGATGCTGGAGATGGCCAGTCTCGGCTCCAAAGTGCTGCAAATCCGTTCGGTGGAATTCGCCGGAAAATACAAGGTCAAGCTGCGCGTGCTGTCCAGTTTTGAAGAAGACGGCGAAGGCACTCTGATTACTTTTGAGGATAACGACAAAATGGAAAAAGCCATTATTTCCGGGATCGCGTTCAATCGCGACGAAGCCAAGATTACCGTGCTGGGCGTACCCGACAAGCCGGGTATCGCCTACCAGATACTGGGGGCGGTCAGCGATGCTAACATCGATGTGGATATGATCATTCAGAACGTCGGCGTGGACGGCACAACCGACTTTTCCTTTACCGTGCATCGCAACGAATTCGCCAAAACCATGGACATCCTGAAAAACAGGGTGCAGCCGCATATCGGCGCGCGCGATGTCATCGGCGACAATAAAGCGGCCAAAGTATCCGTGGTGGGTGTCGGGATGCGTTCGCATGTAGGCATCGCCAGCAAGATGTTCCGCACCCTGGCCGAGGAAGGCATTAACATCCAGATGATTTCCACCTCGGAAATCAAGATTTCCGTGGTTATCGACGAGAAATATCTGGAATTGGCCGTGCGTGTATTACATAAAGCGTTCGATTTGGATCAGGAAGAAGCATAATCGTTTGACCTTTCAGGCCAGTTACATTAATATGCGCGGCCTTCGGAGAGGTGGCCGAGAGGTCGAAGGCACGCCCCTGCTAAGGGCGCATACGAGCTTAAACTTGTATCGAGGGTTCGAATCCCTCCTTCTCCGCCAAGGTAAATAGTGCGCGCCCGTAGCTCAGCTGGATAGAGTACTTGGCTACGAACCAAGGGGTCGGGCGTTCGAATCGCTCCGGGCGCACCAGTAAATTCAAAGGGTTAGGCAGAAATGCTTAACCCTTTTTCTTTACCTGTAGTCAAAAACGTACCAATTTCCGGTACGTCTTCCACTAAGGTTGCAGGCCGACAGTTCACCCATTGCGCCAGATGCTCACTGGACAGGGGTGCATATATGCATCCACAAAGCATATATCGCGTCTTCTCTGTAAAAGATCCGCAAGGCAGGCGCTGTTACCACTATGTTCGTTCCCGCACAGATTACCCAATGAAGCTAGCAGAAGATTAAAAGAGTAGCGCCTGCTGCAGTTATATATTCATAGGGCACCTAATATACGGCAGGAAGTTTTCAATCAACCTAATCCAAGCAAATGAGAGAAGCTTCGATACGCAACCTACTCGGCCTCGTCACCGCTTTGTGTGTAATAGGGATACCTATCCAAGCACAAGCCGTCAATGATGGCAAGATCGCAAAGGCCGCAAAAGCGCCCCAAGCAGGCTACATATTTCGCGATTGCTCTGGTTGCCCTGAGATGGTGGTGATTCCTCCCGGTGTCTTTAACATGGGCTCGCCGGATTCCGAGGACGGACGGAGCAACGATGAAGAACCGGTGCATCGGGTCAATATTGCCACCTTCGCCATGGGCAAGACCGAGATCACCCGCGGCCAGTTTGCGGCATTCGCTGACAAAAACAGCTACAGCGCCGGCGATAAATGCTCAACGCTTGAAGGCGGCAAAGTCGCGGAGCGCACTGGTGACTGGCGCAAACTCCGCTATGGACAAGAAGACGACTATCCTATCGGCTGTGTCAACTGGAACGATGCCCAAGCCTACACGAAATGGCTGTCGCGCAAGACCGGCAAACAATACCGTTTGCCGACAGAGGCTGAATGGGAATATGCGGCGCGAGGCAATACCACCACGTCACGTTACTGGGGAAATAACCCCGATGAGGCTTGCGCCTATGCGAATGCCGCGGACAAGACGGCGCAAGCACAGATAAAGGGGGCATCATCATGGTCGGTGGATAACTGTACGGATGGGTTTGCCTATACCGCTCCGGTAGGCAGCTTCAAGGCTAATGCTTTCGGGCTGAATGACATGCTGGGTAACGCGTGGGAATGGACGGCAGACAGTTATCACGATAGTTATAAAGGTGCTCCAGCAGACGGCAGCGCATGGCAGGGAGATGGCGCAAAGCGCGTGCTGCGCGGTGGTTCATGGAATAACTCACCGCGAAATGTACGCTCGGCTATCCGTAACAGTTACAAGCCTGCGCAACGTTACAGTTTTTTCGGGTTTCGTGTAGTCAGGAAGCTTCCGTAGCGTGATAGGGGATTGTGCATATGCGACCACATCATGCAAAACCAGCCGGAATGCCTTACGTTAAGCACGATTCAATCTGCTCGGTTAGTTTTTTTTCAAGTTTGCTGTTAGGTGCGGCCCTGTTTTTTCCATTGCAACTGCTGGGCGCGGAACAACCCGTTTCAAAGTCGCAAGAATCTTTTCCGCAAATACAAGAACCTACGGTGCAGCCACCACAGTCAGATCGTTTTGATTCCATGGAAGCTCCGCGCAATTATTTGTCAGGAAAGATTACCCAGTTCGCAAGCGATATTGATCGTTTTTTTGGTGGTGATCGCCATTTCCAAGAGAGTAATCCGAGCGTAATTCAATTTAGTGTCAACAGGGCGGACGGATATGGGGGGGATAGTAAATTCGATCTCGCTGCCAAGCTAAATTTGAGATTGCCTGTTACCGAAGGGCGTTTGCGATTGTTGCTGGAAACAGACCCGGAAAAAAACATAACATCCGGGCCAACCCCCGCGCCAACACCGACACAAGGTCATACCGTGCTATCCAACAAAGTGGTTGTGCCAAAGAGTGTTGCTTTGGCTGTACGCCTTGTTGCGGAAGAGGAAAATGCTTGGCATTTTAGTACCGATGCCGGGCTTAAATTTCCTCTTCCAATACAGCCCTTCATGCGCACAAGGGCCAGCTTCTCGGCCCCGATGGGGCAGTGGCGGCTGAAAGCCGCGGAGTCTGTGTATTGGTTTAACTCACTGGGGGTTGGCGAGACCACCCAGCTTGATCTGGAGCGTATTTTTAGTCCGCGGCTGCTGTTTCGCGCCTCCAGTAATGCCACGTGGCTAAATGACAAGCGTAATTTCGATTTGCGTCAGGATCTGTCGGTTTATCACACCCTGAATGATCGAGCCGCTTTGATGTATCAGGCGAGTGTAATTGGTGTCAGCAATCCGCAACTTCAGGCAACGGAATATGTCATGCTGGCGTTCTATCGTTACCGGTTGCATCAGAAATGGTTATTTTTTGAATTAACCCCGCAACTGCACTTTCCCAGAGTGAATAACTACCGATCCAGCCCTGCGATCAGCATGCGCTTGGAGATGCTATTTGACGATTCAAGATAACTAGTGATTCGGCACGAATATGTTTGAAGTTTTCCGTTCGGGCTGATGCTTCGACTTCGCTCAGCCCGAACGGATTTCAAACTTCACTTGGCCGGATAACCCGGCTGCCAATTTAGTGCCGTAGGCTGGGGTAAGGCACGAACCCCAGCGTTTGTAATCTCGAAATGCTGGGGTTCGCAAGCTCACCCCAGCCTACAGCACTGCCCGACATGGTGGGCAGAGCCCACCCTACCAAGGCTGCTGATGAATTTGGTGTGACGATCTTGGCATATGGGCGTTAGTATTTTCCCTAAAAAGAGACCCAGCGCGGGATTGCCGTCACTGGGTCTGGAGAGTTCAGGTGCTTATCGGGGGGATTAAACACCTGCAGGCATTATCTCTATCCGGCTGGAGAAACTCTGTGTGATAACACACACAAGTTAACAATAATCGCCCACATTCAGCGTCCAAGTATTCTGAAAATTGTTACGCCGATTTTCGTTGGTCGCGTACCCGTATGTTCGTTAGCGTACATACGCCATTTAGCGCGACCGTACATACTTAACCCACTAATTGTGCTATAAGAATATACGCTGCGTGGGCTGACAGGCTGTGGTTTCCCTGTTGGGCTGCTTTTTCGTTTTAACCTGTTGGTTGCATGCTACGGAGCCAGAAAAACAGTTGCTATTATGCCCGCGCGCCCCATCACCAATCAAAACCAGCTTCTCGCAGCCCTGCCTGCAGAAATATTCGGGCGTATCTCACCGCATTTGGAACTGATCCCGATGCCGCTCGGCCAAGTCCTCTACGAATCAGGCGGCCAATTACAATACGTCTATTTCCCGACAACCAGTATCGTGTCTTTGCACTACATCATGGAAAATGGTGCATCGGCCGAAATCGCGGGCGTGGGTAACGAAGGAGTGCTCGGGATTTCGCTTTTCATGGGGGGCAATACCACGCCCAGCCTCGCCACCGTGCAGACAGCCGGAAATGCGTACCGGCTGAAAGCCCGCCTGGTGATGGATGAATTCAACCGCGCCGGACCGATGATGCGTCTGATGTTGCGATATACCCAGGCATTAATTACCCAGACATCCCAAACCGCGGTCTGCAACCGGCATCATTCGGTGGAGCAGCAACTATGCCGCTGGCTATTGTCAACGCTTGACCGGCTGGGATCGAGCGAATTGATTATGACTCAGGAATTGATTGCCGGCATGCTCGGGGTACGACGCGAAGGCATTACCGAAGCAGCCGGGAATTTACAGCGCGCCGGTTTGATCAGATACCGCCGCGGTCATATCACCGTGCTTGATCGGACCGGACTGGAATCCCGCGTTTGTGAATGCTACGACGTGGTCAAAAAAGAGTTCCGCCGATTGCTCAGCGATGCGGAAGTTGCCAAGAGTTTGGCGATGAATCAAGCTGCCGGTGCGTCATGGGAACGATGAACAAAGAAAATGCAGTTGGCATGCTTGTAGGTGCGAATTTATTCGCACGAACAATAGGTTATGTGCGAATAAATTCGCACCTACGAAAGCTGAAAATGCCAGAAAGTTCTTCGTCAACTGCGTTTTTTAGGATGAAAACGATTTTGCCGGCCCGGATTGATCCGGGCTGCCGGGTGAATATATGAGTAATAACACCAACCCGCAAGACACGCTACGGATGCAGGCCGAGGCACGATTCGTCCCCGCATCCGGGGCTGACGTGGCAACGCGCAATGCCGAAGAACTGCTGCACGAACTACAGGTGCATCAGATCGAACTGAAAATGCAGAATGAAGAGTTGCGCCGTGCCCAGATCGCGCTGGAGGAATCCCGCGACCGTTATGTCGATCTCTACGAGTTTGCGCCGGTCGGATATCTCACGCTGTCGCGCGAAGGGCAAATCGTTGCCATCAACCTGACCGGAGCCGCGTTGCTCGGCGAAGATCGCAAGAAACTATTGCAGTGCCGTTTCGAACGTCTTGTTGCACCGGTAGATCATGATCTCTGGCAGCATTTTTTTGCGCATTTGATACGGCATGGCGATAAACAGATTTGCGAACTGGTTCTGCAGCACAGCGATGGCACGCTGTTCAATGCCCGTCTGGATTGCCGGCTCATGGAGGCCGATGCCGAGGCACCGACACTGCGTATCACACTGATCGACAACACCGAACGCAAGCTGGCCGAAGCCGAGCAAGAACTGCTCGATCAACGGTTGCGCGACCAGCAGTTCTACACGCGCTCTTTGATCGAATCGAACATCGATGCACTCATGACCACCGATCTTTCCGGCATTATCACCGATGTCAATAAACAGATGGAATCACTCACCAGTTGTACGCGAGACGAACTGATCGGCGCACCGTTCAAAAACCACTTTACCGATCCGGCACGCGCCGAGGCAGCTATCAGGCTGGTGCTGAGCGAAAAGAAGGTTTCCAACTACGAGCTTACCGTGCGCGCCAGAGATGGCACTGAAACGGTGGTGTCCTACAATGCGGCCACTTTCTACGACCGCAGCGGGCAGCTACAGGGCGTGTTCGCCGCTGCGCGCGACATTACCGAACGCAAACATCTGGAGCAGGTGCTGCTGGATAATAACGACGAATTGATGAGTGCCAAGTCTGTGGCGGAAAAAGCCAGCCTCGCGAAATCGGTTTTTCTTTCCAGCATGAGCCACGAGCTGCGTACCCCGCTTAATGCGATTCTCGGCTTCGCGCAGTTGTTGGAGGCCGGTTCGCCGCCGCCAACGGATGCCCAGATGATCAGGCTGCATCAGATTCTCAAAGCGGGATGGTATCTGCTCGATCTGATCAATGAAATTCTCGATCTCGCGGTGATCGAATCGGGCAAGCTATCGTTGTCGCGGGAAGCGGTTTCCATGGCCGAAATCATGCACGAATGCCAAGCCATGATCGAACCGCAGGCGCAGCAGCATGATATAAAACTGACATTTTTTCCATTGGATTACACCTGGTTTGCCAATGCCGACCGAACCCGGGTAAAGCAGGTTCTGATTAACCTGCTTTCCAATGCGATCAAATACAACCGCGAACATGGAACGGTAGAGGTGAAGTGCACCTGTACTCCGGAACGCATACGCATCAGCATCAAGGACAGTGGTGATGGATTGTCTCCGGAGCAGCAGCTGCAGCTGTTTCAGCCGTTTAACCGTCTCGGGCAGGAGTTCGGCGGACAGGAAGGTACCGGCATCGGCCTGGTGGTAACCAAGCAACTGGTCGAATTGATGGGAGGCACCATCAGCGTGGAAAGTACCATTGGAGTAGGCAGCGAGTTCTGTATTGAACTGATTCGTGACGTTACGCCGGAGCTTGCCGCCGGGAGCACAGTACCGGCAGAGTTTTTGCCACCGGCGCTGGATAACGCGGAACTGAAAACCCTGCTGTATGTTGAGGATAATCCGGCCAATTTGATGCTGGTTGAGCAGATAATTGAGACGCATACGCATGTGCGCATGCTGAGCGCGCGCGATGGCAATCTTGGTCTAGCGCTGGCGCGTGTGCATTTGCCGGATGTGATCCTGATGGATATTAATCTGCCCGGCATCAGCGGTATCCAGACGCTAAAAATTCTGCGCGAAAATCTCGCCACGGCGCATATCCCCGTCATTGCCCTCAGTGCCAATGCTATGCCGCGAGATATTGAGAAGGGAATGGAGGCCGGATTTTTCCGTTATCTCACCAAACCGATAAAAATTAATGAATTCATGAGCGCATTGGATGATGCACTGAAACTGTCACAAAATAAATTGACCAACGCAACTGAAACAGGGCAAACAAAATGATCAGCAAACAAGAAATTCTCAATGCCAGTATTTTGATCGTGGACGATCAGCAATCCAATGTGCTTTTGCTGTGGGAAATGTTGCGCGATGCCGGCTATACCTGCATTGCCTCAACCAATGATCCATATGCAGTCTGCGCTCTGCATCGTAAAAACCACTATGACCTGATCCTGCTCGATCTGCAAATGCCAAGCATGGACGGATTTAAGGTGATGGAAGATCTGAAGGAAGTTGAAACGGATAGCTATCTTCCGGTGCTGGTCATCACGGCCCAGCCGGATCACAAGCTGCGTGCACTCGCAGCTGGCGCAAAGGATTTTATTGCCAAACCGTTTGATCTGGTCGAAGTGCAGACGCGTATTCGTAACATGCTGGAAGTGCGGTTGTTATACAAAAAGCTCGGTGATTATAATCAGGTACTGGAGCAGACGGTGCTACAACGCACTGCCGAGCTGCGTGAAAGCGAAGCGCGCGTTCGCCGTCTGGTTGAACTGTCGTCTGACTGGTACTGGGAGCAGGACGAAAATGGGCATTTCACCAAAATATTTGGCCCGGTACTTGAAATGCTTGGGATACAAGTTGACGACGCGTTGGGAAAAACAAGGGATGAGCTGGGGGCGAGCTGGAATGAGGAAGAGCGGGCAAAGCTCGAAGCCAACCTTGCTACCAGACGACCGTTTCTGGATTTTGTCTATAGCCGGACTAATTCGGACGGCTCACGGCAATACTTTATGGTGAGCGGTGAACCGATATTCGACCCTTCAGGGCGCTTTACCGGTTACCGCGGAATCGGCAAGGACGTGACTGAAACGATGCGCCCACCTGTATCGCTGACGGTTGTTAATAACCGGTCAACCTGATGACCCTAGAAACGGCAGTTGAGGGGTATGTAGGGGCGAATTTATCCGCCCAAACAATGGGTCGTGTGCGAATAAATTCGCACCTACAAGAGCAACTATCCGTATCACTTCCTCAATCCTCAACGCGCGCAATCCGTATTATTTCTTGAGCGATGTCTTCCGGTGACAGGACAAAATCGATGCACCCGCTGGCGATTGCGCTTTCCGGCATATCCGGCTGGCTTGCCGTACTGAGCTTCTGCGCGATGGTAATGCCGCCGGTTTCCTTGATACCGCACAATGCGGCTGCCCCGTCGCCGTCATAGCCGGAAACAATAACCGCAATAAGCTTGCCATCCCAGTGATGGGTCAACGAGCGCAGAAAAACCGTGATCACATCTGGCCAGCCGCGGGGCTTTGATATCGGTTTTAGAATGAACTCTCCATTCCGGACGTGTAAATCCCGATTTTCAGGGATGATAAATATGCGGTTTGGTTCGATTCGCAAACTTTCCGAGATTAGATCAACCGGCATGGTCGTGAAGCGGGGAAGAATTTCGTGAAGATGGGTAGGCATGCTGGTGATGTGATTGACGATAACAATAGCCACCCCCATGTTAGACGGCATATTTTGCAACAGCCTGATGTAGGCATCGAGTCCGCCGGCCGAACCGCCAACGCAAACGATAGGGAAATCTTTTATCAATGAACCCTCCTTAAACCCAAATAACCTATTAGGATAAGTAGCCAGTCATTTGTGTCGCATTCGATATCAACGGATGAGTACCTTATGCCCGCCTCACCACAAACTCTGTGCGATAGCCAACATACATGGAGTTTCGCGCTATCCCTATGTGCGATAGCGCACGGTAAGCAGCATGCTTGTTCGCCATGATTAAACTTATCTGAGCTAATTTTTCCGCCATCTGAAAGTAAACGGACGAGGCTGTATTGGTTTGCACATGAGTATCGCCAAGAGCGCAAGACTGCATTATAGAGTCGGCCATTAAACAGATAAAAAGATCGCTATGCGTAGGCTGGAGGTGAGGCACGAACCCCAGCGTTTGGCAACCTCGAACATGCTGGGGTTTGCGTTGCTCACCACCAGCCTACAAAACTATTTAATGGCCGACTCTATAGATAGCCATTTCACCGAAGGATGCAGCACGTCATGAATCCACCCGCCTCAACCGCTGCCGCGATTTTGATCGCTACGGACAATGTCACCGATGCAGTGCTGGTGGAGAAGTTGCTGCGCCCGGAATTTGATCACGTATTTATGTCCACCGATCCGGACAAGTTGCCGGGGGATTTTGTGCGCCATCGGCCCAGCATACTGGTGCTGGCATTCAACACGCTGGAAAAATCGGAACGCTACTATCTGGGGTTGTACCGTCTTTGTGAAACTGTGCACCAGTATCCGCACCGCACCGTTATCCTGTGTAACAAGGAAGAAGTAAAACGGGCTTATGAGCTGTGCAAGAAGGATTATTTCGACGACTACATCCTTTTCTGGCCGATGACCTACGACATGTCGCGCCTAGCTATGACTATTCACCATGCGCTACATGAGTTGGCTGTTCTTAACGCCGACGGGACATCGGCGGCGGAGTTTGCCGCTCAGGCACGCCATCTGGCCGATCTGGAAAAAACACTTACCCGGCAGGTGGCTCAAGGTGGCCAGCATATTGAAGTGGCCAGCCGGGCAATGGAGCAGGCCGAGCAAGATATCGGTGCGGCCATAAACGGGTTTTCCAAGCGGCTCATCTCGGGCGCATTCCCGGATTTGGTCGAGGTCAAGAATGCCGCCGGACTGGAACAGGAACTAAGCCGTGTCAAGCTTGACGAAATCCAACAGCACTTCAATACCGTGGCCGAATCCACCAAACCCATGAAGCAGTGGGCACAAGAATTCAGACAGGAATGCGAACCGCTTCTGGAATCAGCGCGCGCACTGACTGCCATGGCCGAGCGTGTCCGGCCTACCGTTCTTGTGGTGGACAACGAGGAGCCCCAGCGCAAAATAATCGGCCAGCTTCTGGAACAGAAAAACTATCACCTGATTTTCGCCGACAGCGGTTTTGAAGCATTAAATATGCTGCGCAAGACGCAACCGGATTTAATTCTTATGGACATGATGATGCCGAATATGAACGGGCTGGAAGCCACGCGGCGGTTAAAGGCTATCCCGCGTTTTTCAGGGACACCGGTCATCATGATTACCGGCAAGAGCGAAGAAAAAATTGTAGCCGATAGCCTGAATGCCGGTGCGATTGATTTTCTGGTGAAACCTTTCGATCACGCCACCCTGATTGCCAAGATTGATCACGCCCTGAATTTGGCAATTCCGTCGCCGCACTAGATTCCTATGCGCACAATGATAGAGCAGCCGGATGTGGTTTTTATGCCGAGAGAAAAAAGGATTTAATTCAAATGACTGGTGCAACCGACATACTTAATGCAAAAGTGCTGATCGTAGATGATCTTGAAGCAAATGTGCGGTTGCTGGAGCAAATGCTGCGCGGTGCGGGCTATATTTCAATCACCTCCACAATGCAGCCGGACGAGGTCTGTGAGCTTCACCGCAACAACCGCTACGACT
Source organism: Gallionella sp. (assembly GCA_028689145.1). Classification (GTDB taxonomy): domain Bacteria; phylum Pseudomonadota; class Gammaproteobacteria; order Burkholderiales; family Gallionellaceae; genus Gallionella. Next base: position 69,440 of record JAQTWT010000006.1, read on the forward strand.
TGATCCTGCTTGATCTCAAGATGCCCTACATGGATGGATTCCAAGTGATGGAGAGGCTCAGGGAAATTGAACCGGACGGCGACCTTCCTGTCATTGTAATTACCGCCCAACCGGATTATAAGCTGCGTGCGCTGGAAGCCGGAGCGAAGGATTTTGTGAGCAAGCCGTTTGAATTGCCAGAGGTGCTGGCGCGTGTTCGCAATATGCTGAAAACACGCTTGTTGCAAAAGCAATTGCACAATTACAACGATGTTCTTGAGAGTGCCACATTGGCCGCCGAGAAAGCCAATCTCGCCAAATCCGATTTTCTCTCCAACATGAGCCACGAGATACGCACACCGATGAACGCCATCATCGGCATATCCCATCTGCTGATGAATACCGGGCTGACATCGCGCCAGCGCGACTATATAAACAAGATACAGAGTTCCGGTAGACATCTTCTCGGCATCATCAACGATATTCTCGACATCTCGAAAATCGAAGCGGGCAAGCTGACGGTTGATTGCATCGAGTTTGAACTGGAAAAGGTGCTGGAGGATGTGGTCAACCTGATTGCAGAGAAGGCATCGGCCAAGGGGCTTGAACTGATTTTCGATGTGGACAAGGATGTGCCGGTCAAGCTGGTCGGAGATCCGCTGCGGCTTGGGCAGATTCTAATCAACTACAGCAATAATGCCGTCAAGTTCACCAGACAGGGCGAGATCGATATTGTCATCCGTATCAAAGAGCAAACCGAGAAGGACGTATTGATCTACTGCGCGGTACGCGATACCGGCATCGGTTTGACAGAAGAACAGATGGGACGTTTGTTCCAGAATTTTTCGCAGGCCGACACCTCAACGACTCGCGAATTCGGCGGCACCGGCCTCGGTCTGGCCATTTCAAAAGAACTGGCAGAGTTAATGGGCGGAGAAGTGGGTGTCGATAGCCAACCCGGTAAGGGCAGTAACTTCTGGTTCACGGCACGACTCGGCAAGAGTATCGGTAAGCAGCGTAATCTGGTGCTCTCCGGCGACATGCAGGGCAAGCGCGTGCTGGTGGTGGATGATAACGAAAATGCACGCCTGACATTGGGTAGTCTGCTTGGCAGCATGAAATTCGATGTGGATCAGGTTGCATCCGGCAGGGAGGCCATCGAGGCCGTGGATCGTGCCGAAGCGCATGATACCCCCTACGAAATCGTGTTCCTCGATTGGAAAATGCCGGGCATGGATGGCATCGAGACAGCCACGCGGTTGAGTGATCTCGCACATAGCCACAAGCCACACATGATGATGCTGAAGGCTTACGGTAACGAGGAATTCATTAAGGATGCAAAGGAATCAGGCATTGAGGAAGTGTTGGTCAAGCCGGTCAATCCATCGGTGTTGTTCGATGGTGTGATGCGGGTGCTGGGTGGGCCTGTCAACGGTGAACATGAAGCATTGAATGTGCAGAGCGACATCATCGCGCAACTTGCCCTCATTAGGGGCGCACGCATTCTGCTGGTGGAGGACAACGATCTCAATCAGGAAGTGGCCACCGAATTGTTGCGCGATGTCGGTTTCGCCGTTGATCTGGCGGAAAACGGTCAGGTTGCACTGGATAAGATCAGAACTGCAGATTACGACCTCGTGCTGATGGATATGCAGATGCCGGTGATGGATGGTGTGACTGCTACCCGCGAGCTACGCAAGGAGGAGCGCTTCAAGAATCTTCCTGTAGTGGCGATGACCGCCAATGCCATGCAGGGCGATCGCGACCGCTGCATGGCGGCAGGCATGAACGATCACGTTGCCAAACCGATAGAACCGGAAGACCTGTGGAAGGCACTGCTGAAATGGATAAAACCGCGGCGCACGATGGCAGCTACGGCAGAAGTGATACCACAGGCGCTGCCAGATGTCGATTTGCCGTCCGGCATTGACGGGCTGGATATGGTCAACGGCCTGCGCCGCGTGCTCGGCAAGAAATCGCTATACCTTTCGATGTTGCGCAAGTTTGCCACCGGACAGAAATTTGTTATGGCGGAAATCTTGCAGGCGCTGGAAGGAAATGACTGGGACACTGCGCAACGAATCGCCCATACGCTCAAGGGTGTTTCCGGAAACATCGGCGCAACTGCTCTGCAGCAGTTGGCGGAAAAACTGGAAGCGGCCATCAGGGAGCATCGCCCGCGCGCAGAGGTTGACGCACAGATTGGCGAGCTGAAAAACACGCTTGCGCATTTTATTGACGGACTTGAACAAAAAATGACGGAGGAGCCGCGCCCGGCAATCGTCACGGTTGCCCCTGAAGAACTAAAAATAGTCCGTGACAAGCTTGAGGCACTGCTGGCAGACGATGATGCGGAGGCGTTTGACCTGCTGGATACGAATGCCGGGCTACTCAACGCAGCCTTTCCCGATCATTATCGCCAGATTGATAACTGCATCAAATCATTCGACTTCGAGGCGGCACTCATAGCACTGAGAGCCGCCTCCGCCCCCCTCCCGCCTGAAAGGAATTTAGATGGACGAGCTTAATTTAACTGGAAAAGCCACGATACTGGTAGTCGATGATGTACCGGGTAATCTGGCTCTGATGAGCAATATGCTCAAGGATTACTACAAGGTAAAAATTGCCAACAACGGTGAAAAAGCTCTAAAGATTGCGGCATCCGACTCACCACCCGATCTGATTATGCTCGACATCGTAATGCCGGGCATGGACGGTTTCGAGGTGTGTCGGCATCTCAAACTCAATCCCAGAACGATGCATATTCCGGTGATATTTCTCACTGCAAAGTCTGACGCTGAAGACGAGCAAAAAGGTCTTGAACTTGGCGCGATAGATTACATCACCAAGCCGATCAGCCCGCCGGCCGTCATGATGCGCGTGAAGAATCAACTGGCACTTCAGGAGCGCAGTTCGCGCGAGGAAATCGAGGCACGTCACGAATGGCTGAAAAAATCGCTAAAGAAATTCATCACGCAATTGGAGCGGAATCTGCCGGAAGAACAGGGCAAAGCGACCATTATGGTGGGACGGGAAAAACTCAAGGCGGTCTGCGATAAATTGGCGGTGCTGCTGGCCAACGACGACGCGGAGGCGATAGACGTGATGGATACTCATGCGGAACTTCTTAACGAAGCATTCCCGAACCACTGTCACGAGATCGACAACTACATCAGATCATTCGACTTTGAGGCGGCACTTGTGGCGCTGAAGGCTGCTACCGGAACTTCTGCCTGAAAGGAGCTTGCATGGAAGAGATCAATTTAACCGGGAATGCCACGATACTGGTGGTCGATGACACGCCGGACAATCTGGTTTTGATGAGCAGCCTGCTCAAGGATGACTACAAAGTGAAAATTGCCAGCAGCGGCGATAAGGCATTGAAGATTGCAGCATCCGATTCGCCTCCCGACCTGATTCTGTTGGACATCATGATGCCCGCCATGGACGGCTACGAAGTGTGCCAGCGGCTTAAGCACGACCCGAAGACCATGAGTATCCCGGTGATTTTTCTCACCGCCAAAACTGAAGAGGAGGACGAGTGGAAAGGACTGGAACTCGGTGCGGTCGATTACATCACCAAGCCGGTTAGCCCTCACATTGTTATGGCGCGCGTGAAGAACCATTTGGCGCTTAAGGCTATGGCCGACTTCCTGCGCGACAAGAACGATTTTCTCGAACTTGAGGTGGCCAAGCGCACGCGAGAGGTGATGGCTATCCAGGATGTGACAATTCTTGCTATGGCATCGCTGGCCGAGACGCGCGACTCCGACACCGGCAATCATATTCGCCGCACGCAGTTTTACGTCAAAGCGCTGGCCGAGCGGTTGCGCGATCATCCGCGTTTTGCCTGGTTTTTAACCGATGCCAACATCAATATGCTATTCAAGTCAGCACCGCTGCATGACATCGGCAAGGTGGGCATTCCCGACAACATCCTGCTGAAGCCGGGCCGTTTCGATCCGCATGAATTTGAAATCATGAAGACGCATGCCATGCTGGGACGTGATGCCATTGAGCATGCCGAAAAGGCGCTGGGTACCCATGTGGATTTTCTCTCCTTTGCCAAGGCTATCGCATTCTCGCATCAGGAAAAATGGGACGGCAGCGGCTATCCACAGGGTCTTGCCGGCGATGATATTCCGATTGCGGCGCGCCTGATGGCGGTGGCAGATGTCTACGATGCGCTGATCAGCCGCCGCGTGTACAAGCAAGGCATGCCGCACGAAAATGCCGTACAGATCATGATCGGAGGGAGGGGGACGCACTTCGATGCGGATATGTTTGATGCTTTTGTCGATATTCAGGAGGAGTTCCGCTCCATTGCGCAGCGCTTTGTCGATACTGCTTCGGAGTTGGACAAAAAAGAAGAAAAGGTAGCCCAAGCGCACACAGTACATCACACGAAAGACACGACATGATCACCAAGCAAACCGCATTTCTCGTTGTTGACGATTTTGAACCGATGCGCAAAGTTACTTCCAACCAACTGCGCTCCATGGGTGGCAAGAATATTATGCTGGCCAGCAATGGTGCCGAGGCTCTGCGCATGCTGCAGACGCAGCGGGTGGACATCGTGCTTTCCGATTGGAATATGCCGATTATGACTGGGCTGGAATTGCTCAAGGTGGTGCGCGCCGACAAAAAGTTTTCGAAACTGCCCTTTATCATGATTACTGCCGAGGCGGAACGTCACCGCATTGAAGAGGCGATTGCCTGCGGTGTCAGTGATCTGCTGGTCAAGCCCTATACAGCGGATTGTTTAAGCACGCGCGTTGAAAAGGCGCTGACAGCGCCACCCCGGGCAAGTTCACTTGCTCATGTTGGGTTGTTTGTTTCCGGCTCGCAGGATGACAATGACGAGTCTGGCCCCAAAGGTGCAAAGGAACCGCTGCGTCAGACGATTCTGGTTGTTGACGATACGCCGGACAATCTGCTGCTGCTCTCGCAGTTATTCAAGGACGAATATGCTGTGCGTGTTGCGCCTACCGGTGAGAAAGCGCTGGCTATCTGCCAGTCGGACGATCCGCCAGATCTGGTGCTGCTAGACATCATGATGCCCGGCATGGATGGGTTTGAGGTGGCTCGGCGTATGCGCGAGCACCCGATGTCGGAAAATATCCCCGTGATTTTTGTTACCGCCATGAGCGGAGATGACGCGCGTCTCAAGGGGTTGGAACTGGGCGCGGTGGACTTTGTCGCCAAACCCATCAATCCGGATGTGCTAAAGCCGCGTGTCCGCAACTTCATGCGCTACGTCGGTCTGCACAAACAATTGCAGGCCAGTTACGACGGCATGCTGGAGTTGGCGCACCTGCGCGAGAATGTCGAGCACATCACGCGTCATGATATGAAAGGGCCGCTGGCCGGCGTGATCGGTCTGGTGCAGGCGCTGGCGGATGACGACTCGATGAACCATAAACATATCAAACAGCTGCACGTCGTCGAGGAAACCGCGTTGCGCGTGCTCGACATGATCAACCTGTCCTCGGAGCTATTCAAGATCGAGACCGGGCGCTTCAAGCTTGATGCCAAACCGGTCATGATCGATGACATCCTGAACCGAATCATCGAGATTTCGCGTACGACCTTCGCCGAAAAACATATCATCATTATCAATGAAACGGAAACATCGGTTGGTAAAAAGGTACCAGAGGTGTTGGGCGATGCCATGCTCTGCTATTCAATTTTCCAGAACCTGATTAAAAATGCCTGCGAGGCGGCCCCCGCAAAAAGCCGGGTCACCATAAGCCTTATTGATGAAACTCCGCTGCGCGTCATCATTCAGAACACGGGAGCGGTTCCAGAAGAGATTCGCGAAACATTTTTCGATAAATTTGTCACGCACGGCAAGCAAGGTGGCAGCGGCCTCGGAACGTATTCCGCCAAAAGGCTTGCAGAAGCGCAAAACGGTACGATCACACTGGATGTTGCAGTTCAGGAAAATCGGACCACGATCACCGTGGCATTGCCCTGCTATTCTGGGGTAACAGCGTAAATTTTCGCTTCCGCATAGCCATCCCGTTTATAAAACCAGCTATCCACCGGGCAACCTGAAAGGTTATCCGGTGGCTGGTTACGGGTTGCCATAAAACGGCAACCCAGCTTGTTCAGAAGCTTCTGAGGTATCGGAAATGAAAGGTGAATGGTTATGTGCGCTAACGAACGGAGAGTGGCAGGCTCGATTGTTACGATTGGACACGGTTGCCACATTTATCCATGAATTCGATTTATCTCCCGATGCCTACCCGCAAAATTTGTAGTTTTTTACGGGATGGGATTGGCAGGTGCGTAATTCTTTTGTGACCACACGTGCAGACCTCTGCTGATCGTTTGATTACCTGACAATCAGTATGCAGGGCATTTTACGATTTGCACAAAGGTAAACCATGCAAAAAGAAATCCGCGATTCCATCATTCAAAACCAATCTGCCGGTACTGCGGAGGGGATTACCGAGATACGTCGTCAGGAGGCTTTGCTTAAAACCGATGCCTTACAGAGCGCGATTTTCAACAGCGCCAACTTTTCGAGTATCGCCACCGATGCCAAGGGTGTGATCCAGATTTTCAACGTGGGTGCGGAGCGCATGCTGGGTTATGCGGCTGCCGACGTGATGAATAAAATCACCCCGGCCGAGATTTCAGACCCGCAGGAAGTGATTGCACGCGCCAAGGCGCTGAGTGCTGAATTTGGCACTCCAATTGAGCCGGGCTTTGAAGCATTGGTGTTCAAGGCCGCTCGCGGTATCGAGGACATCTACGAGCTGACCTACATCCGCAAGGACGGCAGCCGCTTTCCGGCCATTGTGTCGGTAACCGCGTTGCGTGACGATCAGGAAGCCATTATCGGTTATTTGCTGATCGGTACCGACAACACCGCGCGCAAGCAGGCTGAAGAAGCGTTGCTCAAGGCCGGTGCCTTGCAGAGCGCAATTTTTAACAGCGCTAACTTTTCGAGCATTGCCACCGATGCCAAGGGTGTGATCCAGATTTTCAACGTGGGTGCGGAGCGCATGTTGGGTTATGCGGCTGCCGATGTGATGAATAAAATCACCCCGGCCGATATTTCAGACCCGCAGGAAGTGATTGCGCGCGCCAAGGCCCTGAGTACCGAACTCGGAACCCAAATTTCACCTGGCTTCGAAGCATTGGTGTTTAAAGCCTCGCGTGGTATCGAGGATATCTACGAACTGACCTACATTCGCAAGGACGGCAGCCGTTTTCCTGCCATAGTATCGGTTACCGCGTTGCGTGATGCCGACAATGAAATTATCGGTTATCTGCTGATCGGCACCGACAACACCGCGCGTAAGCAGGCTGAAGAAGCGTTGCTCAAGGCCGGTGCCTTGCAGAGCGCGATTTTCAACAGCGCCAACTTTTCGAGCATTGCTACCGATGCCAAGGGTGTAATCCAGATATTTAACGTGGGTGCGGAGCGCATGCTGGGATATACAGCAGCCGACGTGCTGAACAAGGTCACTCCGGCAGAGATTTCCGAACCTCAGGAAGTAATTGCACGCGCCAAGGCATTGAGCGCCGAACTCGGCACTCCGATTGAGCCTGGCTTTGAAGCATTGGTGTTCAAGGCTTCGCGCGGTATCGAGGATATCTACGAACTGACCTACATCCGCAAGGACGGCAGCCGTTTTCCGGCCATTGTGTCGGTTACCGCATTGCGTGATGCTGACAATGAAATTATCGGTTATCTGCTGATCGGCACCGACAACACCGCACGCAAACAAATCGAGGCAGAGCAGGAGCAACTTGCACAACGCCTGCGCGACCAGCAGTTTTATACCCGCTCCCTGTTTGAATCAAACATAGATGCGATCATGACTACCGACCCATCCGGCATCATCACGGACGTTAACAAGCAGATGGAGGTGCTCACCGGGTGTACCCGTGATGAACTGATCGGCGCGCCGTTCAAGAATCACTTTACCGATCCGGGCAAGGCCGAAACAAGTATTAAACTGGTGTTGAGCGAGAAGAAAGTAACCAACTACGAACTTACCGTTCGTGCCAGAGACAGCAAGGAAACAGTGGTGTCCTACAATGCGACCACCTTCTATGATCGGGACAGAAAACTGCAGGGCGTTTTTGCCGCCGCACGCGACATTACCGAACGTAAACGGCTCGATCAAGTGTTACAGGAAAAAAACGTCGAATTGGAAAGTGCCAAGTCTTTGGCGGAAAAAGCCAACCTTGCAAAATCGGATTTCCTTTCCAGTATGAGTCATGAACTGCGCAGCCCGCTCAATGCAATTCTCGGGTTTGCCCAGTTGATGGAGTCCGATTCACAGGAGCCTACACTCTCACAAAAGGAGAGCATCGCCCAGATTCTTCAGGCGGGATGGCATCTGCTGAAGTTGATCAATGAAATACTTGATCTCGCCAAGGTGGAATCCAGACAGACACCGCTATCGGAGGAGCCGGTGTCGCTGGCCGAAGTCATGCTTGAATGTCAGGCCATGGTCGAGCCGCAGGCGCAACAGCGCGGTATCAAGCAGACTTTTCCACAGTTCGATATTCCTTGCTTTGTCAGTGCCGACCGAACCAGGTTGAAGCAGGTTTTGATCAACCTGCTGTCCAATGCGATCAAATACAACATCAAGAATGGAACGGTAGAGGTGGAATATGCCGAAGGCAAGCCGGGCCGCATTCGCATCAGTATCAAAGATAGCGGTGCAGGTTTGTCTCCGGAACAACTGGAACAGCTGTTTCAGCCGTTTAACCGTCTTGGACAGGAGGCAGGTGTAGAGGAGGGTACCGGCATCGGCCTAGTGGTGGCCAAGCGACTGGTCGAATTGATGGGTGGCACCATCGGCGTGGAAAGCACGGTTGGTGCAGGAAGCGTATTCTGGTTTGAACTTAACTCGGTTGCAGAGCCGAGCCTTTTCATTGAAGGTGTCGACACAGCCGTAATGAACAGAACTCATACGCCTCGCGGAGCGGGTGGATATACCGTCCTCTATGTGGAGGACAATCCGGCGAACCTGAAACTGGTTGAACAAATCATCGCGCGCCATCCCGATATCAGGCTGCTGACCGCCGTGAACGGGAATAGCGGTATTGAGATTGCGCGAGCATCCCAGCCGGATGTGATCCTGATGGACATCAATCTGCCTGGTATTAACGGCTTCGAAGCCTTGAGGATTTTGCGCGCAGATCCATCCACGGTGCACATCCCGGTCGTTGCCCTTAGTGCCAATGCAATGCCACTTGATATCGAAAGAGGCGTGAAAGCGGGATTTTTTCGCTATATAACCAAACCGATCAAGGTTAATGAGCTTATGGAGGCGCTGGATGTCGCATTGGCATTTTCAGAAACAAAATTGGACGGCGAAATTACCGAGGAGTTGGTGTGATGGTCAGTGCGGACGATATTTTTAACGCCAGAATTCTAATTGTGGATGATCTGGAAGCCAATGTGCAGCTACTGGATAAATTGCTGCGCAACGTCGGCTATCAATCCATTACATCGACGATGGATTCGAGTACCGTCTGTGAGTTGCACAGGAAGAATCACTATGACCTGATTTTGCTCGATCTGCAGATGCCGGGCATGGATGGTTTTCGGGTAATGGAAGGCTTGAAGGAAATTGAAATTGACGGCTATCTTCCGGTGATCGTGATCACCGCCCAACCCGGCCACAAGCTGCGAGCGCTGGCAGTTGGCGCAAAAGATTTTATCAGTAAGCCATTTGATGTGGTCGAAGTTCAGACGCGCATTCATAACATGCTGGAAGTGCGGTTGTTGTACAAAAAACTCGAAAATTACAATAAGGTGCTGGAGCAGAATGCCGAACTCCATGAAAGCGAAGCGCGTATTCGCCACTTGATTGAGTTGTCATCGGACTGGTATTGGGAGCAGGACAAAGACGGTCACTTCACTACCATTTATGGGCCGGTACTTGAAATGCTCGGGATTCAGATCGACGGTGTAATGGGAAAAACCAGGGAAGATCAGGGGTCGCGCTGGAATGAGGCCGAGCGGAAAAAACTTGATGAAAATCTGGCCGCCAGACAGCCATTCCTTGATTTTGTTTACAGCCGAACCAATCCCGACGGATCGTTGCAATATTTAATGGTGAGCGGTGAACCAACATTCGATTCGCCCGGACACTTCACCGGTTATCGCGGAATCGGCAAGGATGTGACCCAAACAATGCTTAACAAAATTGCTTCAGCCAATACCCAGAAAAACTCCTGATACTTGCATATTGTGTAACCGCGGTTAAAACCTTGGCTTGGAGCTATACGAATTTGTTCAATTCTGTATTCAGGGGAAAGAAATGCCACCAGCACAAGAAGATAACTCGAAAGTAACGCAAAAACAAACCTTGCAGCAACACCATCGGAAAGCCGAAGAACATCAGGAACACGCCTCTGAGCATCACCAGCAAGCTGCCAGATATCACGAATCGGGTGACCATAAAGCTGCCGCATACGAACACAAAGCCGAGGCGTACCACTCCAGAGTAGCTCGTGAGCATGCCGATCAAGCCATTGAACAAGAAATAGAAGGCAGCAATAAATTAGCGGTTTAAATATGCGCTTTTGAATTTTCATCGATTAAATCGGGCGGAATTCTTACCAAATTAAGAGACACCCGATCAAAAACTTATTTGTTTTATTCTATTTATTTAAGGCAGGTCGGCAAAACGGATAAGGGTAAAACACATTGGTCAGTTCAGCGGAAATTCTGAAGGCAAGCATCCTGATTGTTGACGATCATGAGGCTAATATACTTTTGCTTGAGCGTATGCTGCGCGGTGCCGGTTATGTTTCCATAACATTCACGACTAATCCTGGTGAGGTCTGCGAACTGCACCGAAAAAACCACTACGATCTGATTCTGCTCGATCTTCGGATGCCCGGCATGGATGGGTTCCAGGTGATGGGCGGTCTGAAGGAAATAGAACCGGACGGCTATCTTCCGGTTCTTGTGATTACCGCACAACCGGGACATAAGTTGCAGGCGCTGAAAGCCGGGGCAAAGGATTTCATCAGCAAGCCGTTTGATCTGGCCGAGGTACTGGCGCGTGTTCACAATATGCTGGATGTGCGGTTGCTGCACGAGGAATCGAAAAGCTACAGCCAAATTCTGGAGCAAAAGGTACGGGAAGTTGAGGAAAGCCGCGATCTGATCAGTCGCCAGAGTGACGAGGTCAAGAGTCTCTACGACAAAATCGTGGCGGAGCAGCAGCGGTCAATCAAGTTGAGTCTGCAGCCGGGTGCCATGGTGGGTGTCGAAAACGAGGAACGCCTCGCCACGCACTGGTTACGGAGCCTGAGGCTGCGCCACCCCTGGCTACAGCTCAACCTGCTCACTGCTTTCGTGGTCGGCGGTGTGGTGTTTGTGTTCCAGGAAACCATCGATCGCTTGTTGATTCTCACCGTATTCCTGCCGGTACTGGCCGACCAGTCTGGCAATACCGGTAGTCAGGCGCTGGCGATCACCTTGCGCGGCATCATTCTGGGTGATCTGGAGTCGGGTAAGGAAAAAATGCTGATCATGAAAGAAGCTCTGCTCGGATTGCTGAATGGCGCGCTTGTCGGGCTGGTGGCAGCAGTTGGCATGTATCTGGTTGCTGCAAACCAAAATTTGCCCAGTGCCTTCATGCTCGGCATGGTCGTGTTCCTCGCCATGATCGGCAGCTGTGTCATCAGCGGTATCTGCGGGGCCTTTGTGCCGCTTGTTTTGAAGCGGTTTGGTGCCGACCCATTCACTGCTTCGACCATTTTTCTCACCACCGCTACTAATGTGACGAGCATGGGAATGCTGTTGGGGCTGGCGGCGGTTCTAGTCAAGTGAGTAACGCTGCCCAGATGGGTTATCCAATATAAATAAAATCGGACAAGTGTGATGATGAGCGAACAGGAAATTCTTAACGCCAATATTTTGATAGTCGATGATCAGGAAGCCAATGTGCAGCTATTGGAGCAATTGCTGCGTGAAGCCGGCTATCAACGCATTACATCGACGCTGGATCCGCATGCTGTTTGTGCGCTGCATCGTGAAAACCACTACGATTTGATTCTGCTTGATCTGCAGATGCCCGGCATGGATGGCTATCAGGTGATGGAAAGCCTGAAGGAAATCGAAACCGAAGGCTACCTTCCGGTATTCGTGGTCACGTCCTATCCGGATCACAAGTTGCGGGCGCTGACCTCGGGTGCGAAGGACTTCATCAGCAAACCGTTTAATCTGATGGAAGTTAAAACGCGCATTCACAACTTGCTGGAGGTGCGGCTGTTGTTTGTAAATCTCGAAGATTCCAACAGGGTATTGGAATCCATGGCATTGCACGACGCGTTGACCGGGTTGCCGAATAGGCGGCTTTTAATGGACAGGCTTTCGTTGGCTATCTCCCATGCGCACAGAAACAAGCACCTGATGGCGGTAATGTATTTGGATTTGGACGGATTTAAACAGATCAATGACACCTTGGGGCATGATGCCGGTGATGCCATATTAAGCATGGTAGCTGATCGTATGCTGGATTCCGTGCGCCAGGAAGACACGGTAGCACGCTTGGGTGGAGATGAATTCGTAATAGTCTTGTGGGAATTAAGCCATGCGGAAGGCGTGGATAAACCTGTGTCGAAAGTAATACAGGCCGTATCGCAACCATACAACATTCAAGGCCATAGCGTGAGCATAACCATCAGCGCCGGTGTCGGTATTTATCCCACGCACGGCGAGGAGATGAAGATACTGTTGAAGAACGCGGATATTGCGTTGCATGAGGCTAAGCGCTCGGGCAAGAATGATTATTGTATCGCAGCGCGTATCGGGTCATCCCCAGAATCACTGACAGCCTGCTAGATTGTCGATATTGTCTCCGCAGTAAAGAAGAGCTCATTGAACCTAAAAAAACGCGGTTGGCGGGTTTGTAGGTGCGAATTCATTCGCACATACGAAAGTAACGCAATACCATGAATTAACAGAATACACATCACCAACTGCGTTTTTTAGGTTGAATTATCCTGACTTTCTGCGCACAGCCCACTCCTGCATCAGACTGAACCCCACTGCAAGCAGTGTCGGGCCGATAAAAATCCCAATGAAGCCAAAGGCGAGTATCCCGCCCATTACGCCGAGAAAAATCAGGATAAACGGCAAGTTGCTATCACGACTGATTAGCAGGGGTATCACTATATTGTCGACACCGCTAATCAGAAAAAATCCCCACAGCAGCATGAAAATTCCCCATGCCACGTCGCCTTGATAGAACAGCCAAATGGCGGCACCGCACCATATCACCGGTGGCCCGATGGGAATCATGGCGAGCAGGCCGGTGGCTACGCCGAGCAGCATGGCTGCCGGTACGCCTGCGATAGCAAAACCAATTGCGGCGACAAACCCCTGCGCCAGAGAGATGCCCAATAGCCCGTACATTACGCTCTGTATAGTGTTGTTTATGATGCCGATGACATTGGCTGCATGGATGCCAAGCACACGATCCACCACCGTGTTGAAAAAACACATCAACGCTACGCCGTCCCGGTATAAGAAAAAACTGACAAATGCGGCCAGACTCATCTCAATGACACCTTGGCCAAGCATGATTCCGCCCGCAAGCAGAAAATTCTTGGCCGGTTCCAGTAAACGTTTCACCAGAGCATTCATGTCTGCCGGGCTGGTCGCGATCAAATTCCAATATTTATGGAGTGGTTCGCCAAAGGCCGGCACCCGTATTAGCCACTCCGGGGATTTCGGTAGTCCGTTTTCGATAGTTTGTTTGATCACATCGTAAAAGGCGGTAACGGTGTCGGCAAGGTCGTATGCCAACAGTGCCAGTGGCAGAATAACTACAAGTGCCAGCGAAAGTGTCATGGTAAATGCGGCTAGGTTTTTCCTGCCATTCGTTTTGCGCAATAACCAAAGATAATGTGGCCAAGTCGAGACGCACACCACAGCCGCAAGCAGTACTGCGGCTAAAAACGGCCTGAGCACCCAGAAGCACCCGCCCACCAGAATAAACACGGCGGTAAGTTGAGCGGGATTTTCAAAGCGTTTTTCCATGCTATTCAGTCTCTTTCCAGATTCCGGTAGATTTTATTTTGATCTGCTCCAGAGTGTCTTGTGCAGCTGCCTGTTCCGTGCCGCCTAGGCTGACGGCCCGATTCGCAGCGGCCAAGGCCTCCGGATAGCGCTGCTGGTCAGCCAGAGTTTGCGCAAGATTATTGAAGGCTATCGGGGAATCCGGATGATCCAGCGTTGCCTGTTGGTAGGATTTTTCGGCGCGCAGCACATTGCCTTGGGCGTAGGCTGCATTGCCCGTGCCAATGCGGGCGGTGAGGTTGCGCGGCCAGCGCTCGAGTGCTGCCGCATAGGCTGCTTCGGCTTTTTCTGATGGAATGAATTTTTCCAATGCCACTGCTGCGGCAACGTATCCAGCTTCGGTTGCAGTACGCGGCACTTGGCCCGGCGGCAATGCCAGCATGGCCCAGTATCCGGCGCGTTCCCAGGTATGCTCGAAAGTCGTAAGCGGCAGCACTTGTCGCTGTTCCAGGCCGGAACGCAGGATGATTTCACCGCGCTTGAGGTCGTATCCAACCACCACCGCGTAATGCCATAGCGGATACCAGCTTAGTGCGAGATTTTGCAGCACAACGACAGGTGACCCGGCGGCTACTTCCACCAGCAAGTCGTCCAGCTGCGGTGCTAACTCATAGGCTAACAGGCCATTGCGCCGGGTGGCGGCAAGCATTTCGACCTGCAGGCTGCCATCGCGCCCCGGCAGATATAGCTGCGGTGTCAGGTCTTGCGGTGTGACCTTTGCGCCGCCGGCATTAAGCGCCATGGCGAGTGATGCCGGGCCGCACTGATGAATTTCCTGTGGGTAGAACGGTATTTCGCCAAGCTCCACCTGAGGCAGCAGCTGCGCTGAGTGGGATGTGAGTAAAGCCTGCGTCTGCGGTGTGGCGCAGCCGCATAACCAGATCAACAAGGAAACGCCCGCGCTAAACCTGAAACTCGCGCAGCGAAACCACGTCCCTCTCGCCCGCTTGCGGGAGATAACCAGCGACTTGCCCGCTTGCGGGCTTAGTCGAATGGCTAGTTGTTCCATCAGAGTTAGGAGAGAGGGAACGGGCATTAACAGGTTTATCATCGGAATCTACAGCCTGCCATGCCCGTTAGGCGGGCGCAGGATTGAAGCAGCATGGCCAGGAGTTACTTGGCTGTGCGTGTGAACGAAAACACTTTGGTAAAGCCCAGAATGTCCGTCACCAACAAGACGATGAAAATAGTGAACAGAATCCCGATAATGTCACCGCCGGCTGGCATTTTATCCAGCTTGCCTGCCACTTTCTGCACTTCTTCATCGGTCAGTGCAGATACGCGCGCTTTGGCAGCATCAGTATCAATCCCCTGAGCCTGTAACTCCTTGCGCACATCTTCACGGTCGAGGAACGTGCGAATACGTTCGCGTTCAGATTGGGATTGGGCGGAAGTTGCCACCTTGTCCGTACTCACCATCCCCGCCTGAGCATATTGAAACGGCAGGCCAAGGCTCAAAACACTGACAATCAGCAAGCGGCTGGTCATGCGCATAAAACGTGAATTCATTTTAATTCTCCTGTCGAAAGTTTAGGCGATTAAGCCAAATGTGACACCAATGCGGTGCCGGTAAAACGCAAATAAATCTGACCAATCAAATGAAATGAAACGGTGTGTTTTACTTAACGCAAATAAACCAATTCAC
Organism: Gallionella sp.; assembly: GCA_028689145.1. Lineage (GTDB taxonomy): Bacteria > Pseudomonadota > Gammaproteobacteria > Burkholderiales > Gallionellaceae > Gallionella. The sequence goes on from JAQTWT010000006.1 coordinate 85,135, forward strand.
GCTTAGCTTTTCGATATATAAGATAACTATGCAAAAACCAACCAAAAACAAATCCAAACATCAAGGTGAAAAATATCAACAACGCCACCGGCATTGATGCTCTCCAGAATAGAAATTCAATCTCGATCGTAGCGATATTTTGAGCGGTAAGTATCACTGCCAGACTTGCAAGAGCCAGTATCAGCGCTAATTTAATGTTCATCATGATCACCGTGTCGGTTTGGAAAAAACTTGGGAAAACATCAATACAACTTGACCTTGATTTGCAACGATAGCGCCCCATACGCGACATCTTTTACATAGGGTATTACAATCAAATTTGCGCCAACGCTTTTATATTCAAAACTGGCAGCCGGTAACACTATTGGAAACCAGCCGCCATTGTTGGCTCCCGGATAACCGTTAACACCGCCTGCTACCACACCAAAGTGAACCGGCCCCAATGCCAGAGGATGCCAATGCCAGCCGACATAATGAGATGTGCGCCGGACACTGTTATGGGAACTGCCAACCACTATTGAATTTGCTGTCGAATAGCGATATTCCCCGCCAAGCCCCCAATTTTGATTGTTGAACCCCTTATCCTTCTGGAAGTGGTAAGAGTAAAAGCCGGCGTTGATCCAAATTTCGCTAATGGGTGTTGATTCAACGATTGCAAAAGGCCCAAAAGTTTCAGCGGCAGATGTCGCGGAAATTGAAACCATGCCAATGCAAACCAACATTTTAATCACATGTGGTAACGCAATTATTGGCATGATCCGGGGCTCTGAAATTTTGAGATTTACTTGAACTTGGCATGGGCGTCTGCCACACCAGTTTTCAGGTCATCCCAGATTTTATCGGCAGTCACTTTGACTTGTTCCCATGCTTCTCCACTGGCCTTGCCAAGCTCGTTTATTTTTTCAGATGCGGCATGTTGTTTCGCGCGCAATTCATGAAGCTCTTCGGCACGCTTGATTCTCATGTCGGCCCCGATGTTCTCCATCTTGGCTTCCAGCAAGTCAATTTGTGCGCCCCATTCATTTAGTTGAGCGGCCATTTTTTGCTTATATGCGTCTTGAATTTCCATGATCTTCTCCTTGGGGTTATATGCGAGAACTTAATTTCATTTGATCGGTTTTAGTGCCAGCTTGTTGTCAACATCCTTCACACCGGCTACGGCACCTGCCAGTGCTTTTGCGCTATTGCTATTTTGCTGCGTATCAACCGATCCGCTTAATGTCACCACGCCGTTTACGGTATCAACACTGATTTGCAGTGTCTTGAGTCCGGGTTCGGCAAAAATGGCTGCTTTGACCTTGGCCGTGATTTCAGTGTCATCGACGGATACGCCGACACTATGGCTTTGCTCGGCCATTTTCATCGTGGCTTTATCGGTTGCTTCGCCAATTTTCTGGCCGGCATCTTCAACGGTCTGATCCAATTTTTTCCCGGCAGTTTCTGCCGGTCCGGGCTTGTCGCATGCGGTTAATCCTGCAACCAGCAGTGTTGAAATTCCGATTAATTTTAAATTCGCTAAAACTTTCATTTTGCTTTCCTTGTAAATAATTATTGATATTGCCGAGAATCAATTCGTAATTAATGGGTTGAGTAAATACCCCTGCAGCAGATGCGCAGAGGGGCATTCACCAACGAACTATTACTTGAGACGCATGTCATCCTTGACAGACTTTACGCCCTTGACGCTACGTGCAAGTTCAACCGCTTTGCTTTCGGCTGCAGTGGAACTGACGAAACCGCTCAGTTGAACGACACCTTTGTAAGTTTCGACGTTGATTTCGGCTGATTTGAGTGTGGGTTCGCCAAAGATCGCTGATTTCACTTTGGTTGTGATGACTGTATCGTCAACATATTCTCCGGTACCTTCCTGAGTAGGGGACGAGGCGCATCCAAGTACAGATGCCAATGCCATGGCTGAGAAGAACGTGGCAAATCGCTTGGTGGTGATTTTCATGATAGTGCTCCTTGTATTAGGGTAAATCCTGATTAAACCAAAATGGTTTTCTGTCAAATCTGCACGAATTTGCTTGCCAATTCGTTTGGCCTCAGATTCAAAGGCCATGAGGCTGTCCATGTTTCAACAAGAATCTCCCAAACTTATTGAAATACTCAACATGGACAGCTTCATTCTTATGCCGGATCAATAAGTCCGATACGGCTACTGTATGGATGTCCGCGTTGCGGCAACTTCGACTTCCACGCGACGATCAGGCGCCAGGCAGGCGATTAATTTGCTGGTTTTCTTATTGCCTTTGCATTCTCCGGGCTTGGTTACGGGGTCTGAACCGTCCACCCCATTGGCGGTGATCTTGTCGGCTGGTATTCCTGCGGATTCCACCAGATAGGCCTTGACTGCTTCGGCACGGCGCGTCGATAGTTTTTGGTTGTATGCGTGCGAACCGATCCGGTCGGTGTGTCCCGTTACGGTGATGACCTCAAATTTGGCACCTTTCAGATCGTCGGCAAACTTGTCGAGAGCCCGTTGGCCTGAAGGGCTCACGGTTGCTTTGCCGAAACCAAATAGAGAATCAGTGGATGAGTCGGCGGAGAAAGTCATTTTCCTTTTTGCCGGTGGTGTTACGGCAACAGGTTTTGGTGCAGCGGCCGGTGTTTTGGCCTCCGCTATTTTTGGTGTGACTTTTTTTACCAGGCTCGGATCGCATTCCTCTATTGCCATAGCCGGTGTCCAGGATCCTGTATGCCAGCATTGACCGGCTCCGCTCCTTACAACATCGCCACGGGTATCGGTCATATAGCCTTCCCTGTTAATTTCACTTGCGGAAACAGTCCCAGCCAAGCTTAAATAAGCCATGGCAAATGTGTTTAAAACGATTCGTGAGGTTTTCATATTTTTCTCCTTTTTACATTTAGAAGCTGCCAATTACATAAATAGTTTCATTCTTATGTCGAATCAATAAGTCAGATACGACTACTGTATGGATGTCCGTGTTGCGGTAACTTCAACTTCCACGCGCCGATCAGGTGCCAGGCAAGCGATCAGTTCTTTGGTTGCTTTATCGCCTTTGCATTCCCCGGGCTTGGTTACGGGGTTTGATCCGTCCACTCCATTGGCGGTGATCTTGTCGGAGGGTATTCCTGCTGATTCCACCAGATAGGCCTTGACTGTTTCGGCGCGGCGCGTTGATAGCTTCTGGTTGTATGCGTGCGAACCGATCCGGTCGGTGTGTCCCGTTACGGTGATGACCTCAAAATTGGCATCTTTCAGATCGCCAGCAAACTTGTCGAGAGCCTGTTGGCCTGCAGGACTCACGGTTGCTTTGCCGAAACCAAATAGAGAATCAGCGGACGAGTCAGCGGAGAAAGTCACCTTTCTTTTTGCCGGTGGAGGAGGTGCCGGTATCTCTTTCACCGGTTTAGGCGCGGGTGCAGGTGTGGCGGCAGCGACAATAGGTTCATATACCGCAGCGCGCGGAGCAGGAGTGGGTATTTTCACGCCCAACCGGTAGACCAATCCGAGCGAGTACATGTTTATGTCGCCTTTGTTGCCAACGGCATCATTGATCCGGTAGCGCTCCGCTTCGGCGCGCATGCCGAGAGATTCAGTGAGGTTGTATTGAAGCCCCGCGCCGAACTTGTAGTTGATTTTGCTTTCGCTAGGGCTGGGATTAGCGGGCATGGCAATAGCCCCGGTGCTGGTGAAATTATCTCTGGCTTGAGCGTAAATCAAACCAACGCGGCCAAATGCAGAAAATTGTTCAGTCATTGGCAGAATACCGACTGCGTCGATATTTACGCCTCTGAGTTTGATCTTCCCAGTCAGTGTTCCCGCCGGTGCGAGTATGGTCGCCGTATAACCGAATTGCCCCAGATCGAAGTAGCCGCCTTCCAAGGCAAAATTCTGGTTGACCAGATAGCCGCCAAATAGCTTATAGGCAGAAGCGCGGTTGTCATCGATGATCGAGGCCGGGCCTACGCCCACCAGTGTGGCAGTGATTCGCGCATCGTCGATTTTCGCTCTTGATTGACCAACGCTGGCACCAGCATACCATCCAGCATCGTCTGCCAATGCGAATGGACTGCTCATTACAGCGTATCCTGCCAAGCCCAGCGTTCCTAATGTCTTTGTTACTCTTTTCATGTGCTCTCCAGAAGTTATGATTGATTGTTGCTGTAAGTTAATTTTGTATGATTAGGCAATACAGGCCGGCTGAATTGACTTTGCCAGCCCTTAGTTTTAATGCCTGAAGCATTACGGTGCTGGTTTTGTAACTGCATTGGCATCCAATGTAACTGCTGACTGTGCCAACGCCCTGCCGGTCATCACCGCACCGGTGTTTAACGAAATCAGCGTTTGACTTAAGATGATCCCCTTGAAGTCGGCGGCCGTTCCAATAGTCGCTTGACCGGAGACCTGCCAGAAAATGTTCTTGGCCTGTGCGCCGCCACTCAGGGTAATCATGGCACTGTTACTTACGGTGAGGTCTTGTGCTATTTGGAAAATCCATACATCATTCGGACCGCCTGAAAGAGTGACACCAACGCCGGTGATTAGAACTCCGGTGCCCCATTTGTAGAGACCTGGAACGAGTGTCCTTCCGCTAATATCTCCTGCGTACAACTCGGTGAAATCAGGGGTTGCTCTTCCGGCGGCATCGGTAAATGCAGTTTCCATGTCGCTTATGGCCGTGGTCATATTGTCAGGTGTAGGCACTGCATAGTCGGATGCGTATACATTGCCGGTCACTAATGACGATGTTGAAAAAGCATTGGTTGAATCCATAATCAGCGAGAATCCCGTTATGTAACTCGCGGCTGCCGGGCTTACTCCAATATTTCCGACAACTGATGTTGTGCCAGTAGTTGAAACAGCTGTTTTTGCCAGAATCACAAAATTTCCAGCCAACCCAAGCGGTACAGGAGCAGGGCCTCGTGCCGCGGCTACGGCTACTGGTGTGGTTACACTCACGGTATAGGTCAACGTTGTACTATCGGCAGCCGTTACGATGTATGCCACCGGACTGTTGAAATCATTCGCCGTTGTGCCGCTGATTTGCGTCGCTACGCCTACCTTTACGTTGGCCCCTGTGGACGTGAACGTCGCAACCAGAGCGGTCAGGTTTGTCCCGGTTGGCATGCTCACCGATATGGTTTTTGCCGCTTCATCAATAACCCCAGTAACTCCGGCAAGCGAATATGCGGTAATCGCCTTGGCGGAGTTCAGAGCTATACTCACTGTTACGGTATAGCTCACCGTTGAGCCATCGGCACCGGTAATGATGTATGCAACCGGAGCTGTGAAGTCATTCGGTGTTGTCCCGCTTATTTGTGTCTTCGCGCCTACCTTTACGCTGGCTCCTGTGGACGTGAATGTTGCAATTAATGCTGTCACACTTGTTCCGTACGGCATGGATACCGATATGGCCTTCGCCGCTTCATCTATAGTCCCTGTAACTCCGGCAAGCGAATACGCGGTAACTGCCTTGGCTGAAAGCGAAGCTACGACTACGGCGACGTTATATGTTGCCGTGCTGCCGTCGACAGCAGTTACGGTGTATGCCACCGGACTGCTGAAGTCATTCACCGTTGTGCCGCTCGTCTGAACCGATGCCCCTACCGTTACATTTATCCCCGTGGTTGAGAATGTTGCAACCAGAGCTGTTATGTTGGTACCGCTAGGCAGGTTCACCGCTATGGTTTTTGCCGTTTCATTTATCGTTCCTGTAACTCCTGCAAGCGAATATGCGGTAATGGCTTTGGCAGTGATGGGAGCCACGGCTACGGTTACGGTATAGGTCGCCGTTGTGCCGTCTGCCGCAGTTACAATGTATGCCACCGGATTGGTAAAGTCATTCGGCGTTGCACCGCTGGTCTGGACAGCGGCACCTATGGTTACTCCCGTTCCTGTGGTTGTGAATGTTGCGATCAGAGCCGTTACATTTATCCCGTTTGGCATGGTCACGGCGATGGTCTTTGCTGTTTCATCTATAGTTCCAGTAACCCCTGCAAGTGAATATGCAGTAATTGACTTATCAGTACCACTGCCCAATGCTGAACCATCCCCTCCGCCGCCGCCTCCGCATCCAGCCACAAAAATGACCAGCAGCATTGCCATAAACAACATGAGTAGACGGGTAAAACTTTTGCGCGTGTTCATTTTTTATCCTTTTTAACGCTGATACCGAAACCATCGGTGCAATCGGCCAACCTGTTGTTACTAATATCCTGATGTGCAGCTCAAATGTTTGCCTGTTGCGCAGCAGTACGATCCTCAATTTGGTCTGTTCCTAATCCGAAACCGGATCAACCCGAACCGGAATAATTTGTCGCATACGGGCAAACTATCCCAGTTCTGTCCACGACGCTCCGTACGTCAGCGCACATAAGGAAATCTTTTTTGATCAAGCCTGCAACTTATTTGCAGGCTGATTCAACAGGGTTAGATCATGGGTGAGGGAGCCAAGCTCAAAATGTAAAAAGGCCGTCTCGCGGCGGCCTTTTAATTACTGCTTCACATCCTGAATGGCATATCTTACGGTTGCGTCACCGCGCTGGTATCAAGCGTGACTGCTGTCTGCGCCAGCAGCCTGCCGTTGATTGTTGCGCCCGTCCGCAGTGCAATATTGGTCTGGGCCAGTATATTTCCCTCCATGTGTGCGGTTGTTCCAATATCCACAACATCGGATACTTGCCAGAACACGTTCTTGGCCAGTGCGCCACCGGTCAACAGCACGCTGGTACCGTTAGCCTGGGTAAGCTTTCCGGTAATCTGGAAGACCCAGACATCTGTTGCTGTGCCATTAAGGGTTAAATTCCCCGGTATGGTTACATTGACAGCACAGGTATAGACCCCGGCCGCGAGGGGGCCGCCGTCCGTTGCATCGCTCATGGCCCCGACCCCGGGACACGCAGTAACTAGCCCGCCACCTGAGGGTGCTTTTGCAGCAGCGGCTGTGTACGCGGTTGCCATGTCGCCCACAGCCGTGCTCAGGTCAGAGGAAGTCGTTCCGCCCACCATGTCGGCTGCGTATAATTTTCCGGTCACTTGCGCGGATGTATAAAATGTATCCGTGGGTTCGGCGATTAATGACCAACCCGTCAAGCCAGCCCTGGCGATGGGGCTTACGCCCACGTTGCCGGTCACCACGGAGTTGGGGATGCTATCCGCCCCGGTTTTTGCCAGAATCACATAATTGGCAGCGGTACCAAGATTCACGCAACTCGCGCCCACGCAAACCCCGCCCGATGCCGCCGCTGGCGGTATCGGTGCCGGTGTTGTTGGCGGCAGTGCTTCGGTGGTAAAGCTCCACACCTTGTTAGCCGCCAGCGCGTTGCCTGCCAGATCCTTGACACCTGTCGTGATCTTGGCTGTATAGGTACTGCTGTAGGCAAGATTGCTGAGCGGTGTAAAGGACGCATTGTTGAGCAATGCGCCGTTGAGGATAGTTCCTGTTACAGGCGTGCCGCTGGAGGATGTCACCGTAAAGGTTGATGTGGTGATCGTCAACGGATCCATCCACTCGCTAAAATATGCATAGGTCAGCCCTCTGATTGGCACATTCGTGGCAACATTTGCCGGGCTTGTCAGAATCACCGTGGGAGCGGTGGTGTCCGGGGCGGCAGCTGTCGTCCAGCCAATGGTGAAGTTGGCGGCCATCGGGTTGCCTGCCAGGTCCGTCACACCGCCGGTACCGCCTTTGATCTTGACGTTGTAGTGAGTGGCGGGTGCGAGATTGCTTAGCGGTCTGAATACCGCGTTTACACCGGAGTAGCTCACGGTACCCGGTACTGCAGCACCGGCATCTGTTGTCAGGGTGAAATTCAGGTTGTTGATCGTCGAGGGGTTCATTCCCTCGCTGAACGTTACACCGACAGTGGTATTGACGGCCACATTTGTCTGGCCGTTGGTGTGGATGGTTCCGCTTACGGTGGGTGCGGTGGTATCTGCGGCCGCAGCTGTCGTCCAGCTCCATGCAAAGTTATTTGCCAGCGCATTGCCAGCCAGATCTTTGCCGCCGGTTGTAATCGTGGCGGTATAGTTGGTGTTGGTCGCAAGAACGCTTGCCGGCGTAAAGACTGTTGATACGCCATTGTAGGTCACTGTGCCGGGAACGGCTGTTGCGCCTTGCTTAAGGGTAAAGGTAGTTGTATTGATCGTTGATGGATCCATCACTTCGCTGAACGTTGCACCGACTTGGGTGTTGGTGGCCACGTTGGTCGCGCCGTTGGCGTTGACGGTTGAGGATACTGTGGGTGCGGTGGTGTCCGCCGTTGCCCCGGTCGTGAAGGTCCAGGTAAAGTCACCGGCCAATGGAATGCCTGTCGTGTCTTTGACTGCGGTGGTCACCGTGGCGGTACATACGGTATTGATTGGGAGATTGGTTGCAGCCGGAAGCGTGAGTTCTGCCAGATTACCTGTTGCCAGATAGGCAACCGTTCCCGTTACGGGTGTTCCGGTAGGGCATGCCAGCTTAAAGCTTGCTGCGGTGAGCGTGGCCGGATCAATGGTCTTGGTAAAAGTGGCAGTGATCAGTTTAAAGTTGATCGGCACAGCGGTAGCATTGGGAAGCGGCGCTACATCGGTCACTGCGGGTGCGAGCCCGGTGTCGCTGCCCAGAATCGACCCGTTATCCCCCCCACCTCCGCCGCCACATCCGGCCATCAAAGCGGTTAACAGTAATGTTAAGTACCACTTCTGTGGTTTTGAAACGCTTTTAAATTTGTTCATTCTAATCTCCTGATTTATCTGATCCAAAAAACCATCGGTGCAATCGGCCAACCTGTTGTTACCAAGTATCCTGGTGTGCGGCTCAAATGTTTGCTGTTTGCCTGTTGCGCGGCAGTACTAACCGCAATTTGGTCTGTGCTGATCCGAAAGCGGATCAACCCGAACCAAGATAATTTGTCGCATACGGACAAACTATCCCAGTTCTGTCCACGACGCTCCGTACGTCAGCGCACATAAGGGAAAATATTTACAGGTTGATTCAGCAGCGTTGGATCATGGGCTGGAAAGCGAGACCCAAAGCGATGCTCAAGATGTCAAAAGGCCGTCTCGCGACGGCCTTTTAATTACTGCTTCACATCCTGAATGGCATATCTTACGGTTGCGTCACCGCGCTGGTATCAAGCGTGACTGCTGTCTGCGCCAGCAGCCTGCCGTTGATTGTTGCGCCCGTCCGCAGTGCAATATTGGTCTGGGCCAGTATATTTCCCTCCATGTGTGCGGTTGTTCCAATATCCACAACATCGGATACTTGCCAGAACACGTTCTTGGCCAGTGCGCCACCGGTCAACAGCACGCTGGTACCGTTAGCCTGGGTAAGCTTTCCGGTAATCTGGAAGACCCAGACATCTGTTGCTGTGCCATTAAGGGTTAAATTCCCCGGTATGGTTACATTGACAGCACAGGTATAGACCCCGGCCGCGAGGGGGCCGCCGTCCGTTGCATCGCTCATGGCCCCGACCCCGGGACACGCAGTAACTAGCCCGCCACCTGAGGGTGCTTTTGCAGCAGCGGCTGTGTACGCGGTTGCCATGTCGCCCACAGCCGTGCTCAGGTCAGAGGAAGTCGTTCCGCCCACCATGTCGGCTGCGTATAATTTTCCGGTCACTTGCGCGGATGTATAAAATGTATCCGTGGGTTCGGCGATTAATGACCAACCCGTCAAGCCAGCCCTGGCGATGGGGCTTACGCCCACGTTGCCGGTCACCACGGAGTTGGGGATGCTATCCGCCCCGGTTTTTGCCAGAATCACATAATTGGCAGCGGTACCAAGATTCACGCAACTCGCGCCCACGCAAACCCCGCCCGATGCCGCCGCTGGCGGTATCGGTGCCGGTGTTGTTGGCGGCAGTGCTTCGGTGGTAAAGCTCCACACCTTGTTAGCCGCCAGCGCGTTGCCTGCCAGATCCTTGACACCTGTCGTGATCTTGGCTGTATAGGTACTGCTGTAGGCAAGATTGCTGAGCGGTGTAAAGGACGCATTGTTGAGCAATGCGCCGTTGAGGATAGTTCCTGTTACAGGCGTGCCGCTGGAGGATGTCACCGTAAAGGTTGATGTGGTGATCGTCAACGGATCCATCCACTCGCTAAAATATGCATAGGTCAGCCCTCTGATTGGCACATTCGTGGCAACATTTGCCGGGCTTGTCAGAATCACCGTGGGAGCGGTGGTGTCCGGGGCGGCAGCTGTCGTCCAGCCAATGGTGAAGTTGGCGGCCATCGGGTTGCCTGCCAGGTCCGTCACACCGCCGGTACCGCCTTTGATCTTGACGTTGTAGTGAGTGGCGGGTGCGAGATTGCTTAGCGGTCTGAATACCGCGTTTACACCGGAGTAGCTCACGGTACCCGGTACTGCAGCACCGGCATCTGTTGTCAGGGTGAAATTCAGGTTGTTGATCGTCGAGGGGTTCATTCCCTCGCTGAACGTTACACCGACAGTGGTATTGACGGCCACATTTGTCTGGCCGTTGGTGTGGATGGTTCCGCTTACGGTGGGTGCGGTGGTATCTGCGGCCGCAGCTGTCGTCCAGCTCCATGCAAAGTTATTTGCCAGCGCATTGCCAGCCAGATCTTTGCCGCCGGTTGTAATCGTGGCGGTATAGTTGGTGTTGGTCGCAAGAACGCTTGCCGGCGTAAAGACTGTTGATACGCCATTGTAGGTCACTGTGCCGGGAACGGCTGTTGCGCCTTGCTTAAGGGTAAAGGTAGTTGTATTGATCGTTGATGGATCCATCACTTCGCTGAACGTTGCACCGACTTGGGTGTTGGTGGCCACGTTGGTCGCGCCGTTGGCGTTGACGGTTGAGGATACTGTGGGTGCGGTGGTGTCCGCCGTTGCCCCGGTCGTGAAGGTCCAGGTAAAGTCACCGGCCAATGGAATGCCTGTCGTGTCTTTGACTGCGGTGGTCACCGTGGCGGTACATACGGTATTGATTGGGAGATTGGTTGCAGCCGGAAGCGTGAGTTCTGCCAGATTACCTGTTGCCAGATAGGCAACCGTTCCCGTTACGGGTGTTCCGGTAGGGCATGCCAGCTTAAAGCTTGCTGCGGTGAGCGTGGCCGGATCAATGGTCTTGGTAAAAGTGGCAGTGATCAGTTTAAAGTTGATCGGCACAGCGGTAGCATTGGGAAGCGGCGCTACATCGGTCACTGCGGGTGCGAGCCCGGTGTCGCTGCCCAGAATCGACCCGTTATCCCCCCCACCTCCGCCGCCACATCCGGCCATCAAAGCGGTTAACAGTAATGTTAAGTACCACTTCTGTGGTTTTGAAACGCTTTTAAATTTGTTCATTCTAATCTCCTGATTTATCTGATCCAAAAAACCATCGGTGCAATCGGCCAACCTGTTGTTACTAATATCCTGATGTGCAGCTCAAATGTTTGCCTGTTGCGCAGCAGTACGATCCTCAATTTGGTCTGTTCCTAATCCGAAACCGGATCAACCCGAACCAGAATAATTTGTCGCATACGGACAAACTATCCCAGTTCTGTCCACGACGCTCCGTACGTCAGCGCACATAAGGAAAAAGATTTGCGTGGAAAAATTAACGGGCATGGCAAATATGTCATCCCGGATTCTGGAATTCGCCATGCAGGTCATTTTTGCACTTCAGTCTTCTCATATAAATGCGGGATATATATGAGTTTCACTTTAATGAATTGACAGTTGAGATTAAAACTGTGCCAAGTTATTAAACATAGTCAGCAAAATAATCCGGTTATGCGTTATGTGTGCCACCGCACGGTAGCGTTGTGACTAATGGGAGACAATTAACTGACAGTGCGGGGTATCTCGGAATGTAAGTTTCGGAGCAATAAATTGAAGAAATGATCCGTGCTTAACGGTGGGAGATTAGTTTTATTGATCATGCTTTGTGTTCATATCATTTTGGATAAACATACAGCATGTATTTATAAGCAGGCAGCAGTAGTTTTCACTGTACTGTTGAGATCTGGGAGGATGGCAGTATGTATAACTTAATCTTTGGCTCCAATTTTGTTCAAGCCAGCTTGCTAAGTATTTGCTTTGGGTTGAAGTTGGCTAACACCGGATCATCAATTCGACCGCGGATGCTGGCAATGCCGATGATGGGGCTCGCGGTGATGATGTTATCCGGTTGTGCCGCCATACAGCAAACACATGCAACAACGCAGGCATTGGCAATCAATCTTGACCCGCAAGTTTTAAAAGCAACAGGCATTGCTTTTATTACGCCGAGTTCCGCAACAGGGCAGGAGGAGGACAGGCAAGCTGTAGCACTCGCGTTTACCGAGGCACTGAAACTGGCCCGTCCTAATTTGATTATCGTGCCATTGCCGGCAACGCTTGGTGCAATCAACCGTGCGGGACTCGCCAGCGAATATAAGCAGATGTTTGAAGATTACCGCTTAACGGGAATTTTCAACCGTGAAACTCTGCTGAAAATTTCTCATGCAACCGGTGCTCGCTATCTGGCTCAACTAAAACTTGGTGGATTTCGACAGGAATCGAAAAACCGCTGGGGGATGCTTGGGGTGCGTATGGTGGAAACAAAGACAACTTTCTTGAGGCTTTATCTGCAGATTTGGGATGGGGAAAACGGTTCGGTAGCCTGGGAAGGTGCGCAAGAGTTGTCATCTGCCCAGGAGTCGCTACTGGAGGATGCCGTTCCATTCAAGACTGCTGTTGAGCAGTCAGCCAAGGAGTTGTTGGCACGCCTTCCCTGAGCTGCACCTGCCGGAAAATTTTAGGAGTTCAACATGAACTGGGATCGTATTAAGGGTAATTGGAAACGACTCGGGAATAACTTTAAACAGCGGTGGTGCAGACTTACCCAGAGCTATCCAGTTTACAAAATCGACGAATCAAAAGGTATTTCAAAAGTTGATCGGGATCAGATGGGCACATGGCAAAACCATCATGAATGTAATGATCGTAACAAGTAATCGCGTACTTTCACATGGATGCAGTCCAGATAGTTCCTGATCGGATGTTCAGCGCACTGCAGGTGTTATAGCAAGGCGTTTGAATTGCTTAAGCAGTTCAGCGGGACTCTGGCATTAATCAACATGACCGCAACTAAAAGTGAAATCTTTGTGTTCTAGCGCACAGAGAAGCTCATGATAAATGCGGATGATCAATTCTCTGGAGTAGCGCCAAAAATGTCGGGTATTGCGCAACAGTGGCGTTCAAAATCGACAGGTGATTAGTTTTAATATCCCTGTTGTTATTGATCTAAATTCTCAATCAACCATAAAGGAATTCAACATGAACTGGGATCGTATTGAAGGTAATTGGAAGCAACTCAAGGGTGATATCAAGCAACAGTGGGGCAAGCTCACTGATGACCAGATTGAAGTAATTGCAGGCAAGCGCGACAAACTGGCCGGAAAAATTCAGGAATCGTACGGTATTTCCAAGGATGAAGCGGAGAAGCAGCTTGCCGCATGGCAGGAGCGCCAGAAAGAAATGGAACACTAAAAGTGATATAGCCAAAGTGCCATAGCGCAGTGACGAGAGTCCCCGCGCTATGTATTACTTCTTCATTCACCATATCCGGGGAGCCGCAATGAACAAACAATACATTACGACAATTCTGGCTGTAACCAGCCTTGCATTCAGCGCTGGTGCGATGGCACAAAGCATGTCGGAGAGCGAATACAAGTCTGCCGAAAAAAGTATTAATGCCGAGTGCAAGTCGGACAAAATGGATTGTGATTCATTTGCCGACAATGCCAAGGATATTTGCATGGCCGTAGCAAAAGGCAAAGAAAAGGTTGCAAAAGCCGAACTTGAAGCTCGTTACAAACCGTCCAAAAATTCCGGTTACGACATCAGTATTGCCAAGGCGGAAGCTGATTACGAGGTAGCCAAAGAAAGGTGCGATGACAAAGCGGGCAACGCAGAAGATATCTGTGTGCAAGAAGCTAAGGCTGCTTTTGTACACGCCAAAGCGGATGCCAAGGCACAGTTGAAAACATCGAAGCCAATGATAATAGCCAACGAAGAACCGTCTGCGTCGCGCGCCAAGTCGAAGGAATCAGGCGGCAAAACGCACCAGAGCGCAGCTGCTTACAAGCACGACGCAGATTATGCTGTGGCAAAAGAAAAGTGCAATGCGATGTCGGGTGATGCCAAGGATGTTTGTGTGAACAAAGCCGGGAAGCACTACGGCAAATAAGCCGCCGGGCGGAAATTTTTCACTCCCGGATATTTAACATGGAGGTATTCAAAATGAACACGATACAGAAATTAGCAGTGAATGCAGTGGCAGTAACCGTACTGCTCGGCTTGGCGGGTTGTGCCGGAATGTCGGCGCAAGATAAAAGCACCGCAATCGGTGCCGGTGTTGGTGCAGTAGGCGGCTCTATCCTGACCGGCGGTAGCACTGCTGGCACGATAGGTGGTGCGGCTGTCGGCGGTGTTATTGGCCACGAACTCAAGAAATAATATTTGCGCCAATGCTACGCAAAATCTCTTGCTGTGTGCGTTATCGCACAGTGCAGCTCTGACTGTACATCGTATTGTGGCGGTTCATAACGAACATAAACTTTGTGCGTCATGTATTGCAAGCAATGCCAGCATTGTAGTGATAGCGATCATGGCTAAATTGCCGTGCAAATATATTAAAACAGCAGCGGCCTGTTGTTTTGGTTGGATTAATGTAGTTTAGCCACGACTTAATGTCGTGTTTTTTGATAGTAGAGAAAAGGATTAAGAAAATGGCAACCGGTACAGTGAAATGGTTTAACGACGCAAAGGGTTTTGGATTTGTCACACCGGATGATGGTAGCGATGATTTGTTCGCACATTTTTCCGCAATCAACATGGACGGGTTTAAATCGCTCAAAGAAGGCCAGAAGGTTTCCTTTGAAGTGACTCAAGGTGCAAAGGGCAAACAAGCGTCCAATATACAGGCGGCATGAACGGTTTATCCGTTTGTACATAGCGCAACGGGCATGGCAAGTTGCCGCCCCTGGTAATGAAACTCGCCATGCCCGTTTCCCCCTATCCAAATCCCCCTCGCTGCGCTCTCCCCCTGCGCAAGCGGGATAACCAGCGACTTGGCTGCGGTTGTTTGGAGCCTAGTCGAATGGCTAGTTGTTTCACCCAGAAAGGGCAAACGAATCGCTACGCGAGTTTCACTTTAAGCGGATATTGGCAAAGTGACTTGGAATATTACGCTCTGCTTGTAATTCAGAAGGAGTCATCCATGTCAGTTTGCCCTCAAATTCGCCGGTTAATGACAGCATTATTAGCCCTATCGGTCAGCTGTTTTGCATTATCGGTTTCGGCCGCCGATGAAGATTTCTCCATACTGATCAAACGCCTTCAGGCGGATAAAGCTAAGTTCTCACAACGCCAGCAGGTTTTGCTCGCTGAGCGTTACGATCTTGCTGATCGCGCAGCCAAATCCACTATTATGTCGCGCGGCAAGTCAGTGCAAACCGGTGTGCGGGTCAAGTTACCCGATGGCGTGACTTGGGAGAAACTCGCCGCTCTGCTGCCTGACGAAGTCAGGGAAAAACTGCTTTGGCCAGCCGGTTTCCTACCGTTACCGCATCCCCACCACGAAGCAGGTGGCATGGTTTTTCCGAAATTCCTCATTGATGAGACGAAACGGCAGACCGATCGCGATCTGACTCGTTTTGACCTTGACTTCGACTTACCCGATCATTTTTTGCCCGAGTTTCCTGCACCGATCTATCTGACGACGCGACCGGATCTGGGTGACGTTTCGCAAGGGAAGCTGGTAACACTCGGCAACTTCAACGAATTATTCAAAGATATTCTCAATCCCAAACAACTCGAAGGGTTGCGCTTGCTGGTAACGCCGTTTCCACAGCAACAGTTCAATGCCACCGATGACCGGCGCAGCTTGAAGGCGCATCAGGGCGTGGCCTGTTTCGACTGTCACGCCAACGGCCATACCAATGCCTCCACCCATACGGTCGGCGATATTCGCCCCAACGAAC
Organism: Gallionella sp.; assembly: GCA_028689145.1. GTDB lineage: Bacteria > Pseudomonadota > Gammaproteobacteria > Burkholderiales > Gallionellaceae > Gallionella. Next base: position 101,054 of record JAQTWT010000006.1, read on the forward strand.
ACAGGCATCGCATTGATACGCCATCGTTGCGCGGTGTGAACATTCAGCGCCTGTTCGGTTCGCAGCGAGCACTCAAGACTGTGGAGGACTTCACCGAGTTTGAGCAGCGCGGTGCTTACTTCGATGGTATTCCGGCGGATGCGGCGCGTAAGGGCATCAATGTTCTGGAACGTGGTAGTCAGGTGCAGTTCATGGCGGAGTTTCAGGCCTTGCTCGATTTTCCTCCAGCGCCAAAACTCAACTTGTTCGGCAAACTCAATCCCGCCAAAGCCAGCGAAAGCGAACTGCGCGGTCAGGCAATTTTCTTTGGTAAGGGGCAGTGTTCCGCCTGCCATACCCCACCGTACTACACCGATAACCTCATGCACAACTTGAAGGTGGAGCGGTTTTTCAAGGAGGTCACGATCAATGGTCGCAAGGCATCCGCCGATGGCCCGATCAAGACCTTTCCGTTGCGCGGCATCAAGGATTCACCGCCGTATCTGCATGATGGCCGTTTGCTGACACTGGAAGATACGGTGGAATTCTTCAACCTTGTACTGGAGTTGAAGCTGAATGAATTGGAGAAGAAAAATCTGGTGGCCTTCATGCGGGCACTGTAGTCACACAGCTGAAAATCATATCAGCGGTAATTTAATTTTTCACAGGAGGTCGTTATGAGCAAATACCAGATCGCTGTTGTCGTCGGAAGCCTTCGCCATGATTCTTTCAATCGCAAACTGGCCAGTGCCATTGAAAAATTGGCTCCGCCGGAGTTCTCGTTCAATCAAGTGCAAATCGGCGATTTGCCGCTTTACAATCAGGATGACGACGCAAATCAGGCCGAATCGGTCAAACGGCTGAAGAACGAGATCAAGAGCGCACAGGGTATTCTGTTTATTACACCGGAATACAACCGTTCGATCCCCGGCGTGCTCAAGAACGCCATCGACCACGCCTCGCGCCCTTATGGTCATAGCGCTTGGGCGGGCAAGCCCGCCGGTGTGTTGGGCGTTTCGCCAGGTGCCTCCGGCACGGCCATGGCACAACAACATTTGCGCAATATTCTCGCGACTCTGGATATGCCGACGCTCGGTCAACCCGAAGCATTCATTCAGGCCAAGGATGGTTTGTTTGACGAGGAGGGCAACATCGGTGCAGATAGCAAAGAATTTCTCCAGAACTGGATGGATCAGTATGTCGCATGGGTGAAAAGCACACTACCGGGTTCGGTAAATAAAACGGAGACCAAAAATGAAAACATTCACGACGAAAGACGGGACGCAGATATTTTATAAGGACTGGGGTACAGGTCAACCGGTGGTGTTCAGCCACGGTTGGCCTCTCAGTGCGGACAGCTGGGAGGCTCAGATGATGTTTCTGGCCTCAAACGGTTATCGCTGTATTGCCCATGATCGTCGTGGTCATGGTCGGTCTGGCCAGTCTTGGAATGGCAACGACATGGATACCTATGCCGACGATCTTGCAGAGCTGCTCGAAAAACTCGACCTGAAAGATGTCGTTTTGATCGGTTTTTCTGCGGGCGGAGGCGAAGTTTCCCGCTATATCGGGCGTTATGGCACAAAACGGGTAGCCAAGGTTGCGCTGATCTCTGCCGTCCCGCCGCTGATGTTGAAAACAGCGGCCAATCCCGGTGGGCTGCCAATTGAAAAGTTTGACGAGATACGCCACGGAGCCCTAGCCGACCGCTCGCAGCTTTACAAGGATATTGCCAGCGGCCCGTTTTTTGGGGCCAACAGACCCGGTGCCAAAGTTTCGCAGGGGATGATCGATACATTCTGGCATCAGGGAATAATGGCCGGTCACAAGAATACCTTCGACTGCATCAAGGCATTCTCCGAAACGGATTTCACCGAAGACCTCGAGAAGTTTGACATACCGACGCTGATCATTCATGGCGACGACGACCAGATCGTGCCAATCGCTGCCGCAGCTCTCCGCTCATCCAAGTTGGTCAAGAACTCGATTTTGAAAATATATGCGGGCGCACCCCACGGCCTTGTGGATACGCACAAAGAACAACTCAATGCCGACCTGCTGGCATTTATTAAATAGAAAGGCCGATATCATGCTTTATACCGTTGCCGTCGTTATGATCATCCTGTGGTTGCTAGGACTGATTACGTCCAACACCATGGGCGGTTTCATTCACATTCTGCTGGTGATCGCCATCATAGTTGTCTTGTTAAGAGTGATTAACGGATAACTTTGTCTGCAAGTATTTTTTTATTTAAAACTTTGCAATAGTCTGGCAGAAGAAATAATCTGTTCAATCAATCCTAACAGTAGATTGCAATTCAATACCCCACTGTTTATCACTTATGTGCGTTAGCGCACGGTGCATATCTGTTTGTAAGGGTCTAATTTGTTTCAGCGCTGAATGATTCCAATAGGATTATCCAGACAAGGCCATTAGTGGCGCAATTGCCCCAACGATATAACACATGCAGCTTGCTTCAAATCGTTTCCATCGCAATAAATATTCAGTACAACAAGCGTGTTCAACGTTTAACTTAACGGAAGGAAAAATGATGAAAAATTATTATTACCTCAGATCAAACCAAATGCATAAAGTCGGTGTGGTTGTCGCTGCCGCCATTTTTATGGCGGGTTGCGCAAGCACTTCCCCGTCTATGCCTGCACCCACAGAACAAATGGCCGTTTCAAGGGCTGCGTTAAATAATGCAAGCAGTACCGGCGGCAATGAATTTGCCCCGATTCAATACCGGTCAGCGATGGAAAAGATGGAGGCCGCCGAACGTGCGATGGGAGAGAAGAACTATGCGCGCGCGCGTCTGTTGGCGGAGGAAGCACAGGTCGATGCTGACCTTGCCGTATCTGCAGCAAGATCTGCCAAGGCGCAGAAAGCTGCTGATGCAGTGCAGGAAGATAATCGCGTACTGCGCAAAGAAATCGACCGTAAAACCAAATAATCACCAATGGAGTCCATCATGAAAAAAAATAAATACTTTCCACTGAGCCTGATCGCCATCGCGATTCTTTCAGGTTGTAATTCCGTGCCACCAAAAAACGAAGCACTCACAGCGGCACACAGCAGTTACAACAGCGCGCGGGAAAATCCGCAGGTCAGCAATTTGGCCGCACTTGAATTGAAAGAAGCCGGTGATTCTTTGAGCAAAGCGGATGACGCAATGAGCAAAGGTCAAGGTACCGACACTGTCAATCACCTGTCTTACATCGCCAATCAAAAAGTGGGTATTGCACAGGAAACTGCAAAACGCAAAACAGCAGAACTGGCAGTCGCCAATGCAGCTTCCAAACGCGATCAAGTTCGCCTTGAAGCAAGAACGGCCGAAGCCGATGCATCCAAACAAAAGGTAGCCGAGATGCAGGAAACTGCCGATTCTCAAGCTGCAGAGCTGGCGGCTGCCGATGCTAACGCGGAAAGTGATCAGGCACTCATTGCCCAGCAAGAACAGCAGCTCCGTGAGTTGAGCGCGAAGAAAACGGATCGCGGTCTGGTCGTTACACTGGGTGACGTATTGTTCAGCGTCAACAAGTCAGAGCTGAAATCCGGCGGTATTCGTAATATGCAAAAGCTGGCAGATTTTCTCCGGCAATACCCGAATCAGAAGGTATTGGTTGAGGGCTTTACCGATAGCACCGGCAGTGACAGCTACAACTTGGGGCTTTCCGAACGTCGTGCCAATGCGGTACGGACGGCTTTGATTGACATGGGGGTCAACAGCGACCGTATCACCATGCGCGGTTATGGCGAGGCGTTTCCGGTTGCCAGCAATGAAACCAAGGTCAGTCGTCAATTGAACCGGCGTGTGGAAATTATCATCTCCGATAGCAAAGGCAATATCGCGCAACGATAGGCGTTTTTGGCAAAGCCTGGGCCGTGTAGAAAAGCTCAGGCTCTGTTTTAGCGACGCTACAAGGGAGAGGGAAAATGTCGGTCGGAGAAATTTTACTAATCGTTGTGCTGTTGATGCTGGTCGGTGCAATTCCAACTTGGCCGCACAGCAAATCGTGGGGCTATGGCCCGAGCGGAGGAATCGGCCTGATATTGAGCATACTGATCATTTTGATGTTGATGGGGCGATTGTGATCTGCCCGTTAAATTTGCCAGTATGCGCATTGCTCTAACGACACTCGATAGTCAGCAACTTTTAATACTCGTATTGAACGGTTACTCCGGCTAACACCGGCTATAAAACCTACTCTCAATACGATAAAACTAACAGCGGAGAAAAGCATGAATAAATTATCTTATGACGTAAGCAAGGAACAACTGATTGACGATTTCAGGGTGGTGGTGGCAGATGCGGAAGCGCTGCTGAATGCAACTGTCAATCAGGGCGGTGAGAAGTTTGCCGAAGTGCGCGCAAAGGCGGAGCAGTCGCTCGGTGTGGCGAAGGCCAGAATGGCAGAGGCGCAAGCGGCACTGCTTGTCCAAACCAAAGCAGCGGCCAAAGCTACCGACCTTTATGTTCACGAGAAACCATGGCAAGCCATCGGTGTCGCAGCCGGTTTCAGCCTAGTGATCGGCCTGCTCATCGGTCGCCGCTAGTATCCACACCATGACCAATCAAACACCTGTTGGCGGTAAAGGGTTGCTCGAGTCGCTGACGGCGCTCGCGGCAACGCTGATTTCCATCGCGCATACGCGCCTCGATCTGTTGTCCTCTGATCTGGAGGAAGAGCGGGAGCATTTGTTATCGTTGCAGGTGTTGATTTTGGTTGCGCTGTTTTGTCTCGGTGTCGGTGTGGTGCTGGTGACAATACTGCTCGTGGTGGCATTTTGGGATACGCACCGTATTCTGGTGCTTGGGTTGCTGGCCGGATTGTTTTTGGCAGCAGGTTTGGCGGCATGGTTGTTCGCCATGCATAAAGCGAGAACAAAGCCGAGAGTGTTTGCTGCGAGTTTGTCTGAGTTGTTGAAAGACCGGCAGCAGCTCGTTTCCGGTTTGTGAACGACGATCATGAATGAAAAATTGACCTGCGTAGCCGAACGGCGTGAACGCCTGATTGCACAGGCTGCAGCGCAACGACTGGCACTGGCGCAAAACATCGAGATATGGCGTTTACCTTTGGCGCGGGCCGATCAGGGACTGGCGGCACTGCGATATATCAGGCGCCATCCTGCATGGGTATTTGGCCTTACTGCATTACTGGTGGCACTCCTGCCTGGACGGGGTGGCAAATGGTTGCAACTCGGTTTTGCCGCTTGGCAGATGCGGCATAAGCTGCTCGGCGGCAGCCAGATGCCCAGATAGTTTATGTAACGATGCCCGGACTGAATGTTCAACGAAATGGGCTTACTTCAAATGCACATTGCTGTTCAAACCCGATTACGAATACTGGTGATGCCCGCAATGGGGCTTGCGATAATGTTGTTATCCGGTTGTTCAGCCTTCAACCAAATACATACTACAACACAGGCATCGGTCATCAATCTCGATCCGCAGGTTTTGCAAGCGACAGGGGTCGCCTTTATTACACCGAGTTCCGCAACCGGCCAGGAGGAGGACAAACAGGCTCTGGCTCTCGCGTTTACCGAGACGATGAAACAGGCTCGTCCAGACCTGCGTATCGTGCCGTTGCCTGCAACACTTGGGGAAATCAATCGCGCGGGCTTGGCCAGAGAATACAGGCAGATGTTCGAAGATTACCGTTTGACGGGAATCTTCGACCGGAGAATTCTGCAGAAAGTTTCCCAGGCAACCGGCGTTCGTTATCTGGCCCAACTCAAACTGGGTGGATTTCGGCAGGAATCAAAAAGCAGATGGGGGCTGCTTGGGATACGCATGTTGGAAACAAAGACAACTTTTTTGAGAATCTACCTTCAGATTTGGGACGGTGAAAACGGTTCAGTCGCATGGGAAGGATCACAAGAGCTATCGTCTGCCCACGAGTCACTGCAGGAGGATACCGTTTCATTCAAGTCTGCGGTAGAGCAGTCCGCAAAGGAATTGCTTGCGCGCTTACCTTAAGTCCCGGGCAAGCATGAACCAAATTTCATTTTCAATACCCATCAAGAAACACGTCAATGTCCGCCAGCTCCTGCTCGAACTTGGGTAACAGCGCCGCCAATTCTGTTGTGTCGGCGGCCTTACCCGACTGTTCCATCGCCGCAGACAACTCGCCCAGCGCCAGCGCGCCCACCGAGCGTGACGACGATTTGAGCTTGTGCGCCAAGGCACCGGCAGCCGCTGCCTGACCTGCCGCGCAGGCGGCGCGCAACTCGGCGGCGATCTTCGCCGCGCTGATACGGAAGTCATGCAGGAATTCGCGGATCATCGCCTCGTCGTTGCCGATTAGCGCCTTGAGGACATTCACATCGACGGGAGCGGAAGATGGGGATGGTTTCTCTGCCACCGAAGGCGTATTGCCATACGCCCCTACGTGCGCCAGAATGGTAGGGGCGTATGGCAATACGCCCGTTGATGCAGTGTCGCCCGGTATCGGATCGTAAGCAACCGCCGGCATCCATTTTTCCAGCATCGCTTTCAGGTTGACCAGTTGTACTGGCTTGCTCAGGTAATCGTCCATGCCAATAGCCCGGCAGTGATCGGCTTCGCCTTTGAGCGCATTGGCGGTAATGGCGATGATTGGGATGCGGGGCTTGCTTATTTTGTTAGCCGCAGATTTTTCGGCAATGCGAATCGCGGTGGTCAGCTCGTAGCCGTCCATTTCAGGCATGTGCAGGTCGGTGAACAGCAGGCCGTAATCGCCGCTTTGCCAGCGTTCCAATGCCTCGCGGCCATCGCTGGCGATGTCGGCAGTTCGCCCGAGCAATCTGAGTTGTTGCAGGATGACTTTCTGGTTGATCTCGTTGTCTTCGGCGACCAATATCAGAGTGCCTTGCCGTTGCGCCTCTTCACGGGGCAGCGGCGCGAGTGTTGCTTTGACATCGTTGGGCAGGTCTTTCAGTTCAGTTGGTTTGGCCCAGCCTGCGGCAACGGCCACCGCCTTCAGTAACGCCCTACGGGTAAGCACATTGCCATCCACCAACACCAGATCGGCATCTTCCAAACGCGACTCCCGGCGCTGCCCGCGCCGGATGACGACGAATCGGATTTTATGTTCCGGGTGGGCGCGGGCTGCGGCGCGTAGTTCATCCAGCGGCGGGTTTTCGGCTGCGGTGTCGATGAGCACGATACACAGGCCGGGAGGATGCTGCGCTACCCATCTCTTGACAGACGACAAGTCCTCCACCCGTTCGACCAGCGCACCCGCATGTTTGAGATAGGCGGCGAGATCATCGGCAAGACCGCCTACGCCGCCCACCACCAGACAGGGCAGGTCGGTGACCTGGACGGGGTTTTGTAGGTCGGGTTTTAACCCGACACCGTCATCATGTCGGGTTAAAACCCGACCTACATCCATCGGCAATTTGAAAGGCAGGCGCACAGTGAATATCGAGCCTTTGCCCGGTTCGCTCTGCACGGTGATTTCGCCGCCCTTGATATTTACCAGTCGGCGCGAGATGGCCAACCCCAACCCGGTACCGCCATAATTCCGGGTGGTGGTGGAATCCGCTTGGGAAAAAGGCGTGAACAGGCGCACCTGAGCTTCCTTATCCATGCCAATGCCGTTGTCGGTCACGCGAAACTCAAGCAGGATTTGTTCCGGCGTGCTTTCAATCAGCAGTGTGCGCACCGATACCTTGCCCTGCCGTTGCTGCCCGCTGGAAAACTTGATGGCGTTGCTGTTCAGGTTGAGCAGTATCTGGCGCAACCGCCCCGGATCGCCCATGACTTGTGAAGGAATGCTTGGGTCGGTGAACAGCGTCAACTCCACTCCTTTCTTTTCGGCCATGTGATCCATGGTTTCACATGCCCCCTCCACCACGTCGGCGACAGACATGGGCACACTTTCTATCAGAAGCTTGCCGGCCTCAATCTTGGAGAAATCTAGAATATCGTCAATGATGGTGAGCAGGGCAAATGCCGAGTCATGGATGATGTTGGCCATCTCGATCTGCGGGTCATTCAGGCTGCTCTGCTGCAACACATCGACCATGCCGATCACGCCGTTCATCGGGGTGCGTATCTCGTGGCTCATGGTGGCGAGAAATTCAGACTTGGCGCGGTTGGCCTGTTCGGCTTCGAGCATGGCCTGTTCCAGATCTGCGGTGCGCGCTGTTACTTTGTTTTCCAGCTCGTCGTTGAGCTGGAGCACCATTGCCTCTGCCTGTTTGCGAGCGGTGATGTCTACAAAGGTGACGATGGCACCTATTACCAAACCGTCCGTTTCGATGGGGTTCGAGTAGTATTCAACCGGAATCGCGATGCCATCCTTGCGCCAGAACACCTCATCGAAAACATTGACTGGTTGGTTGATTCGATAAGCACGATACGCCCTGCATTCTTCCGCCGGGTAGGGGCTGCCATCGGCATGGGCATAATGGATGAGCTCATGCATATGCTTGCCCAGCACTTCATTTTCGTTCCGGTAACCCAGCATCTGCAGGAAGGCATGGTTGACGAAGGTACAGTCGCCATGGGTGTCCACCCCATAAGCGCCTTCAGTCATTGAATTGAGCAGGCGATGCAAGTGCTCGTGTGAAAGACGCAATGCCTCCTGCGCCTGCTTGCGCTGGGTGATGTCGCGCACCGTGGCTTGCAGTACCGGTTTACCGTCCAGCTCCATAGCAGTCATCAATACATCAGCGAAAAACTCAGTGCCATCGAGCCGACGATACATCCATTCGAATCGATTGCTGCCATTCTTGAAAGCCGTGGCGATGTGCTGATTGAGCAGCCTTGCCGAATCTTCACCACCGGGCTGGGTGGGTGGGGAGCGCCGGGCAGGATGTTTGCGGATAAAATCGTCGCGCGTGGGGCAGCCGAACATCCGCAGGGTGGCCGGGTTACAGTCGAAAAAATATTCCTCACCGAGCAGCATGATTGCATCGGAAGACGATTCAAACACCGCATGGTATTTCGCCGCCATGTTTTTCAGCAATTCTTCCACACGCTTGCGTTCGGTGATGTCCTCCTTGATACCGAGGTAGTTAGTGATGCATCCATCGTCCGCGCGTATCGGCGAGTTCAGTTCCCGATCAATGTATTCGCTGCCGTCCTTGCGCCGGTTGATGAATTCACCTTCCCACACTTCGCCACGGGTCAGGTGCGCCCACATGTCGTCATAGCTTGACTGCGCGTTCTTGCCGGAATGCAGTATGCGCTGGTTCTGCCCGACAACCTCTGCCAGACTGTAGCCGGTTTCCTTAACAAATGCCTCGTTGACATATTCGATGTTTGCATCAAGGTCGGTGATAACAATGGAACTGGGATTTTGTTCCACCGCCTGCGAGAGCTTGCGCAAGGAAGCCTCGGCATGCTTGAGTTCGGCTTGCCGGTTCAACGGCTTAAAAACCAGAAAATAGAGGGCTGGAGAAACAATCGCGGTGAGCAAGATGGGGTCAAGGAATATGAACAGCTTTTTCAGAAATGAATCTTTCAGGATGGAGTCAGGGAAGCTTTCGATCAGCGCCATGATCAACAGCTCGGCCACCAGCACAATCAAACCCACCGCAATCACCACTCTCGCGGGAGTCATCAAAAGCGCCGACAATTTTTTCATAAGGCGATTCATCATTTCAGCCGTTCAGCGGAGGCGGGAAACGCGCTTATAAACGGCTGCTGCAAGGCGCGTATGCGGTGGGAGTAATCTGTCGGCATAAATGGTCTCGCTCAGTTTTTATCCCGTTCAAGTTCGGGGGCTATGAACCGCACCATGCATCAAATTCTTTGGTGGATTCAGGTTCCGGGCTAATGCGGATCAATGCACCAGCTGGTTAATTTCTATGATCGGCAGCAGGATGGCGAGCACGATCAGCAGCACGATTCCACCCATCACCAGAATCATGACCGGCTCAAGCAGCGTTAGGAAGACCGTCAAGCGCCGTTCCAGCGCCTGAGTCTCAAGATGTGCGGCACGTTGCAGCATCTGTTCCAGCTTGCCGCTCACTTCGCCGCTCGCCACCAGATGGATCAGCAGCGGCGGAAATGTACGTGTTTCGCCCAGCGCTCGGGACAGGCTCGCGCCTTCGCGTACCCGGTTGATGGCGTGTTCGACTGCTTCCCGCAATACCATGTTGGTCATTACCCGCGCGCCTGAAGCCAGCGCCGAAAGCAACGGCACACCGCCGCCGACCAGAATGGCGAGCGTGCTGGCGAAACGCGAAGTGTTGATGCCGCGAATCAGCGAGCCGATACCGGGCATTCGCAACAGCAGTACATGCCAGCGCCGTCTGGTGGTATCGCGGCGCAGTGCCACGCGTGCAGCCGCAAATCCTCCGCCGAGGAGAACCAAAATATACGGCCAGGTGACGCGCAGGAAATCACTTAATGCGATCATGGATCGGGTCAGTAGCGGCAGGCCCTGCCGCGATTGCTGGAACACTTGCACTACCTGCGGTACCACATAGACCAGCAAACCGGTGACGATCATGATCGCCACGACCGTAACCAATATCGGGTAAAGCAGCGCAAGACCGGTTTTTTGTTTCATCGCCTGACTTGCGTCGAGATAATCGGCGAGATGCTGCAATACGGTCGGCAGCGCACCCGATTCCTCGCCGCCATGCACCAGTGCCCGGTAGAAATCCGGAAAACTTTTTTCGTAGGCACCCAGAGCTTCGGCTAATGAATGGCCGGAGGTCACTTCGGTTTTAACACCGGTGAGTACTTCTCGTGTCATCGGTTCTGCGGCTTCTTCGATCAGCGCATTGAGCGACTGTTCCATGGTCAGCCCGGAATCGAGCAGTGTTGCCATTTGTCTGGTGACCAGACTGAGTTCGCTGGCCGAGATGCCCCTGGACCATACCTGCTTGGCACGTTCACGCGCATGCACCTGGTCGATCATCGAGGGCAACAGACCCTGTGCGCGTAATTGTGCGCGCGCCTGTCGCGGGGTATCGGCCTGGATCACTCCGGATACTTTTCGGCCGACGGCATTCAGTGCCTGATATTGAAAGGCTTCCATATTGTTGCTTACTCGCGTATTCCGCTCATTAGCTTCTGCACGGTTACTCTGATTGTGCGGTGCGCTGGTGTCGCATATTCGCGCAGAATTCTGCCATTTCCCGCAGGGCGCTAAAGCGCGCTTCACTTTCGCGCAGTTCGGCGGTACGTTTTTCCACCGTTTGTTCCAATTTTTTGTACAGTAGCCGTACTTCCAGCATGTTGTGAATGCGGGTTTTTACTTCGAGAACATCAAACGGTTTACTTACAAAATCCTTTGCGCCGATTTCCAGCGCACGCTGCTTGTAAGCCGGTTGGGCGGTGATCACGATGACCGGCAGATAACCGTCCGGGTCAATCTCCTTGAGCCCGTCCATCACTTGAAACCCATCCATGCCGGGCATTTGCAGATCGAGCAGGATCAAATCGTAGCGGTTGTTGCGGTGAAGCTCGCAGACCTCAAACGGGTTCATCGTGGATGTGACTGATGTATAGCCGGAAGATGCCAGCATTCGCTCAAGCAGTTGCACATTGGCTTCTAGATCATCGACGATCAGTACTTTTGCATTAAGTATGTCGGATGCATTAATCATTATTATGTCCTTTTAAGCGGTATTACCCGCCACAGTCGGCGAGTTGCATTTTGTTACGCGCGCGTGACGCGCACCACCTCTTCAAGACTGATCAAACCCAGTGCGGCCAGGCGCATGCCATCATCACGCAGTGAACGCATGCCGTGCGCAAGCGCATGCTCCCGCAGCACTTGTTCGGAAGCCCGGTCATAGACTAGACGGCGAAAGTCATCGTCGATGGTCAGTAATTCGTAAATACCGGTACGCCCACGGTAGCCGGTGCGGTTGCATGCGGGGCAACCTTGCGCCGAATAGAGTGCGCCATCAGTCGGCGTGAAACCAAGTGCGCTGATTTGTGCCGCATTGGCAGCAAAGGGTTGGCGGCATTCCATGCACAGACGGCGCACCAGACGTTGCGCCCCCACCCCGATCAGGCTGGAGGCAAGCAGAAATGGCTCCACGCCCATATCGACCAGACGCGTGACTGCGCTTACCGCATCGTTGGTGTGCAGCGTGGCAAATACCAGATGCCCGGTTAGGCTGGCCTGAACGGCAATTTGCGCGGTTTCGAGATCGCGTATTTCACCGATCATGACCACGTCCGGATCCTGCCGCAGGATGGTGCGCAACGCACGCGCAAACCCCATATCGATTCTGGGGTTGACCTGAGTCTGGCTGATGCCGTCGAGGTCGTATTCGATCGGGTCTTCTACCGTCATGATGTTGAGTGCGGCAGCGTCCAGTCTTGCTAGTGCGGAGTAGAGCGTGGTGGTCTTGCCGGAGCCGGTCGGGCCGGTGATCAGCACGATGCCGTGCGGTTCGAGAATTAGCTTGTCCATGTGCGCGAGCGTGGTTTCGTCCATGCCCAGCTTGCCCAGATCAAGGCGTCCGGCCTGCTTGTCGAGCAAGCGCAGCACCACACGTTCGCCGTGCCCGGTTGGAATCGTGGATACGCGCACATCCACCGGCCGACCGGCCACGCGCAGCGTGATACGGCCATCCTGCGGCAGGCGTTTTTCCGCGATATCGAGCTGCGACATTATTTTTATGCGCGAGACGATTGCGCCATGCAGCGCGCGTGCCGGCTCGATCAGGTCGCGCAGTGTGCCATCGACGCGCAGCCGCACCACCGAGCGGGTTTCAAACGGTTCGATATGGATGTCCGAGGCACCGTCGCGCAATGCTTGGGTGAACAGCGCATTGATCAGGCGGATAACCGGCGCATCATCCTGACTTTCGAGCAAATCCTCAACTTTTGGAATTTCCTGCAATAGTCTGGAAAGATCCATGTCCTGCGCCAGATCGACGGCCAGCGCAGCTGCTCCCGCATCTGCACCGTTGTACGATGTGGTGAGCAACTCGTCGAATTCGCTATTATCAATGCGGCGGGGGCGCAGCGGAACACCGAGCATCCGGCGCAATTCGGCGAGCGCACCCGAATTGACATCGCTGCGTACTGCCACCTCTGCCGAGTCGTCACTCAGGATGGTGACAACCACACCGTTGGTTTTGGCAAATGCGTAGGGAATCTTGAGCGCGGCCTTGTTCATCCGTTACGCTCCGCCATTGCCCGACTGTTTAACTACGGCGACTGGCTTCACTTCAGCGACTGGTTTAGTTTTAGCAACCGGTTTAACTTTGATCTCGGGTGATGGTACAGGCACCGGAACCGGGCGCGCCGGCAGGGTAGGTGAGTCCATGTCGGGCAGTATCGCGTCGTATACGGGCTTGGCTTTGCGTTGCTCGCCGATGATGTAATCATAGCGTTCGCCGGTGTATGCATCGGCGCGCTGGTTGTCACGCACCAGCGTCGGTCGCAGGAAAATCATCAGATTTGTCTTGCTGTGCAAGCGCGTCCGGTAGCGGAACAGACCGCCCAGCAACGGAATGTCGCCGAGTACCGGAACTTTTTCCTCGCCGTCTCTGACCGTATTTTGAATCAGACCGCCGATCACCACGATTTTGCCATCGTCAACCAGCACCGATGATGATACCGCGCGTTTATTGGTGGTAACCCCGGCAGGGTTGGCCGTGGTCGCATCCACACTGGAAACTTCCTGATATATCTGTAGACGCACTGTTCCGCCTTCGGATATCTGCGGTTTGATCCGCAGCGTCAGGCCGACATCGCGCCGCTCGACCGTCTGAAAAGGTGTGGGTGTGGTGCCACCGCCCGACTGTGCATATGAGCCGGTAATGAAGGGAACATTCTGGCCGATCACGATCGAGGCTTCTTCATTATCCAGCGTCAACAGTGTCGGCGTGGATAGGATGTTCGCATTGGCATCCGTCTCCAAGGCGCGAATCAGCAGGCCGAGGTTGACGATCTGGCCGACACCGGGAATGGTGACCTGACCTTTTACCACCCCGATGTTCAGCCCGCGCGCAGCCGTCGCCGGATTCTGTGCAATGCCTGCAATATTTTGCCCGGCAATGCCGAAATTGGTGCCGCCGAAACCCTGCGCATTAGTCGCGCCGAGGCCGCTCAAATTCTGCCACTGGATACCGAACTCCGCGGCCTTGTCGGCGGTGAGTTCGGCAATCAGCGCTTCGACATACACCTGGGCGCGACGCACATCGAGTTTATCCAGTGCTGCACGTAAATTATTGTAGATCGCGTCAGGTGCGGTAATGATGATCGAGTTGGTAGATGCATCGGCCTGAATGATGCCGGGTGATGCTTGGGTTTGGCTTGCGCCGGTCGGTGCCGCCGTACGCGGCACGGCAATTGTAGCGCTATCACCTTGATAGATCGCACGCAGTGTTTCGGCAAGTTTTATCGCCTCGGCATTTTTCAAATAGACAACATGAATATTTCCGCCGGCATTGGTTGGTGTATCCAGCATCGTCACGAACTTTCGCAACTGGGTGAGGCGTGAAGGGTCGCCAGAGCGTGCCATCAGGCTGTTTGAGCGGGTATCGGCGATCACCGTGAAGCGCTGCACCGGTTCCGCAGTGCCCTGCGCCTGTGCAGCTTCCGCAAACAAGCGATTGACTGTTGCCGCGATATCGACAGCAGAAGCATACTGGAGCGGAATTACGATCGGATCGTTTGCGTTCGGCTGGTCAATCGAGACTATGATTTTTTCGATGCGTTTAAGGTTATTTGCATAGTCGGTGATCACCAGCATATTGCTGTTTGGGTATGCGGTGATGGTATTGCTGGGGGCAATCAGGGGACGCAGAATCGGAATTAACTGCATCGCGGATTCGTACTTTAGCGTGAAAATTCTGGTCTGAATACGATCTCCCGTGACTTGCGCTTGCTCCGAAGGACCAAATGTGGGGCCGGGGTTCAGCTTGGCATCGGCCTCGGGAATAATTTTTACGAGGCCATGATCCTCAATCGCGGCAAAACCCTGCAAACGCAACGCCGACAAAAACACATCGTATACAGCGGATCGTCGCACCGGTTTTGTCGAGACGATGCTGATCGTACCCTTCACACGGGGGTCAAGTACGAAGTTTTTCCCGGTGATTTCGCTCACTACTTTTATTACGCCTTCAATATCGGCATTGACGAAATTGAGGGTGACTGTATCCGGACCGGTTGCCATAACAGGTGCAGCCGGAGTACGAACTTCCGGGGGGGGGGCTACAGATGCTGTAATGAGAGGACGTGTAGACATATCTACAGACCAAGCCTGCCCGGCGGAGATCAGCATGCACATCCACAGCAATCCGCTTTGTAACCAGTAATGGTTCATTATTTCAGCCCCTGATACTTTATTAATTAATGACGATTTGGTCATATTTGTTAATTCACTCAATAACTGTCTATTTGTTAATTTGCGGAGAAACAGGCACTGCGGATCTTTTTTTATCCGGCCATGTAAGTGTTTCGCGAATCACGCCACGTTCCAGAACAAGATGATCTATACCGACTTCCGCAAGCCGGATACCGGGAGCAATGTCATCTCCCTCTCGCACCGCGATAATTGCCCGCGGCTCGATTTGTATGACAGCGTATCCGTGCCGACCCGCAGTGGCTGTCACAATGCCAAGCAGCATGATCGCGATTCCTGTTGGTGATGCGCTGCTACGATCCTGCTTTATTTCCAGATTTCCAAATAGACTGTTGGCGGACACCGCACGCCCCCCCACATTTGCCGCAACCTGTGCTCGCGGTTCCGGCCGCGGTGCCAGCCACTCCCATGTCCAGTACGCGGCTACCAGAGCGAACAAAAACAGCGCGGCAACAGTCACCAGAGCGATAACCGCTGTTTGTGCAATATTTGACCTGTCGAATGTGAGTTGCATCTTTCGTTGTTGGCTTACCGGCATTAAGAGAAGCGACGCTAAATAATCTACCGTATGTACCGTCATCAAGTTGACGGAATACCCCCGCATGGAACCAAGACTAGAGCGAAAGCATTGCGGCGTATGTACGCCAGCGAACAGAGTGGACTGAAGCGATGCGGATAATTGCGACATCTGGCTGTTGAGCAGCCGTTACATAAATGCAGCGCATGGAGGGGCGAATGAGAGCAACGAGTCGGCAACGCGGGTTTACCTTGCTCGAAGTGATGGTAGTGGTGGTAATCCTTGGCATTCTCGCCGCTTTAGTGGTGCCGAAAATTATCAGTCGTCCAGACGAGGCGCGGGTGCTTGCTGCAAAGCAGGACATCGCAAGTCTGATGCAGGCGCTTAAACTTTATCGCTTGGATAATCAGCGTTACCCCGTTACCGAACAGGGATTGCAGGCATTAGTCACGCAGCCGACTGTTGCGCCGCTTCCGCCAAACTGGAAGTCAGGCGGATATGTTGAGCGTCTGCCGAAAGATCCCTGGGGTAATCCCTACCAATATTTGAATCCCGGCGTACACGGCGATATGGATATATTCAGCGCAGGTGCCGATGGTGCACCCGGTGGAGAAGGCAATGATGCTGACATTGGTTCATGGACTCTTTAAGAGCCTGAAGGGCGAAGGGAAAAAACGCCAAGGGTGGAGTTATAAAACTCGCCGGTTCACCTTTCCTGTCAACTCTTCACTCGGGACTGCAAAAAATTGCGGTTTCACACTCATCGAGATGTTGGTTGTGCTGCTGATCATGGGGCTGTTAGTCGGTCTGGTCAGCGCCGTTGCACAACCGGACGACAGGGCGAAACTGCGCGTCGAAGCCGAGAGGCTGGCACAACTAATGGATATAGCCACAACCCAGTCGCGCCTTACCGGCAAGCCCATCGCCTGGACAGCAGATGGTCAGAGCTATCGTTTCTGGCAATTCAATGAAGACCCGGGTTGGTCCGAGATTACAGATGACGATTATCTGCGCGCACGAACCCTGCCAAAGGGCATGAAAATTTCTAACATGAAGGTGGAAAACACGCGCTCGCCGGAACATATGCGTGTTGAATTCAATGCTTACGGATCAGTGCTCTCATTCAGCGTCGAAATGTCTTTGGGTGACGCGCATTGCACGGTGGCAAGTTCCCCGATCGGTGAGGTGCGTGTGCTGCCGGAAGAAAGGAGAACGAATGATAAATTGGCGTCCCCTTAAGCACAGCGGTTTTACGCTGGTTGAAGTGTTGGTTGCACTTGCCATCATTTCGATTGCTTTGATCGCCTCGTTGCGTGTGGCAGGCGGCGGTACGAATAGCGTTGGCGAGTTGCGTGCCCGCCTGCTGGCCGGTTGGGTGGCGGAAAATATTCTGGCAGAACAGCGCGCCCGAGGTGTCTGGTTACCGATCGGTATGCAGCGTGGCACGCAGCGACAGGGTGGTATTGATTTCGCTTGGCGCGAGGAGGTTATCGTTACACCCAATGTGCAGTTTCGTCGTGCCGATATTCGTGTATTTGCGGCAGCCGAGGAAACGCATGCACTCGCGCATCTGGTCGGATTTGTGACGCACCCGCCGGGTACCGATAAATGAAGAATGCTCCCCGTATTTCACTGCGCGGATTTACGCTGATTGAACTGCTGACCGCGATGCTGATTCTCTCGCTGCTGGCGCTGATGTCTTACCGCGGCTTGGGAGCGGTGCTTGATGCACGCGAACACATCACCAGAGAAACCGACAAGTGGCGGCAGATGAGTTCTTTTTTTGCGCGCTTTGAGCGCGATATTCAATTGGCCTCGCCGCGTCCGGTACGCAGCGCATCCGGCATTGCTCCGGCATGGCTCGGCAGGCTTGCCACGACATCCGGACCGCGTCTGGAGTTCAGCCGTTTTGGTTCAGCCGAGGGCGTGGACATGCCACGGCGGCTTGCCTACCAGTTGAACGAAAAACAGGAGGTCGAATTATGGCTATGGCCGGGACTCGACGTGGCAACGGATGCGCAACCCGCCCGTTACCCGGTGTTGGCCGGAGTGACGAAGTTTGAATTGCAATACCTCGATGTAAATTTTGCATGGGTAGACATATGGCCGGCATCGCCGCGCGATACCCCTATCCCGCAGGCCGTACAACTGCATATTGTGCTCGTTTCCGGCGAGGAAATCGTGCGTGTGTTTGCATTGAACTCATGAGAGCGCATCAACAGGGCGTGGCCATCATACTCGCCATGGGTGTGGTCGCACTGGCAGCGCTGACCGCGTCGGCAATGATGACCGCACAGAGTATCTGGTTACGGCAAAGCGAACTTAATGCCGAGCATGTTCAGGCACAGGCATTGATCAAGGTCGGCTTGGATTGGACTCGCGCCCTGCTGAGTAATGACAAACGTGCCAGCAACGTCGATTATCTGGGTGAACCATGGGCGCTGAGATTGCCGCCGATGCCGGTTGAAAATGGCGAACTCTCGGGTCGTATAGATGATCAGCAGGGTGCATTCAATCTAAATAATCTGGTGAGAGATGGCAAAGTGAACATTGCGCAGTTGGCACATTTCAAAAGCCTGC
Source organism: Gallionella sp. (assembly GCA_028689145.1). Classification (GTDB taxonomy): domain Bacteria; phylum Pseudomonadota; class Gammaproteobacteria; order Burkholderiales; family Gallionellaceae; genus Gallionella. The sequence continues at coordinate 119,409 of JAQTWT010000006.1, forward strand.
TATCCATACTGGGGTTGCCGCCAGCACTCGCCGATACACTGTCCGACTGGATTGATGCAGACAGCGAGCCGCAGGGCGGGGCTGAAGATGAATTCTACCGGACATTACAGCCGCCTTATCTGGCCGCTAACCGGCCCTTGGTTGATGTGGGCGAGTTGGCGCTGGTGCGCGGTTTTGACGATGGTGTACGGGCGCGCCTGCGTCCGTTTGTATCGGCATTGCCGGTCTTCACCGCCGTGAACGTAAACACTGCATCACCTGAAGTTATTGCGGCAGTGATCGACGGTCTGGGTTTGGATGGCGCCCGTGCTTTAGTCGATAAGCGTGATCGCACTTATTTTCGCGATCGCACCGATTTAATCAATCAACTTCCGAGGGATATTACAGTGGCGGCAGAAGACATTTCTTTCAGCAGCGATTATTTCATGGTGCAGATGCGCGTAACCATCGGCAGTGCGCAAGCGCGTAGCATGGCGCTATTGGCGCGCCCGAATGCCAATTGGCCGGTCATTATTTGGCGCAAAATGTTATGAGTCTACTGCGCATCTATGGACAGTTATCCGATCAGCCGCAGCACTGTCAATGGGCGCTGATCAGCGATATCGGCGAACCTGTTACAGGAGAAGGCCAGCTCACCGATCTACCGCAACGTGTCGGGCGCGTCCAACTGGTGATTCCCGCCGCGCAGGTGTTGATCACTCGTGCGCGCGTACCGCATGGAGCCAGACGCAACGCGGGATCGGTGCTGGCCTTTGCCGTGGAGGAAAAAACAGCGGGTGAACCGGATGCCAACCAGGTGAGTTGGCTCGGTGCCATTGGTGATGAAGATGTCCTTGCTGTTGTAGACAAGGCCGGGCTGGAGCGCTGGCAACATTCGCTCGGCGCGATCGGTATTCGTATCGACGAAGTGCACTGTGAAACGCTGATGTTGCCTGTTTGCGAGGGAGAGTGGAGCATCGCCTGGAATGGCAGCGATGGGCTGGTACGCACCGGTGAATTCGAAGGTGCGGCGACCGATTGCGGCGACCGTGAATCACCGCCATTTTCTCTGCGGCTGATGCTGGAAGAAGCGCAAATACGCAGTGCCGGTCCGACCTCGATTGCGCTCTATACGACGACACCGAATGCGGCACCGGATATCGCGGCATGGCAACGCGAGCTGGGAATAGAGCTGCGTACAGCCGGGATTTGGGATTGGCGCACCGCGCCGCCCGATGCCGGTATCAATCTGGTACAACAGCGTAAACGCTGGCGTATTTTTCCCGGTATGGCGATTCGCCTGCGAGCGGCTGCTTGGATATTGGGTGCCGCACTGGCATTGCATGCCATCGCGCTGGTAACCGGCTGGACGCTGCTCGCCAGTGAACAGCGGACATTGCGCCAGCAAATGGAAGCGCGCTTTCGTGCCGCTTTTCCGGAGGCGGTCGCAGTGGTGGATCCGGTGCTGCAAATGCGCCGCAAACTCGCCGAGGCTCGCCATGCCGCCGGGCAGTCAGATAGCGGCGATTTTCTGCCGATGATCGAGCAAGTGGCGCTAGCCGCAAAAGAATCTCCGGTCGGCGCGGTACGTACGGTGTCCTACGAGGGAGGACGAATGACCTTGGAACTTTCCACCAATGATGAAGCGGTACGCCGCATCGTGGCGCGCCTGATCCAGTCCGGATTGAGCGTTGAGATGCTCAAGGATACATCCGCTGCATCATCCAAGGTTCCGGCGCGCGCCGCAAATGCAAAGGCCGTGCTGATTGTGAGGGCATCATGAAAGCGAAATTGCGCAAGCTATGGGAGTCACGTGCACCCCGCGAGCGAACCGTCATCGCGATTTCGGCGGCGGTTTTGGCTGTGATGTTGTATTGGTGGCTGGTGCAGTCCGGGGGAGCGGCTCACAAGCAATTGCGCGCGAGTGTGACGACTCTTAGAGCGCAGGCTACCCGCCTCGAACAGCAGGCGGTAGAACTTGAGCGGTTGCGCGCCACCCCGGCTACATCAGTATCACAGAGCGATTTGCGCACTTTGGTGCAAGCGCAGGCCGGTGCTGCCGGACTATCTCAGGCGCTGGTAAAAATTGATGTGCCGGATGCCAATCAAGTGGTGGTGGTATTTGGTGCCGTTGCGTTCGCTGATTGGCTTAACTGGGTAGCCAGCATGAGATCACAGCAAGTCCGGCTGGACACTTGCAAGGTTGAAGCACTCTCTACGCCGGGCATGGTCAGCGTAACCGCGACCTTGCTGCGCGCCAAATAACAACCGTAGCTATGAAACGCCGCTATCTGCTCGCAATCGGACTGCTGGTTTACGCGCTCGGGGTAGTTGCCACCGCACCGGCAACGTTGATCGATGCAGAATTACAGCGTATCAGCCACGGCAAGCTGCGCCTTGTCGAAGCACGGGGCACGTTGTGGTCGGGCTCAGGATTGCTCGAAATTCGCGACCCCGTCGGACGAACCGGCGTGGCAAAAAACTTTTCATGGCGTATTTTGCCGCGGTCGTTGCTGCGCGGGAAGCTGATTTGCGAAGTCACGCTTGAGCAGGCGGACAAGCCCTTTCAGGTAACAGTGTCGCTATACAGGATTGAGCTGGCGAACGCGGATATTAATTTACCGGCAGCAGCTTTGGGATTGGGCGTGCCGAAACTTGCGCCGCTTGGTCTTACCGGCGAAATCTTGCTGCACGTCGCCAGCCTTGTAATTGAGGGAAAACAAACCCAGAGCAGTGTCACACTGCAATGGCGCGGTGCCGGATCGGTATTCACGCCCATTTCGCCATTGGGTGACTATGAATTGAAGCTCGATGTTGAGGGCACTACGGTTAATGTCGTGCTGCGTACTATTCAAGGACCGCTTCAACTCGAAGGCAAAGGATCATGGGCAAGCGGTAATAATCCCGATTTTTTAGCCATCGCTCATGTTCCCCCTCAACACCAGCAGCAACTTGATCCACTGCTGCGCCTGATCGCGGTAGAGCGTGGTGCAGGCAGCTTTGAGCTGCAACTAAAGTAAATATACATCCTGCGAAATTACACGGAACAGCCGAGGTTCATACGGTTTATGTGTGCCAGCGAACAGAATATTTTGCCGCGAAAACAGATATTCATTGCCATTCGATTCAGAACTCAAACGATAGCGTAATGCGCCTGAATTGACACCGCAACAACCCGCACATGCTTTTCTATCTCATTTTGAGATTGATATTTCAGGAGAAACACAAATGAACACATACAAAAACATTTTCAATCCATTGGTTTGGTTGATGCCGTTACTGCTGGCTGCTTTTGTAACCGGATGCGGTGGTGGAAGCGGGGGCGGTTCGTCTGTATCCACAACTGTTCCGGGCATGGGAACTGGAACTGGCGCTGGTAGAGGCCCGGCACCGGTAGTTCTTGGTGCTGCCGGGAATTTTGCAGTTCTGGCAAAATCAGCCGTATCAACCACGGGAACGACCGCAATAACCGGAAATATTGGATTGAGCCCGGCTGCCGCGAGTTTTATCACCGGATTTTCACTGATAGCCGACGCTTCAAATGTATTTTCGACATCGGCGCTGGTTACCGGTCAAATATACGCATCCGACTACGCAGTTCCAACCCCCTCCACCCTGACCACAGCGGTAAATAATATGCTGACTGCGTATACCGATGCGGCCGGTCGTGCTCCAGACTATACGGAGCTTGGTGCCGGAAATATCGGCGGGATGACTCTAGCACCGGGTACCTACAAATGGGGTACCGGACTTTTAATTCCGACAGATGTCACGCTTAACGGCGGGCCAAATGATGTCTGGATATTTCAGGTTGCGCAGGGTATTACCCAAGCTTCCGGCGCACGGATAATATTGGCCGGTGGCGCGCTGTCCAGGAATATTTTCTGGCAGTCATTCGGTGCTGTGGACATTGGAACGACCGCACACATGGAGGGGGTTGTCATGTCGCAAACGTCGATTACGCTACGGACAGGCGCTTCAGCAAACGGCAGGCTATTAGCGCAAACTGCGGTTACTTTTGATGGTAATGCGGTTACGCAACCTGCGCTATAAATATAATTGGCGCTCTCAAGCCTGTATCTCTCAAGCCTGTATATGGGTATTTACATCGTAGTCAAAGTTTCAAAGCTGTTCTTTGCAGCGGGAATGCTGGTAAGGTCTGAAGGCTCAGGGTTTATAGTCTGTCAGTGATAAAAATAAACCTAATTCAGAAAGAGCCTTGGTTATTTCAAGCAAGGAGCTGCGCCCAAGATTATGATTGCGTACTAAGTCTCTTTTGGATCTTAAGGTCAAATCCTTCACCGTATAGATTTCCAATCTTTCAAGGCAATTCAGAGTGCGGAGAGAGAGCCCCAAGTTTTTAATCTTAAGGTCATAATGTCCATCAGGATTTTCTGATTCAAAGCGTTTAACATAAGACAAGATGCCTAATTTGGCGTAATCACTTTGAAAGGCCATCGCATCTTCGGCGTTTGAATAGTAGTAATGCTCTTCAAATTCCTTTGAAAGAGAATTGAAAAGAAAAAGCGTAAATTGTACGTTTTTGTCATCCATATCCTTGCCCCCTATTGAATTATAACAACAAAGTTCCTGTCCCGAGGTTTGCTCGGGGATTTTATGATCCTTGTTTCTCGGTAGGCTTGAAATACGGGCAATGGTTTTGGTAAGATTCAGGCATGCAGAACCTGCCGCCCTTGATCGGGCGGTTTTTTATCGCGTAGTAACGGCTGCGGAATATGCCCCCGGATAATTTGAGTTAAATATGAACGAAAATAATGAATCTTTGAGCTTGCGGAATGTATTTTTGATACTGTTAGGCGCGTTCGTGCTGGCATTTTGTGTCGCCTATTTTATCGGGGCAGGTAAATAAGACGACTGGCTGTATCGTGTTCGGACACGGTACTTTGCAAGTTCCGGCATAGATTTGTCGAATTATTTGTGTCTGAATTACCCCCGCAATGACATCTCCCCTGAAATAAAAGTCCTATTGTAGTGCACCGCTATTAACGGTACTGATGCGAAAACCCTTGTAGGTCGGGCTTTAGCCCGATACGTCGGGTTGAAACCCGACCTACAATGCGGCGCTGACCATTGGTATAAGTTCCAAACAGAATGGCGCACTACAGCGCTGGAGAGGTATCCGGAGAGGTTTCAGGACCACTAAGCCGGACAGGGCGGCAGGTACTTGCTTAGTGCTTCTTTGGAATAGAATGAAGCGCAGGCTTGAAATTCTTACAGACTTCCCCCACGTAGCGAGCATTCGAGTTTACTCAAGGAGTGCAGCATGCGTTTCGACAAATTCACCACCAAGTTCCAGCAAGCCCTGTCCGATGCCCAAAGTCTGGCCGTCGGCGCAGATAACCAGTTTATCGAGTCGCAGCATCTGCTGCTGGCGTTGCTCAACGACGCGGACAGCGGCGCGGGTTCGCTGCTGGCGCGCGCGGGCGGCAATGCCAATGCGCTGAAAACGGCGCTGAATGATGCCGTATCGCGTTTGCCCAAGGTGGAAGGCCACGGCGGCGAAGTGTCGGTGGGGCGCGACTTGTCCAACCTGTTCAATATCACCGACAAGGAAGCGCAGAAGCGCGGCGACCAGTTCATCGCGTCGGAGATGTTCCTGCTGGCACTCACCGGCGACAAGGGCGAAACCGGACGTTTGCTCAAGCAGCACGGCGTGGCGCGCGCGCCGCTGGAAACGGCTATCAGCGCCGTGCGTGGCGGCGAATCCGTTGGTTCGCAAGAAGCGGAAGGTCAGCGCGAGTCGCTGAAAAAGTATTGTCTGGACCTGACCGAGCGGGCACGATTGGGCAAACTCGATCCTGTCATCGGGCGCGACGACGAGATCCGCCGTGCCATTCAGGTGCTGCAACGCCGCACCAAGAACAATCCGGTGCTGATCGGCGAACCCGGCGTGGGCAAGACCGCGATTGTGGAAGGTTTGGCGCAACGCATCATCAACGGCGAAGTGCCGGAATCGCTCAAGGGCAAAAAAGTATTGTCGCTGGATATGGCGGCGTTGCTGGCGGGTGCCAAGTATCGCGGCGAATTTGAAGAGCGCCTGAAATCGGTGCTCAAAGAGTTGTCGCAGGACGAGGGCAACAACATCGTGTTCATCGACGAGCTGCACACCATGGTGGGCGCGGGCAAGGCCGAAGGCGCAATGGATGCGGGCAATATGCTGAAACCGGCGCTGGCGCGCGGCGAGTTGCACTGCATCGGCGCGACCACGCTGGACGAATACCGCAAATATATCGAGAAAGATGCCGCGCTGGAACGCCGCTTCCAGAAGGTGTTGGTGGACGAACCTTCGGTGGAATCCACCATCGCCATTTTGCGCGGTTTGAAGGAAAAGTATGAAGTGCATCACGGTGTCGAGATCACCGACCCGGCCATCGTCGCGGCGGCAGAGTTGTCGCACCGTTACATCACCGACCGCTTTCTGCCGGACAAGGCCATCGACCTCGTGGATGAGGCCGCTTCGCGCATGAAAATGGAAATTGACTCCAAGCCGGAGGTGATGGATAAGCTTGAACGCCGATTGATCCAGTTGAAGATTGAGCGCGAAGCCGTAAAGAAAGAAAAAGACGAAGCCTCCAAGAAACGACTCGCTTTGATCGAAGACGAGATCAAAAAACTGCAGCGCGAATACGCCGACCTCGAAGAAATCTGGAAGGCGGAGAAGGGCGCGGCACAAGGCGCGGCAACCGTAAAGGAAGAGATTGAAAGTGTGCGTGCCGAGATCGTGCGTCTGCAACGCGAAGGCAAGCTGGAGAAAGTGGCCGAACTGCAATATGGCAAACTGCCACAACTGGAAGCGAAATTGAAAGAAGCTGCGCAGCACGAAGCCGAGGGTGGCGCATCAAAGAACCGCCTGCTGCGCACCCAGGTAGGCGCGGAAGAAATCGCCGAAGTGGTGAGCCGCGCGACCGGCATTCCCGTGAGCAAGATGATGACGGGCGAGCGCGACAAGCTGCTCAAGATGGAAGACAAGCTGCACGAGCGCGTGGTTGGGCAGGACGAGGCGGTGCGGCTGGTGTCCGATGCGATCCGCCGTTCGCGTTCCGGCCTATCCGACCCGAACCGTCCCTATGGTTCGTTCCTGTTCCTTGGCCCCACCGGCGTGGGCAAGACAGAGCTGTGCAAGGCGCTGGCCGGATTCATGTTCGACTCCGAAGACCATTTGATCCGCATCGACATGAGCGAATACATGGAGAAGCATTCGGTCGCGCGCCTGATCGGCGCGCCGCCCGGCTATGTCGGCTACGAGGAAGGCGGCGGCTTGACCGAGGCGGTACGGCGCAAACCTTACAGCGTGATCCTGCTGGACGAGGTGGAAAAGGCGCACCCGGACGTGTTCAACGTGCTGCTGCAAGCGCTGGACGACGGGCGCATGACCGACGGGCAGGGGCGCACCGTGGACTTCAAGAACACCGTGATCGTGATGACCTCAAACCTCGGCAGCCAGATGATCCAGCAGATGTCCGGCGACGACTATCAGGTCATCAAGCTGGCGGTGATGGGCGAGGTGAAGACCTATTTCCGTCCCGAGTTCATCAACCGCATCGACGAGGTGGTGGTGTTCCACGCGCTGGACGAAAAGAACATCAAGTCCATCGCGCGCATCCAGTTGCAGTATCTGGAAAAACGCCTCGCCGCGATGGAAATGAAGCTGGATGTTTCCGAAGCCGCGCTGGCCGAAATCGCCACCGCGGGTTTCGACCCGGTGTACGGTGCCAGACCGCTGAAACGCGCCATCCAGGCGCAACTGGAGAATCCGCTCGCCAAGCAGATTCTGGAAGGCCGCTTCGCCGCGAAAGACACCATCAAGGTCGATTGCAAAGGCGGGGTGATGCGCTTCGAGAAAGCCTGAGATAAAACGTAGGATGGGTGGAGCGCAGCGATACCCATCATTTTTTCAAGAGAGGCGATGGGTATCGCTGCGCTCCACCCATCCTACACAGCATCACGCATCAGGCTTCGTTACCGGGGTTTCAGCGTGCACCCCCATAATCGGCAAATCCTCACGGTGCAAGTTCATCGCCTCCAGCACTTTCAGCGCCGCGTAGGCATCGTTGGCCGCGTAGAGCATTTGCTGCGCGGTGAGTTGCGGCTGCGACCAGTTGGAGGTGGTCACGTGTCTGGATTTGGCGAAACGCTGTTTCAGCACCAAGCCCACCGCCGCGCGGACACCCATCTCCTTGTGGTAACCGTCCATATTGAACACGGTATTGAGATCGACCACCCCGCCGAAATGCACGCCCAGTTTTGCGCGGATATGCCCGCGATCCGATTTCAGACCGAAGCCGACCTTGATGAGTTGCTCCGATTGCAGCAGCTCAAGCAGGAACGGCAACCCCTCCACCCGGTGCAGCTGAAACAGGTAAGCCTTGTCGTGCAGTGCAAATTGCACCACATGCGGCCCCTCGCTGACATCGCCGGTAACAAACGTCGGTTTGGATTCGGTATCGAATCCCGCGATGCCCGCCGCCCTGATTTCGGCAGCGGCAGACGCAAATTCTTCGGTAGTTGTCGGCACGTGAATGTGCTCCAGCGTGAGGCCGGAAAATTGCGGCAGCAGCGCGATTTCATCCTTGGTTGGGGCGATTTTTTTCATAAGATTAGAGCGTACCTGATATTTGCATTGAGAAACGCGCCTTAAGCCTGCCAAACGCCAAATCCGGCCTCGCGCAGATCAATTCCCACTTCGACTTCCCTGTCGCGCGCTTCGTCGTAGGACATCGGGTTGAATCCTTCGTAGAGGTCCGGCAATAAACGCAATCCGTATTCCATCACATAGCGGTTGGATTGAATGCCTGCCTTGTGTTTGTCAAAGCGCAAATCGGGATCAAGCCCGGTCATGCCGACATACACGCAGGGCTTGCCGGGGAGGTAGCCGGGGTTGCACTTTTTGAATTTACCTTCGTGCAGAACGTCTTTCGACAATTCGATCACATAGACGTGGTAGTGGTTGCGGCGCGCCATGATTATTTCACCGTCCGCGCCCGCAACTGCCCGCATGCGCCCTCGATCTCCTGCCCTGCCGAATCGCGCACTCTGGTGTAGATGCCCTGCCGATTAAGCGTATCCACCATAGACGCGATCCGTTCGGCAGAGGGGCGGCGATAGTCGAGTTCGTCCACTGCGTTGAAGGGGATGAAATTCATCACGGCGTATTTTCCGGCGAGGAGTTGGACGATCCGCTCCAGCTCGGCATCGCTGTCGTTCACGCCCTCGATCAGCGTCCATTGATATTGCACCGGATAACCGGTGGCGCGCGCATACGCTTCGGCGCGTTCCACCAGCTCCTCGATAGCGATACGCGGCGCATGGGGTAGCAGCTTGGTGCGCAGTGCCGCGTTGGTGGTATGCAGTGACAGTGCGAGTGCCGGTTTTACAGTTTCATGTTTCACGGAAGAACTCAAGTTCCTTCCCCCTTGCAGGGGGAAGGTTAGGATGGGGGTAGAAAATGCAGCGGCATTACTCATAATTTCTACCCCCTCCCTAGCCCTCCCCCTGCAAGGGGGAGGGGAGCTTCTTTCCATCAACCTCTCAAACACCCTTAAATCCCCCACCGTGGAAAGCACCAGATTCTTATGCCCGATGTTGCCCTGTGTGCCGAGCAGCTCAATCGCTTCAAGCACGTTGTCGAGATTGTGGGCCGGTTCACCCATGCCCATAAACACCACCTTGCTCACCGCGCGGCGACGGCGCGCCAGCACCACCTGCGCGACGATCTCGGCGCTGCCGAGCTGGCGCAGCAAACCGTCTCTGCCGCTCATGCAGAACACACAGCCCACCGCGCAACCCACCTGCGTCGATACGCACAGCCCGCCGCGCGGCAACAGCACGCTCTCCACCATCTGGCCGTCATGCAGTTCCACCAGTAGCCGCGCTACGTCTGCCACCTCTCCCGCAGGAATTGAACAAAGCTTCTCGCATTTGCCCCCTCTCCCGCTTGCGGGAGAGGGTTGGGGATAACCAACGACTTGACCAGCGTAGTTTGCTGGCCTAGTCGAATGGCTAGTGGTTTCATCAGAGGGTTTTCTCGGGGGGAGGGCCGTAACGGCGTGCTCACTCTTCAGCCGCGCCAGCCCATCCAGCTCCGCCTCAATGGCGGACAACTCGTTGCGCAGTGCGAGCGGAAAGAACGTCACTGCGGGACTGTGCTTCCTGTCGTATGAACAGACCTGACTCCAGCCGCGCAGCAGGCGATCTTCGTGGCACGGCTTTGCGCCGAGTTCGCGCAGGCGCTGGCGAAGGTGGGTGAGGCGCATCGGAGAGGTCGAAGTGGGAGGCAAGGTGTATTTGCAGGTCATTACATGAGGGCGCGGATTTTAACTCAAGCTTAGGCTTGGTATATGGCGTGCTGCAAAGAGCAAGCCCGGCAGCGCCGAGCTTCTCATTGAACCTATAAAACGCAGTTGAAGGTGAGCACCTCGAAAATTCAAACGTTGCGCAGTTTGCGTAGGTGCGAATTCATTCGCACGAACAACAGGTTATGTGCGAATAAATTCGCACCTACGAAAGCGGGAATGACGGCAGTGGTGTCGTGAATTATGGAAAGATCAATAGGTCAAAAATATTTCGTTGCCGGTCCTGATAGTTCGCGACCCCGAGCATGACCTACACCACCAGCCGCCCGACCAGCTCAGACATATTCGAGTAAGTGATGAATGCCTCGTGCGTCGCGCGCGTGATGGCGACGTAGGTCAGGCGTATGTCGTCTTCTATATCCTCAGCCTTCTTTAGCTCACCCAATCCGCCTATGGCAACGCAGGGGAACTCCAGCCCCTTGGCGGTGTGCATGGTCAGTAATCGCACCTCATCCCGCTCCGTTTGTATGCGGTTGCCATGATCTTTTGCCACGTCAATCGGTATGCCGGATTTTGCCAGTATTTTCTCGAACTTTTCGCAGATGAATTTCCGGGGATACAGCACCGCCATCTGCCCCCATTGATACCCGGCGGCCTTGCGTCCGAGCAGCCATTCCGCAATCGCATGTGCTTCGCCGTCATGGCTCACGCACTGGCGCACCACCGGCTCCACACCCTCGCGCCCGCCGTCTTCCGGCATCAGGATCGCACTCTCGTCACCGGCGCATACGCCCGGTGCGCCGATCACATCGGCGGCGAACTTGCGCGCGAAGCGCAATATCTGCGCGGTGTTGCGGTAATTCACCTTGAGCACCGTGGTGCGACCGGCGGCCTCGATGCCAAGCTGTTTCCAGACCGGGCGTTTCCGCCCTTTATAAATCGCCTGCGCATCGTCGTAAACGATCATCAGCGCCTTCGTGTCCGGGTTCACCATCTTCGCCGCCAGCGCCAGCCATTGCGGCTCGAAGTCGTGCGCCTCGTCGATCAGCACCGCATCGTACTGTCCGCCCGGAATCAGTCCGCGCTCGGCGGCATCAAGTACGGCCTGCACGTTGGCAGCCTGCCGCTCCGAAAAGTCGGGAAACTCTTTATCGGTTGGTATCGGCAGGCCGTAGGCGCGCAGCATCTTGGAGCACCAAGAATGGAAGGTGAAAACGTTTACTTTGTCTTCCACGCCGCGATCCTGCATCGCATTCTCCAGCCGCCCCGAGATGCCGTTCGCGTAACTCAACAGCAGCACCGGGCGGCTTGCCGCGCGCGCGATTTGCTCGGCGCGGAACGCCAGAATCAGCGTCTTGCCGGAGCCCGCCACGCCGCGCACGATGCGGTGTCCCTCGCCCATGCTGCGCGCCAGTAACTCTTGCTGCATGTCCATCACTTCCAGCACGCGGTCACCAGCGGGCGAGGATTTTTCAGGCGCTTCGTCAAACGGCAGCGCAATCTGGGTGACGCGAATCTCCGGGAACAGCCGCGCACGCACCCGGTCGATCTGCGGCAGTGACAGCCCAGCCCCGATGCGGCGCGACACCATGCGCCAGACCCGCTCGCGAAATGCATCCGCATCCACCTTCTCGCCCATCTCGTCGCGGAAGATGCAGCGCTCCGGCGGAAACACCTCATGCAGATCGGTTCCGTCGAACTGCTTGCGCGTGATATTCGTAAACACCACGCCATGCCCGAAGGGAAACACCGGCTGCCCCTTGAAGCCGCCGCTCTCGATGACCAGCAACGGGTCTCGTTTCAGCGTATTGACCACGTTGAACATGTAGCTGCGCACCTGCTCGAAAGGGTTCTCCAGCGATACCGTGCCTTGCGGGGTCAACAACTCGACATGCGTGCGCGTCGCACTGACGATATTGTCCTTGTGCCAGTCCTTCACCTCCAGCACCACAATGCCCTGCTGCGGATGCAACGTCACGAAATCAGGATGCCTGCCGAAAGGCCCGACCGGGATGTTGTGCCACACCCAGGCGTTGTCTTCGAGGCAATCCTTCAGGCGTTCGGCGAGACGCAACTCACCCCCCGCATCGAAGCGGGCAGAGCCGAGGGTGGGGATTAGGGTGGCCATGCGCAGGGTATTCGGGCGTTGGATTAAACCAAGTTGTAATGCTTCATCTCGCCGTGAACCTCTTGTATCTCACGATTGAGTTGGGTGAGGTATTCATTGGCAACTAGAGTGAATAAATCATCTCCCACTTTATCCAGTTTGATTTGAAACTCTCCGACCTTGATTCGGGCAAGGATTTTGTTGAATGCGCTCTTTACTTCATTCGGTTTGTCATCAGACAATGGGATGCTGATTTCTTCGTCTTCAAGTTTAATTTGAATAAAGTACTTATCGTCAATGCTCATCACAGTTGCATTAATTGTTTCCATAGATTTTTCCTCTCTCTCCAAATGCCTCTTCTCCACCTTCAAGGGTTTTCATGCTGACCTTTTTCCAATCGAGCTGATCATTCTTGTCATCAGGATTTACCAAATTGTTGGTAAAGGGGTTGCCAACATAGGTTTTATACCCAAACTTATCGTGGCAACGATAAACCGAGCTGTAAGGGAGTGTTCGCACGGCAATATTCGCATCGTGAGTCGAAATGAATACTTTCTTACCAGCTCGCGCGCGTTCCTTAATAAGCGGCACAATTACATCACTGATATATTCATTGCCTAAACTCCTTTCTGGCTCATCCAAAATGTAGACTTCTTTGTCTGTTTCTAGCTCTTTCTGCAACATGACCATTGAGGATTCGCCACTCGATGGCGAATAGGGCTGCCCGTCTATCGCAAAGTATCTCTTGAATAGAAGTAGCTGAAGAACTGTTTCGATATCTTCTACATCTTCGATTGCATTGAGTTCGGATATATGTTGAAACAAGTCGTCTTCATAGGCGTGCTTAAATATCTTTCGGACATAAATGACGAACTTTTTCTGCGACCCTTTTTTAATCCCAGTTAGGCTTAGCATAGAACTGTCCGTAATATCACCGCCCTGAAACCTAAACTCAGTAAGAAATTGCAGATATCCCTTGTTTAACCCAAGGCCACCAACAACCTCGTTCTGCATGGGAATATCTGTGTCTACGCTCTTTACGACTTTGGCTGCGTTGATCTCAATCATCATGCGGTTTATCGCGTAGTCATGAAAACCTGTTGTTGTCGGTTTTGCCGGTTTTCCTGTTTTTAGCTCTATCACTTTTCGGAAAGTCTCGATTGCCGAGTTCAGTAAAGTTATTTCTTTCCAATCTGAAAAAGTTGTCCATTCCTTCTTGCGAAGACGATCCAGAAGTCCTCTTAGGATTCGAGTAATTTCTGAGTGCTCCTTTTCATCAAGCTCTTTTCTTACGGTAGGATTCTCATCCAAAAATTTAATAAATTCATTTGTCGCTTTCGCTGTGCCAATAATTTCAATAAATTCGCGCTTAGCGCTACCTCCCTCCTCTTTGTCGATGTCCTTGAGCAGTATTTTGCTAGCGTTTTTGTTCGTGTTAGTTTCCTTAAAATAGTTTACGTACTTGCTGATACTCGTAACATTCACCTCCTTCGCGTTGAGCAGGGCTTTTATTTCGTTTGTGCAGTAGTTGATGCCATACGTATTAAGATTAATTATCAAGCTTTTGCCTTTGGTATCGTAAATCTCATCCAGACGATCACTGCCTGATACGTAGACTTTTGCATCAACTCCATTCTCTGAGTAGTGCTTGGCAATCGCCCTCAGGATGCAGGACTTCCCAGTTCCTTTGGGGCCGAAAACGACATTTATGTCGTTGAATGCCTTAATTCTCAATTCCGGGGCATCCTCAAAATGGCGCAGCACGAGGTCTTCGGACGTTTTTCTATCCAGCATCGTATTTATTGCCGCTGTATCTTTTTTTAGCAGCAGGCAAAAATGCTCGAAACTGGCGACAGGAAGCCGAAGGTCTGGAAGATATTGGGAAAGCTTTTCGTACTCCGCCCAGTCATGAATATCAGATCCGAAAATTGAAGAATGTCCGTGTGAAATATAGATACCGGCTGAGATTGAGTTGGTTACTTCTTTGATCACGTACTCTGGGTTGCTTGTTCTCTTCACAAGCTTTTCAAGAACGTCATCCGTTAGTCCTGGTTTTTTTTGCTTGTAATGTGCAATGTAAATCGGATTGAAGGTGTCAAATGTAGCCAGAACATTATCAATGGTTGCCGTAAAGGAGTCCGGGGTGGAATTCTTTGTTAGCTCATCAATTGCGGCAGAAAACTCACTCGCCGAGCTAGGTGAAACTATCACTATCAAGTGACCTCTTGATCCGTTTTCAAGAACATCAATCTCAATACCAGGCCAGACTTGCGCACCACCTTTCATGCAGGATTCAATTTCTTGGAATTGAGTCAGGTCGAAAACATTGTGATTGGTGATTGCAACAATTTTGACCTCTGTGGATAGTATGGTCTCGCAGAAATCTTTAGGGGAAATTGATCTTGTAGCCACATCGCCTGATTTACATTTCTTTGTGTGAGTATGTATGTCGATCTTCATGGCTGCATTGTCCTTATGTATTAGCGATTCACGACTGCAAAGCTTGAGCTGCGAATGGGATGTGCCAGAGTGAATGAATTTGACTGCATGGGCACGTTATTTAACTCCCACCCCTGTAATTAAACGGGTCAGCTTCGAATTTTTTTGCACGTACACAAACTCCCTCATGCCAGTCAATCTTTCTTCGGCTTTTCATCGCCGCTGATAAACCCGATAGGCCGCTTTTTCTGCAGCTCGGGCGGTGTCATCAATTCGCGGATGGCATCGAACACTTGTCCAGAGCCTCCGAACTTGAGGTCACAGATTGTGACCTCAAGACGTTAAACTCATGATTTGTAAGCTGCGGAATAATTTTGGGTAGACCACGACTTATCTGGTCTGAGCAACGGATGCTTGGTGAGAGATGAGGCAAGTGCTTCCCCTTTATCAAACAGTCGTACAGCCGACAATGCTTCCCGTCTTCGCGGGTTTATTGTCTTGCGCCAGCTCCTGTTCTGGGGGAATTTGCCATGAGCCTCGCGCCGTGCGTGCGGTGCGATGTGCGTTTGGCAGATATGCAAGTGGGGCGAACTGTATTTGAGTTTGGCGGGTAGTGTCAATGCTGATGGAAAAGAACTTGCGGCGGGCAAAGGGGCCGGTTCGGGATATTTTTCAGAATCACGCCGCTCGTTTCAGCAAGGAGTTAAACGGCTCAGGTCTATATCCGTAGCCTGTTCATCCCTTGAGTAGTTTTTTCCTTGTCCAGCTCGGATTCCGGCGGCAATCAAGAACAGCGAATACGATGGTTTCTTCGTCGGCGACGCGATAATAAACAGCAAATGGAAAACGCTTGGAGAGTAGCCGGTGGTAGCCCATCACTACACGGTGCATCCCCGCAAAATAGGCCAGTGAGTCGATGTCGGAGTAGAGCGTATCCAGGAAATATGTGCCGAGGCCGTCGGCTTGCGATGCGTAGAACCGGTAGCCTTCTTCGAGATCGTTTTCTGCGGCGCTGAGGATTTTTATCCTCATGACACGTTTTTCTTGATTCTTTCTTTGGCTTCTTCCCAGTTTGAAACGGTTGCCTTGCCTGAATTCAAGGCAGCTTCGCGATCATTGAGGACGGTTTCATGCCAAGCCGGAGATGCCAGATTCTTTTCGTTGCCGACCATGTCAGCCCAGAGCATTTCCATCAAATCCAGTTTTTGGGTGAATGAAAGTTGTGCAATGGGAACTTCGATTCTGTTCATCGTGTTTCCTTTCGTATGGCTAACGCGCCTACTCAGTCGGGGTAATTATAGCGGGTATAACATGTGAAAAACTACGTAGAATTAAAGCGGTTCGCATTATTTTTCGCTGCAAATATACTGCTCCCAGCTTTTTAAACCTTCACGCCGTAATTGCCGGATTACCGCTGGTGCCTCGCTTGCAGCAAGAATCGGCTAAACTATAAAAACTTATTCAGGATTCGGAACATTACCCTTCGACAAGCTCAGGGCGAACGGATTTATTATAAAAATGCAGATCAAATATCTTTCCAATACTACGGCCAACCCTCCCAGCCTGTTGCGCAAAGCGGGCACGATAGCCGTGGCTACGGCGCTGGCCGGTGTGGCGCTGATGTTCTCGGCGGTGCTGATTGTGGCCGTCGTGAGTATCGGCGCAGTGGCATTTGCTTACTTGTGGTGGAAGACGCGCGCCCTGCGCAAACAGATGAAGGCGCAAATGCGCGATTTTCCGCCGCACGGCGCAAACGTGCAGCGCGAGGCGTTCATGGGCGAGGTGTATGAGGGCGAAGTGATCGAGGGGGAAGCGGTGCGCGTGGAAGAATCCGTGAGCAGCGCATCCGTATCCGTCAACACCAGGAGTTAGTGATTCGGCAAAGTGAAGTTTGAAGTCCATTCGCCCTGAGGTATCGAAGGGTGAATGGGCTTCGATACGCTTTGCGTACCCTGTGCTGAGATTGTCGAAGCATCAGCCCGAACGGTAAACTTAAACATATTCGTGCAGGATCAATAATGCCGGATTGTATTGCTAATACACCGCATCATGATCGCCCACATTCACGGGAATGATCTCTTCATCCCGAATCAACAGTTCCAGTGTGATGCGGTAAGAAAGATTGATGGAAATTGAGTGCAGCCCCTGCAGCCTGCCAGTCAAGGCGTGCAAGCGCAGTGAGGGGTGATACGGGTTCAGCTCAAGCAGTTGCAGTGCCTTGAGGTATTGTTTTTCCAGCTCCGGATGGCGTTTTAGAAAACGCGCGGCGCGTTTTTCGTATTGCTCGGTGAAGATGAGCTGAAAAGTCATGGTCGATGGGGCGTGGCCGAAGTAAGTCTTTCGAAAGGACGAGCGGCATCCATGATTCTGCTCATGCTGCGGACTTCTTCACCCGTTTGACGTGCGCCGCTGCCGATTCCTTTACAAAGCGTCCCGCCGCGACATCGGCATGCGTTTCGGCCAACGCCGCTTCCAGCTCGCATTCGCGCAGGTAGTGATATTGCGCAATGTCCATCACCACAAAACGCTCCTTGCCGCGCACCGAGACGATTGCTTCCGGTTTATCCGCCAACGCGGCCTCGATGGCGGCGATTCCTTTTGTTTTTAAGTCATTGGCGGTCAGGCTGGACATGGCGTATTTCCTTATTGGATCATTTTAAGTGCGATAAATAGTACGCTCAATAGTGCGATTGAGCAACCCAATTTTCAACCCGCAATCCCGGCACACGCTCGAACTCTGCGGCATTGTTGGTGACCAGAATCAGTTTGCCGGAAAGTGCATGGGAGGCGATCCACAGGTCGTTATTGCCGATGGGTTTGCCGCTGCTTTGCAGGTGATGACGGATTTTTCCGTAGTGCACCGATACGCCGTCATCCAACGGCAAGACCGGGATCAGTGCGATCAGGTGTTCCAGTATCTGTCGCGACTCCTTGGATTTTGAGCTTTTCTCGGCACCAAAACACAGTTCGCCATAGGTGATGGCGGACATGGCGACTTTGCCGGGCGGTAATTTTGAGAAGCGCGCCAGCACTTCTGCCGGGCGATGATTCTTGATGTAGATGCAGATGTTGGTGTCGAGCAGGTAGCGCGGCATGGTCTACAGACCGGCACGTTCTTGCGGTAGGTCATCTTTGCGCTCAGTCATGAAATCGGCGGGTAATGAACTCAGCAGGTGAAATGCCTGTTCCAGCGATTTGGCTTTTTTGCGCAGAACCAATTCATCGTCCCGGCGAAAAATCTCCACCTCGTCGGTATCGAACTGGAACTCCGCCGGAATTCTCACCGCCTGCGAGTTGCCGCTTTTGAAAACTTTTGCAGTACGCATGGTCGACTCCTTTTGTGTATACACATTGAGTATATACATGCGGGTGATTTATGCAAGCCGGGCGAGTTAATCTAGTCGGGTTCGGCTATATTTCCGGAATATAGGGGCGCTGAACCACTCTTATATCAGACAGCCTGCCATCGTGTTTTGCATCAAACCAGCATCCAAAGCTGCGCAATTTAAGCCAAGACTTCTGCTTGCGTTGAATGCTATCCTTGGTTAGACTTGTCCAACTTAATGAACAAGTGAGGTGAGCATGAAAGTCGTTACTTATTCCCACGCGCGCAATTCGCTCAAATCAATTCTGGATGAAGTCGTCCAGGATGCGGACGTGACCATTATCAGTCGACGCGACGCGGAAGGCGATGCGGTGGTGATGTCTTTGGACAGCTACAACAGCATCATGGAGACGTTACACCTGACCAGCAATCCGGCAAATGCCGCGGCATTGGCTCGCGCTATAGCGCAGGATAAATCCGGTCAAGCGCAAGTCCGGCAACTGCTTAGTACCGATTAGCTGTGCGCGCCATTCACTTTGTGCCCGATGCATGGGATGCTTATTTATATTGGCAAAATCAGGATAAAAAAACGCTCAAGCGGATAAACCAACTGATTGCAGCGGCTGCGCGTGATCCATTTGCAGGTATAGGCAAGCCGGAGCCATTACGCGGTGAATTATCCGGTTATTGGTCGCGGCGCATAGATGAAGCGAATCGTTTGGTCTATCGCGCAACAGATGCTGAGCTGGTGATTATTGCGTGCCGTTTTCACTACGAAAGCTAAAAAACACTGAGCAATTAACTTGGACAGGTTTGCGCTAAACTTGCGCATTCGCCGAGTACTGCAAAACACAATATGGTGTACCCATGACCGAACCGACCATCACCTGTCCGAACTGTAAAACCGAGATACGGCTCACCGAGTCGCTGGCGGCACCGTTGATCGCTGCCACGCGCCGGGAATTCGAACTGCGGCTGGCGCAGCAGAACGACGAGATCGCCAAGCGCGAGCAGGGCATCCGCGAACAGGAAAAGCACATGGCGGAGGCCAAGCGCAATCTGGATGCGCAGATCGCCGAACAGGTGGCGACGCAGTTGAAAACCGAGCGCGCCCGCGTGGTGGCGGAGGAGTCGCAAAAGGCCAAGCTGGCCAGCGCCGCCGAACTGGAACACAAGGCGCGCGAACTGACCGAGCTGCGCGAAGTGCTCGATCTCAACAACGAGAAACTGGCCGAAGCGCAGAAGGCGCAGGCGGAGCTGATCAAGAAGCAGCGCGAGCTGGACGATGCCAAGCGCGAACTGGAACTCACCGTCGAAAAACGCGTACAGGACGGGCTGACCGAGGTGCGCGCGCAGGCCAAACGTGAAGCCGAAGACGGGCTCAAGCTCAAGGTGATGGAGAAAGACCAGACCATCGCGTCGATGCAGCAGAAGATCGAGGAGCTCAAGCAGAAAGCCGATCAGGGTTCGCAGCAGTTGCAGGGCGAAGTGCAGGAACTGGAGCTGGAAAATTTGCTGCGCGTGAAGTTCCCGTTCGACAACATCGAGCCGGTGGCAAAAGGCGAATTCGGCGGCGACGTGTTGCAACGGGTGGTCAGCCCCGGCGGGCAGTCCAGCGGGTCGATCCTGTGGGAATCCAAACGCACCAAGAACTGGAGCGACGCGTGGCTCACCAAGCTGCGCGAAGACCAGCGCGCCGCCAAGGCGGAGATTGCGGTGCTGGTCAGCCAAGTGCTGCCGAAGGGGGTGGAGTCATTCGATGTGATCGACGGGGTGTGGGTGACCAGCCCGCGCGCCGCGATTCCGGTCGCGACCGCGCTGCGCCACACCCTGCTGCAGGTCAACATGGCCCGGCAGGTTTCCGAAGGCCAGCAGACCAAGACCGAGATGGTTTACCAGTACCTGACCGGCCCGCGTTTCAAGCAGCGCGTGGAAGCGATCGTCGAAGCGTTCTCGTCGATGCAAACCGATCTCGACAAGGAGCGCAAGGCGATCATGAAGCAGTGGGCCAAGCGTGAAGAGCAGATCGAACGGGTGATGGGCGCGACGGTCGGGATGTACGGCGACTTGCAGGGCATTGCCGGAAAGTCGTTGCAGGAAATCGAAGGGCTTGAGTTCGCGGCGCTGGATGCGCCCGATGCGAATGATGGGGAAATATTGTAGGAGCGAAGTTCGGCAGTCCCCTCTCCCACAAGTGGGAGAGGGGAGCAAAACGGTGTTTAACTTGCTGAACTTGTAGCTAATCAGGAAATAAATAAGGGCGCGATGAATCGCGCCCTTGAGCCTTGACGTATAAATCTATTGCTTGTGTTGTTCGCCCCAAACCTTGGCGGCTTCCTTGGCTTGGGCAATTTTCTCCGGCGGCATTTGTTCGGCGATACTGTTCATCAGCAGGCTGGCGCTTTTGTTGCCTTGCTCGGCGGCCAGAATGAACCACTTGTAGGCATCCGCATCGTTTTGCGGCACTCCCCACCCCTGATAATACATGCCGCCCAGATTGAATTGGGCGTTGGCGTTGCCCTGTTCGGCTGCCAGAAAATACCATCTGGCCGCCTCGGCATAGTCCTGCGTCACGCCATTGCCTCGGTAATACATCAGCCCCAGATTGTATTGGGCAATTACTTCACCCTGCTGGGCGGCCAGCCGGTACCACTTGGCCGCTTCGGGATAGTCCTTCGGCACATTTTCGCCGCGGTAATACATGGCTCCCAGAAATAACTGCGCGAGAACCTCGCCCTGCTCGGCGGCCAGACGGTACCATTTAACGCCCTCGGCCTGATTCTTTGGTACGCCTTTGCCTTCGCGATGCATGTTGCCCAAGTGGAATTGCGCGCTGGTATTGCCCTGATCGGCTGCCAGCCGGTACCATTTCACCGCTTCGGCATCGTTCTGCGGCACACCCTTGCCCATCCGGTGCATCTGCCCCAGATTGAATTGCGCCTTGGAGTCGCCCTGCTCGGAAGCTTGCTGGAACCACTTCACCGCCTCGGCATCGTCCTGTGTTACGCCTTTGCCCTCGGCGTACACCACGCCCAGATTGTATTGCGCGCTGGGATTGGATTGCGCGGCCGCCAGCCGATACCATTTGATCGCCTCGGTATAGTTCTGCGGCACACCCTTGCCGTGGTAATACATCACGCCCAGATTGTATTGCGCCTGGGCAAACCCGTTGCCCGCGGCAAGGCGGTACCACTTTGCAGATTCGGTGAAGTTCTTTGGCACACCCTGACCTTCGTGATACATATTGCCCAGATGTGATTGCGCGCTGGCGTTGCCCTTGTTGGCGGCGAGGCGAAACTCGCGCAGAGCGGTGGCATAGTCGCCTTTGTTGTACGCCTGCATCCCCTCGTCAAACCCAGCCCACGCGCAAGGCGCGGCCAGCAGACAAAACGAGAAAAAGCCTGCAACCATGTGGCGCGGCATGCGGCGAAGCGGGGATAACATCGGTATCGTAAAAGCGGATTTTTTCATCGCGTCCAGTGGCATAAAAGTTATAACTTTAAATAGTGCAGCAAACCTTACCGCTCTTGCCATGCAGCCTGTTTTAATCGGCGCTTTGTTGTATTGATTCTATGCGAATGGCAGGAGGAGTATCTATATTTTTCAGGGCATTATAGAGTCGGCCAACAATATAGATTACAAATCCGTTCGCCCTGAGCTAGTCGAAGGGTTGTTTGGTTCGACAGGCTCACCACGAACGGGAAACTTTTTAATAGCCGACTCTATAGTCAACTTTATTTCACGGTTTGATGATACCCCCACAGCCGACAGGATTGCAATAGACTATTCGGGCCGCTTGCCGGACTCGCCCAGACTCATCCGCCGTATATAGTGGCAGGTATAACCGTGCGGCTGTTTGACCAGATACTTCTGGTGGTATTCCTCGGCGCGGTAAAACTCCCTGAACGGCACAATTTCGGTGACTACCTTGGCTTTCCAATCACCGGAGGCATCCACGGTTCGGATAACCTCTTCGGCAGTGCGTTTTTGCTCCTCGCCGAGATAAAAGATCGCCGAGCGGTATTGCGTACCGGTGTCGTTGCCCTGCCGGTTGCGCGTGGTCGGGTTGTGCATACGGAAAAACTCGAACAGCAGGTGGCTGTAGCTCAGTTGCTTCGGGTCAAATACAACCTTCAGCGATTCGGCATGGCCGGTGCGCCCCGTCTTCACTTGCTCATAGACCGCATCCGGCGTGTCGCCGCCGGTATAACCGACCTCGGTCACCAGCACACCGGGAATCTGCCGTACCAGCTCTTCCATGCCCCAGAAGCAGCCGCCCGCAAGATAGGCGGTTTGTTTGGTTTCGGTGGTGGTCATGGCGATTCCTTTCGGTTGGGCGAGGCTGGCGGTTGAGAGCAAGGCCAGCAGTAGGAAGAGGGGGAGGCGGGACATTTGGGGTTCAACGTTCAAATTGAGGAGCTATACGCTTTTGCGCAGTCCCGCTTGAGTGTTAGGCTATCTATGTTTGAGCAACTCATCAAGTGCGAGGCCGATGTCTTTTGCAATTTGACGGAGCAAGATTGGAGAGATGTCTCGGCCTTGATGGAACGGAACCGTTGTACAGCGGCCTGTCGTATCGCGGAATTGTTTGTGTGATCCGCGTTGTCGAATTTCAGTGAAGCCGAGTTTGATAAGAATGGCAATGACTTCATTGGGCTTGAGGACGGGGATATTGCCCATGATTCAAGCGATAGCGACGTTTTGAACCCCGACAAATTCGGATTCCAGCATAGGCTCGCCATCCTCCAGAAGCATTGTAATGACATCGTGCAGGTTGCGATTAACTTCGTCCAGCGTTTCCCCTTGGGAGTGAGCGCCAGGAAAACCGGGAACAAAACCAACGAACAGGCCAGTTTGTGGACACCGTTCAATGACTGCTGAATAGACTTTCATGGCGGACTCCAAAATGCATAAGAAATATGATTATCATTCTATGCCCTGCAATAAGCAACTCGGGTGAGGCTCAAGGGGTGCATTTACACAGTAGTCAGGAATTATGACTACAAAAATGATGCTGGAACCCGTATGAAACAAGGATCATGTGTTTCACTAAATACTGACTTGTGAGTAAAAGTGTTGGTCAATTTGCTAATCTGTGTCAGGTCAGTGCGTAGCGTGCGCTGTGCGCACGACAACACAACCAAAAATCGTGCGCACAGCGCACGCTACCGATAGCATTACCAATACTTTCAAATGCACCCGAGGCTCAACGTGAAGGGGCTGAACGAAATCAAACGGGCCAAGGTCGGAGTATGGCTATACCACTATAAAACAATGTGACGCTGCCCCCCTTTGAAGCTCTACGCCGCACAAATTCCGTATTTTGGCAGGATGTTGTAAACCACATTGAAGCGGTGCGCATGGATGGCATCGTGGAAATTTTTCCATGAGCTTTCCAGAAAATGCTTCTGGTATTTATGTACCGGCAGGTCATGGCTGGTACCCAGTGCATCGGCCTTCCATGAGTCTTTGCCCCGGGCGAAGTAGCCGTCTATGTTTTGTTCACCGCACACGGTGAACTTGCCTGCGCGGATGGCTTTGAGCCATGCTTGGTGACGTTCTTCACCGTCCACAAGAACGGTATCGATAAACATTTTTTCAATCTGTTGGCGGGTGGCAGGGGTGAGTCCGGATACATTTGCATCGGGATCACCCAGAATGTAACGCCGCATGGCTTTGCACATATTTTCTGCCGCATCGAGAAAATCCTTGGTGTTGTCTCGCTCTACCCAGATACCTTGACCATTTTTGTATTTCCACCTGAGAAAGGGCATGTCGGGAAAAATCTGCGCGCGGCCATGACCCAGCGGCGGAATCGTATCGTCCAGCGCGTCCCTCAATATGTCGGCTAGCCCCATATCAAAAACACCGCAGTTATCAGTTTCTTCCGCGTCTTCGACTTCATTCACGTTATGCAGCACACCGGCAAAACCCTGATGAGCCCAAGTGTCGGCATAGACGTGCATGGTTACCCCCAGCCGGTGCAGGCCGTAGACGCGATTCTTTTCCAGAATGGCATCGCGCACCATTTCTTGCGCCACGGGGCTGTTCGGTGTGCAGACGATCTTGTCGATGAAACTGCCGTTTGGGTTAAGCCCGGCGGCTAAGCCGCCGTTGCCGGGCAGGAAGTGAAAAGGCATCCAGACCTCATGATTTGCCAATTCTTCGGTATTGCGCAAATCCAGCATTTTGTGGGCGGAACTGGTGCGGTTGTAGAGGGCGCAATTGTCGAAATAAATGGTGCCGGAACTGGTCGCGTCGTCCACATATTGGGCGGCGTAAGCAATGGTGTCGGCATGCTCATGTTCGAATCCGGCATCGCGCGCGACCACATAGGTAGTCGCGTGATGAAAATCGATTTGCATGTTCAAATCTCCTTTTCCGGATTGATTAGGGTCAGCATAATTAAACAACATCGCTTTGCTTTGTGGGAAACATTGTGATGCTGACTCCGTTAGCTCTGTTACAGGCTAAGCTTGTTCTTTTCTGAGACGAGCACGTCGAGCCTTAGCAATGATGGCTGCGTAAGCTATAGCTAGTTCTATCCCATTTGTGCGTGCAGAAAGCATGAGTAGTTGTAGGCCAATAACTTCTGGATCGAATCCAGAGCGAATTGCTTGATTTGTCAGTTCATCTAAAGTTGCTTCATTTGAACTTGGAATCATGTTGTCGACTGATGGCTTGAGTGAGTTGTCGAAAAGATCTGGTGTTCTCATTTTCTGGCTAGTTGGTGTTATAGTTTTCAATAATTTTGGTCGGATGTATGGCTCAGGTGTTGCCACAATAGCTGGAAAACTAGCAGTGGCAAGCGGTTTAAGAGTTGTGCGCCGCTTACAAAGTATGGTTTGCCCAAATTCAAATTCGTGCCATTGCCAAAGCGCATCTTTTTGACCCGTTGCAAACTCATCTCCAAATGGTGTTACCCAACCCAGCCCGGCAACAGCTAGGCGACCATCTATGGTACCTAGACTGTCAAGTTGATTTTTTGGGGGTGACCAACTTAAAAGATCAGGATACTCAAAACTTTCGACCTGCCCTCCATTGCTAATTGTGCATAGTCGTTTAGCTTCCTCTGTAATATATTCAATATCCTGTATTGCTCCACTGGGTGGCGTATCTGAATAATATGCTCCAACAAGAGCTCCAGTCATTGTGGCGACTGTATCTGTATCGCTAAACAAGAGATTTGCTGTTGTAAGTATTGTTGCCTCAGCGCCTTCGTCCTTAAATAGCCAAGATGCAGCTAATGCAAATAGAGCAGATTTAAGACCAGATCCTCGTTGTTCTGGTGTCAGCCCACCTAATGCGCGGACAAGTCCCTCATAGGCATCATTAGGATGCATTTTCATGAAGGAATTGCATGCCTCAATATCAGCCTTCCATTCGTGATGCGCTTTTTCTAAAGCCGTATCAAACAATACATCTGCTTTTTTATTCCATGTGGGGAGCCAAAATGTACTTAAATTTTGATCGGCACGAACAAGATCAGAAGCTAGCAAGATATGACGACCAAAATCTTTCCAATCATTAGGAGAAGGTAAAGTTCCCTCACGAAGAACAAAGGCTAGACTTGCTGCATGAATTAGTGCTCCACCTATACCATGCGGATGGCCATGCGTACAAACTGAATTACGCAGTACATCTAATAGGAAAGTAGATGGATTCGACAAGTTTGTAGCAGCCCAAACATGCGGTTGAATTCGCATGGCTGCCCCATTACCGCCGCCATTTATATACTGGTTGTCATTCTGTTCATAGAAATTACTAAACCACGTCGTACCTTTCTGCACCAATGCAGACGCCGCAAGCTTACTGCCCCGACCTGCACCAAGTGAGTAAGAAAGCCAAACGGGG
Organism: Gallionella sp.; assembly: GCA_028689145.1. Lineage (GTDB taxonomy): Bacteria > Pseudomonadota > Gammaproteobacteria > Burkholderiales > Gallionellaceae > Gallionella. The sequence goes on from JAQTWT010000006.1 coordinate 145,426, forward strand.
AGTTCAATTTTTGCAAGGGCTTCGACATCGAAATAACCGTCGCCTCTTATGGTTCTGGATGTACTTAAACGTAGCTGGGTATCATCTGAATAACTTCCAGCGCCTAATTCAGCTAAAGCGCCAAACTTCCCCCCCACCATTCGCTTCCAAGTAACAGGCTTTACTATTCGATAATCTCCAATACGGCGCATAACGCCATTGCTATCAACCAACTCTATTGGGAAACCTAAAATATCACCATAGGCCGCCCAAAGAGATGAGTTAATAGTCCTGAGTTCACGTTGTTGTCCCATTGATAAACTTTCTTACCCTAATTCGCGGAATAACTCCGCCTTCACCTGAATATCAACAGGTACATGATTCACCGCACCGAATTGGCCTGCCAATTCATCAGCGGTATCTTCATCACGAACATAAATAGTACTCAAATATTGAGTTGATATTTCGCCTGGATACAGCACCTCTGCTTGATTGCAAGTAGTCATATTATGCGGGAGTTCATCATGTCTGGAAATGTTTTTACCGTGCCATTGAAGGATATTTTTCGCAAAGGCGGCGTCCAACCCAGCTGCTCCGGTTGCACGTTTAACACCTGTATAAATATTGTTTGTCGTAGTAAAGATCACGCCTTCATGTTCAAGAATTTTAGGCGTAAATGAGAGTACGCACCACCAAAGGTCTGAAAATTTGTGCCATGAGCCTGCGGAACGCGAGAAAAACCAACTATTAATTTGAGTAATCGATAAATTAACATAGTCTAGATATTTTAAATCCTTGCCACGGTCTATAGCGTTTGGCTGAAATATATACTCCAACCGAGCATCATCATTGAGACGATGGCGAGCTTTTAGCGCATGTGAATCGAGGATTCCAAGCATTCCCTTGTTTGTCGTGAAGTGCAATATTTCTTGTATACCTCGCACCTTAACTATTTTTGAAATGCTCACAAGACGTGCTCCTCATAAGTATCTTGATCAAAAAAGGCGAATAAATTAGATACATCATCAGGGGCATATCCTAAGACGACACCTTTTTTGGCGCGCCCAATTCCCATAGCTAATAGCCGCCTTAGAGTCGATAGACGTTCATCTTCTACGCCATCGCCGTGTGGCAAAACCTCCTTGTTAAGTCCTAAAATGAACACATGGTCAAATTCGAGACCCTTTGCAGAATGCAAGGTGCTCAATGCTATGTTCTCAGTTCCTTGCGGCCAATCAGACTCCCTGGTAATCTCGATAAAAGGTAAACCTGCCTCCCTCAATCGATTGCGCAGCCCTCCTGGTCCATCAAACCAACCCCCGCCTTTTGGATGCAAAAAGGCAACGGACTCTTTATTAAGATTGATATCGCTTTTTATTGATTTAATAGCAAAGCTTACCTGCTTGTTATACTGACCTTTCAACACTTTTGGCTTTACACCTGTTCCTGTTGCATAAGAAAAATTTGGCATTGTTCCATCATCGTCAGTTCCAATCCCATTTAGCAAAGAAGCAGCGAAAGCCGCAATCTCCTTAGTGTTTCGATAGTTTACTGCGAGCCTAAAACTGTTTTCTGGCCGAACCTGAATTCCGACCTCCTGCCACGTAAAACCTCTTGAGTAAATTCGTTGAACCGTATCAAGGATGAACGTAACAGAATGTGTATCCATCAACTGATTCATGACAGCACGTATCTGATTAGCTGAAAAATCTTGTGTTTCATCTACTATCACTACATCATAGTGCTGATGCTTGGCTTCAGCTAACTCAACTGCCAAATCATTCCAATCTTTTACGCGATGCTTTTTCTTATAAGCAATGAAAGGCTGAACAATCTTCGCAATGAGCGCCTCTCGTTGGGGTTGATCCATTCTGGGTGTCCCACCACGCCCATCTCTTCTTGCCGTTAAATATTTATTTATGTCGTCAGGCATAAATCGTCCGAGTAAATAATCTACCTCTTCTTCGATGAATAAAGTTGGTAACTCGATGGACGATCCTAGTTGAGCAATCAAGCCAGAACGTACTGAGTCATCAATCATTGCTTGACGACCAAGTGTGGACACCGCCCATTTTCCGAATGTCATTATTTCTAAATTAATTTCGACACTTTGCGGCACCTGTTGATTTGCTAGCTCAGATATATATCCGCTTAATGTACGGTTGTACGTCAACACTAAAATACGTATTGGGTCTACCCGATTTTGACGACGTTTACGATTGATGAAAAAACTTAGTGTTGAACGTAACTTCAGAAGAGCTGTAGTCGTTTTTCCACTTCCCGCAGCACCACGAATTACTTCGACACCGGACTTTACTCTTGAAAATAATGAAAGCTGTTCTGGGGTGGGGGTAACATCAAGTAATGCGCGCATAGAATTCAAGTCCAATAATAATTAATTAAACGGGACAGCATCGCTTTTCTTTGTGAAAAACATTGTTATGCTGCTTCCTTTGCTTCTCTCTGCCTCTATGAACTGGGATGGTTGCCGATCAGTTTGGTTTACCACCGATGCGCAGAAATCGGCGCAATTGATCTTTGAATTTGACGCTTAGCCCAAAAAGAATCACTGCGACCGCTGCAAGCGCCGCGTATAAGCCCTCGATAGCCTTCAGAAATTCTGTCCAGCGATTGATGCGTTCGGTACCTGACTCATCTGTTTCCACGATCACAGGTTCGTCGATGCTAGGCATTGAAGTCTTGCGCGGTGTTTCGTCGATCCAAGCCTTGATCGTCAGCAGCAGCGGCTGCGATTTTGTTGCGTGCAGGGGGGTGACCTGCCAATGCCATTTCCATGTGGCACCATCCAACTCTCCGGGCGTTGGTTCCTCGGGAGAAAATTTGAAGTCGTTTCCGCTTAATTGGGCGACCATCTTGTCGCCCACGCGCACCTTGGTTAATCCCTGAATGTCACCCGCAATAGTGGCACCGGTTGACGCAGTTTTCGCCATGCGTATCTTGATGTGATCAAGATCGAGCTTGAGTTGTCTGGCGAGCTTCTCCTGCAACTCCTTCACCGGCATGGCGGGATCGATCCAGAGGTGAACGATCGATGGCGCTTTATCGATCATCTTATTGGGTACGTAATAAGACGCTGATCCGTCGGCGGACTTGGCGACTGCCACAGGGGTATCGCTAGTCGGTGTCTCGGTAACAAGCGGCGGATTGGATATTCTGAGCGGTTTTGCTTTGGTGGCAGTGGTTACACGTTGAGGTGTTTGAGCCGGCATTACTGCCTCTATCATGTTCGTTTTTGCGGCGAGTGGTGCTGCAGGTATGGGTGACGCTGCCGGGGCAGATGGCGTGGGGGAAGGCTCAGTGGTTTGCCTTGGCTCGGCTATGGTTACACTGACTGGAAAGCGGCTTTGATCTGTCGCACATCCTGTTAATAGCAATAGCAGCGCAATACTAAAAAGCCAACGTCGCATTCTCCCCTCCTGCGTATCGGTACAAGTAACTTTAAAGTGAACTATGCGGGTCAGCATGACTTTGTTCTTGTGATAAAACATTGTGATGCCTAACCGATTTCTGTTCAAAGCACATCCTCCCGGATAAGCCCAATCACGCTCTTCATAGTCGCCCCATCATCATCAAACCCGCCGTGGGTGGCGCTCTGGGACTCTTTGCCCGGCGCAGCCCAGATGCGCACCGTTTTCAGCTTTTGCGGCGCGATCTTTTCGTTGAAATATTTTTCCATGCCGAGTATCGGGGTGACTTCGCCTTTTTCGAACGACTGCGAGACGAGGTATAGCAGCGAGCGGCTGTAGCCGAGCATGCCCTTACAGGTCGGGTCTTTCTGTTCGATGTCGTCGGACAGATGGAACTGGTTGTAGCGTTTGACCTGTTTGTTCTTGATGGCGGGGACAACCTTGGCTTGGAAGGTGTCCAGGCGCACAGCGGGAGCCATGAAGTTCACGCTGTCGAATATCCATCCGTCGCCGCACAGCCGTTCGATCGCGTGGCTGTGCAGGATTGCTCCGGCCGAGTGGCCGATCAGGTGCAGGCGCACTTTGGTCAGGTCGGCGAAGTGAGGAGATTTTTTGCAGGCCTCGAACAGTTTGACTCCGCCGCTGTCTTTCGCGCCGGAAATCGCCTCGGCGTTTTGCTTCATCTCTCCCCAGATGGTGGTGCCCGGTTTTGCCAGCAGCTTTTCCAGCCGTTCGTTCCACCAGCCTCTGACGTTGTCGAACAGGCCGCCGGTCGGGCGCGGTTGTCCCCTGAGCGTATCTTCGAGACGGTTGGAGAGCGTGGACCACAGGTCAGTTTCCCACATCAGGAAGATCGGGAAAATCTGCTGGTCGTAGAGCGCCGGTATCCATTTCGCTGCGGTGGCCGCCGCGTCGCTTTCGGATGTCAGCCCGCCATGCGCGTAGATGGCGATGTCCACCGCATCATTTTTGCCCAGCTTCCAGGCTTTGCGCGCTTCGCCGAGGTGCAGGTTGACCAGGGCTTCGATGTCGGAATCCCGGGTGCGGAATTCGCCGGTGTTGCTGAGTCGCCCGTTGTTTTCCATGTCGATGATGAACGGGCTGATTTCGCGTTTGCGCAACGAGGGTTCGCTGGCGAGCTGCACTTTTCCGGCGCGCAGCCGCAGTGTGCTGGCTTGTGCGATTTCCCGGTGCAGGTCGGTGACCACGCCCAACTGCGCGACCCAGCAGTCCATCGCGTTGTCGAGCCAGTCTTCGTAGCCGAGCACGGCGCGGCCTGCGCTGCCCCAGCCGGTGTCCCATGAGTTCTGGATAATGAATCCGTCGCTGTTGTAGCCGACGATGGCGAAGGCGTGTCCGCCGTCGGCGGGTGTGGCTTTCTGCGGCGGAATCGTCCACCAGCGAGTATTAACGTGAGACTTGCGCAGCGAGACGTTATCCCTCTCGCCCGCTTGCGGGAGAGAGCTGGAGAGAGGGGAACGGGCTTGCCCGTTCGGTTTGAATTTAACAGCGAAACCTTCATCCCAGCCGCTGTGGCAGACGGCGCTCGCATAGAGAATGCCGACTTCGTTCAGCGCGACATGCATGTCGGTGATCGAGCGCGTATCGACGCGGTAATAAGCGCCGAGCGGGCGCAATACGGCATCCAGCCACCAGTCGTCGCTGGTTTTTTTGACCGGCGCGCTGGGCATTGGCTCGGTTGTCCAGAGTTTGCTGGCGCAGGCACCGTGTTTGTACCAGCCCTTCATCGCGCCGCGCAGGCTAGATCCGGTGTCGGCGGTTGAGTCGCCCGGAAATTCATCGTAGCGGCGCGCCATCGAGTACAGCATGAACGGCGATACGCCGCATTGCGCGGGATTGCGCTTCGCCGTGTGCTGCAAGTGATAGATTACGCTCGCCAGCGAGAAGCCGGTGCAGGCATTGCTGTCGCCCTGAAACAGCACGGGAATGTCGGTCTTGGGTTCGAGCGACGCGCCGGGAATCACCGCGACGGTGGGCTGATAGGGGCGGTCGCGCAGGTCGATTCGGTCGGGGACGACGTTGCGTTTCAGGCCGGAGGCGATTTTTTTCGTGACCATGATGCTGCCCGCGTTACGGCCTAAAAGCGGGAGTAGTTTCAGTTCCAGCGAGAAGCACCAACAATCTCATCCGTTCGTGGTGAGCCTGTCGAACCACAGTTACCTTGCCACCACTGGCCTTCGACAAGGCCTTTAGTCCTGAGCAACGTCGAAGGGTCAGGCCGAACGGCTGTGGGTAAAAAATAGCGGCGTTTCTATCTAAAAATGGAACAGGGTGTGGCTTGCCGGAACGGTGCGAAGAAAAAACAGAAAGACTCGAAGTCATTGTGATCCCCCTTTTAGAACAAGTGTGCTGCCGGCGCTGCGTCCCATCTTTTGTGGGAATCTATCCTCGCGCCAGCTCCTTGTTCTGGGGGTTCCGCGGTGCGCCTCGTACCGTGCATGCGGTGCGATGTGCGTGGGGCGGAAGTGCAAGAGGAATGCACTTTAATAGCTATGCCGGGATATTGTCAATGATGCTGTCAGGGGTATGGTGATTTGGGCGTATGCCATACGCCCCTACAGGATGCAAATGCCATACGCCCCTACGTGATGCATGTGCTAACTGTGTTTGATCCAGTCAATGACCTTCAGTTTGGGGACGCGATCAAACTCCCGCGTATTATTTGTGACCAGTGTTGCGCCCAAACTTAGCGCGTGCGCGGCTATCATGATATCCAGCGGCCCGATGGGTGTGCCGCGTTTTTCCAGCGCCGCACGCAGTACACCATAAGCGAGTGTTGCCGGTTCATCGAATGCCGCCACTTCCAGAGGCAGGATGAATTCGGCCAGCGCCGCCTGATTTTTGGCGTGGTGCTGGCTTTTGGCAACGCCGTAGCGTAGTTCCGCCAGCGTGACGGCGGAGATGCCGATATCGCCGGGCTGATATTTGCCGAATTGCTGCAGGGCGTGAAGCGGCTTGCGTTTGATTAGTGCGATGCAGGTATTGGTATCCAGCATCACGATCATGGGAAGACATCCTCGCGGGTCTGTTGTTGCGGCTGGTTGCGCTCGGCCATGAAGTCGGGGGTGAATTTGTCCAGGCTGCACAGCAACGAATCCCACGAGTGCGCGGTCGGGATCAGTACCACCACATTGCCGGTTTTTTTGATGAAGACTTCTTCGCCTTCAAAGCGAAATTCTTTTGGCAGCCTGACGGCCTGACTCTGGCCATTTTTAAAAAGTTTGGCGGTTTTCATGATGCCTCCGGCTGAAAAAAGTATATGCGTGCAGTATATATTTAAGTGTGTCGCAGTCAATCTGTTTTTATGCGGGCGTATGCCATACGCCCCTACTTTAATCGATGAAACCGCATTCGCGCTGGTGGCGGATGGCGAGGATGAGTGCCACGTTTCGGGCGAGATCATAGGCGTAAAGCGCCACATATCCATTGCGACCGCGTGCGATCACCAACTCGCGATAGTCTTGCTCGACCGTACGCCCGACCAATGGATGCTGTTTCGGGATGCTCAAACCATCAATCAGAATAGCTATAGTTTCATTTGCGGCATCGGGATGGGTGTCGAGCAGAAATTCGGTTAACCGCTTGAGGTCTTGCGCTGCCTGTGGGGCAAAGACGAGGCGGGTCATCAGAGTTTTTTGGCTTTTGGCCATTTGGTTTTTTTGCCGTCAACTTTTGCTTTGAGATAGTCGAATACTTCGTCAGCCTCATAGATCAGGCCATATTCTGCTACTTCCTGTTCTGCCTTGACTGCAGAGGCGATGAAGGCCTGGCGGCGCTCGGATAATGTTGTTTGGATAGCCAGCGCTTCGACCATGAATGCGTGCGGTGCTTTGCCGGATGCTTGTGCGGCGGAGGTGATGCGCGCTTTCAGTTCTTCGGGGAGTTTTAGTGTGGTGGTGGCGGCCATGATGGTTTCCTTGTTGGGTGTTACCAAAGTAACACCTTGCGGTTGGGTGGTCAATTGGTTGTGCGGGGGAGGGTGGATGTAGCGGTGCGGGTATAATGCGCGCTCTATCGAATCGTCCCCTCCCCCATGCAGGGGGAGGGCTAGGGAGGGGGTAGAAACTTGGCTTTCACACTAAGCTTCAACCCCCATCCTAACCTTCCCCCTGCATGGGGGAAGGGATATTCCGGCTAATAGATTTTTATTAAATTTATTCAGGAGTTGCCTTGTTTAAGCTTATCGGTGCTATTGCGGGTTATTGGTTGTTCGGGTTTTGGGGCGGGTTGCTCGGGTTTTTTGCCGGGTCGTTTATCGACCGTGTCAGGGTGTATGGCTCGGGCGGGATGAATCCGTTGCAGAACGCGCTGCGTCAGGCGGTGTTCCTTGAGACGGTGTTTATCTCGATGGGCAAGCTGGCGAAGGCGGACGGGCAGATTTCACAGGATGAGATCGCGCATGTCGAGCAGTTCATGCAGAAGCTGAATATGACTGCGCAGCACCGCGAGCAGGCGATCAAGTTGTTCAAGCAGGGCTCCGATCCGGCGTTTGATATTTATCCAACCTATCAGCGTTTCATCAGTGTTTGCGGGCAGACGAAAAATCTGCGCGAGGTGCTGCTGTCTTATCTGATCGTGATGGCGCTGGCGGACGGGCAATTCCATCCGGCTGAAGAAGCGTTGCTCACCGAGATCGCCGGTTATCTGGGCTATGGCCCGGTCGCGTTCAAGCAGATGATCGAGATGGTGCTGAACCAGTCACACTTCGGCGCGGGGCAGCCTAGCACGGCCGCCGCGCTGGACGATGCCTACAAGGCGCTGGGCGTGACAAAGGACAGCAGCGATGCGGAGATCAAGCGCGCCTACCGCAAGCTGATGAGCCAATACCATCCGGACAAGTTGATGGGGCAGGGCGTGCCGGAAGACATGATCGCGATGGCGACCGAGCAGGCCAAAGAGATTCAGCTGGCGCATGATCTGATCAAGAAGAGCAGGGGGATTTAGGGGGGCGGGCGTACACCCTCTCCCTAGCCCTCTCCCGCAAGCGGGAGAGGGGATGTGAAGGTCAGGAAAAGAGCGACGGAGCGCAGCCTTCCAGCGTTTTGCCGCTGCGCATCATTTTGGCGAAGTCGTCCGCGGTTAGTGCATGGCTGAAGTAGTAGCCCTGCAGTTCGTCGCAGTCGTTGGCGCGCATGAAGGCGAGCTGTTCCGCGGTTTCCACGCCTTCGGCCACCACGCGCAGTTTAAGGCGGTGCGCCAGGCCGATGATGGCGGTGGCGATCTCGGCATCGTCCGGCTCGGTGGTCACGCCGCGCACGAACGACTGGTCGATCTTCAGTGTGTTGATAGGGAAACGGCTCAGGTAGCTGAGGCTGGAATAGCCGGTGCCGAAGTCATCGAGCGAGATATTCACGCCCAGCAGCTTGAGCTTGTGCATGGTTTCGGTGGCGCGTTTCGGCTCCTGCATCAGCATGCTTTCGGTCAGCTCGATCTCCAGATAATGGGCGGCAATGCCGTGCCGCGCGCATGCTTCCGACAGTAGCACATCGAGGTTGCCGGTGCGGAACTGGCGCGCGGAAATATTGATGGCGATGCAGAAATCGCGCATGCCGCCGTCCAGCCAGGCGCGAATCTGTTTGCAGCTTTGCTCGATAACCCAGTTGCCCAGATCAATGATCAGGCCGGACTTTTCGGCAATCGGGATGAATTGGGCGGGCGGTATCCGGCTGCCGTCAGCCAGTTGCCAGCGGGCCAGTACTTCGGCACCGATGATGCGGCCGCTGCGCAAATCCACCTTGGGCTGATAGTGCAGCAGCAGTTCGCCCTGCTGGACGGCGCGGCGCAAGTCGTTTTCCTGCGCCAGCTTGTTGCGCGCTCCGGCGTTCAGTTCGCGGGTGTAGAAGGAGAACTGGTTGCGGCCGCTCTCTTTGGCGAGATACATCGCCGCGTCGGCATTCTTCATTAGTTCCGAGACGGTATCGCCGTCATGCGGGGACAGGCTGATGCCGATGCTGCCGCCGATGAATAGCTCATGGCCGCCGGAGAGCCGGAACGGTTCGTTCAGTGCGGCGATGAAGTCGCGCGCCGCCACGGCGGCATCTTGCGGGTCGGTCAGCATGGGCAGCAGCAGGATGAATTCGTCGCCGCCCAGCCTGCCCAGTGTGTCGCCCTCGCGCAGGCGCGTCCCGAGGCGTTTGGTTACTTCGCACAGCAATTCGTCTCCGGCCAGGTGGCCGAAGCTGTCGTTGACCGGTTTGAAGTGGTCCAGATCGATGAACAAGACACCGACTTGGTGTTCGTGGCGGTGCGCCTGTTCCAGTTCCTGCTGCAGCAGGGTTTCGATCAGCGCGCGGTTGGGCAGTTGGGTCAGCGGGTCGTGGTGCGCCATGAATTCGAGGCGCGCCTGATTTTCCTTGATATGGGTGATGTCGGAGAACACGCCGATGTAGCGCAGCGGAACCTGTTTGTCGTCGTACACGGTGCTGATGGTGAGCAGCTGCGGGTAGCATTCGCCGTTCTTGCGGCGGTTCCACACCTCGCCCTGCCAGTAGCCGCGTTTGACGATGTCTTTCCACATCGCCTGATAGAACGCTTTGCTTTCGCGCCCGGCGCTCAGCAGGCTGGGGTTCTTGCCGATGATTTCGTCCGCGCTGTAACCGGTGATGGTGGTGTAGGCGTTGTTGACGGCAAGGATGCTGGGAGTAGTGTCGGTGATCAGCACGCCTTCGTGGGTGTTGCGCATCACCGCGGCCGCTTCGCGCAGCTGTTCTTCGGATTGCTTGCGTTCGGTGATGTCCTGTTTGACGGCGATGAAGTGGGTGATCGCGCCGCTCTCGCCCTGCACCGGCGTGATGGTGATATCCACATAGTAGCGTGTCCCGTCCTTGCGCTGGTTGGCAAGTTCGCCGTGCCACACTTTGCCGTCGAGGATGTTTTTCCACAACTTTTCGCAAGACTTGGCCTCATTCGCATCATGGACGACCAGCTCGCAGAGGCGGCTGCCGATGGTTTCTTCCAGTGTGTAACCGGTCAGCCTCGAGTAAGCCGGGTTCGCCCATTGGATTACCGCCTGAGTATCGGTGATGGCGATGGCGTTGTCCGCTGCCGCCAGCGCCGCATCGTGCAGCTTGAACAGTTTGCGCTGCTGGACGAGCTTGAACAGTTCACGGCGTTGATCCTGAATGGTCTCGTGCAGGAAGTTGACGTAGCTGCCCTGCAATGTCTTGACCAGATCGTGGCGCGTCAGCAAACCGAGCAGTTGGTCGTTTTCGGTGACCACCAGATGGCGGATGTTGTGCTGATCCATTTGCCTAATCGCGTCCGGCAAAGCGGTGTCCGGCGGGATGGTGACCAGCGGTGTGCGCACCATGCCGCCGATTGGCGCACCGGCGAGATCGTCGATGATCGGTGCCAGTCTTACCACGTCGCGTTCGGTGAGGATGCCGTGGGGAAGGCCTTCGCGCGTCACCACCACACAGCTGTAACGGTTCTTGCTCATCAGGCTGATTGCATCGGCAATAGTGTCGTCAATATCGACAGTGACGATGTTGCGCGACATGACTTTATGGGCAACCTTGAACTCGGAAAGGTCGCCGGCATCGAGGTGGTGCAGGAAGTCGCCTTCGGTGACGATCCCCATCAGGCTGCCTTGCCCGTCCACCACCATCAGATGGCGGAAGCCGCGCTCCTGGAGCATGCGGTAAGCCTCGCGAAAATCGATGTCCGACGGCGCGGTGAAGGGCTGGTTGCTCATCACGTCTGCCATGCTCAGCGAATCAAGGTCGCGCTGTTCATCCAGCAGATGCACGGCATCGCGCTCGGTGAAGATGCCCAGCGGGCGGCGTTCAGCGTCGATTGCGACGACGCAGCTGATGCGCAGCGATGCCATTTGCTCCAGTACTTCGGAGATGGGGATGCGCGGTGGAACGGTCTTGACGGCGGCTGTCAGGATTTCGCTGAGCAGAATTTTTTTCATGGTGAGAGCGGGACGCGATCTGGTGGCAAGGGTGCAAGCCCGGTTAGTTTAGTGTTCGCTCACAAGAGCATCCAATGTCTAAAGGATACGCCCTTGCACGGTCGGTTGGCAATGCCGCTGTTGATGCGGATGGTCTGGCAGAGCGCGATTAATCCGCTCGGCGATGGCTGTTGCGGTGCTATACCTTTACAATACCGGTATCCATTAGCGCAATTTAGAAGATACAAGGAACAACCCGAGATGATAGGCCGCTTGACAGGAATATTGCTGGAAAAAAATCCGCCGCAGATTTTGCTGGATGTGCAGGGTGTAGCTTATGAGCTGGATGTGCCGATGAGCACTTTCTACAACCTGCCGGTGCTGCATGAAAAAGTGGTGTTGCACACGCAACTGATCGTGCGCGAGGATGCGCATTTGCTGTACGGTTTTTTGAGCAACGAGGAGCGCGTCGCGTTCCGTCTGTTGCTCAAGATCAGCGGGGTCGGCCCGAAGCTGGCGCTGTCGGTGTTGTCCGGTTTGAGCCTCGGCGATCTGGCCGATGCGGTGGCGAACAAGGAAGCGGGCCGGCTGACCAAGATTCCCGGCGTGGGCAAGAAAACCGCCGAGCGGCTGCTGCTGGAATTGCAGGGCAAATTCATCGCGACCGGCGCAAGCCCGGTGCAGGGATCGGCAGTCGCATCAGCCGGCAGCGATATCGTGAATGCCTTGCTGGGATTAGGCTACAACGAGAAAGAAGCGGACTGGGCGGCCAAACAATTGCCCAAGGATGCCGGTGTCTCGGACGGTATCCGTCAGGCGCTCAAGTTGTTGTCGAAGGCTTAGCTTATATTTAATGCATCTTTGCATGCTTGCGGGCGAAAGGGCGTGCAAGCTTTTCCTTATAGGCAAGAAAAAATTTGTCTTTTTTACGCCCCTAATGCTAGAATGCGCGGCCTCGCAGGAAGCTCTTTTGATTCGTTGGTCGCCGGTTTAATCCGGGACGGCCTGTCTTTACAGATATCCTCCGGTAGTACAGTTAGTTTCAATGCCGATTTAGCTCAGTTGGTAGAGCAACCGCCTTGTAAGCGGTAGGTCATCAGTTCGAATCCGATAATCGGCACCAATTAAAGCCACGCCCCATAAGGGTTCGTGGCTTTTTTCTTGTTTGTTTTAGTTTGCTTGGTTTTGTTTGGCACAGTTGGTGTGCCTAAATTGTGCCAAATTGAAGGTTGGTATAGGACTTGGTGCAATGGCAAAACTCACCAGATAGCACCAGTACGGCACTATGTAACGCCCTTTTATTTAATACCTAATAGGGTATATAATAGCCAACATGAAAATCGCCAATTCCTCTGATAAACCGCTGCATTGGGTTGGCTCTGCCAAGAAAGATTTGCTGGGTTTTCCTGTTGATGTTGTAGATGATGTAGGTTATGCGCTTGGTGTTGTTCAGCAGGGCGGTACGCCTCCTTCAGCAAAGCATTGGAAGGGTGAAGGTGCAGGAGTGCTGGAGATTGTGGAGGATCATCGGGGAGATACTTTCCGCGTGGTTTACACCGTTCGGTTTGAGGAGGCGATTTACGTGTTGCATTGCTTTCAGAAAAAATCTCCATCCGGGGTCAAGACTGCGAGTACGGATGTGGATTTAATCCATGAGCGCTTGAAACTGGCCAAAGCAGATTATGAGGTGCGTTATGGGAAAAAAAGCTGAAACGATTGAGGTGGGCAGCGGGGATGTATTTACCGACCTTGGGTTCAAAGATGCCGGGGAGCGCAAGTTACGTGTGCAACTGGCTATGCGGATAAATGAATTGCTGGAAGAGCGCAAGCTGACCCAATCCAAGAGTGCTGCGCTGTTCGGCATCCCCCAGCCGCATATATCGGAACTCAAGCATTACAAGCTAAACCGTTTTTCGTCCGAGCGGCTGATGTACTTTATTACTTTGCTGGATAAGGATGTGGAAATCATCATTCGCCCGAAAGCAAAGGGGCGCAAGTCTGGCTTGTTGTCTGTTCTGCTTGCTGCCTAGCCTGTTGGTACCGCTGTAGCTGCCGCACAAGTATGTCAGTTAGGCCTTCCGGCAGTTTTTTATTTTTAAGTCATAAGTCCGGCTTCCGGATTTTCCCCGCAAATTTACCGTGCCGGTATTGCTACCTGACAATGGAAAAACCGGCCCGAAGCTGAGCGGGATGGCGCTGATTGTAGTCGAGCAGGGTTTCGCCGTAACCGCTGAAGAACTGAAAATGCACAAAGCCGCCGGTGCGTGCAAACAGCGCCTTACGGAATGGTACGGAAAGGTCGAATTGCGCGCTACGGCCTGCCGTGCCGGTGCGCAAGGCGCTGGATAATACCCATTCATTTTCATCGCCGTAGCGCAGCAGCCAATCCGCGTAGCCCCGATAGCGGGCGATGTCCGGATTGTCCGCTTTATCCGTGTATACGTAGAAACGCGGCGCAAAGATCAGCGATTTGTCGTTGGCAAAATCGGCGCGCCAGGCAGGTTGAGCGTAAGCCAGATTGATGCTGCGCGAGTTGATTCCTTCCTTGCCGTTGGATTCGTGCTCAAAGCCTGCGCGCAGGTAGCGCGGCATGGATTCGCCGAGATCAAGACGTTTTTGCCAGAACAGGCTGGGGCGGTAACTGGTGTCATGGAACGGTTTTGAATCTACTCCCAAGTCCCATACGGAGGTTTGCGTGTAGCCGAAGTACACTTGTTTGAGCACGGGCAACCATTGCACCGGGGTGGAATCTTTGTCAAAGATGCGGTATTTGAAGCTGATCTGGTAGCGGGCATTCATGCCGTTGCGCGCGCCGAGTATGAAATAGGTCGGGTCGTGGGCGGACAGCGCCGATGCGTCCCCGCGCAGTTGATCGGCTTTGCCGACGGTTTCCGGGAAAGTCTCTGCAGGCTGCTCTTCGGGGGTGGTGGCCAGCAACATCAAGCGGTTAGAAGCGACATCGGCCAATTCAATTTTTATTTGACCGCTCAAGTCCGGCAGCATTGCCGCATAGGTGGCGCGCAAACCTTTCGCCGGGGTGGACGGGTCGGGCTGAAAAATAATGATTTCGGTTTTCTGGTCGGTGACCAGTTTGAGCCGCAGGATCGCGGGCCAGGATGTCTTTTCATCCGGACGCACGGTTTCCAGTTTTAGTTCTTTTCCACTTTGTACGGTTTCGCCCGGCGTGGCAATGATCCAGCCGGGTGCGGCCGATGCGGTGCAGGAAAAAAGCAGGGCGGCGAATGCCGACAGAATGGATGGGACGGTTTTCATGGTAGTCACAGACATAGAAAAACGGATTTAGTTTTAATTTTGGTCAAAAATGCAGCTTTTAAGCATGAAGGTTTTTCGGAGGGTTGGCAGCATGTTAAAGGTATAAATGCTTTTTGCCGTTATACAGTACATTAAGGGTGCAACTTTAGTGTGCAGCAGTGCTGAGGGAGGGCGAAATGAAATACGTGTTCGCTGGTTTGGTCATTCCAATAGCATTCGGCGTGTTCATCGTGGCCGTTGCGCTTGGCGCGCTCTACTTCAGTGTTGAAAGCCTGCTGGACAGGATCAAACCGGAAAGAATCTCCGATTGAATCCTGCCGTGGATCAATAGGATTTTTCGTCTGTCCACAGATCGGGCGTGAACCGTACTACGCGGTTTCGGCCTGATTCCTTGGCACGATATAGCGCCAAATCCGCATATTTGACGGTCTGCCAGAAGGTTTCGCTGTCTTTGGGGAATTCCGCAATGCCGATGGAGATGGTCTTTTGCAGGACTGTTCCTGTCAATTGAATCTTGAGGCTTTCCACCGCAGCCCTGATTTTTTCGGCAACCTTGTCGGCATTGTCATCAGCGGTGTCCTGCATGATGATCATGAATTCTTCGCCGCCATAACGGATCACAATGTCGGAGGTGCGGGCGGATTGTTCCAGCACCTTGGCCAATGCCTTGAGCACGGTATCGCCCGCATCGTGCCCGTAGGTGTCGTTGACCATCTTGAAGTAATCGAGGTCGAGCATCAGGATCGACATCTGGCTTTTGCGCCGTTGCGTGGAGGCAACCAGTGTTTCGGAATATTCCTCAAGGAAACGCCGGTTATGCAGGCCGGTCATGGCATCGCGCAGGTTTGATTCGCGCAATGTATCCATCAGCCGTTTCGCTTCGATTACCGGCGCGGCTTCGCGCAGATAGACGCTCATGTAGGGAATGATTTCTTTGATGTGCTCGATTTCATCGGCTTCGAACATCAGTTGCAACACGCCGCCGACCATGCCGGATTGCATGATCGGAAAACACACATGGCGGTATTCTTTACCGTCTTCCGGGGGTTGGAAGGAGAAGCAGATGCCGGGCGATTCGATTGCATCGATGAGATGCCCGGTGCGTCGTGCGCGGCAGGTTTCGGAGCGCAGTAATATTTGCGGGTTGCACCAGCGGCACTCCTCGCCGAGTTCGCCGTCCACGGCGATGGTAACCACCTGATTGTTGTTCGGCTGTACCTCGTAGATCGAGAAATGACGCAGGCCGAAACGGTCGCGTACCGCCGCGGACAGGCGCTGGTATATCTCGGATTTGGTCTGGTCTTCCTCGATGGCCTGTTTGAAATGTGATGCATCGATCAGTCCCTGCACCATGCCGATGGTGGAGTTCAGCAGGTTGCCGTGTTCTTCGGCAGGCTTGTGTTTGAGCAGTTGCGTGACATCTTCGCGTATCGTGCTCAGCCCGTCATGCAGGAACTGCATCAGTTTGTTGACATCCTGTGCAACCTGGCCAATTTCGTCATTGGTGCGCTGCTGGATGTTGGCGCGGAAATCGCCCCGGATCGCGTGACTCACCGCGTCCTGCACATCGTTGGCCGTGGTGATCATCGGCTTGACTAGCCGTTGGAAGAAAAACAGCATCAATCCCATGAAGAACGCGACCGACAACACCATCAGCGCGGAAACCAGTACCGCGTCCTTTTTGATCTGTCCGATCGACATGGTGACTGTCACCGCACCCAGCACCGCGCCTTCGGCCACATCATGGCACTGCATGCAGACCGGATTGCCCTTGCGCGTGGCAACGAACGGGATGGTGCCGCGAAATACCGGGTCGCTCATTTCATTCAATATGGTGAAGTGAGGTTGTCCGCTTTTCAGCACGTTGGTTTCGACATCGTCGGCAGTGCTTTCATCATTGGATCCCTTGCCGAACTGGCGCACCACATTTTCGCCGCGCACCACATGCACCGATTTCAACCCTTCCACTTCGCCGAGACGGTGCAACAGCCCGTCGCGTTTGGAGATGATGCCGTTGACCATTTCTTCTGTCAGGCTGATGCGGACGATCTCGGCGGCGGTGCGCACTTGCGACTGCGCGGACATGATGGAAAATTGACGGAACGATAACAGGCTGACCACGATCAGTACGGCGATCATGATGGCAGCCAGCGTCAACGAGAATAGGGTGACTTTTTTGCTTAGATTCATTGGTATTTCCCCGCTGAGACGGATGGCTGCATGTCGTCCGGCGCATGCACCTGACGGTAATGCCCCTTGTTTCTTGCGAGTATATCCGGAATTGGGCGGGCGGGGTATCAGGCCGCAAGAGTCAAGAAGGGGAGGTGTATTTAAATCAGGCAATATTTTTTCGTGTATTAATCCGATACGCACGGAGCAATATTTCGGTAAAATCGCAATCGCGCGTCAATCACGGTGCGCTTTTCGTTCGGAAGATATTTATTATGAAAATTCATGAATACCAAGGTAAGGAAATCCTGCGCCAGTTCGGTGTGCCGACTCCGCGCGGCGTGGCTTGCTTCAGTGTGGATGAGGCGGTGGCTGCGGCACAGCAGTTGGGCGGAAGCGTGTGGGTGGTGAAGGCGCAGATTCATGCGGGCGGTCGCGGCAAAGGCGGCGGTGTGAAAGTGGCGAAGTCGCTCGATCAGGTGCGCGAATACGCGAACCAGATTCTGGGCATGCAGTTGGTGACGCACCAGACCGGCCCCGAGGGCCAGAAGGTCAGGCGTTTGCTGATCGAGGAAGGCGCGCAAATCGTCAAGGAATATTACATCGGCATGGTGGTCGATCGCGGTACGCAGCGCGTGGCGCTGATGGCGAGCAGCGAAGGCGGCATGGATATCGAGGAAGTCGCCGCGCACACGCCGGAAAAAATTCACAAGGTTTGGATCGACCCGGTGAAAGGTTTGACCGATGCCGAATCGGACGATGTGGCGCGCAAGATTGGCATTCCCGAAGTGGCGCTGTCCGAATCGCGTGCCTGCCTGCAAGGCTTGTACCGCGCTTTTGTGGAAAAGGATGCGATGCTGGCGGAGATCAATCCGCTGGTGTTGACCGGGGATAACCATGTGCGCGCGCTGGATGCAAAGTTTAACTTTGACAGCAATGCGTTGTACCGTCGTCCCGAGATCGTCGAGTACCGCGATCTGGACGAGGAAGATCCGGCCGAAGTCGAGGCTTCCAAGTTCGACTTGAGCTATATCTCGCTGGACGGCGATATCGGTTGCTTGGTGAACGGTGCCGGTCTGGCGATGGCGACCATGGACATCATCAAATTGTATGGCGGCAACCCGGCGAACTTCCTCGACGTGGGCGGCGGCGCTTCCAAGGAGAAAGTCACCGAAGCGTTCAAGCTGATGCTGACCAATCCGAAGCTGCGCGCCATTCTGGTCAATATCTTCGGCGGCATCATGCGCTGTGATGTGATCGCCGAAGGCGTGGTAGCGGCTGCGCGCGAGGTGCATCTGAGCGTGCCGCTGGTGGTGCGTCTGGAAGGAACCAACGTGGAACTCGGCAAGAAAATTCTGGCTGAATCCGGCCTGCCGATCATTTCCGGCAACGATATGGCAGATGCGGCGCAAAAAGTCGTGGCCGCAGCAAAGGGGAAATAAGAGATGTCTATCCTGATTAATAAAGATACCAAAGTCATTACCCAGGGCATGACCGGCAAGGTCGGCCAGTTCCATACTTTTCACTGCCGTGCTTATGCGAACGGTGCGAACTGTTTTGTCGCAGGGGTAAATCCGAAAAAAGCCGGTGAGAATTTTGAGGGCGTGCCGGTTTACGCTTCGGTACAAGATGCCAAAAAAGCCACCGGCGCGACCGTGTCGGTGATCTACGTGCCGCCTTCCGGCGCGGCTGCCGCGATCGACGAAGCGGTTGATGCCGATCTGGATCTGGTGATCTGTATCACCGAAGGTATCCCGGTGCACGACATGCTGAAGACGCGCTACCGGATGCAGGGCAAGCGCACCATTCTGATCGGGCCGAACTGCCCGGGATTGATTACGCCTGACGAAATCAAGATCGGCATCATGCCGGGACACATTCACAAGAAGGGGCGTATCGGCGTGGTATCGCGCTCCGGTACGCTGACCTATGAGGCGGTCGGGCAACTCTCCGCGCTGGGTATGGGCCAGTCGTCCTGTGTCGGTATCGGCGGCGACCCGATCAACGGCATGAAGCATATCGACGTGATGCGTTTGTTCAACGACGATCCGGAAACCGATGCGGTCATCATGGTCGGCGAGATCGGCGGCAGCGACGAGGAAGAATGCGCGCGCTGGATCAAGGACAACATGAAGAAGCCGGTGGTCGGTTTTATCGCCGGTGTCACCGCGCCGGAAGGCAAACGCATGGGCCATGCCGGTGCGATCATCTCCGGCGGTCAGGGCGGCGCAAACGACAAGCTGGCAGTCATGGAAGAGTGCGGCATCCACATCACGCGTAATCCGGCAGAGATGGGACGCGTGATGCAAAAAGTATTAAAGGGATAGTAGGGGGTGGGGTTTTCCACTTCCCGCTGAGGTGCACAGCGCAGCACTGCTCCACTTGCCACTTACGGATTTGAAAGGGTAGTAATGCTTGAGATGTTTGCCACGCCTCAGTTCTGGGTCGATGTGTTCAAAATTATCATGATCGACCTGTTGCTGAGCGGTGACAACGCGGTGGTGATCGCGCTCGCCTGCCGCAATCTGCCGGAGGCACAACGCAGGAAGGGCATCATGTATGGAGTCGGGGGAGCAATCGGCTTGCGTATTGTGCTGACCTTCTTTGCGGTGACCCTGCTGTCATTGCCCTATCTCAAACTGGTGGGTGCAGTGTTGTTGTTGTGGGTCGGAATCAAGCTGATTTTGCCCGAAGAAGAGCACAGCGCGGACAACATCAAGGCCGATACGCGGCTGATCGGCGCGATCAAGACCATCATCGTCGCCGATTTTGTGATGAGTCTGGATAACGTGCTGGGTGTTGCGGCGGCGGCGCACGGCAACGTGTGGCTGCTGGTGTTCGGCTTGCTGATCAGTATCCCGATGATCGCGTGGAGCAGCCAGCTGGTGCTGAAACTGATCGACCGTTTCCCGTTCATTATCTACGCGGGCGGCGCGCTGCTCGGTTATGTCGCCGGTGAGATGCTGGTCAGCGAGGCATTGTTTGCGCCGCTGGTCGAAGCACAACATTATCTGCATTATCTGGTTCCGGTGGTCTGCGCCGTGCTGGTGCTGGTGGTCGGTTGGCAACTGGCGTTGCGCAAGGCGGTTTCGATTAAAGCGGTCGATCTGGTGGATGAAGCGGTTGCGGCTGGTACGGGCGACCAGTCGCACAATAAATCGTAAAGGATACGACGATGAAGATACTGATTCCGGTGGATGGTTCCGCCAATGCGCAACGTGCGGTCGAATATGTGATCGGGAATATCGCCACGCTGAAAGAGCCGCCGCAATTGCTGCTGCTGAACGTGCAGTGGAACGTGGCGGCCGGCAACGTCAAACTGTTCATCAACCAGCAGACCATCGACGATTATTATCGCGAGCAGGGCACGGCCGCATTGCAGGCTGCCCGCGCCGCGCTGGATGCCGCCGGGTTGCCTTACCAGTTCCACATCAGCATCGGTATGCCGGCGGAAGCCATTGTGCAATACGCCAATGAGCAAAAGGTTGACCAGATTGCAATGGGCAGGCAGGGGCAGGGCGGCTTGCAGGCATTGCTGCTGGGGTCGGTAGTGAACAAGGTGCTGCATTTGGCGCACTGCCCGGTAGTGCTGGTTAAGTAACGCAGGGTGCATTCATGCACCCTGAAAATTCAAGGCTGAGTGGCGATTAAAATGAGCAAAAGTAAAATCTTTTCATTGCCAATCAGGGTGTATTTTCAGGATACCGATGCGGGTGGTGTTGTCTATCACGCCAGCTATGTGAATTTCATGGAGCGTGCGCGGACCGAGTGGTTGCGCACGCACGGTTACAGCAATGCCGGATTGATGAAGGAGTTCAGTGCGGTATTTGTGGTGCGTTCTCTCAAGCTGGATTATTTCAAACCCGCATTGCTGGATGATTTTCTGGATGTCACGGCGCAGATCAAGGACATCGGGCGCAGCCGCATATCGCTGTTGCAAAGCGTGCGGCGCGGTGATGAGGTGCTGACCGAAGCGGAAGTGCATCTGGTATTCGTCGCACTGGAGGGCTTCAAACCGATCCGTGTGCCGGAAGTGTTGAGTTCGCAATGGAAAGATTAACTGTGTAGGGGGCTCTGCCCACCCCCCGAAAACTATGCCGTAGGCTGGCGGTGAGGTACGAACCCCAGCGTTCGCCGCCTTGAATATGCTGGGGTTCGCCTTGCTCACCGCCAGCCTACAAGCTATTTGATTGCTGGCTCTACAAGAAAGGAACGCAATGGAAGTGACGCAGGATCTGTCGTTTATACATCTCGTCAGTAATGCCAGTGTGCTGGTGCAACTGGTGATGGGTTTGCTGCTGCTGGTATCGCTGATGTCGTGGTGGTACATCTTTCTCAAGCTGTTCTCTATCCGCAATGAAGCCAGATTGACCGAAGAATTCGAAGATGCGTTCTGGCATAACCAGAATCTGAACGAGTTATACAAGCGTGCCAGCAGTACCCCGCTGCACGATCAGGGTGCGTTGGAGCGCATTTTTTCCGCCGGTTTTGTCGAATTCGTGAAGCTCAGAAAGCAGCATGGCGTGGAGGCTGCGGCAGTCATGGATGGTACTCGCCGCGCGATGCGCGCGACTTACCAGCGCGAGATGGACCGGCTGGAGTCGCATCTGGCGTTTCTTGCCTCGGTCGGCTCGGTCAGCCCGTATGTCGGTTTGTTCGGCACGGTATGGGGTATCATGAATGCATTCCGCGGACTGGCGAATGTCGGTCAGGCAACGCTGGCGCATGTCGCACCGGGCATCGCCGAAGCGTTGGTGGCAACGGCGATGGGCCTGTTTGCGGCAATTCCGGCGGTGGTCGCCTACAACCGTTACGCGCACGACATCAACCGGCTGTCGACACGTTTCGAAAGTTTCACCGAAGAGTTCTCCAACGTTTTGCAACGCCAGCCGTAAGCCGATTATGAGATCGAACGGACGTCCCGCCAACCGCATGATGAACGAGATCAATGTCGTGCCCTACATTGACGTGATGCTGGTGCTGCTGGTGATCTTTATGGTTACCGCACCGCTGATGAATCCCGGCCAGATCGATTTGCCGCAGATTAGCAAATCGCTGGCACCGCCGGTCGCGCCGCTGGAAGTCATTATCAAGAAAGATGCCACGCTGGCGTTGCGCGATCTATCCAAAGGCGACAAGGAAAGTCGTGTGTCGCGCGACGAACTGGTGGCGATCCTGAAGGCCAGACAAGGCAGTCAGGCCGAGCAGGCGGTGGTGATTTCCGCCGACAAGAATGTGCGCTACGAGGAGGTCATCAATGTGATGGATGTGCTGCAGCAGCAACATATCCAGAAAGTCGGTCTGCTGACGCAAGCCAGGAAATGAATACGGCGGACCGTTATTTCGAGCCTAACAAACTGCCTGCCGGTATTCTGGCCGTGCTGGTGCACGGCGTGTTTTTTGCGCTGCTGTATTTCGGTTTCAGCTGGCAGACATTGCCCTCGGCATCAATGAGTGTGGAATTGTGGCAGAGCCTGCCGGAAGCGGCTGATGCGCAGCCGGTTCAGTCAAAAATCGAGGAGGTCGTGCCTCCGCCGCAGCCGGAAGAAGTAATCAAACCCGATATTGCATTGCCGGACAAGAAGAAAGTCGAAACCAAGCCGGTTGTGGCCGATAAAAAATCCGAAACCAAGCCGGTGGTGAAGCCCGGCCCTTCCAGCGAGGAACTGCAGGCGGCGCGTGAGCAGGCAGAGCGGGATGCCGCGATCGGTCGTGTGGTGGATGAATATACCGGAAAAATACGAGGCAAGATCAAGCGCAACGTGGTGATGCCGCCGGATGTGCCCAATACGGCGAGTACCGAATTTTCGGTGACACTGTTGCCGGGCGGGTCGGTGTTGAATGCGCGACTGACCAAGTCGAGCGGCAATGCGCTTTATGATAATGCCGTGGAGCGCGCGATTTTAAAATCACAGCCGTTGCCGTTGCCGCCGGATGTGTCGTTGTTCAGCCGTTTTCGAGAATTGAGATTGGTATTCAAGCCGGTTGATTAGGCGTGTATTTATAGAGGTGAGTTTATGTTATTGGGCATATTGCGGGGTGTCATCGGTTTGCTATTGCTGGCACAGGCCTCGGTAGCCGGTGCGGCGTTAAGCATCGAGATCATCGGTGCCGGCGAGCACCAGATTCCGGTATCCATCGTGCCGTTTGGCGGGGATCAAAAGCTGGCGAAAATTATCAATGAAGTTGTCACGGGCGATCTGCAGCGCAGCGGATTGTTTCGCCTGGTCGACCCGGCCGGAAAATCGCCGCATGAACTTGCCGAGGTCAACTATCCGGATTGGCAGGTGCGCGGTGTTGACGCGCTGGCGATAGGTTCGATTGCGGCGCTTCCCAATAATCGCGTCGAAGCGCGTTTCCGGTTGCTGGATGTGGTCAAACAAACGGAACTGGTCGGGCAGGCTGTCTCGGCAAGCGACGGGCAGGTGCGCGCCATCGGACATCGTATCGCCGATTGGATATACGAGAAATTGACCGGCGACAAGGGGGTGTTCAGCAGCCGTATCGCTTATGTGAACCGTCAGGGACAAAAGTTTCGTTTGATCGTGGCGGACAGCGACGGTTACAACGAACAGGTGGTGCTGGCAAGCAACGAACCGATCATGTCCCCGGCGTGGTCGCCGGACGGCAGTCATCTTGCCTACGTGAGTTTTGAAACCGGCCATGCCGTGATTTATGTGCAATCGCTATATACCAACCAGCGCATGTCGGTGGCCGATTTTCGCGGCAGCAATAGCGCACCGGCATGGTCGCCGGACGGCAAGCAGCTGGCCATTGTGCTGACGCGCGACGGCAGTTCGCAGATTTATCTGATGCGTCCTGACGGCAACGGTATTCGCCGCATTAGCTTCAGCGGCGCAATAGATACCGAACCGAATTTTTCGCCGGACGGGCAGCACCTGCTGTTTACCTCGGATCGCGGCGGCAGCGCGCAGATCTATCGCATGTCTGTGGATGGCGGTCCGGAACAGCGCATGACCTTCGGCGATGGCAATAATTTTTCGCCGCGGCATAGTCCAGATGGCAACGGATTTGTATTCGCGCATCTGAACAATGGCAAGTTTTATGTTGCCACACAGGATTTTCAGACCGGTCAGATGTCCATTCTCACCGAAGGCGGATGGGAGAAAAAACCCAGTTTTGCACCCAACGGAAAAATCATCCTATTTGCCAGCGAGGCACGAGGTCGTGGTATATTGGCAACCGTTTCCAGCGATGGTCGTGTCAAGCAGCACATGTTTACGCAAAGCGGCGATGCGCGCGAACCGGTATGGGGACCAAATTTCTAACTTAACCTAGCAAGGGGAATGCCATGAAAAAGCTCGTTATCAGTATTGTGTTGGTTAATCTGCTCGCTGCGTGCGCCAGTGAGAAACCGAAAGAGACCTCAGCTGCTCCTGGATCTTCTTCTGCAGCAAAATCAGCCGCTGCCTCGTCCGCATCATCCCCCGCCACAGCAGGCGATCCGCTGAATGACCCGGCCAGCATCCTCGCCAAGCGCAGCGTGTATTACCCGTTTGATGTGGCTACGGTGCAGGATGCCGACAAGCCGGCCGTGCAAGCGCATGCTAAATATTTGAGTGGACACGCCAACCGCAAAGTGCGTCTGGAAGGCAATTGCGATGAACGCGGCAGTAACGAGTACAACCTGGCTCTCGGCCAACGCCGTGCCGATGGCGTGAAGAAGATGCTGGAGCTGGGCGGTGCAAAGACAAGTCAAACAGAGAGCGTCAGCTACGGTGAGGAAAAACCCAAGGCAAGCGCTCATAACGAGGCTGCTTGGGCGCAAAATCGCCGTACCGATCTGATGTACGCGAAGTAAAAATGCTGAAGCGATACGCCCTCATATTGCTGGTTTCGTGTTTTGCCGTTCCCGCGCAAGCGGGGCTGTTTTCCGACGACGATGCGCGCAAGCTGATCCAGCAACTTGAGGAGCGTGTGCTCAAGCTGGAAGAAGATGCCAAGCAACAGACCCGCTCGATGCTTGATCTGCAAGGGCAGATCGAGGCATTGAACGGCGAAATCCGCAAATTGCGCGGCCAGAATGAAGAGCTGGCGCACGGCTTGCAGGATGCCGAAAAACGCGAAAAAGATTTTTATGTGGATCTGGATACGCGTTTGCGCCGTTTCGAATCCATAGATATTGCAGCACAAAATGCTGGAACATCATCCGCATCGGCGGTTCCGGCCGACCCGAACGATCCAACGAATGAGAATCGCGCTTACGAAATAGCCTACGGGCTGTTCAAGGGCGGCAGCCATGCGAATGCGGCCAAGGCATTTCAGGAATTCCTCAAAAAATATCCGGATTCGGTGCATGCCGCCAATGCACACTATTGGCTTGGAAATGCGCAGTTTGCACTGAAAGATTACAAGAGTGCGCTGGTTACCTATCAGGGTTTGCTCAAGGATTTTCCGGATACGCGTAAAGCAGCGGACGTAATGCTCAATATCGCCGAATGCCTGTTGGAGCTGAAACAGCCTGTGGCTGCGAACAAGACTCTCAAACAGCTTGTCACCAAGTACCCCGGCAGCGAAGCTGCCGCCAAAGCGAAAAAGCTACCGGCTCCCCCTCCCGCCAAATAGTCTTTCATGTCCGATAAAAGCTCTGGCACGCAACAACTGCGCATCAGTGAGATTTTTTTCTCCCTGCAAGGCGAGACCAGCCGCATCGGCTTGCCTACCGTATTTATCCGGCTAACCGGATGCCCGCTGCGCTGTACTTACTGCGATACTGACTATGCATTTACCGGCGGGCAGAACATGAGCTTGGCTGAAATACTCGGTCAGGTTGCCGCATACATGCCGCGCTATGTGACCGTTACCGGCGGTGAGCCGCTGGCACAAATGAATTGCCTGCCTTTGCTTGCCGCGTTGTGCGATGCTGGCTATGAGGTGTCGCTGGAAACCGGCGGCGCGTTGGACATCGGTGCCGTCGATGCGCGCGTGATGCGCGTGCTGGACATCAAGACCCCTGCCTCCGGGGAGGTAGATAAAAACCATTGGGACAATCTGCCGCTGCTGGCCGCGCATGACGAAATAAAATTCGTGTTGTGCGACGAGCAGGATTACCAATGGTCAAAGCAAATCATGTTGCAGCATCGGCTGGCCGATAAATGCGCGGTGCTATTTTCGCCCGCGCACGGCACATTGAACCCGGCGCAGTTGGCCGAATGGATATTGCGCGACCGGCTGCCGGTCAGGATGCTGTTGCAATTGCACAAGTTACTGTGGAATAACGCCCCCGGGCATTAATTGATTCGGAATATTGATGATGAAAAATGCCGTTGTACTTTTATCCGGTGGGCTGGATTCGGCAACTGTGCTGGCAATGGCCAGAGCTCAGGGTTTTATCTGTTACGCATTGAGCGTGGACTACGGGCAACGCCATCACGCCGAACTGGCGGCGGCGCAACGCGTTGCACAGGTATTGGAAGCACGCGAACATCGCGTGGTGAAGATCGACCTGACCGGATTCGGCGGCTCCGCGCTTACAGACAACAACATCGCCGTGCCGCAACAGCCCTCCGAAGGTATCCCGGTCACTTATGTTCCCGCCCGCAACACCATCATGCTGTCGCTGGCCTTGGCCTGGGCTGAAGTATTGCAGGCACGGGATATTTTTATCGGCGTGAACGCGGTGGATTATTCGGGTTATCCGGATTGCCGCCCCGAGTATATCGGGGCATTCGAACGTATGGCTAACCTCGCTACCCGCGATGCCGTTGAAGGCCATCCGCTGGCCATCCATGCCCCATTGCTGCATTTGTCCAAAGCGGAAATCATCCGGCACGGAAATGCGCTCGGCGTGGACTATGCGCAAACCGTTTCCTGTTACCAGGCTGACGATCAGGGCCGTGCCTGCGGTCTTTGCGATTCATGCCGTTTGCGCAGTGCCGGGTTTGCTTCCGCCGGTGCGGATGACCCGACGCGATACCGCGCAAAGCCGGATAGTCGCTGAGTCCTGTTTTAAGCGGTATTTTGCGTTGACACTACGGGCCAAATCCGTATAATTCGCGCTCCTTTGCGAAGCGGGTCGTTAGCTCAGTCGGTAGAGCAGCGGACTTTTAATCCGTTGGTCGCCAGTTCGAATCTGGCACGACCCACCAACAAATTCAAAGGCTTATCGTTTACGCTTTAAGCCGCCTTAGTTTCAACGTGACTAAAACGTGAAAACGTAACCACGTTCCCTCCACGATCAGACTCAATGCGGCTTGCCGCAGCCGCCAAGTGTTCCGTGGCGAATTTGGCATAGCGGTCAACCATATTACGGCTTTTCCAACCTCCCAACTCTTTCAGCTCGTCGCAGGATGTTCCCATCTGACGATGCCATGATGCCCAAGTGTGCCTGAGATCATGGAAGCGGAGGTCTCCCAATCCTGCCTTCTCTACCGCGTGACGCCAAGCCGTATTGGAAACTTCCCAGCGAATAGGCTTGCCGCGATAGGTAAAACAAAATTGCTCGTGCTTTCCGACTTGCTCTTCCAGCACGTTTGCCGCGTCATGGTTTAACGGGACGCCTCTCGGCGTGCCATTTTTTGTGTGGTTCAGCCAAGCGGTGAGCCTGACCAAATCCACCCGGTTCCACTCTAATCCGGTTATCTCGCTTGCCCGACAACCCGTTGCCATCGCAAAGCGGGCTAACGCAGCCAGATGAGGCGGGCAGAACGACAACAGCCGATCTGCTTCCTGTCGCGTTAACCAGCGATCACGTTCAACTTCGCCGGGTAGAAGCCGAATCTTCGGAATGGAATCTACCCATTGCCATTCATCACGAGCCATACGGAGGATTGCGCGCATTACCGCCAGATGGCGATTCACGGTGGCAATCTTGTTTCCGCGTTTAATCTCGCGCTGAACGACACTCCAAACAACATCACCGTTGATCTGGTTCAGCATCATGTCACCCAAGTACACATGAAGCTGGCGGCACAAGCCGCGATAGTTTTTGGCATCCTTCAGATGCGACTTCACTTCGAGGAACCGCACTACGGCCTCTTGCCAAGAGCGTTCAGGTTTGATGCCGAAATGCTGTGCCTTGTATGCATCCAGCGTGAGCTGGGCTTGTTGAATTGCACCTAAAACTGACCCAATTCCGACAATAGTTTGCAGATAAATTTGACCCACGTATAGATACTGTCCTGCTCATTACTTGAGCAGGAGTAAACAGGAGTGATCAACGTGGCGAT
>JAQTWT010000001.1 GCA_028689145.1 Gallionella sp.
ATATCGCCACGTTGATCACTCCTGTTTACTCCTGCTCAAGTAATGAGCAGGACAGTATCTATACGTGGGTCAAATTTATCTGCAAACTATTGTCGGAATTGGGTCAGTTTTAGGTGCAATTCAACAGAAGGGGTTTTCGCCGCGCAATCTCAAATACATGCGCGCCTTTGCCGAGGCGTGGCCGGATGCGGAATTTGTGCAAGCGGTGCTTGCACAATTGCCCTGGTATCACCAGTTGGCGCTGCTGGACAAACTGCCCGACCCCGAAACCCGCCGCTGGTATGCGGCCAAAGCCATCGAGCACAACTGGTCGCGCAATATTCTGGTGATGCAGATTGAAACCCGCCTGCTGGAGCGCAGTGGCAAAGCGGTGACCAACTTCGAGGATAACTTGCCCAAACCGCAATCTGACTTGGCCCGAGAATCGGTGAAAGACCCGTATCGCTTCGACTTTCTGGGGCTCACTGACGAGGCGCAGGAGCGCGAGATCGAACACGCCCTGGTGAAGCATGTAACCGAATTTCTACTGGAATTGGGCGCGGGCTTTGCGTTCGTCGGGCGGCAGGTGCTGCTGGATGTGGGCGGCGACGAGTTTTTCATCGACCTATTGTTCTACCACCTCAAGCTGCGCTGCTATGTGGTGATCGAGCTCAAAGGCGGCAAATTCAAACCCGAGCATCTGGGGCAGCTTGGCTTTTATCTGACCGCAGTGGATCGCCAAGTGAAAAGCGAGCACGACAACCCAACCATCGGCCTCTTGCTGTGCAAGAGCAAAAACAAGATTGTGGCCGAATATGCCTTGGGCGATAAGACCCAGCCCATGGGCATTGCCGAATACAAATTGCTCGAATCCCTGCCCGCCGAGCTGCAAACCAGCCTGCCCAGCATTGAACAGATTGAAAATGAATTGAAGGATTTTCAGGCATGAGCCTGTCATTCTTAGGGAAAACTGGCGGATAAAGCAACTGCCGAGGATTTCTCGGTAGTTCAAAACGCAGGTGGTCGGGCCGTCCGGTGCACTCTCAAGCACTACAGTCCTCGACGCAGGCCGACCAGAAGGCGCTGGTCGAATATGCGGAATTCAACCGGACACAGAAAGTGGAGTCGGACTTTGGCCGGGTGTTGAAGGCGACGAAGGTACTCGGGCTGGCGGATGTGAAGCCGGAGAGCAAGCCGCCTCGGAAAAAGAAATAACTACAGCATTGGTCGGGAGGAGCTACTTGAGTTCTTGATGTCGAGTGTAAAGCGGACACGCCCCGCACAATTTCGACTCAGGCCTTGGCTGGCAGCAATGGCCGAAGAACGGTCGCACCTAGCATTGCCATCGACCATTTCAAGTTGCTCGCTTTTTTCGATCCCGTTTTGAAAAAATTCTGGCTTCAATGCGCGGCCAATGTTCGGTATGGAATTTTTTATTGGTTATTATTTCTATCGGGGCAGCTCCCATGACATCAATTCCCCATTGCGTAAATACGAACATTCCGGCATCGGAGAGTGCTAGTTTTTCCAGCCATATAACCCGATCAATCAGATAACGATCCGGGGTTTTACCGGCGAATCCTGATGCTACATAGTTTTCAAAAAATGCCTTAGCGACCAACACGGCTAAACGCGCTTGCTCAACGCCATTCGTGTCGCGCTTGGAGGATAGACGATGCAGGTTAACAATGCGGCTTTTGAGAACGAGGGTCGGATGGAGTATGCGTATAAATCCATATTCGGGGTGTTCAAACTCGACAGCGAGCTTTCTGATTTCTTCATTGGTTAGCCCAATCAAGGTTCCCATGAAGTCAATAAACAGCGTGCGCCCATCCGGCGTTTTGTAAGTAACAATGGCTGTGTTGGGCGTATGGTCGTCCGGCTTCGGAATGCAGAGTGTCCCGTGCAATTCTGTTGCGACGATCAGAGCATCGTGCTTTGTGGCTAAAACATCAGCATCCTGCGTGAGATACGGCGTGTCGCTTGGAGGTACTGGGATTTTGTAATAATCGACCCAGAATGTTAGGGATTGTCCCCCCAACCAGAATGGCCGGCTGAGTTGTTTTCTGGAGCGCGTGGAAAAATTTTGGTAGGTCGCTCGGCTGGAACCAATCGTAACCGGCAACCACGGTTTAGCCGGGCATGCGAACGATGCGAAATTCGGCAGGATTAACCTTTGAAATGAGCTTGGCCTGGGATACGGCTTTCGCAGCAGGCAAGTGGCTGGCCACTTTGCTAAAAGCAGCTTGGCGAGCGGCTTTGCTGTAAGAGGGTTTTGCCGCTACTACTTTTGCAAGATGCGCAGAACCGCGCACGCCTGCCTTCACAGGCTTCGCCTTATTCTCAACCGCATTGGCAAGTGCTCTTTTCATAACGGCATCCTAGCACGTTAAGTCTGAATCATTCAATACTTGCATGCGCCTAGCGATACGAAAAGCGTATGCTGATCCGCGTTCCTTTGCCGCCGCTCCCCTCCTCCAGTTTCAACTCTGCGCTGTGGCGTTTGGCGACTTCGGCGACGATAGCCAGTCCCAGTCCGCTGCCGCTTTGGCCGCTGCCGAGAATTCGGTAAAAGCGCTCAAACACGCGCTCGCGGTGCTGCGGTTCGATGCCGGGGCCGTTGTCTTCCACGCTTAATTCCGCGCCATGTTGCGCGGTGCCGACGCTGATGGTGATGTGTCCGCCCGCCGGTGTATAGCGGATGGCGTTGTCGATCAGGTTATTGAGCATTTCCATCAGGCTGGCCGCGTCACCCTGGACGGTTATTTCTGCGGATGCGCCTTCGTAACCGAGGTCGATATTTTTTTCCAGTGCCATCTGCACCCAGTTTACGGTGCATTCCTGCGCCAACTGGTTGAGGTTGAGCGGCACAAAATTGTTGGCACTCTGTCCGCCAGGTTCGTTGCGCGCCAGCGCCAGCAACTGGTTGACCAGACGGATACCGTGCCGGGTGCTGGTGAGGATGTGTGCAAGCGCGTGTTGTTTTTGTTCCGGGTCGTCTGTGCGCAAGGCCAGTTCGGATTGCGTCTTGAGTCCGGCAAACGGTGTGCGCAGTTGGTGCGCCGCATCGGCGACAAAACGTTGCTGCGCCGCCATCACTTGTTTGAGCCGCTCCAGCAGGTCGTTGACCGCATCGATCAGCGGACGCACTTCGGCAGGTGCTTTGCCGCCGTCGAGCTGGCTCAAGTCGTCGCGCCGCCGGTTCAGCACTTCGTGACGCAATCGTTCGAGCGGTCGCAAACCCTGCTTTAAACCGTACCAGACCACGGCGAGCGCGATCAGGGTCAGCAATAATTGCGGGATGACGATGTTGGCCAGAATACCCCGGATAAGCGCCTGACGCTGTTGGGTGGTTTCGGAAACATGCAATTGCAGCAGCTTGCCATCGGAAGGAAAGATCAGGCTGACCATGCGCGTTTTTTGCCCGTCGCGTTCGCCGTTGCTGAACAGCGGGCCGGGTCTGCCGCGCCGGTAAGAGAGCGGGCGCAGGGTGTTGCCATTGCCGGCGAGCTTTCTGCCTTCGCTGTCGGTGACGGTATAGACCACCCGGTCCGGCATGCCGGGGTCGGATCCGTCGGGAAGAGACAGCACCGCATCCAGTTGTTCGTTGCCGCTGCCCAGCTTGAGCTGTTCCGCTACCGCGTTGGCGCGTTGCAGCAACACCAGATCATAGGGCTGGTTGGCATAGTTGATCGTGGCGAAGTAGCCGACCACGGTGCTGATCAGCCACAGCAGGTAGAGGGAGATCAGCAAGCGCTGCATCAGGTAGCTGCGCAGGGAACGGATGTTGTTTTCCATGACGCTCCTTATAACGTGAAACTCGCGTAGCGGTTCGTTGACTCAGACCGCCAGCGGTGCTTTGCAATAACTGGAACCATGCTGGCACTCCCCGTAGGTCGGGCTTTAGCCCGACTTGTCGGGTTGAAACCCGACCTACAAAACGCGCGATTGGCTCCTTGAATTCACAAGCACTACACTAGCTGGATGAGGCAGGCAGTTTGTCGATGACGTAACCCAGTCCGCGAATAGTGCGGATGGTTACCCCGGCCGGTTCGATCTTTTTGCGCAACCGGTGTATGTAAACTTCGATGGCATTGTTGCTGGCCTCTTCCGCATAACTGTAGAGCCGCTCCAGCAGTTGTTCTTTGCTGACCACCCAGCCGGTGCGCAACATCAGGGCTTCCAGTACGCTGAATTCGCGGGTGGTGAGTTCCAGCGGTTCGCCACCAATCATGGCGCGCCGCCCGACGCTGTCGAAGGTCAGCGCACCGCAGCTGTATACCGGATTCACGCCGCATTGCCCGCGCCGGATCAACGCGCGCACGCGCGCTTCGAGCTCCGGCAGGCTGAACGGTTTGATCATGTAGTCGTCCGCGCCCAGATCGAGTCCCTTGACCCGGTCGCCTTCCGCATCGCGCGCCGTGAGAATGATCACAGGAACTTGTTTGTTTTTTTCGCGCAAACTGCGCAGCACGCTGAAACCGTCCACTTTGGGCAACCCCAGATCCAGTATCATCAGATCGAAAGGCTGCTCGCCGCTCAGGATCAGGTTGGCCGACAGCCCGTCTTTCACGCAATCGACGGCGTAGCCGGACTGGCGCATGGAATGGCATAGACCATCGGCCAGCACGTCGTCGTCCTCGGCAATCAGAATGCGCATTGGAGTGTCTGCACCGTGCAAGAATTGGGGTTTGAATGATCAGCACGAGGCTGATGTACGGTTAAATTTTTCATGGAGCTATTCTAAGTGGAAGAGGATAATTGTCCAAACCGCAGGCCGGCAAGTTCTGAAATGCACTTTTTATAACAGGAAAAACATGCAACTCAGCGAGAAGCACAAACAATATTGGCAGAAGAATCTCCGCCTGACCGGGGGGCTGTTGGCGATCTGGTTTGTCGTCACCTTTGTGGTCGGCTGGTTCGCCAGAGATTTGCAATCCTTCACCATTCTCGGCTTCCCGCTTTCGTTCTACATGGGCGCGCAGGGAGCGCTGCTGATCTATGTGATGCTGGTCGGATATTACGCATACTGCGCAAACAAACTGGATCGCGAGCACGACGTGCAGGAAGGAGAGCAGTGATGGCAGCACCGGGCCAAGCACGATTCTCCTCGCAACTCAAACGTTACTACGCGCTCTACACCGGCGGGTTCATCGGTTTCGTCGTGATGCTGTCCATCTTCGAACAGATGGGCATGCCCAACCAGATGCTGGGGTACATCCTGCTCGGCGCGACGGTGTTGCTGTATGCGGGGATTGGCATTCTTTCCAGAACCTCGGATGTCGCGGAATATTATGTGGCCGGGCGGCGCGTCCCGGCATTCTTCAACGGCATGGCGGTTAGCGCGGACTGGATGTCGGCAGCCAGCTTCATCGGTCTGGCGGGAACCCTGTATCTGTCCGGCTACGATGGTTTGGCTTTTGTGCTGGGATGGACCGGCGGGTTCGTGCTGGTGGCGTTGCTGCTGGCTCCGTATCTGCGCAAGTTCGGCCAATTCACCATCCCGGATTTTCTCGGCGCCCGTTACGGCGGCGATATCCCGCGCATGATCGGGGTGTTCGCCGCGATCCTGTGCTCGTTCACCTATGTGATCGCGCAGATTTACGGGGTGGGACTGATTACCAGCCGTTTCACCGGGCTGGATTTCGGGGTGGGCGTATTCGTCGGACTGGGCAGCATTCTGGTGTGTTCGTTTCTGGGCGGGATGCGCGCCGTAACCTGGACGCAGGTGTCGCAATACGTCATTCTGATCGTGGCCTATATGATCCCGGTGATCTGGCTGTCGGTGAAGCATACCGGCAATCCGGTTCCGCAGGTCGCCTACGGTTATGTGCTGGAAAAAGTTACGGCACGCGAACAAGTGCTGAACGACCCGACCACCCCGGAAGGCACTCGCGAAGCGGAAGTGCGCGCCATCTTCAAACAGCAGCAGGAGCAAACCGATGCGCGGCTGAAAGCGCTGGAAACCGGCGGCACCGCCTATCTGGCGGAAGAAAAGAACAGGCTGGTCAAAATCGCTGCCGACCTGAAAACCAGGCGCAACAAGGATTCCGAAATGATCGCGGCAGCCGATAAAGCAGTGGCCGAATTCCCCGCGGATGTCGCCACGGCCCGCAGCGCATGGCGTGTCTCCGCCGAGTCGGACCGAGCCAAGGCCGCACCGATCGCCGCGCATGCCGAACCGTTTACCGGCCCGGATGAAGCGACCCGCGACAACAAGCGCAAAAACTTTCTCGCACTGGTGCTGTGTCTGATGGTCGGCACTGCCGCCCTGCCGCACATTCTGATGCGCTTCTACACCACGCCGACGG
This sequence comes from Gallionella sp., assembly GCA_028689145.1. GTDB lineage: Bacteria > Pseudomonadota > Gammaproteobacteria > Burkholderiales > Gallionellaceae > Gallionella. Next base: position 6,291 of record JAQTWT010000001.1, read on the forward strand.
TAAAAGAAGCCCGACTATCGGTATTCTGGGCGCTGTTTTTTATCTCATTGCTCTACATCACCGCACCCGCGCTTGCCGTGCTGGCCAAATACGATGTGTACACGTTGCTGGTGGGTTCCAGCTTTTCCGAACTGCCGGGCTGGGTATCGGCCTGGGCTTCGGTGGACAAAGCCTTGATGAGTGTGACCGACCTCAACAAGGACGGTATCGTGCAACTGGCCGAAATCACTATCGGCGGCGACCTGATCGTGCTGGCGACACCGGAGATCGCCGGTTTGCCTTATGCGATCACCGCGCTGGTGGCGGCGGGAGGTTTGGCTGCCGCGCTTTCCACGGCGGACGGTCTGATGCTGACCATTTCCAATTCACTGTCTCACGATGTGTACTACAAAATGATTGACCCGCAGGCTCCCACCTCGCGCCGCCTGTTTGTGGCCAAGGCATTGTTGCTGGGGGTGGCGGTGTTTGCGGCCTACATCACCTCGCTCAAGCCCGGTGACATCCTGTTTCTGGTCGGCTCGGCATTTTCTCTGGCCGCTTCCGCGTTTTTCCCCGCGCTGGCGCTGGGCGTGTTCTGGAAGCGCGCCAACAGAACCGGTGCGATCCTCGGCATGGTGGGCGGTTTGGCTACCTGCATGTGTTACATATACATAACTTATCCGTTTTTCGGCGTGAATGCTCCGCTGTGGTGGGACATCAATCCCGTCGCCGCGGGCATATTCGGTATGCCGGTCGGGTTTGCCGGGGTAATCATCGGCAGCCTGCTGACTGCCGAACCGTCGCAGGATATTCAGGATATGGTCGACCGGGTGCGTTACCCGAATTTGTAAAAGAATGGTTATTAAGCGGAGGATATATTGAAAGACACCCTGAAACTCGGAATAAAGCACCAGTTCAGCTTCCGCCTGCCCGATACCAAAACGGTTCCGGCGCTCTATCCGGAATCCCCCGAATTCCGGGAAATGCCCGAGGTATTTGCCACCGGCTTCATGGTAGGATTTCTGGAATGGGCGTGCATCGATGCCATCAAACCGCATCTGGATTGGCCCCGCGAACAATCGCTGGGCACACATATCAATGTCAGCCACACCGCCGCCACACCACCCGGACTGCTGGTAACCGCACGGGTGAAGCTAGTCGGGATCGATGGGCAACGGCTGACATTTGAAGTGGAAGCGGACGATGGGGTGGACATCATAGCAACCGGAACCCACGAGAGATTTGTCATCGATAAAGAGCGGTTCGATAAGAAAATCCGCGACAAAGCCGCTACCGCCCGTGCCGACAAAACATAATTCGATGAAAAACAACCGCCAGACACGGCAGCTACCCGGGCTTTCTGCCCGGAATAACGAAATACTGTAAAATTCGCCCGTTCAGAGATTAAAGAGTCAGTGTCAGGAGAAGCCGTGCCGCATCGCAACAACATCAGAACGCTGCTCATCGTGGATGACAGCCGCGTATCGCGCATGATGATACGCACCTTCGTACTCGCAAAACACCCGCAATGGATCATCATCGAAGCCGCCAGCGGCAACGAGGCACTGGAGATTGTTGATCGCGATACGCCGAATTATTGCACTATGGATATCAATATGCCGGGGATCATCGGCACCGAGGCGGCAGCGCAAATTCTGGCAAAATATCCGGGCATTCGCGTCGCCATCTTTTCCGCCAATATTCAGGAAAGTCACCAGACCCGTGCGGCAACGCTCGGCGCAAAGTTCGTCGCAAAACCTGTCACGGAAAGAACGGTCGCGCTGGCGCTTGATTTTTTTGAGAGCCAAACGTGAATCCGCTTTCCGAATTACAACTTGATACGCTCACCGAGATATTCAACATCGGTGCCGGGCGTGCCGCATCCAGCCTGAGCGAGATTGTCGGCGATCAGGTAAAACTGTCCGTGCCGCGCGTCCAGCTCTATAAATCTTCCGACATCAACGCGGAAGTGCTGTCGCTCAACGGTCTGCGCGTGGGTGCAGTCAAACAGAGTTTTAGCGGCCCGTTCGATGCCGATGCCATGCTGCTGTTCACCGAAGAACGCGCCATGGAAATCGTGCACGACATGATGGGTTCGCAAGTCGCCATCGAAGATGTGGCCGAATTTGAGCAGGAAGCCATGTGCGAACTGGGCAACATCATATTGAATGCCTGCCTTTCCTCCATGGCGGACATGCTCGACCTCTCGCTGGACAGTTCGCTGCCGATTTATTCCGTCGGTGCAACAGACTTGATTCTCAGTCAAATCGTCTCGGAGGCCGATCAGCCGGTGATGCTGGTGCTGCATATCGACTTGGCTATCGAGAAACACCTTTCGCAGGGCTATCTGGTATTTCTGTTAAGTTCCTCGTCGCTGCGCGAGCTTCTCGCCCATATCGACCGTTTTATCTCCAGAATATGACAATCCCGCAGCCATGAATTTTCGTCCCGACTACCATACTTCCATATGGGAAGAAATTTGGGATGCCGTCAAACTCGGGTTGATCCTGATCGACAGCGAAGGCAAGGTGTTGCTGTGGAATGACTGGGTGGCGGAACACAGCGGCATTCCGGCCGAATTTGCCTCAAATAACTCTCTCGAATCGCTGTTTCCCGGCGGACTGAGCGCACCTTTTAAAACGGCCATCAAAAACGCGTTGTCGCACAAATTGCCGATTATCCTTTCCAACGCGCTGCATCGCTCGCCCCTGCCGATCTACCCCTTGCCGATCACGCAGCACGAGCAAAAACGCATGCAGCAGTCCATCACCATTACCCCAATTTGCGTCAGCGGGAAAGAGCATCTTTGCATGATCCAGATCGCCGATGCCAGCATCTCCGTCAAGCGCGAGGGGGTGCTTAAATCACACTCCGAACGGCTCAGCAAAGAGGCCACCACCGACGGGCTGACCGGCGCATACAACCGGCGTTTTTTCGACGAACGTTTCGCGGCCGAATTTGGCCGCGCACAACGGCAGAATATTCCGCTCTCGCTGATCATGCTGGATGTGGATTACTTCAAACGCTACAACGACCATTACGGGCATCCTGCCGGCGACAAAATACTGGTCGCCGTCGTAACAGCACTCAAAGCGCAATTGAACCGCCCCACCGATGTGGTGGTGCGCTATGGCGGCGAAGAGTTCGCTGTGATTCTGCCCGATGCCGAAGTGGATGGAGGCCGGATAATCGCGGAAAAGCTGCGTGTTGCCGTTGCCGATTTAAGCATCCCGCACTGCGAATCAAAAGTTGCCGACCATATCACCGTCAGCGTCGGTATCGCGGCCTATCAACCCGGCACCAGCTGCGATGCGACCTGTTTGCTGAAAGCCGCGGATGCAGCCCTTTACGATGCAAAACATAACGGGCGCAACTGCGTGCGGCATCTCACCTCTGCAGAATTCAGCCCGTCAGGCTTGGCGAATGAAGCATAAGTCGCCCTGCCAAATTAACCGTCATAATTCGGCGCTTGCCTTTGCCGCGTTTTTTGACAAGAATGGCGGCATTCTTCAAACAGTTGCATCACGCCAATAAGTTTTTCATGCCAAAAACCAGCCTACTTGATTTCTCGCTACCCTCCACCGGAGGCCAAATATTCACCCTCTCCTCGGCACGCGGCAAACATCTGGTCATCTATTTTTACCCCAAGGACAATACGCCGGGTTGCACCACAGAGGCGCAACAATTCCGCGATTTGTATGCGGGGTTCAAAAAAGCCAACTGCGAGGTGGTGGGCATTTCGCGCGACAGCATCAAATCGCATGAAAATTTCAAGGCCAAGTTTGCCCTGCCGTTTGCGCTGCTTTCAGATGCCGATGAAACGGCATGTAATCTGTTCGGCGTGATCAAGCTGAAAAATATGTACGGCAAGCAGGTGCGCGGTATCGAGCGCAGCACCTTTGTGTTCGACAAGGACGGCGCATTGCGGCAGGAATGGCGCAAACTCAAGGCCGATGGTCACGCGCAGGAAGTGCTGGATTTCGTAATAACCCTCAACTAAAGGAACGTCATGCCTTTAACCACACGCAAGAAAGCAGTCAAAACGACAAAGAATACCGATACCAAGCTGTTCGTGCTGGACACCAATGTGCTGCTGCATGACCCGACCAGTCTGTTCCGTTTTGAGGAACACGATATCTGCCTGCCGATGTTCGTGCTGGAAGAGTTGGACAACAAGAAAAAAGGCATGACCGAAGTCGCGCGCAACGCACGCCAGGCCAGCCGTTTTCTGGATGATGTCGTCAGCGATGCACCGCACAAGATCGAAGAAGGCATCGCACTGGAATCCGCCGCACACAAGAACTGTTCGGGGCGTCTATTCCTGCAAACCAGCTTCGTCAAATACGAATTGCCGCAAAATCTCGAACTGGGCAAAGCCGATAACGCGATCCTCGGGGTCGTTATCGGCCTGCAAAAGCAACAGCCGGGTCGCGCGGTAATTCTGGTCAGCAAAGATATCAATATGCGCATCAAGGCGCGCGCCCTGGGTCTTGAAGCGCAGGACTACTTCAACGACAAAGTATTGGAAGACAGCGATCTGCTCTACACCGGAGTACTGCAGCTACCGGTGGATTTCTGGGATCGTCACGGCAAGGACATGAAGTCCTGGCAAAAGGAAGGCCATACTTATTACCAGATACGCGGCCCGTTGTGCGCCGCGTTCTTCGTCAACCAGTTTATCTTCAAGGAAGACGACACGCCGTTCTATGCCGTAGTGCTGGAACAAAACGACCAGACCGCTCTGCTGCGCACCCTGACCGATTACACCCACAGCAAGAACAACGTATGGGGTATCACCGCGCGCAACCGCGAACAGAATTTCGTGCTCAACCTACTGATGGATCCGGAGATCGATTTCGTCACCCTGCTGGGACAAGCGGGAACCGGCAAAACACTGCTGACACTGGCAGCCGGTTTGATGCAGACGCTGGAAACCAAACTGTATACCGAAATCATCATTACCCGCGTGACGGTACCGGTGGGCGAAGATATCGGCTTCCTGCCCGGCACCGAGGAAGAAAAGATGACACCGTGGATGGGCGCGCTGGAAGACAACATGGACGTGCTGAACAAATCCGACGAGGAAGGCGGCGACTGGGGGCGTGCGGCCACGCGCGATTTGATCCGTTCGCGCGTCAAGGTCAAGTCGCTCAACTTCATGCGCGGGCGCACCTTCCTGAACAAATATCTGATCATCGACGAGGCGCAGAACCTCACCCCCAAGCAGATGAAAACACTGGTCACCCGCGCCGGTCCCGGCACCAAGGTGGTCTGTATGGGCAACATCGCGCAGATCGACACGCCCTACCTCACCGAAGGCAGCTCCGGCCTGACCTACGTGGTGGATAGATTCAAGGGTTGGGAACACGGCGGGCACGTCACGCTGATGCGCGGCGAACGTTCGAGGCTGGCGGATCATGCCGGCGAGGTGTTGTAGGGGCGAGATTTATCGCGCCCTCCCCCAAAGTAACGGGCGCGATGAATCACGCCCCTACACGAATATTTTGAAACAATGGACATAATCGAAAAATCCGACACCGAATGGCGCGAGGAACTCACACCGGAGCAATATCAGGTGTGCCGCCAGTGCGGAACCGAACCGGCCTTCAGCGGCGCATACTGGGATTGCCATGATGCGGGGATTTATCGCTGCGTGTGTTGCGGCAATGCGCTGTTCGACTCCGAGGCAAAGTTCGATTCCGGCTCGGGCTGGCCGAGCTTCTGGCGGCCGTACCAAGCCGAAAATGTCATGTCGCGCACCGACACCAGCCACGGCATGAAACGCGTGGAAATATGCTGCAAACAATGCGGCGCGCATCTCGGGCACATCTTCCCGGACGGCCCTCCGCCCACCAACCTGCGTTTCTGCATCAACTCAGCCGCCTTGGCGCTGGATAGAACCTGACGGGCATGGTAAGTTGCCACCCCTGATAATGAAACTCACCATGCCCGTTTCCCCCTATCCATCTTTCCCCCGCAAGCGGGATAACCAACGACTTGGCTACGGTTGTTTGCAGCCTAGTCGAATGGCTAGTTGTTTCACCCAGAAAGGGCAATCGTATTGCTGCGCGAGTTTCACTTTAAATCGCGGCTAATCCTTACACACCACACTATGAAACTACTGTTCGACCTGTTCCCCGTTATCCTGTTTTTTGTCGCCTTCAAGGTGCAGGGTATCTATGTCGCCACCGCGGTGGCCATCGCCGCCACCGTCGCGCAGATCATCTGGACAAAATGGCGGCACGGCAAAGTCGACACAATGTTATGGGTGAGCTTCGCCATCATCGGCGTGTTCGGCGGGGCTACCCTGCTGCTGCACGATGAAACCTTCATCAAATGGAAACCGACCGTGCTGTACTGGCTGTTTTCGGTCATTCTGCTGGTATCCAATTTGCTGTTCAAGAAAAACCTGATGCGCTCGCTGCTGCAGGAAAAGGTCGCGCTGCCGCTGCATGTCTGGCATCGCCTCAACCTGATCTGGAGCCTGTTCTTCGCCGCGCTCGGCTTCATCAATCTGTATGTGGCGTTCAACTATTCCACCGACGAATGGGTGAATTTCAAACTGTTCGGCTTCACCGGACTGATGGTGATGTTCATTCTGGCGCAAAGCGCGTGGCTGGCAAAGTATGTGGACGAAAAAAAGGAAAACAACTGATGCTTACCCTCTCCTCAATCCTCTGGATGAAACAACTAGCCATTCGACTAAGCCCGCAAGCGGGCAAGTCGCTGGTTATCTCCCGCAGATATCCCCTCTCTCTAACTCTCTCCCGCAAGCGGGAGAAAGAACAAACGAGAAAGGCAATTTGAATGTTGTATGCAATCATCGGGCAGGATGTTCCGGATAGTCTGGACAAACGTATCGCGGCGCGCCCCGCACATCTGGCGCGCTTGCAGACGTTGCAGAATGAAGGCAGATTGCTGCTGGCCGGCCCGTTTCCCGCCGTGGATGCGGTCGATCCGGGCGCAGCCGGTTTTACCGGCAGCCTGATCGTTGCCGAGTTCACCTCGCTGCAGGCTGCGCGCGCATGGGCGGATGCAGATCCTTATGTTGCCGCCGGGGTGTACCGGCAAGCCACCGTGCAGCCGTTCAAAAAAGTTTTCCCGGCGTGAATATCCGCATAACGGCGCATGCAACAAACATGCGCGCATCTTTAACCGCAAACCGCCCGGTTTAAAAACCGATATTCACGGTTCGGCGGCACCGTTGCTTCCGCCAAATGCTGCAAATTGCATACCTCAACCTGTGAGGTATAGTTGGCCAGCGCCCGGGTGTAATGCAGCAGCAAATGCTGTATCGGTCCGGCGCGTTTAAATTCCTCCACCAGCAACTGCGCATTCAATTTATATCCGTATCCTGCCGTCCGCACAAAGGCGCGGCTGGTCGTGGCATGTCCACCCATGAACAACAGGATGCCAAGCAGACCTTCGTTCACCATACCCACCCCGGCAATTTCTGCCGATGTGCCTTTCTGCATAACGTAGTGCAAGGACACAACGGAGGTCGTGGGAAAATAGACGTACTGAGAATCGCCGCCGGGTTCGCAAAAAATCTCGCCGAGCGGCATTGCGACCGGCTCCAAATGGGGAGTCAGGCGCTTCAGTTCAGCCGCAGGCAGGGCGGCAAGAATAATGTTCCGGCTCGGATTATGCGCGGCTGCCATGATAACCTCCGTTCATTATCTGGCAACGCTCAAAATCAAGGCCACCGTCACCGGAAATGACAGAAAAGCCTAGCATGAAATATTCGCGGCAACGCCGCTAGACGTACCAACACTTTGACCAGCGATGCCGCGCTCGATATACCGGCGTATGCACTGGGTGGCATAGGCCGAAAAACAGAACCTGCCCTCCACTTCACCCTGCTCCAGCGCATGGATGAGACCGGGATTCTGTTCCCTGACCAGATCAAACAGTGCCGCGTCGCGATTGGTGGCACGCTTGGCTATGTTGACCACCGTGCGCAGATTGTATGCAAGCGCTTGCCGCGCCGCCTCCGGATTCTCATCCGGAGTCAGATTGGAGGGCTTCCCGGTTCCGTTGAAACCTCCCGCCTTATTAAAATAATGAGCGCGCCGCAGTGCGAATATTCCCGCTGAAGCGGACGAGTGCCGTTTCTTTGCAACATCAGCCCCGTCCGTATCGCGCAAAACGTCTGGTTCAAAACAAACTAACCCGTTCATGGATGGCTCCCGTGGTGATTATTTTTAGTGATGCCTATTTTGGGCATACCGCAGTTTTTAAAATATCGGCACTTTGCTTAATATTCATTAAGCCAAACGGGAAATAGCCCATCGGTGTTTGTCCTATGCCGCCAGACCGTCAAACTCTGTAAACTCCTGCCTCCAATTGAAAAGAACGGCTTATTTTCCGGAATCACGCGGCCTGAAATAATCATGACTGACACTCACACGGCATCGGCTGAAAATGCAGCCCAACCGGGTAGCACAACCCCATATGCGAGCAGCGCCTGGAAACCGCTGCTTGCCTTCATGCTCTTCGCGCTCGCCATTACGGTACTCGGCTATGTTGTTTTTCAGCGCTACAAGACCGTCATAAAAATCGAGAAGCAGGAGGAGCTCGGCGGCATCGCCGATCTAAAAATCAGACAGATCAGCACCTGGATGGCGGAGCGCAAGGGAGACGCACAAGCACTCAGGGATGACCCTCTGTTTACCTCGGCAGTCGGAGACTGGCTACAGCGGGGCAGCCCGCCCGGCGACATCAGGACAAAACTGGCCGCACGCCTGTCGTCCATGCAGCATGCCTATGCGGCTTATGGCTACAGTTCGATTACCCTGTTCGATGAACAGGCCATATTGCGCCTGTCTTCCGCGGCGGATGAAGCATCAATCCAGGGCATTGAAAAGATGCGTTTGCTGGAAAGCATGCGCACCGGACAAATCACTTTTTCCGAAATCCACCGGGAAAAGTTCAAAGCCGGAGAACGGATAGAGATCGAACTCAGGGTTCCGCTGACGCTGGTCAAAAATGGCAAACCGCGCAGTATCGGTGCAGTGCTGTTCCGCATTGATCCGTACCGTTTTCTGTTCCCGCTTATCCAGTTCTGGCCGACCCACAGCGCAAGTGCGGAGAATCTGCTGGTGCGCCGAGATGGCGATGAAGTGCTGTTTCTGAATGAATTGCGCTTCCGCAAAAACACCGCGCTTTCCATGCGCTTTCCGCTGAGCCAGAGCCAATTGCCGGCGGCTATGGTCGCGACGGGGCATGAAGGGCTGGTCGAAGGTGTGGACTATCGTGGGATTCAGGTGGTCGGGGTATTGGGCAAGGTGGCGGGAACATCCTGGTTTATGGTGTCGAAGATAGATCAGGCGGAAATCTATGCACCCATAAACCATTTGGCTAACTGGATACTGTTGCTGATGCTTTCACTTGTCGGCGTAGGCGGTGGCATCGCTTTTTTCTGGCGGGCAAAGGAAAAAAAACAATTTGAAAATAAACTCAGCCATCAAAGGCTCGCAAAACACCTGGATTACCTTGCCAAGTACGCGAACGATATTATCCTGCTGCTCGACAGTACCGGAAAAATAATTGATTTCAACGACCGCGCCCTTAAAGCCTACGGCTATTCTGCCGAAGACTTCCGTAACCTGAATATTTCCGTTCTGCGTGCAAGCGATTTGGCTATACCCTTAGCCGACCGGCTCGAAGAAGTGAGCCGTGCCGAGTCATTGCGTTTCGAGTCCACCCATGTACGGCGCAACGGGGAAAATTTTCCGGTCGATATCAGCATACGTGCATTCAACATCGCCGGTGAGAGATTTCACCAGGCCATCATTCGCGACATTACCGAACGCAAGCTGGCCGAAAAAGCACTCGCCGAACAAAAAGATTTCATCCGGCAGGTGATAGACAGCAATCCCGACCTGATCTTCGTCAAGGATGCTGAAGGACGCTTTCTGCTGGCCAATGAGGCAATGGCAAAAAGCTACGGTCAAACTATCGATAGCATCGTCGGAAAGTGCAACAAGGACTTGGTGCATGACCCGGCACAAGCCGCAGCATACGACAGTGCCCACAAGGAAGTGCTCGAACATCGCCGCGAGCGTATAGCAATCGAACCAGGCGTATTATCCGATGGCAAACATCATTGGTTCAAGACCATCAGAAAACCGCTGGAACAGAACGACGGTTCGTTAAGCGTGCTGACCATCGCGATGGATATCACCGAACTAAAGGAAGCAGAGCAGGAACAGCAAATACTTAACCGCGCGCTCAGGCTGCTGAGCGCATGCAACTCGGTAATAGTACAAAGCAAAGAAGAAGAAGAAGAAGAAGAAGAGCTGCTCTCCGCAACTTGCAAACTGGTCGTTGAAACAGGCGGCTACCGGATGGCCTGGGTGGGTTTTGCCGAACACGACCCGGCAAAGAATGTACGTCCGGTGGCACGCTACGGAAGCGATAACGGTTATCTGGATAGTGCAAATATTAGCTGGGCGGATACAGACCGCGGTCGCGGGCCGATCGGCATCGCGATCAGAAGCGGCGTGACACAAGTCAATCAGAACTTCCTCACCAACCCGTCTCTGGTTTTGTGGCGCGATGCCGCGCTGGCTCGCGGCTACCAGTCGAGTATCGCCTTGCCGCTCAGATGCGGTGAGCAAACATTCGGAACAATCAATATTTATTCCGCCGCACCCGATGCTTTCAATGCCAACGAAGTCATATTGCTGAAAGAACTCGCCGATAACCTGGCCTGGGGAATTACCGCACTGCGCACCCGCGCTCAGCGCAAACTGGCGGAAATGCAGCTGGAAGATGAACGTACCCGCTTGCGCACGCTGGTGCAGACTATTCCGGACCTGGTCTGGCTGAAAGACTGCGAAGGAGTTTATATCAGCTGTAACCCGCAAATGGAGCGCCTCTACGGCACGATGGAGAAGGATATCGTCGGCAAGACGGACTATGATTTCGCAGATGCCGCACTCGCCGACCACTTCCGCCAGAAAGACCGGGAGGCCATGGCTGCAGGCAGGCCGAGCATCAACGAGGAGTGGGTCACGTTTCCCGACAACGGCCAGCGCGTATTGCTGGAAACCATCAAGGCCCCCGTGCGGGACGAGGCCGGCAAACTGCTCGGCGTAATGGGTATTGCCCGCGACATCACCGGTCGCAAGCAGGCTCAAGAAACGGAAAGCCGTCTGCGCCATATTCTGGACAGCACACTGGACATGATTTTCATCTTCTATCCCGACTCGCTGCAATTTGTATATGTAAACAAGGGGGCGATTGACAGTATCGGCTATAGCAACGAGGAAATGCTGCTGATGACCGCGCCGGACATCCAGCCGTTGTTGCCGGAGCCGGCATTCCGCAAACTCATCGCCCCCCTTATCGGCGGCAAAAAACATACACTCCGTTTTGAGACCATGCACAGAAGCAAGGTGGGGAGCAGTCTCCCGGTGGAAGTGCAACTGCAACTCGTGCAAGAAAAAGGGGGGGACAGCGTATTTGTCGCCATCGTGCGGGATATCACCGCACGCAGGCTTGCGGAACAGGAGTTGCAAAACCAAAAAGCCTTTATGTGGCAAGTCATTGATACCGATCCGAACCAGATATTCGTCACGGATGCCGATGGAAATTTTCTCATGGCCAACCAGAGCGCGGCGGCCGCTCATGGTTTGACTCCGGTTGAAATGATCAGCAGAAATTACGCCGAAACCAATCGTTCCCCAAAGGAAGTAGCTGCGAGCCTGGAAACGGACCGGGATGTAATCGAAAGCGGACACGGCACCAGTCTAGTCGAGCCGTATACGCTACTGAGTGGCCAGCAACGCTGGTTCCTCACGATCAAGAAGCGCCTGACCATGCCGGACGGGAAATTGAGCGTGCTGTGCGTCGCGGTGGATATTACCCAGCAGAAGCTCTCCGTCATCAAGCTGTCCGAGTCCTACAAAAAACTGCAGCAGCTATCCTTGCATATGGAAAATATCAGAACGGAAGAACGTGCCAGAATCGCGCTGAATCTCCACGATGAAATGGGGGCAACGCTGGCCGCAATCAAAATGAGCATTGCCTGGCTTGCCTCCAAGCTGCCCGCCGGTATGCCGCAACTTGCGGACGAGGCCAATCATCTGATCGGCCTGGTATCAGCCGGCATCCAGACCATGCGCCAGACCGTCACCCAATTAAATCCGCCCATGCTGGATGATGCCGGCCTGATCGAGGCGATACGGGATTATGTGAATAAATTCCGGCAGCACACAAAAATAGAGTGCATATTATTACTGCCCAAGAATGAGCTGGAGTTGAATGCGCATCAATCCGCCACGATCTTCCGGATCATTCAGGAATCCCTGAACAATGTAGCCAAACATGCCCAGGCGGGCGAAGTGCGTATTGCCCTCAAGAAACGCGGCAAATCGCTGCTATTGTCGATAGAAGATAATGGCATCGGACTTAACCCTGACGACGACAAGAAACAATCCTTTGGCTTGATCGGCATCCGTGAACGCGCACTGATGATAGGCGGAAAAGCAAAAATCAGCAGCACGCCGGGCAAGGGAACCAAAGTCTCGGTCAGCATTCCGGACATGCCGCAGGAACCATCCAAACTGGCATGATGCATACTGTTTTAACAACCGCTATTTTATCTTTAAGGAGTTGAGCCGTGATCCATGTACTTATCGTTGATGACCATGCCATCGTGCGTCAGGGACTGCGGAGGATCCTGGATGAAGCCAGAGGAATCAAGGTGGGAGGCGAGGCCGCCAACGGTGTTGAAGCGCTGAAAATGATCCGTGCCGGCAAATGGGACATCGTTCTCCTCGATATTTCAATGCCCGAGAAAAACGGCATAGACACCCTGAAGCAAATCATGGATATCAGCAAGACAACCAAAGTGCTGATCCTGAGCATGTACCCGGAAGACCAGCACGCCGTGCGTCTGATGAGAGCCGGAGCTTCAGGCTACCTGACAAAAGAAACAGCGCCGGAACAACTGGTCGAAGCGATCCGCAAAATAGTTGCAGGCAAGAAACACATCAGCCCCACCCTGGCCGAATTGCTGCTTATGGAATGCGGGCTAAATTCCGAAAAACCGCCGCATGAGATTCTGAGCGACCGGGAATATCAGGTGCTGCGACTGATCGGCTCCGGCAAGCAGGTGTCCGAAATCGCGGAAGCCTTGTCATTGAGCGTCAAAACCGTCAGCACCTACCGCACGCACATTCTGGAAAAAATGAAACTAAAGAACAACGCGGAACTTACTTATTATGTGATGCAACACGGCCTAAAGGAACAGTTTTCACTCGACCTGTGAAGGAAACCTCTATAAATCCAAACTTCGTCGCGATGCTGCGTTGCTCAAGAAATTTTAACGCTTACATATCAAATATATGCGGCGCGCTAAAATTTCTTTCGCGCCTTACCTCGCTTAGAATTTTGAATTTATAGAGGCTCCCTAAAATTAACCATCCGGGTTAAAAACGAAGCATCCCTTATTTATTTGCGCCGGTACTCGACGAAGTGATATTCCAGCGATTGCGGCGTTTCCTGCCGGTGTATGTCGCGCGAGGTTTCCTGCCATTCTGACCGGTCGAATTCGGAAAACCATGCATCCCCCGCCACATCCTGCTGAATTTCGGTAATGTAAAGCGTATCCGCCAAACCCAGCGCCTGCGCGTAGATATCCGCGCCACCGACCACAAAAATCTGCGGGTCGGACGCGCAGGCTGCAAGCGCTTCCGGCAACGAATGCGCAACAATACAACCTTCGATTTTCAAACTGTGGTCGCGCGACACCACCACGGTGGTGCGCCCCGGCAACGGTTTGCCGATAGACTCGAAAGTCTTGCGTCCCATGATCATGTGATGCCCCATGGTGAGCGCTTTGAAATGCTTGAGGTCTTCCGGAATACGCCACGGCAGGGTGTTGTCGATACCGATGGTGCGGTTCTTCGCCATCGCGACGATGATGGAAAGGCAGGATCGTGGAGCGGGGATTGAGGATTGAGTGGGGGTAGTGTGCATAGCTACTGGTTCTTTTCGGATAGTGATTTTCTCAGCCCGGTGAGCATTTTTCCGATTTCGTCCATTTGCTGAAGCAGGGTAGTAGCTTTATCTTCTTGAATAAAATTCAACCTGACGGCAATTTGAGTTTGCGTCTCCAATTCCACCAATGAGCCGTAAGCTATGGAAAGGTGATTAATATACGCACCTGTCTGTTTGCGCCCGTGTCCTTCGGCAATGTTTGATGGGATGGAAACCGCCGCCCGTCTTGCCTGTGAAGAAAGTCCAAAGCGTTCTTCATTAGGGAATATGGCAGTGATTTTATAAATTGCAGTCACCAAGTCCATTGCTTTTTGCCAGACAACCAAGTCACTGTATTTCATCCGCCTCCCTCGATCCTCGATCCAAACTCCCCGCTCCTAAACAGCGACGGGGGCTTTAATCGCCGGATGCGGGTCGTAGCCTTCCAGTGTGAAGTCCTCGAACTTGAAGCCCAAGATATCTTTCACAGCCGGGTTAATGCGCATCACCGGCAACTTGCGCGGTTCGCGCGACAATTGCAACTGTGTCTGTTCCATGTGGTTCGAGTACAGGTGCGCGTCGCCAAAGGTGTGCACGAAGTCACCCGGTTCGAGATCGCACACCTGCGCCATCATCAGCGTGAGCAGTGCATAGGAAGCGATATTGAACGGCACGCCGAGGAAGATATCGGCGCTACGCTGATACAGCTGGCAGGATAATTTTCCGTCTGCGACATAGAACTGGAAGAACGCATGGCAGGGGGCCAGTGCCATCTTGTCCAGCTCGCCGACATTCCATGCCGACACGATCAGACGGCGCGAATCGGGATTCTTTTTGATCTGTTCCACCACTTCGGCAATCTGGTCCACCACGCGCCCGTCCGCCGTCGCCCAGGAGCGCCATTGCTTGCCGTACACCGGGCCGAGGTTGCCCTGCCCGTCCGCCCATTCGTTCCAAATCGACACACCGTTTTCCTTCAGATAGCGAATATTGGTGTCGCCCTGCAGGAACCACAACAGCTCGTGGACGATGGACTTCATGTGACACTTCTTGGTAGTCACCAGCGGAAAACCGTCCTGCAAATTGAAACGCATCTGGTAGCCGAACACGCTGACCGTGCCGGTGCCGGTACGGTCGGATTTCTTTGTGCCATGTTCCAGCACATGTTGCATCAAGTCTAGGTAGGCACGCATAAAGTCAAAACCTTTTTTTCCGCAGATTACACAGATTTACACAGATTAAAGTCGCTGTCATTACGGCGGGTTGAGGCAAGCAATTCAGGTTTAAATCTGCGTCAATCTGCGTAATCTGCGGACAAGATGTTTTTACAGGATAATAACGGCATCTGTCATTTATCGAGGACGCAATGCTAGCACAACTCACCCTTTCGCAGACCCTGCCCGCCACTCCGTCAGCCACGCATCTGCTGGTGTTACTGCCCAAATCCAAAGCTTTGCCAAAAGACGCAACGCACGGCGACTTGCTGGCCGCTGTGCTCAAACGGCGCGACATGAAGGCCGACGAACTGGCGAAATCGCCGCTGGCGGCGAATGCCGCAAACGGTGCGCTGGTAGCCTGGGCAATGCTGGATTTTGCACAGGACACGTTCGCGCAACAGGTGCAGGTGCGCAAGGCGTTACAGATGCTGCTAACTGAAAGCCCGAAGAGTGTCGGTATCGTGGTGCTGGGCGATGAAACGCAGCGCAAACGTGCCGCTGAACTGGCGGTGTATGGCGCTTGGGTAAACAGCGCACTGCTGCCGGTGCACAAGAAAAAAGACGACCGCAAACCGCTGCAAAAAATCGAACTGTATGGTCTGGATGTAGGTGCGAATTCATTCGCACAGGGCAGCAAAAACGGGCGAATGAATTCGCCCCTACAGGCGGCAGGCAATAAAGCATTCGTCGCGCTCAAAGCGCAGGCGGAAGGCAACCTGCTGTGCCGCGAGCTGACCGTATTGCCGCCGAACGAACTGACCCCGGCGCTATACCGCGGGCGAATCAAAACGCTGGCGCAGCAGTACGGCTGGAAGCATGAAGAATTCGACATGAAGAAACTGCGCAAAATTGGCGCGGGCGCGTTCGTCGCCGTGGCGCAGGGCAGCGATCCAGAGGATGCGGCCATCGTGCATCTGTCGTACCGGCATCCCAAAGCAAAACAGACCGTCGCGCTGGTCGGCAAGGGTATCTGCTTCGACACCGGCGGACATAACCTCAAGCCGTCGCGCTACATGCACAACATGCACGAGGACATGAACGGTTCCGCCGTCGCGCTCGGCATCCTGCTGGCCGCCACGCAAAACAAATTGGCCGTGAATATCGACTGCTGGCTGGCACTGGCACAGAACCACATCAGCCCCAAGGCGTACAAACAGAACGACATCGTCACGGCGCTGAACGGCACCACCATCGAAATTATCCACACCGATGCCGAGGGCCGCATGGTGCTGGCCGACACACTGACGCTGGCATCGCGCGCCAAGCCCGACCTGATGATCGACTTTGCCACGCTTACCGGCAGCATGGCAACGGCGCTCGGCGCTCGCTATTCAGGGGTGCTGGGCAACCGCGACGAACTGGTACAGCGCGCGGTCAACATCGGCAAGCAAAGCGGCGAGCGCCTGTGCGCCTTTCCGCTGGACGAGGACTACGAGGCCGGACTGGAATCAAAAGTCGCCGACATCAAGCAATGCACGCTGACCGGCGATGCCGACCATATTCTTGCGGCGCGCTTCCTGAAACGCTTCGTCGAAAACGATGTGCCGTGGCTGCACATTGACCTGTCATCCAGCCGCTGCGAAGAGGGGCTGGGCATCGTCGCCAGCGATGTCACCGGCTTCGGTGTTGCTTGGGGATTGGGGATGCTGGGCGGCAGTTAGCGGGATGCTATGCATCGCTACCTCGCCCCTGCTATTGCTCGAAAAAATCAGGTCACGGCTGCACGCTCTTTGAGCGGCGACGGTGAACGAGCGAGTATGATTCGACTGGCTAGACGGTAATATCTACCTGCCTGCCGAGCCGGGTGTCGTACTCCGTTGATGAAAAATAAGTAGCTGATTGCGCGGTCTTTTCGCCGGCAGCATCGCGATGGGGATGTTTCTGCGCGGACTTTCCTTTACCGTGGTTACGGTTGCGTCCACCGAACCTGCTCTCGATATATTTGATGCTGCCGATCAAGTCCATGATTTGCTCCCATGTTATGAGCAATATCGGCACATCTGCTGTTTTCTTTAAGTGTCAGATTGACAAAAGACCCTATACCACAGGCTATTTCGGACTCACAGCGGACTGAATTTCGGAGAGTGTTTTTTCAGAAACGGTTTCATCAGCAAGTCTTCCTTGATGACATGGTCGATCAGCCAGTCGTGCAACAATGCGGCAAAATGTTCAGCCGTTGCAGCGGTCCATTCCTCGCCGATCTCCTGTTTAAACTGATCCAGTTTCACCAGCAACGCACCATGAGATTTATGCAAAATCGGAACCTGCGGATACCCCGCCGCGCTGGCGATTTTTTCTTCCCGTGCGAAATGCGCTTTTGAATACTGCGAAAGACTGCCGAGCGCGACATTCAGATTGCTACGGTTCTTTGTCTCCAGACTCTGCGCGACCAGATTGATAATCTCAATGAGATGCTTGTGATCCGCGTCGATCACATCGTTTCCGACACTCAATTGCTCACGCCATACCAGACCCATAAAATTCTCCTGTGCTTGCGGTGACACCCAACTAAGCGAGTGTATTTAACGACAAATTTCGAGCGGCAATTATATAACTATCCGACCACTTCAAAATTGGTATAACTGCCCTCATGCGGCCCGATCTCGACCCGTTCCACCCGTGCCTGCGGCGGCCCGCGATGCGCCCAGCGCACGATGGCATCCACGGCGGTTGGTTCGCCCTGCACCGCCGCTTCCACCGTGCCGTCGCTACGGTTGCGCACCCAGCCTGAGACCGCCAGATGCTGGGCCTCACGGCGCATCGAATCACGGAAATACACGCCCTGCACGCGACCGTGGATCACGAGGTGTAGTGTCTTGTTTGGCATGGTTTGAATAGTCATTCTTTTCTTCCTGCGGCAGTCTGTAGCGTAGCGCATTTGTAGGTTGGGTGGAGCGTAGCGATACCCAACAAGATGCGAGCATTAACCGCATGGGTATCGCTACGCTCAACCCATCCTACGCATACTTGTCTCACGAAAAATCCGGCGCGCCTTGATCGGTTTTGTAGGGTGGGCTCTGCCCACCATGTCGGGCAAAGCCCGACCTACAAAAACTCGTGCGCATAGCGCACACAAAACCGTTTTGCTTTCATCCCCTGAGCGCCGCCGAGTAGCGGAGGCTGGTCAGGGGGGGTCGGCGAGGACTGTTTGAGCGCGCAGCGCGAGTTCCGCAGCCGCCTGACCAGTCGAGCAACGCAGGGAACCGCGCAGCGGCGGCAAACTGGGGTCGCCTTCTTTTTGGTTACTTTTTCTTGGTGAAGCAAGAAAAAGTGACTAGCTGCCGGGCTACCCCCGGCGGTTTTTGCGCTTAGCATACGGCACAATGCGCTGCGCTTATTGATGCCCTACGGTGTGCGCTTTACGCGGGTTATTTCTTATTCCGTATGTGCAAAACCTTGTCTGGCACGGTTTCCAATTTCAACTCAGTTCGCAGGTCACGACGCAAATCCTGAAACAACGTATCCATTGATGCGCTACCTCCCGCAGCAAACTCTGTGATGATCGACTGTACTAAGTTAACCTGATGAGGGGTGCCGAAAAGCTGAATATCAGCAACAGCAGACTCTAACTTCGAGAAGTCTAAATGATCGCCGCGATGAGCGCATGATTCCAAGCGACGGTATGCCTCAATGAGGTAGCCGATGCGCTGTTCTCTGCGCTTATTCGCTAGGTCGCGTCGCGTGGTGAGTGCGTGTGCGGCAAACCAGCCAACAATCGCAATAACTGTCGTAACGAGAAGCGGAGCAAGTAACTGCCAATTCATGGTGGGTGAGAGTAACGTTAACTAACGCAACTTCGGTGTCCCACAAACCACATCCCCACACTGCGCCCTATGCCGCAACGCATGGTCAATCAGCACCAGCGCCAGCATCGCTTCGGCAATCGGCGTGGCGCGGATGCCGACGCAAGGATCGTGGCGGCCTTCGGTGGATACGCTGACCGGCTCGCCCGCTTTGTTGATCGAGCGGCGCGGGATGTGGATACTGGAGGTGGGTTTGACGGCGTAATGGGCGACGATGTTTTGTCCGGTGGAGATGCCGCCGAGGATGCCGCCCGCATTGTTCGACAGAAATCCCTGCGGCGTGAGTTCGTCGCCGTGTTCGCTGCCCTTCTGCGTGACGCAGCCGAAGCCCGCGCCGATTTCGACACCTTTCACCGCGTTGATGCTCATCAGCGCGTAGGCGATCTCGGCATCGAGGCGGTCGAACACCGGCTCGCCCCAGCCCACCGGCACATTCTCTGCCACTACGCTGAGTCGTGCGCCGATAGAATCGCCGGATTTGCGCAGCGCGTCCATGTAGTCTTCCAGTTGCGCGATATAACTCGCGTCGGCGACGAAGAAGCTGTTGCCTTCCTCGTGCAGGTCGCCCCAGCTCTTGAACGGGATCTCGATCTCGCCGAGTTGCGCGAGGTAGCCGCGCACGTTGACACCGTAGGTTTCGTGCAGCCATTTTTTGGCAATCGCACCCGCCGCCACGCGCCCTGCCGTTTCTCTTGCCGAGGCGCGGCCGCCGCCGCGATGGTCGCGGATGCCGTATTTCTGCCAGTAGGTGTAATCGGCATGGCCGGGGCGAAAGGTGTCGGCGATGTTACCGTAGTCCTTGCTGCGCTGGTCTTCGTTGCGGATCAGCAGGGCTATCGGCGTGCCGGTGGTCTTGCCGTCGAACACGCCGGACAGGATTTCCACCGTGTCGGATTCGCGCCGCTGGGTGACGTGGCGCGAGGTGCCGGGCTTGCGCCGGTCGAGGTCATGCTGGATATATTCGGCGGAGATTTCCATGCCCGGCGGGCAGCCATCGACAATGCAGCCAATCGCCGCGCCGTGCGATTCGCCGAACGAGGTTACCGTGAACAAAGTGCCGAGTGTGTTTCCAGACATGACCGCCTCGCAAAAATAATGGTTTCTCGCCAAAACAACGGCGAGCAGTTTAACATACGGCACACCATGAAAAGCCGGAGGATTCACCGATGAAAGCCATACTGATGACTGCCGCAGGCAGCGCCGAGGTGCTGCAACTGCGCGAAATCGACACACCCGAACCGCCCTCACCGCACCATCTGCGCGTGAAGCTGACCGCCGCCGGAGTGAATCCGCTCGATACCAAGCTGCGCGCCAAACCCGCCTATTATCCCGACCGGTTGCCGGCGATCCTCGGCTGCGACGGCGCGGGTATTGTCGATGCAATCGGCAGCGCGGTGACGCGCTTCAAGCTTGGCGATGCGGTGTATTTCTGCAACGGCGGGATTGGCGACGAGCCGGGCTGCTATGCGGAATACGCCACGCTGCACGAGGAGTATTGCGCGCTGAAGCCCGCCAACCTGAGCGTGCAGGACAGCGCCGCATTGCCGCTGGTGCTGATCACCGTGTGGGAAGCTCTGGTCGAGCGCGCGAATCTGCAGGCCGGGCAGACCATCCTGATCCATGCCGCAGCAGGAGGTGTGGGGCACGTCGCGGTGCAACTCGCCCATCATCTCGGCGCGCGTATCGCGGTGACCGTCAGCAGCGACAAGAAGGCCGGACTGACGCATGGCCTCGGCGCGGAAAAGATCATCAACTACAAGCAACAGGACTTCGTGCAGGAAATCCTGAATTGGACCAACGAAGAAGGTGCGGATGTGGTGTTCGACACCGTCGGCGGCGACACCTTCCTGCGTTCGCTCAACGCCGTGCGCATCGGCGGCAAGCTGGTCAGCCTGCTGTCCACCCCGCTGTCGCTGGCCGACACACAGCTGGCACGACTGCGCAATCTGTCGCTGTGCTATGAACTGATGCTCGCCCCGCAACTGTTCAAGCTGCACGACGAACGCATCCGCCAGCGCAAGATACTCGAACAGGGCGCAAAACTGGTTGTAGCCGGCCATCTCGGGGTGCTGGTCTCCCACCAACTGCCACTGGAAAATGCCGCCGAAGCGCATCGTCTGATCGAACAGGGCGGGACAACCGGCAAGATCATCCTGCTTCCGTAATCCGGTCAAGCCGGAACACTTGACGTTACCACCGCCCTACCGATAGAATTCCCGACTATTTAATTCAGGTAATCATCATGAGCACAGATATCCAGCAGCGCATCCGCGAACAAGTGACCACGCATCCGGTGGTGCTTTACATGAAAGGCACCCCGCAGTTTCCGCAGTGCGGTTTTTCCGCCAACGCGGTACGCATTCTGAACTCACTGGGTGTAAAGGAATTCCTCGCGGTGGACATATTGCAGGATGCGGAAATCCGTCAGGGCATCAAGGATTTTGCCAACTGGCCGACGATTCCGCAGCTTTACATCAAGGGCGAATTTGTCGGCGGTTCGGACATCATGACCGAGATGCAGCAAAGCGGAGAGTTGAAACAATTGTTGGAAAGTTAGCCTGAGGGTTGTAAAACACCGCCATTGCGCTTCTCGCCCCCCGAGTTATTCACAGCGGGGTGGACTTTAACCCCACCTCTGTTGTTTTCTTATAATTTGATTTATAAGAAATTAATCCATACCCGTTACAATCTGCACAAAATTTACACAGCATAACGACTGAAAAACTAGGCCGAAATATATAGATATTTCGGCATATATGAAAAATTAGAGAGAGCGAATATAGTGCGCGCCGAGTGCTAGGGTAAACGGTTGGAAACGACTCGGCTTACCATACTCTCCTCCTAATTCGGGCGATCTGCTGATCGCCCATTTTTTTGTCCATTCGCACGAAAACCCAACTACAACTAAAAAATCATTCGCGACAACACAAATATGGACGACACAAACAAAAAGCCCGGCGCTTTCGCGCCGGGCTTTTTTGCCAACTCAAGAACCGATTAAGGTGCCTGGATGTTGGAAGCTTGCTTGCCCTTAGGACCCTGAACTACTTCAAAGGTAACCTTCTGGCCTTCTTTGAGCGATTTGAAACCGCTCATGTTGATTGCGGAAAAGTGCGCGAACAGGTCTTCGCTGCCATCATCGGGAGTGATAAAACCAAAACCCTTTGCGTCGTTGAACCATTTAACTGTACCAGTTGCCATGTGTTTACTTCCTTACTAAAAAAACGGGGAAACCCCCCGCGAAACTGTTTGAATCTAAGATCGCACACGGCAAAACCAGTACTGCAGATACTTTGAATCAAACACCAGCGTGCTTTGTACTCCGGTTTAGTTGATATAGTCAAGGGGTTTTATAAAATATTTTCGATTAGACTTGAAAAAGCATCGCTAATCATCAACTATGCTAACCAAGCGAACTGTCAGAATGCATCCAGAAATTATGGCTATCAAACACCAGAGCAATTCGGTACTTGCGCCGGAACGCGCTCAAACAAAGCCGCCGCGCCTGTACAAGGTGATTTTGTTCAATGACGATTACACCACGATGGATTTCGTGATTGAAGTGTTGCAGCGTTTTTTTGCGATGAACCGTGAACGTGCGCTGCAAACCATGCTCAAAGTTCATAATGAAGGCTCGGCAGTATGCGGGGTGTATTCGCTGGATGTTGCCGAAACCAAAGTAAGCCAAGTATCAATGTTCGCACAACAACATGGGCATCCGCTACGATGCGGCATGGAGGAAACGTAAAATGATTGCGCAGGAATTGGAAGTCAGTTTACATATGGCGTTTGTCGAGGCCCGTCAGAAGCGCCACGAATTTATTACCGTCGAGCATCTTCTGCTCGCCATGCTGGACAATGCTTCCGCCTTGCAGGTATTGCGTTCGTGCAACGTGAATATTGACGAACTGCGCCGGGTCGTCGCGGCATTTATCGACAAACATACGCCGACCATCGAGGGTGATGGCGATGTGGATACGCAGCCCACCGTCGGGTTTCAGCGCGTTATCCAGCGCGCGATACTGCATGTGCAATCCACCCAAAAAAGAGAGGTGTCCGGCGCGAATATTCTCGCCGCACTCTTCGGCGAAAAAGACTCGCACGCGGTGCACTTCCTCTCGGAACGCGGTGTAAATCGCCTTGATGTGGTGAATTATCTTGTGCACGGCAGCGCAAAAAGCGAACCCGCCACCCCGCCGCAGCCGCATGGGGACAGCGAATCCGAACAAAAAAACGACGATGAAGGTGTATTAAAGCTATACACGCTGGATCTCAATGCGCAGGTTATGGCCGGCAAGATCGATCCGCTCATCGGACGCGACATCGAGCTGGAACGCGTGATTCAAACGTTGTGCCGCCGCCGCAAAAACAACCCGCTGCTGGTCGGCGAAGCCGGGGTCGGCAAAACGGCAATCGCCGAGGGTCTGGCGCGGCGCATCGTCGAGGAAGACGTGCCGGAAATACTCAAAGGCGCGCACGTTTATTCACTGGACATGGGTTCGCTGCTGGCCGGCACCAAATACCGCGGCGACTTCGAGCAACGCCTCAAAGCGGTACTGAAAGAATTGAGCGAAGCGCCGAACGCGGTTTTGTTCATCGATGAAATTCATACCCTGATCGGTGCCGGTGCAGCTTCCGGCGGCACAATGGATGCGTCCAATCTGCTCAAACCGGTTTTGTCGAACGGCCAATTGAAATGTATCGGCGCGACCACCTATACGGAATACCGCGGCATTTTCGAAAAAGACCACGCGCTGTCGCGCCGCTTCCAGAAGATCGATGTGTCGGAGCCTTCCGTCGAACAGACCATTGCGATTCTGCGCGGTCTGAGATCGCGCTTTGAAGAGCATCACAGTGTCAAATACAGCGCGGCGGCATTGTCCAGCGCGGCGGAACTTTCCGCGCGCTTCATCAACGACCGCCACCTGCCCGACAAGGCTATTGACGTGCTGGACGAGGCCGGAGCCGCGCAGCGCATCCTGCCTAAATCGAAACAGAAAAAAATCATCGGCAAGCACGAGATCGAGGAGATCATTTCCAAGATCGCGCGCATCCCGCCGCGCACCGTTTCATCGGATGACCGCAACACGCTGAAGACGCTGGACCGCGATTTGAAAGCCGTGGTGTTCGGGCAGAACAAAGCGATTGACGCGCTCGCCACCGCCATCAAGATGTCGCGCAGCGGTCTCGGCAATCCGCAAAAACCCATCGGCAGTTTCCTGTTCTCCGGCCCGACCGGTGTCGGCAAGACCGAAGTGGCGCGGCAGCTCGCTTACGCGATGGGCATGCCGCTGCATCGCTTCGACATGTCCGAATACATGGAACGTCATGCCGTGTCGCGCCTGATCGGCGCGCCGCCCGGCTATGTCGGCTTCGAACAGGGCGGACTGCTCACCGAAGCTATCAGCAAGCAACCGCATGCCGTGTTGCTGCTGGACGAGATCGAAAAAGCGCACCCGGACGTATTCAATATCCTGCTGCAAGTGATGGATCACGGCACGCTCACCGACAACAACGGACGCAAGTCCGATTTCCGCAACGTGGTCGTCATCATGACCACCAATGCGGGGGCAGAGTCGTTGAACAAGAGCCAGATCGGCTTCACCCAGAACAGCTCAAGCGGCGACGAGATGGTCGACATCAAACGCACCTTCACGCCGGAATTCCGCAACCGTCTGGATGCCATCATCTCCTTCGCGCCGCTGGATCACGGAGTCATCCTGCGCGTAGTGGACAAATTCCTGATGCAACTCGAAGAACAGTTACACGACAAGAAAGTGGAAGTCGTGTTTACCGATGCGCTCAAGGATCATCTTGCCGAGCACGGCTTCGATCCGCAGATGGGCGCCCGTCCGATGGCGCGCCTGATCCAGGACACCATCCGCTCCGCGCTGGCCGACGAACTGCTGTTCGGCAAGCTGGCAAATGGCGGCAAGATCATCGTGGACGTAAATGGCGGCAAGGTTGTGCTGGAGTTTGCCGAAGAAGCCGTGACAGTCTAATCTGCCTGTGTAAGGCGTAGGATGGGTTGAGCCCTTCAATGGTATTCAGGATAAACTCCGCGAAGCCCATCACTTCGTTCAACATGCCATTTGTTGGGTATCGCTACGCTTAACCCAACCTACGACCGAATGCCATCCACACCTTATCGCGGGCGCTTCGCCCCCTCCCCCACCGGCCCGCTGCATTTTGGTTCGCTGGTCGCCGCAGTCGGCAGTTATCTCGATGCAAAACACAGTAACGGAATTTGGCTGGTGCGTATGGAAGACCTGGATGTGCCGCGTTGCGTAGCCGGTGCATCGGACAACATTCTGCATACTTTGGAGGCATTCGGCCTGCACTGGGACGAACCGGTCATCTATCAGAGCCAGCGCACTGCCGCTTACGAAGAAGCATTGCAGCAGTTGCAAACACTCGGCGCTGCCTACCCATGCGCCTGCACGCGCAAGGAGATTGCCGATTCGGCACTGCACGGTATAGACGGGCAAATCTATCCGGGCACTTGCCGCAACGGTGTTCCGTCCGGACGCGAAGGGCGCGCGTGGCGGGTGCGCACCGATGACCGGCCAATCGAATTTGACGACGCACTACAGGGGAGCGTCAACCAGCACCTCGAAAGCGAAATCGGCGATTTCGTGGTGAAGCGCGCCGACGGACTGTTTGCTTACCAGCTTGCGGTAGTGGTGGACGATGCATTTCAGGGCATCACCCATATAGTGCGCGGCGCCGATCTGCTGGTTTCCACACCGCGCCAGATTTATCTGCAGCGCTTGCTGGGATTACCCACCCCGGCCTACCTGCACCTGCCCGTCGCGGTAAACACGCAAGGCGAAAAACTCGGCAAGCAAACTCTTGCGCGGCCCGTCGAAAAAACCAACGCTGCCGATACACTCTTCGATGTCCTAACCTTCCTGCACCAGCAACCGCCTGTTGAATTGCAAAACGACAATATCAAACAAATAATAAATTGGGCGGTAGCGAACTGGCGACCCGATGCACTATTGAATAGCCGCCAGTTGATGATATAAACGCCATTACCGAAGGTTCTTCCGCCCTACCCGGCTCCCTCGCGTCCTTGCCACATCGCAAGCAAACCTCACCGGATAATTTGAACGCGGCAATATTTAGCCTTCATTAGCCGGTATTGGTTACATCCTGCCAAGGTCATCAATCGCATCAACAACCATTCCCGTCCCAACCGCAATTAACAGAATGTCAGTTGCCACTCGCACATAGCGATGCCCCGCCGGCGGTTGGCCGATTTTCACGACGAGCTGCTGCGGCACATCGTAAAAAATCACATCACGCGGAAGCGCGCGGCCAACGACCCACTTACGCGCCTGACCGGGAGGCATGCAACCGTTGTGTTTTTTTGCCAATCCGGGAGGACAGCGACCGGAGCGGAACTGTGCGCGGTAATAGTCATCTGCGGCCATGCGGCGATGTTCGTCAAAATATTCGCCTTTTCCGGATTTGGCTTTGTTATGGCCGCTCGATTTGTCGCCACCACGTTGCCCGTCATTTCTGTTTTCGTGCTTATCCTTGCGCCCGTGCTTGTCACCATCGCCGCCCGCCCCTGATGGTTTATCCGCAAAAGCCGAACCCGCCACCAGCATTCCGGCCAATACAAAAGCCAAGGTATGTTTTGTTTTAAAGGTAATTCGTTTCATAGATATCTCCAAATAATAAATTGGGCAAATTGCTGCATAGACACCGATGGCGATATTGAGCCGTATCATCCCCGACCATCTGTCCGCTTGGGATAATCTTCTTCGCCAAATATACGGTCTGTGCGCTAGCGAGCATTCAACCTAAAAACGCAGTTGACGGGTATGTAGGTGCGAATTCATTCGCATGAACAATGCCTTAAGTGCGAATAAATTCGCACCTACACAAACCACGTAACGTTTGAATTTTTGAGGCGTTCACCTTCAACTGCGTTTTATAGGTTTAAATGAGCGAAGGCAACATGCAAGATAAATGACCGGGGAGGTTTTCTGACAAGGAGCGAACAGCATGTCACTCCAAACGTTGTACGCTTACTATGCGGCTATTTTCGCCATATGCCGCTCAAGCAATGCCATTGCCTGTTCGAGATTGTCCGCGGCCTGTGCACTGAGCGCATCACCCAGTTCAAAGCTGTAGCCGCGGATAGCCAGCATGCAGGTACTGGGCGGCAGATGCCCGTTAATTTGCTGTCCGGCAGCCAGCAGCGCGGAGGGGGAAACGGCGTGGCTGGTGAAACTATGATCGGTTTGCGCGGCGAGCGGCCCGAAGGCATACGGTTCTGCGCCGCTGGCGGCGGCATCAACGAAGATCACCTCATCGCGTCCGAGCAGATCCAGTACATATTCGACCTGCAACTGAAAGTCGGTCAGCAGCTCCGTATCGGGCAATTGCAGGGCTTGCAGGCGCTCGATACACAGCGAACCAAGCGCATCGTCCCCGCGACTGGGGTTGCCGATGCCGATGATGAGCCTCGGCGCGACAATTTCATGCAATTTTTTCATCTGATGTAGGGGCGCGATTCACCGCGCCCTGATCTGTTCAGGTATCAAAAAGGGCGCGATGAATCGCGCCCCTACAGGAGAATCAGCCATTCCGCACAAGCGTGTCGATCTGTTTGCCCTCGGCATCAATGAGTTCGACTTCCAGCGGCATCTTGCCCAGCGCGTGGGTGGCGCAGGACAGGCACGGATCGAAGGCGCGGATCGCGACCTCAATGTGGTTAAGCAGGCCTTCGGTGAGCTTGCGCCCGTCGATATATTGCCGCGCCACCTGACGAACTGCCTCGTTCATCGCCTGATTATTGTGGGTGGTGGAAACGATCAGATTACAGCGGATGATCTGGTCGTTGTCGTCCACCTTGTAATGGTGAATCAGCGTGCCGCGTGGCGCTTCAATTACGCCGACACCGCGCGCTTGACGTTTGCCGGTGCTGACCAGATCGTTGCCTTGCAGATCCGGATCGTTCAGCAATTCCTGAATCAGTTCGGCGGCATGCAGCATCTCGATCATGCGCGCCCAGTGGAAGCCCAGTGTCGCGACCGTTGCCGAGCCACCGTTAAACGCCATGAACGCCTTGCGCTGCTCTTCCGCCAACGGTGTAGGGATGAAGTCGCATTGCGTCACGCGGCTCAACGGGCCGACGCGATACCAGCCGGTTTCCGGGCCGAGGCTGCGCAGGAACGGGAATTTCATGTATGACCATGGCTTCACATCCTCGAAAATCACGTCCCAGTAGTGCGAATAGTCGTAGTGATCGAGCAGCGTGTTGCCGTTCATGTCGCGCGCGCGCAGCCCGCCGTGATACAGATCAAGCGCGCCGTCCGCCCGCACCAGGTTGAGGGTGTGCGACTTGAATGTGCCGAAGTTATTGTAAAGGTCGAGATTCTGCTCGAACAACTGCCGCGCGATGCCGACCGCAGCGCGGCTCCATTCGACCATCTGGCCGATGTCTTTGAGCAGATAGTCGCGTTCTTCCGCACTGACGTTCTTGTTAACGCCGCCTGGTATCGAGCCGGTGCCATGCACGCGCTTACCCGCCGTGACGCGGATCACTTCCTGCCCGTATTTGCGCAACAGCACGCCCTGCTTAGCGATTTCCGGATAGGCGGCAACCACACCGACGATGTTGCGTTTTGCCACATCCGAATCGAAGCCGAACAATAAATCCGGCGAACACAGGTGGAAGAAATGCAGCGCGTGCGATTGCAGTATCTGCCCGTAGTGCATCAGCCGCCGCACCTTCTCCGCGGTCGGTGTGAGCGTCGCGCCGACGATCATGTCCATCGCCTTGGACGCGGCGATATGATGGCTGACCGGGCAGATGCCGCATAGCCGCTGCACCATCACCGGCGCTTCCCAGTAAGGCCGCCCCTGAATGAACTTTTCGAAACCGCGGAACTCGACAATGTGCAGCCGCACCTGATGCACTCGGTCGTTCTCGTCCAGTAGCAGCGTGACCTTGCCGTGTCCCTCGACGCGCGATACCGGTTCAATCGCGACGCGGCGCAAGTTCTCCGGATGCGCGGCGGTTTCCAGATTATTAATGCCAGTATTTGCGGAGGTATCAGTCATATTTGATAAGCCCATGTCCGAGTTCGGGTGTCTTGCCCGCGATCAGGTCGGTGAGAAATTTCCAGATGGCATCGCCCGACGGCGGGCAGCCGGGAATAAAATAATCGATCTTCACCACCTCGTGCAGCGGATGCACCTTGTCCAGTGGCAGCGGCAGTTCCGGGTCGTTCGGGATGTGGCCGTGCGCCAACCCCGGTTCGGTCAGGTACACCTCGGTCAAACAGCTTTCCAGATCGAGGTGGTTGCGCTGCGCGGGCAGACCGCCGGTGATCGCGCAGGAGCCAATGGCGATCAAAATTTTGCAGCTCTTCCTGAACTCATACAGCACATGCACGTTATCGGCGTTGCAGATGCCGCCCTCGATAATGCCGATGTCGCACGGCCCGCAATGCTTGATATCGGTGATCGGCGAGCGGTCGAATTCCACCAGTTCGAGCAGCGCCAGCAGCCGCTCGTCGATGTCGAGGATAGACATATGGCAGCCGAAACAACCGGCCAGCGAGGTGGTCGCTATCCTTAGTTTTTTGCTCATGATGTTCCCTCGCAGGAGGCGCAACTGCCGCCGGCATCACCTTGACGCGGCGCGTCGTCCAGCGCCTGCGCGCTGATCGGGCGCTGGTCATATTTCCGCTTGCCGATCGGCACGCTGAAACCGACGCGCTTGGGCAGGATCACCCCCACCGGGCAGACATGCATCGCCTTATCGGCGAGCGCGATGTTGGTGTCTTTCAGTAAACCCGATTCTGCATTGACGACCAGGTGCTTGGTGATGCCGCGCCCGGATAACGCGAATACGTTCTTGCCGTCCACTTCGCCGGAAGCGCGCACGCACAGTTCGCACAGGATGCATCTGTTGAAGTCGAGCAGGATGTCCGGGTGCGAGGCATCCAGAGGGCGATCCGGATACATGTGGCGGAAACCGGCAGTATGCACTTCGAGGTCATAACCCAGCGCCTGTAACATGCAGTTGCCGCTCTTCTCGCACGACGGGCAGAAGTGGTTGCCCTCGGCGAACAACATCTGCACCAGCGTGCGGCGCAGCGCATTCAATTCCTCGATGTCGCTCTCGATGTTGAGACCGGCCTCGGCAGGCATGGTGCAGGAAGCGGCAGTGCGTCCGCCGATCTTTACCGTGCACAGCTTGCAACTGCCGTGCGGCTTGAATTCGGGGTGGTAGCACAAATGCGGGATGTAATGTCCGGCCGCCAGCGCGGCCTGCATCACGGTCTGCCCCGGCTCGAATGGGACGCTTGCGCCGTCAAGTTGAAATGTGTCGCTCATACGTCCTCCGGTTTGAGGTGTGCCCCGACATCGTCGCGTCCGGTCATCTGGCGTGCTCTTGCCAATGCGCCGTCGAGATCGAAAGCGGGTTCGAAGTCCAGCGACTTCAGGCGGTTTTCATAGGCGGGGCGGAAATGCTTGAGGGTATGCAGCACCGGGTTGCAGGAGGTACGCCCCAGTCCGCAGTGGGAGCTGGTCTGCAATACTTTGTCCAGATTTTCGATCTCGTTCAGGTCGTGGCGCGTGCCGTGTCCGGCGGCGATCTTGTCCATGGTCTGCTTTAGCATTGAGGTGCCGACGCGGCATGGCGTGCAGAAACCGCAGCTCTCGTGCGCGAAGAAATGCACGAAGTTGCGCGCCACCTCGAACAGGTCGCGGCTGTCGTCGAACACCATGAATGCCCCGGCGGTAGGCAAATCTTCGAAACCCAGCTTGCGGTCAAATTCGCTCTGTGCCACACAGATGCCGGAAGGGCCGCTAACCTGCACCGCGCACGCATCTATCGCGCCGCAGTCTTGCAGTATCTCGCGCACCGAAACGCCGAACGGGTATTCGTAGATACCTGGGCGCGGGCAGTCGCCGGACACCGAGATCAGTTTGCTACCGGTGGATTTCGGCGTGCCGATGGCGCGGAATTTCTCCGCCCCCATCTGTACAGCCAGCGCCGCGCTGCAAAAGGTCTCGACGTTATCCAGCGCGGTCGGCTGCTGCAGGTAGCCGTGCGTCACCGGGAACGGCGGGCGGTTGCGCGGCACGCCGCGCTTGCCTTCCAGCGATTCGATCAGTGCCGATTCCTCGCCGCAGATGTAAGCGCCCGCTCCCATATGGATGGCGATATCGAAGTCGAAACCGGTCTGCCCGAGGATATTTTTGCCCAGCATATTGTTGTCGCGGCGGCGTTGCAAAATCGCCTGCAACGGTTCGAGCAGGTAGCGGTATTCGCCGCGCAGATACAGAAAACCCCGCTGCGCGCCAACCGCCAGCGCGCACAGCGTCATGCCTTCGAACACCAAATCGGCGTGGCGGGTAAGCAGCACGCGATCCTTGAAAGTGCCCGGCTCGCCCTCGTCGGCGTTGCACACCACATGCTTGGCCGTGCCCTGCGCATTACGGCACGCCTCCCATTTCAGTCCGGTGGGAAAGCCCGCACCGCCACGCCCGCGCAATCCGGAATCTTTGACCGCCTCGACGACATCTTTGCCGCCAAGCGCCAAGGCTGCGCGCAGCACATCGCCGGGGGCAACAGTATTGTCAAGTATCAGGCCGCTGCGGCGGATGTTGTCGTCCACATGGAAGAAGTCGGCAGGCCAATCCTCAAGTGGTGTGCGATTGCGGATCAGGCTGCCGATCTCCTGCACGCGCTGATGGGTCAGGCGCGTAATGGCGCGACCATTGACCAGCATCGCCGGGCCTTGGTCGCACATGCCGGTGCAGGAGGTGGTATTGATACTCACCAGCCCGTCTTCCGAGACCTTGCCCGGTTGCAACCACAACTGCTGGCACATCTTCTCCATCAGCACCTGGCTGCCCAGCATACGGTCGGTAATGTTGTCGGAGAACAGCACGCGGTATTCGCCGTGCGGTTGCAGATGCAGGAAGGAATAGAAGCTGGCAACGCCCTCGATTCGCGCACGCGGAATGTCGAGCCGTTGGGCAAGATAAGTTAACGCTTGCGGCGCAATCCAACCGCGCCGATGCTGAGTCTCGCAAAGCATCTGCAAGAGTTCGGCTGGGTTGTTGCCGTGGCGTGCAAGGAGCGCATCCAGAAAAACGGGTAGATCGTCAGTAGTTGTCATAACAGCAAGACCGAGCTAAAGATCGGCGTACAGCATACAACAACTTTTTTCTAAAAAGGTGACATTTTTATTAATTTTGCACTGGCAATCGGGAAAGATTAATGTTCAAGGCTGCTCTCCGACACAAAATCTAGCCGCCAGCCAACTCACGCACCACCCCGGCGATACGTTGTGCGGATTGTTCGACCAGTGACTGGTCTTCGCCTTCCACCATCACGCGCAGCAAGGGTTCGGTGCCGGATGGGCGCAACAGCACACGGCCTTTGCCGGCCAATTCTTTTTCGACATCCGCCACCACCGCCTTGACCTGATCGTGGCCGAGGCAATCAACACCTTTGGCTACCCGCACGTTGATGAGCACCTGCGGATACATGCGCAACTCGCCGGTTGCTTCCGCAAGGTTTTGCCCGTTGGCACGCAAGGCATGCAGCACCTGCAATGCGGAAACAATGCCGTCGCCGGTACTGTGTTTGTCGAGGCAGATGATGTGCCCGGAATTTTCGCCGCCAAGCTGCCAGCCCTGCTGCTGCAATAACTCCATCACGTAACGGTCGCCCACTTTGGCGCGCATGAAAGGAATGCACAGCTTCTGCATGGCGTGCTCGAACGCCAGATTGGTCATCAACGTGCCGACCACCCCGCCGTGCATTTTGCCCTGCGTCTGACGGTGTTTGGCGATCACATACAGCAGCTGGTCGCCGTCGTAGAGTTTTCCCGATCCATCCGCCATGATCAAGCGGTCACCGTCACCGTCCAGCGCGATGCCGATGTCCGCCTTGTGCTCGACCACCGCCTTGCGCAAATTGTCCGGCGCGGTCGCGCCATAACCGTGATTGATGTTCTTGCCGTCCGGTTGCACACCGATAGCGATGACATCGGCACCCAGTTCGTGAAACACATGGCGCGCGATGTGGTAAGTCGCGCCGTGTGCGCTGTCCACCACGATCTTCATGCCGCGCAAATCCAGCTCGCTCGGGAAGGTACTCTTGCAGAATTCGATATAGCGGCCCACCGCATCGTCGATGCGCTTGGCTTTGCCCAGCCCGTCCGATGAATTGGTTTGCATCGGTTCATCCAGCGCGGTCTCGATGGCGCGCTCGGTTTCATCCGGCAGCTTGGTGCCGTGCGCCGAAAAGAACTTGATGCCGTTATCCTCGAACGGGTTATGCGATGCGGAAATCACGATGCCCGCCTGCAGACGCAACGCGCGGGTCAGATAAGCCACGGCGGGGGTCGGCACCGGCCCGGCCAGATACACATCAATACCCGCCGCGATCAAACCGGCTTCCAGCGCCGATTCCAGCATATAGCCGGAGATACGCGTGTCCTTGCCGATCAGCACGCCGGTGCGCTCGCCGCGCGTTTGGCTGTCAGCCGCCAGCACCTTGCCTGCAGCATAACCCAAGTGCATCACAAACTGCGGCGTGATCGGATGTTCGCCCACCCGCCCGCGCACACCGTCGGTACCGAAATATTTTCTGCTCATATCATTACCCCTATTGCTTTTCAAACGTAGGGGCGCAATTTATTGCGCCCAATCTCAACGATGACACGGGATTCAGGGCGCGATAAATCGCGCCCCTACGATACACCGCTCCCGTTCACCGCCTGCCAAATCTTCAGCGCATCCACCGTCGCGCGCACATCATGCACGCGCACGATGTTTGCGCCGCGCTGCACCGCGAGCAACGCCGCCGCGACGCTGGCATGCACGCGGTGCTCCACGTCCTGCCCGGTTAGCGCACCCAGCATGGATTTGCGCGATAGCCCCGCCAATATCGGCACGCCCAGTCCGGCCAGTTTTTCCAACCTGCGCAGCAAGGCGAGATTATGCTCCAGCGTCTTGCCAAAGCCAAAACCCGGATCAACCACGATACGTTCGCGCCCGATTCCTGCGTCTTCGGCGGCGGCAATGCGTCCGCGCAGAAATTCGCATATTTCGACCACCACATCTTGATAACTGGGCTGCGCCTGCATGGTTTGCGGATCACCCTGCTTGTGCATCAGACACACGGCGACATTGCCGGCGGCGACAGCATGCATCGCAGCGTGATTCTGCAACGCGTTGATGTCGTTGACCATCTGCACCCCGGCAGCAATCGCCGCCTGCATCACCTGCGGCTTACAGGTATCGATGGAAATGGGCACTGGCGCGCCGCGCAAGCATTCGATGACCGGCATGACACGCTCCAGCTCCTGCTGAACGCCGACCGGCTGCGCGCCGGGACGGGTGGATTCGCCGCCGATGTCGATGATATCCGCGCCCTCGGCGATGAGTAGTTGCGCATGAGCGACGGCAGCATCACGCTGCGAATGCTGCCCGCCGTCGGAGAATGAATCGGGTGTGGCGTTGACGATGCCCATCACCAGCGGACGGGATAGGTCGAGTTGGAATTCGCCGCAATGGAGAAACATCAGGATCGAAGATCGAGGATCGAGGATCGAGGATCGAAACAGCGCCGTTACTCGCTCCTCGATCCCCAATCCTCGCTCCTATTTCATGTTTCCTGCGCGGGTTGCGTAGGCGTGGCAGCCGGAGCGGTCGGAGTTGTATCCTGCGGCGGCGGTGCCTGGGTGCTTTGGCTCGGCTTCGGTGGACGAGGCGGTTCGCCGGCCATGATGTCGTTGATCTGGTCGGCATCGAGGGTTTCCCATTCCAGCAATGCCTTGGTCATCGCCTCGATCTTGTCGCGATTTTCCTCGATCAGGCGGCGCGACAGCGCATATTGCTGGTCGATGATGCGGCGAATCTCGGCATCCACCTGTTGCATGGTCGCTTCGGAAATATTTTTGTGCGTGGTAACCGAACGTCCAAGGAATACCTCTCCCTCGTTTTCACCATACACCATAATCCCGAGCGCATCGGACATACCCCACTGGGTAACCATCTTGCGCGCCATATCGGTGGCACGCTCGAAATCGTTTGAAGCGCCGGTGGTCATCTGGTTCATGAAAATCTCTTCGGCGATACGCCCGCCGAACAGCACGGCAATGGTATCGAGGATGCGATTCTTGTCCATGCTGTAGCGATCTTCTTTGGGCAATTGCATGGTCAGACCCAGCGCACGTCCGCGCGGGATGATCGTCACCTTGTGCACCGGATCGGTCTTGGGCAATAGTTTGGCGACCACCGCATGGCCGGACTCGTGGTAGGCGGTGTTCTTGCGCTCTTCCTCGGGCATCACCATGGAGCGGCGTTCCGCGCCCATCATGATCTTGTCCTTGGCCGCCTCGAAATCATCCATATCGACGAAACGCTTGCCGCGCCGCGCTGCGAACAGCGCCGCTTCATTCACCAGATTGGCCAGATCGGCACCGGACATACCGGGTGTGCCGCGCGCCAGAATGTCGGCCTTCACGTCCTGCGAAACCGGCACTTTGCGCATGTGCACCATCAGTATCTGTTCGCGACCGCGAATGTCCGGCAACGGCACCACCACCTGACGGTCGAAACGACCCGGGCGCAACAGCGCGGGATCGAGTACGTCGGGACGGTTGGTCGCGGCAATCACGATCACCCCGCTGGCACCCTCGAAACCGTCCATTTCAACCAGCAACGCATTCAGCGTCTGTTCGCGCTCGTCGTTGCCGCCGCCTAAACCCGCACCGCGCTGGCGGCCTACCGCATCGATTTCGTCGATGAACACGATACAGGGTGAATGCTTCTTGGCCTGCTCGAACATATCGCGCACGCGCGCCGCACCCACGCCGACAAACATCTCCACGAAATCCGAACCGGAAATGGAGAAAAACGGCACCTTGGCTTCACCGGCAATCGCCTTGGCCAGCAGCGTCTTGCCGGTACCGGGGCTGCCTACCAGCAGCACGCCGCGCGGGATACGCCCGCCGAGGTTTTGGAATTTGGACGGGTCGCGCAGGAAATCCACCAGCTCGGACACTTCTTCCTTGGCTTCATCGCACCCTGCCACATCGGCAAAAGTGAAACGCTCCTTGCTCTCATCCAGCATACGCGCACGCGACTTGCCGAACGAGAAGGCACCGCCCTTGCCGCCGCCCTGCATCTGGCGCATGAAGAATATCCATACGCCGATCAGCAAGACCATCGGGAACCACGACACGAAAATATTCATCAGGAAGGACTGTTCTTCCTCCGGCTTGGCCTCGATGCTCACGCCGTTTTTCAGCAGATCGGAAACCATCCACAAGTCGCTCGGCGCATAGCTGGTGATGCGCTTGCCGTCGGCGGTCGTCGCTTTCAGTACACGTCCCTCGATAGTCACCTTGGTGATATGGCCCTGCTTCACTTCCTCAAGGAATTGCGAATAATCCAACTGCGCCTGCGGAGCCTGTTGCTGGCGCGTGTTGAATTGATTAAAAACGGTCATCAGCACCAAAGCCACAACCAACCAAATCGCAATACTTTTAAACATGTTATTCAAAATAGCTCCTTAAGCGGCAACACCACGGTTGCCGAGGTCGTTCATTAGACTATGTATTGCCTGATTACTCAAGTAGTGTACGCAACTGTACTCTACAGTTTTTGGGTACCTAAAAGATACACTTCGCTGCTCCGGTCGCGCGATGCCTTCGGCTTGCGCGACACCACTTTGGCGAAGCTGCCGCGCATCAGCTTGAGAAAATCCTCGAACCCCACGCCCTGAAACACTTTAACCAGAAAACTGCCCTCCGGCTTCAGACGTTCGAGTGCGAATTCCATCGCCAGTTCCGCCAAGTGCATGGCGCGCGCCTGATCGGCAGAGGCCACTCCGCAAATATTGGGGGCCATATCGGAAATTACAAGCCCGACCGGCTTCTCCTGCAGCAAATCCTCCAATTGTCGCAACACCTTGTCGTCGCGAAAATCACCCTGAATGAAATCCACCCCGGGCAGCGGATCCAGCGGCAACATATCCAGCGCAATCACTTTGCCGCTGCGCCCCACCTTGACCGCAGCCACCTGCGACCAGCCGCCCGGAGTCGCCCCCAGATCCACCACCACCATACCCGGCTTGAGCAAATGGTCTTTGGCATCGATCTCCAGCAGCTTGTAAGCAGCGCGTGAACGATAGCCCTCTTTTTGCGCAAGTTGCACAAAAGGGTCATTAATATGCTCACGCATCCATTGTTTGCTGGTTTTGGAAGGCTTCATCGTATTAGAGGCCTCTGCACAACTACTGATAGAACAACTAGCCATCTGACTAAGCTGGCAAACTACGCCAACTAAGTCGTTGGTTATGCGCTCGCTACGTTGTGCAGAGACCTGCATTCATTATTAAATGGAACAACTACAGTTTCTGCGATTCTGGCAACAACCTGATAGAATTCGCGCCTCATCTGAAAGGCCATCATGTTATCTCTTACCGTATCCGAACGCCTCGCCCTAAAAGGCCGCGCCCACCAACTTAGCCCGACGGTGATGATAGGCAATGCAGGCTTGACCGAAGCGGTATTAAACGAGATCGCGGCCAGCCTGAAGATCCATGAACTCATCAAAATCAGGGTCATGGCGGAACGTCCGCAACGCGAAGCCATTTTGATGGAGATATGCACCAAGCTGAACGCCGCGCCGGTACAGCACATCGGCAAAATGCTGGTGGTCTATCAACCCAACCCGGATGCGCACCAGATCGAAATCAAGAAAATGCCGCGCCACAAGGGCAAGAAACCGCTGACCAAGAAGCAGCTCGGAAGCCGCAGCTAAAGGATGGAAAGTGGTAAGTGGGGCGGCACTTCGTGCCTCAGTGGAGAGTGGGTTTTCCCACTCCCTACTTACTACTCTCTACTCCCCCAGTTCAAATATACTGCACCTCAACCACTTCATATTCGCGTACCCCGCCCGGAGCCTGCACTTCGGCAATATCGCCGCTGCATTTGCCGATCAGGGCGCGCGCGATAGGTGAACTGATAGATATCTTGCGTGCCCGTATATTTGCTTCGTCATCGCCGACGATCTGATAGGTGATAACGTCGCCGTTGTTGGTATCTTCCAGCACTACTGTCGAACCGAACACGCAGCGGCCATCCGCGTTGAGTGTCTTTGGGTCGATAATCTGCGCGCTGCCCAGCTTGCCTTCCAGCTCGACGATGCGCCCCTCGACAAACGATTGGCGCTCCTTGGCGGCATCGTATTCGGCGTTTTCGGACAAGTCGCCCTGTGCGCGCGCTTCGGAGATCGCGTTGATTACCGCCGGACGTTCCACCGTTTTCAGTTGATGCAATTCCTGGCGCAACAGCTCCGCGCCGACGACAGTCAATGGGATTTTACTCATACCGAAACTTCCTTTATTTTATTAGTGCAGGCGCTTGTGCAGCGTCTGTATGTCGTACACCTGCAATTCTGCAAGATGCTGCATGCCGACACAGGCGGCGCGTGCACCGGCCAGCGTGGTATAGTAAGTAACGCGCCCCTGCAGCGCGGCATGGCGGATCGAATAGGAATCGCGCATCACGCTCGGCTTGCTGTCCACCGTGTTGACGATCAGGCTGACTTCGCCGTTCTTGATCATGTCCACAATATGCGGGCGACCTTCCGCCACCTTGTTCACCACGGTCACCGCGACACCCTCAGCGCCGATCACGGCTGCGGTGCCGCGCGTCGCCAGTATAGTAAAACCCAGCTGCGCCAGCGAACGGGCCACTTCCACCACGCCGGGTTTATCCGCTTCGCGCACGCTGATAAACACCTTGCCCTCTTTCGGCAACTTCACGCTGGCGGCCAATTGCGATTTAACAAAAGCCTCGGCGAAGGTTTCGCCGACACCCATCACCTCGCCGGTGGATTTCATTTC
This sequence comes from Gallionella sp., assembly GCA_028689145.1. GTDB lineage: Bacteria > Pseudomonadota > Gammaproteobacteria > Burkholderiales > Gallionellaceae > Gallionella. The sequence continues at coordinate 45,185 of JAQTWT010000001.1, forward strand.
CGGCCCGAGTATCGTATCCACACCGGGGAACTTGATGAACGGGAACACTGCTTCTTTGACCGAGTAATACGGAGGAATAACTTCTTTGGTGATTCCCTGCTGTGCCAGCGATTGACCGGCCATGCAGCGCGCCGCGACCTTGGCCAGCGGCACACCGGTCGCCTTGGATACGAACGGCACGGTGCGCGAAGCGCGCGGATTCACCTCCAGCACATACACTGTGCCGGACTGGATGGCGAACTGCACGTTCATCAGGCCGACCACGTTGAGCGCTTTCGCCATCGCCACAGTCTGGCGGCGCAATTCATCCTGCATCTGTGCCGACAAACTGAACGGTGGCAACGAACAGGCTGAGTCGCCCGAATGTACCCCGGCCTGCTCGACGTGTTCCATGATGCCGCCGATGATCACCTGCTTGCCGTCGGATACCGCGTCCACATCCACTTCAATCGCGTCGTTGAGGAAGCGATCCAGTAAAATCGGCATGCGCTCCGGATAAGTCTTGGACATCTCCTCGGCATCGCGCATGTAACGTTCCAGATCGGCTTGCGCATGGATGATCTCCATCGCCCGACCGCCCAGCACGTTGGAAGGACGCACCACCAGCGGATAGCCTATTTCCGCAGCTCCCGTCAGCCCGTCGGCCACGCTGCGCGCGGTGCGGTTGGGCGGCTGCTTCAAGCCAAGCTGATGCAGCATCTGCTGAAAACGCGCGCGATCTTCCGCGCAGTCGATCATGTCCGGCGTGGTACCGATAATCGGCACGCCGTTCTTTGCCAAACCGTGCGCCAGCTTGAGCGGAGTCTGTCCGCCGTACTGCACGATCACGCCGATGGGTTTCTCGACTGCCACCACTTCCAGCACATCTTCCAGCGTCAGCGGTTCGAAATACAGGCGATCCGAAGTATCGTAATCGGTGGACACGGTTTCCGGATTGCAGTTGACCATGATGGTCTCGTAGCCGTCCTCGCGCATTGCCAGCGCGGCATGCACACAGCAGTAGTCGAACTCGATGCCTTGCCCGATGCGGTTCGGCCCGCCGCCCAGCACCATGATCTTCTTGTTATTGGTGGGTTGCGCTTCGCATTCCTCCTCGTAGGTGGAATACATATAGGCGGTATTGGTGGCGAACTCGGCAGCGCAGGTATCCACGCGCTTGTATACCGGACGCACGCCGAGCGCATGGCGATAGGCGCGCAATGCCGCCTCGTCGGTATCCAGCAGAACCGCCAGACGCGCATCGGCAAAACCGTTGCGTTTCAGCGTGCGCAACTCATCCGCGCTCAGACTTTCCAGTGTGCGGTCCGCCAGTGATTTTTCCTGGCGAATAATATCTTCGATCTGCACCAGGAACCACGGATCGATCTTACTCAGCGCGAATACCTCTTCCACGCTCATGCCGAAACCAAATGCATCGGACACCGCCCAGATGCGCTCCGGCCCCGGGCTGCCGAGCTCGGCACAGATCGCTTCGCGGTCGTTGTATTTGTCATCCAGCCCGTTCACACCGACTTCCAAACCGCGCAAGGCTTTCTGGAACGACTCCTGAAAGGTACGGCCAATCGCCATCACCTCGCCCACCGATTTCATCTGCGTGGTCAGGCGGTCATTGGCCTGCGGAAATTTCTCGAATGCGAAACGCGGAATTTTGGTTACGACGTAGTCGATGGTCGGCTCGAACGAAGCCGGGGTCGCGCCGCCGGTAATATCGTTCTTCAGCTCGTCCAGCGTGTAGCCCACCGCCAGTTTTGCGGCAACTTTGGCAATCGGAAAGCCGGTCGCTTTGGAGGCCAGCGCCGAGGAGCGCGACACGCGCGGATTCATCTCGATCACCACCATGCGCCCGTCGTCCGGGTTGATGGCAAACTGCACGTTGGAGCCGCCGGTATCCACGCCGATCTCGCGCAGCACCGCGATGGAGGCATCGCGCAAGATTTGGTATTCCTTGTCAGTCAGCGTCTGAGCCGGTGCCACGGTGATCGAGTCGCCGGTGTGCACGCCCATCGGATCGAGGTTTTCGATCGAGCAGATAATGATGCAGTTGTCATTGCGGTCGCGCACCACTTCCATTTCGAATTCTTTCCAGCCGAGCAGCGATTCCTCGATCAGCAGCTCCTTGGTCGGCGAAGCTTCCAGCCCGCGTTCGCAAATCTCCACGAATTCCTCGCGGTTGTAGGCGATGCCGCCGCCGGAACCGCCCATGGTGAAGGACGGCCGGATGACGGTCGGGAAGCCCATTACCTGCTGCACCTGCAACGCCTCTTCCATGCTGTGCGCAATTGCCGAACGCGCCGAAGCCAGACCGATTTTGGTCATTGCCTGCTTGAATTTTTCGCGGTCTTCCGCCTTGTCGATGGCCTCGCGCGACGCGCCGATCATTTCGACGTTATATTTTTCCAGCACGCCGTGCTTGGCCAGATCCAGCGCACAATTCAGCGCGGTCTGTCCGCCCATGGTCGGCAGGATCGCATCGGGACGCTCCTTGGCGATGATCTTCTCGACCATCGTCCAAGTAATCGGCTCAATATAAGTTGCATCCGCCATGTTCGGGTCGGTCATGATGGTGGCCGGATTCGAGTTCACCAGAATGACGCGATAACCTTCCTCGCGCAGCGCCTTGCAGGCCTGCGCGCCGGAATAGTCAAACTCGCACGCCTGCCCGATGACGATGGGGCCTGCGCCAATGATCAAAATGCTTTTTATGTCAGTACGCTTAGCCATTTACTTGCCCATCATCGCAACGAAGCGATCAAACAGATAATCCACATCATGCGGTCCCGGACTGGCTTCCGGATGACCCTGGAAGCAGAACGCCGGTTTGTCGGTCAACTCGAAACCCTGCAGCGTGCCGTCGAACAGCGACACATGGGTTACGCGCGCATTTTTTGGCAGCGTTGACGCATCCACCGCAAAGCCGTGGTTCTGGCTGGTGATCATCACGCGCTTGCTCTGCATATCCTGCACCGGATGGTTCGCGCCGCGATGGCCGAATTTCATCTTTACGGTCTTTGCCCCGACTGCCAGCCCCATGATCTGGTGCCCCAGACAGATGCCGTACAAGGGGATACCGGCTTCGATAAATTTTCTGGTCGCTTCAATCGCGTAATCGCAAGGCTCCGGATCGCCCGGGCCGTTGGACAGGAATACCCCGTCCGGCTTCATCGCCAGCACGTCGACCGCAGCCGTCTTGGCAGGAACAACAGTGATACGACAGCCGCGCTCCACCAGCATGCGCAGGATATTGCGCTTCACGCCGAAATCGTACGCCACTACATGCAGCGAGGATTGAGGATCGGAGATCGAAGAAAACCCGCTTCCGAGCCGCCATTCCTTTTGCGTCCATTCATAAGGCTTATCGCAAGTAACCACTTGCGCCAGATCCATGCCGGCCAGCCCGGCAAAACCCTGCGCTGCTGCCAGCGCTGCTGCCACGTCGTTGCCGGTAGCGATGCAGCCGTTTTGCGCCCCCTTCTCGCGCAGGATGCGCGTCAGTTTGCGCGTATCGATCCCGGCAATCGCCACGACGTTGTTGGCTTTGAGGTAATCCGGCAGGGATTGAGTGCTGCGAAAGTTGCTCACGGTCAGCGACAAGTCGCGGATCACCAGCCCGCTGGCGAACACCTGGCGCGATTCCACGTCTTCGGTATTCACGCCCACGTTACCGATGTGCGGATAGGTCAGCGTGACGATCTGCTTGCAGTAGGATGGGTCGGTGAGAATTTCCTGATAGCCGGTCATCGCGGTATTAAATACCACCTCGCCGACGCTGCTGCCGGAAGCCCCGATGGCAATGCCCCGGAACACCGTACCATCGGCAAGCACAAGAATGGCAGGGTTAGTTTGCGGCACCGGATACTCCCAAAGCAGTTTACATAAAGAAGCGGGACGAACCGTGTGTCCATCCCGCTTTGAATTGGTGCGCATTATAGCGGATTAGAGGTGCAACATCAAACCGAACCGGGAACTGACTGGCACATAAGTTGATTCAACATCGTACTGTTCAGCAGCTATCATCGTCCGCCAGCTCCAGAGGCTGCTAAAAAGCGGGGCAAGCATTAAGGGTACCCCCCAACTTCCCGGCACCAATCGATGGTCAAAAGTTGCTAACGGCACATTACAGCGCTTATCCCCACCGCGAAGCTGAAAAACTATTTTTGCCAAATCAATACCAATTGTCGTAATCTCCATTTTTGAATACCCCCTTGCGGATTTAACTGCGGTCGCCACTCCCTGCTTTGGCACCGGATATCGCACGAAAAAGTGGCTAGCCATTCCATTACGTTCAATGCCATTGATAGCTTTGCAATTTGCGGGGGACTTTGGCTTTAATTATGCATATATCGTTGCAATAAAAATATGCTAAAAAACCGTACGTTTTCGCACTACTAAAGTGCCATAGAAATTCAAGGGGAATGTAATGATGCCCGCCTCCGCTAAACGACCGACCGTGCTGGTGGTGGACGATACGCCCGCCAATCTGGTCTTGTTGAACGATATTCTCCAGAAGGATTACCGCGTCCAGGTGGCGAACAATGGCTCCAGAGCTCTGGAGTTGGTCGCCACGCCGCCCGATTTGATTTTGCTTGATGTAATCATGCGCGACATGGACGGCTTTGAAGTTTGTCGCCGCTTGAAAGAGAACCCCGCAACACGCGATGTACCGGTAATTTTTTTGACGGTCAAAACCGATATCGCCGATGAGGAACGCGGGTTTTCGGTAGGTGCGGTGGATTTCATTCACAAGCCCATCGTCCCGGCCATTGTGAGGGCGCGGGTTGACACCCATATTGCCTTGCGCCAAGTACGCCGCGAACTTGAACAAAAAAACCGGATACTCAGCGACGAAAAAAAATTGCTGGAAGCCGCGCAAACGTGTTTGCGCATAAGCGAGTCTAGGCTGCATGCCATTCTCGATAATTCTTCGATCGGAATCTGGATGGTCGGTGTGGACGGCCGATACCACTTCGTCAACAAGACTTTTTGCAATGCCGTGGGTATTTCCGAAGAAGCGTTTCTCGCCACCCAGAACGTTGCCGCAGTCCTTGGCGCAGAAGCTGCCGCTAGCTGCCTGAAATCGGATCGCGAGAGTCTTGAACAGGAAGAGCCGCACTTGTCGCATGAAATGCTGACCTTTGTCGACGGTAAACAACATCTGCTGGAAGTGACCAAAGTCAAATTGTATGACGACACCGGCGCGGTCACCGGCCTGATCGGAACTGCCGTAGACATTACCGAGCAGCGCGAACGCGAGCAGGCACTTGAAGCAGCCAACCGCGTCAAAAGCGAGTTCCTTGCCAATATGAGCCACGAGATCCGCACACCGATGAACAGCATTCTAGGTATGGCGCAGCTGGCACTCAACTCGGAGACCGATGCCAAAAATTGCGATTATCTCGAAAAGATCCAGCTTTCCGGTTTGCACCTTCTCGGCATAATTGACGAGATTCTGGATTTCTCCAAAATTGATGCCGGAAAACTCAAGATTGAAAAGGTTGATTTCGACTTGGGGCGCGTCTTAAATAACCTCAATAGCATGATTGCCGGCAAGGCATCGGAGAAAGGGCTGCGCCTCGATTTTGATATTGATGCGGATATCCCGAATAACCTGCATGGCGATCCGCGACGGCTTAGTCAGGTACTGATTAATTATGCCAGCAATGCCATCAAGTTCACTGCGGCAGGCAGCATCATCATCCGCGCCAGAAAAATTGAAGAGAATGACAATGGCACGCTGGTGCGCTTCGAAGTGCAGGATACCGGCATCGGCATCAGCGATGGGGATAAAACCAAGCTATTCCAGCCGTTCCAGCAATTGGATGCCTCCACGACCCGCAATTTTGGAGGTACAGGCCTCGGGCTTGCCATCAGCAAGAAACTGGTGGAGATGATGGAACAGGGGGAGGTTGGCGTGGATAGCCTTCCGGGCAGGGGCAGCACCTTCTGGTTCGCCGTGCGGCTTGGCATCGGTAGCAAGCCTCGTGATTCCGGCGATACGAGTGAGACCTATTTTCCGCCAACCATGCTAAGCGGAGTGCGTATTCTTCTCGCGGAAGACAATCTTTTTAACCAGCAAGTGGCAACCGATTTCCTTGAAGGTGTCGGGGCTGCCGTATGCGTAGCCCGAAATGGCAAAGAAACGATGGACTTGCTGGGCAAAGATCATTTCGACTGCGTGTTGATGGACATACAGATGCCCCTGATGGGCGGTTTTGAGGCAATCCGGCTAATCCGCGCCAATCCTGCACTGGCGGAAATACCGGTGATTGCCATGACTGCCAACGCATCGGATGAGGACCGCGCGAAGTGCCTTGCCGCCGGGATGGACGACTACATTAGCAAACCCTTCAATCCCTACACGCTTTATGCCACGCTTGCCAAACAGCTTGCAGTGCAGCAACATCAAATGTCATTTTTGGAGATGCCCTCCGCGTTGCCCGTTGCAACAGAGTGCACCGGTGACCCGGACATAATCGACCTGTCGGTGCTGGCCGAATTGGTTGGTGAAAACAAAACCGAGATGCACAAGTTTATCCTCAGATTCATGACATCAGCCCGGAATGATTTGGCGGAGATAGAGTCGGCGCTGGAGCGTGGGGATTTAACGGCACTTCGCACCTTGGGTCATCACAGTAAATCACCCGCCAGAATGGTGGGGGCAATGGGTTTTGCCAATTTGTGCCAAGCGCTGGAAGATATGGAGAAAAACGGAACGAATCTGGAGCAGGCGCAGAATATCGTAAGCAGGATGCGCCCCCTGCTGGATCGCATCAATGAGCAAATAGAATCAATGAACAAATGATCGCATGCTGCTATGCGAAGTATTCAGGCCTGTCGCAAAACACATGATTGCCCGAACCTCGTTTGTCGGCGGTGACCTTGCCTACAATGATCTTTTCAGACAATGTATTCACAAGAATCATGCCGTTTAAAGTCTACCGGTCTTCTCTTGTATGCCAAAGTCTAAGCACATAGATCGTTGTGGTTAGAATTTCATAACGCATTTCATAATGGCCGACCAAGATTCAACGCACCTCTCGTGGCTCGAACTCATCCAACTTCTCACCAATACGCGGCTGTGCCAACAGCTTTGATGGAGCAGCGGTTAAAGATTGAACTGTTGTTGCAGCTGCCTGCTTGTTAAGTGAAGACAGAAATTCATGCAGCCGAACCAAATCAGACAGCGCTTTGGTCGTCTACTTCAACTCCATCAGCGCGCCACCACCAGCGGCTTATCGGTACTGAGGCTCTCAGCCCAAGCAAGTACTGATTGATGCTCAACAACCTGTCCAGCATCAACATCTGCCATACCTTCTAGGGTCATACGCCGACGTTCTTCCTCTTGATCAACCCATGCAGATAAAGCCTGTTTTACAATCCAACCCCGCGACCGCTCCATGCGGGCGGCAATTTGGTCAATTTTCTCGGCAAGAGGGATTGGAACATGTGCAGTCAACACTTTTGTATTCATTTGCCCCTCCAAGGATCATAAATAATCGTAGTGATTAATTATGATTAACGCAAGCATCCATTGCCCATGAAGTGAGTTAATCAAGCCAAACCCCACTGTGCGATTTTACAAGAAGCCAGACACCCACCAGTAAGGCTAATGAGTCAAGTTCACACTCACTCCTAGTCGCACGCTTTCTGCCAGCAACCGCTTGTCGCGCGTCCATATAGATGAGCCAGGTGATAGTAGAGTAGCCGCAAGGAGGTGTGCATCAACATAGCCTATTCCGCTACCAAAAAGAGTATGCCGCTCAATAAACGTCAGGACTTCCTCATCAGAAGCATGGGTGACCTTTGGCAAGTTTTGCATGGTGCTTAATATCACATTGCGATTCTGCAAATTACCCAAGGCAAGCTCGCCAATCACAAATCGGTGGGTCAATACTTGGCCAGAGTTAAGCAATCCGACCAATTCGACATCCCCTTGCCGGAAATGATCTATCCAAACCGAGGTGTCTACAAGAATCATGCCGATTCGGGTTGGCGTCGAGGAATATTCTTAAGTAAGGGCTCCGACCCGCCGAGCAATGCCAATCGTTTTGCGCTCTCACGCTGGATCAATGCATTGAGTGCTTCGCGAACCAAGGCTGTTTTATCCATGGGGCCAGTGAATGCTTGAGCTTTCTCAAGCAATTCGTCATCAAGTGCCAAAGTAGTACGCATATAATTTATTCCTATCTCGAAATGCACGAAACTAGTCATCGTATGATGACGTAAATGATGCCTTTTGTAAATAAAGCACACTTATTCTTCAAGATTAAGGACTACCGATCCTTCTCGTCATTCAATCAGGAATCTGAAACGTTCACCAGAATAGTCCAAGCCTTCCGTTTAGTAACGGACCCTAGGAAAGTCGCTGAATAACCCGAATTTATTGGTAGTGTGAATAAAAAAAGCCCACCGAACAAGGGTAGGCTTTTAATGTTTTTGGTGGTGATAGGTGGATTTGAACCACCGACCTCAGCGTTATGAGTGCTGCGCTCTAACCACCTGAGCTATATCACCGCGAAGAGCGCGGCATTCTCCAGATTACGCCCTACCTTGTCAATGCGCACAGGGTATTTTTTTCAGTTCACCCCCGGAAAAATCCTTGTGTATTTCGGCCAATTTGGCTCCAGTCGAGACATCCAAGCCGTTCAACACGAAAATAGTCGCTTTAAGTTTGCTGGCGCGCTCGCCAACCTGTGCGCTACGCACACCTTTGGCACGCAGCTCGTCATGGAATTTTTGCGCCGCCTCTTGTGTCTTGAACACACCGAGCGAAATGGCATTCAGCCAAGTGCCTGCTTCCTGCACGACAAAATGTTCATTGACTCCGAGCGCCTTGAGCTGGGCGAGCTTCTGCACCATCGCCGCCTTGTCCTTGACCGGCGGGATATACACCCAATAGCCTATGTTGTATTCAATCTGACGCTGGCTTAACTTATCGCCAAGTTGCATTGAGGACAAAACAGTTGTAGCCCTGACCAAGTCAGCACTGGAGAAATCCCCCCACTCCATGCACAGCGTATCCGGTTTAACCCCAAGCTGAGCCGATACAACCGCTGAAGTCACGACCGGCGCGGATGCGGGCAATGCCGCATCCGGATTATTGGACAGCGCACTCAGCAAGCTGATTTTTTCTTCGTGCAAAGCAGGTTGCGCCGATACTGCCTGATTATCGGCAGCCAGCCTCCCACCCCATTGCATCATCGCAAAGAAGATCACGTTTGCCGACAATAAAATCCAGAACAACACCCTCATCACGCGCCCGCTTCCTGTGCGATTAACAACAATCCTTGCAGCACCGGATTATCCATCATTTGTATCGGCAGGTTAAGGCTGGATTTTAATGACGCTGCAGCCCCTCCGCTCAACAACACCGGAACAGCAGCCTTTCGTCCAAGCTCAGGACAGGCTTTACCGAGCAACGCATACTGCCGCTCTATCGCGCCGCAACTGGCTTGTAGCGCGCCGCTCAACAATGCATCGGCAGTATTCAGCGGGAACGGTGCGTATATTCCCTGCTCCGGCTGCAACTGTGCCGTCGCATTGCACAAGCTGCGCTGCATCAGCTCTAAACCGGGCAGAATCAGCCCGCCCAGAAACTCCCCGTGGCCGGACAGCGCATCTATCGTGGTGGCCGTGCCGCAGCTCACTACCAGACATTCTCCCCGCACCAGATGCCATGCCGCTATCAACGCCGCCCAGCGGTCGCTGCCCAGCTGGGCAGCATTGGCATAACCGTTGCGGACACCGCACTGCGCCTCCAGAGCAACAACAAACCGGGGCTGACATCCGCTGCCGATATTGCGGATGTGTCGCGCGACTTCTGCACCGGCGACATTGCTCGCCCAAATTTGTATATCGCGAGAACTCATCCCCGAACCGCTGAAATAACCGGCAAAAAATTGCGCCAACTCACCCGCCTGTTCGACAGGCAAAACACCGCTGTGCAACCAGCTATCTCCGCCTGCTTCGGCTAAAGCCCATTTGATACGCGTATTGCCCGCGTCGATCAGCAAATTCACGCCGCCACCCCTACTTCTCCGGAATTGAAACGCCGTATCCCCTGCGCGGTCTCCAAGCACAGCTCCCCGATATCGCTGATGCCGCGCGCGATACCGTTCACTGTCGAGCTGTCCGCCAAGCGCAACTGAACGGGCTGGTCGCGATAAATATGGTATTGCTCCCACTCACTGCGCAACGAAGCAAAGCCGCCCAGCGAAAATTGCCGCAACACACTAGCCAATTCCCGCAACAGCGCAGCCAGCAACTGATTGCGGTTCGGCATATTCCCGCATACCTCATCCAGCGCGCAGGCGGGTTGATCAATCTGCCGCGTCAGATCGGGCGGCAAGTTGCAATTCAGACCGATGCCGATCACTACCGTGCTCGGCCCGAGCATATCGCCTTGCGTCTCGATGAGCACCCCGCCCAGTTTGCCCTGCGAAGTCAGGATGTCATTCGGCCATTTCAGCAGCACACCCCGTGCGCCGCATGAGTTTAATGCGCGTGCAATGGCCACACCCACGGCAAGGCTCAAGCCGGATAGCGCATTCAACCCGCAATCAAAACGCCACAATAATGAAAACGTCAGTGTGCCGCCCAACGTGGAATGCCAAGTACGCCCTACCCGTCCGCGCCCGGCAGTTTGCAATTCCACCGCCAGCACACTGCCATTTTGCTCACCGCCCAGTCTGGCGCGCTGCAACAGCAGAGTATTGCTGGAAGCGGCTTGCGGCACTACTTCGATATCGAACTGCCCGGCATCATGCTCAAGGCAGCGCAATATCTCATCCCGTTCCAGCCGTTGCCAGAGGTGAGCCAGACGATAACCGCGCCCGCGTATCCGTTGCAGCTCCACACCGCAGCCCGCCACATCGGCCAGTGCGTTGCAAACGCTGGCGCGCGATACACCAAGCTGCCCCGCCAGAACCTCGCCCGAATGGAATTCACCGTCCGCCAGCAAATGCAGCAACTGCCATGTTCTGGAAGAAACGGCATGGCATAGTTCGCCTTCCATGTTCGGCCTGCCTCCCCCCCCCTGCTGCCGTGAAGTCATTGCGGCATCTCTTCATCCCGGCGCGGCTGCACATCAAGAAAGCGCTGTATCTCATCGCGCCTCTCCATCGCATCCCGATACCCGAGATCGATCAATGCACGGCAGAACTTCCCTTCGGACAAAAGATAGCTGATCAGCGTCGAGCCGCTGCGATGCGAGGCTCCGATCAAACGCAACAACAGGCGTATCGTCCAGGGAAATTCCGCGACATAGCGTTCGGCGATTTTTTCAATGGGCTGACTGGGCTTGATCACCAGCACTTCCACTCTGGCAAAATCTGCACGCTGGCACATCTCTTCCGGCATCATTGCAACCAGATTATTGATCCTGCGCACCCGCTCCAGATCCACTTCCATGCTATCCAAAAACAGTCCGTTTAGCGCATGCCCGGCAACCTGCGCCAGCGACGGGTAATCGCCTATTTCGCCGCGGCTGGGTTGTTCGACTGCCTCGTTGGCGGTAACACCGATAATCAGCAGGCGCGTCGCGCCCAAATGCAAGGCGGAACTGATCGGCGCAATCTGGCGCATCGAACCGTCACCGAAATATTCGCGGTTGATCTGGATCGCGGGAAAAAAGAACGGCAGCGCCGAGGATGCCAGCAGATGTTTGTTCTCGATTTTGGTGGGAATCCCGACGCGACGCGTGCGATGCCAGGGAACGATTTCATCAGCCCCCTGATAGAACGTAACCGACTGCCCTGAACCGTAGCCCGATGCGGTGATGCTCAACGCGTGCAACAGCCCGGCATCTATACTGTCTTGGATTTTATCGCAGGGCATCACCTCGTCGAGCAACTCGATCAACGGGGAATTATCCAGCAGCGAGACGTGCCGGAGCTTGTTGATACCCATACCGCTCAGGATGATCCCGGCCAGCCACAACAGGGTGTTGCCGAATACCCCAAGCGCATCGGTGCGATAAACCTGATTGGCGTGAAAATTCTTCCAGATATTGTTGAGGTATCGCACCCCGTTGCGAAAATTCCGGGCATTCACCGCAAGCGTTGCGGCATTGAGCGCTCCCGCCGATGTTCCGCAAATCACCGGAAAAGGATTGTGCGCATTACGCGGCAACAGTTCGGCAATCGCCTTGAGCACGCCGACCTGGTAAGCGGCACGCGCGCCGCCTCCGGTGAGTATCAGCCCCGCGCGATTTCCCATTCTAGCCCTACCGTTCCCAGTCTACTCGACCTCGGCCCGCACCGATTCCAGCGCGTCCTTCAGCGTTTCTTCCGGCAACGCGTTCAATGTTTCGGACAGCATCTCCGCCGCGTCCACCACCGATTCCGGCAAATTCTCGGCATCGGTATTCGCCACCAGCACGGCGGCGGCACCGACCACCTTGAGCAATCGTGTGCGTTCATTCATCAGCATCTCAATTTCCTTGCTGAGCATTGCGACTTCCTGTTTGTTCATTTGATTCTCCTTGATACCGGTTTGCACTCAAACGGTGCTAAAACCGGTTGCGCGGCTTCGCACGCTTACCCGGCAATTTTCCCTTTCACTACAAATAGCGTGGCGATTATAGCGCAGCGGCATCCGGCTGCTATAAAATCACCCAACGTTCACTGCGGCAGATCGGCAACACGATATTTATGAAAATGAATTTTTCAAGCAATCCTGCAATGACACGCGGCATTCTGTTATCGCTCGCAGCACTGCTGTTACTCACCTCATGCAGCAGCGTTTCGACCAGAAGCATCATATCCGCTGCCGCCAGCGGCAGCCCGGAAGCCGCAGTACGTACGCTACTCAAACGCAAACAGGCCGCCTACCTGCGCAATCCGTTGCAACTTGCCAGTGATCTGAAAAATATACAGCGCGATTTCGAGCAGCTGATGGACATTCTGCGCGGCAATGCCGGCAAGAAGTGGGGCAAAAAAGAAGCGCGGCTGCCCGACCGCACCCACTACGTCAAATACACGCAGGGTTACCTGAGCCGCGCCATCGTGGATTTCGACCGCGGCGAGATCACCGTCGAAACGCTGGATGCAAAAAATCCGGAACGCAGCCTGAAAAACGCCATCGTCACCACCCTGCTCACCCCCGACGATCCGCGCGCAGTCGATTTATTTTCGGACAGTTCGATCAAGCTGACCAGTGAACGCGACCCCTATCTGCTGGGACTGGTGCTGGACGACAAGGGGCGCGCCATCGCCACGCCGCAGCAGGCCGAGCGTTTTGCCGCGAATCTGGTCAACCTCGATCAAACCCGCAGCGTCAGCACCGATGCGGGCAGCAAACAGGCGCGCTTCGTCAGGTTCAACATGGTCAGTAATTTCTCCAATAAACAGGCGGAAAAATACCGCCCGCTGGTTGAACGATACGCCAGGACTTACAACATCAGCCCGAGTCTGGTATTCGCCATCATGCGTACCGAGAGCAACTTCAACCCGTTCGCGGTCAGCTCGGCTCCCGCTTACGGCTTGATGCAGCTGGTGCCCAGCAGCGGCGGACGTGATGCCTACAAACGCGCCAAAGGCTCCAACGAAATACCCAGCAAACAATACCTGTTCAATGCGGAAAACAACATCGAGCTGGGCACGGCGTATTTGAACGTGCTGGCATTCAATGAACTTGATGAAGTGACCGACCCGGCCTCGCGCGAATACTGCGTCATCTCGGCCTACAACACCGGCCCGAGCAACGTGCTGCGTACTTTCGGCGGCTCATCCAAACGGCGCGACACCGCGCTGGACGAGATCAACAGCCTGAGCGCACCCGCCGTATACAACCATCTGCGCGAACGCCTGCCCTACGCCGAAACGCGCCAGTATCTGCAAAAGGTGGTGGGATTCAGGAAACAGTTTGTTTCGGTCAACTGATCGTCCGGTTCCACAGGGGCGGCAGGTCGCCCACATTCCCGGTAGCCGCTTTGCGGCGGGTAGTTTTCATGTGTAGTTATCTGCCAAGGGCCAGTAGGAGACATTCGCGCCCGCCCGTACTATTATGCATATGCGGACAACCCCTTACTTTTACGTTAGCCCTCATGGAGCGGTACTCATGAATCCCCAGCTTCTCTTCAGCGAGTACTTCGACATCGATCAGAAAATAGTGGATCGATACGGTGCACTGAACATTTGTCTGGAAGCCGATCTCCCTCTTTTCGTCGATCCGTTCCTGCTCTTTTCCTCCACTAACCCTGAGTATCAGGCCCTTCACGATAAGATCGTGGCTCATTTGGTCTTTCTTCGAGAACTTGCCGTAGATCACCCATCTATCGGTCTGACACTGTTTCAGTTCCCAGAAATACGACAGAACTGGCTCGGCGTGTGTAAGTGGGGTAACAGCGGCAAAGGTCTTGGCCCTACATTCGCCAAAAATCTAATCGGTGCGTTCAATGGGTTTTATCGCAATTTCGGGACTGAGACAGTCACCGATGCTTCTCATATTGAGAAATTGACGCTTGTTGGATCAGGCATTGGTCGTGACTTCATCAGCGACTTTACAACTAATCTGATGTTTGAGTTCCTGCTCGGCTACTCTGAAAAGTTCGCAAAGCAACACCTTTCCGACCAGCAGCGAAGAACCTTCACCGTTCGATGCTGTTTTGATCAGGACCTAATGATCTGGAAAACAAAATCCTTTGAATTGCCGTACTTCTACAAAGGGGATCGAGAAGAGGACTTCATATTGTTAACGCCAGTCGATCTCCTGACTAAGGATGAGGCGTTCATCTGCCACAGTGACTTCACAAGTCAGTTTAGAGTTGTTGCAAACTCACTTGACAATGCTGCTCTAAGAGACTCGGTAAACCTTTTCTTTATGAAGCGCTTGCCTGTCAATCCAAAGAAGGACGACATTGGACGGGCAATCGATGCAACTGTTCAGAAGTATCCTGAAATCCTCGACTACTACATTAAGAAAAAGGAAGCAGAGAAAGATAAGGCTTCGGCTCTTTCGTCCGAGAAGGTCAAGAAGTTAAGAGAAGAATTGCTTGCGACCCTCGCGGAGTTCTGTAACCACATATTTGCCAACAGTGATTTTTATCAGACTAAGCCCTCAAGCTACAGTGAAGCACTGAAGCGCGCGCATTTCCTCAAGCAGGTAATAGAAGATAACGACGGATATAGAATCTTCTACAAAAATGGAAAGCCGATCGCGTCAGAGGACACGGTTCAACGAATTTTTCGTCTGACCTGGTTCGCGTCTCCCCTTGATGTGAATTCCGAGGTGAACAATGGCCGAGGCCCCGCCGATTACAAGGTTTCGTTTGGAAGCCGTGATTCAACAATCGTTGAATTTAAGCTCGGTAGCTCAACTTCGCTCAAGAAGAACCTGCTGAACCAGACTGAAATCTACAAGAAGGCCTCTAAATCCATCTCCGATATCAAAGTGATCCTTTGCTATACGAAGGCTGAAATTGTAAAGGTAAATCGGATACTCATAGCTATGCGGCAAGAGAACGCGGAGAACGTAGTGATCATTGATGCTACAAAGAAACTTTCGGCTTCCAAGGTGTGAGAAGGAGGGCTAACAAATCGTTGCAGCGGACGACCGAAAGAATCCGATTCTCCGAGCTATCTGCCTCACGCGGCCGCCCCTGAACTAAACGTTGACGATCTGCTTTTAAAATCGCGACTGGCTGCAGTGTCGATTGCTGCCAGCCGCGAACGACTGCAATACGATGAGCTGTCAAAGAAAATACTAACGACCGCTATTTGATGCTGAGTTCAGCGAGTCAAGGGGCAGCAACGTCTCGGAAGCGGATAGTCATGAAGTGCCCCTTTGCGAAAGCCGCTTGAACACAACGTAGCATGCAGCCAATAGCCCTGACTATGCTTTAAAATTTACAGCAAATTCCAGCCAGCCTCCAAAAATTCGCCGTTTTCTTTATCCGATACACAAGCATTGCGGCTTGGCAATTTGGTAAACTTCGCACATGTCCGAATTACATGCCTTGGTTCCAGCCGCCGGTTTCGGCGCGCGCATGGGTAACGAGTTACCCAAACAATACTTGCCGCTGGCCGGCAAGCCGATGATCTTTCATGCGCTAAATACGCTGTGTGCCTGCCCGCAAATCAGCACGGTATTCGTGGTGCTGGCTCCCGATGACACGCTGTTCCACAGTTACGACTGGACGCAATTCGGCGACAAGTTGCAGCCGCTGTATTGCGGTGGCGAACGGCGCGCGGAAAGCGTACTGAACGGCCTGCTGGCTTCCGAGCTGGAGCCGGACGACTGGGTGCTGGTGCATGATGCGGCGCGCCCCTGCCTGACACAGGCGCATCTGGCCAAGCTGATCGGCGCATCGCGCGACGACGCGGTGGGCGGCATCCTCGCCATACCGCTGGCGGACACGCTGAAGCGCGCCGATGAAAATGGCCGCATCCAGCGCACCGAGAGCCGCGAAAAATTGTGGCAGGCGCAGACCCCGCAGATGTTCCGCGCCGGGCTGCTGGCGCAGGCGCTGCAGCAGTGCAATAACGTTACCGACGAAGCTTCGGCGGTCGAAGCCTTGGGCTTGAAACCGAAACTGGTATTGAGCGAATCAAGTAATTTCAAGGTGACTTATCCGCAGGATTTATTGTTGGCGGAGTTGCTGTTGAAGAAAAATAATGGCATTCCCTCCCCCTTGCAGGGGGAGGGCTAGGGAGGGGGTAGATAACGTTGAGGTTCTACCCCCCATCCTAACCTTCCCCCTGCAAGGAGGAAGGGACATTCAAATCTGGACAGGTAATATCAAAGGATAACAATGCGTATCGGACAAGGTTTTGACGTTCACCAACTGGTGGAAGGACGCAAGCTAATCATCGGCGGCGTGGATATTCCCTTTGACAAGGGGTTGCTCGGACATTCAGATGCCGACGTGCTGTTGCACGCGATCTGCGATGCGCTGCTCGGCGCGGCGGCGCTGGGCGACATCGGCAGGCATTTCGCCGATAGCGATGCAAAATTCAAGAACATCGACAGCCGCATCCTGTTGCGTGAAGTTGCGCACCTGATTCGTGAGCAGGGGTTTCGTGTCGGCAATGTGGATGCCACCATCATCGCGCAGGCACCCAAAATGGCGCCGCATATCGCGCAGATGGTGGCGCATATCGCCGCTGACCTGCGCGTGGAGAAGAGTGCCGTCAACGTGAAAGCAACCACCACCGAGCAACTTGGCTACACCGGACGCGGCGAGGGCATCGCGGCTCAGGCGGTGGCATTGCTGCTGGTTGATAATTGATGCGCGTACTGGCACTGGATACCTCCACCGAATATTGCTCGGTCGCACTATGGCAGGATGGCACGATTACGGAGCATTGCGAGCTGGTCGGTCAGAAGCATTCCGAGGTGTTGATGGACATGCTCGACACGCTGCTACGCGAAACAGGGGTGAAGCTCGCGCAACTCGACGGCATCGCATTCGGCATGGGACCGGGTTCGTTCACCGGGGTGCGCATCGCCTGCGGGGTGGTTCAGGGGCTGGCGCTCGGCGCGAGCCTGCCGGTGGTTGGCGTGTGCACTCTGGAAGCATTGGCGGCGGCTTGCGGCAAACCGCGCGTGATTGCCGCGCTGGATGCGCGCATGGGTGAGATATATCATGCCGCGTATGCACAGCAGGATGGCGCATGGGTGGCAGTGAGCGAACCGCGCTTGTGCAAACCTGACGAGGCACCGCCGCTACCGGGCAATGACTGGTTCGGCGCGGGCAGCGGTTTTGCCGCGCACGGCAAGGCGCTGGATGAGCGATATGCCGGACAGTTACAGGGCGTGGATGGCGCTGCCGTACCGCAAGCAGCGGCGATAGCCGCGCTTGGCGCTGCACAATTCTCGCTCGGGCGCGGCACGGATGCCGCGGAAGCGTTGCCGCTGTATCTGCGCGACAAGGTGGCCCTTAAAACCCACGAACGGGAAGCGCGTTGATACGCGCGATGACACCGGATGATGTGGATGCGGTGCTGGCCATCGAGCAAGCGGTGCAGGCCTATCCGTGGACGCGCGGAAATTTCAGCGATGCGCTGGCCTGCGGCTATGTGTGCAGCGTATATGCAGACAACGACGAAATATGCGGCTATGCGGTGATGATGCCGACTGCGGACGATGCAGAATTGCTCAATATCGGCGTAGCGGCAACGCGGCAACGCAAAGGTACGGGACGCGCCATATTGAATGAGATGCTGGAATATGCGCGCAGCAGGAAAATGCACAAAATATTCCTCGAAGTGCGCCCGTCCAATGTCGCCGCCATCGCCCTGTATCGCTGCACCGGTTTCAGCCAGATCGGCATACGGCGCGCTTATTACCGTAATACGAACAGTAACGAAGATGCCGTTACAATGGCGTGCGAATTGACTCAACATTCCTCTCTCCCGCGAGCGGGAGAGAGGCTAGGAGAGAGGGCAAATGGATAGGAACGAAGCGGTACTGCGCGAATTGAACCTGTATCCGCAATGGGTACGGCGGAATCAGCCTGCGCCGGTTGCGAAGGAACAGCCTACACCTGAAAAACTTCTGGCCGTTCGCCCTGAGCCTGTCGAAGCAAGTAGGTTGGGTGGAGGCAAAGCCGATACCCAACAATCAGCGATGGGTATCGCTACGCTCAACCCATCCTACACAGGTTCACTGAATTGGAACGAATTGAAACAACAGGTGCGCGATTGCACTGCCTGCAAGCTGCGTGCCGGTTGCACGCAGACGGTGTTCGGCACAGGCGACGAACAAGCCGAGTGGCTGTTCGTCGGCGAAGGCCCGGGGGCGGACGAAGATGCACAGGGCGAGCCGTTCGTCGGGCAGGCGGGCAAGCTGCTCGACAACATGCTGCAGGCAATTAAACTCCGGCGCGGCAAAAATGTTTATATCGCCAATATCGTCAAATGCCGTCCGCCCGGCAACCGCACGCCGGAAGCCGACGAGATCGCGACCTGTCTGCCGTATCTGCAACGCCAGATCAAATTGATCAAACCCAAGCTCATCGTCGCACTGGGCAAAACTGCCGCCACCGCGCTGCTGGGGCGCGACGCGACGCTGGGCTCGTTGCGCGGCACATTGCACGACTACCTGGGCACGCCGCTGCTGATCACCTACCACCCGGCCTATTTGCTGCGCAGCCCGATGGAGAAAGCCAAGGCCTGGCAGGATTTGTGTCTGGCTGTGAGTACGATGGACAGGTAGGGCTATAATCCCTAACGGGCATGGCAAGTTGCCGCCCCTGATAATGAAACATGCCGTGCCCGTTTCCCCCTATCCAACTTTCCCCCGCAAGCGGGATAACCAATGACTTGGTTGGCGTTGTTTGCTAACCTAGTCGGATGGCTAGTTGTTTCACCCAGAAAGGGCAAACGAATCGCTACGCGAGTTTCACGTTAATTGAGCGCATTTCAACGCATCAGATCAAATCATGCCAAACCTGCTTCGCGGTAAATTCAATTGGTTGGCGGCTATCTCGGTAGCGGCGGCTGTGCTGGTCAGCGCATTGCTGTACACCCAATACGGGCAAACCAAACCGGGTATCAAAATTGGCGTGCTGCATTCGCTGACCGGTACGATGGCGGCCAGCGAAACCCCGCTGGTGGATGCGCTGCGGCTGGCGGTGGAAGAAGCGAACCAGTCGGGAGGATTGAACGGCCAGCAGATCGAAATGATTGTTGAGGACTGCCGTTCCGATGCCGCGTACTGCGCACAACAGGCCGAGAAGTTAATCATGCAAGATAAAGTGCAGGCCTTGTTCGGTTGCTGGACATCCGCCTGCCGCAAGGCGGTCAAAAGCGTCGTCGGGAAGCACCATCACCTGCTGTTCTACCCGCTGCAGTATGAAGGGCTGGAACAATCGCCCGACATCATCTACACCGGCGCGGCACCCAACCAGCAAATCATTCCGATGGCATTATGGGCATTGCAGCATCAGGGCAAACGCTTTTTCCTGATCGGTTCGGATTATATCTTTCCGCGCACCGCCAACCTGATGGTCAAGGACGTGTTGCTGGCGCAAGGCGGAAAACTGCTTGGCGAGCATTATGTACCGCTGGGTGCCAGCAATATGACTAATATAGTGAAGGAAATTGCCGCGCAGCGTCCCGATTTTGTATTGAACACCCTGAACGGCGACAGCAACCTGCACTTCTTTCGCGCGCTGCACAATGCGGGCATCAGCGCGGCAAACGTGCCGGTGTTTTCCACCAGTGTCGCGGAAACCGGATTAGCCGCAATAGGCGTTGACCTGACAAACGGGCATTACGCGGCGTGGAATTACTTTCAGAGTCTGGATAATGCCGTTAACAATGCCTTTGTCGCGCGTTTTAAACGGCGCTTCGGCAAGGATCGCGTGCTGGACGACCCGATGGAGGCTTCCTATATCGGTGTGAAGCTTTGGGTGGATACGGTTCGCAGTCAGGGCTCAACCGATCTGGCGCTAATCAAGACCACACTGGCGCAGCAGACCCTGCTTGCCCCGGAGGGGATTGTGGCGGTTGATTACGACACCCGGCATCTGTGGAAGAAGGCGTATATCGGCAAAGCACGCGCCGACGGACAGTTTGAAATCGTCTGGCAATCCGAACAACCAATCCACCCCGCACCGTTCCCGTTTTACCGCAGCCGTGCGGAATGGCTGGCGATGCAGCAAACGCTGCCGGGAGTGCAGCCATGAACCTGAGTTCGGGCATAAAAGGTATATCTCTCGCATGGCGCATGGTGCTATGGTTCATCGTCATTGCGCTGCTGCCGTTGGCCTTGTTCGGTTATTTCAGTTTGAAACAAAACGAAGACTCATTGCGCATCGAGACACTGGGCAGAATGTCGCGTTTGGCAGACAAGAAAACGCTGGAAATCAAAACTTATCTGGCTGAACGGCGGCAAGATGTGCAGTTATTGGCACGCAGCAATCTGGCGGATCAGGCTATTTTGGAGTTATCCCGCGCCTACCGGCTTCATCATCCTAACTCGGCGGCATACCGCAAGACAACAGAACGGTTTGACAAGAATTTGGGTGCTTATATCGGCGATGGCGAAAATTCGCTGTTTTACGACGTATTCCTGATCACGCCGCTGGGCGAAATTATTTACACCAACAAGCATGAGCCTGATTTCCAGACCAATCTGATCAACGGTCCTTATCACGATTCACAGCTGGCCAAGCTATTCCGCGAATCGCGCATGACTCTGGAAAGCGGAATTTCCGATTTTGAGTATTATGCGCCTTCCAACGCGCCCGCCGCATTTGTCAGCGCGCCGATCCTGCGCGATGGCGAATTGCTCGGGGTCCTTGCCTTCCAGCTTGATGCGCAGCGAATCTATCAGGTAGCGACGGACAGCACCGGTTTGGGTGTAACCGGAGAAACCGTACTCGCAAAACCAATCAGCATTGACACAGCGGTGTTCATTGCACCACTCAGGCGCGACCCGCAAGCCGCCATGCAGCGCAAGCTAGACTTGAATTCGAGCGCGGTTCCGATGCGCAAGGCATTGACAGGACAACGCGGCAGCGGCGTAGAAATAGACTACAGCGGCAAGCAAGTCGTAGCCGCATGGCGCTACCTGCCGGAGTTGCGCTGGGGAATGGTGGTCAAGATGGATGCCGACGAGGCATTCGCACCCATTTATCAGCAACGCAAAGCCCTCTTGAATGTATTGCTGGCATTGGCCGTATTGGGCGGCTCTATCGCGTTTTATGTTGGCCGCAGAATGGTCATGCGGCTCAAGAATTTCACGCAGAATGCCGACAAAATTGCCCAGGGCGACTTGAGCACACGTGTCAACGAATCCGGCGCGGATGAGATCAGTGCGCTGGCACGTTCATTCAACAGCATGACCGGAAGCCTGCAGACGCTGTACCGCACGCTGGAATATCGCATCGATGAGCGCACCCGCGACCTGCATGTGAGCAATAAGCTGTTGCAACAGGAAATCGTCGAGCGCGAGCAAATCGACAGGGCGTTGCAGGAAAGCCGGCAACAGGCATTGAACGCCCTCGAAGAATTACGCCACCAGAAATTTGCGTTGGATCAACACGCCATCGTTGCAACGACCGATGTGCGGGGGACGATCACCTACGTTAACGAGAAATTCTGCGAAATCAGCGGTTACTCGCAGCAGGAGTTGATCGGCCAGAATCACCGCATACTCAATTCCGGCACACACCCGGCAGATTTTTTTCCAGGCATGTATCGCACCATTGCCGCGGGAAAGGTGTGGCATGGCGAAATATGCAACCGCGCCAAGGGAGGTAATCTGTACTGGGTGTTGACGACTATCGTTCCTTATCTGGACAACAACGGCAAACCGGCGCAATACATTGCAATTCGTACCGACATCACAGAACGCAAGAAATATGAACATATCTTGCAGATGCACAAAAAAGTGCTTGATGTTACCCAGGATGGCTTCTGGATGACTGATAGGCAGGGTAATTTGCAGATAGTGAACCAGGCTTATGCCGATATTTCCGGCTATTCCATGGAGGAACTGGTGCATATGCATATCAGCCAGCTGGAAGCCAAAGAAAAATCCACCGATGAAGTCAATGCGCATATCGACAAAATTATTGCCCGTGGCTCGGAACAGTTTGAGACCCGTCATCGCCACAAAGACGGGCATGAGATAGACATCGAAATCACCGCCAGTTTTTTACCGGAATCGCAGCAGTTTGCCGTATTCGCGCGCGACATTACCGAGCGCAAAAAGGCCGAAGATGCATTGCGCGTGGCGGCGGCAACCTTTGAGACCCATGAAGCGATTTTGATCACCGATACCAACGCGAATATCATCCGCGTCAACCAGGCGTTTCAGGATATCACCGGCTTTAGCTCTGAAGAGGTGCTCGGCAAAAATCCGCGCATTCTCAATTCCGGCCGACAAGACAAGGCTTTCTATGCGGCAATGTGGCAGCAGTTGCTGAATACCGGTTCCTGGTCCGGTGAGATGTGGGACCGGCGCAAGAGCGGACAGGTTTATCCGAAATGGCTAACCATCACTGCCGTAAAAAATGAACAGGGCGAAACCACCGGATATGTCGCCATTTTCAGCGACATCACCGCGCGCAAGCAGGCGGAGGAAGAAATCCACAATCTGGCGTTCTATGACGCACTGACCAAATTGCCCAACCGGCGTTTGCTGCTGGATCGTTTCCGCCTGGCGCTATCGGTGTCGGCACGCAGCCAACATTACGGCGCGGTGCTGTTCCTCGACATGGACAAGTTCAAGACGCTCAACGACACGCTGGGACACGATTATGGCGACCTATTGCTGATCGAGGTAGCGGCACGCATCCAGTCCTGTGTGCGCGAGGTGGATACTGTAGCGCGGCTCGGCGGCGATGAGTTTGTAGTACTGCTTGAGGAGGTCGATAGTGACGCGGAACAGGCCTCGCAGAAAGTCGCTTTGATCGCCGAGAAAATACGCACTGTCCTGTCCGCAGCTTACCAAATCAAGAAGCACGAGCATCACAGTTCGCCGAGTATCGGCGTATGCCTGTATCGCGGCAATACGGAATCGGTGGATGCCTTGCTTAAACACGCCGATCTGGCAATGTATCAAGCCAAGGATTCGGGCAGAAATGCGGTGCGCTTCTTCGACCCCGCCATGCAGCACGCAGTGGAAACTCGCGCCGCGCTGGAAGCCGATTTGCGCCATGCCGTTCCCGACTATCAATTGCGTTTGTATTACCAGATTCAGGTGGATAACGAACATCGCCCGCTGGGCGCGGAAGCACTGGTGCGCTGGGCGCATCCAAAGCGCGGCATGGTTTCTCCCGCACAATTCATCCCCGTCGCGGAAGAGAGCTCGCTGATTCTGGAGGTGGGGCATTGGGTACTCGAAACCGCCTGCCATCAGCTGGCGCAATGGAGCAAACGCGAACAAACACGCGATCTGGTGCTGGCCGTCAACGTCAGCGCGCAGCAATTCAGCAAGCACGACTTTGTGGAAAATGTGGCCGCAGTAATTCGTGTGCATCAGGTCGATGCAACACGCCTGAAACTGGAGCTTACCGAAAGCGTGGTATTGACCGATGTCGCCGATATCGTGGCGAAAATGCACGCGCTAAAAGCCCTCGGAATCAAATTATCACTGGACGATTTCGGCACCGGTTATTCGTCGCTGTCCTATTTGAAACAGCTGCCGCTGGACCAACTCAAAGTAGACCAGAGCTTCGTGCGTGATATAGCCACCGACCCCAACGATGCGGTAATGGTGCAAACCATCATCGGCATGGCAAAAAACTTCCATTTAAACGTAATCGCCGAAGGTGTTGAAACTACAGCACAGCTGGATTTCCTCAAGCAAAACGGCTGCATGGCGTATCAGGGTTATCTGTTCGGCAGACCGGTACCGATTGAAGAGTTTGAAGCATTGCTGGGTGAGGGCAACTCATGAATTACCCCTACACCCTAATTAAACCGTAGGGGCGATTCACGAATCGCCCGTTTGGAATTTGTTCCTACCTGTCCTGGTCGTGTCCGTGTCTTTTGTACAGCGCTGCCATGATGCCGGACAACAACAAACCGAATACCAGAATGATGAAGTAAATGCTGAAATCGAGTTTCTGCATCACGGCATACAGCCCCAGCATGACAAATATACTCAGATTCTCGTTGAAATTTTGTACTGCGATTGAGCGCCCTGCTCCCATCAGCAGGTGGCCGCGATGTTGCAGCAACGCGTTCATCGGCACCACGAAATAGCCGCCCATCGCGCCTATCGCAATCAGCAGCAAAATTGCCAGCGTGCTGTTGGTGACGGGAATCAACATCAGCACGGTGACCCCCATCGCGATACCAACCGGCAAGACCTTCACCGAATGCTCCAGCTTGATAAATTTCGCCGCCAGCACCGAGCCGATGGCGATACCGATTGCCACCCAGGCGGTAAGCTTGGCAGCTTCCCCTATGTCGTAATTCAGTGCAACGGCTGCCCAGCCGATGATCAACAGCCGCAGCGTCGCTCCCGCACCCCAGAACAGTGTGGTAACCGCCAGAGAAACCTGCCCGAGCGGATCTTTCCACAGCAGTTTGAAGCAGTGCCAGAAATCTCTGGTCAGAAATACCGGACTGCGGCTAAGTGCCTTGTGGTCGATCGCTACACGCGGGATATATAAGTTGAAGATCGCGGCAAGGATGTAGATCAGCACGATGAAAGCGATAGCCAGTTCCGCGATGCTGCCGACCAGCGGAATATCCAGTGTTTGCAGCAGCGGTCCGATAATTTTCGGGCTGATGAGCATGCCGCCCACCAGCGCGCCAAGCACGATGGCGGCAACCGTAAGCCCTTCCATCCAGCTATTCGCCTTGACCAGCTGACTGGGGGGGAGATATTCGGTGAGAATACCGTATTTTGCGGGCGAATAAGCTGCGGCACCCAGACCGACCAAGCCGTAAGCAATCAATGGGTGAACGCCCACCAGCATGGCGATGCAACCGAACAGCTTGATAATATTGCTGATGAACATCACCCGCCCTTTGGGCAATGAATCTGCAAAGGCACCAACGAACGGTGCCAGCACGATATATGAAACGATAAAACCCTGCTGCAATATCGGCGTATGCCAGGCTGGAGAGTTCAAATCCGCAAGCAAGGCGATCGCGGCGAACAGCAGTGCGTTATCGGCGAGCGCGGAGAGGAATTGCGCCGCAAGGATGATGTAAAAACCGAGATTCATTCAACCAGAGTAACAACGGGGATTATTTTTGGCAGGCTGTTTTATATCACGAAAGCACAGCCCCTGCTATCATTCGTGCCTATCAAAAATTCTTGCGTCTAGACAACTTTCATGCATCGCCCCATACAAGCCCATATCAATTTGAGCGCACTGGAGAACAACCTTCAGGCGGCTCGCCGCCGCACAGCCGCGCGCATCATGGCGGTAATCAAAGCGAACGGTTACGGGCACGGCTTGAGCAGAGTCGCCGAGGCATTATCCGCCGCGGACGGTTTTGCGCTGCTGGACATTCAGGATGCGGTGCAATTGCGCGAGGCGGGCTTCCGCCAGCAGATATTGCTGCTGGAAGGATTCTTCGACGCGGAAGATCTGGCGCTGGCCGCCGAATATGATTTGGCATGTGTAATCCACAGCGCGGAACAGCTTGCGTTGCTGGATGCCTACCCGAAACGCAACACGCTGGATGTCTGGCTTAAAGTCAACAGCGGCATGAATCGTCTGGGTTTTACGCCGCCGCAAGTGGCGCAGGTGATGGAACAACTGCGCCGCCATCGCGCGGTACGCGAGATCACCCTGATGACCCATTTCGCCAATGCCGACGAGGCGCGCGGTGTGGCAGAACCGCTGGCGCTATTCACCCAACTGGCCGCATCGTATAAAATGCCGCGCAGTCTGGCGAATTCGGCGGCACTGTTGCGCTATCCCGAAACGCACGGCGACTGGGTGCGCCCCGGCCTGATGCTGTATGGCGCTTCGCCCTTCGCAGATGTCGGCGCGCAACAACTTGGACTGAAACCGGCGATGACCCTGCGCAGCCGCATCATCGCCGTGCAGGAATTGCGTGCCGGGGACGAGATCGGTTACGGCGCGCTATTCCGCGCCGAACACCCGATGCGTATCGGCATCGTCGCCTGCGGTTATGCCGACGGTTATCCGCGCCATGCGCCGAACGGCACGCCGATACTGGTGGACGGGCAACACACCCAAACGCTGGGGCGTGTCTCGATGGATATGCTGTTTGCGGACTTGAGCAAGCTACCGCAAGCCGGTGTAGGTAGCGCGGTGACACTGTGGGGTGACGGCCTGCCGATCGAAGAAGTGGCGCGTGCTGCCGGAACAGCCAGTTATGAATTGATGTGCGCATTGACCGCACGAGTACCGGTTGTAATTTGAACTAACGGAGAAAATAAATATGTTGGGTATTATCGGCGGCAGCGGCGTTTACAACATCGAGGGACTGGAGAACACCCGCTGGGTGAAGGCGACATCCTCATTCGGCGAACCGTCGGACGAGGTCTTGGTCGGCGAACTGGCGGGACAATCCATCGCCTTCCTGCCGCGCCATGGCAGAGGACACCGCATCCCGCCGTCAGACATCAACTTCCGCGCCAACATCGACGCGCTCAAACGCCTCGGCGTGACGGACATTGTTTCGGTCAGCGCGGTGGGTTCGTTGCGCGAACATCTGGCCCCCGGCACTTTCGTCATCGTCGACCAGTTCATCGACCGCACCTTCGCACGCGAAAAGAGTTTCTTCGGCAACGGACTGGTCGCGCATGTCTCGATGGCTCATCCGGTGTGCCACCGTCTCGGTGACCATCTGTTTGCGGCGGCGCAGCAGATCGAGATTCCGGTGTTGCGCGGCGGCACCTATCTGGTGATGGAGGGGCCGCAATTCTCCAGCCTCGCGGAATCGGAACTGTACCGCTCGTGGAATTGCGACGTGATCGGCATGACCAACATGCCGGAAGCCAAGCTCGCGCGCGAAGCCGAGATCTGCTACGCCACCGTCGCGATGGTGACAGATTACGACTGCTGGCATCCCAACCACGACAGCGTGACGGTGGACGCGATCGTGAAAGTGCTGCTGGCGAACGCCGACAAGGCGCGCGCGCTGGTAAAGAGCGTCGCGCCGCGCGTGCACGGCGATGCGGCAGGCTGTCAATGCGGCTGCCGCAGCGCGCTGCAATACGCCATCCTGACCGCACCGGAAGCGCGCGATCCAGCGATGCTGCAAAAATTGTCCGCCGTAGCCGGGCGCATATTGAAATAACCGGAAAGTGGGAAGTAGGTAGTGGCAAGTGGGAAAACCGCTGCTCCACCCACTCCCCACTTCCTACTCACCACTAACCAGGAGTTCTTATGCCAATCAAATCCAGAATCCGCACCGTCCCGCACTACCCGAAACAGGGCATCCAGTTCCGCGACATCACCACTTTGTTAAAAGACCCAATCGGGCTGCGCGCCACGATTCAGGAGATCGTCAGCCGCTACAAGAATGTCAAAATAGACAAAGTAGCCGGCATCGAATCGCGCGGCTTCATCGTCGGCACACCGGTTGCTTACGAGCTTGGCCTTGGCTTCGTGCCGATCCGCAAGAAAGGCAAGCTGCCCGCCGCAACCATCGGGCGTGATTATGAATTGGAATATGGCACCGACCGCATCGAGATCCATACCGACGCGATCCAGAAAGGCGACCGCGTGCTGCTAGTGGACGACCTGATCGCCACCGGCGGAACCGCCGAAGCCGCCACCAAGCTGATCCAGGACATGGGCGGCATCGTGGTGGAGTGCTGCTTCGTGATCGACCTGCCGGACATCGGCGGACGCGCGCGGCTGGAAAAGCTGGGACACAAGGTGTTTGCGCTTTGCGAATTTGAAGGCGATTGATGTAGGGGCGTGATTCATCGCGCCCTTTTCGAACACGAGAACAAATCAGGGTGCGATGAATCGCACCCCTACGGAACTATCCAATGAAAATTAACAACACCCCTTTTCGCACCATCTGGCCCACGGCCGACAACACCGCAGTCGAGATCATCGACCAGACCAAACTGCCGCATATTTTTACCACGCTGCGCCTGAACACGATGCGCGACGCCGAGCGCGCGATCCGCGACATGGAGGTGCGCGGCGCGCCGCTGATCGGCGTAACGGCGGCTTACGGCGTGGCGCTGGCGATGCGTGACAACGTCTCGGATGCCGCGCTGGCGGACGCTTGCAGCGTGCTGCTCGCCGCACGCCCCACTGCGGTGAACCTGCGCTGGGGCGTGGAGCAGATGCGTGCGGTGCTTGCGCCACTCGCGGCGGGTGAACGCGCCGCAGCGGCATGGCAGGAAGCGGCGCGCATCGCCGACGAAGACGTGGCGATCAATGCGTCCATCGGTCAGCATGGCAGCGAAATCATCCGCACCATTCATCAAAAGAAAAATACCACGGTCAATATCCTTACCCACTGCAACGCCGGCTGGCTGGCGACGGTGGACTGGGGCACCGCGCTCGCGCCGGTCTATACTGCGTTCAACGCAGGCATCCCGCTGCATGTCTGGGTGGACGAGACCCGTCCGCGCAATCAGGGTGCCAGCCTCACCGCATGGGAGCTCGGCCAGCACGGCGTGCCGCATACCGTGATTGTGGACAATGCAGGCGGACACCTGATGCAGCACGGCATGGTGGATATGGCGATTGTCGGCTGCGACCGCGTCACCGCACGCGGCGACGTGTGCAACAAGATCGGCACCTACCTCAAGGCGCTGGCGGCACACGACAACGGCGTGCCATTCTATGTGGCGCTACCCTCCCCTACCGTGGACTGGACGTTGCAGGATGGTGTGAAAGAAATCCCCATCGAGGAACGCGCCGAGGAAGAAGTGACGCATATTTCCGGGCTGGACAAAGATGGACAGGTTCGCACCGTGCAGGTCACCCCGCAAGGTTCGCGCGCCGCCAATTACGGCTTCGACGTGACCCCGGCGCGGCTGGTGACCGGGTTGATCACCGAGCGCGGCGTGGTAGCAGCGAACGCGGAGGCGATGAAGGCGCTTCTGTAATGGTTGTGGGCAGGTGTAGCGTGCGCTGTGCGCACGACCCTCGGCTTGATCGTGCGCACAGCGCACGCTACGTTTACTAAATTTATAAATATCAGGAACCGCAATGGAAAATCTTTGGAACGATACGGAAGCAGGCAAGCATCAGGGACTCTTGGCGGAGCGCGTTTATTCGTCGCGTTTGCTCGGCGCTAATCCGGCGCTGGTGCTGCATGGCGGCGGCAACACCTCGGTCAAGGGGGTGTGGAAAAACATCTTTGGCGAAGACGAGGCGACGCTGTTCGTAAAGGGCAGTGGCTCCGACCTGATCTCGATTGAAGCCAAGGATTTCGTGCCGGTACGTCTCGACGCGATGCTGAAATTGTCGCGCCTGGAAACATTATCCGACATGGACATGGCGCGCGAACTCAAGCTGGCGACGCTCGATCCGACCTCTCCCGCGCCGTCGGTAGAAGCCATTCTGCACGCGCTGATCCCGCATCGTTTCGTCGACCATACCCATGCCGACGACATCGTGACGATCACCAACACCGCATCGGGCGAGGCGCGCATCCGCGAGATATTCGGCGACGATGTGATCGTGCTGCCTTTTGTGATGCCCGGATTTGATCTGGCGAAATTATGCGCCGAGGTATTTCCCGCGCAAGCCACGCCGCGCACTATCGGCATGGTGCTGATGAACCACGGTATCTTCAGCTTCGGCGACACCGCAAAACAATCCTACGAGCGGATGATCGAACTGGTCGGCCGTGCCGAGGCTTATCTGGCAAAAAATGCAGCCTTGGCAGCGCCAGCCAACATTGCACCAAGCGCCGACTGGTCGGCGTTGCCCGCGTTGCGAAAAAATGTTTCCAATGCGGCCGGTTTCCCGATGCTATTGCGCAGCCACACCAGCAACAGCACGCTGGCTTTTGCGCGCCATCCCGAGGTTGCAAGTATTTCGCAACGCGGCCCGGCCACGCCGGATCACATCATCCGCACCAAGCGCGTGGCAATGCTCGGGCGCGATGTCGGGGCTTATGCGCAGGCTTACCGGAATTATTTTGAGGCTAATTCAAAATTATCCAAGCTGCCTTTAACCATGCTCGACCCCGCCCCGCGCGTCATCATTGATCCGGAATTCGGACTGATTTCGGCAGGCCGCTCGGCACGCGATGCGCAAATCGTCGAAGACATTTATCTGCGCACCCAGAACATCGTGCTGCGCGCCGAAATGCTTGGCGGCTTTCAGGCCTTGGGCGCAGCGGAATTGTTCAACATGGAATACTGGGATCTCGAACAAGCCAAGCTGAAAAAATCCGGCCCGCCCAAAGCCTTTGCCGGAGAAGTCGCGCTGGTGACCGGCGCCGCATCCGGCATCGGCAAAGCCTGCGCGCAGGCGTTCCTGAACCGCGGCGCAGCGGTGGTGGGCGTGGACATCAATCCAGAAGTTGAATCGTTGTACGGCAAGCGCGAAGACTATCTCGGCATTAGCGCGGACCTGACTTCGCTGGAAGCCATCAAGGGAATACTGGAGCAAACCATTCGCCGCTATGGTGGTCTCGATATGCTGGTGCTGAATGCCGGGATATTCCCCGGCGGCAAGAAGATCGAGGCGCTCGCGGACGAACTGTGGCACAAGGTCATGTCGATCAATCTGGATTCCAATCTAGCGATCATGCGCGAAGCCCACCCGCTACTGAAAGCGGCACCGAAGTACGGCCGGGTAGTGGTGATCGGCTCGAAGAACGTCCCGGCCCCTGGCCCCGGTGCGGCGGCCTACTCCGCGTCAAAGGCAGCGCTGACGCAACTCGCCCGCGTCGCGGCGCTGGAGTGGGGCAACGACTCGATCCGGATCAATCTGGTTCACCCGAATGCGGTGTTCGACACCGGCATCTGGACAGAAGAAGTGTTGCTACAACGCGCCACCCATTACGGCATGACGGTCGACGAGTACAAACGCAACAACGTGCTGCACGAGGAAGTCAGCAGCAAGGATGTGGCGGAACTGACTGCGGAAATGTGCGGCGTGCTGTTCTCAAAGATTACCGGGGCGCAGGTTCCGATCGATGGCGGCAACGACCGGGTGATTTAAAAATCCAGATTTGCGAGCATCCGCTTCGCGGCTTGCCTGCTTACCCCACTTCATCCCGTACGGGCGATTCATGAATCGCCCGTACCGCGTTGCGGAAATAATTTCCGCGCCTTGCATTTGGGCGAACTCTGAATTTTTAGCGGCTCCCTCAACTTGGCCGGGATTTGCACCCCGGTCTGTTTGAAACATCAAAGCTTCTCGTGGCTGCCGTCGCACAATGCGCCGTTGGCACTGTGCTTGCAACCGCAGAAATAAACGCTGCCGGACTCGGTTGCCGTGTATTCGATCGGGGTAAAACTGCTACCCTCGTGGCTGCCGTCGCAGAACGGCTGGATGTCGCTCTGACCGCACGAACACCACCGATAAGTCTTGCCGGCTTCGACCTCCACGACAAACGGTGATTTCTGTGCAATGACGGGTTGTTGGTCAGACATGATGAATTCCTTTCGTAAGAGAAAGACGAAACGCCTTCCCGCTTCGACGGGAAGGCACCCGCTTATTCCTTGATCGCCTCAACTGGGATCGTCAGAGTCACCTCGTCGCCGACATAAGGGACATGCTTGCTGACATTGAAATCGGAACGCTTGATCTTTGCTGTGGCGTTGGCTCCGCAGGCATCTTTCTTGAGCATCGGGTGCGGCATGCAGTGGAACGAAGTCACCGTGAGCGTTAGCGGCTTGGTCACCCCCTTGATGGTCAGATCACCCGCGACACCGGTTAATTTATCACCGTCAAATTTCAGTTTTTTGGATTTGAAAGTGATGGTGGGGTATTTGGCGGTATCGAACAAATCCTCGCCCTGAATATGTTCGTTGAACAGCGGGAAACCGGTATTTACCGATGTGGTGTCGATCACCACATCGACAGAGCCGCTTTTTGCGGCGCGGTCTATGACGATAGTGCCGCTGGTCTTGTCAAACCGGCTGACCTGATTGGAATAGCCCAGATGGTTGTATTCGAAACGCGGGTAGGTATGCGAATTCTGAATGACGTAGGTTTCAGGTGCGGCAAAAGCGGCAGTGGACAGTGAAGCGGCAATGGCGAGACTGACGAGCTGTTTCATGACATTTCTCCTTGGTGGTTGGTTAACGTAAAACTTGCGTAGCGATTCGTTTGCCCTTTCTCCCGCTTGCGGGGGAAAGTTGGATAGGGGGAAACGGGCATGGCGGGTTTCATTATCAGGGGTGGCAACTTGCCATGCCCGTTAAGGTAAAGCTATTTCTTAATGGGTGCTGCCGCATTGGTCACGATGTGAAACACGATCCGCACTTCGTCGGCTACCGTGCCGACATCCGCCCACAGGCCTTCGCCGATGGCGTAATCCAGACGCTTCAGGGTGAATGCACCGTCAAATATGCCTATCTTGCCTTCCTGCCTAAAAGCAAAGGGGGCGGCGACATCAAGCGTCCTGCCCTTGATGGTCAGTTTGCCTGACGTTTCATAGCGGTTTCCGCCCAGCGCTTTGACACTACCGGAAACGAATCGGGCTGCAGGGTACGCTTTGGTATTGAACCAGAGTTTTCCGGCCACTTCATCGTCGCCCTCGCCGGAGCCGGTATCAATGCTGGCCAGATCGACTTCCAGTTTGGCCTGTGCGGCATTGATTCTGGCGGGGTCGAACGTCAGCTGCGCCGTAAATTTGCGGAACTTGCCTTCCAGCGGCACGCCCATTTGCTTGTACGCGAAGGTCATCATACTGCTGTTAAGCTGTACCTGATTAAATTCGACTGCGTGAGCGCTGCCAATGGCACCGGCAAGCAACAGCGGCAAAATCAATAATTTCTTCATAGTTAAACTCCCTTGCCTGACGGGCATGCCCGTCCCCTCTCCTCAATCCTCTGATAAAACAACTAGCCATTCGACTAGGCTGGCAAAAAACGCCATCCAAGTCGCTGGTTATCCCGTTCACGTGAGAGGAAGCGAACGAACGCTACGCGCGTTTTATATTCTCGGCAACATGCGGCGCAGCGTGGCATCACGCTCGATAAAGTGATGTTTGAGAGCTGCAGCCGCGTGCATGCCGACCAGCGCCAGCAGCCCGAAATTCAGCATTTCGTGAACTTCGGTCAGCAACTCGCCCAGCACCTTATCCTTACCCACCAGATCGGGCAACTGCACCAGCCCCAAATAAACTACCGGAAAGCCCTTGGCGGAACTCATCAGCCAGCCGGATAACGGAATCGCAAACAGCAGCAAGTAAAGCAGCAGATGCACGCCGTGCGCGACGCGCTGCTGCCACAGCGGGATGGTTTCCGGTAATGGCGGCGGAGTATGCGTCGCACGCCATGCCAGCCGCGCCACGGTCAGCAGGAAGATCGTAACCCCCAGCCATTTGTGATAACTGATCAGCTGCAGCTTGAGCGGCGAGAGCGCCAGCCCGTGCATGTACACACCGAGCGGGAATGTGATCAGGACGAGCCCTGCCGTCATCCAGTGCAGCGAGATCGCCGTTGCGGAATAGCGGGTAGCGGGATTCATGGGTTCTCCTTTGCTTCGCTGTGTGCGGCGTTGAACTCCACGCACAAATGGCACGGGCTATCAGTCATCCCGACCCGTTCCGCCGATGATAACTGCAAAAAACGTGTTTCATCTGAAACTTTATAGTTCCAACTAAAACCAAAGTCAAATAGCTGTTGCAATCCCGTCAAGCGTGCAAACCGGGAGGGCTCAGACAAACCGTAAATGCAAAAAGGGCATCACCAATCACGCGATGCCCTTCCACTGTTTATTTTTGCCGCGGTATTATTCGAACGGATGACGCAGCACGATGGTTTCATCCCGATCCGGCCCGGTTGAGACCATATCCACCGGCACGCCGCATACTTCGGCGATGCGTTCCAGATAGTTGCGCGCGGCCTGCGGCAAGTCTTCGTAGCGCTGCACACCGACAGTGCTTTCGCTCCAGCCCGGCATTTCTTCATACACCGGCTGGCAATCCGTCAAGGCATCCGCGCCCGCCGGCAAAATATCGCTGTCCACGCCGTTGATGTTATAGGCCACGCCGATGCGCACAGTTTCCATACCATCCATCACATCCAGCTTGGTGACGCACAGCCCGGACACGCCGTTGATCTGGATCGAGCGTTTGAGCGCGGCGGCATCGAACCAGCCGCAGCGGCGCGCGCGCCCGGTGGTGGAGCCGAATTCATGACCGCGTTTGGCCAGGCCTTCGCCGATCGGATCGCATTTGTCCACGGCATCGTACAGTTCTGTCGGGAACGGGCCGGAGCCTACCCGCGTGGTGTAAGCCTTG
This sequence comes from Gallionella sp., assembly GCA_028689145.1. GTDB lineage: Bacteria > Pseudomonadota > Gammaproteobacteria > Burkholderiales > Gallionellaceae > Gallionella. The sequence continues at coordinate 79,969 of JAQTWT010000001.1, forward strand.
GTGATGCCGAGTACATAGTTGAGCATTTGCGGCCCGACTCCTGCACCCGCGCACGCGGCACCGGCGATACAGTTACTGGAAGTGACGAACGGATAAGTACCGTGGTCAATATCCAACAGGGAACCCTGCGCACCTTCAAACAGCAGGTTCTTGCCCGCCTGATTGGCTTCATACAATGCGCGCGGCACATCCATCACCAGAGGCTTGATCCGCTCGGCCAATGCCAGCGCGCCATCCAGCGTTTGCTGGAAATCCACCGTTTCGGTATGAAAGTAATTTTTCAGCACGAAGTTATGATAATCCAGTACTTCGCCCAGCTTGGCGGCTAGACGCTCGCGGTAAAAAATATCCTGCAGGCGGACAGCGCGACGCGCCACTTTATCTTCATAAGCCGGACCGATACCGCGTCCGGTGGTGCCGATCTTGGCATCGCCTTTGGCCAGTTCGCGCGCTTTGTCGATTGCTTCGTGATACGGCAAAATCAGCGGGCAGGCTTCGGAGATTTTCAGGCGGCCATACACATCCACTCCGGCCTGTTGCAACTGATCCATTTCCTTGAGCAAAGCCTGCGGCGACACCACCACGCCGTTGCCGATGTAGCACATCACATGGTCGCGCAAGATGCCGGACGGGATCAGATGCAGCACCGTCTTTTTGCCGCCGATTACCAGCGTATGGCCGGCATTGTGTCCGCCCTGAAAGCGCACCACGCCCTGCGAGTGGTCGGTCAACCAGTCGACCACCTTACCCTTGCCTTCATCACCCCATTGGGTGCCAATTACTACTACGTTTTTAGTCATTACAAAACTTTCAAATTTGAAAAAACACTAAAATATAAACCTTAAAGCAGCCATCCGCAGATTACGCAGATTAAAACTAATAGCATTGGGTTGCCGACGCACCTTCTGTACCCTCTAAACTCACTCACAACCGCCTAAAAATCTGCGTTAATCCGTGTAATCTGCGGATAGGCTCTGGTTTTAGGATACCTATCTAAGCGCGACAATCTGCCAGACCCCGTCACGCAATACCAGTTCGCGGTCGCACTGCAACTCGCCGCGCAAAGCGGCATCGCCAAGCAGATCCACCACTACCGATTCACCCGATGCGCGCAGTTGCGCAATCTTGTCGCGCAGTGCCTGATCGTCGAGATGCGGTGCGCATATTCCGAGTTTTACGGCTTGCTCTGGCAGCAGGCGATACAGTTGGCGCAAATCCATACTAAATCCTGTGGCGGCGCGCGCGCGCCCGAAGCTCTTGCCGAGATCGTCATAGCGCCCGCCCAACGCGATGGCATCATGGCTGCCCGCATGGTAGGCGGCAAACACCATGCCGCTGTGATAGTGGTAGCCGCGTAAATCGGCAAGATCGATTCCCACGCCGGCGACCAGCGGTTGCAATTGCGTGGCGGCAGTTTGCAAGGCATCCAGCGCGGCGCGAATTTCCGCGTAGTCCGGCAACAGGCCGCGCGCACGTGCCAATACCGCGGCGCAGTCGCCATACAGTGACGGCAATACCAGCAAGGCATCGCGCAAGGATTTATCCAGCGGCTGCGTCAATGCCTGCAAAGCCGCGCTATCCTTGCTTTGCAACGCGGCAAACAGTTCACTTTCAAGCTCCCTGTCGAGCTTGGCATGCTGCACCAGCGCGCGGAATACCGCGACATGACCGAGATCTAGATGCACCTCCTGAATGCCCAGCAAACCCAGCGATTGCAACATCAGCCGCTGAATCTCCAGATCGCTTTCCAGTCCGCCGTGTCCGTACAGTTCGGCACCGATCTGCAACAGTTCGCGGGTGCGGGTCAGTCCGGCCGGCTGGGTGTGCAGCACACTGCCGGCATAACACAGCCGCGTTACACCCTGCCGGTTGAGCAGGTGCGCGTCGATGCGCGCCACTTGCGGCGTGATGTCGGCGCGCAATGCCAGCGTGCGCCCACTCAATTGATCCACCAATTTAAACGTGCGCAAATCCATATCGTGGCTGCCGTCGATCAGCAGCGACTCGGCATATTCCAGCAACGGCGGGGCAACCAATTGATAACCGGACTTGCGCAACAGATCGAGGAATTGCGCGCGCATTTGTTCGACGCGCCATGCCTCGTCGGGCAGCATGTCTTGAATATATTCCGGGAGTAACCAGTTTGGCATTACATAACCTCTAAGCCGGGCGAGCCGGAGCCTCGTAGGGTGGGCACGTTTTTTGTGCCCACCGTTCTTCCGCGTGGACAAACAATGAAACCGTTTGCCCACCCTACAAAACAGCACTAATCATTTAACCAGATACAGCAGCAACAATCCGGACAGCATCGAGGTGATACCGACGAAGCGCAACTGCCCGTCGGTCAGCGAAACCATTTTGCGAAAGGTTTCGCGCCACAAATCGGGAAACAAAAAGGGCAGTAAACCTTCAATCACCAGCATCATCGCCAATCCGATCAGCCAGTAATCCAGCACTACTTACCGCCTTTACCCGAGTTTTTCAAATATTTGAAGAATGACGAACTCGGGTCCAGCACCATTACATCGCTCTTGTTCTTGAAGCTCTGCTTGTAGGCTTCCAGGCTGCGGTAGAACGAATAGAACTCCGAGTTGCGACCGAATGCGGCAGCGTACAAAGCGGAAGCCTTGGCATCGCCTTCACCCTTGGTTTTCTGCGCGGTGCGGTAAGCTTCGGCCAGGATCACTTCGCGCTGCCGGTCGGCATCGGCCTTGATCTTTTCGCCTTCTGCCGCACCGGAAGCGCGCAGCTCATTCGCCACACGCTTGCGTTCCGCATCCATGCGGCGATATACCGACTCGCTGATTTCCATCGGGAAATCGACACGCTTCAGGCGCACGTCCAGCACTTGCACGCCGATCTTGCGCGCATCGCTATCGGTTTTTTCGCGCAGTACGTTCATGATCTTTTCGCGCTCGCCGGACACCACTTCATGAATGGTGCGCTTGCCGAATTCCTCGCGCATGCTGGAATTCACCGTCTGCAACAAACGCGTTCTGGCGCGGACTTCATCACCGCCCACGCTGATGTAATACTGCTTCACATCGACGATGCGCCACTTGACGAAAGAATCCACCAGCACATTCTTCTTTTCCGCGGTAATGAAGCGTTCCGGTTCCACGGTATCCAGCGTGAGAATGCGCGCATCAAAGTAGCGCACGTTCTGCATCAGCGGCACCTTGAAATACAGGCCCGGTTCGGTTTTGACGCTAACCACTTCACCCAGCTGAAACACGATCGCGTCCTGGCGTTGATCCACCACGAACATGCTCATACTCAACAGAATCAGCGCGCCAGCCGCGCCTACCAATATATTGCTGATAGTCTTGTTCATGGGCGTGCCTCCCTGTTACGGCCAAGCAACGAATCGCGTGCGCGCTGTGCTGCGGTGTTATCGCTCGACTGCGAAGTGACGGGTGCTGCAGCGGGGGCAGTAGCCGGAGTCTCCGCGGTCGCACCGGTGGCGCGCGAAGTTTCCATCAGCTTGTCCAGCGGCAGATACAACAAACTGTTGCCGTTCTTCTGGTCAACCATCACTTTACTGATATTGCCCATCACTTGCTGCATCATGTCCAGATACATGCGCTCGCGCGTGACGCCCGGCGCTTTTTCATATTCGACCAGAATCTGTTTGAAGCGGCTGGCATCACCCTCGGCATTGGCGATCACGCTTTGCTTGTAGCCTTCCGATTCCTGTATCAGACGCGCAGCCGTACCGCTTGCGCGCGGGATAACATCGTTTGCGTAAGCCTGACCTTCGTTCTTTTGCCGCTCGCGATCCTGCCCGGCTTTGACAGCATCGTCAAAAGCGGCCTGAACCTGCTCCGGCGGCTGCGCGTTCTGCATGGTCAACTTGCTGATCAGGATGCCCGACTTGTAACGGTCCAGAATCTCCTGCATCAGTTTGGTTGCCGCCGCAGCCACTTGCTCGCGTCCCTCGTACAAAACAAAGTCCATCTTGTTTTTGCCCACAACTTCGCGAATGGCAGTTTCCGCCGCTTGGCGCACGTTTTCGTCGGGCATGCGGTTATTGAACAGGTAATCGGCCGGATCGTTCAGAAAGTACTGCACCGCAAACTGGATGTCGATGATATTTTCATCATCGGTCAGCATCAGCGATTCTTTCAGCATTTTATTTTTGACGTTGTCGCGATAGCCGACTTCCACCGTTCTGACTTGGCTCAAATTGACGATTTCCACGCTTTCGACCGGGAACGGCAAATGCCAACGCGGACCTGACTCGGTAACTTCGATCTTCTTGCCGAAACGCAACACCACGCCGCGCTGGCTGGCATCCACGATATAAAATCCGCTGCCCAGCCAGATCAACACGGCAATCACCGCGATCAAGCCCAAGCCGCCGCCGAAACCTTGCATCGGCGCACCTCCGCCGGATGAGCCCGATCCGCCTTTGCCGCCGCCCATAATGGCCGCGACTTTTTCATTCAGCTTGCGCAGCAACTCTTCCAAGTCTGGCGGGCCGCCGTTACCGTTACCTTTGTTATTTCCCCATTGAGGGTCATTCATTCCCATTACGCATCCTTATCTAATTAGTTTCTTGCAAAGGAATTTCTAAAAATTCACATTTATCGGCTTCCGCCCGGTACTTTGCCGAAAATTCCACACCGGCTTCAGTAACCGTGAACTTTTAGAGACTCCCTCAGCCCTATTCAATTGCCGCCAATGCCTGACGCGCCGCCTGCGCTTCAGTCAACGCCAGCCGCAGGCCATCCAGTCCCGCTCCGCTTTGAGCGCTCAGAAAAACGCGAACGATTCTACCATATTCGTCACGCTGCACGCTTGGCGGCACATCCTGCAAGTCGATCTTGTTGAACACCAGAACCTGCGGAATATCCGCCGCATCGATCTCCGCCAGCACCTTGTTCACCTCGGCGATCTGGTCGTCGCGATTGGCATTGCTGGCATCCACCACATGCAGCAACAGATCGGCCTGCACCGTCTCCTCCAGCGTGCTGCGAAACGCCGCAACCAGAGAGTGCGGCAAATGGCGGATGAACCCGACAGTATCCGACACCACGATCTCGCCCTGTTCTTCGGTGAACATGCGGCGCGAGGTGGTGTCCAGCGTGGCGAACAACTGGTCGGCCACATAAACATCGGCGCGGGTCAGCCGGTTGAACAGCGTCGATTTGCCCGCGTTGGTATAACCGACGATGGATACCGACAGCACATCGGCGCGATTGCGCGCGCGGCGTTGCACGACCCGATGCTTCTTGAGTTTTTCCAGACGGTCTTTCAGCATATGGACACGCTTGTCCAGTTTACGCCGATCCAGCTCCAGCTTGGTTTCGCCGGGACCGCGCGCGCCAACGGCGTGTTTCTGCTGCCCCATGTCCTGATTCATGCCGACCAGATGCGTGGCGAGATACTTGAGTTGCGCCAGCTCAACCTGAAACTTGCCCTCGTAGCTTTGCGCACGCTGCGCAAAAATATCCAGAATCAGCATGGTCCGGTCGATCACGCGGGTATTCAACTTGGCGGTCAAGTTGCGCATTTGCGCGGGTGAAAGATCGTGATTGAAAATAACCAGCGGTGCTTCCAGCTGCTCCACGATCTCGGCTATCTGCTGGACCTTGCCGCTACCCGCAAACAATGCCGCATCGGGGCGCTGGCGTTTGGCTTCGATGACGGCCAGTGTGCGCACCCCGGCCGTCTCGGCCAGCAGGCGCAATTCCTGCAAACTCTCGTTATGATCGTAAGTGCCGAAGTCGATACTGACCAGTATTGCGGCCTGTGTATCGGCGGATGTTTGCTGCATCAGTCGGCAGTCGCGTCGTCGTAAGGAATGCTCACTGCGCGGGCCGGAACGATAGTGGAAATAGCGTGTTTGTAAACCATCTGCGTGATGGTGTTCTTCAGCAACACCACATACTGATCGAACGACTCGACATGGCCCTGCAATTTAATACCATTCACCAGATAAATCGCGACCTGCACATGCTCTTTGCGCAGCGTATTGAGAAACGGATCTTGTAATTGTTGTCCTTTTGCGCTCATGTTATTGCTCTTATCGGTTAAGGTCGGGTTGGCACTTTACTGGATTCCGGCGCGACTGTGAATATATTTGCATTGCGCGTAAGTTGAAAAATTGCCGGATTATCCGGAAAAACTCCGGTATTCCTTGACGTACCAGCCCATTTCGCTATAATGCGCGCCCCTGTGAGGCCGATGTCCGGTTTCACATACCTTGCTCCACCGCCTCATAGTGTCAATTTCACGTCCTTTTCGGAGGGTTGCGAACACACTGAACCAATTATGGCGGGGGGCTTTTAACCACAAGGAGATTTGATGCGACATTACGAAATCGTGTTTATCGTGCATCCCGACCAGAGCGAGCAAGTGCCCGCGATGATCGAGCGCTACCGCACGCTGGTCACTTCCAAGGAAGGTCACGTTCACCGTCTGGAAGACTGGGGCCGCCGCCAACTGGCATACCCGATCCAAAAGATCCACAAAGCACACTACGTGCTGATGAATATCGAATGCAACCAGGAAACTCTGGGCGAACTGGAGCACGCGTTCCGCTTCAATGATGCCGTGTTGCGCCACTTGACCGTCAAGACCAAGGCTGCCGTCACCGAACCGTCCGCGATGATGAAGGAAGAAAAATCCCGCTCCGTGTCGACCGACAGTGCACCAGCAGGCGTGGCGGTTCAGGCCGAAGAAAACCTGGCAGCTGTTTAACATTGGCAATTGGCGCGTAACCAGATTGTCATCAGCGGCGAGATAATCGCGCTGGAAAGTTTGCGGCATACCCCCGGCGGGGTGGCGAGAGTGGATTTGACGTTAAGCCACAACTCGCAACAGCCCGAAGCAGATGGTGTAAGGCAGGTGCAGTGCGAAATAAAAGCGCTGGCATTTGCCGGGGCGGCTGAAAAAGTCGCCCGGTTTGCAGTAGGACAGTCCGTCAAGGTGCGTGGATTTTTAGCGCAGCAAAGTATCCGCAGCAGACAGTTGGTTTTGCATATCAATGACATAATTTTGGAATAAGGAAACATCATGGCCCGTCCAGACAAAAAGAAAGATGACAAGAACAAACGTTCTTCCCGCAACAATCTGTTCAAGCGCCGCAAGTTCTGCCGCTTCACAGTCGAGAAGATCGCCGAAGTGGATTACAAGGACATCAACATCCTCAAGGAATTCATCTCCGAAAACGGCAAACTGATCCCGGCGCGTATCACCGGCACCAAGACGCGTTTTCAGCGTCAATTGAGCACAGCCGTCAAGCGCGCGCGCTTCCTGGCTTTGATGCCTTACACTGATTTGCATTAAGGAGCGAAGTCATGCAAATAATTTTGATGGAAAAAGTAATCAACGTTGGTCAATTGGGCGACGTGGTCAAAGTCAAGAACGGCTACGCACGCAATTTTCTGATCCCGCAAGGCAAGGCAAAGCGTGCCACTGCAGCCAACATGGCCGAGTTTGAAGCGCGCCGTGCCGACATCGAAGCGGCCGACAAAGCCAAGCTGGCCGATGCGCAAGCACGCGGCGAAAAGCTGGCCGGTTTGACCGTACAGATCGTGCAAAAAGCCGGCGTGGACGGCAAACTGTTCGGTTCCGTGACTAATGCCGACATCGCAACCGCTTTGGCAGCACAGGGTTTCACGGTAGAGAAGTCGCAAGTGCGTATGGCGGAAGGTCACCTCAAGCAAATCGGCGATCATCCTGTCAGCATCGCGCTGCATACCGATGTGGCAGTCGGCATCACTGTCTCGGTACTCGGCGAACACTAATTCGCTGTTCTATCAAGGCAATGCAACAATGGTTTGTAGGGGCGCGATTTATCGCGCCCTTTTTACATTGGGGCGCGATGAATCTCGCCCCTACATTTTCTGGCAACGGAGTAAAATGCCATCCGCCTAAACGTATTTGACCGATTTAACCCCATGCAAAACTTTTCCACGCCGGACGCACAGCTTGAACAGATCAAATTGCCCCCGCATTCGGTAGAGGCGGAGCAATCGGTGCTGGGCGGTTTGCTGCTGGAAGCCAGCGCGCTGGACAAGATCGCCGACCTGATCACCGATGACGATTTTTACCGCCACGAGCATCGTCTGCTGTATCGCCAGATCGTGCGCCTGAGCGAACAGGCCAAACCGGTGGACGTGATCACCGTGGCGGAAGCACTGGAAAATTCCGGCGAACTGGACAAAGTGGGCGGTTTGCCCTACTTGGGTAATCTGGCGCAAAACGTACCGTCCGCCGCCAATATCCGCCGCTATGCCGAAATAGTGCGCGAGCGTTCCATCATGCGCAAGCTGGTGGAAGTTGGTACCGATATTGCCAGCAGTGCTTACAACCCGTCCGGACGCGATGCCGCGCAATTGCTCGACGAGGCGGAAGGCAAGGTACTCAAGATTGCCGAGGCGGGTTCACGCGGCCAGCAGGGCTTCATGGCAATGCCGCCGCTGCTGACCCAGGTGGTAGAGCGCATCGAAACGCTGTACGGGCGTGACAATCAAAGCGACGTGACCGGCACGGCTACCGGCTTCACCGATCTGGACACCATGACTTCCGGCCTGCAGAAAGGCGATCTGGTCATCGTGGCGGGCCGCCCGAGTATGGGCAAGACCGCGTTCTCCATCAACATCGCCGAAAATGTGGCGCTGGACAGCAAGCTGCCGGTGGCGATTTTCAGTATGGAAATGGGCGCATCGCAACTGGCGATGCGTATGCTCGGCTCGGTGGGAAAACTCAACCAGCACGATCTGCGCACCGGACGTTTGCAGGACGACGATTGGGGCCGGTTGACCCACGCCCTCGGCAGGCTCAATGACGCGCCGATCCATATCGACGAAAGCGCCGCGCTGTCCGCACTGGAAGTGCGCGCCCGTGCGCGCCGTCTGCATCGCCAACATGGCGGACTGGGTCTGATCGTATTGGACTACCTGCAATTGATGAGTTCCAGCTCGGGCAAAGCCAGCGAGAATCGCGCCACGGAAATCTCGGAAATCTCCCGCTCCCTGAAGTCGCTGGCAAAGGAATTGCAGGTGCCGGTGATCGCGCTGTCGCAGTTGAACCGCAGCCTGGAACAGCGCCCCAACAAACGCCCGGTGATGTCCGACCTGCGCGAATCCGGCGCTATCGAACAGGATGCCGACCTGATCCTGTTCATCTACCGCGACGAAGTCTACAACAGCGATTCCCCCGACAAGGGCAAAGCCGAAATCATCATCGGCAAACAGCGTAACGGCCCGATTGGCAAAGTCGAGCTGGCGTTCCGCGGCGAATACACACGCTTCGACAATCTGGCCTCCAGCGGTTATTGATCCGCCGCTTGGCGCTATCTGACAAAACCAGCAAGTATTGACTGAGCGGGAACGAAATCGGCATGACCTAGTGTAGTGCGCCATTCTGTTTGGAACTTATACCAACGGTAAGCGCCGCATTGTAGGTCGGGTTTCAACCCGACATGTCGGGCTAAATCCCGACCTACAAGGGTTTGAGCATAAGTATCGTTAATTGCAGCGCACTACACTAGCTGCTCCGCCCCGCGCCGCTTGCCGTACAATCCCCCCATGCATAGCCCACCCTTTTCCGCCCTCACTCCCGATGCCGTGCTCGATGCGCTGGACAGCATCGGCCTGCACAGCGACGATCGTTTGCTGGCGCTCAACAGTTATGAAAACCGCGTCTATCAGGCGGGCATCGAAGACGGCCCACCGCTGGTCGCCAAGTTCTACCGTCCCGCGCGCTGGACGGGGGAAGCGATTCTGGAAGAACATGCCTTTGTCGCGTTGCTGGCCGAACGCGAAATTCCGGTAGTGCCCGCGCTGGTGATCAACGACCGCACGCTGCACGCGTTCAACGGTTTTCGTTTCTCGGTGTTCGCCAAACACGGCGGGCGCGCGCCGGAGCTGGACAACCGCGACACACTGGAATGGATGGGGCGGTTCCTCGGGCGCATCCATGCGGTCGGCGCGCTGGAGCCGTACCAACATCGCCCGACGCTGGACATCCACAGCTTCGGCATCGAACCGAGCGAATATCTGCTGGCGCATGATTTCATTCCGGCGGAACTGGTCGAGGTGTATCGCGGCGTGGTCGCGCAGGCGCTGGACGGGGTGCGGCGCTGTTTCGAGCGCGCCGGGACGGTGCGCAGTTTGCGCCTGCACGGCGACTGCCATGTCGGCAACGTGCTGTGGACGGATGAGGGCCCGCACTTCGTCGATTTCGACGACAGCCGCATGGGGCCGGCGATACAGGATCTGTGGATGCTGCTGTCCGGCGAGCGCGCCGAACAAACGCAACAACTCGGCGACCTGCTGGCGGGCTACGAGGATTTTTACGATTTCGACCCGCGCGAGCTGCATCTGGTCGAGGCGCTGCGCACCTTGCGCCTGATTCACTACGCCGCATGGATCGCGCGGCGCTGGGATGATCCGGCCTTCCCCTCGGCGTTCCCATGGTTCAACACGCAACGCTACTGGCAGGACCGGATTCTGGAATTGCGCGAACAGATCGCGCTGATGGACGAACCGCCGCTGTGGGTATAGCGGTTAGCCAAGCCCGTAACATATACAATAATTTCAGATTACACGATACCCATGCAAACATGGAATTATGAAGAACTCTAAAAAGCTCATTTTTCAAAATCGTCAACAGCCTCTTGAGCTGCACGTGCAATCTCGTTTGAAGCGTTTGCCGCTTGCTCAGAAGCTTCATATGCAGTTCTTGCTGTTATTTCAGCATCTCTAACAACCTCAAGCGCTTCACGCGCCTTATCATGAGCTTCACGGGCTAGTTTATAGCTAGTCCAGTTTGTTCGCGCTGTTAGTTGTGCAGATAAAGCGGCTTGGTTTGCCGCGGCTGCAATTTTCTGAAGTTCATCAAGATTCGACATAATTTCCTCTCTTTATTAAACCTGACTAACATGTGGTTTACTCTTTCATCCACATTGAGCATGTTAAATATTTCCCCCGGCTGAGCCGGAGGAAAGCTATATGCAATTTACGTGCACTATTGAATAGTTAACCTTTTCGTTTTGGCTGCAATTCGTTTAGGCAAACGCAACTCTAATATGCCATTATTGTATTTCGCTTCAGCAGCAGCCTCTTCCACATCGCTGGCTAGCGTGAAAGAACGAGACAGCTTGCCGTAATAACGTTCGCTTCGCAGTATTTTCTCGCCTTCCTTAACTTCTTTTTCATTTTTGATTTCTGCGCTAATTGCAACCAGATTCCCATCAATAGTGACATGAATATCCTCTTTATTTACGCCGGGTATTTCAGCGTGAACAAGATACGCCTTGTCGTCCTCACTTACATCAATCTTGACTTGGACTTCCTGCTGCCCATCAAAACGAACAGGGCGCATGAAAAAACCACGGAACAAATCGTCAAACGCATCATCTGCCGGGTTGTAGCGCAAGATATTAGCCATTTCATCCTCCTCGTAAAATATGGGACATCCCCGTACGGCGGAAATTTGGGACGGATTTTAGAATTTCAAGCACTACTAATGAAAACAACTAAAAGCATTAAATGCTATTTATATTCAAATAAATATGATCTATAACGTTTTGTGATTTAGTGAAATTATGACTGATCGGCTTTAATCTATTTTTAGTCAGAATCAGCTTCTGGCTCACTCCTACACCTCACCTCGCGATACTCATAGCAAGATGTCAGTCGTTGACAATTCAATTCAACAGATAAGACCTTTTGCCTCGGTCAGCAAAAAATCCTTGAACGCCAGCGCCGCGCTGCTCAGACGTTTGTGGCTGCGGTGCGCGACGAACCAGTGACGTTTTAGCGGGAAGTGTTCGACGTTGAGCATGGCGAGCCGCTTGGTTTCCAGTTCCAGTTCGATGCTGTGCAGCGACAGGATGCCCAGTCCCATGCCAGCCTGCACCGCCTGCTTGATTGCTTCGTTGGTTTCCATTTCCATACTGATATGCGGCTGAATCTTATGTTCCGCGAAGATGCGTTCCATCGCGCTGCGCGTGCCGGAACCGGCTTCGCGCGACAGGAAGGTTTCGCTGGCAAGCTGCGCGAGTTTGACGCGCTTGAGTTTGGCCAGCGGATGGTCGGGGGCGGCGATCACCACCAGCGGATTGTCCAAGAACTTTTGCGCGCTGAGGTCCAGCCCGTCCGGCGGCTGGCCCATGATGGCGAGGTCGGTGCTGTTGTCGGCCAGTTGTTTCAACACCGCGTCGCGGTTGGCGACTTGCAGGATCACGTTGATGTTCGGATGGCGCTGGCAGAATTTCGCCAGCAGGCGCGGGGTGAAGTAATTGGCGGTGTTGACCACCGACAGCACCAGTTTGCCCTGCCCCAGCCCTTTCATTTCGTCGAACAGCGCTTCCATTTCGGCAAGCTGTTGCGCGATACTGCGACTGTAATGAAACAGCTCGCGCCCCGCTTCGGTGAGAAAAATCTTTTTGCCCATCTGCTCGAACAGCGGCAGGCCGATATGCCCTTCCAGTTGCTTGATCTGCATGGACACCGCCGGTTGCGATAGGTATAGTTCCTCGGCTGCGCGCGAGTAATTCAGGTGGCTAGCCACCTTCTCGAAGACCTGGAGCTGACGCAGGGTGAAATTGAGCATGGCAGGATTATAGCAAATCATAATCATTACTTATGGTATTTATAAAAACAATTGACTATCGTTTATATATTGATGCACCTATAGTGGCAACCGTTGCAAGTTAAACCAATCGTTCACACAGGAGATAAAGCTATGGATCAATCGAATCGTTATGCGGATCTGAGTCTGAAAGAAGAAGACCTGATCAAGGGCGGCAATCACATTCTGGTTGCATACACCATGGAGCCTGCTGCGGGCACCGGTTATCTGGAAGCGGCCGCGCATATCGCGGCGGAATCCTCCACCGGCACCAACGTGGAAGTGAGCACCACCGACGATTTCACCAAGGGCGTGGACGCGCTGGTGTACTTCATCGACGAAGCCAAGGGCATCATGAAGGTGGCTTACCCTAACGATCTGTTTGACCGCAACGTGACCGACGGGCGCGTGATGATCGTGTCATTCCTGACGCTGTGTATCGGCAACAATCAGGGCATGGGCGACATCGCGAATTTGCAGATGCAGGATTTCTACGTGCCGCCGCGCATGCTGCAACTGTTCGACGGCCCGGCCAAGGATATTTCCGACCTGTGGCGCATTCTCGGCCGCCCGGTCAAGGACGGCGGCTACATCTCCGGCACCATCATCAAACCGAAACTGGGCCTGCGCCCGGAACCGTTTGCCAAGGCGGCTTACCAGTTCTGGCTGGGCGGCGACTTCATCAAGAACGACGAGCCGCAAGGCAACCAGGTGTTCTGCCCGATCAAGAAAGTACTGCCGCTGGTTTACGATTCGCTCAAGCGCGCACAGGACGAAACCGGCCAGGCCAAATTGTTCTCGATGAACATCACCGCCGACGACCATTATGAAATGTGCGCCCGCGCCGATTTCGCGCTGGAAACCTTCGGCCCGGATGCGGACAAGGTGGCGTTCCTGGTGGACGGTTATGTCGGCGGCCCCGGCATGATTACCACGGCGCGCCGTCAATACCCGAGCCAGTACCTGCACTTCCACCGTGCCGGCCACGGTGCGGTGACTTCGCCTTCTTCCAAGCGGGGCTACACCGCGTTCGTGCTGGCCAAGATGTCGCGTCTGCAGGGTGCTTCCGGCATCCACGTCGGCACCATGGGCTACGGCAAGATGGAAGGCGGCAAGGACGACCGCATCATCGCTTACATGATCGAACGCGATAGCTGCATGGGCCCGTTCTACCATCAGGAATGGTACGGCATGAAGCCGACCACCCCGATCATTTCCGGCGGCATGAATGCGCTGCGTCTGCCCGGCTTCTTCGAGAACCTCGGCCACGGCAACGTGATCAACACCGCAGGCGGCGGCTCTTACGGCCATATCGACTCCCCGGCTGCAGGCGCGATCTCGCTGCGTCAGGCTTACGATTGCTGGAAGTCCGGTTCCGATCCGATCCAGTACGCCAAGGAACACAAGGAATTTGCGCGCGCCTTCGAATCCTTCCCGAAAGATGCGGACAAGATATTCCCGGGCTGGCGCGAAAAGTTGGGCGTACACAAGTAAATTCAGTCTGAATAGAAGCTGTGATAACGCGCCCCCACTTGCTGGGGGCGTTTTGTTCCAAAATCAAAACCTGATTCCCCTCGCCCGCTTGCGGGAGAGGGGCTAGGGGAGAGGGTTAGCCATGACAGACAAAGACCAGTATAAGGTTCATCAGCAGCCGTTCTACCAAGCGCAGGGCGACGAGGTCGCGCTGTATGAGGCGGCCTACACGGCTCGTCTGCCGGTGATGATCAAAGGCCCGACCGGCTGCGGCAAATCGCGCTTCATCGAATACATGGCGTGGAAACTGGACAAGCCGCTGATCACGGTGGCGTGCAACGAGGACATGACCGCCAGCGATCTGGTCGGGCGCTATCTGCTCGATGCCAACGGCACGCGCTGGCTGGACGGCCCACTGACTACCGCCGCGCGCATCGGCGCGATCTGCTATCTCGACGAAATCGTCGAGGCGCGTCAGGACACCACAGTGGTGATCCATCCGCTGACCGACCACCGGCGCACCTTGCCGCTGGACAAGAAGGGCGAACTGCTGGCGGCGCATCCCGATTTTCAGCTGGTGATTTCCTACAACCCCGGCTATCAAAGCCTGATGAAGGATTTGAAGCAGTCCACCAAACAGCGCTTCACCGCGTTCGATTTCGACTATCCGGCGGCCGATGTCGAAACAGAAATTCTGTGCAAGGAAACCGGCATGGACCAGGAGCTGTCGGCCAAACTGGTGAAGATCGGCGCGACGGCGCGCAACCTGAAAGGACACGGTCTGGACGAGGGCATCTCGACGCGCCTGCTGGTGTATGCGGCGACGCTGATCAAGGGCGGCGTTGCGCCGCGCGCGGCGTGCCGCATGGCGCTGGTGCGACCGATCACCGACGATGCGGACATCCGCGACACGCTGGATCACGCGATCGACGCGGTATTTGTGTAGGTGCGGATTTATCCGCACTGCGCTATTCAGGCAACAATAATTGTGCGAATGAATTCGCACCTACGCAGGTCGTAACCCACACTTTTTGTGCTGAAAATAATGGAAACTGCAACCCTGCCCACCGAACTGGCAACCTACTGGAAGCAGCTCGACTGCGGGTTCCCGCGCGTCGAGACGGTGTTTGCCGATTGCCTGCGCGAAGCATTGGCGACACTGTCGCGGCAGGGCGTGGATGACTATATCGAGCAGGCGCGTTTTCTCGGCAAGATGGGACGCGGAGCGGAACCGATTCTGATCTTTCTCGAAGAGTGGCCTGCCGTCGCAAAAATTCTGGGCGAAACCGCGCTGCCGGACATCATGGCGGCGATCCGGCGCATGTGGAAATCGCCCAACGGCAAGGCGATCACGCCGTTCCTGCAATCGCTACCAACCACTGCAAGACGCTTGCATTCGGCAGAACAGTTGCGCGTTTATATCGACATCGTGCTGGATATGATGGAGCGCACCACCGGCTCGGTCCACGGCATTCATCAGACCTTTCCCAGTCCGGGGCTGCCGGAAATATTCAAACAGGTTTCTGTGCTGCTCGGCCAACTTTCTCTGGCGGGACTGAAGAACTGGGTGGATTACGGGGTGCGCCATTACGACGACCATCCCGACCGGCAGATCGACTATTTCAGCCTGCAATCGGCGGACAGCCGCGCGGTGTTGCAGCGCGAGCGGCACGGCACGCTGCTGGTGGACAACGAGCGCAAGCTGGATATGTATCTGCGCGGGCTGTGGCAGGACGAGGACCATCTGATCCCTTATTCCGGCGCATTCGATGAATTGCGCCAGCCGGTTCCGTATTACGACCAGTTGGGTATTCGTTTGCCGGATGCGTATGACGACTTCATCTCCCCTCTCCCGCTTGCGGGAGAGGGGCTGGGGGGAGAGGGTGCGCAAGGAAGCCCTCTCTCCAACTCTCTCCCGTTGAACGGGAGAGAGAGCAATCGTCTCCCTGCGGGAGAGATTATTATTTCTGGATTGGACCGCTACCGCGCCGCGCTGGCGCATATCGCCGCGCATCGCCGCTGGACCACTGCGATTTTTGCCGACAATTTCAGCCCGTTCCAGCGCATGGCGGTGGAGTTCATCGAGGACAGCCGCGTGGAATATCTGGCGATGCGCGAGTATCCCGGCCTGCGACGCATCTTCATGACGCTGCATCCGGTCCCCGCCGAAGACGCTTGCGATCCTGAGTTGGAATCCGGCGTGCGTCATCGTCTGGCAATGCTGTCGCGCGCGCTGCTTGATCCGGCGCATCCCTACCGAAATCCACACATCATCGGGTGCGCGCAACGCTTCCATGAACTGATGCGACAAGGAGATGCCGGCACGCAAGAGATGGCCGATTTGGCGGTTTCGTTCGTCGCCAGAACTCGCCTGCAGAGTGACAACCTCGCCAAGATGCATTTCAAAGATACGGTGGTGGATTACCGCGACGACAACCGCCAGATGTGGAAATTCATCGAGCAGGGCGACGAGGAAGAAGCGTTCGACGAACCGCGCAAGATCGAACCGGGCGAGGAACTCAAAGGTTTGCCGCCGCGCCATTACCACGAGTGGGATTACCACAGCCAGAACTACCGCCCGGACTGGGTGAGCGTGTACGAGGCGTTGCATCCGCAGGGCAATGCCGCGGACATCGACAGGCTGCTGGACAAGCATGCCGCGCTGGCCAAACGGCTGAAGAAGCTGCTCGACCTGATCAAGCCGCAGGACAAGGTGCGTATCCGCTATCAGGAAGACGGCAGCGAGCTGGATCTGGATGTCGCGCTGCGTTCGCTGATCGACTACAAGAGCGGCGCGACACCCGATCCGCGCATCAACATGAGCCACCGAACCAGCGGGCGCAGCATCGCGGTGATGCTGTTGCTGGATTTGTCGGAATCGCTCAACGAAAAAGCGGCGGGCTGCGACCAGACCATTCTTGAACTGAGCCGGGAAGCGGTATCGCTGCTGGGCTGGGCAGTGGAAAAACTCGGCGACCCGTTCGCCATCGCCGGATTTCATTCCAACACCCGCCACGATGTGCGCTACCTGCATATCAAGGGTTACAGCGAGCCTTGGGACGACCAAGTCAAGGGTCGGCTGGCGGCAATACAGGCCGGTTATTCCACACGCATGGGCGCGGCGATGCGCCATGCCGCACATTATCTGGAGCAGCAACAAGCCGATAAGAAACTGATGCTAATTCTCACCGACGGCGAACCGTCGGATGTGGACAGCAAGGACGGGCGATTGCTGATTGCGGATGCGCGGCAGGCAGTGATGGAACTGGACCGGCAGGGCATTTACACCTATTGCATCAACCTTGATTCCAAGGCGGATGAATATGTCGCGGATATTTTCGGCAAGCAATACACCATCATCGACCGGGTGGAGCAGTTACCGGAAAAATTGCCGCAACTTTTTATTTCACTCACCAAATAACCCTAACTAAATAGCCATATAGAGCAAAGCAGAAAAGCGGTAAAATTGTACAAATTGATAATCTTAAAAAGGAAGAAGCCATGAGTAAGAGTTTGATCCAATTCATCATCGAAGAACAACGCACCATTCCGGGAGCAACCGGCGATTTCACCGGCCTGATCAGCGATGTCGTGATCGCCTGCAAGCAGATCGCGCACGATGTAAACAAGGGTGCGCTGATCGGCGTGCTGGGCAGTGCGGGCAGCGAGAATGTGCAGGGCGAAACCCAGAAGAAACTGGACATCATCACCAACGAAATCTTCATCAAATCGACCGAGTGGTCTGGCCACCTTGCCGCGATGGCTTCGGAAGAAATGGACGATGTTTATCACATTCCGGCCCGTTATCCGAAGGGCAAGTATTTGCTGGTGTTCGACCCGCTCGACGGCTCATCCAACATCGACGTAAATATTTCCGTCGGCACGATCTTCTCGATCCTGCGCGCACCGAAAGGCATTGAGAACCCGACTGCGGCGGACTTTCTGCAACCCGGTACCACGCAGGCTTGCGCCGGTTATGCACTGTACGGACCTTCAACCATGCTGGTAATCACCAGCGGGCACGGCGTGAACGGTTTTACGCTGGATAGCGACATCGGCGAGTTCATGCTGACCCATCCGAATATGACCATTCCGGCGGACACGCTGGAGTTCGCCATCAATGCCTCCAATGAGCGCTTCTGGGAAAAACCGGTGCAGCGTTACGTCGATGAGTGCATCGCGGGCAAGAACGGGCCGCGCGGCATCAACTTCAACATGCGCTGGATCGCGTCGATGGTGGCCGAAGTGCACCGTATCCTGATCCGCGGCGGCGTGTTCATGTACCCGAAGGACACCAAAGACCCGACCAAGGCCGGCAAGCTGCGCCTGCTGTACGAGGCGAACCCGATGTCCTTCATCGTGGAACAGGCTGGCGGCCTATCGTCCACGGGCTACGGGCGCATCATGGACATCAAGCCTTCCGAACTGCATCAGCGCGTGCCGGTGATCCTCGGTTCGAAGAACGAGGTCGAGCGTATCGTCGGTTATCACAAGGAGGCATAAAAACATGGGCATCAAGCCACTGGTTTCCATCGTAATGGGCAGCGCGAACGACTGGGAGATCATGCAGCAGACCGCGCGCGCTTTGCAGGACTTCGGAGTGGCATTCGATGCACGAGTGATATCCGCGCATCGCTCACCTGACCTGCTGTTCGATTACATCAAGGAAATCAGCGCGCAAGGCGTGCAGTGTTTCATCGCCGGAGCGGGCGGTGCCGCACACTTGGCCGGTGTAATCGCCGGGAAGACCACTCTGCCGGTGCTGGGCGTACCGATCCCGTCCAAATATCTGAAGGGGATGGACTCGCTGCTGTCCATCGTGCAAATGCCCAAGGGCATCCCGGTGGCGACCTTTGCAATCGGCGAGGCGGGCGCGGCGAATGCCGGCCTGTTCGCCGTTGCGATGCTGGCGCTGAATGATGCGGAATTGGCGCAGAAGCTGTCTGACTACCGCAAGCAGCAGGCGGAACAGATCGCCGCCACCACGCTACCCACTTTGTAATCCGAGGTTTTCCATGTCTGTTTTGCACGAATCCAATCTCACCAGCCTGAAGTTTCTGCACCGCGGCAAGGTGCGCGACCTGTATGAAGTGGATGCCGATCATCTGTTGATCGTGCAGACCGACAGGTTGTCCGCCTTCGACGTGATCCTGCCCGACCCGATCCCCGGCAAGGGCGAGGTGCTGACTGCCGTGTCGAACTTCTGGTTCAACAAGTTGGCTCATGTCATCCCGAATCACCTAACCGGCATCGCGCCGGAATCGGTGGTCAAGGGTGCAGAGGAACAGGCGCAAGTGCGCGGTCGTGCCTTCGTCACCAAAAAACTCAAGCCGCTGCCGATCGAGTCGATCGTGCGCGGCTATCTGGTCGGCTCCGGATGGAAGGATTATCAGAAGACCGGCGCGGTGTGCGGCATCGCCCTGCCTGCCGGATTGCGCGAGGCGGAAAAATTGCCGCAGCCGTTGTTCACCCCGTCCACCAAGGCGGCGGTCGGCGACCACGACGAGAATATTTCTTTTGCACAAGCTGCCGAATTGCTCGGTGAAGCACGCGCCAAAGAAGTACGCGATGCAACGCTGGCGCTGTACACCGAGGCGGCGAATTATGCGGCAAGCAAGGGCATCATCATCGCCGATACCAAATTCGAATTCGGTGTGGATACTGCGGGCAAGTTATATTTGATCGACGAGGCGCTTACGCCTGATTCTTCGCGCTTCTGGCCTGCAGATCAATACAGCGTCGGCTGCAATCCGCCCAGTTTCGACAAACAGTTTGTGCGCGACTGGCTGGAGTCGTCCGGCTGGAACAAGCAACCGCCCGCGCCGCATATCCCGCAAGAAGTGCTGCAAAAAACCGCCGACAAATACCATGAAGCAGCGCAACGCCTGACCGGTGCATGAGTTCGACCAAACAGCTCATTGAGGGCTTTGCACGCTTCCGCGAAAAACATTTTTCGCAGGATGATGCATTGTTCCGCGAATTGGTCGAACAGGGCCAGACACCGAAAACACTGGTGGTTGCCTGCTGCGATGCGCGCGTCGATCCGGCCCTGATTCTGGACTGCGCGCCGGGCGACCTGTTTGTGGTGCGCAACGTGGCCAATCTCGTTCCTCCCGCAGAAAACCAGGGGCATTACCACGGCACCAGCGCGGCGCTGGAATTTGGCGTGCGCAAACTGAATGTCGAACACATCGTCGTGCTGGGACATGCGCATTGCGGCGGCATCCATGCGCTAATGGCAGGTGACGTGCAAAAAGAAGACGCGTTCATTTCTGAATGGATGGGCATCGCCGATGCTGCACGGGAACAGGTAAACAGGGAATGTTTGGCTACCGACGATGCCGAGCGCCAGCGCGCCTGCGAACAGCAGGCGATACTGGTTTCACTGAATAATTTGATGACTTTCCCGTGGATACGCGGGCGTGTCGAACAAGGCACACTCGCGCTGCATGGCTGGTATTTTGATATCGAGCACGGCGAGTTGCTGGGCTACAATGCAACAGCCTGCCAATTTGAGGTGCTGTAGGGGCGCAATCAATCGCGCCCCTACAGTTACAACAAAATCAAACCGAGAACGACGAACCGCAACCGCAAGTTGAGGTGGCAGTCGGGTTTTTGATGACGAACTGCGAACCTTCCAGACCTTCCTGATAGTCGATTTCCGCACCGACCAGATACTGGAAACTCATCGGGTCAATCAGCAGTTGCACACCGTTTTTATTCAGCACGGTGTCATCCTCGTTGACCGCTTCATCGAAGGTAAAACCGTACTGGAAACCCGCACAACCGCCGCCGCTTACGAATACGCGCAGTTTAAGTTCGGCGTTGCCTTCTTCCTCGATTAATTGCTTGACCTTGTTGGCCGCGTTGTCGGTAAAGATCAACGGATCCTGAGTTTCATTTGCCGATGTTTCTGTCACTGCGTTCATAACTAATCTCCTTAAAAAACTACTCGCCGCTATTCAATTTGAATGCCACCACTTTATCCTGTGCGGCAACGGCACTGTTATGTATCAGTCGTCCTTCGACGATGGCACCCAACTGTATCTCCAATGTTTTGTAATGCACATCGCCATTGACCCTGGCTTTTCCCTGTAGTTCCAGATATTCGGTGGCGGATACCGGACCGCTGATCGCGCCATTAACCACCAGATGGGTGACCGTTACTTCGCCGGTTACCTGCGCCTGCTCGCTCAGCACCAGCGTGCTCGGTTTACCCTGCGCGGCAATGACATTACCATTGACATGCCCGTCGATGCGCATTCCGCCGCTAAAACTTACATTGCCTTCAATGATGGTGCCGGCACCAATCAGGGAGTCAATGCGATTTTGCGGCTTGCTGTGTTTTTTTCCAAACATAATAATCCTCCTTGCGTCAGCTTTTTCTAGGAAAGCCCAATGCTTTGCCGTACCGCCGGTTCGCGGGCTCCCCGCTCAAATACCCGCACCTGTATGCTTTCCAGTTGAACATCCTGCGGCAATTGGATGCTTTGTTCAATGCGCTGATAATACTTGAAATTGAGCTGAAATTGGGCATTCTCAGCGGCATTTTGCGGAAACATCTGCGTGGCTTTCACCCCGTTTTTGAGGACGGTAGCGACCAATTGGTAGCTGCCGTCAAACTCCTTGACGCGCTGCCCGCTTTGCACCAGCAACATGCGCAAGTGATATTCGCCGGGCATTTTATCCCGCTCCAGCCTCAGGCGATGCACCCCCAATTCACCTTCTTTGCCACGCGTTGCGGTAAGATTTTGAAAAAACGCCAAATCATCCTGAATACGGGCGTTTTCATCAGACAGATTTTTTAATTGTTTGGATATTTCCTGGGCACTAGCCTGTTCGATTTGAATTTGCCGCTCATATTGCGCGACTTGATCACTCAGCTGTCTGTTTTCCAGTGTCAGCGTGGATACCTTCTCGCGGAGTTGGCTCAATTCCTCCTGAGTTTCCCCGCGATGGAATCCCGCCAACTCCAAGCCGTTGCCGTACGCCCACCAAGCCAGCCCCAACGCGGCCAGCACGAAGGGTATTGTCATACTCCAGCGCAAATACCACGGGATATGCAGTCGTACCGATAGCTTCGGTGCGGAAATGCCAAAACTGCGTTTAACGCGCCGCCACATGTTACGGTAACAACGGCACGTTATTGAGCGCGGTATTTTCCGGCAACCCGAACATGATGTTCATATTTTGCACTGCCTGCCCAGCCGCGCCCTTGACCAGATTGTCAATTACCGACAGCACCACCACGGTATCGCCGCCCTGCGGCCTGTGCACTGCGATACGGCAACTGTTCGCGCCGCGCACCGAGCGGGTTTCCGGATGGCTTCCGACGGGCATCACATCCACAAATGGCTCGCCGGCATAACGCTGCTCGAACAATGCCTGCAGATCAATCTCGCGCGTCAGCCTGCCGTACAGCGTTGCATGAATGCCGCGGATCATCGGGGTAAGGTGCGGCACAAAGGTCAATCCCACCTCGTTGCCGGTCACTCGCGCCAGCCCCTGCCTGATTTCCGGCAGGTGACGATGCCCGGCGACTCCGTAAGCCTTGAAACTATCGGAAGCTTCGGCGAACAGGGCGGGGATTTCCGCCTTGCGACCCGCGCCTGAAACTCCGGATTTGGCATCGGCAATCAAACTGCCCGTCTCGATCACGCCCGCCTCAAGCAGCGGGATGAAACCCAATTGCACCGCAGTCGGGTAACAACCGGGATTAGCCACCAGCCGCGCCGCTTTGATTTGCGCACGGTTCACTTCCGGCAAGCCGTATACCGCCTCGCCGGCCAGATCCGGACACGCATGCGTCATGCCATACCATTTTTCCCACACAGCGATGTCCTGTAAACGAAAATCAGCGGCCAGATCGATCACTTTTACGCCCGCATCCAGTAGCGCGCGCGCCTGCTGCATGGCTATACCGTTCGGGGTAGCAAAGAACACCAGATCGCACTGCTCCAGGTGTGCTTCATCAGGATGGGTGAACGGCAAATCCACATAGCCGCGCAGGCTGGGGAACATTTGGTTGACCGGAGTGCCCGCATCGGCACGCGAAGTGATCGCCTGCAACGCTACCTGCGGGTGTGCCGCCAGCAAGCGCAGCAATTCGACACCGGTGTAACCTGTCCCGCCAACGATACCAACTTTAATCATCGTGAATTTTCCCTAACTAACGCCCTGCATCATACAACAAAACCCTAAAGCAAAAGCCGCCCGAAGGCGGCTTTTGCGGAGCATACAAGCAGTATTAACGCTTGGAGAACTGCTTCCTGCGGCGCGCCTTGCGCAGACCAACTTTTTTACGTTCCACTTCGCGTGCATCGCGGGTTACCAGACCGGCGTGCTTCAACACGGGTTTAAACGACGCATCGTAGTCGATCAATGCACGGGTAATACCGTGACGCACTGCACCGGCCTGACCGGATTCACCACCACCGGTGACATTCACCATGATATCGAACTTGGTCAGGGTTTCGGTCAATGTCAACGGCTGACGTACCACCATGCGACCGGTTTCGCGGGAGAAAAATACATCCACCGGCTTGTCGTTCACCACGATGTCGCCCTTGCCCGGTTTGATAAATACACGTGCCACCGCGCTCTTGCGACGACCGGTTCCGTAATTGTAATTAACGCTCATATTTAAGCCTTCAACAGATTAACTGGTTTCGGTTGCTGTGCTTCATGCGGATGCGTCGCACCGGCATAAACCTTCATTTTACGCAACATCGCATAGCCCAACGGGCCTTTTGGCAACATGCCCTTGACGGCTTTTTCCAGCACACGGCTCGGGTGACGCGCCTGCAGCTTGGCAAAGTTGGTGGTGTACAAACCGCCCGGATAAGTCGTGTGGCGATGGTACAACTTGGCTTGCGTCTTGTTGCCGGTCACGCGCAACTTGTCCGCATTGACCACGACGACGAAATCGCCGGTATCCACATGCGGGGTATAAATTGCTTTATGCTTGCCACGCAGACGCGAAGCAATCTGTGCTGCCAAACGGCCCAGCACTTGATCAGCTGCATCAACCAGAAGCCAGTCGTGCTGGACTTCCTCGGCTTTAGCGGAGAATGTTTTCATAGCCACTATTCCTAAAATTCTTTAAGTAAACCTCGAAGGGCGCGCATTCTATTGCAGCCCGCCCGACCCTGTCAAATGCTATTTAGACGCGCCGCTTATCTTGGCCAGATAACCTGCGCCGATGAAGATGTAACACTGCTAACAATTAAGACGTTGCTGCCAAGTTTCCCGTTAATAAACCGATAAACTGAGCATAAAACCGATGCCTGATGCCTGATGCTTGCTAAAGAGAATAAATCAGGAATCAGCCGCTCCCCAGCGATCTGCCGCTTCCCGGCGAGAAATTGGTTTGCCCGTCCGAACCGTATAAATTCGCCTTATTGACCGCATTGCTGAGTACGGAAAGCGATTTCTGGTTATGGCGCAGCTTCATCTGAATCAATTCGCCGTTGGTATTGTTGATTTGCTGCGCGCGCGCAGCCAATATGCGAATTTCCTGCCATGCAGCTAAACTTTCCACGCTGTGAGTTTCCAGCCACAATTGGACGGCTTCGGCGGACAATACCGGAATATTTTCCCGCAACAGACTGCGGCGCGACTCGGCCAGTTCGTTCAGATCGATGGCTTGGGCAGATTTCCGCTCGGAAAACTCAAGCAACTCGTTAATATTGTTTTCCACCAACAGGCTTTGCTCTTGCTCCAGCAGCTGAATAAATTTCAGTAATGCAGCATGCTCGGCGTTCAACGCGCCGAGCAATTTGGTAAGCAGATTTTGATTCACTTGCGAATCCGGTTGGATTTATTAATAACCGGCTATGTTCAAGCTTTGCCGCCGATCAACTCGCGCGCAGTCGCAATTAGCCGGTCGGCAACCACAGATGTGTTGACCTGAAAGCGGCCTTCACTGATGGCCTGCCTGATTTCCGCAACTTTGGCTGCATTCACAACAGGCGCACTGGCCATGCTGCTTTCCATGCTCTTCAGATGCGCCACTGTGGAGCCGAGCGAAACATTAGTACCTGCCAGTTTTTGCGGGTCGGATGCTTGGCCGGATTTATCCTTGCCGGTGGCGCGTGCAGCACCTTCGCCTGCCGAGCTAGCGGGTAGCGTATTGCCGGGTTTGTCAATTTTCACGGTATCCTCTCAATCTGGCGGTTCTTAAAATTTCGCCGTCATTGGTAATATCGGCAAGATTTCTGAAAAATTTAGGGAAATATTACTTAATACTCCAAGTATAGATGAACTTCCCCGGTTCTTTGCATGCATTTGCATTCCATGCGCCCTGCTTCAACCGCAACGGCATCACCCGAGTTAACGGCATTATCAGGAGAATCTTGACATCCCAACCGGCAAATAAGCGCCAATTCTCCCTCCAGTTCGTCAAAACACCCTAATAAGGTACGCGTTAGATTGCAGCTCGACGAATACGAGTAGCATGCAGGGGCTGTGTTTTTACCGCGCCAAATTTCAATACAACTATGCTCAAAACCTCCAAAAACACGCTGGATCCGTCCGACTGGCAAGATTTCCGACAGCAGGGACACCGGATGCTGGACGATATGCTGGACTATATTGAGCATCTGCGCGAGCGGCCGGTCTGGCAGCCCCTCCCACCGGAGGTGCGCGCCTCATTCCGCCAAACAATTGGCGACGAGCCGCTTGATCTTGCCGCGGCGCATGACCTATTCATGCAGAATGTGCTGCCCTATGCCGTGGGCAACACCCACCCCGGCTTCATGGGCTGGGTTCACGGCGGCGGCACTCCGGTCGGCATGCTGGCCGAGATGCTGTCCGCCGGATTAAACGCCAACCTCGGCGGACGCGATCAGGCACCCGTCGAACTGGAGCGGCAAATGGTGCAGTGGGTACGGGAACTGTTTGGTTTTCCGCAAACCGCCAGCGGCCTGTTCGTCACCGGCACGTCTATGGCGAACCTGATCGGCGTACTGATCGCCCGCACTGCCGCACTGGGTATCGGCGTGCGTCAAAACGGGATGCCCAGCAAACCACGCCTGAGTGCATACACCTCCGCCAGCGCCCATATCAGCATTGCCCGCGCGATGGATATTGCCGGCATCGGCAGCGGCGCACTGCGCATGATTCCGGTGAATGACCTGCACCAGATGGATGTCGATGCGCTTGAACGCGCCATCGCGGCAGACAAACAGGCGGGACTGACCCCGTTTTTCATCGCCGGAACGGCGGGTACCGTGGATGCGGGTGCCATCGACCCGCTTAACGTCCTCGCGGAAATTGCGCAGCGCGAAAACGTCTGGTTTCATGTTGACGGTGCGTATGGCGCGCTCGGCATGCTGGCAAAAGATATTGCACCGCGCCTGCATGGAATAGAGCGTGCCGACTCCATCGCTTTCGACTTTCACAAATGGGGACAAGTGCCGTATGACGCGGGATTCATTCTGGTGAAAGACGGCGCACTGCACCACAGCACATTTGCCTCGCCGGCCGCGTACCTGAAACGGGAAACGCGCGGAATGGCGGCCGGTTCACCGTGGCCGTGCGACTTTGGCCCCGATCTGTCGCGCGGCTTCAGGGCGCTTAAAACCTGGTTCACCATCCAAGTGTACGGCGCGGAGAAACTAGGGCAAATCATTGCCAATACTTGCGCGTTGGCACAGCACCTGAAGCGACGCATCGAAGCTGAGCCGATGCTGGAACTGCTCGCGCCGGTTGCGCTGAATATCGTATGCTTCCGTTACCGCAGCGCGGATGCCGACCGGGTGAATGCCGACATTGCCGTTGCATTGCAGGAATCCGGAATTGCCGCACCGTCAACGACAACCATCAACGGACAACTCGCGCTCCGAGTCGCGATTGTCAATCATCGCACCCATGCGGGCGACATTGATGCCTTGGTGGATGCAACCATAGCATTCGGTAAATCCATTAGCGGAAGGGAGCCTCTTTAAATTCAAAATCCTAAGCTAGGCAAGGCGCGAAGGAAATTTTAGCGCGCCGCATATGTTTGATATGTAAGCGTTAAAATTTCCTGAGCAACGCAGCATCGCGACGAAGTTTGGATTTATAGAGGTTCCCTGAAATGCAAACCCTGTTTAACCTTGGAAAATATTGTGAATACCGATAACCCACAAACCATGCAGCCAACCGAAAACGATCAGATGATCGGCCTTGCCAAGCTGATGAGAATGGCCTACTCGGGCGTTGATCTGGCACCTTTGGGCACCCAATTGATCGGGCGTGCCGGAGCCAGCTCCAGCAGTACGGCTGCCAGCGCCAATGCCTTGATGGATCTATATACGGTTTTACTGCTCAGGGGCGAACGGGAGCTGGCATTATCGATGCAGGCGGCCGCATTGCGATTGCAGCAGATATATTCCGCTCCGACCGCCACCGCGCCAGTCGCCCTCAGGTTGCTGGCCGTGATGACACCGGGCGATCTGATGGCGAACACGCCGCTGGAATTTTTGCTGGAAGACTCCGATGTCGCCCTCGATATGCTCTATGTGGGCCGGGAACTCCCCTTGCCTCCCGCATTGCCCGAGCATGACGTGTTGTTCGTGTCCATCGCGGAATCCGACCAGAACCTACCGCTGCTGGCTCAAATCGGGGAAGCCGTGCAGTCTTGGCCGCGTCCGGTACTCAATATGCCCGAGCGAATTGCATTGATGTCGCGCGACGCGGCTTGCACATTGCTCAAAGAAGTGCCCGGCATCGTCATGCCGAATACGCACCGCGTTGACCGACAGATTCTGGAACAAGTCGCCCGCGCAGAGCGGACGATTACCGGCATCCTTGGCGACGGCGACTTTCCGGTCATCGTTCGCCCGGTCGATTCGCACGCCGGACAAGGGCTGGACAAGATCGATAATCCGGCGGCCCTGGCGGACTATCTGCTGAACATGCCGAATAGCGAATTTTATGTTGCGCGTTTTGTCGATTACCGAAGCGAGGACGGCCAGTTCAGAAAATATCGTATCGTACTGATGGAAGGGCAAGCCTATATTTGCCATCTGGCAATCTCCGAACACTGGATGATCCATTACCTGAATGCGGGAATGGCCGACAGCGCGGAAAAGCGCGCTGAAGAAGCGCGCGTGATGGCGGATTTCGACAGCGGTTTCGCCCGCCGCCATGCGGAAGCGCTCCGCATCATCGGCGAACGTGTCGGACTCGACTATCTCGGCATCGATTGCGCGGAGACCACCGGCGGCGAATTGCTGATTTTCGAAATCGACAACAGCATGATCGTTCATGCCATCGACCCGGTCGATGTATTCCCGTACAAGCAAACGCAAATGCGCAAAGTGTTCGAGGCTTTCCGCCGGATGCTGGGAAATACCATGCAGGGTGCTTAAAAACTACTGCGAGACGATGATGCTGCGTTGTAAACCGCCGAAAAATGCTCATTTACTTGGTGTAAATTCCGCTTTTTCGCCGGTTTACGCCTTGCCTGATCGCCTCTCGCTACGTTTTTCAACGCCCTGCCAGACCTGTGGTTGACCACGACACCCACCCCCAATGCCCAATAACCAGCCACCCGATGCCCTGCCGCCCACCGAGCAACTGCTGACCTCGGGCGGGGATGCGCGCATCGCGCTTGATCCGTCCAGCGGACTGAACAAATACGGTTGCCCGCCGCTCCCCGACCCGGAGCTGCTGTCATTCGGTTCTTCCACGGCATCGGTTATTTCCACAGCCGGTTTCGCTGCCGCAAACCAGCTGCGCGAGAAATTGCTGCGCGCCATCGCTACAGAACCGCATGCAACCGTCTATGCGCGCGAAACACAACGCATCCGCTCGGAATTACTCCGGCTGTGCGAACTATCCGATCTCGCCGGACTAGAAGTGGTACTGGCCACCTCTGGCACAGACGCGCATCTGATTGCCGCACAGTATGCGGGAAGCGGCCAAGCCACCCCCACGTTAGTGCTGATGGTAGAGGCTAATGAAACGGGCAGCGGCGTGGCTGCAGCCTTGTCCGGCCACCAAGCGGATACCACAGGACAGCCCGATACTGCCGCTATTGACGCTCCCCGCATCGCAAACAGCAGCGCGCTTGAAGTCGTCTCCGTGCCGATCAGGCTTGCCGATGGAGCAGCGCGGTCGTTGGCTGACGTTGATAATCAGATCGAATCCTTGGCAAACGAAGCGGTTGCACTGGGACGACGGGTTTTATTAATCCTTGTCGATCAATCCAAGACCGGCTTAATCGCACCCAGTCCGGCCTGCGCTGCCAAACTGCATCACAGCCTTCCGGATAGCCTTGATATTCTGGTTGATGCCTGCCAGTTTCGCATCGCGCCGCCGACTTTGCGCGCCTATCTGGAACATGGCTTCATGGTCGCACTGACCGGGTCAAAGTTCGTCACCGGACCGTCTTTTTCAGCCGCCCTGCTGCTCCCTTTATCAGCGGCACAACGACTCCGGCAGAGACCATTCCCCACGGCTTTGCAACCCTATTCATGCCGGGGAAATTGGCCGACGAACTGGGATAGCGCAGACGTACTGAACAGTGATGCAAATTTCGGGCTACTGCTGCGCTGGGAAGCCGCGCTGGAGGAAATGCGCAGATTCCATGCGCTACCGCAAACCGCGATCGTCAATTTCATTCAATCCTTTGATCACGCCGTCCGGCAACATTTAACCAACGATCCCGCCTTTGAAATATTGCCGGTGCCGCAACTTGACCGCAGCCCATTGATAGAAAACAACAGATGGGATCATCTCCAGACGGTTTTTTCTTTTCTGCTTTATCACCCGAAAATCAGCTCCGGGCGAATGCCGCTGTGCCGCGAAGAAACCCTGCATGTCTATAAACAACTGCAAACCAATTTGGCGAAAATCGCCGCAAACCAGACAGGTGATATTGGAGCGTTACGCATTCAGCTTGGACAACCGGTTGCGTGCGGCAAACGTAACGGGATAGAGGTAAGCGCATTGCGCCTATGCGCCAGCGCGCGGCTGATTGCCGATGCGGTCTCGGCGGATGACAAAGGAGTTGCCGCCACGATGGAACAGGCGTTGGCGGCGTTAAGCAAAGCGGCGTTGATCGCCGGGACGCTGGAATGAAGAGGCCGCATGGCTGTGCAAAATCAAATGTGATGCTACCCCAGATGTTGAGTAAACTAATGTGAGCCCCTTTAGTTCGATTTCTCACCACCATTAAAGTAAATTTCTCGAAAACGCCTACCCCACACAACCAATAACTTGGCTAAAGCAGCAAAACCAAACACAATCACCCCACCGTATGTTGCCATTCCTATTCTGCTATGCGAGATGAAATAATCGGTTCCGGGGCCTTCGAAGGGATCAAACTTAGACAAGAAAAGTATCTGAATTGCCAACAAGAACATGGCAACCATAAATACATAACGTAACCAGAAGGGGGCATGGTGGGCTTTTATTTCTGCGAATTGATCTGTTTTACTGCCAATATCCAATGAAAAATAAATAATTGGCGTTAACATCCACATGACAGAGAAGTAAAGCTGTAAAACTTGCGCCAGTTCATACTGTGCATTGATGTGATCTATCATGGGCACAATGCCAGCCATGACGCTCACAATGGTTCTCGCCACCGTGTAACGCAACACATCGACTGGTGAAAACAGGGCTATTGCCAATCCCACGAGTATCGGAATCCAAAACAAACGGCGCCTGTATTCAACAAAAATCAACTGGATCAGGTTCGGCATCAATTTATTCATCCTATTGCCCTCCCTTTAAACACCGCATCGGTTGCCGAACTAAAGGGTTCAGCTTCACATTAAGTTTTTTTTCCATTTCACATCTCCTAACTAAAAGAACTAAAAGGGGCAGCCTGAGCTAACCCCTTTAGTAGTCTCAAGCATTGCGCCCGGTTTGTTTTACTGCTTACGGCAACGTCCTCGCGACACGAAATCCGAAGCTGCTGCTGCGGAACTCCGCCCGCGCCCCGATCCTGAAAGCCGCGCGCACGAACGGTGCTTCAAAGTTCCACGAACCGCCGCGCAGCATCCGTTCCACTCCATCTCCCAGCCATGCGCTACCATCCGCCGGAGCGCCGTTGTAACTTTCATGGTTGCTATCCTCCACCCATTCCCACACGTTGCCGCTCATATCGTGCAAACAAAAAGCGTTGGCCTGCTTGGTTGCCACCGGATTGGTCGTCTTGCCGCTAGTACCCGGCGGAACTGCATACGCGCCATACCACGCCACGCTGCCCGCGTCATCGCTGCCGCAATATTCCTGCTGCCCACCGGCGCGACAAGCATATTCCCATTCGGATTCACTTGGCAGGCGATATTGCTTGCCGGACTTGGCATTGAGCTTGCGGATGAATTCGTGGGCATCATTCCAGCTCACCTGCTCCACCGGGCAGTTGTCGCCGCAATCTTTAAAGTAGCCGGGATTGTTACCCATCACCGCTCTCCATTGCGCCTGGGTAACTTCGGTTTTGCCCAGCTCAAAAGGTTTGGCGATGGTGACGCGATGCGAGGGATTGAAACCCATCTCGAAACTGCCTGCCGGAATGACTGCCATTTCGATACTGCCCGCAGTGTCGCGAAACGACTTGCCATTTTGTTCAACCGGATGAGCGATTGTCCCCGTTGAACATGCGGCTTGCGCGGTCGCAGGTAACGACATGAAGCAGAGTGCCGTGATAATGCCGAATGCCAGACGCGTCATCATTACCGGCAACTCAGCATTACGGCCTGATCTCCACCATGCCGTCCGGCCCGGCAATGCCGCCCAGTGTGCGGCCCGAGCGGGTGCGAACCTGAACCTGCTGACCTTCGCTGGCATTGTTCAGCGCAACGCCTTCGTTGCGTACGCTGAAACCGTTGCCGCGCAGAATCAGTTGCACCGACTGGCCTTGCACGATGCTGTAGGGGGCGCGCAACATGGCTTCGCGCAATACCTGCCCGGTGTTAATACCGTAGCGCAGTACCTTGCCCACCACTTGTTTAACATCGGTAAGCCCGCCCGCCTGGGTAGTTTCGGTCGTCTGCGTGGCAATATCTTCCTCGCGCAGGGTATGCCCGAGCGGCAACGACCTTGCACTGATCAGCAGGTTGCTGTTGACCCTGATTTGCACGGGCACAGAAATACGCCATCCCCGCGCTTCATTACAGCGCACCCCGACGGCGGTTCTCCCGATCAGTTTACCGCCGGCGGGTAGAAAGGCTTCGAGTTTGCCGCATTCGGGCAGCGAGATGCGGCGGTCAATCTCCCCCACCGAGAAGGTGACCTTACCGGGCAGATCGGCGGTTTGCTGTTGCACGAAGGCCGCAATCACCTCCCGTACCAGCGCATGATCCTGTGTCCCGGCAAGCGCCGATGCTGCGGCCTGCAGCAGCAAGCACATCCATAAAAGTTTTTTCATGGGAGGCATTGTGCGTGCTGCAGGCTATTAAGGGAAGCAATAGATAAGCCCGAATTAAGGGGTAAAACCGCCACTAATCCGCAAATAACATAGCTTTCAGCCGGTCTAGGATGTTAGCCATGTTAATTGGTAATAAATGTCAGCAGATAAATAGGGGGCGGCATGGTCAATAAATTGGACAATTTACTGAACTTCCATCAAACCGCGTTGAATTTGCGCGCGGCGCGTCAGGAGTTGCTGGCCTCGAATATCGCTAATGCCGACACGCCAAACTATAAAGCCAAGGATATTGATTTTGCCAGTGCTTTGCAGAATGCGCTGGCCGGCACATCACCGGAATTACCGGTCGTACAAACCTCCCCGATGCACTTCGGCGGAAATACCGGCGACACGATTCTGGGTTCGCCGGTGAGGTATCGCGTACCTGTCCAGCCCAGCGCTGACGGCAACACCGTCGATATGGATGTGGAGCGCGCGCAATTTGTCGACAACGCATTGCGTTACGAGGCCAGCGTGAATTTTGCCGGCGGCAAGCTTAAGGACATGCTGGCGGTAATACAGGGATAGCAAGCTTGGGGCAAGTCTGGCGCAGCCCCTGCAGTTTGAAAGTTGGTTTAATTTTGTATGGTAGCGCACAGAGTTAAATGTTCGGAAGTGGCATAAAGGCAGGCAGGCTGGAATAGATATATTCGGTTTGCGAAGCGAAAAACAAGGAGGTAGATATGTCTCTGTTTAACATATTCAATGTAGCAGGCTCCGGAATGGCCGCGCAATCGCAACGCCTGAACGTGGTCGCGAGTAATCTGGCGAATGCCGACAGCACCACCAGCGCCAACGGGCAACCCTATCGCGCAAAGCAAGTGGTGTTCAGCACGGTGCCGGTGGATGGCAGCGGCGCACAGGGGGTAAAAGTGGCTGCGGTAGTTGAGGACGGTTCCCCGATGAAACTAATC
The DNA here is from genome assembly GCA_028689145.1 of Gallionella sp. Lineage (GTDB taxonomy): Bacteria > Pseudomonadota > Gammaproteobacteria > Burkholderiales > Gallionellaceae > Gallionella. The sequence continues at coordinate 113,347 of JAQTWT010000001.1, forward strand.
TACGACCCAAAGCATCCAATGGCCAACGAACAGGGCTATGTGGCGATGCCGAATGTAAATGTGGTGGATGAGATGGTGAATATGATCTCTGCATCACGCTCTTATCAAAACAACGTCGATGTGATGAATACCTCCAAAACGCTGTTACTTAAAACTTTAACCATCGGCCAGTAATAATCGGCTCGCAATAAAAGGAAATTACCATGCCTATCACACAAACCAGCAATACCACCTCGACAACCAATGCCGCCGCCGCTACTTCGGCCTCCAGCACAGCAGCCAGCACACAGGATAGATTTCTGAAGCTTCTGGTTACGCAGATGAAGAATCAGGATCCGCTCAACCCGATGGACAACGCGCAGGTCACTTCGCAAATGGCGCAGCTCAGCACGGTATCCGGCATCGACAAGCTGAATGTCACTTTGCAGGCCTTGAGTGACAGCATGACTTCCAACCAGTCGCTGCAAGCGGCCAGCATGATCGGGCACGGTGTATTGGTGCCGGGTAACGGTGTCGATCTGGCAAACGGTAGCGCCTACGGCGGCTTTGAATTAACGCAAAGCGCTGACAATGTAACGATTTCGATCAAGAACAAAGCGGGTGCTTTGATTCGCAGTATTGATCTGGGCGATCAACCGGCAGGGATGGGGCACTGGCAATGGGATGGCAAGGATAACAACGGTGCAGCGGTAGCGGATGGCAGTTATACCTTTGCCGCCAGCGCACTTCAAGACGGCAGCAGAGCCGATGCAACAGGACTGCAATTCGGTATGGTCAATAGCGTATCCCAAGGCAAACAAGGCGTAACTTTGAGCGTTGGGCAACTGGATGGCATTGCGATGTCGCAAGTCAAACAGATACTCTAACCGGATCAAGTTACAGTGAACCTCTAAAGAAAATCAAGCATTCCGTGATCATCGGCAGAAACTTGACTGGGGCGATACGGAATAAAACAAACCGCAAGGCACTTGCCTTCGGTCAGTCTGATACAAGGAGAACATCATGAGCTTTCAGCAAGGATTAAGCGGCCTAAATTCATCGGCCAAACAACTGGATTCGATCGGCAATAACGTGGCGAATGCCAGTACCGTCGGTTTTAAGCAATCCCAGACGCAATTTGCCGATGCCTATGCTGCCTCTCTTTCCGGCGGCGGCTCGCTGCAAACCGGCTCAGGTAGCAGGGTGGCGGCGATTGCGCAGCAGTTCTCCCAGGGAACCGTCTCCACCACCAACAATCCGCTGGATACCGCCATCAGCGGTGCCGGTTTTTTCCGTTTAACCGATCCGAATGGCGCTATTTTTTACAGCCGCAACGGGCAGTTTCATGAAGATAAGAATGGCTATATCGTCAACAGTCTAGGACATAATGTAACCGGTTACGAGGCGGTCGGCGGGGTGGTTTCGCAAGTTCAGCCGCCGGTAGCGTTGCAAATCAGCGCCCTAGATAAAAGCAATCCACCTAAAGTCACCAGCACTGCCACAGTGGGGGTCAATCTCAGCTCCACTGAACTGGGAATTAGCAATACAGCAACACCTTTTAATCCATTAACCTCAACGACCTACAACAAATCTACCGCATTGGCGCTCTATGACAGCGCGGGGGCCAGCCATGTGGCATCGCTATATTTTCAAAGGCAGCCTCTCGCCGCCTTTACTGTTGCCGCCGCTCCCGCCCCTACTACGACCACCGTATCGTTTGCCAGCACTGCAGGACTAGCTGTAGGCAATACTCTCACTTTACCCAATGGCGGCGGCGCGGGCGTACCTTCAACAGTAACGATTACCGCCCTTACTGCAACGACGGCGACCTATTCCCCTGCGACAGTAGCGGCAGTAGCAGCTGATTCAATTACCACCAATGCAGGCTCTAACACATGGAACGTTTTTTTAACAGTCGATGGCACATCGGTGCCAAATGTGGCACCCGCAACGGCAATGACTACTATGGTTTTTGGTAACAGCGGTGCGTTAACCTCACCTGCCGCAGCAGTAACCACCGGCACCATGCCATGGACAGGCGGTGCCACTATTACCGTTGACCTTACCCAATCTACGCAATATGCGGGCACTTTCAACGTAAACAGTCTGACTCAAAATGGTTATGCCGCCGGAACACTGAGCGGATATTCAACCGGCGCGGATGGCATCATTCTGGGGCGCTATACCAACGGACAAACTCAGGCGCTGGGACAAATGCTACTGACCAACTTCTCCAACCCGCAAGGCTTGCAACCGGTGGGGAACAATGAATGGGTGGAAACGGTTGCTGCCGGTATTTTAGGGCCGCTACCGCCAGGTACCAGCGGTCGAGGGGTGCTGCAATCCTCTGCTGTGGAAGATTCCAACGTGGATCTGACCGCCGAACTGGTAAATATGATTGTCGCGCAGCGTATGTATCAAGCCAATGCGCAAACGATCAAGGCGCAGGATCAAGTGCTGCAAACCATCGTGAATTTGAAATAGCGCTTAACTAACAGGCGCGGCACGTTGCGCTGTTACATTTTCAGGAAAAAGCTATGGACAAATTGATCTACACAGCCATGACCGGTGCGGCGCAGGTGCTGAACCAGCAGGCAGTGGTGTCGGAAAATCTGGCCAATGCGAATACTCCCGGGTTTCGTGCCGCCCTGAGCACCTTTCGTGCCGTGCCGCTGGTTGGAGAAGGCTTGCAAACCCGGACGTTTGTAGTGGATTCCACCCCCGGTTCAGACTTTACACCGGCAATCATGCAGCAAACTGGGCGGGCGCTTGATGTGGCGTTACCGGGAGCCGGATGGCTGGCAGTGATAGGGCCGGATGGCAAGGAAGCCTATACGCGCAACGGTAGCCTGCAAATCACACCGGGCGGGGTGTTGCAAACACGCAACGGCTTGGACGTGATGGGTGACGGCGGTGCCATCACGATACCTGCCGACACTGAAGTGACAATCGCCAGAGACGGCTCCATCTCGACAGTACCCAGCGGTACCGGGGCAACGGCTGTCGTGGCCGCGGGGCGCTTAAAATTGGTTAACCCCCCTCCCGAACAACTGGAGCGTGGCGGCGATGGATTGTTTCGTTTGAAGGACGGCACGACCGCGCCGGTAGATGCCAATGTAAGCGTGGTATCAGGCAGCCTGGAAGGCAGCAATGTCAATACGGTTGAAGCAATGGTGAATATGATTTCGTTGGCGCGGAAATTCGATATGCAGATGAAGATGCTGCAATCCGCGGATAACAACGCAAGACAGGCCAGCCAGATAATGAGCCTTACCGGTTAGCGGGGGTCAGATGCACAGCACCCCCTGCGTTTATTTATAAGAGGATAGCAATCATGATACGTTCTTTATGGATCGCAAAAACCGGTCTGGATGCCCAGCAAACCCAGATGGATGTGATTGCCAATAACTTGGCCAACGTCAGCACCACCGGTTTCAAACGTTCGCGTGCCGTATTCGAGGATCTGCTGTACCAGACCATACGCCAGCCGGGTGCCCAATCTTCGCAACAAACCCAAATCCCATCAGGTTTGCAGATCGGCACGGGTGTTCGTCCGATCGCCGCCGAACGCATTCATACCCAGGGTAATTTGCAACTCACCGGCAACCAGTTGGATGTGGCGGTTCAGGGGGCGGGGTTTTTCCAGATATTGATGCCGGATGGCACGACAGCCTACACACGGGACGGCTCGTTCCAGATGGATAGCCAAGGGCAGTTGGTAACCGCCAGCGGCTTTGCCGTGCAACCAGCTATCACAATCCCCGCCACCTCCACCGGAGTTACCATTGGCCGTGATGGCATTGTTACCGTAACACAAGCAGGTGTGACTGCACCGGTGCAAGTTGGCAGCCTGCAACTGGCGACGTTTATCAATCCGGCCGGTCTGCAAAGCATGGGCGAAAATCTGTATCAGGAAACAGCTTCTTCGGGCACCCCCAGCACCAATGTACCGGGAACAAATGGCAGCGGTTCGCTGAGTCAATCCTATGTGGAAACTTCGAACGTAAACGTGGTGGAGGAATTGGTGAACATGATCCAAACCCAACGCGCTTATGAAATCAATTCCAAGGCCATTCAAACTTCAGATCAGATGCTGCAAAAATTATCGCAGATTTGATAAGTGAATCAAGGAGCCCGAATTGAGCGTCTATCAACAAATAAAGAGTCGGGTACAAACACGGCGCTTTGCGCCTTCAGTACGGAACTCCAGTAGCGGAACTCTCTTCTCCGTCTGCCTGTGTATTGCCATCAGCATACTGATGGCCGGCTGCGCCACGACCCCGCCTACCGCCATCCATCAACCGATGACCGCTAAGCCAGTTGAAAAAAGGGTAGTCGCCCCGGCGGACGGGGCGATTTTCCATGCCGGTATTAATGAACGCCCGTTGTTTGAAGACAAGCGCGCCCGGAATATAGGCGACATACTGACTATCAATATCGTTGAGAAAACCACCGGCAACCGGAAAAGCAGCGGCAGCTCCAGTTATTCGAATAGCGTCAATGCCAATATTCCGACTGTCACCACAAACATCCCGACCAATCTTATCGGCGGACGTGTCGGCAGTTTTCTCAACCGGCTGTTCTCCTTGACGGGTTCCGTGGTCGGCACAACTGAGAACACATCGGCCGATGCAAGCGCGGGAGCGGCCAGTGAGGATCTGACCGGAACAATTAGCGTAACAGTGATCGACGTATTGGCAAACGGCAATCTTCTGGTCAGCGGAGAAAAACAGGTATCACTGAACCTGAGTGACGAATTTATTCGTTTCTCCGGCGTGGTAAATCCGACTACAATTACCAACTTGAACGCTGTACAGTCCACTCAGGTTGCCGATGCCCATATTGAGTATAAAAAGGCCGGGGCGATGAGTGAAGTGATAAACGACACCCAGACGCTCGGTTTTCTGGGACGATTCTTTATGTCGGTGCTGCCGTTCTGAGGACATCCTGAATAAGGATAGAGATTTGATTGCCATGTAGTTGTACCAAAAAACCATTCATAATTTATTGGTTTTCGAATCACAGGAAATAACAATGAAACAGTTTTTTTCAGCACAGTTGACTCATGCGCCTATCGTTTCCCGTATCGGAACGATTGTCGGTCTGTCTGTTTCATTGCTGCTGTTGTCTTCCTTCTGGAGTACCGCACACGCCGACCGAATCAAGGAGATGGCAAGTATTCAAGGGGTGCGTGACAATCAATTGACCGGTTATGGTCTGGTGGTCGGCTTGGACGGCACCGGCGACCAGACCACTCAAACACCGTTTACAGTACAAAGTTTCATCAGTTACTTATCGCAACTGGGCGTAAATCTGCCGCAAGGAACCAGTTTGCAGCTCAAAAACGTCGCTGCGGTGTCGTTAACCGCCACATTGCCGGCCTTTGCCAGACCCGGCCAGCACATTGACGTGACGGTATCATCACCCGGTAACGCAAAAAGCCTGCGGGGCGGAACATTATTGATGTCATCGCTAAAGGGTGCTGATGGTCAAGTGTACGCAATGGCGCAAGGCAACGTGCTGGTTAGCGGTGCCGGTGCTTCGTCGGGCGGCGCCTCGGTACAGGTAAATCATCTGAATGTCGGTCGCATACCGGATGGCGCTCAAGTGGAACGCGCTGTGCCGACGTTACTGGGCCAGGGCGAGTTCATTCATCTGGAATTAAAAACGACAGATTTCACCACCGTTGCGCGTATTGTCGAGGCCATCAACGGACAAATTGCGCCGGACATAGCTTCGGCTCTGGACGGACGCGTGATACAAGTCCGTGCCCCTGGGGGAAATGAGCGTGTGGCGTTTATTTCCAAGGTTGAAAATCTTGAAGTCAGCCCGGCACAGGGAAGCGCCAAAGTCATTATTAATGCCCGTACCGGTTCGATCGTAATGAACCAGGCCGTTTCTTTGGATACTTGCGCGGTGGCGCATGGTAACTTGACCGTAGTGATCAATACCGACAATGCGGTAAGCCAACCGAATGAGCGCTCGGACGGGGTAACGGTGCAAACCGAGCAAACCACTATAGATGTGACAGCCGACAAGGGCAGCCTGATACAACTTAAACGAGGTGCCACCTTGAGCGAAGTGGTCAAAGCGCTTAATTCGATAGGCGCGACACCGCAGGACTTGCTGGCCATATTGCAGGCAATGAAATCGTCCGGGGCATTGCATGCCGAGCTGGAGATCATCTAATGGCTAACCCGCTGGATATATCCTCAAAACTGGCTCTCGATGCGCAGAGCTTGGAGCGGTTGCGCGCCCAAGCCAAACAGTCTCCGGATCAGGCACTCAAGGCAGCGGCGCAGCAGTTTGAGTCGGTATTTCTTAACATGATGCTAAAAAGCATGCGAGAAGCCACACCGCAGGACGGTATGCTAGACAGCGAACAGACCAAGATGTTTACAGGCATGCTGGATCAGCAATTGGCGCAAAGCATGGCGAGCCGTGGCGTGGGCCTGGCCGACATCATGGTCAAGCAACTCAGCAGAGGGCAATTGACTGATGGCAAAGGGCAAAATATTGCTCCCCAATCCGCTATTACAGACACTCGCTCCGCTATAGCCGCATTGCCGTCCGCCTATAACGAAAATACCCAGCAGGATTTTGTGAACCGCATGATGCCGCACGCCATGCAAGCCAGCCAGACGACAGGAGTACCGCCGCAGCTGATGCTGGGACAGGCTGCGCTGGAAAGCGGCTGGGGAAAACGCGAAATCCGCATGGCGGACGGCAGCAGCAGCTATAACCTATTTGGAATTAAGGCTAATGCCGACTGGAATGGCAAGGTGGCCGAGGTGATGACCACCGAATACAAGAATGGCGTTCCCAGCAAGCAGGTAGAAAAATTTCGCGCGTATTCCTCATATGCCGATGCGTTCAAGGATTATGCCAGCATGCTGAGCAATAACCCGCGCTACGCAAATGTATTGCAACAGGGAGGTAATGCTGCGGGAATGGCCCAGGCGTTGCAAAAAGCCGGATATGCAACAGATCCGAAATATGCGGAAAAGCTGGTGAGCGTCATGGGCAGAATCAATTTGGCGGGCTAATCGCTCTGACCGTGCCTTGAGTATTAATTCCCACTTTCGCAGAGAAGCGGGCTAAAGGCTTATTCGACACACCCTAAAGAGTTTTCAGGATGTGCCGATAACTCAGTACAGGATCGCCATCAGGCGAACAAAGGAAATATCGTGGCAAACTTATTTGCATCGTCACTAAGTGGCATGAATGCTGCCCAGCTGGGCATAGCGACCACCGAACACAACATTGCCAATGCAAGCACTCCCGGGTTTTCGCGGCAACAAACTCTGCCGGCTGCACGGTTGAGTCAGCAGACCGGTTCAGGTTTTTTTGGGCAGGGCGTCGATGTACAGGGGGTAACGCGAATCTACGACCAATACCTGTCAGCTCAGGTTCTACAGGAACAAAGTCAAGCGACTTATCTTACTGCATACCACACTGCGCTCAAACAAATCGATAATTTGGTGGCAGATCCGACTGCCGGCGCATCACCTGCAATGCAGAGCTTTTTTGACGCGATGAGTGCCGTTGCCAACAATCCCGAGTCTGTTCCGGCACGTCAGACCATGCTCGGCAATGCGCAATTTGCCGTAAACCGGTTTCAAGCCATTGACCAGCGCATGACCGATATAGTCAACGGCCTTAACACGCAAATCACCAACAGCGTCAACGCCGTCAACAGTTATGCCCAGCAAATTTCCGTCCTGAACGTCAGCATCAAGCGCGCTATTGCGGCAGTGCCGGTGCAACAACCCAATGATCTGCTTGACCAGCGCGATCAGTTGATCACCAAATTGAATCAGGAAATCAAGACGACCATGCTGCAACAAGCGGATGGAACAGTCAGCATCTTTGTGGGTAACGGCCAGTCATTGGTGATCAATGATCAGGCAATGAGTTTGCAAGCCACCGCATCGTTAAGCGACCCGAGCAAATTGGATATTTCTTACCTGAGGAATGGTCAGGCTCTCGCGATGCAGCAAAGCAGCATTCAGGGCGGCAATCTGGGCGCGTATCTCACTTTCCGCGACCAAAGCCTGGAGCCGACACGCAATGCACTCGGACGTGTGGCACTTGGACTGGCGACCCGCATTAACCAGCAAAACAAACTGGGACAGGATTTAAACGGCGCATTGGGAGGAAATCTTTTAACAGCCGCTGTGCCGCGAGTCATCCAGAATACCAATAATGCTGCCGCATCAGGTGTTCCTACCGTCACTATTTCGGACGTATCCAAGCTGACCACCAGTGACTATCGGCTAACTTATAATAGTGCTGCGGCCGGTTATACCTTGCTGCGTTTGTCTGACAACACGGTGACCAATTACACAGCGGCTGCACTCGCGGCTGGTTCAACTGTAGATGGAATCACTATTACCGCGCCGGGTACTGTAACGGCCGGGGATAGCTTCATAATCCGTCCCACCGCAAACGGCGCGCGTGATATTGCCGTTGCAACCAATGATCCGGCCAAAATTGCCGCGGCAGCGCCGATGCGAGGCACTGCCGCGACAACCAATACTGGAACCGGGAAAATTACTGCCGGGACTGTATCAACAGTTCCGCTAAATGCCAGTATACGTAACAGTGTCACGATTAGTTTTATTGATGCGACGCACTTCACCGTTAATGACACTACTGCGCCGGCAGTTCTGGTCGGTGCTCCGGGTACGTTATACAGCCCGGCTGCCGGTGCGACATTGACTTACAACGGCTGGACAGTGCAGATTACCGGCACCCCCGTAACCGGCGATACCTTTAGTGTGGCATCAAACACTAACGCGGTAGGTGACAATCGCAACGCTCTGCTGATGTCCAGTTTGCAAACCAGTAATTTGCTGGGAGGTGATGCCACCAGCGCGGCGGGAGTCGGAACAACAAGTTTTCTGGGGGCATATGGCCAACTGGTTGGCGATGTTGGTGCAAAAACCAGCGAGCTGTCCGTAACCAGTCTGGCGCAAACCAATATGGCTGCTCAAACAGTTGCGGCACAACAGGCTGTTTCAGGGGTAAATCTGGACGAGGAAGCTGCTAATTTAATGCGTTATCAGAAAGCGTATCAGGCAGCCGCCAAGGCAATGCAAATTGCCAACACCATGTTTGATGCAGTGCTGGCTATAGGAAGGTAGGTGTGTGATGCGTATCAGTTCCAGTACCATATACGACAGTAATCTGGCTTCGCTCGGGCAACAGCAAACCGCTTTATTAAAAACCCAACAACAGGTTGCTACGGGTCGGAGAATACAAAGCGCTTCGGATGATCCGGTCGCTGCCGCACAAGCTATCAGCGTCAATCAGGCCGATGCGATCAATACGCAATACGGCGCGAACCGCACGGCGATGCGGCACACGGTATCTCTGGCGGAAAGCAATCTGCAAAACGTGACCTCCCTGATTCAGGATATTCAAACGGCTACCGTCAATGCCGGTAACGGCGGACTCTCGGACATTGACCGTCGCACCATTGCGACCGATTTAAGCGGCAGATTGCAGGAATTAGTCAGCTACGCAAACAGCACGGATGGTGCCGGCAATTATCTGTTTTCTGGCTTCCAGTCCAGAACTCAGCCTTTTGCAGATGTGGCAGGTGTAATGACCTACAACGGCGACGACGGGCAACGCCTGACGCAAGCCAATGCCTCGCGGCAAATTGCGTCCAGTGATTCGGGGGCAGATGTATTCATGCGGATTAAAAATGGCAACGGCACGTTTGTTACGAAACCCGCCGCCGCCAACACGGGCACAGGTATTATCAGCACGGGTTCCGTATCCAATACCGCATCGTTGACGACCAATAGCTATAGCGTGGTATTTACTGTGACTCCCGGCGTGGGGGGCGCTCCGGATGTGACGACTTATGCAGTAAATGATACGACTACACCCGCGGCAGTTTCCGCCGGCACCACATACGTGAGCGGACAAGCCATCAGTTTTGCCGGTATGCAATTCGACATTAAAGGCATACCTGCCAATGGCGATACATTTACGGTTACGCCAAGCACCAACGAAAGCATATTCAAAACCGTATCCGATTTGATTACCGCACTGAACGCGCCGGTGCCAACCTCTGCCAATGGTGGCACAACCGGCCTGACAAACACCCTGAGCCGCAGCCTGAAAAATCTGGACAATGCATTGAACAATGTCCTGTCGATCCGGTCAACGCTGGGTTTGCGCCTTCAAGAGCTTGATGCGCTACAGACTGCGGGGGACGACTTGGCTCTGCAATTCAAACAGACCTTGTCGCAACTGCAGGATATCGACCCCTATAAAGCATATAGCGATTTAACACAGCAAAATACCACGCTGCAGGCATCGCTAAAATCGTTTGCCGCAGTCTCAAATCTTTCCTTGTTCAATTATATGTAATCTGCTTCTTGTTAATAACAGTTGTTCGCAGATTGAGCGCAGTTGCCAAGTTATTGCTGCGGCTTGACCAGATTGAGCGTTGCGCCCAATCCTTCCTGAGTCAGTCTATCCAGCATCGGAATAAAGTGCGGCATGGATAGAGCCAGCACCAGAAATCCAATCGCCAGCGTAATGGGAAAACCGATCGCGAACAGATTAAGCTGCGGTGCGGCACGGGTAAGTATCCCCAACGCGATATTGGTGATCAACAGAGCGGCCAGTATAGGCAGTGAAATCTGCAAGGCATAGGCAAAAATGCTTCCGCCCCAACTGGCTACTGCATAGAATCCCTGGCTTGGCATCATGTCACCGACAGGCAGCATCCGGAAACTTTCTGCCAAGGCTGTCAACATGTACAAATGCCCGTTGATAGCCAGAAAGGCCAGTGCCGCAACCATCCCCAACCATTGGGCAATGATCGGCGAATGAACCGCATTCACAGGGTCATAAAAACTGGCGAATCCCAATCCCATCTGCAGTCCGGCTAATTCACCCGCCATTTCAACGGCAGTAAAGATCAGACGCATGGTGAATCCCATTGATACGCCGATAATGATCTGTTGAATCATTATCAATAGCCCCTGCGGCGAACCGACGGAGACCGGCGGCATTGCACCAATGTTTGGCGCAATGATGATGGTAAGCAGTACAGACAAACCGACTTTGACGCGCGCCGGTATTTGTTTGTTACCAAGTATCGGTGAACTGGCAATCATTGCCAGAATGCGCGTCAACGGAAAAACTAGCGCTGCAAGCCACATTTCTAGCTGCGCGCTGGTAATGCTGATCACTAGACAGCCCTACTCATCAGCTGTCACCCGACCATCCAGGGGATATTTCCAAACAATCGCTGGATATAATCGACCATGGTATTGACCATCCACGGTCCGGCAAAAATCAGCACCAGAAACGTCCCCAGCAGTTTTGGAATGAACGACAAAGTCATTTCGTTGATTTGTGTGGCCGCTTGAAAAATGCTCACCACCAGACCAATCACCAGCGCGCTAAGCAATAGCGGCGCAGAAATCATCAGCGTCAATTCGATGGCTTGCTGCCCGATAGTAAGGACGGTTTCAGGGGTCATAATGTAGCCGTTAGTAACAGTGTGTAGTCGTTAACTGGTGTAGGCGCTTTGCAATTTTTTGGCTTAACCAAAAGCGAACGCCTAGCGGCCAGTGACTATTTCAAGTATAAAAACTTTGCGCCAAAGAACCGATGATCAAATTCCAGCCATCAGCCAACACGAACAGCATGATCTTGAACGGCAGCGAAATGATAGCCGGCGATACCATCATCATACCCATGGACATCAGCACGCTGGCCACTACCATATCGATGATAAGAAACGGGATAAATACCACGAAGCCGATCTGAAAAGCCGTTTTTAATTCGCTGGTCACATAAGCGGGTACCAGAATGCGCAGCGGCACTTGTTCCGCATCTTGCAACGGTTCACTGTTGGAGATTCTCACGAACAGCGCCAGATCCGCCTCGCGTGTTTGGCGCAGCATAAAGGCTTTTAACGGCACGCTGCCTTTTTCAACCGCCTGCTGAAAATCAAGTTTGTTTTCGCTGAAAGGCAAATAGGCATCGGTATACATCTTGTCGAATACCGGTGACATGACAAAAAACGTGAGAAACAATGCCAGCCCGACCAGTACCTGATTGGGTGGCGAAGACGGTGTACCGATGGCAGAACGCAGCAAACTCAACACAATAATGATGCGCGTAAATCCGGTCATCATCAGCAGAATCGCCGGAAGAAAACTCAGCGAGGTTAGCAGCAACAGTGTTTGCAAGCTCAAACTATACGTCTGCCCTCCGCCGGGTGACGGCGTGCTGGTTACTGCAGGCAATCCAATTTCCGCATAAGCCTGCTGACTGATCAGCAGACAGAAAATCGACATCACCAGTAGATTCAGAAACGCTTTCCATCGTCCTTTGATCGACAGAGGACGGGCTCTCTGCTTGCGTTTTATTGTTTGCTGAAACACGGTTATTTCTCTGCGGTTTTTTGTTTGCGCTTATTCAGAACGGATGCCAGAAGACCGGCAAATTTATTAGCCGGATACTGCGAACTGGCGCCAGAATTTTCAGCCAGAGATTCGCTGTCTGGCATCAAATGTAACTCGTTTTTCTGAAATGTATGCAACGTGCGAATTTGCCCTGGGCCGACACCGACCACCAGACAGGTATCATTCACCTCGACCAATACGATGCGCTCACGTTGCCCTATCGGCACAGCGCCCAACACTTTGAGCAGCTTCCCTGTTCCATGCTGTGCAACATTCATGCGCCTGAGCATCCATCCCACCAGCACAATAGCGGCCAACACCAGCAGCAAACTGAAAATGATTTGTGCAATATTACCCGAACTGACTGCGGGCGGCGGTGGGGTGTAGGCGAGGCGGGGCGCATCTGCGGCATAGACAGAAGAACAACAAATAGCAAACATAACCGAGAATCTGGTTGATATTTTTTGGCAACCTTCAACCAGCCGGCAAACAATCATTTGGGGATTGCCAGACAAAATAGTCCTTAGTTCCATTAGTGAACCGCCCTGTCTTCTTTCATCTGGTTCCTGTTATCTGTTTAAACGCCGCAACCGTTCCGAAGGTGTAATAACGTCAGTCAAGCGTATGCCCAGCTTGTCATTCACGACGACAACTTCGCCTTGCGCGATCAAAAAGCCATTGATCATTACGTCCAGCGGCTCACCCGCCATGCCGGCTAACTCTACTACCGAGCCTTGTGCCAGTTGCAACAAATTTCTGATCGGCATCTTTGTGCGCCCCAGCTCAACAGTCAGTTGCACCGGTATATCCAAAATCATGTCGAGGTCGTTGGTAGTGGCCGAAGCGGGACCACTTGCTCCGAATTGTTCCAAAACGTGCGGTTTGGCAGCGGCAGCCGGCTGACTGTCGGCACTGGCCTGTTCAGACATGGCTGCACCCCAATCGTCGGTAGTCGTGGTTTGCTCGGCCATGGCCGCACCCCAATCGTCTGCAGTGATCGCTTCTTCGTTGGTTGCTGTTTCGTCAGCCATTAATCTTCTCCTTTATCGATCGAGAGCATTCTTTCAACCTTCAACGCATATTGGTTATTAAATGCACCATATTTACATTCCATCATCGGCACGCCGTCTACCGAAGCGGTAATATTTTCATCGACCGCCAGTGGCACGATATCGCCAACCCGCATCTTCAATACTTGATCAAAGGTCAAATTGGCCTTGCCGAGCGTGGCGATTAATTCGATATTGGCGGATTGCACCTGCTTGGACAAAAGCTGCAGCCAGCGGTGATCCGTGGCCATGTGCTCACCCTGCACATTATTGAACAGCAGATCTTTGATCGGTTCAAGCATGGAATAAGGCATGCAAATGTGAAACGCACCGCCATTGCCGCTCAGTTCTATGTCGAAAGTGGTAACGATAACCACTTCGTTGGGAGTCGCAATGTTGGCAAACTGCGGATTCATTTCCGAACGGACAAACTCGAACGCCAGCTGGTGAACGGGTTCCCAAGATTTTCCATATGTTTCAAATACCACATCCAGCAGCTTCATGATAATACGCTGCTCGGTCTGGGTAAATTCGCGCCCCTCCACGCGAGTATGGAAGCGCCCATCACCGCCAAACATATTGTCCACCACCAGAAATACCAGATTGGGATCAAAAATGAACAAACCATTGCCACGCAACGGCGGGGCTTGAATAATATTCAGATTAGCCGGAACATGCAGATTGCGTACGAATTCACCGAACTTCAATACGCGCACCGGACCAACCGAAATTTCCGGGGTACGGCGGATAAAATTGAACAACCCGATGCGAAACAAACGTGCGAAACGCTCGTTGATAATTTCCATTGTGGGCATACGCCCACGCACAATGCGCTCTTGCGAAGCAAGATTGTACGAGCGAACCTCTCCCGTCGCCGCTTCCGATTCGGCAGACTCATTCTCCTCTTCGCCGGTGACCCCTTTGAGCAGGGAATCAACTTCGTCCTGTGAGAGAAATTCACTCATTTTCTGCTATTGCCCATTTTCTGCCATTGTCACTCGTTATTATTGAATGATGAATGATGTAAACAACACTTCGGTTATCCCGCTTTTACCGCCCTTGGTTTCGGTTGGTGGCGCTTCGAGCGGATCGGAACTGATGACAGGCTCAATCTTGCGCATATGAAGAACATATTCGACTTGCTCCTTGATTTGCCCGGCCAACCTCTTTTTATCTTCATAAGTGATAAGTTCGGAAGGACGCTTGCTTTGCAATAACATATTCACCCGGTGCATGATTTCCGGGCTGCTGTTCTTGACCCTTTCTTCCAGTTCCGGCCTGGTCAGTTTCAGTGAAATCGCAACTTGCAGATATTGATCGCTCTCTTCGCGCACCAGATTGGCGGTAAATGTCCCTAAATCAACATATTTAGGAGGGTTTTTCGCGCTGGCTTCCTCGTCGGCTTTTTCTTCAACTTTTTCTGCTTCCGCTTTTTCTGCCGGTGTCAGTTCATGCGACTGTCCCATTAAAAAAAACGCAGCAACTCCCGCGCCTATAACCAACACAGCGACAACGGCAATAATAATGATGAGTTTTGTTCTGCCTTTTTTTGGCGGCTCATTAGCAACTTCATCTGCTTCGGCAGACTTTCCTGGTTTAGCCATATTTGAACCCTTAATCAACGGTTTTTCATACTATTTGACACTTTAAATCCAGCGCTAATGATAACTCGGTTAGCACTTGAATCTCCCATTAAATTGGGCTTTGCATTCAAAATGACTGTGATTGGTGCATACAGAACAGGATACCCCTTCCAGCCTTGCATCAAAAAACCCTACCCTTTATGGCAAGCCAATACACCCGTAGCGCACACTAACTGCATATCGCCTCTTATCGGCTAAGATCACCCAAAGTTTAGGTTAAAGACCGCAGCATCGCGCACCGCGTAAATACCAATACGTACAAAACTCGCAGCCTTACCAGAAAACGCACCATACCTGCAACACTCTACAGAGTCACAACGCAACGCACCCCTGCTCCGCTCAAGCAAAAGTATCTACCATCCCATTGTGGCGACGCACTGGCATCGACTGTATGGACGGAGACGATGACTCTGCCGTCCTGTCCAGCCCGCCAGAAATCTCTCGCGGCAATGCCGTACCCGTACCTTTATCCGCAAATCCTTCCGCACCGCGGTCACGCGGCGATTGATCGCTAACCGTAGCATTACCCAACATGATGCCGTTATCCGCCAATATCTCGCGAAGTCGGGGCAATGCGTTTTCCACCGCTTCTCGTACCGCGCTATGCGGAGACGTAAATAAAGCGGTAGCCTGGTTATCCGATATCTTGAGCACCACATCCAGCGGCCCCAAATTGGGTGGATTCAAATGCAACTCGGCAACCTGATTTTGTTGCGTACCCATCCAGCTAATCTTTTGCGAAAACTCTTCAGTCCAACCGTTACTGCCTAACGGCGATGAAATGGCCTGCATGCCGCCAACAGCCCTTTCTGGTGTCAATATATTAGGCGACATACCGGATGTCACCATTGAAGAAGCTGTCTGGGCAATGTTTTGCGCGGATCGTGCAGCATCCGGAATACTGTTAGGCAATTCGGCGAACTTAATGAAATCCGTAGCAGTGCTACTATGCAACGCCTGCGTATCGGCAACCGTGGCTGCGAAATCCGGTTTGCCTGTTGGGGCTGCGGCAGCCGGCAAACTAAATTTTGCCTTGCTTTGCATCGTTCCCGCATTGGCTACAGGTTGATTAAGCTCTGCTTTATTGGCATTTGCTTTACGAAGCATCGTCGTACCGGCCATGGTTCCGGCTGCTACCGCCGCATCGGTTACCACCCGCGGAGCAGCTGTGGCGGCGGCATCCCTTTCAAGCGCCAGCTTGATATTTTGGGGAAGTTGCAGCATGGCCGCCAAGGCACTGGATGGGTCACCTGTTATGACGGCAGCCAGAGTTTTATCCTGCTCGATTTTGCCAGTCTGAACTACATCACCCTCAGTTTCCTTGACTTCAATCGCGGATGCATCCGGTTGCGAGTTTGCGTTGGATGTGCTGCCTTCATCCCCCTGCATTGTACGCGCCAGCACGGCACCAAACGGATTCGCAGACTGCGCCTCGATGGGATCGCTTTTTTGCACTGTATTCGCAACGGCGCTGTTCGATGCCGGTTGCGAATTGCTGCTGGGGATGGGTAGATTAGTCATGGCATTCTCCTGATCATCTGTTCGAATCTTCTGTATTGCGCATTTTGCGTGCCGCAAGTCTGCCGGTATGCTCATCCAGAGATTTCTGTTCGGACTTCTCGGCGACCATTTTCTGTTCTTCGACATGGCGTTTCCGCAGCGTATCGAATGATTTTAGTTTGCGCCGCGTCGCATCAAATTCGCCTCGCCCGACCTGGGTAGATACCTTGCTCTGCTCTACTGTTTGAAACTGTTGCGCGATCGCTTCATCAAGCTTGTTGATGAACTCCTGAAAATTGCGCAACTCGGCTGGAGCCATGCCTCCCTGTGTGGATTCCTGCAGGCGCATCTGGTAATCCCTGCGATATTGCCGCAGCATTTCAAGTTGTTGCTGCGCGCTATGCTGTTGTTTATTCAGCTGACCGAGCTTGCGCGTCGCCGAATCGTTCTGGTGCTGCGCCAGATTCATCACGGATTGCAGGGAGAACGGCTTGGTCATAATTAAGCCTCTTAATGTAACGGTTCAAACAGCGCCATCAATTGGGCAACGCTGGTGCCGTAAGGTTCGCTTTGATACATATCCTGCTTCAGAAATTGCTCCATCCTCGGATAAAGCGCAATCGCCTCATCCAGAAACGGGTCGCTGCCCCTGACATAAGCGCCCACGCTGATCAAATCGCGGTTGCGCTGATAGTGCGCATACATATGCTTGAAACGCTGCACTGCCGACAAATGCTCCGGAGAAACCAGACGCGACATCACGCGGCTGATCGATGCCTCGATATCGATTGCAGGGTAATGCCCCTGCTCCACCAGCCGCCGCGACAGCACGATATGCCCGTCGAGAATGGCGCGCGCACTATCGGCAATCGGATCCTGCTGGTCGTCACCCTCGGTTAGCACGGTATAGAAAGCGGTAATCGAGCCGCTGCCTTCCAGACCGTTACCGGCGCGCTCCACCAGTTGCGGCAACTTGGCAAAAACAGACGGCGGATAGCCTTTCGTGGCCGGTGGCTCACCGACCGCCAGCGCAATCTCACGCTGTGCCATGGCAAAACGGGTCAGCGAATCCATGATCAGCAGAACATTTTTTCCCTGATCACGAAAATATTCCGCAATGGTGGTGGCATAAGCCGCCCCCTGCAAACGCATCAGCGGCGAAGTATCCGCCGGCGTGGCAACCACCACCGAATGCGCCATCCCCTCCTTGCCGAGAATATCGTTGATAAATTCTTTAACTTCGCGACCGCGTTCACCGATCAAACCGACCACCGTCACATCCGCACTGGTATAACGCGCCATCATGCCGAGCAGCACACTCTTACCGACACCGCTGCCGGCAAACAAACCCATGCGCTGCCCCCGCCCAACCGTCAACATACTATTGATAGCGCGCACCCCGACATCCAGCGACGAATCAATCGAAGCACGCTCCAACGGATTAAAAGCCCGGCCTTGCAGCGGCGCATACCCGCAGTCCTGCAATGGTCCCAATTGATCGAGCGGCTTACCGGCACCATCCAGCACGCGGCCAAGCAGCATATCGCCGACCGGCAAATGTTTGGCGCTATCCGAGGTGCGGCGATGCGGCGATTGGCGCTTGCCGCCCAGAGTCAGTACATGAGCGGCCTCAACCTGCATCACACGGGCACCGGGCACCAGGCCATACACATCGTTCTCCGGCATCAAAAACAACTTCTCCCCGGCAAAACCGACCACTTCCGCTTCCACAACACCGTTCGGCAAATGGATCGAACAGGTACTGCCAACTGCCATTTGCAAACCGACCGCTTCCATTACCAAGCCGGTTACCTTGGTCAGGTGACCGCTCGGTAGCATGGTGGCGCACTCCGCCACGCATTCGCGGCCTTCATTGAGGAAGTCCTGCCATCTGGCACTATTCTTATTCGGGGTCAGGCTTGCCATGGCTTATCCTTCCCCATAGATTCGACCACGCGCTTCCAGCGCGCCTCTACCGTGGCATCTACCTGGCTATGTGCGGTCTCCACGCGGCATCCTCCGCGCCTGATTTGCGTGTCGGTAAAAATTTTCCATCCGGCGTGCGACAACTGTTCGCCCATTTGCTTGCGCACCAATTCGGCATCGTCCGGATGCAAAACCAAATGCGCATTCTGGTTAAAATGCGGCAAACTGCCAATCGCTTCACTGACGACACTCAGAACCACTTCCGGCTTCGCCTGCAAAGCATCACCCACCATCTTGCGAGCCATCTCCAGCGACAAATCAAGCAATGACTGGGCCAATTGTTCGTCCACCTGATTGAGCGCAACCTGCAAACTTTGCAGCAGCGCATTAATTTGCGCTGCCTCGTTATGAGCCTGCTGGATACCGGCTGCATAACCCGCATCGCGACCTTCCGCATATCCTTCATCGTATGCCTGCTGGCGAATACTCTCCAGTTCCGCGACACTATTCGGGCGTTTACCGGCCTGATGCGCATCAAACGAAGCCAACTCCCAACGCTCGAATGGTGTCAGCTGTTCTTTGGTGATAATTACGCTAGACATAAGCCTCCTCCGCGCCACCACCTATTGCGATTTGACCTTCGTCGGCCAGACGACGCACAATCTTGAGGATTTCCTTCTGATTGGCTTCCACCTCGCTAAGCTTTACCGGCCCCTTGGCTTCCAGGTCTTCGCGCATCATCTCGGATGCGCGCTTTGACATATTCTTGAATATCTTCTCACGCAATTCCTCGCTGGCAGCCTTGAGAGCGACAATCAACGATTCGGACTGAACCTCGCGAAGGATAAGTTGAATACCGCGATCATCGATATCCAGCAGATTTTCAAAGACAAACATTTTATCTTCGATTTTTTGCGCCAATTCCGGATCGTAACTGCGCACATTCTCCATCATCTCGGATTCCAGCGTGCCGCCCATGTAGTTGAGGATTTCCGCGGCAGTCGACACCCCGCCCTGCAGAGATTTTTTACCGGTACCGCCACCCGCCATCAATTTACCCAGCACGTCATTGAGTTCACGCAATGCGACAGGCTGCACGCCGTCCAACGTGGAAATACGCAATAGTGCGTCATTACGCGTACGTTCGGAGAACATTTTAAGGATTTCCGCAGCCTGATCCGGCTCCAGATGCACCAGAATAGTCGCGATGATCTGCGGATGCTCATTGCCGATCATTTCCGCAACAGCTCCCGGATCCATCCATTTCAAGCTTTCAATACCCTCGGTATCGCTATTATGCATGATGCGATCAAGCAATCCGGCAGCCTTGTCGTCACCGAGCGCCTTGATGAGCATACCGCGGATATAACTATTGGGATCCATACCGACAGTTGTCTTGGTCGCCGCAGTCACCATAAATTCATGGAACACATCCGAAATCTCTTCCCGATTGAGATTCTTTAGCGTCATCATGGCCGCGCTGATCTTTTGCACTTCTTTGGGCTCGAGATATTTCAATACCTCGGCAGCCTCGCTTTCACCGAGCGTTAATAGAAAAATCGCGCTTTTCTCAACCCCGTCAACCATTACCGTTCACCCACTCCTTGACCACGCTGGCGACAATTTTAGGTTCGTGCTTGGCAATATCACGCGCCGTTTGCAGATTCGTTTCATAGCCCGGGCCTTTGGGCGAAAAGTCTTCCGGCTCATCTTCCTCGGCAGACATCTCGTCAGCCTTGAATTCCGGAACAACAAACAACGGGTGCAACGCCGGCTTGATAACGCGGAACACCACAAACAGTATGACTGCGGCAATCAACGCATACTTGAGCAAATCCTTTAATAATTCGATCACTTCCGGCTGCTTCCAGATCGGCAATTCCTCAACCACCTCTTTAGCCTCATCAAAGGCCGCAAACTGCACATTCAAACTATCGCCGCGATTCTGGTCGAAACCCATGGCATCTCTGACCAGATTATTGATTTGCTCTTTTTCCGCGTCGCTCAAAATCTTGCTTACGCTCTTACCCTTGGCATCGGTCACCTTGCGATTACCGTTCACCACCACGGCAACCGACAGACGCTTGATTGCACCGACCGGCAATACCGTGTGGCGTATGGTGCGATCCACCTCGTAATTGACCGTGGATTCTTTTTGCAGATTGGACACATTGGCACCAACCGCACCCGCTCTGGGCGCTCCGGCTGCCGCAACAATCGGCGCAGTCGCCGGAACCGGAGGCTGATTGCTCAACGCACCGGGAACACCGCTGGCATTAAGCCCGGAACCATTGAGCACTTCGGTGCTTTGCTGGCTGCGTATCGAACTCTCATTTGGATTCTGGTTCGGCTTGTAAGTTTCAGAAGTTTGCTCGGTGCGCGAAAAATCAATATCGGCAGACACTTGCGCTCGCACATTGTTTGCGCCGAGCATGGAGCTCAACAACGCCTCGATGCGTCTGCCGTAACTTTGCTCGATCTGCTGCACATACTTGAGCTGACTTGCATCCAACCCTTCATTGACAGGGCCGTCATGACTGGAACTCAACAACGTACCGTTCTGATCCACCACCGTCACGTTCTTTGCGGACATTTCCGGCACACTGCTGGAAATCAGGTGAATGATCGCACTCACCTGCGCCGAATCAAGCAGCCGCCCCCCTTGCAGGGATAGCACTACCGACGCACTGGGTTTTTGCTGTTCTTTGACAAACACACTGGGCTTGGGAATAGCCAGATGAACGCGCGCCGCCGCCACCGCCCCGATACTTTCCACCGAGCGCGCCAACTCACCCTCCAGCGCACGCTGGTAATTAACCTGCTCGGCGAACTGGGTAATGCCGAATTTCTGGTTCTCCATCAATTCGAAACCGACATTCCCCCCCTTGGGCAACCCCTGCGAGGCCAACTTCAAGCGCGCTTCATGCACCTTGTCGGAAGCCACCATCAACGCCCCACCGCCCTCGGCGAATTTGTAGGGGATATTCAGTTGCTGCAACGATTCGATGATCGCCCCGCCGTCACGATCAGATAAATTGCTATACAACAAGCGATAATCCGGTGTCTGCCCCCACATCCAAACACCCGCGATAAGCGCGAACAACGCCGCAACTCCAACCACCAGCCCCATTTTCTGCTGGATGTTGAGCTGTCCGAATTGATTTGCCGCCATAATTCCCTGTTCAGCCATATGATTCAACCATACCCCCAAGCCGCTCGGGCATTGCGCGTATTATCTGTCGCCACAGGGCTTTTAAACACAAGAACAAGGGTAAAAACCCGCGTCTTTTCCCGCCATACAGATAGCACTTCATCGGATATTGTGCACTCACCTAAAAAGGAGGCTGAAAGTGAACACCTCGGCAGTAAACAGTTTATTGGCACAAATGCGTGTTGCGGCGGCCGCAGCGGGACTGCGCGAGCCAAGTCAGGCGGCACCGACCATTGGCACCACCGGCAAAGTGGATTTTGCGGAAGTGCTGAAATCATCGCTGGACGGAGTAGCACAGGCTCAATCCAAGGCGGAAGCCATGCAGAAGGCTTTTGTGCTGGGCGACAACAGCGTCAGCCTGAGCGACACCATGATTGCGGCGCAAAAAGCCGGCATCACCCTCCAGACTACCATTCAGGTGCGCAACAAGGTTGTGCAGGCTTACAACGACATCATGAACATGCAGGTCTAATTTCCACCCAAAAATCCCACCCGTTGCACGCCGCGCCTCAGTCCGGCGCGGCCATTCGCCCGTCGCCACCCGCGCAAAGCATCCATCAGCGCAAAATACGCATCAACCTTGCCCGGCACCCTCCGTCTGTGCGAAGCTTGCGCCTGCCGTGACGCTGACACTCTCAAAGCCAATAAACTGCAATTCAGACCAATAATGACTATCGCCGAACGTCTCTCGCTATACATCCAGCTCACACGCCTGCACCGACCGATCGGCATTCTGCTGCTGCTATGGCCGACGCTGTGGGGCTTATGGATCGCGGGCGATGGACATCCGGCATGGCATATCGTACTGATCTTCGTACTCGGCACCGTGCTGATGCGCTCCGCCGGTTGCGCCGTCAACGACTACGCGGATCGCCACATCGACAAGCATGTCAAACGCACCAGCGAACGTCCCGTCACCAGCGGACGCATCGCACCCGGCGAAGCATTGTGGCTGGCGGCGGCACTGGCCTTTCTCGCCTTACTGCTGATCCTACCGCTCAACAACCTGACGCTGCTGCTTTCGGTTCCGGCGGTATTGCTCGCTGCCAGCTACCCGTTCACCAAACGCTTTTTCGCCATCCCGCAGGCCTATCTCGGCATTGCGTTCGGCTTCGGCATCCCAATGGCCTTCGCCGCGCAACTGGGCAGCGTGCCACCGGTAGCGTGGCTGTTAGTGCTCGCCAACGTGTTCTGGGCAATCGCCTACGACACCGAATACGCGATGGTGGATCGCGACGACGACATCCGGCTCGGCATCCACTCCTCGGCATTATTCTTTGGCAAATACGATGTGTCAGCGGTGATGGGCTGCTACGCCATCACACTGGCTCTGCTGGCTTGGGCAGGGCAGATAGCAAATTTGAGCTGGATGTATTACGCCGGATTAGCCGTTGCGGCAGGCATCGCGCTGTATCACTACACACTGATTAAAAACAAAAGCCGCGAAGCATGTTTCGCGGCTTTCTTGCACAATAACTGGTTCGGTGCGGCGGTGTTTGCCGGTATCGCGCTGGACTATTGGGCGCGCGCGCAGTAGCACATCATTCTTCCAGCAAACTCCGCAACATCCACGCGTTCTTCTCATGCACTTCCATGCGCGCGGAAAGCAAATCGACCGTGGGTTGGTCGCCCGCTTTTTCGGCGATAGGCAATACTTCGCGTGCGGTGCGCGCCACTGCTTCCTGCCCGTCTACCAGTTGCCTAATCATCTCTTTCGCGCTGGGCACCCCCTTGGCATCCTTGATACAGCTCAACTCGGAGAATTCCTTGTAAGAGCCGGGAGCCGGATAACCCAGGGTGCGAATGCGCTCGGCGACCAGATCCACCGCCAGCCAGATTTCGTTGTACTGGGTCATGAACATCAGGTGCAGGGTCTGAAACATCGGCCCGGTGACATTCCAGTGAAAGTTATGGGTCTTGAGATACAACGTGTAGGTATCGGCCAGCATGCGCGATAAACCTTCGGCGATTTTCTTGCGGTCTTTTTCGGCGATACCGATATTAATGGTGGTTTTGCTCATGATAATCTCCTTGGGGTTTGGTGAATACTTAATGAAGCAACCGTTTGATAATACGGCCAGATAATATTACTGATGGCAGTCTCACTCTATACCTCATCGCCAAGAATATCCACTACACTTGCATCATGGCAAATACCGATCAACCTTACCGCAAAAATCCATTGCTCAGGCTGAGTTACAACCTGATCGCGCCGCTTTATGATTTGGCCATCGAGCGCCCCTTACTGAAAGCTCGCACCAGCTCGCTGCTTTCCCTGCCATCCGAGGTAGCTGGCAAAGTATTGCTGAGCGGGGCCGGAACCGGCCTTGACCTGCCCTTATTGCCGCAGATGCACCGTTACACCGCACTCGACTTTAATGCCGCGATGCTGTCGCGCGCCAGACCGCGCGACACGGGATTGCAGGTGGATTGGGTGCTGGGCGACAGCATGGCATTGCCGTTTGCCGACGCGCATTTCGACCATGCAGTGCTGCACCTGATTCTCGCTGTCGTACCGCAACCCGTGCAGTGCCTTAGCGAGGCGGCACGCACCGTCAAACCCGGCGGCACAATCGTTATCCTCGACAAATTCCTGCGCCCGCGCCAACACGCCTGGCTGCGCCGTGCGCTCAACCCGCTGTCGCGCCGCATCGCCACTCGCATGGACGTGGTGTTCGAAGAGGTGTTGCGCGAAGTGCCGGGACTGCAAGTAACCAGCGATATGCCGCTGTTTGCCGGAGGCTGGTTTCGCGGCATCGTGCTGCGTAAAGAATAAAACTACATGCTTCAGAGCGCCACAACGTAATGGAACCTGAAACATCATCTTCCAACTGTGACATAAAATTAACATTGCTTCCGGAAAGGAAGATAAGCAAAATAGCCACTACAAATAACCAACAATGGAGATAAGCAACATGACCGAACTGATCAAAACCGACATCAAACTGGGCGAAGGCGAACAGGCCAACGCGGGGCATGAAGTGTCCGTTCATTACACCGGCTGGCTGTACGACGAGTCCGCGCCGGACAGCAAGGGCAACAAGTTTGACAGCTCGCGCGACCGCGGCATGCCGTTCGAGTTTCCGCTCGGTGCGGGTCATGTGATCAAGGGCTGGGATCAGGGCGTGGAAGGCATGAAGGTTGGCGGGCAGCGCACGCTGGTGATCCCATCCAACCTCGGCTACGGCGCGCGCGGCGCGGGCGGGGTGATTCCGCCAAACGCAACGCTGGTGTTCGATGTGGAACTGCTGGGAGTTTGTTAAACCCTTGTCTGCATAACCAGCGACTTGGTTGGTGTTCTTTGCCAACCTAGTCGAATGGCTAGTAGTCACATCAGATTACGCAGATTGACGCAAATTTAAAAACCAGTTCTAAAAATTGGCTTATTGATATTTCCATAGTTAACGACAAATATCCCGTTCGGGCTGATGCTTCGATAAGCTCAGCACAAGGTACGCAAAGCGTATCGAAGCCTAAGACCCCATGCTGATTTGCCCTTCGATACCTCAGGGCGAACGGTGTAATGAATTATGGAATGCTCAATAATCTGCATAAATCCGTGCAATCTGCGGATAACGATCTTGAACTTTTGACCAAACCGGGGAGTTGATTGGTGCTCTCTACCCACTCATTTCACCTTGCGAGCCGCAGCAAAATCGGTTCAAATGCCACGCATGGAAAATAACGACTCTCACGGCTTCATCGTACGGACACAAGTAAATTACCTGCCTGATCAATCCGACGAACCAGGCAACCGCTTCGTGTTTTCCTACACCATCAACATCATCAATCTCGGCACTCAAACCGCCAAACTGATCAGCCGCCACTGGATCATCACCGATGCCAACAACGATGTGCAGGAAGTGCGCGGTCAGGGCGTAGTGGGTGAACAGCCCTTGCTCGCGCCAAACCAAAGTTTCGAATATACCAGCGGTACGGTGTTGTCCACGCAGGTCGGCACGATGCGCGGCAGCTACCAGATGCAAGCGGTGGACGGCACGCAATTCGATGTCGATATTCCGCAATTTGTATTGAGTGTGCCGCGTGTTCTGCATTAACAGGATTATTAATGGCATCGTAGGGGCAATTCATGAATTGCCCCTACGATTTCAAGCACCGGCACGGCACGGCGCGCCCCTACTACTGCTATTGCTGGCCGCCTGCGTCGCCCCACCCAAACCGCCTGTTGTGCCTCCCGTCACGGTTACTCCGCCTGCCGCACCGTTTGCGCCAAGCAAATGGGAGCTGCTACCGGACTGGCAAACGGTCGATCTACAGCCGACTTGGCAGGCCTTTTTGCAGAGCTGCCGCGCATTGAAAAACAAGCCTGCCTGGCAGGCAGTTTGTACGCGCACCGGTGAATTGACGCAGCCGGATAACGCCGCGTTGCGCGCATTCTTCGAGGCAGGCTTCTCACCGTATCAGGTGTTCAACCCGGACGGCTCAACGCAGGGGTTGGTCACCGGCTACTACGAACCCAAGCTCCTCGGCAGCCGCATCAAAACATCGCGTTTCCGTTATCCGCTGTATGCCGCGCCGGACGATCTGCTGACCATCGATCTGGGCGAGGTATACCCGCAACTGAAAGACCTGCGTTTGCGCGGACGGCTGCAGGGCAAGCGCGTCGTACCTTATTACCAGCGTGCCGACATCGACAACGGCAAGGGTGCGCTGCAAGGACGCGAATTGTTCTGGGTGGAGAATGCGGTCGATCTATTCTTCCTGCAAATTCAGGGATCCGGGCGCATCGAGTTGCCGGACGGTAGCCTGCAGAAAGTTGGTTACGCCGAGCAGAACGGCCACCCGTACATTTCCATCGGCAAGAAGCTGGTCGAGACGGGCGAACTGAAGATCGAGGAAGCCTCGATGCAGGGCATCAAGGGCTGGGCGGAACGGCATCCGGAAAAACTTCAGGCGCTGCTGGCGCAAAACCCCAGCTATGTATTTTTCCGCGAGTTGCCGAACGGTTTGTCCGCACCGCTCGGTGCATTGGGCGTACCGCTGACCGAAGCGTACAGCATCGCGGTCGATCCGCGCACCATCCCGCTCGGCGCGCCGGTGTTCCTAGCGACCACCTTGCCGAATACCTCCGAACCGCTGAACCGCCTGATGCTGGCACAGGATACCGGCGGCGCGATCAAAGGCGCAGTGCGCGCAGACTTCTTCTGGGGCTTCGGCGAACAGGCGGGCGCTCAAGCTGGACGGATGAAACAGAGCGGGCAGATGTGGGTGTTGTTCCCCAAGGGGGCGGAGCCAGTGTTAAGTCAGTAGGGGCGCGATTCATCGCGCCCTGCTCTATTCATACATGACAAAAGGGCGCGATGAATCGCGCCCCTACAATCAACAACCGCCTCTAAATAAAATTAGCCCGTGATATGGACGCGGTTGCCGCCGCTGCGCTTGGCGGCCAGCAATTCGCGATCGGCTTGTTTGATAATTTCCGCTTCGCTGGAATCGCGATCCGGCAGGCGATGAATGCCGCCGATACTGATGGTCACCACGCCGTGCGACGAATCGCTGTTCGGGATATTCAGCGCGCGCACTTGCTCGCAGAGCTTCTCCGCATGATGGCGCAGCTCGTCGGCATTGGCTGCAAGCGACACCACCGCAAATTCATTGCTGTCGTAGCGTGCCGTACAGTCCGAGGTGCGCACAAATGACTTGGCGACGCATTCACCCACCATACGCAGACACTCATCTCCCGCCGAACGCCCGTAACGCTCGTTGAATTGCCTGAAGTTATCGAAATCAATCATCAGCACCGACAATTCGCTGTGGGTACGCTGAGCAGTGGACAGCAGATTGGTAAATTGCTCGTCAAAATGTCTGCGGTTGCTGAGACCGACCAGATGATCGGTGTAAACCAGCGTATTAAGTTGCCGGTTAAGTGTTTGCAGATCGAGATTGGACTGGTGCAGATGCTGTTCCAGCATGAGGCGCGCGGTTACATCCTTCAGGATGCCAATATAATGCGTGAGCTTGCCGTCTGCGTCATGTACCGGGGAGATGCTGAGCTCATTCCAGAACATCGTGCCATCCTTGCGGTAATTGCGCAGCGTGACCCTACACCCCTCTTCTTTGGCAACTGCCGCGCGGATCGCATCCAAACCGGGTTGTTCGGTATCGCTGCCTTGCAGGATGCGGTAACTGTTGCCGACAATCTCGTCCGAGCAATATCCGGTCAGCTGCTCAAAACCCTTATTGACATAAACCAGCGGAAAACCCTGCTTCTTTGCATCGGCAATGGTGATGCCATCCTGCGATTGGTCAATCGCCTGAGTGAGCAAGTCGCGCGAGATTTTGGCTGAGAGCGGCACGGCGCAGATTATTTTTTATTCAAGCGTTTTTCCAATGCATCCGCGGGCAAATACCCCGGAACCTGCATCCCGTCGCTAAAAATCAGATTGGGTGTGCCTTGAACATGATGTTTCTTGCCCAACGCCATTATTTTTTCAAGCGGCGCATTGCAAACCGCAGTGGCCGGCGCGATGCCGCCCAGCATCAGATCGTCCCATGCCTTGGCCGGGTTTCTGGCGCAATACACATTGCGCGCGAACACCTCCGAGCCCTGCAAAATCGGATACAGAAAAACATACAGGGTAATATCATTTATTTTGGTTAATTCTTTTTCCAGACGCTTGCAATAGCTGCAATTCGGGTCGGTGAAATAGGCGAGTTTGCGCTTACCGGTGCCTTTCACCCTTTTTATCGCCAGCTCGAGCGGGAGTTTGTCGAAGTCGATGGCGAACAACTGACGGCGGCGCTCATCGCTCAGGTCGCGGCGGTTTTTCGCATCAATCACGCTGCCGTCGAACAGGTATTGACCCTGCGCATCGGTATACAAAAGCTGATCGTCAATGACGATTTCATACAGCCCCGCATAAGGAGTTTTGACGACGTGCTCGAGCTTGCCAATATGGGGAAACATCCCCTGCAACGACTGGCGAATCTCGTTTTCACCGGCATGGGCACCAACCGGCACGGCGAATAAACACAGGGCAAGCCATTTCATCAAGTTCAGCACAGAGAATTTTTTCATGGGTATTTTTTTGCTTATGTTGAGATAAACGGGGTTATTCAAAATTTGATTGCACACGACACACAATGACAAACACTACAAAATATTAACTTTTTAAACCAATTTATTAAAAAACGCCGCTCAATTTGGTATTGCGCCGGTGGATTTCCTGGCATTTCGGTTCATCCCGTCCGCATCAATTATCACAGCATCAGGATGAAAATTCATGACATGAATCATAGCATGATGCCCAGTTTCATCTATAATTGTTCCCCCTCGCGAAAAACCATCATGCGCATCGGCCCATATCAACTAAAAAACAGCCTCATTGTCGCCCCTATGGCCGGGGTGACCGATCGCCCTTTCCGCATGCTGTGCAAACGCAT
The DNA here is from genome assembly GCA_028689145.1 of Gallionella sp. Taxonomy (GTDB): domain Bacteria; phylum Pseudomonadota; class Gammaproteobacteria; order Burkholderiales; family Gallionellaceae; genus Gallionella. The sequence goes on from JAQTWT010000001.1 coordinate 142,499, forward strand.
GGGAGCGGGCATGGCGGTGAGCGAGATGGTGGCATCCAATTCGCTACTGTACGGTTCTGAAAAAACCAAACGCCGCGCCAACCATGAGGGCGAGACCGATCCAATCTCGGTACAGATCGTCGGTGCCGACGCGAAGATGCTGGCACAGGCCGCAAAATACAACGTGGATCGCGGCGCGCAGATCATCGATATCAACATGGGTTGTCCGGCAAAGAAGATTTGCAACGTGATGGCGGGCTCAGCGCTGTTGAAAGACGAGCCGCTGGTCGCGCTATTGCTGGAAGCCGTGGTCGGTGCGGTGGATGTGCCAGTCACGCTGAAGATCCGCACCGGATGGGACAAACAGAGCCGCAACGCGATACGCATCGCCAGAATAGCCGAAGCGTCGGGCATTCAGGCGCTGGCAATCCACGGTCGCACCCGCGCCTGCGCCTATACCGGCGATGCCGAATACGAAACCATCGCGGCAGTGAAAGCCAGCGTAAATATCCCGATCATCGCCAACGGCGATATCGACACGCCGGAGAAGGCCAAATACGTACTGGAACAAACCGGCGCGGATGCCGTGATGATCGGCCGTGCGGCTCAAGGCCGCCCTTGGCTGTTCCGCGAGATCGACTATTTCCTCAAGACCGGCTTGCATCTGCCCGCACCGGAAATTGGCGAAATCCAGCGCGTGCTGCTGGAGCATGTGCGCGAGCTTTACAACTTCTACGGCGAACACAATGGCTTGCGTGTGGCGCGCAAGCATATCTCCTGGTACACCAAGGGACTGGCCGGCTCGGCACATTTCCGCCACATGATGAATCAACTGGAAAGCACCGCCGAACAACTGGCGGCGGTGGATGATTTTTTTGCAGAACAAGCGCAGCGCGGAACACAGCTGCATTACATCGAGGAATTGGCAGCATGAGCGATTGCTTAGTAAACGAAAATGACATGGCGCGCTACGTGCGCAAGACACTCAAGGAATATTTCAAGGATCTCGACGGCGAAGAACCGTGTTGCGATATGTTTGACATGGTGATGAATTGCGTTGAAAAACCGCTGATCGAAATGGTGCTGGAACACGTTGGCGGCAACCAGACCCGCGCGGCAGAAACGCTCGGCATCAACCGCAACACCCTGCGCAAGAAGATGCAGCTGCACGGCATCGCTTAGGTCGGGTTTCACCCGACCTACAACCCTCATTTATTTTCATTGGAATCATCATGGCAACTATCAAGCAAGCACTCATCAGCGTGTCGGATAAATCCGGCGTCCTCGAATTCGCACAGGGACTGAACCAGCTCGGCGTAAAAATCCTCTCCACCGGCGGCACTGCCAAGCTGTTCGCCGACAACGGCATCCCGGTCACCGAAGTGGCGGATTACACCGGCTTCCCCGAAATGCTCGACGGGCGCGTGAAGACGCTGCAACCGAAAGTCCACGCAGGCATTCTGGCTCGTCGCGATCTGCCCGAGCATGTCGCCACGCTGGAAAAGCACGGCATCCCGACCATAGACCTGGTGGTGGTGAATCTGTACCCGTTCGCGGCGACTGTTGCAAAACCCGGCTGCACGCTGGAAGACGCGATCGAAAATATCGACATCGGCGGCCCGACCATGGTGCGCGCGGCGGCGAAGAACCACGCGCATGTCGCCATCGTCACCGATCCTGCCGACTACGCCGACATCCTGGCCGAGATGCAGACCAACAGCGGCGCTGTTTCCGATGCGACCCGCTTCGACCTAGCGAAGAAAGCCTACTCGCACACCGCCGCCTACGATTCCGCGATCAGCAACTACCTCACCGCGATCAACAGCGACGGCAGCAAGAGCGCGTACCCCGCTCAGATCAATTTCAACTTCGCCAAAGTGCAGGACATGCGCTACGGCGAGAATCCGCACCAAAGCGCCGCGTTCTACCGCGACCTCAATCCGGTGGCGGGCGGAATTTCCGACTACACCCAGTTGCAGGGCAAGGAACTGTCCTACAACAACATCGGCGATGCCGATGCGGCGTGGGAACTGGTTAAGACGTTCGACCAGCCGGCCTGTGTCATCGTCAAGCACGCCAACCCTTGCGGTGTGGCGATTGCCGACAATGCGCTGAATGCCTACAAGCTGGCCTACGCCACCGATACCACCTCCGCATTCGGCGGCATCATCGCCTTCAACCGCGAACTCGACGAGGCTTCCGCCACACAGATCACCGCCAACCAGTTCGTCGAACTGATCATCGCGCCGTCCGCTTCCGAGGCGGCACTGAAAGTGACCGCGGCAAAACAGAATGTGCGCGTGCTCACCGTGCCGCTGTCCAACGCGTATAACCAATATGACGTGAAGCGCGTCAGCGGCGGCCTGCTGGTGCAATCGCCCGATACGCTCAACGTGCAGGCATCCCAACTCAAGATAGTCAGCAAAGTGCAGCCGAGCAAAGAGCAGCTGCAAGACCTGCTGTTCGCCTGGCGCGTGGCTAAATACGTCAAGTCCAACGCGATTGTATTCTGCAAAAACGGCCAGACGCTGGGCGTGGGCGCGGGTCAGATGAGCCGCGTGGACAGCACACGCATCGCCAGCATCAAGGCGCAAAACGCTGGACTAACTCTGGTGGATTCCGTGGTGTCCTCCGATGCATTCTTCCCGTTCCGCGACGGTATCGACGTGCTGGCGCAAGCCGGTGCTAAAGCGGTGATCCAGCCCGGCGGCTCGATGCGCGACGAAGAAGTGATCGCCGCAGCGAATGAGCATGGGTTGGCGATGGTGTTCACGGGGTATCGCCACTTTAGGCATTAAATAAATGTATCCCCTCCCCCATGCAGGGGAAGGGTTAGGGAGGAGGTAGAAATGTCAGTATTTCATCCCAACTATTTCACCCCCATCCTAGCCTTCCCCCTCAGAAGGGGAAGGGACTTTGTGTAGTTGGCAGCACACCCTACTACGTTGAGGTACATATGAAAATTCTAGTCATCGGTTCCGGCGGTCGCGAGCACGCATTGGCATGGCGCTTGGCGCAGGGTGCCAAGGTGCAGATGGTGTATGTCGCGCCCGGCAATGCTGGCACGGCGCTGGAAGACGGCGTGGAAAATATCGCCCTCAGCGCCATTCCCGACCTGATCGAATTCGTCAAACGCGAAGACATCTACATGACCGTGGTCGGCCCGGAAGCGCCGCTGGCAGCAGGTATTGTGGATGAATTCCGCGCCGCCGGCCTGAAAATATTTGGCCCGACCAAAGCCGCCGCACAATTGGAATCTTCCAAGGATTTCGCCAAGCGTTTCATGACGCGCCACAACATTCCCACCGCATTTTTCGAGACTTTCAGCGACATCTCAGCCGCCAAAGCCTATGTAGAAAAACACGGTGCGCCGATCGTCATCAAGGCCGACGGGCTCGCCGCAGGCAAGGGCGTGGTGGTGGCGATGAGCATCGAAGAAGCGTTCGCCGCGATCGACATGATGCTGTCCGACAACAAGCTGGGCGATGCCGGCGCGCGCGTGGTAGTGGAAGAATTCCTCGCGGGCGAAGAGGCCAGCTTCATCGTGATGGTGGACGGCAAGAACGTGCTGGCGATGGCCTCCAGCCAGGATCACAAGCGCCTGCTGGACGGTGACACCGGCCCCAACACCGGCGGCATGGGCGCGTATTCCCCCGCGCCCATCGTCACGCCGCAGCTGCATGCGCGCGTGCTGTGCGAGGTGATCCAGCCGGTAGTGCGCGGCATGGAACAGGAAGGCATCACCTACACCGGCTTTCTGTATGCAGGACTGATGATCGACGCGCAGGGCAACGCCAAGGTGCTGGAATTCAACTGCCGCATGGGCGACCCGGAGACCCAGCCGATCATGCTGCGCCTGAAGAGCGATTTCGCGGCGATCGTCGAACACGCCATCGCCGGCACGCTGGACAAGGTAGAAGTGGAATGGGACCGGCGCACCGCGCTCGGTGTGGTGCTGGCAGCGGCCAATTATCCCGACACGCCGCGCAAAGGCGATGTCATCACCGGCCTGCCTAACAGCCAACAGGCGAAAAGCATGGAAGACGCGCATGTATTCCATGCGGGTACAACCATGCAGGATGGCAAGGTAGTCACCAGCGGCGGCCGCGTGCTGTGCGTCACCGCACTGGGCACCATGGTCAAGATGGCGCAGAAATGCGCCTACGAACTCGCCGATACCATCCACTTCGACGGCTGTCAGATGCGCCGCGACATCGGCTGGCGCGCGATGACCAACAGGAAATAATTGTTCCGCCGCAGCGCATCGTACCGCCGCATTGCCGCACACCTCAAACGCGGCGGCCTGATCGCCTATCCCACCGAGTCCTGCTACGGGCTGGGCTGCGATCCGCGCAACCGCACTGCCGTGCAGCGCCTGCTAAAACTCAAACAACGCCCGCAACATAAGGGCCTGATCCTGATTGCCGCAAGTTACCGGCAAGTGGCGCGCTATCTGCAACCGCTCTCTCCCGCCGAACAGCAGCAACTGCATGAAGCGGGCGCGCAGGTGATTACCTGCCTGATGCCGGCCCGTCATTCCGCACCGTGCTGGCTGCGCGGCGCGCATGACACGTTGGCGGTGCGCATCACCGCGCACCGCCAAGCCACGCAACTCTGCCAGAAAGTGAACAGCGCGCTGGTTTCAACCAGCGCCAACCGCAGCGGGCAGCGCCCCGCCAAGACTTATGCGCAATGCCAGCGCTCGTTCGGGCGCAAGGTGTGGGTATTGCCGGGGCGCGTCGGCAAGCGCAAGCAACCTTCCACGATCCGCATGTGGGCAGATGATAAAATTATTCGCAAATAATAAAATTCCGTTCGCCCTGAGCTTGTCGAAGGGCTCTGGATGAGTAGCTGGTGGTTCGACAAGCTCACCACGAACGGTTAACTAAATCACTTGCAATTAAACCGGACAAACATCATGAGCAGCTTCGATTCTGCCGCAGTCAAAGAATATCTCACCGAGTTGCAGGACCTTATTGTCGCGCGGCTGGAACAGGTGGATGGCAAGCCGTTTCGCCGCGACAGCTGGAGCAGACCGCAAGGAGTTGGCATCAGTTGCATCCTCGAAGAAGGTAATGTGCTGGAACGCGGCGGCGTGGCGTTCTCGCATGTGACGGGCGACCGGATGCCGCCTTCCGCGACGGCGCAGCGCCCCGAACTGGCGGGCCGCCGCTGGGAAGCGCTGGGTGTCTCGCTGGTGCTGCATCCGCGCAATCCCTACGCGCCCACCGCACACGCCAACGTGCGCATGTTCGTCGCAACAAAAGATGGCGAAGCGCCGGTATTCTGGTTCGGTGGCAGCATGGACATGACACCGTATTACGGCTTCGAGGAAGACGCGGTGCATTTTCATCAGGCCTGCAAAAATTCGCTCGCGCCATTCGGCGACGATCTCTACCTGCGCTTCAAAAAATGGTGTGATGAATATTTTTTTCTCAAGCACCGCAACGAGCAGCGCGGCATCGGCGGCATATTTTTTGACGACCTGAGCGAGCCGGATTTCGCCACAGCGTTCGCCATCCAGCAGAGCGTCGGCGACCACTTCCTGTCCGCCTATGTGCCAATCCTGGAGCGCCGCATGAACATGCCCTACGGCGAGCGCGAACGCGACTTCCAGCTGTACCGCCGCGGCCGCTATGTCGAATTCAATCTGGTGATCGACCGCGGCACCATCTTCGGCTTGCACAGCAACGGGCGCACCGAGTCGATCCTGATGTCGATGCCGCCGCTGGTAAAATGGCGTTATGACTGGCATCCGGAACCGGGTACGCCGGAAGTTGAGCTGTACGAGAAGTTTTTGCAACCAAAAGATTGGCTATAGGTTTTGTTGCGCAACTATCCGCAGATAAACCAAAACTCCTACAAGGTACGAATATCCTGATGAACTATCTGGGTTAAAATCTGCATCAATCCGTGTCATCTGCGGATACCGATTGTGGATTTTCACAGGACAACTGCCGACTTAAAATTATAGCCGCCGGAACGCAATCACCGCACACAAGAAACCGGCGGCTCAACACAAGGAACACACCCGAATTATGTCAGGATACCCCACGGAAATTAAATTACACCAGCAATCCCGCCTACTCGAAATCGCATTCGATGACGGCATCTGTTATAAGATGCCGTACGAGTATCTGCGCGTCCACTCACCATCAGCCGAAGTGCGCGGGCATGGTACCGGACAGGAAAAATTGCAAACCGGCAAGAAAAATGTGGGAATAGTCGAAATCCTGCCGGTCGGCAATTATGCGATGAAGATCGTATTCGACGACGGTCACGACTCCGGTCTTTATACCTGGGAGTATCTTCACGAATTAGGCGAACATCAGGCTGAATTGTGGCAAGACTATCTGGAGCTGCTGACTGCCGCAGGGCAGAGCCGCGAACCTAGTCATTGAGTTAAAATACCCGCTTGAACCGACGCAACCCGTTTGCGTTTAACGATTTGAACTTTATAGATTTTCAGGAGCAATAAATGAGTTTTAGCGAAGCCGACGTGCAAGGCGCATTGAAGAATCTGACCGACCCGAACACCGGAAAAGATTTTGTCAGCGGCAAATCCGTCAAGAACATCAAGATCAACGGCAACGACCTGTCGCTGGATATCATGCTTGGTTATCCGGCGCGTAGCGTGTGGGACGAGATTCGCGCCATGATCGAAGCGCATCTCAAGGCCGCCTTGCCGGACAGCGGCAGCATCGGCGTCAACGTGACCAGCAAAGTCGTGCCGCACGCGGTACAGCGCGGCGTAAAACTGGTGGATGGCGTGAAAAACATCATTGCGGTAGCCAGCGGCAAAGGCGGTGTCGGCAAATCCACCACTGCAGTGAATATCGCGTTGGCGCTGGCCGCCGAAGGCGCGCGCGTCGGCATGCTGGATGCCGATATCTACGGGCCGTCTCAACCGGCCATGCTGGGTATTACCGGCCAGCCTGAAATGCTCGACGGAAATTTCATGGCACCGCTGACTAATCATGGTCTGCAGGCGATGTCCATCGGCTTCCTGATCGCCAGCGATGACACGCCGATGATCTGGCGCGGCCCGATGGTCACGCAGGCACTGGACCAATTGCTGCGCCAAACTCGCTGGGATAATCTGGACTATTTGATTGTGGACTTGCCGCCCGGCACCGGTGACATCCAACTTTCGCTGGCACAGCAAGTGCCGGTCACCGGCGCGGTGATTGTAACCACCCCGCAGGACATCGCACTGATGGATGCACGCAAGGGACTCAAGATGTTCGAAAAGGTCGGAGTCAAAATCGTCGGCATCGTGGAAAATATGAGCACCCACATCTGCTCGAAATGCGGGCATGAAGAGCATATTTTCGGGGCAGGCGGCGGCGAAAAGATGTGCGCCGAGTACCATGCCGAATTTCTCGGCAGCCTGCCGCTGGATATCCGCATCCGCGAACAGACAGATTCCGGCAAGCCAACAGTGGTGGCCGACCCCGACGGCAATATCGCAAAAAACTATAGACAGATCGCACGGCGCATTGCGGTCAAAGTGGCGGAAATGGCACAAAATCACAGCACGGTATTTCCGAAAGTCGTGGTACAGAATACCTGAGAGGAAAACCGGGAGCGGTGAACAGTTTGCGCTTCACCGCCCCGTTCAAAAATATGCTGCTCAACTCCAATAAATCACCGCTGGAATCGCTTGAATTACTCGATCCGGAAAAGCTGAATGCCGCATTTCCGGAACGCCGCCAGCAGCCCCCCGTAGCGATTCAAGAACGCCGCCAGCACCCGCAAAAACCGGGAACAGCATCCTCTGCCCGGATTGCATCCATGCTCGAAAAAGTGCAGATGTTCAAGGACCTCGAATGGGTGCAGATCGAAATTCTGTCCGAATATATCCAGCTATACCGCGCTGCGCCGGGTGCCATTGTGTTCCGCGAAGGCGAGCGCGGCGACTTCATGTGCATCGTGTTGCAAGGCAAACTCGAAGTCCACAAGGAAAATAACTTGCATATCGACAAAACCATCACCACGATCCATGCGGGGCGAAGTCTGGGGGAAATGACCATCGTGGACGGCGAGCCGCGCTCCGCCACCGCAGTAGCCATCGAGCAGTCGCTGCTGGCCGTGCTGACCCAGGAAAATTTCCTGAAGATCATGCGCGACAAACCCTCGCTGTCGTCCAAACTGCTGCTCAAAATCGCGCAACTGCTCAGCCAGCGCCTGCGCCAGACCAGCGGCATACTGGTCGATTATCTGGAGAGCTGATTCGCTTCAGCTTCAACACCACCCTGCCAATACCCGCCCTGTAGATTGCTAAATGAAAAAAGAATTTTGGCTGGAGCGCTGGGAGCGTGAAGAGATCGGTTTCCACCAGAGCGAAATCAATCCCTATTTATGCCGCTACTGGCATGAATTAAACGCTGCCAAAAACAGCAAGGTATTCGTGCCGCTGTGCGGCAAGAGTCGCGACCTGCTTTGGCTGCAACAGCTGGGGCATCAGGTGCTTGGCGTTGAACTGAGCGCCCTCGCGGTACAGGCGTTCTTCAAGGAAAACGGCTACACCCCGCACCGCACCACCGCCGAAAAGTTCGACTGCTGCGCAGCGGACAACATCCGTATCCTGTGCGGTGATTTTTTCGATTTGAGTAAAGCTGACTTGGCGGATGTCGGCGCGGTGTATGACCGTGCATCTCTGATCGCGCTGCCGCTGGAAATGCGCGCACGCTATGCCAAACATCTGGCGAACATCCTGCCGCCAGAGACAAAAATCCTGCTCATCACCTTCGACTACCCGCAAGCTGAAATGCCGGGACCGCCGTTTGCCGTCTCTGTCGGCGAGGTGGAAGAACTCTACCGCGGCTATGCCAACGTAAAACTGCTGGCGCAGCTGGACGTATTGCCGCAACAACCGCGCTTCCGGGAACGCGGCTTGAGCAGCCTGCGGGAAAACATTTTCCTGCTGAACATGCACTAAACCTATAAAGCGCAGTTAAGGGGTTGGTAGGTGCGAATTCATTCGCACGAACGACAGGTTGTGTGCGAATAAATTCGCACCTACGAGAGTGGCATAATCCGCTTAAATATCATTATGTTATTCATAAACTATGGTTTTTAGGTTAAATAAGGCAGACAAAAAAGCGGGCATCCGCAAAGATGCCCGCAACAGGAGGCGAAGCATGAAAGCAATGGGACAGGAGCCCCGGAACGCTTTCGTCACACTTCAGTAAGCATCATGCCAGCGGATTATTGCAGAATCATTAAGCGGGAATTTTGATTTGGCGTAGGGCAAAAAAACGTGCGCATAGCGCACACAAAACCGCATTTCATTTGCCCCTGAGCGCCGCCGAGTAGCGGAGGCCGGTCAGGGGATTTCGGCGAGGACTGTCTGAGCGCGTAGCGCGAGTTCCGCAGCCGCCTGACCGGTCGAGCAACGCAGGGAACCGCGCAGCGGCGGTAAACTGGGGTCGCCTTTTCTTCGGTTACCTTCTTTTGGCGAAGCAAAAGAAGGTAACTAGCTGCCGGGCTACCCCCGGCGGTTTTATGGGTATCGCTACGCTCAACCCATCCTACGCATGCGGCTCAACGCTTCACACCATTTTCGAAGACATACCAACACTGTTCTACGCAAGACATCCAATGTGTTTTGTTGTTTACTCTGCCAGAAGCCTCTTTTGCATAGACGATTACTTCACTTAGCTTTCCAGACAGGTAGGGGTCAATAGTGCCTTTAAGCCCAGAAGCCACGAACTCTAGGTGTCTTAACGGACGCTGAGCATCTTTTTTTGTTGGGGCATACATAACTTCATCAACAAGTTCTCTTAGCTCGCTTAAAGTCTTGTCGTCCATAACCGCTTTACCTGACTATGAGTTAGCACGTAGGCTGGGGTGATGCAAGAACCCCGGCGTTGTGGGTAATTCGAAATGCTGGGGTTCGCAAGCTCACCCACAGCCTACGGACTTCCAGCCTGCGTAGGGCGCATTAACCAACGGGCATTGCGCCAACCATCCTCAATCCTGCTGTTTCAGCCACTTCGCTGCATCAATCGCAAAGTAAGTCAGTATCCCGTCCGCCCCGGCGCGTTTGAATGCCAGCAACGCTTCCAGCACGCAGGCTTGCTCGTTCAACCAGCCGTTCTGCGCGGCGGCTTTGAGCATGGCGTATTCGCCGCTGACCTGATAGACGAAGGTCGGCGCCTTGAATTCGTCTTTCACGCGGCGGAGGATGTCCAGATACGGCATACCGGGTTTGACCATCACCATGTCCGCGCCTTCCTGCAGGTCGAGGCCGACTTCCCACAGCGCTTCGTCGGAATTGGCGGGATCCATCTGGTAGGTGTATTTGTTGCCGGAACCCAGGTTGCCGCTGGAGCCTACCGCGTCGCGGAACGGGCCGTAGAAGCTGGAGGCGTATTTGGCGGAGTAGGCCATGATGCGGGTGTGGATGTGCTTGTGCTCATCCAGCGCGGCGCGCACCGCGCCGATGCGTCCGTCCATCATATCGGAGGGGGCGACGATATCGGCCCCGGCGGCGGCATGGGTCTGCGCCTGCCGGGTCAGCACCGCGATTGTTTCGTCGTTGAGCACGTAACCGCTGTCGTCGAGCAGGCCGTCTTGGCCGTGGCTGGTGTAGGGATCGAGGGCGATGTCGGTCATTATCCCGAGTTCGGGGAAGTTTTTCTTTAATTCGGCGACTACGCGCGGCACCAGACCTTTGGGATTGAAAGCCTCACTCGCATCCAGGCTTTTCAGCGGCGCTTCGATCACCGGGAAAATCGCCATCACCGGAATGCCCAATTTCACGCATTGCTCGGCATCCTTGAGCAGCAAATCCAGCGTTTTGCGCTGCACCCCCGGCATGGACTTCACATCTTCGACTTTATTTGTGCCTTCCAGCACAAAAACCGGGTAGATAAAATCCGCCGGTGTGAGTACATGCTCACGCATCAAGTCGCGTGAAAACGCGTCGCGGCGCATGCGGCGCATTCTTTTGTGTGGGTACTGTCCGAGTGTTTGCATAACGATCCTAAAAAAATTTAATTTGTTCGGAACTATTTCAGCATTCGCTTATCTTATGCTACAGATGATGCGAGTCATCTCCCGTTTCTCCTCCCTGAGCGGGTAGTCTTAACACTAGTTAAGGCAACCTTTGCCCCTAGCCTCCCCTTTTGGCTAGGGGCATTTTTTTATCCAAAATCCAAAATGCCGTCGCCATACTGCGTTGCACTCAAAAAATCTTGCTTGCATACTCATGTATGCGGCGCGGCGATTTTTTTACGTGCGCCTTGTCTGGCTTAGGCATTTTGAATTTTGGTATTACTCAAGCCACCCGGCGATCACCGCTTCTGCTTCTTCCGTGCCGATCTTTTTCAGGCTGGAAAACAACTGTACAGTGCAATGCGGAAAATGTTCGGCCAAATGCGATTTTACGCGATTCAGGGTCAGCGTGGCTTGCTGGCGGCTCAGCTTGTCCGACTTGGTCAGCAGGATATGCACTGGCTTGCCGGTCGGCGCGAACCAGTCCAGCATATTCTCGTCCAGCTCGGTCAGCGGATGACGGGAATCCATGATTACCACCAGACCGCTCAACTCTTCGCGCTTCTGCAAGTACTCACTCAGCAGACCTTCCCAGTGGCGCTTGCTCTCCGGCGGTACTTTCGCATAACCGTAACCGGGCAAATCCACCAGGAAATTGTTGTTACCCAGCGAAAAGTAATTAAGGTGCTGGGTGCGTCCGGGTGTCTTGCTGGTATAGGCCAGACGCACATGGTTAGCCAGCGTATTGATCGCGCTGGATTTACCCGCGTTGGAACGCCCGACAAACGCCACCTCTTTGCCGCCGTGCAACGGCAGGTCTTTGATGTGGTTGACGGTGGTGAAGAACGCCGCCTGCGAGAACAGTCCCATTACCAGCTAGCAAAAATCTTGTCGGCAGCGGCAACCGTCGCGGCAATGTCGGCATCGGTGTGTGCGGCGGAGACGAAACCCGCCTCGAACGCCGACGGCGCGAGATACACGCCCTCCTCCAGCATCGCGTGGAAGAAACGGTTGAACGCTTCCTTGTCGCAACTCATCACTTCGGCGTAACTGGTCGGCACTTCCTTGCTGAAATACAGGCCGAACATGCTGCCGATGGATTGCGCGCTGAACGGGATGCCGTGCTTGCGCGCCGCTGCGGTCAAACCCTCGGTCATTTGCCGGGCGACTTGCGTCAGACGCTGGTAGAAACCCGGCTCCTGCACCAGTTTTAGCGTGGCGAGACCCGCGGCAACGGCCACCGGATTGCCGGACAGTGTGCCAGCCTGATACACCGCGCCGAGCGGAGCCAAACATTGCATGATGTCGCGCCGTCCGCCGAATGCGGCAGCGGGGAGACCGCCGCCCATCACCTTGCCCAGCGTAATCAGATCGGGCTTGATGCCGTAGTGTCCGTGCGCGCCTTGCAGGCCGACACGGAAGCCGGACATCACTTCGTCGAGAATCAGCACCGCGCCGTGTTTGGTGCACAGGTTGCGCATCGCATCGAGAAACTCGCGCTTGGGCAGGATCAGATTCATGTTGCCCGCCACCGGTTCGACGATCACGGCGGCGATTTCATTGCCGAATTCGGCGAAGGCTTTTTCCAGTCCGGCTGCGTCGTTGTAGTCCAGCACTGTGGTCAGCGCCGCGATCTCGGCGGGAACGCCGGAGGAGCTCGGTTGGCCGAACGTCAGCGCGCCGGAACCGGCCTTGACCAGCAAGCCGTCGGAATGGCCGTGGTAGCAACCCTCGAATTTGATGATGCGCGAGCGCCCGGTGAAGCCGCGCGCCAGACGGATCGCGGTCATCGTCGCCTCGGTACCGGAACTGACCAGACGCACCATTTCCAGACTGGGCAAAATCTTGCACAACAGCCCGGCAATTTCCAGCTCGGCGGCGGTCGGCGCGCCGAAGCCCAACCCTTCGGCAGCAGCATCCTGCACGGCTTTCACCACCTCGGGATGGCAATGCCCGACGATCATCGGCCCCCATGAATTGACGTAATCAATGTAGCGCTTGTCGTCCGCATCCCACACATACGCGCCCTTGCCGCGCTTGAAAAACAGCGGGGTGCCGCCGACCGAGCGAAACGCGCGCACCGGCGAATTCACGCCGCCGGGAATAATTTTCTGGGATTCGTCGAAGAGCTGCTGGTTATGCGAAGTCATGCCGGTTTACCTTGTTCAATTAAATTGGGTTCAAATAAATTGGAAAATTCTCTTGCCGCACCTTCAATATCCGGCGCGGCGAATACCGCCGAAATCACCGCCAGCGCACTCGCGCCCGCCTCTAGCAACTGCGCGCCGTTCTGCACGGTGATGCCGCCGATTGCCACCAGCGGCAACGCCAACTCGCGGCGCGCCTGGCGCAACAAATCCGGCATGGCGACTACCGCATCGGGCTTCACCGTAGAACAGAAAAAGCTGCCGCATGCCGCGTAATCCGCGCCCTGGCGTGCCGCTTCATGCGCCAGCGCCAAGCGATTATAGCAAGACACGCCGATGATTTTAGTGCTGCCCAGCAGCGCGCGCGCCGCCGCCACACTGCCGTCTTCGCCGCCGAGATGCACCCCGTCTGCCTCCACCCGTTGCGCTAACGCCGCATCGTCGTTGACGATCAACGGCACGGAAAATTCTCGGGTCAGTCCGCGCAACGTTTGCGCCTGCTTCAGGCGCAATGTTTCAGCGGCGGTCTTGTTGCGGTACTGCACCACCCGCGCCCCGCCAGACAATGCCAGACGCACCTTGCGCAGCAATTCCGCCGTATCGGCTTCGTCCGGCGTAATTACATATAAACCGCTGACTACCATGCTGCTCACTTAAAAAAGTCCCGTTCGCCCTGAGCCTGTCGAAGGGTTCAGAGTGAGGAACTGGTGGTTCGACAAGCTCACCACGAACGGATTAGTGAATAACCATGTCAATTCGGGCGTTCGGGTTGCTCTTCATCCTCTTCGCCGCGCGCCCAGAATAAACGATCCGGAATATGCTGTCCCATGCCGGGACGGAATCCTGAGTTCAACGTTTGCCAAGTGTATTCCTGCGCTTCCTTGACCGCATCCGGCACATCCACGCCCTGCGCCAGCAACGCGGCAATCGCGGATGCCAGCGTGCAACCGGAACCGTGATAGATCCCCGGCAGGCGCGCCCAGCTGTCGCTGCGCAAGATTACCCCGTGCTCACCGTACAGTGTGTTAACCACCTTGGGTGTCTGTTCGTGCGTGCCGGTAATCAGCACATACTCGCACCCTAGGCTCAGGATGCGTTTGGCGCATTCCTCCAGCGTCGGGTCGTCTTCCTCGTTATCTTCGTCCAGCGCGAGGCGGCGCGCCTCCATACTGTTCGGTGTGATGATGGTGGTCTGCGGAATCAGCAACTCGCGCATCGCATCCAGCATGTCGTCGTTCGCCAATTCGTCGCCACGCCCCGATGCCAGCACCGGATCGAGCACCAGTGGAATATCCGGGTAATCCGCCAGCACTTCGGCAATCGCGACAATATTCTCCACACTGCCGAGCAGGCCGATCTTGAACGCCGCCACCGGCACATCCTCCAGCATCGCGCGCGCCTGATCCACCACCCATTCCGGGTCAATCGGCAGCACGTCGTCCACCCCGCTGGTGTCCTGCACGGTAATCGCCGTGACAACCGACAACGGATGGCAACCCATGCTGGCAATAGTCAACAGGTCGGCCTGCAAACCGGCACCGCTGCTGGGGTCGGTTGCGGCAAAAGTCATTACTAGCGGAAAAGATTCGGACATGATGTGGGCAATGGTGATAGGCGCGTTCGGTCGCGCATTTTACCCTATATACCTGAGACTACCGAATGCAAAGTAGCCGCAGGTTGAGTGCAACTCGGGTTATGCCGCCGGTGTTACCCCAGTAATTGCACGCTTGCCGGGAAATACCAGCATGAAGGTGCTGCCCTTGCCTTCTTCGCTCGATATTTCAAGCTTGGCCTGATGACGGATCGCGATGTGTTTGACAATGGCGAGTCCCAAACCGGTCCCCCCCGTCTCGCGTGAGCGGCTGCGATCGACCCGGTAGAATCGCTCGGTCAGACGCGGAATATGCTGCGGTAAGATGCCGATACCGCTGTCCTGCACCGCAAACACCGGCTGTGCATCCCGCGCTACCCAGCGCAACAGAATCGTGCCGCCTTGCGGCGTATAACGAATCGCATTGCTGAGCAAATTACCGAACGCGCTGCGCAACTCTTCACGGTTACCGAGCAATTTTGCCTTGCTCTGCAATTCCAGTTGCAACACATGCGCTCCGCCGCTCAATGATTGCCCATCCTGATATATCTCGTTGAGCAACAGTTCCATATCCACGATTTCTTCATGCAACGGACTGCGGTCACTCTCCAGTCGCGACAGGGTCAGCAGATCCGCGACCAGATTTTTCATGCGCTGGGTCTGCCCGGCCATCAGTTGCAATGCGTGTCTTGCGCTTTCTTGTCTGAGATCAGGCATATCCTGCAAATTTTCGACGTAGCCGTTCACCACCGTCAGCGGGGTGCGCAGTTCGTGCGAAACATTTGCGACGAAATCGCGGCGCATCGCCTCGATGCGCTCCAGCTGCGTGATGTCGCGGCTGATCATCAGGCGTTTGTTTTCGCCGTAGGAAATCAGTTTGATCGACAGTACCATATCGTCATGGCGCGCCGGGCGCATCGCCAGTGGTTCGCTGAAATTGGTTCCCCGCAGGTATTCGACAAATTCCGGCTGGCGCACCAGATATGTGATGTCCTGCATGAAGTCGCGCTCAGGATCAAGATCGAAATGCTGCTGCGCCAGCGGGTTGCACCATTCGATGCGGTTTGAGTCATTCAGGATCGCGACCCCCTCCGGCAACGCGGCAGCAGCCTGTTCGAGATGTTGCAGTTCTGCGGCCAGCTCCAGCTTGGTCTGCTTATGGCGCTTGACCATTTTGTATAGCCGTGAAAACACCTCATCCCAGATGCCGCCCGCTTCGGGGATAGTTTCGATGCGGGCATCCTGCAGCCAGCGCAGCAGCTTGAAAAGATGCCATGCATGGCGCGCCATCACGGTCAGCAACGCCAACAGCATGAACAACAGCGCAATCGTGACCGAAAACATACCCCACAGCAGCAACGCAAACAGCGTGCCGAACACGAGGGGTATGCTCAATCTAAACCAGAAATCCTGCAAGAAGCCTCCCAGCGGCAAAATGTTGACAGCATACCCGAATCAACTGTTGCCGTTTTTTCAGCACGCTGTCAATTGAGAGAAAAACGATAGCCGCTGCCGCGCACCGTCTGGACAAGATTGTCCATTTTGGAGGCTTCCAGCGCGGCGCGCAGGCGGCGAATATGCACATCCACCGTGCGTTCCTCGACAAATACCTGCGTACCCCACACCTGATCGAGCAATTGCATGCGGCTATACACCCGCTCGGTATGCGTCATGAAAAAATGCAGCAGACGGAACTCCGTCGGCCCCAATTCTACGGTAATGCCTTTTGCCGTAACACGATGCGTCGAGGGCGACAGCTCCAGCGCACCGACAGTCACCGTTTCATCCGGCATCTGCGGGGCATGGCGGCGCAAAATGGCACGGATGCGCGCCATCAATTCGCGCGGGGAAAACGGCTTGGTAACGTAATCGTCCGCACCCGATTCCAGCCCCTGCACCTTGTCGCGCTCTTCGCCGCGCGCGGTCAGCATGATGATCGGTATGTCTTTGGTATGCGCATCGGCGCGCAATTGTTTCGCCAGCATCACGCCGCTGATGCCCGGCAGCATCCAGTCCAGCAGAATCAAATCGGGAAGATTGTCGCGGATCTGTTGCCAGGCTTTATCCCCGTCTTCCGCGCAAAACGCCAGAAATCCGGCCTGCGTGACATTAAACGCCAGCAATTCCTGAATCGCCGGTTCATCTTCCACGATCAAAATTTTCGCCTTCATCATTTTCCTTAAACTTTCATCCGAGGTTGCAAGGGTATGAAGAATTTATGACAGGAAGATGACAGTCCGGGCGTGACCGATGTCCGCCTATAACATTCCAAGGCAAAGGTTAAGGTGATGGCAGCCTCGAATGCGATGCATGACGGCGGCTCATCATGTTTGGCAACATCGAACCGGCCAGCATCCCGGCAATGCTCATCAGCAACCCCACCAGTTGCGGCGGCCAGATTTCGCCGTCATAAAGATTTTCCATCAGTAGCCATGAGGACAGCCCCATCACAATGGAAAGCAGCGCACCCTGAGTATCGGCGCGTTTCCAGTACAAGCCGAACGCCAGCGGCACGAATGCACCGACCAGCGTGATCTTGTAGGCATTCTCCACCATTTTAAAAATACTCAATTCGGAATGCATCGCAAACCACAGCACGAACCCGCCGAAAGTCAGCACGATGATGCGCATCGTGAGCAACATTTGCCGGTCGCTCATGTGCTTGAGCGCAATATGTTTGAGGATATTTTCGGTGAACATCACCGAGGGTGCCAGCAGGGTGGCGGAAGCGGTACTCATGATCGCCGACAGCAGTGCGCCAAAAAACAGCACCTGCGCGAACAGCGGCGTGTAATGCAAAATCAGGTTCGGCAACACCATCTGCGAATCGGTTTTGATCAGCTCTTCGAACACCTTGGGGTCGATCAGCGTGGCGGCATAAGCCAGAAACATCGGCACAAAAGCAAAAGCGAAGTACAACACGCCGCCCAACACCGAGCCGCGCACCGCCGTTTTTTCGTCCTTCGCCGAGGTCATGCGCTGAAATACATCCTGCTGCGGTATCGAGCCCAGCATCATGGTCAATGCCGCGCCGATAAAGGGTAGCCACACTTCGTAGCCGCCGCTCGGAAACAGTTGCAACTTGCCGGAAGCCTGCGCATGGCTGATCACGTTGCCCACTCCGCCGGCATCGCCGCCGACCAGCACCGCAATCGACAGCATGGCCACCATGATGACGGTCATTTGCACGAAATCCAGCAACGCCACCGACCACATTCCGCCGAACATGGTGTAGCCCAGCACGATGGACAAGCCGATGATCATGCCGGTTTGCTGGGCAATGGCACCGTCGCTGATTACGTTGAACACCAGACCCAATGCCGTTACCTGCGCCGCCACCCAGCCGAGATAGGAAATCATGATGCACACGGCCATGATCAATTCCACCAACGGGCTATAACGCACCCGATAATAATCGCCGATGGTAAGCAGGTTCATGCGGTACAGTAACGGCGCAAAAAACAGCCCGGCGATAATCAGGCACATGCTGGCACCAAACGGATCGGCCACCACCCCGCCCAAACCTTCCTGCACAAAGGTGGCGGAAATCCCCAGCACCGTCTCGGCACCGAACCAGGTCGCGAATACCGTAGCGGTAACGATAGGCAGCGGCAGATTGCGTCCGGCCACCACGAAATCCCTGGAATTATGCACGCGCGTCGAAGCATAGATGCCGAGACCCACGGAAAGCAGCAAATACAGGACTACGAACCAGACCAGCATGACAGGCACCCTACTTTAAAATGCAATGAAACGGATTTTAGCAGCGAGTCAGCCAGTTTGGAAAACCCTGATTAAAAACAAAAGAGGCCACCGCTCTGGTGGCCTCTTGACGATGCAGGTAAATCGAATTACAGGTCCTTGGCGTTACAGATCCTTGGCGTGATTGGCCAGATACTTTGCCACTCCTTCGGTCGAGGCATTCATGCCGGCCTTGCCCTTGCTCCAGCCGGCCGGGCAAACTTCACCGTGCTCCTCGTTGAATTGCAATGCATCCACCATGCGCAGCATCTCGTCGATATTGCGACCCAGCGGCAAATCGTTCACCACCTGGTGGCGTACCGTGCCGGCACGGTCGATCAGGAACGAGCCGCGGTAAGCCACGCCGCCTGCCGCTTCCACATCGTAGGCCTTGCAAATTTCATGCTTAATGTCCGCCACCAGAGGATAGCGCACCTGGCCGATACCGCCGTTGTTTACCGGGGTATTCTTCCAGGCAAAGTGGGAAAACTGTGAGTCGATTGAAACGCCGATCACTTCGACATTGCGCTTCTTGAATTCGTCCAGACGATGATCGAAAGCGATCAACTCCGAAGGGCAGACAAAAGTAAAATCCAACGGGTAAAAGAACACCACGGCGTATTTACCTTCCGTATGCTTCTTCAGATTAAAGCTGCCGTTGATTTCATTGTTGCCCATTACCGCAGTAGCGGTGAAATCAGGTGCGGGTTTTCCGACGAGTACTGCCATGTTTATCTCCTATGGGTTGGTTGTGATTGATGGCGCAATTTAGGCTATTTGGCATAGCTTCGTCAACCTTTTGCAGAGCAGGGGTAAACCGCCCAAGTACAGCCAAAAATACTGAAAGCTCCGCACGGTGTTAAAATCGCGCTCCAAAATTTTCCGCGATTGAGTTTTACATGCTTTCCACCGCAAATATCACCATGCAGTTCGGGGCAAAACCCCTGTTTGAAAACGTCTCGGTAAAATTCGGCGACGGCAACCGTTACGGGCTGATCGGCGCGAACGGCTGCGGCAAATCCACCTTTATGAAAATCCTCGGCGGCGATCTGGAGCCGACTTCCGGCAACGTGATGCTGGACAAGGATGAGCGTCTCGGCAAGTTGCGCCAGGATCAGTTCGCCTATGAAGACCAGCGTGTGCTGGACGTGGTGATGATGGGCCATACCGAAATGTGGGCGGCGATGTCCGAGCGCGACGCGATCTACGCCAACCCGGACGCGTCCGAAGAAGATTACATGCGCGCCGCCGATCTGGAAGCCGAGTTCGCCGAATACGACGGCTACACCGCCGAACCGCGTGCCGGCGAACTGCTGCTGGGGCTGGGCATCGCGATCGAACTGCACAACGGGCCGATGCGCGAAGTCGCGCCCGGCTTCAAGGTGCGCGTGCTGCTGGCGCAGGCGCTGTTCTCCAACCCGGACATCCTATTGCTAGACGAACCGACCAACAACCTCGACATCAACACCATCCGCTGGCTGGAAAACATCCTCAACGCGCGCACCTGCACGATGGTGATCATCTCGCACGACCGCCACTTCCTGAACAGCGTGTGCAGCCACATGTCCGATCTGGACTACGGCAAGATCACCACCTATCCGGGCACTTACGACGACTATATGCTCGCTTCGACGCAGGCGCGCGAACAGCAATCATCGGACAACGCCAAGGCCAAGGAAAAGGTCGCCGAACTGAAGGCTTTCGTGGCGCGCTTCTCGGCGAACGCCTCCAAGGCCAAGCAGGCCACCTCGCGCGCGCGCCAGATCGACAAGATCAAGATCGAGGACATCAAGCCGTCCAGCCGCCAGTACCCGTTTATCCGCTTCGAATACGACGAGCGCGAAAAACTGCACCGTACCGCGGTGGAAGTCGAGCATCTGGCCAAGGGATTCGACCGGATGCTGTTCTCCAATGTAAATTTCCGCATCGACGCGGGCGAGAAGATCGCCATCATCGGCCCGAACGGTATCGGCAAGACCACGCTGCTGCGCTGTCTGGCGGGCGACCTGCAACCCGACACCGGCACCATCAAGTGGACCGACAAAGCCAAGATCGGCTACTACGCGCAGGACCATACCGCCGATTTCGCCAAAGACGAAAATATGACCGACTGGATGACCTACTGGCGCGGGCCGCACGATGACGACCAGGCCGTGCGCGCCACGCTGGGCCGCTTGCTGTTCTCCGGCGACGACGCGAAAAAGCGCGTAAAGGTGCTGTCCGGCGGCGAGAAGGGCCGCATGCTGTTCGGCAAGCTGATGATGCAAAAAAACAACGTGCTGCTGATGGACGAACCGACCAACCACATGGACATGGAGTCCATCGAGTCGCTGAACACCGCGCTGCTGGAATTCAAAGGCACGCTGCTGTTCGTCAGCCATGACCGCGAGTTCGTGTCGTCGCTGGCGACGCGCATCATCGAGATCACCGCGAAGGGCGTGTCCGATTACCACGGCACGTATGAGGAATACCTGCGCGATCAAGGCATGGCGCTGTAATAACCTGCTGCGCGGTGAATGACGGGGACTCGGGTAGTGACATCCTCATCTAACGCAATCGGCGTATTCGATTCCGGCGTGGGCGGCCTGTCCGTGCTGCGCCACATCCGCCATGCACTGCCCGGTGAACGCCTGATCTACGTCGCCGATTCCGGCCATGTGCCATACGGCGACAAGCCCGCCGCCTACATCGAACAACGCTCCATCGCCCTCGCCCGCTTCCTGATCGGACAGGGCGCGGATGCCATCGTCATCGCCTGCAACACCGCGACGGCGGCAGCGGCGGCAGCGTTGCGCAGCCGCTTCGACATCCCCATCGTCGCGATGGAACCCGCCGTCAAACCCGCGGTGGCGGCCACCAAAAGCGGCGTAGTCGGCGTGCTGGCAACGGTCGGCACACTGGAAAGCGCGCGCTTCGCCGCGCTGCTGGAACGCTACGCGGGAGAAGTGGAGATCGTCACCCAAGGCTGCCCGGGACTGGTCGAACAGGTCGAGCGCGGCGACCTCACCGGGGCGGAATCCCGCGCGCTAATCGAACGCTACACCGCGCCGTTACTGGCACGCGGCGCGGACACACTGATCCTCGGCTGCACCCACTACCCCTTCCTCGCCCCGCTGATCGCCGACGTGGCCGGAGCCAACATCACCTTGGTGGATACCGGCGAGGCCGTCGCACGGCAGCTCCAGCGCCGCATCCAGAGCGAACTGCCCGCCCGCAAAAGAACCGTTCACCCTGAGCCCGTCGAAGGGCAAAATGACTCCGCCCAGTTTTTCACCAGCGGCGATGCCGCACAGGCCTCGCGCATTATGTCGGTGTTATGGGGAGCGGAGATTGTGGCGCAACCGCTGCCACAGCCATTCTTATAGAAACCCGGACTCCGTGCGGAGTCCGGCAACTTCAGTATCGCAAGCGATATGGCTTGCCGTCGGCATCCAGAAAACAATCCACCGGACCTATCGCCACGCACTGCGGCTTATCGAAATAGCCCACGCACTCATTGCATTTGGCGGGGTCGATGACAAAATATTCATCGCCGAAGGAGATCGCTTCGACCGGACACTCCGGTTCGCAAACGCCGCAATTGATGCAGGCATCGGTGATCGACAAAGCCATGGTTGTTCCCCGATTACTTGATGCGCATGCCCGGCTGCGCGCCGTCGTCCGGGCTGAGGATGAACAATCCCGGCGTCTCGCCGGAAGCGGCCAGCACCATGCCTTCCGACAGGCCGAACTTCATCTTGCGCGGCGCGAGATTAGCGACCATCACCGTCATGCGCCCCTTGAGTTTTTCCGGATCGTAAACCGACTTGATGCCCGCAAACACCGTGCGCGGCTGCGCCTCGCCGATGTCTAGTGTCAGCTTCAGCAGCTTCTCCGCACCTTCGACATGCTCGGCGTTGACGATCTTCGCGACGCGCAGATCGACTTTACTGAATTCATCGATACTGATGGTTTCGGCAATGGGCGCAATGGCGTGTTGCTGCGCCTCGGCGTGGCGTTGCTGGGAATGCGATTCGGTCATGGGCTTGAGGCTTTCCTGGTTGGCAACAACCATCGCTTCTATCAATTTTGGGTCGAGGCGAGTCATCAGATGTTTATAGGAGTTTATTTTCAACTCGGGAGAGTTGCCATTGTCTTGCCATTGCGGATTATTTCCTGCACGGAAGAGGCCAAGCCCGGCTCCTGCAGTTTTTGGTAGTACAGGAAAAAGCATCAAGGACATGGCTTTGAAGCCATGCAAGGCTTTTGAACACGCTGTGTGAAGCTCTCTTTCTTTGCCTACTACTTTAGCCAATTCCCACGGCTTGGCAGTGTCAAAATCGCCGTTGATGCGATCAGCCAGTGCCATAATCTCCCGCATTGCACGGGCATAGTCCCGATTTTCATAGCAGCCTTGAACGATGTTTCTGGTTTTGATTATGGCATCGTTGAAATCATCATCTTGGAGGGGCGCCACTATCCCCTCAAATTGCTTATTGATAAACCCTGCTGCCCTAGAAGCGATATTGATGTACTTGCCGATCAGGTCGCTGTTTACCTTCGCGACAAAATCCTCCAGGCTCAGATCAATGTCTTCCATCGTGCCGTTCAGTTTTGCGGCATAGTAGTAGCGCAAATATTCCGGGTTCAGACCCTGTTTCAGGTAACTGTCGGCGGTGATGAACGTGCCGCGCGATTTGCTCATCTTCTCGCCGTTGACGGTGAGGAAGCCATGCGCGAACAGCTTGGTCGGGGTGCGAAAGTCGGCGTGTTTCAGCATCGCGGGCCAGAACAGCGCGTGGAAATATAAAATATCTTTGCCGATGAAGTGGTATAACTCAGATTGATCTTGTGCCCAGCCAGCCCAGTAATCATCGAAGTTTATGCCATTTTTTTTGCATAGTTGCTTGAAGCTGCCCATGTAGCCGACCGGCGCATCCAGCCATACATAGAAATACTTGCCGGGCGCATTGGGTATCTCGAAACCGAAATAAGGGGCATCGCGCGAGATGTCCCAGTCGGATAATTTATTTTCCTCTTCCGCTCCCAGCCATTCCTGCATCTTGTTGGCGGCTTCGGGTTGCAACGGAGGTTCTTTGGTCAGCTGTCCTGTCGTCCACTTGCGCAGAAATTGTTGACAGCGCTTGTCGGAGAGCTTGAAGAAGTAGTGGTCTGAGTTGCGCCGCTCCGGCTGCGCGCCGGATACGGCGGAATATGGGTTGATCAGCTCAGTAGGCGCGTAGGTGGTGCCACAGGCTTCGCAGTTGTCGCCATATTGGTCCTTGGCATGGCACTTGGGGCATTCGCCCTTGATGAAGCGATCCGGCAGAAACATGTTCTTGACCGGGTCGTAGAACTGCTCGATGGAGCGCTTGTCGATCAATGATTCCTCTGCTCCGCGATCTCTGAGCTTGAGATAAATTTCTTTTGCGTATGCCTCTGTTTCAGGAGAGTTGGTCGAACCGAAGTGGTCAAACTCGACATAAAAACCGTCGAAATCCGCTTTGTGTTCATGCCACACGCGGTCGATCAACTGTTCCGGGGTAATGCCTTCTTTCTCTGCGCGCAGCATGATCGGCGTGCCGTGGGTGTCGTCGGCGCACACGTAGTGGCAGGTGTTGCCCTGCATCTTCTGGAAGCGCACCCAGATGTCGGTCTGGATGTATTCAACCAGATGGCCGAGGTGGATGCTGCCGTTGGCATAGGGCAGCGCGGAGGTGACGAGGATTTTTCTTTTGGTCATTGTGACTGTGCCGAAATGCGGTAAGGCGTGGATTTTAGCAAATCTGCGCGCAATGGCGGCGAATTGGTTAAAATTGCGCCCGAACGAAAACCCTTCCAAGGAAACGCGATGAGCATCAAGCCGGATAAATGGATACGCCGTATGGCGGAGCAGCAGACGGGCGTAATGCTGCACGGGATGTAGTTCGCATGTCGCACGACAAGACCATCATCTGGCGTTCATCCAAAGGCGAAGTCATCGCCTGTGTGGAGAAGAACAAGGTGCTGCGCGAGAATCTCGATGAGATTCGCCAGATATGTCAGGATGCCCTGGAAGATGCGGTGCTAATGGGGTGCGATGAGCAGCAGTTTCGCGTCGTACTGGCAGAGCTGCTCGACAGTCTGGCCAATCCGTATCCGCCCGAGGGTTAGTTTTTTACCCCGCATCACAATCAGTTGTTAAACAAACCAACAACCTATTTTTAACGAGGTATCGCAATAATGAAACGCACCCTGTTCTTCCCGCTGGCTCTGCTGTTGACCGCCTGTGTTTTTTCGACCACGGCATGTTCCCGACCAGCACCTCCTGCACCGGCAGTATCCAGCAACGTCAAGGAACTGATCAAGACCGACAGTAAGCTCGGTGAAGGCGCGCTGGCAACGGCTGGCAAGGAGGTGTCGGTACATTACACCGGCTGGCTGTACGACGAAGCGGCCCCCGATCATCGCGGCAGCAAATTCGACAGTTCGCGCGACCGCGGGCAAGCGTTTGATTTCCCGCTCGGCGCGGGACGGGTGATCAAGGGTTGGGATCAGGGAGTGGACGGCATGAAGGTTGGCGGACAACGCACGCTGGTGATTCCGGCTGTGCTGGGCTACGGCGAGCGCGGCGCGGGCGGAGTGATTCCGCCGAATGCGGCGCTGCTGTTCGACGTTGAATTGCTGGGCGTGCGCTAACACCTGTCTGCGGATTATGCGAATAGCACAGATTTAAAGCGTTAATTTTCCGATGAACCTGATCTCGCATCCGTTGTTGCTTACGGCTCTGATGCTCGCTGTCTCCAACCTGTTCATGACCTTCGCCTGGTACGGGCACCTGAAAAATCTCGCCAGTTCGCCTTGGTATGTTGCCGCGCTGATCAGCTGGGGCATCGCGCTGTTCGAGTATCTGTTGCAAGTACCCGCCAACCGCATCGGTTACACCGAACTGAACCTCGGGCAGTTGAAGATTTTGCAGGAAGTTATCACGCTATCGGTGTTCGTGCCGTTTGCCGTGTTGTATATGAACCAGCCGTTGAAGTGGGACTATCTGTATGCCGCAGTGTGTTTAATGGGCGCAGTGTATTTTATTTTTCGGGCGTAAATCTTCCCTCACCCCATCCCCTCTCCCGCAAGCGGGAGAGGGTGCCCGACAGGGCGGGAGAGGGTGTTATTGAAACAGGGCAAGAAATGCATATTCACATTCTCGGTATTTGCGGTACTTTCATGGGCGGCATCGCGGCGCTCGCCAAACAGGCAGGGCATCGCGTGACCGGCTGCGATGCCAACGTCTATCCGCCGATGAGCACGCAACTGGAAGCGCAGGGCATCGAACTGATCGAGGGCTTCGGTACCGGTCAGCTCGACCTCAAACCGGATATGTTCGTGATCGGCAACGTGGTGACGCGCGGCAACCCGCTGATGGAGGAAATTCTCAACCGCAATTTGCCCTATGTCTCCGGGCCGCAATGGCTGGCGCAGACCATCCTGCACGACAAGTGGGTGCTGGGTGTGGCGGGTACGCACGGCAAGACCACCACCAGCGCGATGCTGGCGTGGATACTGGAATACGCGGGACTGAATCCGAGTTTTTTGATCGGCGGTGTGCCGCAAAATTTCGGGATTTCCGCGCGCCTCACCGACTCGCCATTTTTTGTCCTCGAGGCGGATGAATACGACACCGCGTTTTTCGACAAGCGTTCCAAGTTTGTGCATTACCACCCGCGCACCGCTATTCTCAATAATCTGGAGTTCGACCACGCCGACATCTTTGCCGACCTCGCGGCGATAGAAACGCAGTTCCATCATCTGGTGCGCACCGTGCCGGGCAACGGCCTATTGGTCAGCAATGGCCGTGAGGCCGCGCTGGATCGCGTGTTGCAACGCGGTTGCTGGACACCGGTAGAGCGCTTCGGCACGAAAGGCGGCTGGCAAATTGACGCAGACAACCGCGTGACACTCAACGGCGAAACACAGGGTACGCTCGCATGGGAACTGCTCGGCGAACACAACCGCATGAATGCGCTGGCGGCGCTGGCAGCGGCACGCCATGCCGGTGTGCCTGTTGCGCAAGGCTTGGCGGCGCTAGGCGAATTCAGGAACGTGAAACGGCGCATGGAAGTGCGCGGCGTGGTGAACGGCATCACCGTGTACGACGACTTCGCGCACCATCCCACCGCAATCGATACCACCGTCGGCGGCCTGCGCCACAAGGTCGGCAACGCGCGCATCCTGGCGGTGCTGGAGCCGCGCTCCAATACCATGAAGCTGGGCGTGATGAAGGATGCGCTGCCCGGCAGCCTTAAAGATGCCGATCTGGTGTTCTGCTACGCCGGCAACCTCGGCTGGGATGCGCGCGGCTCCTTGGCTCCGCTGGGCAGTAAAGCAAGCGTCGAAGATGATCTTGCCGCGTTAATCGCGCAGATCGCCGCCGCCGCACAGCCGGGCGACCATGTGCTGGTGATGAGCAACGGCGGCTTCGGCGGAATACACGAGAAGCTGCTTAAGCAATTGTAGGGGCGTATGGCAATACGCCCTAAGATTTGAAGAACGTATTGCCACACCCCCCTACTCGTTCTGTTTTTCCAATCCCAATTCCTGAATTTTGCGCGTCAGGGTGTTGCGCCCGATACCGAGCAGGGTGGATGCCTCGATACGCCGCCCGTTGGTGTGCCGCAAAGCTTGCAGAATCATGGTGCGCTCGAATTGCGCGGTGAAGGTATCCATGATGCGCTCTTCGCCGCGCTGCAAGGCCAGCCCGGCTTGTTGTGCCAGTGCGGCGCTCCAGTCGCCGCTGGTCGCGGTGGCTTCTTCACTGGTTTCATCGCGCCATTCCGGCGGAAGGTCGGCTATTTCAACCATATGCGAGGGGGTCATCACGGTCAGCCAGTGGCAGAGATTTTCCAGCTGCCGCACGTTGCCGGGAAAGTCTTGCGCGCTGAGATGTTGCAGTGCCGCATCGCTGAATTGTTTCTGCCCGGTGGATAATTCGCGCGCACTTTTTTGCAGAAAATATTTTGCCAGCAACGGAATGTCTTCACGCCGTTCGCGCAACGGCGGCAGGCGCAGCCGTATCACATTCAAGCGGTGAAACAGATCTTCGCGGAACAGCTTTTGCTTGACGTGTTCGTCGAGGTTTTGATGGGTGGCGGCGATGATACGCACGTTGGCCTTGATCGGCTGGTGTCCGCCGACGCGATAGAAATTCCCGTCGGACAGCACGCGCAGTAAACGGGTTTGCAGATCGGCGGGCATATCGCCGATTTCGTCGAGGAACAGCGTGCCGCCTTCGGCCTGCTCAAAGCGGCCATGCCTCGTTGTGGCGGCACCGGTAAACGCGCCGCGTTCGTGGCCAAATAATTCCGATTCGAGCAAGTCCTTGGGAATCGCGGCTGTGTTGATGGCAATGAACGGTTTATTGGAGCGCGGGCTGTGGCGGTGCAGAGCCCGCGCCACAAGCTCTTTACCGGTACCGGATTCGCCGTTGATCAGCACCGTCGCGTGCGATTGGGACAGCCTGCCGATAGCGCGAAAAACTTCCTGCATCGAGGGAGCCTGGCCGAGTATATCGGCGATTGCCTCGGCTGGTTCGCTCTCGCCGGACTTGCGCTGGCTTTGCTCCAGCGCGCGCCGAATCAGATCTATCGCGTGATTGATGTCGAACGGTTTGGGCAGGTATTCAAAGGCACCACCCTGAAATGCCGAAACGGCACTTTCCAGATCGGAATAAGCAGTCATGATAATGACCGGAATCAGCGGGTGGCGTTGGTGCAAAGCCTGAATAAAATCCAGCCCGGAACTGCCGGGCATGCGGATGTCGCTGACGACTACTTGCGGTAAATCATTACTCAGGGCGCGTAGCGCATCGTCCGCCGTGGCGAAGCTTTTGAACTCGATGTTTTCGCGCGTGAGTGATTTTTCCAGCACCCAGCGTATCGAGCGGTCATCGTCAATGATCCAGACGGGTTTCATATGTCACCTTTAACGTAAAAATCGCGCAGCGATTCGTTTGCTCTTTCTCCCGCTTGCGGGGGAAAGTTGGATAGGGGGAAACGGGCGTGGCAAGTTTCATAATCAGGGGTGGCAAACTTGCCATGCCCGTTAGGGTAAGGGAAGCATCACGGTGAAACGCGTGCATCCCGGTTCGCTGTCGAATTCAATTGTACCGTGGTGCTGGCTGACCAGATCCTGCGCCAGAGTAAGCCCAAGGCCATGCCCGTCCGGTCGTCCCGAAACCAGCGGGTAAAATATCTTGTCCTGCAATTCCGGCGGAATGCCCGGTCCGTCGTCGATGATCTGCACCATCACCGCGAGGCGGTGACGGCGTTTGATGATGGTGACCTGCCGCGCAACACGGGTGCGCAAAATGATCCGCCCGCTACCCTGCATTGCCTGTGCGGCATTGCGCACAATGTTGAGCATCGCCTGGATCAGCTGTTCTTTGTCGCCGATCAGCGCGGGCAGACTGATGTCGTAATCGCGCTGTATTTTCAAACCTTCCGGCATTTCCGCCAGTACCACGCTGCGCACCCGTTCCAGCACTTCGTGGATGTTGAGCGCGCTGTAGTGCGAGGCATTTTGCGGGCTGAGAAGTTTTTCCATCAGCGAGCGCAGCCTGTCCGCCTCCTGCACGATGACCTGTGTGTATTCGCGCAGCGCCGGTTTTTCCAGTTCCTGTTCGAGCAATTGCGCCGCGCCGCGTATGCCGCCGAGCGGGTTCTTGATCTCATGCGCGAGGTTGCGCAGCAGCAGACGATTAGCTTGCGTCTGATCCAGCATCTGCTCTTCGCGCGCCAGCTTCAGCGGCCTGTCCATCGGGTGAAATTCCAGCAGCAGGTAGCGTTTTAAAAATTGCAGCGGTGTCGCCGCACAGCGTAACTGCAATTTGCCATGCGCGGGTGTACCCAGCGCCAGATCATGCTCAATGTAGCAGGCATTGTTATGCACCGCCTGCAATATCGCATTGGCCAGTTGCCCGGTATGGGTAAACACCTGCCACATCGCATGCCCGAGCAGGTTTTTACCGCTCACATCAAACAGGTGTTCGGCCGCCGGATTGATGTAAACGATGCGCGACTCTTCATCCAGCAGGATAACCGCTGTGGCGAGATGTTCGAGGGTAAGGTAAGGAAATTCAGGCATACGTTCTTATAAAGCAGAATACATGCCAGAAAAATGGATTTACTTGAGTTTGGATAGTTCGGTCTTTAAAGCGTCGATATTTTTTTGATGCAAATCAACCTGTTCGGTAAGCGCCCTGATTTTTTCTTCGTATCTCGCCATATTGCGGTAGGTCTTGCCATCCTGCCCCCTGTAAACTTCAGGAGATTCCTCGCCTTGTTTGAGGCTCTGCCTGGAATCTTCGAGCAGTTTTTGCTCGGAACTCAGTTCGTCTTGCAGGATTTTGCGGCGTGTGTCATCGCGACCCTTTTGTACTGCGCCATCCACTTTCGGAAAATCGTCCGGAGTAGCGGCAGATCGCGCCCGCGCTGCCGGTGCAGCCATAGTGGGCAACGGTTCCAGAATAATTTTTTTGCCGCCTTTAAGCGGCGTACTGGAATAAGTGACGTGCCCGTCGGCATCAACAGCCTTGTATATCTCCGCCTGCGCCAAAATCGGGCTGAGACATATTATTGCTAGCAAACATCCAAGTTTCATGGTTATTCTCCTACAAAGTATCACTGGCAAGTATAGGGCAAGCGGGGGCCACAGACAAATTTTTGCCGCCCAAAACAAAACGGGGCTTGCGCCCCGTTCTGTTTGTATGTGTTGCTTGATCAGATGCTGTAATACATATCGAACTCGACCGGATGTGTGGTCATGCGGATTTTGTTCACCTCTTCCATCTTCAACGCGATGAAGGCATCGATGAAGTCGTTGGAGAACACACCGCCGCGTGTCAGGAACTCGCGATCTTTGTCCAGATGTGCCAGTGCTTCATCCAGCGAGGCGCACACGGTTGGGATCTTTGCGTCTTCTTCCGGCGGCAGGTCGTACAAGTTCTTGTCGGCAGGATCGCCGGGGTGAATCTTGTTCTGGATGCCGTCCAAACCGGCCATCATCAGCGCGGTAAAGCACAGGTACGGGTTGGCGGTCGGATCCGGGAAACGGGTCTCGATGCGGCGAGCCTTGTCGCTGGCCACATGCGGAATACGGATCGATGCGGAACGGTTTTTCGCCGAGTAGGCCAACTTGACCGGCGCTTCGTAGTGCGGAACCAGACGCTTGTAGGAGTTGGTGCCCGGATTGGTGATCGCGTTCAGTGCCTTGGCATGTTTGATGATACCGCCGATGTAGTACAGCGCGGTCTCGGACAGGCCTGCGTAGCCGTTACCTGCGAACAGGTTTTTGCCGTCCTTCCAGATCGACTGGTGCACGTGCATGCCGGAACCGTTGTCGCCAACGATAGGCTTGGGCATGAAAGTCGCCGTCTTGCCGTACTGGTGCGCGACGTTATGCACCACGTATTTCAGGACCTGGGTCTGGTCGGCGCGGCGTACCAGCGTGTTGAACTTGGTGCCGATTTCGCACTGTCCGGCGGTCGCCACTTCGTGGTGGTGCACTTCGACTTCGATGCCGATGTCTTCCAGAGCCAGACACATCGCGGCGCGGATGTCGTTCAGGCTATCGACAGGAGGAACCGGGAAATAGCCGCCTTTCACCATCGGGCGGTGGCCGGTATTGCCGCCTTCAAATTTCTCGCCGGTTGCCCAGGCGGCTTCTTCGGAGTTGATTTTCAGCGAGCAGCCGGACATATCGACATGCCAGTTCACCGAGTCGAAAATGAAAAATTCGGGTTCGGGGCCGAAGAAGGCGGTATCGCCGATGCCGCTGGATTTCAGGTAGGCTTCGCCGCGCTTTGCAATGGAACGCGGATCGCGGTCATAACCCTTGCCGTCGGTCGGTTCAATCACGTCGCAGGTGATTACCAGAGTGTTTTCGTCCATGAACGGATCGAGGTAGGCGGTCGCCGGATCCGGCATCAGCAACATGTCCGATGCCTGAATACCCTTCCAGCCGGCGATTGAGGAACCATCGAAAGCGTGGCCTTCTTCAAATTTTTCCATCCCCACGTACTTGGCCGGCACGCCAACGTGCTGCTCTTTGCCGCGGGTATCGGTAAAACGGAAATCCACGAACTTGACATCGTGGTCTTTGATCATTTTCAACACATCATTTGCCGACATCGACATAACTCTCTCCCAAAAAAGTACAAAAATTAACTATTAAAATAATCGGTGAACCAGAACCCTGAATATCAGATGCAGAAAGTGTGCCATCCTCATTCCTGTGGCGGAATGACATTGTGCCATAAGCCCGCGATGCAGCACATAAAATATTTGCACCAAAATCGAGCGCCTTTCAACCGCTTGCGCACTAATTGTGTGCATGATTGCAGTGAACGTGGATAGCGCGAAATAGCTTGTCATCGTTCGCTATCTCGTTGCATCGCGTTTGCAAACTTTCAGCCTGCAGGACCGATGTTTGATCGGCAGGAAAATATATCTCGGCATCCACCTTGCCATCCAGATAGTGAAATACCACGCGATTGCCGGTCAGATTTGACTCTCCCAAGCGTTCGGCAAGATGCTCCATCAACACTGGACGTCCGGGCAGATGCGAGTTTGATTTGGCTTGCATGTCATCTTCGGGATCGATATGTACCATCACGTCCATCACATGATGATTCTTGAGTACGGCATAACGGGCCGATTCGGCGATGTAATGCCCTTCGGAAACACTGATCTTGGGATCGACCACAATATGCGCATCAACTAGGGCATTGTCGGCCATCTTGCGCGTGCGCAGCTCGTGCAAACCGCAGACGCCATGGGTGTTGAGCAGGGTCTGCCGGATCGCCTTGACCTCCTCTTCGTCCAGCCCTGTGTCGATCAGCTCAGACATGGCTTCCAAAGCCAGTTTGCCACCCATATGCGCGATCATCACGCCGACCACTGCGGCAGCCAGCAGATCGAAAAAGGTATAACCGAGCAAATTACCGGCGATGCCAACGATGACCACCAGTGACGATGCCGCATCCGAACGGGCATGCCACGCGTTGGCCACCAGCATCTGCGAACGCACCCGCTTGGCGACCGCCAGCATGTAGCGAAACATGCCCTCTTTGGCGATCAGCGCGACGACCGCGATAGCCAGCGCCAGCGGATTCACCGCCCGCAATGCTTCCGGATGCTGCAAGCGCATCGCGGCAGCCACCAGCAATCCCACGCCGAGTGCGGCAAGGAATGCGCCAAGGATGAGTGTTGCAGCGGTTTCTACCCGAGCATGACCATAGGGATGGTTGGCATCGGCGTGGCGGTTGCCGTGGCGATTTGCGTATAGCACCAGTATGTCGGAAAGCAAATCCGACATGGAATGCAAACCATCGGCCATCAAGGCTTGCGAGTGCGCAAAAAATCCGCCGACCACTTGAAAAAATGTCAGCATCAAATTGATGACAATACTCACCCAGGTGCTTTTTTGCGCGGCGGCAAAACGCTCGGGGTTGGTCGGCTCAAAAGTACCGATCTCTGCCCGTGGCTGATGCTGATGAGGGTGATTTTTCATGTCGGTTGCGCTAGTATGCGGTCATGGTGCGGAGGCAATTCTACATCCGCTACGCCGATACATTCAAAAGAAAGAATCAACATGGGAAAAATCACCGCCATTCTGCAAACCGCGCAACAACGCGCCAAGGAAATGAATCTGCCTTACAAAGGTGCTCTGCATCCTGATGAGGCTTATGAAATTTTGCAATCCGCACCCGGTGCCAAGCTGCTGGATGTACGCAGCCGCGCCGAACTGGACTGGGTCGGGCGCGTACCCGATGCCGCAGAAATCGAATGGGCCACTTATCCGGGCATGAAACCGAATCCGCATTTTCTCGCCCAGCTCGAACAGCAAGTGGACAAGGAGGCTCTGGTGCTTATTATCTGCCGTAGCGGAGTGCGTTCACACCACGCCGCTGCTGCCGCCACGCAAGCCGGATATGGCGACTGCTACAACGTGCTGGAAGGCTTCGAGGGCGACATGGATTCTAATGTACACCGCAATACGCTCGGCGGTTGGCGTGTTGCCGGATTGCCCTGGGTGCAGAGTTAAGACACATCAGTAATTCATTTTTCAGAATCATGGTGCATTTTTGTAGGGGCGCGATTTGTCGCGCCCTTGGCATGAATAGATCAGGGCGCGATAAATCGCGCCCCTACAGATTTACTTGGTCTTTGGACTAATTTGATCCGGCGAGATCGCAGTGTCAAAATGTATTATCGTTCAGAGGTAAACGGGTACATACCCAGTTTATCGAGCAAAGCGCGATCCTTTTCCACATCGGGATTGCCGGTAGTCAGCAATTGACTGCCGTAGAAAATCGAATTTGCACCGGCCAGAAAACATAATGCCTGTATCGCCTCGGACATTTTTTCCCGCCCGGCGGATAGCCGCACGCGCGCGGTTGGCATAGTGATGCGTGCCACGGCGATGGTACGCACGAAATCCAGCGGATCGAGCTCCTCTGTTTGCGCCAGCGGTGTACCCTCAACCTTGACCAGATTGTTGATCGGCACGCTTTCCGGGTAAGGGTCCAGGTTGGCCAGTTGCGCGATCAGTCCGGCGCGCTGGGTGAGATTTTCGCCCATGCCGACGATGCCGCCGCTGCAGATATGCATACCCGCCTTGCGCACGCGCTCCAGCGTGTCCAGTCGATCCTGATAATCGCGCGTAGTGATGATGTCGCCGTAAAATTCCGGCGTGGTATCCAGATTGTGGTTGTAGTAATCCAGCCCCGCGACGCGCAGCTGTTCGGTTTGCGCATCGTTCAGCATGCCCAGTGTGGCGCAGGTTTCCATGCCCAAACCGCGCACCGCCTTGACCATTTCCACCACGCTCGCCATGTCTGCGTCGCTGGGTTCGCGCCATGCGGCACCCATGCAGAAGCGCCCGGCACCGGCCTGTTGTGCGGCACGCGCGGCGGCGATCACAGCATCGACATCAAGCATTTTCTTGTTTTCCACGCCCGCCGAATGGAATGCCGATTGCGGGCAATAGCCGCAATCTTCCGAGCATCCGCCGGTCTTGATCGACAACAAAGTGGAGAGCTGCACCGCATTCGGGTCGAAATGTTCGCGGTGTATTTGTTGCGCGCGATACAGCAGGTCGGCGAACGGCAATTTCAACAACGCTTCCACATCAGCCACATCCCAGCGTTGGGTTGTGGTAGTTTGTTTGGTGGGATGGCTGGATGCTAAGGTTTGAGTACTCATGGCGCTTTAATTGTGTATGTGTAACTTGATTAATAAGCCGATCAGTTCGTATTTAACGAATTGAACCCGGAAAATGGCCGCGCATCATCATGGAAAAGGCGATAACTTGTCAATTTTACGCGACATTATCTTAAACATCGGCATAGGAATTAAGCATATTCTGCCTGCACAGCCTTGCATGCTATGCGGCAGCATGAGCCATGACGGGTTATGGTGTGCCGCTTGCGACAGCACCCTGGCGTATCTTGATATGCCACTTTGCCCGGTTTGCTCCCTGCCGACACCCACGGGCGAGGTGTGCGGGCGGTGCTTGCAGCATCCGCCGCTCTTCGATCACACCGTTGCCGTATTCGGCTATACCTTCCCGCTCGACAAGCTGATACAGGCGATGAAGTATGGCGAGCAACTGGCATTGGCGGATGCCTTGGCGAAGAAATTGGCGCTGGTAATTGATAAAAGCGATTTGCCGGACTGCATTATTCCCATGCCGCTGCATCCCGTAAAACTATGCGCGCGCGGTTTTAATCAGTCATTGCTGCTCGCTGCCAGAGTAACCCGTGAATTTAATTTGAAACTGTTACCCGATACTTGCAAACGGGTGCGCGACACGCCGCCGCAATCCGCCTTGCCGTGGAAAGAACGCAAGAAGAATATGCGCGGTGCGTTTCATTGCGATGCGGATATGACCGGCAGGCACGTTGCCTTGGTGGATGATGTATTAACCACCGGAGCCAGCCTGAACGCCCTTGCCGAAGCGCTGCGAAAACAGGGTGCCAGCAGGGTCAGCGCTTGGGTGGTGGCGCGGACGTTGCCGCACTCAAGAAGCCGGTAACCAACCGGCTGCATTATTTGCCGATTGCGATTTTGGCCCGTTCGGTGGCCGCAATTGTTTCATCGATAAAATCAAACAATGTTTTGTTGCCGCGCCGCATCCAGATTGTGCCGTTGATTCCGCCGACCGGGTTTTCGTTGGCGAATCGCAACGACTCCTGCAATTCTTTCAACGCGGCCAGCAATGCATCCTTTTGCTTCGCTGCAAGCGATTCGCTTTCCGGTGTGCTTACAGGCGCGGCCTCCTTTTGCCTGGTCGCGGGTCTGGCTATCGGCGACACATCTTTTTGTCTGGTTGCAGGCAATCCATCCAGATGTTTTCCTGCAAGCAGCACGATTTTCTGCTTGGTCGTAAGCGACACAATTTTTTGCTTGGCTGCAAGCAACTCATCTGCCTGCTTGGCTATCGAAACCAATAACTCATCCCTCTGTTTTGTTACCGTGACCAGTAACTCATTTTTTTGCTTGGCCGCAAGCAATTCATCTTTCTGCTGCGCTACCACTGCAAGAAGTTCGTCCTTTTGTTTCGTTGACTCCGCCAGCAACTCTTTTCTTTGTTTGGTCAGATCGGCCAAAAGCGCCTCTTTTTGGTTACTGGCCAGCAACTCGTCCTTTTGTCTGGATAGCAACGATTCATTTTGTTGCTTGCTTGCCAGCAGCTCGTCTTCCAGTTTGGTTAGGGCTGCCTGTAACTCGTTTCTTTGTTTGGTCAGCGCTAACAGAATTCCGTCTTTTTGTTTGCCGGCCAGCAGTTCGTCTTCCTGGCTGTTCAGCGTGGCTTGTAACTCATTTCTCTGTTTGGTCAGTGCCGCCAGCAACTCGTCCTTGTGTCTTGCCACCAGCAATTCGTCATTTTGCCGGGTCAGAGCAACCTGCAATTCATCCCTCTGTTTGGTCAGCGCAGCCAGCAACTCATCCTTGTGCCTGTCAACCAGCTCATCATTCTTCTGCGTTGCTCCCTGAGCATTCGCTTTTTGCCCGGTTAGTGCAGCCTGCAATTCGTCTCTTTGTTGTGTCAGCGCAACCAGCAATTCATCCTTGTGCTTGTCTGCCAACGGATCATTGCTCTGCCTTGCTACCGGAGCCCCGCCTTTTTGTCCCGTGAGCGCAGCCTGCAGCTCGTCCCTCTGCTTGGTAACAGCAACTAGCTCGGCTGTACCGGCGGCTAGACCGGCTCTAAAATTCAACTCGACAAGTTGCTCGGTAGTAACCCAGTTATGGAAGTCGTCTGACTTGCTCCACCTCTCAAAAGCTGCCTTTGCCTTGCTGGTTTCGATGTCTTTGGCCATGTTCGGTTTTTGCGCTTAAATTAATGCATCCGGCATTGTATAGCGCCCTCCGATTTTCAGACAATAATTTCAAACGGCAATTTGCGGGGAAATCCAGCCAATTTGGAGTGTCCGCCAAAACATACCAACAACGTCACCAAACATGCAGCGACAGGGTTATAGCGGGAATTGGGAGGCGAATTAAAGCCCCTTGAGTTTTTGCTGTACAAACTCCCGCAATTCGGGTGTCAGCGTTTTTGATTCAAGTGCGCGCTTGAATGCGTCTTTGGCTTCGGCATTACGCTGCACTGCGCGCAGGGAGATGCCGTAACCCATCTGCCAGATGCCATTGTTAGGAGAAATTTGCAGCACAATCTGATAATGCAAAATCGCTTCATGGTGGCGGTTCTGGCGTTGCAGCAAAGCCGCAAGGAAAGCCTGATAATCGGCTTGCTGCTCGGCGAACGGCAGTGATTTTTCAAGCGTTGCCAACGCATCGTCAATCTTGCCGCGCTCCACTTGCATGCGTGCCAGCAACATGGCGAAACCCGTCTGTTCCGGACGCAGTTTTATCCCGTCATGCAACACACGCTCGGCATCCGCAGTGCGCTTGTTTTCCAATAATAGCGCCGCCAGCGCCTGACGTGCTGTGTCATGTCCCGGGTTCAGGCGCAACGCACCCTCATATGCCGCAAGCGCATCCGCGATATGGCCTTGTTGCGCCAATCCCGATGCTTTGTAGAATTCCGCATCGGCTTGCTGCATCGGGCTGATTTGCTTCACCGGCGGTTCCCCGGCATATACCGGCGCAGTAACTGACTGGCTCTGGATCGGTTCACCCGATTCGTTTAACGGCCTTTCCGAGGTAACAGCACGGGGCGATGGTGTTGCCAAACCGCGTCTGCCTGATAACGGCTTGCCGGGTTCGCTCGATGGCTTTGCTGCCACATGGTCTGGCGACGTGCTATACGGAGCTAGCAATGGTTTGTCTTGGCCTGGTGCCGACACTGCGGCAGTACTTTCGGGCGCAAGCGCTTCGAATGCAGGCACCTCCTCGATAATGCCCGATGCCGGTGCGGCGATAATCGTGACAGATTTAGTCTGGACATTACCTGTAGTCGTAGCGCCTGACTTTTTCATCCTCTGCCATTGCCATGCCAGCGCAAAGACGACCAAGCCTATCGTTAAAACCAGCAACACGAGCTTAAGTTTGCGCATGTCGCGCAAGGGCGTAACAGCGCGCACCATGCTTTGCCCTGGAATTTTTTGTGCGCCGCGCTGTTCGATTTGGTACAAAACCTGATTGATCACACTCATTGCAACACCACCCATGCGGCAGCCAGAGACACTATTATCGTCGCCATGACGGCGATCAGCAAAGGCCTCCAGTCGCGGTGCGCTTCCGGTGTATCCGCGGCTGCATCGCGGATATGTTTGACAAATACCTGTTGTAACCCCTCGCTGAATGCCAGCATCAATGCCTTGTGCGCAACAATATTAACCAATCGGGGCGTGCCGCCGGTATGGCGTTGCAGCTTGGCAACAGCACTTTTGCGGAACAGCGTCTCGCCGGAAAACCCCGCCACCGCCAAGCGATGGCGCAAATAACGATCCAGCTCATCCTTGCGCAATCCTTTGAGGTTGTATTGGAAGCTGATGCGCTGGCGCAATTGGCGTATGGAATGATGGCTCAAATGCTGGTCCAACTCCGGCTGGCCAAACAGCACCACCTGCAACAACTTGCGCTTCTCGGTTTCAAGATTGGTCAGCAGGCGCAGCACCTCGAGACTTTCCAGCGGCATGGCTTGCGCCTCATCCAGACAGACCAGAACCCGCGGGCCATTGCGCGCACATTCCAACAGTGTGCCGGTCAGCCCTTTCAATAGTTGATGCTGGTCGGCATCTTTGCTAATCGGTAGTCTGAACTCATCCGCCAATGCCAGCAACAAAGCTCGCGGCTCCAGATAGGGGTTGGGGATATAAGCCGTGATAAAACGCGTTGCGGGAGCGACGGCGAGACTTTGATCCTGTGTGCCGATCAAGGTGGTGGACTGTCGTCCCTGATTTAACGCGGCGAGAAATTTGCGGCACAGTAACGTCTTGCCGCTTCCCACTTCACCGGTGATTTTGATAAAGCCTTCGCCGTTGCGTACCGCCACCAGCAAGGTATTGAGCGCTTCCTGATAACTCGAGCAGGCGAAAAAAAAGCTGGTGTCAGGGGTCAGGGTAAAGGGCGCTTCCCGCAGGCCAAAGTGTTCTAGATACATAAGCGTATCACTCGAAGAATAGATTTAAGATGCCACTTGGTTGCAACCACGTTTCTGTTTGCAGTTTATCGTGCTCTATTCGAATCATTGCTGGACGTTAGTTGGATACTTTAGAAGTCCGCTGAAACGTTCGCGGCTTTGTTCGATATCCTCTGACCAATCTTTGCCACTATCTACTACAGTGGGCTTTAGTAGAATAATTAATTCGCGTTTTTCAGTACGTTTTTTGTTTTGCCCAAATACCATTTTAGGCAATCCCGGCAAGCCGGATTGGTCATCAAATGTAGCTTGGCGCATCAAGCCGCCGATAACCACAATCTGCCCGTCGCGGGCGCGCACCACGCTATCTGTTTCGGATATAGAGGTTAAAGCCATTGGGACTGCCCCCCCTTGTACTGCTATATTTTGCGTAGTTATTTGGCTAACCGATGGATGCACGTGCAAAATAATTTCATTATTTTCATTGATGCTAGGCATTACATCCAAAGCTATTCCCGAAAACATTGGGGTGTAGGTGGCGGTAGCGGGTGTGCCGGGCGTATTTTGCGTTGGCAACGTGCCGGGCGTGAAGCCTGTAACAAAGAACTCATCCGTGCCCACCTTTAATATGGCTTTTTGGTTGTTCAAGGTGGCAATGCGAGGGCTGGACAATACATGCACATTACCCTGAGTTTCCAAGAAATCCAGCATCGCAGCAAAATTACCGGTTTGGAATGCTAAACCGAACAATGTACCAGCGGTTCCGCCTAATGCGCCACTAGCAGAAAGAGCACCGCCAGCAGAAAGACTTAGTAATCCGTCAGTCATAGCGCCGCCATTTGTAGTAAGAGACGCACCTGGGGATACTTGCCCCAAAACGGTTCGGCTATTTGGATTGGTCTTGAATGCCCCCCAATTCACCCCAGACTGAAAATTATCATTTAGCCGAACCTCAACAATTTTGGCTTCCAATATGACCTGTCGCTCAATTGAAATCTGAGAAGCTTTGAGATACGCCGTTACGCTTTTCATTTCACTGGGCATGGCGCGCACTACTATTACCCCGGACATGGAGTTTATTACTACGCTGCGGCCTTCTTTTTCGCCAACTATGGCTTTTAACGATGCCCCCAACTCATCCCAGAAATTTGATTTTGCATTGGTTGTCGTCGTGACATTACTACTGCCGCTATTTCCAGTATTTCCCGTGCCACCTGTATTTCCCGTGCCACCTGTATTTCCCGTGCTGCCTGTATTTCCCGTGCTGCCTGTATTTCCCGTGCTACCTGTATTCCCCGTGCCACCCGTATTTCCTGATGCCGATTGAACGTACAGAGATGACGAACCGCTGCGCATTGCGGTCAGGTAATTCACCTGAAAAAGCCGCGTCTGCAAGGCTAGCGACTGGATATATATCCGTGAGCCGTCAAGTTTGTAGTCGTAGCCGTACATTTCGCGGATCGCTTCAAGCGCCTCCAGTACGGTTACATCTCTTAAATTCAATGAGATACTGCCACTAACATCCGGATGCAGCAACATGCTGTAGCGTGTACCCGAGGCAATTGCCATAAACACTTGACTGGCCGGGGTATTATTGACTGCCAGATCGAATCTTGTTTCCAGTGGTTTATTCCCCACCTTGGGCAGAATCATGGACAGCGGCGGCAACAAGGCATTATTCACCTCGTCTATTCTGCTAGGTTTGACACTATCCTGTACAGCTTGACTCATTTCACGCTGAATAGCATCTGCCGCCTGATTTCGAGCAGTCGGTGCAGCACAGCCCGCCAACAGCAGCAGACCTGCACACAACCCTATCGAAACTCTCATTTACGCTCCTTGCGTGCTTTCAGCTTGGTTGTTCGCGCTACACCGACCTCCTTTACGGATAATTTTGGCGTAGCCTGGATATTTCTTTGCATAATTTTCACATCAGGAAACAGCGTCAACACCTGACGCCCCTGTGCTCCCTGCAACACTACGCCGTTTTCATTGACTTCAATCAATGTAGCATCACCATGTTTACCCCTTAATTCAACGGTTTCACCATCAATGATTGCCGCTCGGCGGGTTTTGGAGATGATAATGGATTGCAAACCTGTCGGCAGACTCCCCGCTGTCGCTGCGGGAAGAGTAATACTGGTCGGCGGCCGGGTGGGGTCAGGCAATTCTTCGGCATAACCATAAACCGGGAATAATAAGCAAAACGTATAGAGAGCTATTCGACCGGCATTGTCATACGGCCCGCGCTCTGATTTTCGCCCCCAGATCATACCTTCAGCCATTCTTTATCCAAGCTTAATGTGTACAAGGTTAAAACGAGTACCGCGTCGGGATGCCGGTCGACGTTGAAATTTAATTCCCCCCAGTACAAATGCACCGGCGCCTTTTCCACCGCACTGAGATATTGCAGCAAATCCAGATAGCTGCCACGCAAGGTAATTTTTACACCGTGTTTAAAAACCTGTTTCTGGCCGGTTTTGGTCTTTTTGCTTTGCGCAACCACCGGGATTGACGGCATGGTTTCCAAAGCAATCAACTGCAACTTGCCATTCTTGCCAAGCACCTGCCCCAGCATTTTGCTTATTTCGTTTGGCTCAACCATGCGACTGCTGCCGCTTTGCAAATGCTCATCCAACGCTTTTAACTGTTGCTGAAGCTCTTTCAAACGCTCCCGCAACGGCGATTTGTCATCATCCTTTTTCGCCTGAATAGCGATTTCAATTTGCGTCTGCAGGCTTTTCATTTTTTCTTGCTGCTGCGCAACCTGCGCAAATAATTCTTTCTGCTTTACCAGTATCGGGTTCAGCGACATGGTGTAAGCCAAATAGATCAACGCAGACGCGGCAAAAGAGAAAACAATCACGCGCTCGCGCAACAGCAGACTTTCTACCTTGATACGCGCCAATTCAAAATAGTGTTTCATCCGGGCCTCATTTTTTGGCTTTAACTTCCGGCACTGAATACAGCATGAATTCCACATAGGCGGGAGGTGATGAAGATGTCGCACCTTGGAGCCCGCCGCCTTTAATCTGCAAGGTGGAGAAGGTCTTGCCTTGCATGATTTTTTCTTTGCTCAAGCGCTGGATGTAAACCGGCAACAACTCCGGGTTCAACACTGCTCCGCTCATACTGATCTCCTCTGCATCGCCGGCTATTTTAAAAGCGGTCAGCCACAAACCCTGCACTGCCTGACGGGAGAAAGCGCGCATATATTCCGAATAGCCGACAGAGTTACCACCTTCGCCCGATTTCAGCGCATCAATCAACTCGGACTGGGAAGCCAGATTTTTTTCAAGCTGCGATATTTCCTCCTGCAACGCCTCATTGGTCTGCGCGGGCGAGAACTCCGCCTCCAAGAGGATCATCCTTGCCCTCTCGGCCTCAAACCGTTTGGTATCGTCAACAAACTGTTTGTTGAGTTGGCGCGCCTGATAAGTTGCATAGCCGTAAAATAGCATCAGCCCCAAAAAAATAAAACCCAGCGCCTGCAGCATTGTCAGCAGTGAAAGATAAACCGGCTGCTTCTTTAAAAGCGGGTTAAGCAGGTTGATCTGCTGGCTCACTGTGCACGCCCTTCCGAACGCAAAGCCGCACCCAATGACGGCAAAGCACGCACCACAAAATCACTGTCGGCCAGCGCCGGCACTGCGCCAATATCCATTACTTGAGACAAATCCAGTTTTTCCACTTTTACATCAACCGCAGCCGCCAGAAAATCCACCAAACCTGTGCTGTCCGGCGCACAAACCAGCACGCGATTAACGGCCATATGACTAAATTGGCTGTCAAAATAATCCAGTGAACGCTGCAACTCAAACTCCACACGCTCGCGGTATTGTTGGCGCAGGCTTTCGTTGGCATCCTGCAGCTGACCGACACTAATTTCAATAAGGCGCGACAAATACAGTTCCCCTCCAGCCGTAAACGTCATCAAGCCACCCTTTTCATCAAATGCCAGCATTGCCAATGCCTGATTGCCCTGCCCAAACAAAGCCGCAACATTGCGCTGCGCCAAATCGGGAATATCAATCGCAACCAGTTTTATTTTGGCTTGATCGAACAGCGCGATACGCTTTTCAAGCGTAATATTGGATGCCGCAACCACATAGATATATTTTGCACGCTCTGATCCCGATTCGCCGGCGGGAATAGGCAACACGTCTATTGTTGCGTCTTCAACGTGGTAATTCAGACTGTCTTTTATTTTCCAGCGCACTGCTGTTTTTAACTCGCTGGCCGGAACGGTCGGTGCATCAACCATCAGCATCTGATATTCGCTTGCCTCCAGCAGTGTTGTGCATTTGTAGCGCCCGAGCTTTGCCTCTCGGCACAATTTACCCAGCGAAACGGCAGTTACCTGATCCATCTGGTGATACTCGCAACGCACTACACGAGGCCGCCCATCAATCAGTTCGATTTTGGACAAAAAAACCCCATAGTCATCCAAAATGATAGCCAACTGGCCGGTTTCGTGTTTATTTTGCTTAAGCAACGAAGAAATTAACGGGATTTTCATAATCGGCATTAAAACAGTTTAATTTCATCCGTCAATAAATTTGGTTGCGCCACAAAAGAAACCCAGACAACTCATGTATTCAACTCTAACAGAACATATAAAAATATATTGCAATACAAAATGCTATAGTAAAAACTAGCCCGCAATACTTCGATTACAAAAAGAAATACACCCCATTAGAAGTTCTTGCACTTTTTGATTGCATTCAGCTACATTTTTTAAAACTCCAAACCAAGATTTTCTGCGCGTTTGCTACTGCACAACCCATATATCACTCGCAACATTTCGCTCAGCATAGTCGAGCATAGACTGAATACCCTGCGCCGCAGAAGCCGCAAGCTGATAACCCCACACAGTTGATGCCGCCTCCGTATGCGAAGTAGCCACACAGTTCACTATCACTGTGTAATTTTCCAAAGTCCCGGATAATGGACTGATCGTCTGGCTATTACTGCCAGCCGTCCGACATGTCGAGGCAAAAGCAGCGGCTGATCCTGGCAATACCTGATATACACCCCACTCGATACCTGTGCGCGCCGCCTGATAT
Organism: Gallionella sp.; assembly: GCA_028689145.1. GTDB lineage: Bacteria > Pseudomonadota > Gammaproteobacteria > Burkholderiales > Gallionellaceae > Gallionella. The sequence goes on from JAQTWT010000001.1 coordinate 186,589, forward strand.
GCTCTTGAACTCATTATATCCAGCGCGGCGCTTTGCTGTTGGGTAGTTGAAAGCGTAACCGCAAATGTACCAAGCGCCGCAATTACCACCAGTAGAAAGATTGCCGAAATCAGACTGAAACCACGTTCATAAAACGGAAGACTGGACTCGGAATGCTGGCTTTGCAGCGACTTACTTCCCCCACTACCCTCCAGTGAATACAGATGAACTACCGGCTTCGCATCCTTAATCGTTTGAATCATGGCTCATAGCCCACATGCACCACCTTGTACAAGGTAGCAGTTTCATCTTCTTTGTTTATTCCTAAACTTATGGCCACCAGACTATTGCCGGAAGCCCCGTCATTATCGGTCACACTAAAGTCGCAACTACTGACATTATTAGCAAGCAGCCGGCCTGTTCCCAGCCCGGCGGTTGTCGTTGGCTGTGTTGCCTGAATGGCATATGAATAGCGCGTCAAAGTACCAATTGGATCGCAAACATAGCTGACCGACTGATTAATAACATGGAAGCGCGCGCTGGGTGATACCGATGGAAATTGTATTGGCGTAATGGTAACTATTGGAGCCGCAGTAGAAACCCATGGGGTACGGTAAGTTCCGCCATAGGCAGCAGCAACCGTATTATCTGTCACCACCACCTGATCACCAGCCACAAATGTCGGCATTGCTCCCAGCACTTCAAATGAGCCATCAACAGCAGTAAAATCTAAAATATCAGTATTGGTTACGCTGCTTACAGCCCTATAACGACCACTTCCGCTGCTTGGCAATAGTTCCAAAAAATTACACGTCCCTCCGGTACATGCCACCGATGAAGCCCGTGCGCTATAGGGCAATGCTGAACGTATTTCACTCTCCATACGGCTCAACGCCAAGTTTGAAATATCGGTTAAATCCGTTCGGCGGACAACATCCATATACTGCTGCACCGGCAGCTTAATGAAAACCGCAGCCATGCTGCCAAGAATGCCGGTAATGACGATCACCATGACCATTTCCACCAAGGTAAAACCGGATTGAATTTGTTCGCCCAATCGCATCAATGATCCACCTTATATCCGGTTACTTCAATTGTTTGACCACCGGGCTCGGTCACTATCACGGTTATCTGCGCCGCACTGGCTGCCAGCACTGCAGGGAGGGTTACGCCACTTACTACCGTGGCAGTTACGCTGTAGCTCTCCAACCCAGTCACTGCCACCGAGCTATTTGCGTAGGTTGCACTGGCACTCAGCGCGTTATAATCGAAAATATCATCAAATGTTGCCCGCGTATTTCCAGGCATCACGGTAAAACTTTTTAGCTCGATTTCTTCCAGCAATGTCTCGGCAATCGTCAAAGCCTGCTTATGAATCAATGGATCCGCACTGTATTTGTTTGTTGTATTTACAACCAGCACAACACCTGCCAGCGCGACACTAACGATAACAATAAACATAATCAGCTCGATCAGGCTGATGCCGCGCTGATTATTGCAAGTAAACATAGCCGGTCTCCGCTTCGACAACAATACTGCTTGCCACATTGCCGACAGTTATTGCCTGGTTAACTGTAGAGCTGGGCTTGCCCGATGCATTAAAATAAAACGCTTCAGAAGGCGTGGCAGAATGCGTCGCACCGGCACTACTTATCGGGTATGAATCACCACTGGGGCTTTGCAGAGCGCTCCCGCCAGGGCAAGGGTCGTAAGTGAGACCGACGCTGCTGGTTGATGGAAATGTTACGCAAACATTGCGCTGCTGTGCAATTGCGACTTTTTGGGCGTAACGCAGTGTGGCTTGTACTTGGTCCGCAAAACCTTGAGATTCAAATACGTTAGTTTCGTAAAATCGAGGAGCAATAGCCGCAGCCAATACTCCGATGATTACTATGACCACAACCAGCTCAATCAGTGTAAAACCCGCTTTTGCATGCGAACACATTAATCTGGGGAGTATTGGTGAAAAACCATTCATAGCAGGAATGTATCAGCAAGTAGTGTAAAGTCGAACCCATTACAAAAGTTGTGGGCCCAATATATCCCACATTGCGGATACCGCATACCAATCCGTATGCAGGAGTGCATGTAATGTGAATTGGCTACGCTGATTAGCCAGACAAGCAGCTTACTGCAATATTACTTAGGTAAAAATCGCTTAAGCTACAAAATTTCGGTTATATTTTGAGATTCATTTAAGCTGCAAGCACAATCGTATACTCACGGCTGGTTGAGCATGCCTGTCACAAATACATCCGAAGCTGCTCAATCGCTTAACAACCAGTTATGTCGATGGTAGTAACCGGGGCCAAACCTGCAGCAGTTGCTTCTACATAACTTACCGCACACCCTCCAACCACCACACCCGAAACGGAAATTCCTGACGCAGCATTCCAAATATATCGCGACGGAGAAACATCCACTGCCGCATAAATGCCGCTTATAGATGCAGCCGGGAAGCCGTTCACCATTGAAATAGCTTTACCCGCCAAGAGAACATCCACATTGGAAGCATATCCTTTGGTCAACTGGGTACCGTGTGCAATTGCCGCAGCAGAATCCATTGCACCCTTCAGACCCTCCAGTGCCGCGGTATTCGCATCCAATTTAAAATCGGAAAACTTCGGAATTGCTGTCGCCGCCAATATGCCCAAAATCACGATCACCATGATCAACTCGATCAATGTAAAACCTGATTGATGCTTCATTTTAATTCTCCCTGAGTTTGAGGCTGCAACCCCGCTCCAAGGTAGAACTCTAGTCACACTGCCAGATTGCTCACCCCAATACCTTGCCGCAGCAAGAATCATTGCAACCAAAGCGACAGCGCACCCATCCAAAATAGAGTACTACCTTAGAGGTTGAGATTAACAGTCGGTTGAATCGATGATCGTTTGTGCAGGTACGCCGGCAACAGTTGCTTCCACATAACTTACCGCGCAAGCTCCCACCACACCTGAGATGGTGACTCCAGATGCGCTATTCCAAACATATTTCCCTGATGAGACATCTATTGCCAGCATAATGCCGTTTACACCAGATTCAGGATAACCGTTCACCATGGAAACGGTTGCACCCGCAATGTTCACAGCTGTCCCCGATGCATACCCCTTAGTTAATTGGGTACCGTGTGCAATTGCCCCGGCTGCATCCATAGCACCCTTCAATCCCTCCAGTGCAGACAAACGCGCGTCATTTTTTAAATCGGCAAACTTTGGCATTGCTGTTGCAGCCAAGATGCCCAGAATTACGATCACCATGATCAACTCGATCAATGTAAAACCAGATTGATGTTTCATTTTAATTCTCCTTGAAGTTGTGCTGAATTCCCCACGGATAGAAGACCGCAGCCTTGTTAATTTGCCTGTCAAAGTTAATGTCGCAACAAAACCTTTTCAAGCCGCACCACCGTACAACAACCATATAATTTTCAAACCCCAAATTAGAGAGCCATAAGCCTGCCATTTAATAACCATGGCCGCAACACTCTAAAGACGCTAAAGGGAGGCAAGCCTCCCTTTAGCGTCAACTTAAGTTTAACAGCCGGTTGAATTGATGATCGTTTGTGCAGGTACGCCGGCACCAGTTGCTTGCACATAACTTACCGCGCAAGCACCCACCACACCTGAGATGGTGACTCCGGATGCACTATTCCAAGCGTACTTCCCCGAAGATAAATTCAATGCCAGCATAATGCCGTTCACACCAGATTCCGGGTAACCGTTCACCATAGAAACGGTACTGCCTTCAATACTTACCGATGTTCCTGATGCATACCCCTTGATCTGCTGGATACCGTGTGCAATTGCTGCAGCCGAATCCATGGAACCTTTTAAACCCTCAAGCGCTGCCAAACGTGCGTCAGAATTTAAATTGGCAAACTTCGGAATTGCTGTCGCAGCCAATATGCCCAAAATCACGATCACCATGATCAACTCGATCAATGTAAAACCAGATTGATGCTTCATTTTAATTCTCCTTGAATTTGAGGCCGCAGCCCCGCTCCAAGGTAGAACTCTAGTCACACTGCCACATTGCTCACCCTAATACCTTGCCGCAGCAAGAATTGTTGCCAACAAAGCGACAGCGCAACACCGCAACCATCCAAAATAGAGTACTACCTTAGAGGTTGATATGATTAGCAGTCGGTTGAATCGATGATCGTTTGTGCAGCTACGCCGGCACCAGTTGCTTCCACATAACTTACCGCGCAAGCTCCCACCACACCCGAGATGGTGACTCCAGATGCGCTATTCCAAGCGTATTTCCCCGAAGAGACATCTATTGCCAGCATAATGCCATTTACACCAGATTCAGGGTAACCGTTCACCATAGAAACGGTACTACCTGCAATACTTACCGCCGTTCCCGACGCATACCCTTTGGCTTGCTGGACACCGTGGGCAATTGACCCGGCTGCATCCATCGCACCCTTTAATCCCTCCAGTGCAGACAAACGCGCGTCAGTTTTTAAATCGGCGAACTTCGGTATTGCTGTCGCGGCCAATATGCCGAGAATTACAATCACCATGATCAACTCGATCAATGTAAAACCAGATTGGTGTTTCATTTTATTTCTCCTTAAGTGTTGAGGCCTCGGCCCCATTAAACTACTGAAGTTAAAGCTAGACTTTCACTACACCTGCCAAACATTTGCCGCAGCAAAAATTTACGCAAGCATTACCACCCTACACCACATTTAACAATAATGCAACTGCCTTGCTATCTGAGTATTTAGCTTATCAACCGCAGCTGTAGATGTTATCGGCAATTTTCCGCAAAACTTTAGGCCTATTTCTTATGGTGATATGATGCTTTTTTATGTAACCTTAAAATGTGAAGGTGCAATGCACATTTTAAAATCAAAGGTCAATACTCAAGGTGAGCAAGCACATGAAAAGAATGATATTAGCGGGCGTTATTCTGGGAATAACCGTTACAGGCTGCTCAAACGATGGGCAGGGTGACAGCGCCAGCCAAGAAAATAGCCGCCAGTCACAAGTAATTTTGACTGATGGTGCGACATCACATGCAACTGGGGTAGGCAAAGTCGCTTACAAGATGGGCTCGCTATTGGCTCGGCGCGCAGACGGCACGGTCAAGGTGATGGAAACCGAAGCCAATGTGCAGGCTGGCGATGTATTGGGCACATCAAAAGATAGTTATGCTTTGATACAGATGAACGATGGCGCAAGAATGACGCTACTACCAAACTCCAACTTGAAAATCGTGGATTACCGGTTCAATAAAGACGCTCCGCAGTTGGATAGTGCGGTATTCAATTTACTTAAAGGCGGTCTGCGTTCGGTAACCGGGCTAATTGGCAAACGCGGTAATATTGACGCTTATAGAATGCAAACATCAATGGCAACCATAGGTATTCGCGGCACGGATTTTTCCTCGCGGCTGTGTGCAACACCGAATTGTCAGGATGATGTTGATGCGCCAGCCAAACTTACAGACAAACAGCCGACTTCGGGCGGCACGCCAGCCACCACTCCTGCAGATTCACCACCGGGTCTGTACGTGACTGTACACGATGGCAAGGTGATCGTAGCACAACCAACCGGCAGCGCGCTAAGTCTAGAACGGGGTGAAACTGGTTTTGCCGATGTAGCTGCATTGGCAAAACTTCCCGAACCCCCGGCATTTATGAATGTAGACACCAAGCAAACCGATGCGATTGAAGCCAATAACGCAGCTGCGGATACAACCCAGCAAGCCCCAGTTTCATCAAGCGACAATAAAATACTTCTTGAAATCAGAAAACAAGATCGGGGAGAGCGCAATTTGTGCCTGCTCACTTACATGGCGAATAAGTCGAGTGATACCAGATATTTGAATTTATTTGCAATCAGACTGGAAGGCGAGGATGGCACTGAACGAAACCCTTCGATCATGACTAATAAAGATCCTGTTTTTCCATTTAATAAAGAACTGGAACCCGGAACCAAAGCACTTGGCTGGATATGCTTCGATATTCCCAGTGCGACATGGAAACCGTCTGCGATTGATTTCAAAGATATCATGGGCGACCGCATAATAAAGCATCAATTTTAGTGGGTGACGTAACAGTTTATGCTTACACCCATCCAGCAAAGGCTAAGCAAATTGACCAATTACAAGGAAATCCAATATGTTCGCCCTACCCACCATATGGAGTCTATTAATCTCCACTATCGTGTTTTTTATTGTCGCCGGATATATTAGTCGTTATTTAAATGAGCAGGGGGTTGGAGGCGTAACGCGCGGCGTACTGGTTTTTTCACTTGCTTATTTGGCATCATGGTGCGTTGGCGAAGTGATCGACTGGGTTCAAGGGGAACCACCACCGTCTGCACCAACTGCGGTAGAACAAGCGCAACCATTGCTACTGCAAGAATAGAAATTGTGCCATAGCTGCTCCAAAATCCAAGCTGGCCAGCGCCGCTCACCATTTGACCAGCAAGCGTAGACAAATTCTATTCGTATGCTACGGGAGCGTTCTGGCGAGACGAAAACCGACGCTGTCGTTATGAAGCTCAGGGGCATCCATTAGTCGTCTGGTCGAACGCGCATACGACGGACCATAGAACCATGATCCGCCACGGAGCACGCGCTTTGTGCTATCTCCTTGCCACGCGCTGCCATCTGCGGGAGCACCATTGTAATTGTCATGATAGTTATCTTCGACCCACTCCCATACATTGCCGCTCATGTCATATAAGCCAAAAGCGTTGGCCTGCTTGCGACCAGCCGGATTGGTGATCATATTACTGTTACCCGGAGCCCTCTTGGTCGGATCGTCCCAGCCAGCGACAGATGCACCATACCAGCCAACAACGTCCAGATTATCGCTGCCACAATATACATGGTGACCTCCCGCGCGGCAGGCATACTCCCATTCCGCCTCACTTGGCAGGCGATATTGTTTGCCAGTCTTGGCGTTAAGCTTCTGAATGAATGCCTGTGCATCTTCCCAACTTACTTGCTCGACCGGACAATTATCGCCACAGACAGTAAATTTGCTGGGGTTGTCTCCCATGAGCGCTTTCCATTGTCCTTGCGTCACTTCGGTCTTACTCATTGCAAAGGCTTGGCTAATCGTTACGATATGAACGGGTTTTTCTTCATTTAGTCCGTCGTTTGAACCCATTTCAAAGCTACCCGCGGAAATAATGGTCATTCTTGGGCAGCTGGGGCAGTCGCGGAAAAATTTACCCGTCAGCGCAGTTTCATTGTCTTCGCTAACGGATGAAATCGGTTTGTCGGGTACAGAATAAAAATTTTTATATACTACGACCGATAAAACGACAATCAAGAAAAATAAAACTTCTTTGACAAATCGGCGCGACTTTACTTGATCGTCGCTGGGTGCCCTTCCTTGTCTCCGGCAAGGCCTGTCGCTTAAACGCCTTTCAAACCCAGTGTAAGCTTCGCTATCCGAACGATTCGCTTGTCTTCTATCAGTTCTGCCGCCTGAACGCCTTTCATGCCTTTCACCAGTTTCATCGCTTAAATGAGTCATTTCCTCTCCTCTCGGATAGAGCAAAATAGGTCGATGCCACGAAACAACAATATGCGCTACAGATATTTCATTGTTCAGCAGATTGACTCATAACACTTTGCACCTTGCTGTATTTTATCGGGTAGCCATTTACAGAAAAACAGGTTCTTGTTCCACCGCAAACCGCCTATTTTGGCAACATTTCCGGAAATTTCTCCAAATTAACAATAGTTCTATCTGTTACGCAATAATAATCATCACGAAAACGGGTGGCAGTTACAGGAACGCTGCTGCCCAAGCTATGATGGGAGGCATCTTTTTCGGCTGCAGCTTGCTCTTCCTGACTGTAATAAGCTTCAACGACAATATCAAACCTCTCATAATCGGCAGCATTCTTGCTTTTAACACGGATATCAGTTCTATCTGGATGCAATGCCGCCACTTTATTTACGCAGATAGCCTCCGCATTATGCCGAGCATCTCTAATAGTGACTGTATTTGTATTAGCTAGATTTTTTATCCCATCTACGGTACCACTGACTTCATTGGCTACCACCGAGACTTGGTCGCACCCACTCAAAAAAATAAGAGTGGTAACCAAGGCAGTTATCCGGTTCAGATTATTGCTCATATTGCACCCATAGTGAATTCAAAGTCAGGCATCCAGTCTGCTTAAAGTTAGTGCTGGCATGTATGTTTTGAGCTCGCCGAAAAAATCAAGGGATAGTATTTTCCCAAGGACCTTCATTGCACCAGATTTGAATTTGCCGTACAAATACGATGTAAGACGCGTTTTATGGGTTAATTCCGCACGTTCAAAGCAATATATGCACCCAGAAAAGCCGACCTTATTTATTGAAATAATTACATCAACGAACGAAAGGTAATAAAGAATAAATAAATGCTTCCCACTAACAACAGCCAGCCGAATCGTCTGGCATGATGCGTTACAAAACGATCTACTTGGTCACGTGGCACATCCATGATTTTAATCGCCTGACGCGAGGACACCCATTTATTGGCATCTGTTTCTATGTCGCGCAACAAGCTTGGACGCAACCACAGGAACAGCCCCACAATGAACGCAACTACCGCGCCAGTTAAGGAAAACAGCACCAATGAATCAAGCAATGCGTCTATCATCCTGCGCGGCATTTTCCAATTCAAGTTTTGCAGCGCATAGGCCTTGTCAAACAAAAAAGCAAAGTAAATAAAGACATACAAGGAACCCAGTAAAACAGCAGCCCCAAATGCCTTATGATGCCGATAAAACCAGTGCTCGATACTAATACCCCGATCCAGAAGTTCGCTCAAATGCCGCGAAGTTATCCAGCGGTTGGACATGTGGTTAATACGCTCCAGACTTTGCGGCTTCAAGATAAGCAGCAAGCTAAGAACGATGCCAATTGGCGCGCAGATCAACAAAAAAATTGCCAAATAACGCCAAAATTGCATTTCAATCAGGTTAATGTGCATATATCGTTAAGTCAGTTAACATATCTCGATTAAAACCAAGAATAAGGTTCGACCGGTTCAAATAGGATACCGGTCAATTCGGGTGGCGCATCCTGCAACGAAGGCAAGCGCGAAGGTTCATAATAGACAACCACATGATAACGTATCCATTGCTTGCCGTCAGTACCGGGCTTGAAGCTTTTGGCGCGTTTGAGCACATAAATTAAATCACGAGACTCCCGATCAAACATCCAGTTACCCGGCTCAACTGTTAACGGTGTTGGATCGTCAAATTCCCCTGCATAATTTGTCGGTTTTTGTTGCAACCAGCGCATCGGGTTATCCGTTTTCAACACTTCCACATCGGAGGGCCTTCCGCGCGTCAGAATCCGGCCATACTGCATAGTCAGCGAGGTCTGTATCGCGCCGACCACTCCCACCATAGCTGTTCTCTCAGCCTGTTCCTGATAATTTTCCACCTTGGCAGGAATTACGCTCGCCATTACCGCAAGAATGCTGATAGACACAATCAACTCAAGCAGGCTGAACCCACCTTCAGAGGTGAATGATGTAGTTCTGATATTCATTTATTTAACGCCGCTTTACCAAGATCCCACAATGGCAGGAAGACACCAAGCGCGAGGAGCATCACCAGAATACCCAAAAACACTATCAAAATTGGCTCGATCTTCGCACTGAGGGATTCGACTTCGAATTTGACTTCACGTTCATACATGTTGGCAACTTCAAACAGCAGGCCATCCAAATCACCCGTTTCTTCGCCGACAGCGATCATCTGCAATACCACCGGACTAAACACCCCGGTAGCGGCAGCGGCACGCAAAATACTCTCACCGCGTTCAATGCCTTCGCGCATCTGCTCAATATGACCGCCGATAAATACATTATTTACCACCATACCGACAGAACTTAAACCTTGCAAAATCGGCATGCCGCTCTTGAAAGAAAGTGCCATACTGCGCGCAAAACGTGACAAGGTGGATTTAAAAAGAATCCCCCCAGCTATAGGCAATTTAAACTTGTACTTATCCCACTTATATCGACCGTTAGTTGTGGTGATGTAGTAACGAAAAGCCGCTACTGCGGCAATTAGCGCCACCAGCATCAACAGCCAGTAATCTACCATAAAAGCAGAAAACCCCATTAACATTCTGGTAATGAGCGGTAATTCTGTATGAAATCCGGCGAATACTTTAGCAAAAGCCGGGAGCACAAACAAGTTAACAATGACAACCGCAACCGCCATCGCCATTATCACAAACATCGGGTAACGTGTCGCAGCCCTGATGTTTTCATGCATTTCCCGCTCAAAATCCAGATAGTCGTGCAACCGTATAAACATTTCATCTAGCGTACCGGTCACCTCACCCACTTGCACCATGCTGATGTAGAACTGTGAAAACACTTTTGGATGAAGACGCAACGCAACGCTCAGTTCGCGGCCTTTATCCAGACTTTCACGCAAATCCTGGATCATTACCGCGACACTTTTATTCTGGGTTGATTCTTGCAAGCCCGTCAGCGCGCGCATGATCGGAACACCGGCCTTAAGCATGGTGTGCATCTGGCGGCTGAACAGAATCAAATCCTTTGCCGTGATGGGCGTTTGATGAAGACTCTTTAGCCAGGCCGGCTCAGATAAGTCTTTGGGGTTTTCCTTTACGACACGAATTTCCCTAATCTCGAGCGGCGTAATGCCGGTATTCATCATCTTATCCGCAACAGCATAACTGTCATCGCCTTCCAGCGTGCCTTGCATCAGATCACCGCGTGCATTTCGTCCTTTGTAAGCAAAGACTGCCACGATTAATCCTCTACCTGATTACTGATGCGCATCACTTCGGAAACCGTAGTTTGCCCCTGCTTCATTTTTGCCAACGCGTGATCAACAATGGTCTTGCCGAACATATGTTTTCTCGCAATTTGCATAAAATCAGTAACGCTCTCCTGCGAAGCAGCCATGACCAGTTCACGGCTCATTTCTAGCATTTCATACACACCGGTACGGCCATAATAACCGGTACCATTACAATGCGCGCAACCGCGCCCGTACAACAACCCACCCCACTGATCAGACGATACACCCTCGACTTTCAACCACTCGCTTTCCTGGTCATTGGGGATATGCGTTTCGCTGCAACTTTCGCAAACCAGCCGCACCAGCCGCTGCGCCATAATAGCCTGCAGCGAAGAGGCCACCATGACGCGCGTCGTTCCCAAATCCACCAGACGAAACAAAGTGCCTGCCGCATCGCGGGTATGCAGGGTGGACAACACCAGATGCCCGGTCATCGCGGCGCGCAAGCCAATCTGCGCTGTTTCTTCGTCGCGCATTTCGCCTATAAGAATAATATCCGGGTCTTGACGCAAGGCGGAGCGCAACACCACCGAAAAAGTCAAATCGATATTTTCATTGACCTGCACCTGATTAATGCCCGGCAAGCGATACTCCACCGGATCCTCCACCGTGATGATTTTTTGCTCCAAAGTGTTGATTTCAGCGAGCGCGGCATATAGTGTGGTGGTTTTTCCGCTACCGGTCGGGCCGGTAACCAGCATCATGCCGTTGCTGCGCCGGATAATCTCCCTGAAGCGTTTCAACATATCAGGGGGCATACCCAATTTATCAAGCGATACCATGCCGCCCTCCTGTCGCAGCAAACGCATCACCACTGCTTCGCCAAACTGCGTGGGGCAAGTTGCGATACGCACATCCACACCCTGCCCGCGCACTTGCACATGAAAGCGGCCGTCCTGCGGCATCCGTTTTTCGGAAATATCCAGACCGGCCATCAGTTTGAGACGCAGCACCAATGCGGTGGCAATTTTGTTATCGGCTTCCGTTTGCAGATGCAACAATCCGTCGATGCGAAAACGTATCCTCAGCATGACTTCTTGCGGTTCGATGTGGATATCGGAGGCACGAACCTGCGAGGCATCGTCGAACATGGTCTGCAATAGTTTGACTACCGGCGCTTCCTCAGTGCCGACATTTTCGGTCAGCGCGGCAAGATCGATGTAGTCTTCGCCCATATCCTCGCTGAGTTCACGGGCAAAACCGCTGATTTCATCGGTGCGCCGGTAACAGCGATCAATACTTTCCAGCAATTTACTTTCGGTGACTATCGCCACGTCGATATCGCGTCTGACAACACGCACAATTTCGTCGAATGCCGGTAAATCAGTCGGATCAACCATTCCAATCAGCAACTTGCCGTTACGCTCCTCCAGCGCGATGGCGCGCGATCGTCGCGCCTGATTTTCCGGCAACAGTTTTAACAGGCTGGGATTGATGTTGTAATATTTGAGGTTAACGAAGGGAATATTGAGGTGCATGGCCAGTATCTGGGCAATCTGCTCCTCGGTGACGAAGGCACTTTCCACCAGCACGCGCCATAGCTTGCGACCGGTGCGCATTTGCTCTGCGAGCACGAATTTTAGTTGCTCTTGAGATATAAGGTTCTGCTGAACCAGCAAATCGGTCAAGCTAACTTTTTCCGGACGAGCCATAATTCCTTCCTGATTTATTTATTGCGGCTGACTAGTTTTCGGGCAAGTGTGGAAGTTAGCCGTTTTCCTCGATGCTGACAAGACTTGCCGGGTATTTTTCATGTTTAATGTAATTCTTTATCAACCGGAAATCCCGCCTAATACCGGCAACATCATTCGCCTGTGCGCAAACACCGGCTGCCAGTTGCATTTGATCGGCCCCTTGGGCTTCACGCTGGAAGACAAACAACTCATCCGCGCCGGGCTGGATTATCACGAATTCGCGGCATTGCGCCTGTATACCACTTTGCCGGAGTGCCTGCTGGCATTCGACCCGTCGCGCGTTTTTGCGCTGACCACCAAAGCCCGGCAATCATTCCATACCGGCTCCTACCGCGATGGGGACGCATTTTTGTTCGGACCGGAAAGTCGCGGCCTGCCTGCAGCGGTGCTGGATCAGTTTGATATCCAACATCGGATGCGCCTGCCGATGCTGCCGCATAGCCGCAGCCTGAATCTGTCGAATACTGTAGCCGTAACGGTGTTCGAAGCATGGCGGCAATGCGGATTCACCGGAGCGAAAACTGGAAATCAGGATTGATTGAATTCCCAATTCGGGGAACGGCTCAGCAGATCGGAGACTACTTCACCGACAGGCATGTGCTGGTAAAGCACACGGTATACCGCCTCGCAAATAGGCATTTCAACCCTTATGCTTTGCGCAAGATGATGCACTTCGCGCACGGTATAGACACCTTCCGCGACATGCCCCAGTTTGCGCAAGATTTCCGGCAGATCATGTTGCTGCGCAAGCCATAGACCAACCTGCCGATTGCGCGATAAATCGCCGGTACAGGTAAGGATTAAATCGCCAACACCGGATAGTCCGCCAAAAGTTTCCTGATGACCGCCTAATTTCAGTCCCAGTCGCGTGATCTCAGCCAGACCGCGTGTGATTAATGCCGCGCGCGCGTTAAAACCCAACCCCATGCCATCGCAGACACCTGCTGCAATGGCCATCACATTCTTCACCGCACCGCCGACTTCCACTCCAACCACATCGCTGCTGGCATAGATCCGCAAACGCGCGTGATGCAAGGCATGCACCATGCTCTGTGCAAAACGCTCATCACGGGAGGCAAGTGTCAGAGCGGTTGGCAAGCCGCGCGCCACTTCCTGCGCAAAACTGGGCCCTGACAGCACACCATAATTAAGTCCTGCAGGCAGTTCTTTATCGGCGATCTGATGGGGCAACAGCGAGGTTTCGGCCTCGAACCCCTTGCACAACCACACTACACCGCCACATCGCCCGGAACGCGCAATCTGTTGCAGCATCGCACGCAACCCCGAGGTGGGAGTGGCGATAATCAGCAACTCGGCGCTATCCGACGCGACAGAAAAATCTGCGCTCAATTCAAGGTTATCCGGGAAAACAGCTTCAGGAAGGTAGCGTTGATTGCAACGTGCGGCATGCATCGCTTCGATTTGCGCAGTATCGCGCGCCCACAGCGTAACGCGATGATTGGCGGACAGACTGATCGCAAGCGCGGTTCCCCATGCCCCCGCACCGATGACGGTAATGTTCATTTGTTCAACCTAAATTGCGCCGCAGCTGCCAACCAACCGGGCGCGCGCAGGTCTGCTCAAGCTATTGATTAGTCGCCCCATACCTCGGTGCTGCGCACATAGCCGATTTCCGCATCTTGATGGCGTACCTTAACCCAACCTGTGCCGGTCGCTTCGAGACGCTCCAATGCCACCTGCTGACGCACCTGTAATACTCGCGCCGCCCCTGAATCAGGTTCGGCACGCACATCAAGCAGGGCTGGCAATACGAAAACATAGCGTTTGCTGCTCAACACACGTTTTTCCACCCAGTACAACGAACCGGAACGGTCGCGCACTTTAACCCAGCTATCCAATGTCACCACCTGCTCGAAAGGCATATAGCGGTTTACCACAAACAGCTTCTTAGCCTTGAGCGATGGCGCATCATAAAGTATCGCGCTGTTCTCGCTAACCGACACAAAATCCGCCGCGTATGCAGCACTGGCGGAATACAACATTACCGCCACCGCAATCAACCGCGCCGGCACAAACAGAGGGTGCAAATTGCGCAGTTTCATTAGTGGGTAGTAGTGGCAGCCGCAGCCTGCTCCTGCTTGTGCTGCTGATAGAGCACATCGAAATTAACTGGACTTAACAATACCGGAGCAAAACCGGCGCGCACTGCAACATCGGAAACGACTTCGCGCAAATATGGGAATAGAATGTTCGGGCACATCACGGCCAGCACTGGTTCCATATCTTCGTTGGGTAGATTGTTCAGGCGGAAAATACCGGCTTGCTTGGCTTCGATCAGGAACATCACCTTTTCGCCGATTTTGGCTGTTACGGTGTTGGTGATCGTTACTTCGTATATACCGCCCTCAATTGCTGTAGCCTGGGTATTTAATTGCACCTCAATCTGCGGGTTTTCGCGTTCCAGAAAAATATGCGGCGCATGCGGAATTTCCAGCGAAATATCCTTTACATAAATTTTTTCTATATTAAATACGGGTTGGTTGGTTGCTTGTTCTGTTTCAGTCATGTTTTTTCCTTGCTGTTATGTTGCCCTAATGAAATTATATTGCTAAAAGTTTATCCAGCTCACCCGCGTGATCGAGTGACGCGAGATCGTCATAGCCGCCGACATGCTTGTCGCCGATATAAATTTGCGGCACGGTGCGTCGTCCGGTTTTCTCCATCATCGCCACGCGCAATTCCGGCTGCAAATCGACACGTATTTTCTCAATCTCCTTTACACCCTTGCGCTGCAGCAACTGTTCGGCACGGATGCAGTAAGGACAGACTGCGGTGCAGTACATCAATATCTTATCCATCACTTTTTCACCGGCAAATTAGCTTTCTGCCAGGCAGTGATACCGCCCGCCAGATTGTATATCTGGGCAAAACCATGTTTTCCCAACGTCATACAAGCCGAGCCGGAACGGTTGCCGCTACGGCATATCACCACAATGGGGCATTCCTTATACCTTTCCAGTTCATTGACTCGCCCGTTTAATTGACCCAACGGAATAAGCGTGGAATTCAGAATGTGCCCAAGCTTGTATTCGCCCTCTTCACGCACATCCAACAGTAAAGCATTTTTATGGTTGATAAGTTGCAAAGCGGCCGTGCAATCCACCTCCCTAATGCCTCGAATACGGTTGCCGAATACCGACCATAGCAGCATGATACCGCTGATCAAAGCGATGGAAACCGGAAGAATATTATTGCTGATGAACTGCACGCTTGCGCTCCTTTTCTTTTTGGATGGCGAATTCTAGCAGAGCTGAAAAATGCGCGGGGTCATTCTCGGCTAAACGGACTAGCTGGTTATACTCGTTTTCATGCGCGGGATATGACCATATTGCCTGCTCCCAAAGCTTTTGAGCCTGTTCAATCTGTCCGTTCTGGGCAAGAAAGAATGCTTGCCGGTAGACCACCGGTTGCGTCGGAACAAAGCGCATGATGCGATCATTCAATTCAAGTTTGACTCCGAGATGGTCGTCATTGATATATGCAAAGGCACCCATGAACATCTCGGCATAAGGTAACAGAAGTGAACCACCATGCACTTCAATCAGTCCATTTCGGACGCGGGTAAAGGCTTCGGCAATAGTCATAACACCGGAAACTGGGCGTATCGCCAGCGTATCTTTTAATTGCAGATAACCGCTACGCAGTTGTATCAGGGTCATCAAGCCAAGCAGCAAAATTGCCACCAGCGACATCCGCCCCACCTTGCGCAACTCAAGGTGATAGAACATTTCATCCAGCATGCCCAGCAGAATTGCCGCAACAGCCACAAAATAGGTATACCACAATGGGTATTCAAGCAGGCTATGGATCGCCAGCACGCCCAATGCCGCATACCCCCACCAGTGCGCCGCATCCGGCGCTGCGCGACGCAAACCGCGCAGCCACACACCCAGCGAGGCGAACAACACCAGCAGCCCTGCCAGACCGGCCTCGGCCGCAATCTGAAAAATCAGATTATGGGCGTTGTTGTAAAGGCCAGTGATGTAATTGGGATGCAATACAGGCAACAACTGGAAGTGATGCCATGCAAACTGTCCGAACCCCACTCCCAGCCACGGCGAATGGGTGAGCATCAACCACGATTCATGCCACAGATACAAGCGAATTCCGCCGGAATCTGCCGCACCAAATAATCGCTGCAGGCTATCCACCTCTCCTCCCGCTCCTGCCAGAAAGGGTAGCTGAACAATCCAGTACATTAGCGCAAAACCTGCCATGAGCAACAGGCTGTAGCGCAACAGCAGGAGCAGCCGCACATCGCGCCGCGCCCCCCACCATGCCAAACCAACCATCAACAGCAAATACAGCCAAGCGCTGCGCGAACCGCTCAATGACATCACAAACAACAACGGCACGGACAGCATTATTACAAACCCAACTCTCAGCTTATGCTGCTGCAACAGCAAGCCTAACGAAATCAAACCCAGCGCAATATAATTGGCAAAATGGTTGGCCTGCCCAAGATTGCCAAATACACCACCCGATATTTTCAGCACAACCCAGGGACTCAGCGGGGTATTCCATCGATAATATTGCAAGACACCGACCAAGGCGCTCAACTCCGCGCCGATTAGCAAAAAAATAGCCAATGTAATTGAAACTTTCTCAAGACCAAAACAAACGCGCAGTCTGGCACCCAGCAGCATCAGCAATGCGGCAAACAGCAGATACAGGATATACAGCAACCCCTGATCGGCGTAGGCAATTTTATTCAGGGCCATTTGCAGCAACAGGATTGCGATCAACCCGGCAGGCAGTTGCGCAATGCGCGGAATTTCCGGCCGCAGCCAAAAATCCCTGGTTACCAGCAAAGTAAGGGCAAACACCCCCAGCAAAGCACTCCACCATTCCTGATCAAACGTGGTCAACGGGTATTGATGACGAGAGTGCAGGAACGGCAAAACCCACATCAACCCTACCAAAAATAAACTGATGTATGCCAAGCTGGGCTGCCTAGCCCTCAAAAAAGCCAGCGCATTTGTCAGCACGCGCTGTCCTTGTTAGCACAGTTATTGGGGATGAGTGTCAGCGGACAGAACAAGGAAGGTAAAAGGCTTTTGGTCAGATGGGAGCCAATCAAGACTGCAAGCCACAAGAAATTAATTTTCACAGCCAATAACCGGATGAATGTTTCAACGATATCAGTAGTGCGATCTGCATTCATCAACTAATGTTCCAAAACATTAAAGGCAGCGAAGATTTTACTGTAATTTTTTATACTTAGCGAGGCCCAGTTTCCCCAGAATATGGAATAACCCTGAACCGCCAAGTGTTCTGAATTAGTCACCTGATGACAATCAGCTACCCCCTTAATAACCCAACACCGGAGCCAGCCACCGTTCCGCTTCTTCCAGCGTCATACCCTTGCGCTTTGCATAGTCCGCGACTTGATCCTTGTCGATTTTTCCGGTGGCGAAATACTGCGCCTCCGGATGCGAGAAGTAGAAGCCACTCACGGCTGCGGTGGGCAGCATCGCGTAGCTTTCGGTTAGGGTGATGCCTGAGTTGAGCGGTGCCTGCAGCAGCTCGAACAGCGGGCCTTTCTCGCTATGTTCCGGGCAGGCGGGATAGCCGGGGGCGGGACGGATGCCGCGATATTTTTCGGCGATCAGCGCGGCGTTGTCCAGCTTCTCGTTCGCCGTGTAGCCCCAGAACTCGCGGCGTACGCGCATATGCAACAGTTCGGCAAAGGCTTCGGCGAGGCGGTCGGCCAGCGTCTTGAGCATGATCGCGCTGTAGTCATCGTGCTGCTTCTCGAACTCGGCGATGCGCTGTTCGATGCCGATGCCGGTGGTGACAGCGAACGCGCCGATGTAATCGGCTATACCGCTGTGCTTCGGCGCGATGAAATCAGCCAGGCAGTAGTTCGGGATACCGTCCGGTTTTTTGGTCTGCTGGCGCAGGTTATGCCAGGTCATCGCCACTTGCTTGCGTGTTTCGTCGGTGTAGATTTCGATGTCGTCACTGTTCACGGTATTGGCCGGGAACAGGCCGAACACCGCATTCGCGGTGAGCCATTTTTCCTTGTTGATTTTTTTCAACATGGCGTGCGCATCGGCGAACAGTTTGACTGCTTCCTCGCCGACTGTTTCGTCCTGAAATATCTTCGGGTAGCGCCCGGCCAGTTCCCATGCCTGAAAGAACGGTGTCCAGTCGATATATTCGGCGATCTTATCGATCGGGTAGGCATCGAATTTATGTACGCCCATCAGATGAGGAATGGGCGGCGTGTAGTTGTTCCAGTCGGTCTGCAAGCCATTCGTCCGCGCGTCTTGCAGCGATACATGTGCCGCCTTGCCCTTCTTGCCTTCGTGCTGCTCGCGTGCCGTGGTGTAGTCCGCCTTGATACCCGCGATATATTCGGAGCGTAATGTGTCGGAGAGCAGGTTGCTGCACACCCCCACCGCGCGCGATGCGTCGGTGACATACACGGTGGTGCCGCTCGGATAATTCGGTTCGATCTTCACCGCGGTATGCACGCGCGAAGTGGTCGCGCCGCCGATCATTAGCGGTATCTTGAAGCCTTGTCGCTCCATCTCTTTCGCGACATGCGCCATCTCTTCCAGCGACGGGGTGATCAAACCGGACAAGCCAATCACGTCGGCGTGGTGTTCGCGCGCGGTGTCAAGTATCTGCTGGCACGGCATCATCACGCCCAGATTGATAACCTCGAAGTTATTGCATTGCAGCACCACTGTGACGATGTTCTTGCCGATGTCGTGCACGTCGCCTTTCACCGTCGCCATCACGATCTTGCCCTTGGCGCTGGTGTTGCCAGAGCGCAGTTTTTCCGCTTCGATGTACGGCACCAAGTGCGCCACAGCCTGCTTCATCACGCGCGCCGATTTCACCACCTGCGGCAGGAACATCTTGCCCGCGCCGAACAGGTCGCCGACCACATTCATGCCGGTCATCAGCGGGCCTTCGATCACCTCGACCGGAAACTTCGCCTGAAGGCGTGCTTCCTCGGTGTCTTCGACGATGTAGGTGGTGATGCCGCGCACCAATGCGTGGGTGAGGCGCTCCTGTACCGTGCCCTTGCGCCATTCCAGGTCTTCGACTTGTTCCTTGCCGCCGCTTTTGACCGACTCCGCCAACTTGACCAATTTCTCGCCCGCGTCGGGGTGACGGTTCAGCACCACGTCTTCCACCGCATCGCGCAACTCGCGCGGAATCTCTTCGTACACGCCGAGCTGCCCGGCATTGACGATGCCCATGTTCATGCCGGCCTTGATCGCGTGATACAGGAATACGGTGTGGATCGCTTCGCGCACCGGCTCGTTGCCCCGGAAGGAAAACGACACGTTGGATACGCCGCCGGAGATTTTCGCAAACGGCAGATGTTTATGTATCCACGCGGTCGCTTCGATGAAGTCCACCGCGTAGTTGTTGTGTTCCTCGATGCCGGTCGCCACCGCGAAAATGTTCGGGTCGAAGATGATGTCTTCCGGCGGGAAGCCGACCTTGTTCACCAGAATGTCATAGCTGCGTTTACAGATTTCGGTCTTGCGCTTATAGGTGTCGGCCTGACCCTGTTCGTCGAACGCCATCACCACCGCAGCCGCGCCGTAACGGCGCACCAGCGTGGCGTGTTTGATGAAATTCTCCTCGCCTTCTTTCAGGGAAATGGAATTGACGATGGGTTTTCCCTGCACGCATTTCAGCCCGGCCTCGATGATGCTCCACTTGGAGGAGTCGATCATCAGCGGCACTCTGGAGATGTCCGGTTCGGAAGCAATCAGGTTGAGGAATTTCACCATCGCGGCTTCGCCGTCTAGCATCGCCTCGTCCATGTTGATGTCGATCACCTGTGCGCCGGTTTCCACCTGCTGTTTGGCAACTTCCAGTGCCTCGTCGTAGTGGCCTTCGAGAATAAGCCGTTTGAATTTTGCTGAGCCGGTGACGTTGGCGCGTTCGCCGACGTTGACGAACAGCGAGTCGGCACCGATGTTGAACGGCTCCAGCCCGGACAGACGGCACTTCTTCTCGATGTCCGGCAGCTTGCGCGGCGGCACGTCTTTCAATGCCTCGGCAATCGCCTTGATATGCGCGGGCGACGTGCCGCAGCAGCCGCCCGCGATGTTGAGGAAGCCGCTGGTGGCAAATTCTTTCACCAGTCTTGCGGTTTTCTCCGGTAGTTCGTCGTAGCCAGTCTCGGACAGCGGATTGGGCAGCCCGGCGTTCGGGTGCGCGCTGATATAACAGGACGCGACGCGCGACATTTCTTCCACATAAGGCCGCATCAGCTCAGCGCCCAGCGCGCAGTTCAGGCCGATGGATAAAGGCTTGGCGTGCGACAGCGAATTCCAGAATGCCTCGGTGGTCTGCCCGGACAGGGTGCGCCCGGAAGCGTCGGTGATGGTGCCGGAAATCATGATCGGCACGCGCACCTGATGCTGCTCGAAATAACGCTCGATAGCGAACAGCGCGGCCTTGGCGTTGAGCGTATCGAAAATGGTTTCAACCATCAAAATATCCGCGCCGCCGTCGAGCAGGCCGCGGATCGCTTCGGTGTAACTTTCCACCAGCTCATCGAAACTGACGTTGCGCGCGCCGGGGTCGTTCACATCCGGCGAGATCGACGCGGTGCGTCCGGTCGGGCCGAGCACGCCCGCGACGAAACGCGGTTTGTCCTTGGTCGAGAATTCGTCGCACAACCCGCGCGCCAATTTCGCTCCGGCGACGTTCAACTGGTACACCAGATGCTGCATCTCGTAGTCCACCATCGACACCGAGTTGGAGTTAAAGGTGCAGGTCTCGAGGATGTCCGCACCCGCTTCCAGATACTGGCGGTGGATGCCGCCGACCACATGCGGCTGGGTCAGCAGCAGCAGGTCATTGCAGCCTTTCACATCGATATGATGGTCGGCGAAACTCTGGCGCTTGCCGTTATATTCGCCGTACAACTCGGTGCCGCGATAATGCGCCTCGGTCAGCTTGTAGCGCTGGATCATGGTACCCATCGCGCCGTCGAGGATCAGGATGCGTCGTTGCAGGAGTTGTTCAATCGGGTGGGAGGTGCGGGTCATGATGCGCTGCCGTTAAAAATAAGCGCGAATTTTATCATGAGGAGCCGTTAGGAGCACGGCGCGCCGTGCCCCTACTATTGGTTATCAGAGATTCAGCCGCCGATACTGCACTGCTTCGGCGATATGTTTTGTCGCGATGTCGTTTACTCCTTCCAGATCGGCGATAGTGCGCGCCACTTTGAGCACACGGTGGTAGGCGCGCGCGGAGAGGTTGAGGCGGCTGATGGCCTGTTGCAGCAACGCGATACCTTGGGCGTCGGGGGCGCACAGCGCGTCGATCTCGGTCACTGAAAGTAGCGCGTTGGCTTTGTCCTGACGCACCAGCTGGCGTTGACGCGCAATTTCCACACGCGCCTGCAGGTTGGTGCTGGTTTCGCCGTCCGCCTTACTGAGCAAGTCATTCTGCGCCACGGCAGGCACCTCGATCTGGATGTCGATGCGGTCCAGCAGCGGGCCGGAAATCTTGCTGCGGTAGCGCGACACCTGATCCGGCGTGCAGCGGCATTTGCCGTTGTAGTGGCCGAGATAGCCGCACGGACAGGGGTTCATCGCGGCGATCAGCTGGAACTGCGCGGGGAAATCGGCACGCCGCGCGGCGCGCGAAATGGTGATGCGCCCCGATTCCATCGGCTCGCGCAACACTTCCAGCACGCTGCGTTCGAACTCCGGCAGCTCGTCGAGAAACAGCACGCCGTGCAACGCCATCGAAATTTCGCCGGGGCGCGGATTACTGCCGCCGCCGACCAGTGCCACGCCGGAAGCGGTGTGGTGCGGTGAACGGTAGGGGCGGGTTTTCCATTTAGCGACATCGAAGTTGCCGTCCAGCGATTGCAGTGCCGCGCTTTCCAATGCCTCGGTCTCGGACATCTGCGGCAGGATGCCGGGGAAGCGCGCCGCCAGCATGGATTTGCCGGTGCCCGGCGGGCCGACCATCAGCACGCTGTGTCCGCCTGCGGCGGCAATTTCCAACGCACGTTTGACCTGCGCCTGTCCCTTTACTTCGCGCATATCTGGGTAATGCGGCGCGATGGTTTGCGGTTGGCTGATATAGGGTGCGAGCGCTTCGCGACCGGCGAGATGCGCGGCGACTTGCAACAGCGATCGCGCCGGATACACGGTCGCCTCTTCCACCAGCGCGGCTTCGGCGGCATTCGCCTGCGGCAGGATAAAGGCGCGCCCGCTGCTGGCGGCGCGGTAAGTCATCGCCAGCGCGCCGCGTATCGGGCGCAGTTCGCCTGTCAGCGCCAGCTCTCCGGCAAATTCATAATCATTCAGGCGGTCGGAGGGGATTTGTCCGGTCGCGGCGAGGATGCCCAGCGCGATGGGCAGGTCAAAGCGCCCGCTTTCCTTGGGCAGGTCGGCGGGGGCGAGGTTGACGGTGATGCGGCGCGCCGGAAAATCGAACTGACAATTTTGCAGCGCGGCGCGCACCCGGTCCTTGCTTTCCTTGACTTCTGTTTCAGGCAGGCCGACGATGGTGAAATTCGGCAGGCCGTTGGCAAGGTGAACTTCGACGGTGACCAGCGCCGCCTCCATGCCGGACAGGGCGCGGCTATACAGTACTGCCAGACTCATAAGGTCGTCATTCCGGGCGGACGGAAACGACGAGACCTTGGATTTTTTGTTGCGGCATTAAGGCGTGTTGCGCTGAGCTTCCAGTGCGGCGACACGTGCTTCCAGTGCGGTCATATGTTCGCGGGTGCGCGCCAATACTTGCGCCTGAATATCGAATTCCTCGCGCGTAATCAGATCGAGTTTGGCAAAGCCCTGCATCAGCAGAGCGCGGATATTTTTCTCAATATCTTTGGCCGGACCGCTTTGTATCGCTTCGCTTAGTTTTGCGGATAAGTCATCGAAGATTTTCGGGTTGAGCATGTTTCAGGTCTCCAGTGATTGGTTTATATTCAAGTGTAGCAATTTACCTGTCGGTGTGTAGCACCTAATGAGTGCGGCACGAATTTTAACTGCACCAAGAGCATGCATGAATTGGTGTTGGGTGTTGGCGTTACGCGGTAATCTATTGTAACAAAAAGAAAAGTTTATTCTGGCACGCATCCTGCTGTAACAATCACGTGGATATCGTTATCCCGCTCTTAACTAAAGAAAGGAATCATCATGATGAAAAGCAAACTGTTGAACTCTCTGATCCTGGCAGCTCTGGCCGTACCAAGCGTGGCAATGGCGGCTGACGCTCCCGCGTCACCACACACTTTGACCGGCAACGTCGGTATTTTTTCCGATTATATTTTCCGTGGCACATCGCAAACTGGTGCTGGCGCAGCCTTGCAAGGCGGTATGGATTACACACATGCAAGTGGTTTTTATGCTGGCGTATGGGGGTCCAATATCAGTTGGTTGAGCGATGCCGCTGTTGCCACAGCTTCTAGCGTTGAACTGGATACCTATTTTGGATATCGCGGCAGCGTGTCAAACGATGTGACCTTTGATGTTGGCTTCTTGCGTTATAACTACCCAGGCAACTATGCAGTAGGCGCAACGAAGGCGGACACCAATGAAATTTACGGATCTTTGGGTTGGCAATGGCTTTCCGCAAAATATTCCAGAAGCTTGGGCGACACTTTTGGATGGGCAGGAGCAAGCGGTAGTGATTATTTGGAAATTAATGCCAATTACGCTATCGATAATACCGGCATCTCCTTGGGCGCGCACGTAGGCAAACAAGCCTTCAAGGGAACTGCCGTAGCGGGGCTTTCAGTTGATTACACAGATTACAAGTTGAGCGTTTCAAAGGACTTTAGCGGGTACGTATTAGGTTTGGCATACACCGGCACGAATACAAACCGTGCTGCATACACTAATCCACAAGGAAAATATCTTGGTCGGGACACTGCAATATTGTCTTTGACCCACGCGTTTTAATTAAAAATCAGGGCGGGATAAATCCCGCCCCTAACATTAGGAGAATGCCATGAAGATGGTCGTCGCTATCATCAAGCCGTTCAAACTCGACGAAGTACGTGAAGCACTTTCCGCCATTGGCGTGCAAGGCATCACAGTCACCGAGGTCAAGGGTTTTGGACGGCAAAAGGGTCACACCGAATTGTATCGCGGTGCGGAATATGTGGTCGATTTCCTGCCGAAGGTAAAACTGGAAGCCGCCGTTAACAGCGAGATTCTCGATCAGGTACTGGAAGCGATCGAGAAAGCTGCCAATACCGGCAAAATCGGCGATGGCAAGATATTCGTATCCGACCTCGAACAAGTGATCCGCATCCGCACCGGCGAGTCCGGCGCAGAAGCGCTGTAAGGAGAACGTCATGAAGAAACTAATTGCACTTTTCACGCTGCTGGCGATGCTGTGCGGGTTAACTGCACCGGCATTTGCCGAAGATGCGGCCAAACCGGCTGATGCCGCAGCGACTGTTGCAGCACCCGCTGCTGCTGTCGCGGATGCAGCTACACCTGCCGAAGCTGCCGAAGCTCCCGCAGCGACTGTTGCAGCACCCGCGCCCACCCCCAACAAGGGTGACACGTCGTGGATGCTGACTGCTACCCTGCTGGTCATCATGATGTCCATCCCCGGTCTCGCGCTGTTCTACGGCGGTCTGGTACGCAGCAAGAACATGCTGTCGATGCTGATGCAGGTATTTGCCATCTTCGCGCTGATCACCGTGCTGTGGGCGATCTACGGATACTCGCTGGCATTCACCCAAGGTAATGCCTTCATCGGCGGATTTGACCGGCTGTTCCTGAAGGGAATCTTCGATCCGGTTAGCGGTAGCGTCGCCAATGCGGCCACATTCAGCAAAGGCGTGGTGATCCCCGAATTTGCGTTCGTCGCGTTCCAGGCTACTTTCGCCGCAATCACGGTTGCGCTGATCGTGGGTGCATTTGCTGAACGGATGAAGTTTGGTGCCGTAATGCTGTTCTCCGCACTGTGGTTCACCTTCGCCTACCTGCCGATCGCGCATATGGTGTGGTTCTGGATGGGCCCGGATGCGTACACCGATCAATCCGCTGCTGATGCCGCAACGGCTGCCGCAGGGTGGTTGTTCCAAAAGGGTGCATTGGACTTCGCAGGCGGTACCGTGGTGCATATCAACGCGGCGGTTGCCGGTCTGGTCGGCGCTTATCTGGTAGGCAAGCGTGTCGGCTACGGCAAGGAACCGATGGCACCGCACAATCTGGTGATGACCATGATCGGTGCCGCGCTACTGTGGGTGGGCTGGTTCGGTTTCAACGCGGGTTCCGCGCTGGAAGCAGGCGGTACCGCGACCCTGGCCTTCGCCAATACGCTGATCGCGACAGCTGCTGCGGTACTGACCTGGATGACCGCCGAATGGCTGCTAAAGGGTAAACCAAGCTTGTTGGGCGCAGCTTCCGGTGCAGTAGCGGGACTGGTCGCCATCACCCCGGCTTGCGGTTGGGTCGGTATCGGCGGCGGACTGGTAATAGGCGCGCTGGCCGGTGTAGTCTGCTTCTGGGGCGTGACCGGTTTGAAGAAAATGCTCGGTGCGGACGACGCGCTGGACGTGTTCGGCATTCACGGCATCGGCGGTATCTTGGGCGCGTTGCTCACCGGCGTATTCAATAGCTGGAGCATGGGTGGTACCGGTATCGTCGATTACGTCAACAATACGATCATCGACACCGGGATCGGTGCGCAAGTGTGGATACAGGCACAAGCGGTGCTGACCACCATCATCTGGTCCGGGGTCGTGGCATTTGTCTGCTACAAGATCGTCGATCTGACTATCGGTCTGCGTGTAGCTGAAGAAGCGGAACGCGAAGGTCTGGATACCACCAGCCACGGCGAACGCGCTTACAACCTATAGAATCTTCTCCTCTGCAGGAGCTTTCCTGGCTCCTTTTTCAAAGGGCACCGCAAGGTGCCCTTTTTTTATGCGCGCCGCCGGTTATCCTGAAAACGGCAATTCATCCTGATGAACTAACTACTGCCTCTTCTAGGGTTATCGGAATACGATGGTCTTGTTGCCGCACACCAGCACGCGGTCTTCCACGTGGTAGCGCAGCCCGCGCGCCAGCACCGTCTTCTCGATGTCGCGCCCGTAGCGCACCATGTCGTCCACAGTGTCGCCGTGGTCGATGCGCACCGTATCCTGCTCGATGATCGGCCCGGCATCCAGTTCGTTCGAGACGTAATGGCAAGTTGCGCCGATCAGCTTCACGCCGCGTTGAAAAGCCTGATGGTAGGGCTTCGCGCCGACGAAGGACGGCAGGAAACTGTGGTGGATATTGATAATTTGCCCCGCATAACGCGTGCACAGTTCCGGTGGCATAATCTGCATGAAGCGCGCCAGCACCAGCGTGTCACCCAGATGCTGCTCAAACAGCTGCGCGATCTGCGCAAACGCGGCGGCCTTGGCTGATGCATCGTTACCCGGCATCGCGACATAGTGGAACGGGATGCCGTGCCACTCGACGAAGCTGCGCAGGTCTTCGTGGTTGGAGATCACGCAGGGAATATCCACCAGCAACTCGCTGTTGCGCCAGCGATGCAGCAGATCGTTCAGGCAGTGATCCTGTTTACTGACCAGAATCACGATGCGTTTCCTTCGCTCCGAATCGCTGATGTGCCAGTCCATGCCGAACTCGATTGCCAGCCCGGCAAACTGCGAGCGGAATCCGGCCAAATCAAACGGCAGCGAATCGGCCAGTATCTCCTGGCGCATGAAAAAACGCTGCGTCTCCAGATCGGTGTGGTAACTCGCCTCCACGATCCAGCCGTTGTACCGCGCGATAAAGCCGCTCACTGCGGCGATGATACCGGAGCGGTCCGGGCAGGAAATGGTCAGTGTATAGCGGCGGGTGCTCATATTGTGCTTCACAGAGATTGTTACCCGGATTTTAGTGGATAACCGTGATTAGCTTGTAAAAAGCATGCTTTGGCATTCAACGCACTTCATCGTTAAAGCATCGATATCCGCTTAAATTGAAATAGCGCGATGTAACTACATATTTGGCGGAGAGGGGGGGATTCGAACCCCCGATAGGCTATAAACCTATGCCTGATTTCGAGTCAGGTACAATCAACCAGCTCTGCCACCTCTCCGAACGGTGCGCATTTTACCAGACCACCCGAATTTCGGGCAGAATGTTGACATGTGGAACCCGACACGACGCTTGGAAAAGGTATTAGCCGGATTAAGCCTGCTGTTGGTCGCTTGCGTCCTGATACTGGTTGTCTGGCGCGCGCAACTTCCGGCGTGGAATGCCGGAAAACTGGTGGTCATCGTACCCGAAACCGCGCACGGGGCGGAGGCGGAATTCGAGCGTGAACTGGCGCAGTTGTTCGCCGAACGGCTGAACGCCAAGCTCGAAACCATCCCGATGCAGCCAAACAAAGTCCGCTCTTCGCTGCGCAAACACAAGGCGCACCTGGCTGCCGCCTCGCTGCGCAGCGAGACCGATACAGACGGCCTGCGCTTCGGCCCCGGCTACCAGAGTGTGCGCGAGCTGGTGGTATGCAACCGCGACAGCCAATCCCCGAAAAAATTAGACGGTCTGGCAGAGATGAAGTTATCGGTGCTGGCCGGTTCGGCGCAAGAGGCGGCACTGCGCGAAGCACAGGAAAAATTCCCCGCGCTGCAATGGCAAGCCCGCCATAAACTTACCGTACAGGATCTTTTATCGGAAGTTGCGGAAAGCGGATTAAATTGCGCTGCAGCCAACGAATTGCAATTTGCCGATGCTCGCAATTACCATCCCAATCTGGTTGCAACCCTTGATATTGCACAGCCTTCAAAGCTTGCATGGGGATTTCCCGATGATACCGATCCGGCGCTGATTAAAGAAGTGCAGACATTTTTCGCCGATATCCAGCAAGACGGCACGTTGCGCAGCTTGCTGGATCGCTACTACGGGCACAGCAGGCGGCTCGGCACAATGGATTCCGCCGCCTTTATTAGCCGCCGCAACACCCTGTTGCCGCGTTATCGTCACCTGTTCGAGGAAGCCGCCACCGTTACCGGCGAGGACTGGAAATTACTGGCGGCATTGGCCTATCAGGAATCGCAATGGGATCCCCTCGCGACTTCCGCCACCAACGTGCGCGGCATGATGATGCTGACCGAAAACACCGCCGACCGGATGAGAGTCAGGAACCGGCTCGATCCGCGTGAAAGCATCCTCGCCGGCGCAAAATATCTGGTGCTGATCAAAGAACAGATGCCCGACCGCATTCCCGAGCCGGATCGCACCTGGCTGGCGCTGGCTGCCTACAACCAGGGTTATGGACATCTCGAAGATGCGCGCATCCTGACCACGCGAGCCGGGCTGAATCCGGACAGCTGGGCAGACGTAAAAAAGTGGATGCCGTTGCTGAACCGTCCGGAATATTACGAAACCCTCAAGCACGGCTACGCGCGGGGCGGCGAGGCGGTAATTCTGGTGGAAAGTATCCGCAGTTATTACGACATGCTCAAAAAACTGGAATCCGGCAAAACCTCAACCGGCTTAAATTCATTTTCCTATCGTTTGCGCGAGCCTTCAGCTCAAGGACGCACCAAGAAAACCACGCGACCGGTCAGCGACGATACAACGTATCATCTTTTGCCCCACGCATCGTCCAGCAACGACTGAGCCTTTTCATATTTCTTTTTAGCGTCGAGATAAAACTTCTGGGACGCGACAGTATTATTCTTGGCTTTTCCCAGCCGTTTATTCTCTTCATCCAGTTGCTTTTTGTGTTCCTCGACGATTTTTTGCTGCCGGGCAACTTCCTGAATGTTGGCCTCGTGCGCGGCCTGCGCCTTCTCCATATCATCCCGCGCGTAAGTCACGCCGGACTGCAACACCGACAAATCCCTAGCTTCAGCCAAATGAGAAAAGACAGCCCCCGCAAAAATCCCGGCTAACCACAGCAACAAACCGGCACGTTTCATTTTATGCATCACGAATCCCCTTCGTTGAAATCCGGCTAAAACATCGCTCAGCCGGAAAATTGCCATCGAATTTCAAAAAAATGATACGCGAGTATATGACATATTTTCCGGTGCAAGACAGCCGATCAGGTAAAAAACAAGGTGATTGGTTAGCGCGCAAAAAAAAAGGCCTGCATCGCTGCAAGCCTTTGTTTTTTTGGTGGGCCCTCGCGGACTTGAACCGCGGACCAAAGGATTATGAGTCCTCTGCTCTAACCAACTGAGCTAAGGGCCCGTGAACGGTCAACCTTCGCTGTCGAGGAAGCTCTTGAGCTTCTCGGAACGCGACGGGTGGCGCAGTTTGCGCAGTGCTTTGGCTTCGATCTGGCGGATGCGTTCGCGGGTAACATCGAACTGTTTGCCGACTTCTTCCAGCGTATGGTCGGTGTTCATTTCGATACCGAAACGCATGCGCAACACCTTGGCTTCGCGCTGGGTCAGGCTGTCGAGAATATCCTCGGTCGCGCCGCGCAGGCTTTCGTAGATCGCCGCGTCGATCGGCACGGCGGTATTCGAGTCCTCGATGAAATCGCCGAGATGCGAATCGTCGTCGTCGCCCACCGGTGTCTCCATCGAGATCGGCTCTTTGGCGATCTTCAGTATCTTGTGGATCTTGTCTTCCGGCATTTCCATCTTGATCGCCAGCGTCGCGACATCCGGCTCCAGCCCGGTCTCCTGCATGTACTGGCGCGAGATGCGGTTCATCTTGTTGATGGTTTCGATCATATGCACCGGGATGCGGATGGTGCGCGCCTGATCGGCGATGGAGCGGGTAATCGCCTGACGGATCCACCAGGTTGCATAGGTCGAAAATTTGTAGCCGCGGCGGTATTCAAACTTGTCCACCGCCTTCATCAGGCCGATGTTACCTTCCTGAATCAAATCGAGGAATTGCAGACCGCGGTTGGTGTATTTTTTGGCGATGGAAATTACCAGACGCAGGTTGGCCTCGATCATGTCGCGTTTGGCGCGACGCGCCTTGGCTTCGCCGTTGGTCATCTGCTTGTTGATCTCTTTCAGATCCTTGATCGGGATACCGACGCGCTGCTGCAAATTCAGCAGGTGTTTTTGCTGCTCGACGATGGCGTGCTGATAACGCTCCAGCGTTTCGCCGTAAGGTTTCTTCGACTTCAGTTCCTGCGCGACCCATTGCAAATTATCTTCGTTGCCGGGGAAGGCTTTGATGAAATGCGGACGCGGCATCTTGCCTTTGGTCACGCACAGATCCTGGATGCCGCGCTCGCTGCGGCGCACTTCCTCAACCAGATTGCGCATCGTGTCGCACAATGCGTCCACCTGCTTCGCGGAGAAGCGGAAATTCATCAGTTCAGCGGAAATGCCGGACTGGAATTTGTCGTACTGTTTGCTGCGGTAGCCGTATTTCTCGTAAGCCTTGCCCATCTTGGTGAACAGGTCGGCGATCACGGCAAAACGCGCCAGCGCGTCGGCCTTCAGCTGCGCCAGATTGGCAGCAGCGGCAGCGGCGACCGCCTCTTCGTCCTCTTCTTCATCGCTGGCGGCACCGTTCGAAACTTCCTCTTCTTCCGCATCCTCGTCGTCTTCACCGCCGATGACAGCTTCATCTTCCGAGTCCACAAAACCGTCGATCAGCTCGTCGATGCGAAGCTGGTCGTGCTCGATCTTGGCGGCCAGCGACAAAATTTCGGCAATCGTCACCGGACAGGCCGAAATCGCCTGAATCATGTGCTTCAGACCCTCTTCGATACGCTTGGCGATCTCGATTTCTTTTTCGCGGGTGAGCAGTTCGACCGTACCCATTTCGCGCATATACATACGCACCGGATCGGTAGTACGGCCAAACTCGGAGTCCACTGTCGAGAGTGCCGCTTCGGCCTCCTCGGCGGCATCCTCGTCGGCCACCACCGGCGCGGTATCGGTCATGATCAGCGTTTCGGCATCGGGGGCGACATCGCACACCGAGATACCCATATCGTTGATCATGCTCACTACGCCTTCAATCTGCTCGACTTCGAGCATATCCGGCAGATGGTCGTTGATTTCCGCGTAGGTCAGGTAGCCGCGCTCCTTGCCCAGCACGATCAGCGCTTTCAGGCGCGTGCGTCTCGCTTCGCTATCTTGCTGCTGGTCGATGACCGGCTGCAATTCAACAACGGCTTGTTTCTTATCCTGCTTTTTCTTGGCGGTCGGCTTTGACATATTCAGATTCCCAATTACGGTTGCTTAAGGCCTGCAAGGCGGTTAAGGCGGAGAAAAGCTGCGGATTATACCCGATTCCTCAAATTTTTCATCAAGATGCCGCAAAAACTGCCCGCACAAGGCTTCCCATGCACCTTATTGCTGATTCCGCAGTATTTCAGACCGGGGCATCACACCACTTCATTTGGCACCGCATCGATTTGAACCATGCCGACAAGCACAAATCCCTCAGTGACTGTCGTCAACCTTGCCGCGCAAGCTCTTCAATTGCCCGCGCTGCGTCTTGCCTTCGATGCGTTTTTTGACCGAGCTTCTGGTCGGCTTGGTTGCGGTGCGCTTCTTTTGCACGGTGGTCGCGCTTTTAATCAACGCCTGCAGCCGCAGCAGCGCATCCTCGCGGTTCTTTTCTTGGCTGCGGTAGCGCTGCGCCTTGATGATGATCACGCCGTCGCCGGAGATGCGCCGGTCGGTACACTGCCGGAGCTTCTCCTTGCAATCGTTCGGCAGCGACGACGCGTTGATATCGAAGCGCAGATGGATCGCGGTCGAAACCTTGTTGACGTTCTGCCCGCCCGCGCCCTGCGCCCGGATCGCGTGCAACTCGATCTCGGCATCGGGGATGGATAAGTGGCCGGATATTTTCAACATAATTTTGGGTTGTGTAAATGATTACTCCACTTCACCCATGCCGTAGCGTGCGCTGTGCGCACGAATAATCTCGAGAAGATCGTGCGCACAGCGCACGCTACGTTGGGGCCGCACCCGAGATGTATGTGATTGGATAGTTTCATTGCTGCATACTCTAAGCAAACAATTACCCCGCTTCGCCATAATCGTAGCGTGCGCTGTGCGCACGAACACCCTCAACAGTACCCGCCCAATCTTCCGGGTAAACGCCCTCGCGCAAATAGCGGTGAAAACTCGAATACGGCCAATCCGCAACGCGGGGAACATAACCATGCTTCATCGGATTCCAATGTATGTAATTCGCATGCCTGACAAAATCCTCATCATCGCGGATTTGATGTTCCCAGAACCGCCTTTGCCACAAACCCAAATCCTTTCGCCCGCTACGCGAGGCAGAAAGCAAAGAAGTGATCTCACTACGAGTGGCTTGGCTAATCAATCGCTTGATGATATTCCAGCGCATTGCATAATCCCCGTCACCCGGCGGCAATGTCCAGATGCAATGAAGATGATCGGGCAACAATACAAACGCATCGATCTCGAACGGATGTTCCGCCATCACCTGCCTCAACGCTTCCTTGAGCGCCAGATAAACAGGCGGTTCGGTCAACACCCTGATGCGCCGATAGGTGTTAACCGTAAAGAAGTAAGTGGCTCCGGGAACAACAGAGCGGCGGAAGGTAGCCATGCTCCATGATAAGCGAGTAGCGTGCGCTGTGCGCACGTCTTTTGAATAATGCTTCGTGCGCACAGCGCACGCTACTGTTTGCCCAGCACCTGCTTCAAATATTTCCCGGTCACGCTGTTCTTGTCTTTTGCGATGTCCTTCGGCGAGCCTTCGGCGATGATGCGGCCGCCGCCGTCGCCGCCTTCCGGGCCGAGGTCGATCACCCAGTCGGCGGTTTTGATCACGTCGAGGTTGTGTTCGATCACCACCACGGTGTTGCCCTGGTCGCGCAGTTTGTGGATCACTTTCAGCAGCAGCGCGATGTCGTGGAAGTGCAGGCCGGTAGTCGGTTCGTCGAGGATATACAGGGTGCGCCCGGTGTCGCGTTTGGACAGTTCCAGCGACAGCTTGACGCGCTGCGCTTCGCCGCCGGACAGCGTGGTGGCGCTCTGTCCCAGCGTGATGTAGCCGAGGCCGACGTCGAGCAGGGTTTGCAATTTGCGCGCGATGATCGGCACCGCTTTGAAAAATTCGTAGGCCTGCTCCACGGTCATCTGCAGAATCTGGTGGATGTTCTTGCCCTTGTACTGGATCTCCAGCGTCTCGCGGTTGTAGCGCTGGCTGTGGCATACGTCGCACGGCACATACACGTCCGGCAGGAAGTGCATCTCGACCTTGATCATGCCATCGCCCTGGCAGGATTCGCAGCGTCCGCCCTTAACGTTGAACGAGAAACGCCCCGGCCCGTAACCGCGTTCGCGCGCCGACGGCACCCCGGCGAACAGCTCGCGAATCGGCGTAAACAGGCCGGTATAGGTGGCCGGATTGGAGCGCGGTGTGCGCCCGATTGGCGACTGGTCGACGTTGATCGCCTTGTCGAAAAATTCCAGCCCGCTGATCTCGGCATAGGGCGCGGGTTCGGTGTTGCTGCCGTACAGATGCTGCGCCACGGCGGGATACAGCGTGTCGTTGATCAGCGTGGATTTGCCGGAACCGGACACGCCGGTGACGCACACCAGCAGCCCGACCGGCAGATTCAGTTCGATGCTTTTCAGGTTGTTGCCGCTCGCCCCTGCGATGCGCAGCATGCGCTCCGCATCCGGCTTGCGGTATTTTGCCGGCATCGGAATACTGCGTCGTCCCGTCAGGTAATCGCCGGTGAGCGACTGCTTGCTCGCGCAGATTTCCTCCGGCGTGCCCTGCGCCACCACCAGCCCGCCGTGCTCGCCCGCGCCCGGCCCCATGTCCACCACATAGTCGGCATGGCGGATCGCGTCCTCGTCGTGCTCGACCACAATCACGCTGTTGCCCATGTCGCGCAATTTTTTCAGCGTCTTCAGCAGGCGGTCGTTGTCGCGCTGGTGCAGGCCGATGGACGGCTCGTCCAGCACATACATCACCCCGGTCAGTCCGGAACCAATCTGCGACGCGAGGCGGATGCGCTGCGCTTCGCCGCCGGACAGCGTCTCGGCGGAACGTTCCAGCGACAGGTATTCCAGCCCGACGTTGTTCAGAAAAGTCAGGCGGCTGGCGATCTCCAGCACGATCTTTTCCGCAATCGACTGGCGGTGGCCCTGCAGCTTCAGATTCTGGAAAAATGTAAGCGCCTGCTTCAGCGGCAGCGCGCTGATCTCGTACAGGTTCTTGTCGGTGACGCGCACATGGCGCGCTTCCAGACGCAGCCGCGTACCCTTGCATTCCGGGCACTGGCAACTGTTCAGGTACTTCGCCAGCTCCTCGCGCACCGCGGGCGAATCGGTCTCCTTGTAGCGGCGCTCCAGATTGTTGACGATGCCCTCGAAGGCATGTTCGCGCAGCGTCGGCTTGCCGCGCTCGTTGATGTACTGGAACGCGATTTCGCTCTTGCCGCTGCCGTACAGAATGACCTGCTGGATTTTTTCCGGCAGGCTCTCGAACGACTGCTCGATGTCGAAACCGTAATGCTTCGCCAGACCGGCGAGCAACTGGTGATAGAACTGGTTGCGCCGATCCCATCCCTTGATCGCGCCGGAACTCAGACTGAGTTGCGGAAACGCCACGATGCGTTTGGGATCGAAAAAACTGATGTTGCCGAGGCCGTCGCATTTCGGGCACGCCCCCATCGGATTGTTGAACGAGAACAGACGCGGCTCCAGTTCCGGCAACGAATAACTGCAAATCGGGCAGGCGAATTTCGCCGAGAACAGATGCTCTTTCCCGCTATCCATCTCCACCGCCAGCGCGCGCCCTTCGGCGTGGCGCAACGCGGTCTCGAACGACTCCGCCAGCCGTTGCTTGGCTTCCGCATTCACCTTCAGCCGGTCCACCACGATCTCGACGGTGTGCTTCTTGTTCTTCGCCAGCTTGGGCAGTTTTTCCATCTCACACACCGCGCCATTCACGCGCAGCCGGGTAAACCCCTGCGCGCGCAACTCGTCGAACAAGTCCACCTGTTCGCCCTTGCGCTCCACCACCAGCGGCGACAGGATCATGATCTTGGTATCCTGCGGCAGCGCCAGCACATGATCCACCATCTGCCCGACGCTCTGCGCCTGCAACACCAGATCGTGCTGCGGGCAATACGGGTCGCCGGCGCGCGCGAACAGCAGGCGCAGGTAATCGTGAATCTCGGTAACCGTGCCGACCGTCGAGCGCGGGTTATGCGAAGTAGCCTTCTGCTCGATGGCGATGGCCGGGGACAGCCCCTCGATCAAATCCACGTCGGGTTTTTCCATCAACTGCAAAAACTGCCGCGCATACGCCGACAGCGATTCCACATAGCGCCGCTGCCCCTCGGCATACAGGGTATCGAAGGCGAGCGAAGACTTGCCCGACCCGGACAACCCGGTGATCACCACCAGCTTGTGGCGCGGCAGATCGAGGTTGATGTTCTTCAGGTTATGCGTGCGTGCGCCGCGAATTTTTATCAGTTCCATGCTTTTCCAGTTTTAAGTCCGTTCGCCTATCCCCTTAAAGCCGTTCGCCCTGAGCTTGTCGAAGGGTAAATAATGCAGTAACTCCTTAGAGGGACTCGTTCGTAAAAACGACCTGCCAATATACGCCAATTTTCAGGCTTTCCCAACCCGCGCAATGCCGTTCGTGGCGAGCCTGTCGAACCATGCAACCTTTGGCAGATTCAGGGCGGCGCGTAGAGCGTGCGCTGTGCGCACGACAACACAACCAAAAATCGTGCGCACAGCGCACGCTACCGATAGCATTACCAACACTTTGCAAATGCACCCGATTGAAGGGCAGGCTTGCGCTGGCATTGCGGATTGTTATAACATAGTTACAACGTGTTAATAGGAGCAAACCATGCGTACCAGTTTAAGAAAAGTGGGCAATTCACGCGGGATCATTATTCCCGCAAAGCTACTGGCCGCCTGTGAAATGAGCGACGAAGTGGACATCAGGCTGGAGGGCAAAAGCCTAGTGATCGCCCCGGCCAAGGCTCCCCGTGCGGGCTGGTTTGAAGGCTATAAGCCGGAAACCGATTCTGAACCGCTCGCCGCACTGCCAGCGGATGAAGGCAGCGAGGAATGGGTATGGTAAAGCGCGGTGAAGTGTATTGGGTCAATCTCGACCCGACCATCGGCACCGAAATCAAGAAAACCCGCCCGGCATTGGTCGTCTCGCCCGACGACCTGAATGCGGCGTTACCGCGCGTCATCATCGCGCCGCTGACCAGCAAGGGCCAGCCGCTGGGTTGCAGGCCACAGGTGAAATTCGCGGGCAAACCGGCCCTCATACTGCTCGATCAATTGCGTTCGGTGGACAAAGCTCGTCTGGCTGGAAAAATGGGAGAAATTGACTTGGCAAAATGGCATCCGGTTTTGCTGGAAATGCTGGCGTGAAATCGTGAATAAACACCTCCCGATTACACCCGCGACAGCGTTACGACTAGCCAGCTATTCCGGCACTGATATCCGGCAAGCGCAGCACAACCAGTGGCTAACAGAAAACAAAGATGCACTGCACGAATACAACCGCCGCATTGAATCACACGGTACATTCAGCGACACCCTGCGGAGATTTTGAGTCGTTTGCCGCAGGCATTTTTGCATTGACACCTATCCGCATTCTCCATAGAGTGCATCCCACTTGCGCAACCGCCGCAGCGGGAGGGTGGAGCCGAAGGCTCCGGGTACCCACCGGCGTACCCCTTGCAGGTGCAACAGAATCGCGCCGCAACGTACGGCGCGGACACGGCGGATAATCAGATCAGGAGGCTGGCGCACACAAGTCCCCGCAGCGGCGGGAACTAATCAGCAAGTTTGTTATTTAGGGGAATAACGTGACTGCAAGCCTCTCTGCTTTTTCTTTGCGCCGATCCGGCGCGCGATCCAATCGTTCCTGCTCGCTTGAAAAACAATGCGAACCCGACCCCATTAATCTCCATTAGTCCGCGAAGAAGGCTCAAAACCTAAGCGGATTCTGTATAAGCCGATTAGCCGGTGATAAAGTAGCTGTGCCATTTTATATGGCACACAAATATTGAGGATCGAATGCCGTCGCCAAAAGAGATAGTTCAATTTTTTGAAGAGTCTTGGTACAAGAAAAGCGGGTTGGTGACGGTTGAGTTAATCGCTCTCGTAACCTTAGCAACACTTCTTGTGCAGGCTAATGCACATATTCTTGTATGGGCATTGCTCACGCCATCTGTATTGCTTTGCATCTATTTATTTTGGGGATACACGACTAGACCACCAATTGTTCCGAAAGATAAAGTTGGCTTTCTAGTTTGCATTACATGCACAGATGAAGCTGAGCTAAGAAAAATTGAGGAGGATTTTATTGATCCCTTACGAAAGCTCGTTAAATCAGGGGTGGCTGGAAACACTTTTTATTTTCTGCAAATGCCGCAGCACTTTGCAATGCAAGTAGTAGATGCGGACTCTGCTAGTGAAATGAGAATGCGATGCAGAGCTCACTTTATGATTTATGGCAGAGTAAAGAAAAGAATAATTAACGGTAAAGAGACTCATATAGTAGAACTTGAGGGAGCAGTTGCGCATCAGCCAATTTCCAAGAAAGTTCAGGACAGTTTGGTGTCTGAATTTACTGAGTTATTACCAAGGAATGTACACATATCCACAGAAAACGACCTTTTTTCTTTCCAATTCACATCTGAGTGGGCTGAAGTGGTTGCCCGCTACATTATCGGGATTGCTGCAGCTTGTTCTGGAGATTTAAAGTATGCGGAAAGTCTTTATCGAGATGTGCTTTTACGTTTAAATAATAAAGAACATAGTTTCCCTGTTTACCGAAAACTTAAAGAAAGAGTGCCGAATAGATTGGCGGAAATTTATGAGGCAAGGGCAACTGATTGTCACAATAAGTGGAGTGAGACTCATAACCCAGCCTACTTGCTTGAAGTTGATAATTGGCTAAATAAGATTGAGCCGCAATGCCAAGACCGTGGTGTGGCTATCACTTTATGTGCAATTACTAAGTTCTTGATTGCGCGCTCACCAGATGAATCAATCAAATTGTTAAAGAAGTTGAAGCATGAGGATGGGCGAATTTGGCAATGCAATATGGCCTTTCTGTATGCATATAAAGGCAACTTAAAGCAAGCTGCAAGACACTACAGAAGAGCAAGTATTTGTAATTTTGAGTTGGATAACTTATACCAAATTGAAGAATTTATTTGTTGGATGCTTGAGCAAGAACCTTCGAAATATGAGCTGTATTTCTGTCTTGGATTTGTTAATTGGCTAATCAAAGAAGACATGGTTCTTGCATTGGAGTACTTCACAAAATTTATTGAATTATGTGAAAGTCAGCACTATGTACAAGAGCAGAAACTTATTGGTGAGTGGATGAATGAAATTTTGAATAAAAAGCAACCTGGAGAGCTAATGGGGTCAGCATCGCAATAGTTTTTTAATTCGCATTGTATTTATTCCCGCTCCCGCTAGAATGACCGTATTCAGTCCTTATTCGGTGACCTGTCATGCAAGAACAAATCATTAGCCTGACCGATTTCAAAACTTCCGCGAGCCGTTTGTTGCAGGAGACGCGCGGGAGAACCAATATTATTCTGACGCAAAACGGTTCCGCGAGTGCGGTAGTGCAGGACTACGATACTTACCGCAAACAGCAGGATGCCTTCCTGATGTTGAAGCTGATGGTGCAGGGCGAGGCCGATGCGCAGAAAAATCTACTTACTCCACAAGGCAAGGTATTCAGCTCCCTGCGCGCATCTTTGCTGAAGCAGCAAAAACAACGTGGCTGAGGCCAAAACCTATCAGGTGCTGTGGACGCACACGGCGCAGCAGGATTTGACAGAGATCATCGAGTACATTGCACAAGACAGTGTTGCTGATGCGCTGGGAATCTTGCAAAAATTGGAAAGCAAAGCGGCCCTTTTGATCACTTTGCCCAATCGGGGCCGGGTTGTGCCGGAGTTGTTGCATACCGGTATTTCGCAATACCGGGAGTTGGTCAGCGCGCCTTGGCGCATTGTTTACCGGGTTGAAAGTCGGCAGGTTCTGATCATGGCCGTGCTGGATAGTCGGCGTGATTTGCAGACGGTGCTGCTCAATCGCTTGGCACGCTAGCAGAGCGCGCTTAAACGATGCCGCCCGATTCACTTCCTCCCGCCGAATTAAGACAAGCCGCGTTGCACTGGCTCGCCGAGTGCGATGTCGCGCACAAGGCTGCGGGGGTGCGCGGCTTGGCGCAGGCGTGGGCGGCGGGGGAAATCGGGCTGGATGCCGGTGCGGCACTCGATGCCGCGCCGGTTATCCCCGGCCATCCCGCCAGGCCAGAGCTGGTTTCTCCCCTTTCCGTGAAACGCCGCGCGATGAACACGCCGGAAGGCCGCGCCGCGATGATCCATGCGCTGGTGCATATCGAGTTCAACGCGATCAATCTGGCGCTGGATGCGCTGTGGCGCTTCCCGGACATGCCGCGCGCCTATTACGCCGACTGGTTGCAGGTGGCCGACGAGGAGGTGCTGCACTTCACGCTGCTGGCCGCTCACTTGCAGGCGCTGGGGTTTGTTTACGGGGATTTCACCGGGCACAGCGGGCTATGGGATATGGCGGTGCGGACGCAGCATGATGTGCTGGAACGCATGGCGCTGTTGCCCCGCACGATGGAGGCGCGCGGTCTGGATGTAACGCCGGGTACGCGCGCCAAGCTGTTGCAGGCGGGCGATAGCGCGGTGGGACCGATTCTGGACATCGTGCTGCGCGACGAGATCGGCCATGTCGCTACCGGTAACCGCTGGTTCAACTATCTGTGCGGACAGCGCGGTCTGGAGCCAACCGCCACCTATGCCGCGCTGGTTGAAAAATATAATGCCGTGCCGCGGCGCGGCCCCTTCAATCTGGAAGCCAGACGCGCGGCGGGATTCAACGAACAGGAATTGGCGGAGTTAGGCTCGGGTAGGCTGGGGTGAGCTTGCGAACCCCAGCATTCGAAATTTATATCATGCTGGGGTTCGTGCCTCACCCCAGCCTACCAGTCACCCGCTAACCGGGCAGCATCGCAACCGCTCAAGCTTGGAAGCTCAAATCTTCCGCGTAGGGTTTGCTGGGGTACTGGAAGGGAATCGGTCCGTCCGGCTTTGCGTGCATAAACTGGTAAACGGCCGGGTCTTTCGAGTGGGTCATTTCCTCAACGGTACCTGCTCCGGCGATCACTCCGTCATGGATGAAATACATATAGTCGATGATTTTGAGCGAGGTCATCAGATCATAGGTCACCACGATTGAGGTCGTGCCAAGCGCGTCGTTCAGCTTGCGGATCAGGTTAGTGATGGTGTTGAGCGAGATCGGATCTAGCCCGGCGAACGGCTCGTCGTAAATGACCAGAGCGGGGTCGGTGGAAATCGCCCGCGCCAGCGCCACACGGCGCTCCATGCCGCCGGACAGCTCGCCCGGCATCAGATCCCGTGCGTTGCGCAGGCCGACCGCTTCCAGCTTCATCAGCACCAGATCGCGGATGAGTTCTTCCGGCAGATCGGTGTGCTCCCGCAACGGAAAAGCCAAATTGTCGAAAACGGTCATGTCGGTGAACAGGCCGCTGACCTGAAACATCATGCCCATTTTCAGGCGCATCTTGTAAAGTTCGACGTTGCTGAGCTGGTGGACGATCTGCCCCATGAA
Source organism: Gallionella sp. (assembly GCA_028689145.1). GTDB lineage: Bacteria > Pseudomonadota > Gammaproteobacteria > Burkholderiales > Gallionellaceae > Gallionella. The sequence goes on from JAQTWT010000001.1 coordinate 227,664, forward strand.
GTTCACGCTGCCCTGCGCCGGGCGCAACTGGCCGCCGAAGTGACGCAGCAAGGTGGATTTGCCGCACCCGCTGGTACCCATGATCCCGACCACTTTGCCGCGCGGGATGGTGAGATTGATGCCCTTCAGCACCTGATGCGTGCCATAGGAAAAATGCAGGTCTTTAACCTCGATCAGGTTATCCATGTTGAGTCCAATACTGGTCGGATGATGCGGGACAAAAATACAGCGGTTCTGCGCTGCCATTAAATCCCATCGCCGCAAATGAATCAATAGCTCCCGGCTGGCACGATTAAACGGGCAGGACGTTCCAAGATTGCTTCAAGCCGTTTAACGGTGTACCTTGCGCCATCGTTTTCCGGATGTTTTCATTTGAGCGCCATGCTGGATTTCACCGAATACACCAAGATTTTTATCAGCCTGTTCGCGATCCTCGATCCGATTGGGATTATCCCCGTCATTGTTCTGTTCACTGCTGAGATGACGGCCGCCAAGCGCGCCCAGGTCGGACGACTCGCGTCGCTGGCGGTATGTGCCATCCTGCTGGTGGCCTTGCTGATCGGGCAGCCGCTGCTGGCGTTCTTCGGTATCAGCATCAATTCGTTTCGCGTGGCGGGCGGCATTTTGCTGCTGCTGATCGCGATCAAGATGCTGCTCGGAAATTTTTATGAAACCGGTGCCGACAAGAATGACAACACCGACGGCGAGACGGTTTCGGCGAATGCAATCGTGCCTTTGTCCACACCCTTGCTGGCCGGTCCCGGCTCGATCAGCGCGGTGATTGTGGAGGCGCACAAGGCGAACGGTATCCAGCATTATCTGATCATGGGGATGGAAATCGTGCTGCTCAGCATCACCGTCTGGCTGACCTTTCTGATTGCGCCGTGGGTGGCGCAACGGCTGGGCAAGATCGGCATCAATGTGTTTACCCGCCTGATGGGGCTGATACTCGCCGCGATCTCGGTGGAATTCATCGCCAGCGGAATGCGCGGCCTGTTTCCGGTACTCGGCTAAACAATGAGCGTGAATTAAATGGAAATGAAGAAGATCAATTCGGGCAAGTTGCGCGCCATCGGCTACGATGCGCGCGCCAAGATGCTGCAGGTACAGCTCGACGACGGCAGCACGTTGCAGTACGGCGGTGTCGGCGAAGATACCTGGCGCCGCCTCAGCAGCTCGGGCGCGGCATGGAGTTTTTATCGCGACAACATCGAGGAGGAATTTTCCGCGAAACGTGTTTCCGGCAGCGGGCCCGCAGCCAACAACCCGCTCGATGAATTGTTCGGGAAGCCATAACAGGTAGGCTGGTGGTGAGCTTGCGAACCCCAGCATTTCCAAGGTTATATGATGCTGGGGTTCGTGCCTCACCGCCAGCCTACGGCAGATATCCACCATGAGAACCTACACCCGTGCATTCGCCCCCGGCGGCACATTCTTTTTCACCGCCAATCTGGCCGACAGGTCGAAAACGCTGTTCATCGAACACATCGACGAATTGCGGGAGAGCGTAAAGAGGGTGCGCGACATACATCCGTTCCATATTGATGCGATGGTTGTGTTGCCGGAACATATCCACGCCATTTGGACGCTGCCTCCGGGCGACACTGATTACCCGAACCGCTGGGCATTGATCAAAGCGGGATTCTCACGCAAGCTGCCTAAAACCGAGCGCATCATCAAAAGTCGAAGCAGGAAAGGCGAGCGCGGAATTTGGCAACGCCGCTATTGGGAACACCAGATACGCGATGAAAACGACTTTGCGCGACATGTGGATTACATTCATTACAATCCGGTCAAGCATGGCCATGTGAAGTCGCCTTGCGACTGGGTGCATTCATCCGTTCATCGCTTTATCCGCGATGGTTTTCTTCCACCTGACTGGGGGGCGGATTACGTCACCACTAATGATGCATCATGGGGAGAGCTGTCGTAGGCTGGCGGTGAGCTTGCGAACCCCAGCGGTTACAATTTACGGATGCCGGGGTTCGTGCCTCACCCCAGCCTACCACTACAACACCAACTTTTTATAATTAATGACCGACAATCTGAACAACCTGCAACCTTCCTCCGTCTGGGCGCATTTCGCGACGCTGTGCGCGATCCCGCGTTCTTCGCTGCATGAGACGGCGCTGATCAGGTATCTGATCGACTGGGCGCAGCCGCGCGGGATCAGCTCCATCGTCGATGATGCGGGCAACCTGATTCTGAGAAAGCCAGCCAGCCCCGGCTGCGAGGCGATGCCCGGGGTGATTCTGCAGGGTCATCTCGATATGGTGTGCCAGGCCAACAGCGGAACAGTGCATGACTTCGGGTGCGACCCGATCAACGCGGTGGTGCGCGACGGCTGGGTGGTGGCGGACGACACCACGCTGGGCGCGGACAACGGTATCGGCGTGGCGCTCGCGCTGGCCGCGCTGGAACAACCGGGGCTGATCCACCCGCCGCTGGAAGTGCTGCTCACCGTCAATGAGGAATCCGGCATGGACGGCGCGCGCGGCTTGGCTCCCGGCACGTTGCAGGGCAAGACGTTAATCAACCTCGACACCGAGGAATGGGGGCATTTTTATCTCGGCTGTGCGGGCGGCGTGGATGTGGAGGTGCGCAGCGCAATTGGGATAGAGAAATTGGGAATGAACGCTCCTACCCCCTCCCTAACCCTCCCCCTGCAAGGGGGAGGGGATATGCTGGCCGACTATGCGCTGCTGCGCTTTGACGTGAGCGGGCTGCGCGGCGGGCACTCCGGCATGGACATCCATCTCGGGCGCGGCAACGCGATCAAGCTGCTGGCGGAGGCGCTGCGCGATCTGGCCGCACACACCGATGTGCGCCTAGTCGAGATGCAGGGCGGCTCGGCGCGCAATGCAATCCCGCGCGAGGCGTACGCCCTGTGTGCGCTGCCCGCCGCGATGGCGGACAATATCGACGAGTGGGTGCAGCACCGCCATGACGTATGGCAAGCGCGCTTCGCGGAGGCGGATGCCAGAGTGTCGTTCGCCTGCCGGCATTACGATACGCCGCCGGACAGCGCGATTGCGCACGCGGAACAGCAACACCTGCTGGCTTTTCTAGATATTGCCGCAAACGGCGTGTCGCGCATTAGCGACGACTTCCCCGGTGTGACCGACACCTCCAGCAATCTCGGCGTATTGATACTTGAACAGGGCGAATTCAAGGCCACCTTCAAGGTGCGTTCGCTGCACGACGCGCGCGCCGATGCGCTGGCCGATAAGCTGGTCGCGCATGCCGCCTGTTACGGATTTCGTGCGTGGAAGGACGGCGCATATCCGGGCTGGACACCGAACCCGTCATCGAATCTGCTCGCGCTGTGCCAGCGGGTGTACACGGAACAATTCGGCTCGCCCGCCGGATTGCAGGTGATCCACGCCGGTTTGGAATGCGGTCTGCTCGCCGCCAGCCATCCGCATCTGGAGATGATCTCGTTCGGCCCGGACATCCGCGGCGCGCACGCGCCCGGCGAGAGCGTCGAAATCGCATCGGTGGGACGCTGCTGGATTTTGCTCAAGGCGGTGTTGCATGCGCTGGCGACTTCTCCGGAGCACGGTATCGTTCATGCTGAGTAAGCAACAGACCAGCCAACTGGTACGCCTGCGCTGGGCCGCTTTTGTCATCGTCGGCTTGGCGTATGCGTTGTCGTTCTTCCATCGCTTCGCCCCGGCGGCGATATCCGCCGATCTGCAGCAGACCTTTCAGGCCAGCGCGGCGGCGCTGGGCGGGTTGGCGGCGACGTACTTCTACGTGTACATGGTGATGCAGATTCCCACCGGCATTCTGGTCGATACGCTGGGGCCGCGCCGAGTGGTGGCTATCGGCGGGGTGATCGGCGGCATCGGTTCTTTATTGTTCGGAATGGCCGATACGCTCGCGCTGGCCTCGGCTGGCCGGTTGCTGGTCGGGCTGGGGGTGTCGGTCACATTCATCGCGCTGCTCAAGCTCAATGCCGCATGGTTTCATGACCGGCATTTCGCCACGATGACCGGTGCGACCATTCTGCTCGGCAATGCCGGTTCATTGCTGGCCGCCGCACCATTGGCTTGGGCGCTGGCGTATGTCTCATGGCGCAGCGTGTTCGTTGCGGTGGGGGCGTTGTCGCTGTTGCTGGCGCTGCTGGCATGGTGGCTGGTGCGCGATCATCCGGGCGAGGCGGGCTTGCCCAGCCTGCGCGAACTAGACGGCAAGGCGGCGCATCCGCCGCACGCGGGACACTGGTACGACGGGTTGCTGATCGTGCTGAAAAATCGCGCGACTTGGCCGGGGCTGTGGGTGAATATGGGTTTGGCCGGTTCGCTGTTTGCTTTCGGCGGACTGTGGGCAGTGCCGTTCTTGCGCGATGCTTACGGGATGGATCGGGCGGCGGCCGCCAATCACACCACCCTGTTGCTGGCGGGATTCGCCATCGGTGCCTTTATTATCGGCAGGCTCTCGGACCGTCTCGGGCGGCGCAAACCGGTGATGATCGCCGGGGCGCTGGCGTATTGCCTGTGCTGGTTGCCTATGCTATTGGGTATGCCGCTGCAGGGAGGAACCGGTTACATGCTGTTTTTTGCGATGGGATTGTGCGCGCCGAGTTTTACCCTGAGCTGGTCGTGTGCCAAGGAAGTGAATCCGCACGCGCTTTCCGGCATGGCGACCAGCGTGGTAAATATCGGCGGCTTCCTCGGCACCGCAATTATGCAGCCGCTGGTGGGCTGGGCCATCGATCATGCCCGCGCAGATGCCGTGAATGCGCCGCCAAGTTTGGGCGATTATCAGGCGGGGATCGCCATTCTGGCGGGATTTTCAGTGCTGGGATTGGTCGCTACAATGTTCATTCGCGAGACTTATTGCCGCTACGCGGATTCCGGGAAGGTTGATTAGCAATCTGAATCTTTGTGTTTTAACCAGCATGGAGTACACATGAGCCGATTTGCACGCCGCATCATTTTTGCTGTTATGTTGGCCGCGTCCGGCAATGCGGAAATGATCCCCTTACAGGCACTGACCAAACATTCGCCATGATCCGGCTCGAACAAGCTTTGCGCGCTTGGGGAACGGCGGATTTCGAAGCCATCCTGAAGCGGGAGATCGCGCAACTGGGTAGTGCGCAGCTGCCGCTGCAACAGGGGTTGGCAAACAGCAATCATGTCGCCGATGCACCGCTCACGGTGATGATCAACAGCGTTGCCGAGATGGAAAACGTGATCCGCGTGACCGCCGGGATCTTCTACACGGGAGTGTTGATCGGCTGCAGTTGCGCGGACGATCCAACTCCTCCGGGCGAAAGCCACGAATACTGCGAAGTGCAACTGGATATCGACAAGGCGACTGCCGCAACTACGGTCGTCCAGGTGGTTGACTAAGCGGGAAACGGCGAACCGGTTACCCTCCCCCCTTTCGGGTGATTGACCGCAACCGCCGCGCAACGTTAAATAGTCCGCATCCCCCGACTTGAAAGGCGCTGATTATGAAACTCCCTGACCGCGATGGCGATGGCTATCTTGTTGATATGAGCGACTGGACTCCGGAGGTAGGCCGCGCGATGGCCGAGGCGGACGGCTACGAGCTGAACGACAAAAAGTGGCAGCAGATCATCAAGGCGCGCGAGTACTTCGAGGAGTTCGGCTCGGTGCCGCCGATACGCAAGTTTGCCAAGCACATCGGCGAGGACCAGAAGGATATTTTCGAGCTGTGGATGACCGGTCCGATGAAGCCGATCACCAAGTACGGCGGGATGCCCAAGCCGACCGGTTGCGTCTGAAAATTCACATTTGCGAGCACCCGCTGCGCGCCTTGTTTTGAGCGAACTCTGAATATTTAGAGGCTCACGAAATACTAAATATCGCGGAAAAACACTCAGCAGGCAGTTGAACGCCCGTCTTCGGCCAGTATTTGGCACAACGTCTTCTCTTCGCAGCTCAGCGCGTTGCGTGCAACCGCTTCAAACAGCACCTGCACTTCTTCGAGGCTGAACACCGACAACAGGCGGCTGGCAGTATCGGTTGGCAACGGCACCATGCGCGACTGTCCGTCCGGCATGGTATAGCGGAATCCGGCGAGCTGCTTGAGTCCGCCCTCGGCCTGCGCGAGCAGATCAGATTGTTCTTCCTGCAACCGGCTATAGCATTCTTCGAGCGCGTCTTCCACATCTTCGCCGATGTCTTCCGGAATCGCGACCACCAAGCCCATCGGATCATCCTGCAAAGCGGCAGCCACGCCCAAGCCTGCGGCATATTCCACGAATTTATTTTGCAGGTTCGCGTCGAAAAAAATGTATTCGATCATGGCGTAGGCACGGTTGGTTGACGATGGCGCATATCCTGCACGACCCGCGCCGGCAAATCAATCACCCGAAATGGTGGTAACGAAATTAAGTTCGCTATCGGGCGATAGCAGCAAAGGGCATGGTGCTTTTCACCGCAATAGTCCAAAGCGGGTCGAATGCGCTTCCGACATACCGGGGGTTTACCTTGTTGACTCAGCCCGGGAATTCACCATCCACGTAATACCATCTCCCTTCCTCGCGCAAGAAACGGCTGATCTCGTGCAGCCGGTGGGCGCGACCGCCGGTTTTGTAGCGCGCGACGAATTCCACCGTGGCGCGCTCCGCCGATTCCGCAGCACTGTTTTTTACTTCCAGCCCCAGCCATTTGGCGTTATCCGTCGCGAGATCGAGCGTGGCGGGACGGGTGCTGGGATGCCAGGTATCCAGCAGATAGTTTCCCAGCTTGAGTACATATGCGCTGTAGCGCGAGCGCATCAGCGCGGTGGCATCCGGCGCGGGCGCACCGCTATGGTAATGGCCGCAACAGGCGGCGTAGTCGGGAGCGCCGCACGGACAAGGGGCTTTGGTTGAGCGCGGCGACATCGGCGTGACCCGGTTAGCGGCCTTCTTCGCGCTTGAGTTGCTGGTAGCGCAGTTTGGCCGCGTGGTCGTCGCGCGCGGCCGTTATTTCACGCATCACGGAGCGCACGTCAGCCTGTTTCTCGGTTTGCTGGAAACGTCCGGTCAGCGGTGTGTCGGGCAGCAATTCGCCGCGCTGGTAGAGCGCCCATATTTCCTGTCCGTAGCGGGTAGTGAGCAGTTCGGGGGCGAACTGCCCGAAGTACTCGGCCAGATTATCGACATCGCGCTGCAGCATGCGGCTGGCATTATTGTTGGCGGCGGCATCCACCGCCTGCGGCAAGTCGATGATGACCGGCCCGCCGCTGTCGACCAGCACGTTGAACTCGGACAGGTCGCCGTGGACGATACCGGCGCACAGCATCAGCACGACCTGCCGGATCAAAAATGCGTGGAATTCGCGCGCCTGCTGTTCGGTGAGTTCCAGGTCGTTGAGTCTGGGGGCCGGTTCGCCATGTTCATCGGCGACCAGTTCCATCAGCAGTACGCCCTCGTAAAAATTGTAGGGTTGCGGCACGCGCACCCCGGCTGCGGCAAGCTTGTACAGCGCATCGACCTCGGCGCGCTGCCAGGCCGCTTCCTGCTCCTGACGACCGTAGCGCGATCCTTTTTCCATCGCGCGCGCCTGACGGCTGCCTTTCACCTTGCGGCCTTCGGTGTAGTGAACCGCCTGATGGAAGCCGCGCTGGTTGGCTTCCTTGTAAACCTTGGCGCAACGAATCTCGTCGCCGCATTCGACGACATAGACAGTCGCCTCTTTGCCGCTCTTGAGCTGGCGCATGATCCGGTCAACCAGACCGTCTTCGACCAGCGGCGCGATTCTTTTCGGGATCTTCATCGGCGGTCAGGCAGCGGTATCGGTCTGGCATTCCTGCGCCCGCCGAATCATCGCCGCGCGCGTCTCCGGGGTTTCGAGGCTGATGCGCCCGAGCTTCCCGGCGCGGTATTCGGTCAGCAGGATCATCGACGCTTTTTCCAGATCGGGTTCGCCGCCCCTGCCCTTCAGCAAACAGCCGCGTTTTTTGGCGACCGCTTCGACCACGCCGATGCCGTCCATCCCGTTTACATCCAGAGCAAAGCGTTCGGCGAGCTGCGCCGGATAGCGCGCCAGCAGGATCGCGGCAAGATTTTCGGCGATCTCTTCCTCGATCACGGCGTTGCGGCCGATCGCGTGGATCGCGGCGAGCATCAGGCCGTCCTCGTGGTGTTCGATCTTCGGCCACATCAGGCCGGGCGAGTCGGTGAGCGTCATGTGCTCGTTCAGTTTGTGGCACTGCTGCGATTTGGTCACGGCGGGCTCGTCGCCGACATTGGCGACACGGCGCTTCAGCAGCATGTTCATCAGCGTGGATTTGCCGACGTTGGGGATGCCCATGATCATCATGCGCAGCGGCTTGTGGTTGCTGTCGCGGTGCGGCGCGAGCGGCTGGCACAGCTTGGGTACCTTGGCGGCATCGCTGGCGCTCTTGCAACTCAGCGCGACGGCTTTGACACCTTGCTGTTGGTTGTAGAAATCCAGCCAAGCCTGCGTGATAGCGGGATCGGCGAGATCGGCCTTGTTGAGTATTTTCAGGCAGGGGCGCTGGCGTTGCTCGCGCAACTCTTTGATCATCGGGTTGCAGCTCGCTTCCGGCGCGCGCGCATCCAGCACTTCGATGACGACATCGATGACTGCCATAGTCTCGGCCGCATTTCTGCGCGCCGAGGTCATGTGACCGGGAAACCACTGAATGGACATTTAACAGGTACTTTTTTGAATAAAGGCGGATTTTACTCTGTGCCGCACACACTTACCTGATAAAAACGTGCCGGAACTTTCGGGAGATCAAGATGGTGTCAGCAACGTCAACTGCGCCGCATCGAGGTAACACCATTCGCCTTCCGCCAGACCCAGCGCATCGAGCTTCAATCCACCGATCTCGGTGCGGCGCAATGCTGTGCAATGGTTTTCGGCGGCGGCCAGCATGCGCTTCACCTGATGGTATTTGCCCTGCTCCAGCACGATCTCGATTTGATGCGTATCCAGCATGCGGCAAGTCAGCGCGGTCAACGGTGCGGGTTCGTCGTGCAGTTTTACGCCGCCGAGCAACCGCGCGACCAGTTGCGGTGTTACCGGGTCGTGGGTAGTGGCGACGTAGACTTTTGGTACATGATGTTTCGGCGAGGACTGTTTGTGGATGAACGGGCCGTCGTCCGACATCAGCAGCAAACCGGTGGTGTCGTGGTCGAGCCGTCCCACCGGCTGCACGTCGCGCCGGATGAATTGTTCCGGCAACAGACTGAGCACGCCGGGGTGATGGCTGGGCTTGCGCGAGCATTCGTAATTGGCGGGTTTGTTCAGCGCGAGGTACAGGTGTTCGCGCCAAGTCCACGCCTCGCCGAACACGGTGAACTGCAAGCCGCCGGTTTCAAAAGCGAAGCGGCTATCGGTGACGACTGCGCCGTTGATGCCGACTTCGCCGTCGGCGATCAATTCTGCGCACCACTTGCGTGTGCCGAAACCTTGCGATTGCAGGATGCGATCCAGTGTCTGTTTGCTCATGGCGCAACTTTAGCAGGAACCCAAGGCAAAGGGAAAACGCAGCATATCCGCTTTCCAATAAGCCTGAAATGTGAAAGAATCAGCGCATTAGAAATTAACCGAATAGAGTGGCAAATGATCGACCGAGACGGCTACCGCCCGAATGTCGGCATCATTATCACGAATGACAGGAATCAGGTGTTCTGGGGCAAGCGGGTGCGACAGCACGCGTGGCAGTTTCCGCAAGGCGGGATTCAGCACGGCGAAACCCCGGAGCAGGCGATGTACCGCGAGTTGCACGAAGAAGTCGGCTTGATGCCGGAACATGTAAAGATACTCGGGCGCACCCGTGACTGGATGCGCTATGAGGTTCCGCAGAGCTGGAATAAGCGCGATTCACGCGGTAGTTATCGCGGACAAAAACAGATCTGGTTTTTGTTGCGTCTGGTCGGCCGTGATTGCGATGTCTGTCTGCGCGTAAATTCGCATCCCGAATTTGATGCGTGGCGCTGGAACGATTACTGGCTGGACATCAACGCCGTGATTGAATTCAAGCGTGACGTTTATACAAAGGCGCTCAACGAGCTGGTGCGTTATCTTCCCCCGCTTTAATTATTAATGCTGCCAATGCGTGCATTGGCAAGTAACCTAGGAGTCATAGCCGTGAACAAGGAATACCAACCGCTCCAAAATTTCCCGCTGAAATCCGGCGCATCTTTTGCGCGCCCGATGCAGACTCTGCCGGAGCGCGTCAAACTGAACGATCCTGCCATTGATGTAATGACCGATCTGAACAAGGTCTCGGTGATCGGCGTGCGCGCCAAAACTTCGATGGAAAAAGCCAATGCAAAAATGATCCGCTATGGCGTGCGCATGCTGTTAGTGCTGGATGATAACGAGCAGCTGGCCGGTTTATTGACCGCAAATGACGTGATGGGGGAAAAACCGATGCGCTTCCTGCAGCATATGGGCGGCACCCATGCCGACATCATGGTACGTGACATCATGCACACACAGCGCGAGTTGGAAGTATTGAAAATTGAAGAGGTGCGGCATGCAAAAGTCGGGCAGATTGTCGCTACCCTGAAAAAGTCCAACCGCCAGCATGCGCTGGTCGTAGCCGAAGGAGCGGACGGACGGCAAACGGTTTGCGGTTTATTTTCAATTACCCAGATTGCCCGCCAGTTGGGTGCTCAAATCCACAGTTTTGAATTGGCGCGTACTTTTGCGGAAATCGAAGCAGTGATCGCCCGCAGTTAATCAAGTCTTGAAGAATCCCGAGGGGAAAATTATGAGTCAATTGTTGCAGCGTGTCGCGCTGGTTGCATTGTTATCTGCCGTAGCAGGTTGTTCGACCGTCAAGGATACTACCAACAGCGTTACAAACACGGTTGGCGGGTGGTTTGGTGGCGGTAATGAAAATAGTGCGCTCAACACTACAGGAAAAGCAACTGCCAAAGAAAGTTCCGGGCCTTTGCTCAAATACGCCGCCACCTTGCGGGTCAATAAATATACCGACCAGCGCAAAGTTAACAATCCGCGCCTGTTGGGTATAACCACACAGCGAGTCGGCGGAGTGAACGGTGAACAATTATTGCTTGATCAGGAAATCGCGAGCGTTGTCACAGCTGCCGTTAAAAAACGCTTTGACTCGGAAGGTTATCAGGTACTGGAGGGCAGCAGTGCCGATGCAGCATTATTTGAAGTATCCGGTGTCATTAAGGATCTGACTCTAAACGTCAAGGAACGCGATGAAATCAATATTGCGATTGAGACAACCCTGAAAGAAGTGGATACCGGCAAAGTGGTATGGTCGGGTTTAGTAATGGAGAAGCATAACCGATTTGCCGGTGTTTCCGGCAACAACAAGGATGATGTGGTCGCCTACATGAACAAAGGGTTGCGCATTGTCAGCACTAAAACAGTCGAGGCCATCAGCGCATCGCTGATGGCTGCGCGTTCCGAATTGTTTAATCTGACTCCGGGCACCAAAGCAATTCCGGGCGTAATGGTCTACGTCGCGCCGACTATCGCCAAACCGTCACCGGCTGCACCCGCTGCAGCGACATATGGTGTGCAACCCGGCAGCGCGATGCCAGCTCCTGCCTATACGCCGCATGCCAGCGCCACAGCCGGGTTGTTGCAGGTTAATACCAACCCGCAACGCGCCAAGGTGTATCTGGACGGGGTGTATTACGGTATGTCGCCGCTGCGACTGGAAATGGAACCCGGCGTGCATGCGATCAGCGTGAAGCTGGAAGGCTACAAAATGGTTACCGAAAAAGTATCGGTACGCAAAGGCGACAATACCGAAATGGAATTGAATCTGGAGCGTTGAACGTTCTCGCGGATGCAGGCCATATTGGTTCTGCATCCGCATCATTGAGTGGCGTTTGAATTTTAGCGGCGCAACACACGCTACAACCCCAGTTCACCCCACATCTGATCCACTCTCCGTTTTACCGCCTCGTCCATCACAATCGGCGTACCCCATTCGCGCTGCGTCTCGCCCGGCCACTTGTTGGTGGCATCCAAGCCCATCTTGCCGCCCAGCCCCGACACCGGGCTGGCAAAATCCAGATAGTCTATCGGCGTATTCTCCACCAGCAGCGTGTCGCGCACCGGATCGACGCGGGTGGTGATCGCCCAGATCACTTCCTGCCAGTTGCGGATATCGATGTCGTCGTCCACCACGATGATGAACTTGGTGTACATGAACTGGCGCAGGTATGACCAGATACCGAACATTACGCGCTTGGCGTGCCCGGCGTATTGTTTCTTGATGCTGACCACCGCCATGCGATACGAGCATCCTTCCGGCGGCAAGTAGAAGTCCGTGATCTCGGGAAATTGCTTCTGCAGCAGCGGCACAAACACTTCGTTCAGCGCCACACCCAGCATCGCCGGTTCGTCGGGCGGCTTGCCGGTGTAGGTGGAATGGTAGATCGGGTCGCGCCGCATGGTGATGCGCTCGATGGTGAACACCGGAAACTTGTCCTGCTCGTTGTAGTAGCCGGTATGGTCGCCATACGGCCCTTCAAGCGCGGTTTCGCCGGGATGAATCACCCCTTCCAGCACGATCTCGGCGGAAGCAGGCACTTGCAAATCGCTGCCCAGACACTTCACCAGTTCGGTCTTGCTGCCGCGCAGCAAGCCGGCAAACTGATATTCAGACAGCGAATCCGGCACCGGCGTGACCGCGCCGAGAATCGTGGCCGGGTCGGCACCGATCACCACCGCAACCGGGAATGGCTGTCCCGGATGCTTTTCGCAATGGTCGCGAAAATCCAGCGCGCCACCGCGATGCGCCAACCAGCGCATAATCACCTTATTCGGCGCGATGACCTGCTGGCGATAAATACCGAGATTTTGGCGCGACTTGTTCGGGCCGCGCGTCACCACCAATCCCCAAGTAATCAACGGCGCGACATCGCCGGGCCAGCAATGCTGGATCGGCAGCCTGCCCAAATCAACATCATTGCCTTCCCACACGATCTCCTGACACGGTGCGGAAGACACCACTTTGGGCGACATGGTCAGCACCTGTTTTAGCACCGGCCACTTTTCCCACGCTTCTTTCAAGCCCTTGGGCGGTTCGGGTTCTTTCAGATACGCGAGCAGCTTGCCGACCTCGCGCAATGCCGCAACGCTTTCTTCGCCCATACCCAGCGCCACGCGGCGCGGCGTGCCGAACAGATTAGCCAGAACGGGTATGTTATTTTGGGACATCTTGTGTCCGGTCGGATTTTCAAACAGCACTGCCGGGCCTTGCGCGCGCAACACCCGGTCGCAGATCTCGGTCATTTCCAGATGCGGCGAGACCGGTGCGGACACGCGCTTAAGTTCGCCGAGTTTTTCCAGTTGTGCGATGAAATCGCGCAGGTCGTGATATTTCATTTTAAATGTCCGTCATGTAGGGGCGTATGGCAATACGCCCTTTTCCCAGATATTTGGATGCCACGAAGGGCGTATTGCCATACGCTCCTACATTATCAATAAAACTTTGCCTCGCCTTCCGGGCGTGTCTTAAAGCGTTTGTGCAGCCAGAAATATTGTTCCGGCATTTCGCGCACGCGCTGTTCGATAAACTCATTCATGCGGCGCGTGTCTGCGGTCACGTCGCCGGTCGGGTAATTTTCCCAAGCCGGATAAAACTTCAGCTCATAACCCGCGCCACCCGGCAATATTCGTGCGATCAGCGGCACAACTTTCGCTTCGGTCATTTCAGCCAGGCGCGGCACAGTAGTCAGCGTGGCCGCTTGCACACCGAAGAATGACACGAAAACACCGTCCTTGGTCGCCAGATCCTGATCAGGCAGATAATAAAACGGCAAGCCCGCGCGCATCGCCTTGACGATGGGGCGCAAGCCCTGCTGGCGCGAATAAAGCTGCGAAGCGCCAAAGCGCAGACGCCCGTTAAAAAGTTTTTGGTGAAAATACGGGTTCTTCTGGTTGGAATACACGCTGACCAGATTTCCCTGCTGCGTTAGCCAGGACCAGCCGACATCCAGCGCGACGAAATGCGGCACCAGCAGAATTACCGGCTGCCCGGCCAGCTTCTGCAGATGTTCGCACCCAATGACATGCACCGATTGCAAGATGCGCTCCGGTGCCGACCACCACAATACACCGCGCTCCAGAAAGCTGCGCGCGAATGCCTGAAAATTCTGTTTCACCAATACGGCGCGTGCAGGCTCGGACATCTCCGGAAAACACAGTCGCAAGTTGGTGGCCGCAACCATGCGCCGCTCTCCCGCCAGCCAGTACAGCAACATGCCCAGCGCATTGCCGACCCCGGCCAGCAGCGGCAACGGCAGGAAATGCAGCAACCACATCAAGAAAATACCGATCCTTGCCATCATAATGCAGGGGTGGAAAGTGGGGAATGGGGAGTGGGTACGGATACTCCCCGTGGAATTTTGTAGCGATTGTAGCTCCACAGGTATTGCGCCGGACAGGCGCGGATTGCGCGCTCCAGCGCCGCATTGATCTGCTGCGGCACGGGCGCGGCAAAATCCAGCGGCAGCGGTTCGACGTGGATCGCATAGCCCTGACCGTGCGGCAAGCGTTCGGAATAAGCGATCAGCACGGTCGCGCCGCTGCTTTCCGCCAAACGCCCCACCAGCGTCATGGTATAGGCGGGACGCGCAAAGAAATCCGCCCATTCGCCTTCGCCTTGGCCGGGTACCTGATCGGGCAACAGGCCGATGGCTTCGCCGCGTTTGAGTGACTTGTACAACAAGCGCACACCGCTGACATCGGTTTTGGCCAGTCTCGCCTGCCCACGTTCGCGGCCGGCGCGCATCACGCCTTCCAGCCAGCGCAGCTTGGGTGGACGATACAGCACGGTGATCGGCATGCGCTGCGCCGCATACAGCGCAGAAATTTCAAAACAGCCCAGATGCGGGGTCAGAAAAATGATGCCTTTGCCTCGTGCCTGCGCCGCGTCGATATGTTCCAGCCCGGTACATTCGCGCACCTTGCCGAGCACTTCGTCATAGGGTCGTCCCCAAAGCCACGCCAGCTCGGTCAGGCTTTTGCCCGCTTCGGCAATGGTGGCGGACAGCATATTTTGGTATCCGGCCTGCTCTGACGCAAAACCGGCCTGGCGCAGATTTTCCAGGGTACGAGCGGCATATTGGGAGGAAGTTGCATAAGTCAGCCGTCCGAGCAGCGCCCCCAAGCCATGCAGGATGCTTAATGGTAGCAACGCCAACAGGCGAAAGATGAGTTTGAAAAGCAGATCGGCCATGTACGGGGCGCAATTAATAAATCGGTTAATTTGTAGGCAGGCTCGGCGCTGAAGCGTAATTTTGCCGGCGGAGCCGAGCAACGATACCAGATTTACAGCTTGAAACAAGCTAATCGGAATCGGGAACCCGTTTCAGCAGGCTGCATATTTCAGGTCTTGCCAGAATCGCACTGTAGCGTTGCAACGGCCATGCCGTGCTGCGGCGATCCATAAAAAAGCTGCCGATGGTATTGCACCGCCGTTGCGACTATAATTTGCACCCTTATTTAGCCTTATCGTCTGCCAAACACCAAGATGCAGTTGTTCGCCTTTGGCATTAACCATCAAACCGCGCCGCTTGCCGTGCGTGAACAGGTCGCGTTCAATGTGGACGGGACGGAGAACGCCCTGCGCGATCTGGTGGGCAACGGTGCGGCGAAAGAAGCCGCGATCCTGTCCACCTGCAACCGCATGGAACTGTATTGCAATGCCGCGCAGCCCGACCAAGCCATCGACTGGCTGGCGCAGTATCACCATCTGACCCGCAAAGACATCGACCCCTATCTTTACACGCTGCCGCGCGAGCTGGCAGTGAAGCATTCGTTCCGCGTCGCGAGCGGACTGGATTCGATGGTACTGGGCGAACCGCAGATCCTCGGACAGATGAAACAAGCGGTGCGCCAGGCCGAACAGGCCGGCACGCTGGGATTCCTGTTGCACAAGTTATTTCAGCGTACCTTCTCGGTCGCCAAGGATGTACGCACCCAGACCGAAATCGGTGCGAATCTGGTGTCGATGGCTGCCGCCGCAGTGAAGATGGCGGAGCGTATCTTTCCGAGTATCGCCGAGCAGCGCGTGCTGTTCATCGGCGCGGGCGAAATGATCGAACTCAACGCGGTGCACTTCGCGGCGCGCTCACCCAAACACATCACCGTCGCCAACCGCACGCTGGAGCGCGCCCAGGTGCTGGCGCGGCGCATCAACGGCCATGCGATCACGCTGGCCGATCTGCCGGAACAATTGGCGCAGCACGATATCATCGTCACCTGCACCGCCAGCCAGTTGCCGATCCTCGGCAAGGGCATGGTGGAACGCGCGCTCAAGGCGCGCAAACACCGGCCGCTGTTCATCGTCGATCTGGCCGTGCCGCGCGACGTGGAAGCGGAAGTCGCGGAGCTGAGCGATGTATTTCTGTACACCGTGGACGACATCGCCGAAGTGGTGAAGGACGGCCTCGACGCACGGCAGGGCGCGGTCAAGGAAGCCGAAGTCATCATCGATTCCGGCGTGGTAAATTTCGTGCATTGGATGGAATCGCGCGAGGTCGTGCCGACCATCCGCGCATTGCGCGACCATGCTGAGCGCAACCGCCGCCACGAAATGGAAAAAGCTCTGCGCCTGCTGGCCAAGGGAGAAACTCCGGAGAAGGTGCTGGAAGCGATGAGCAGCGGCCTGACCAACAAATTCCTGCATGCGCCGACCCACGCGCTGAATCAGGTGCACGGCGACGACCGCGAGGTGTTCCTCGATGTTATCCATCGTCTGTACCACCTCCATACCGATGAATAATCCAGTAGGGGCGCGATTCATCGCGCCCTGATCTATTCGTGCACCAAAAAAAGGGCGCGATGAATCGCGCCCCTACGATGTTGCGCTATTGATGAGAAAATGAAATGAAACCGAATATCGCCGCCAAACTCGCTCAACTGAGCGAGCGTCTGCTCGAAGTCAACCAGCTGCTGAGTACCGAAGAAGCCACCAAGAACATGGATTCGTTCCGCAAGCTCAACCGCGAGCGCGCCGAACTCGAACCGGTGGTGGAGTTGTATCACGCCTATCTGGCCTGTCAGGCGGATATCGAGACCGCGCAGGGGATGGCAAGCGACCCGGAGATGCGCGAATTCGCCGAAGCCGAAATCAAACAGGGACAGGAAAAACTCGCGCAACTCAACGGCGAATTGCAAAAACAGTTATTGCCCAAAGACCCCAACGACGAGCGCAGTGTATTTTTGGAAATACGCGCCGGAACCGGCGGCGATGAGGCCGCGATATTTTCCGGTGATCTGTTCCGCATGTACTCGCGCTTCGCCGAGCGCAAGCGCTGGCAGGTCGAGATAATCTCCGAGAGTCCCGGCGAAATGGGCGGCTACAAGGAAATCATTGCGCGCATCGCCGGACAGGGTGCGTACTCGGTACTGAAATTCGAATCCGGCGCACACCGCGTGCAGCGCGTACCCGCCACCGAAACGCAGGGCCGCGTGCACACTTCGGCCTGCACCGTGGCGATCATGCCGGAAGTGGACGAGGTGGACGACGTGGTACTGAATTCCGCCGACCTGCGCATCGACACGTTCCGCGCCAGCGGTGCGGGCGGACAGCACATCAACAAAACCGATTCGGCGGTGCGCATCACCCACCTGCCGACCGGCGTGGTGGTCGAGTGCCAGGACGGCCGCTCGCAGCACCAGAACAAAGCGCAGGCGATGCGCGTGCTGGCGGCCCGCATCAAAGACGCACAGGTGCGCGAACAAAACGCCAAGACCGCCGCTGAACGCAAGAGCCTGGTCGGCAGCGGCGACCGCTCCGAACGCATCCGCACCTACAACTATCCGCAAGGCCGAGTCACCGATCACCGCATCAACCTGACGCTGTACAAGATGGATGCGATCATGGACGGCGACATCAATGAACTGACTGGCGCGCTGATGGCCGAGCATCAGGCCGAACAACTCGCCGCGATGGCGGAAGATAGCATCTAGGCTATTTTTGTCCGCTTATTGCCAAGACCTGTTAAGAGTGCTATTTTGAGCGCTCTTAACAGCACTCCGAGGCAATCATGGCACACGCAATCCTGGCATCGACAACTGCCAGCGTTTCCGAACTAAAGAAAAATCCGATGGCAACGGTAGCCGCAGGGGAAGGTTTCCCGGTGGCGATTCTCAATCGCAACGAACCGACCTTTTATTGCATTCCCGCCAAAGCGTACGAAGCCCTGATGGATAAACTTGAAGATGCCGAACTCAACGCGCTCACCGATGCGCGGCTGAAGGACGGCAAGCGTCCGGTCAGGGTAAAACTGGATGAGCTATGAACTGAGTTTTCACCCGGACGCTTTGGCGGAATGGAAGAAGCTCGACGGTTCCGTACGCGAGATATTCAAGAAAAAACTCGCCGATCGTTTGCATAATCCCCGCGTCCCATCCGCCAAACTGACCGGCCACAAAGATCGCTACAAAATCAAACTGCGTGACGCGGGCTACCGCATGGTGTACGAAGTGCGCGACAAGGTATTGATGGTTGTGGTCGTCGCGGTGGGCAAGCGCGAACGCAATGCGGTGTACAAGACCGCGACAAAGCGATAACCATCGGAAACTTAGCCAGTTCATGCCGCATACCATCCAATCCCATCTGACTCGCGATAAAGCGGCACTGGAATCCGCGTTGGATATGGATTTAGCCAGCGCGCGCATCGAGGTGCAATGTTTGCTGCAAGCGGTATTGCAAGTAAACCGTGCCTATCTGCTTACCCACCCTGAACAGCTACTCACTTCCGAACAACAGGAAAGTTATGCGGTTTTGTTCGAGCAGCGTTTGCGCGGCGAGCCGCTTGCCTATCTGCTTGGTGAGCGCGAATTTTACGGGCTGAATTTCAGGGTGACACCCGCGACGCTGATTCCGCGTACCGATACCGAGTTGCTGGTTGAATTGGCGTTGCAACGCATTCCGTCACACGGAGCGTTTCGCGTACTGGATCTCGGTACCGGCAGCGGCGCGATTGCGCTTTCCATCGCGCATGCGCGACCGGATGCGGAAGTGACGGCGGTGGACGCGTCGCAGGACGCGCTGGATGTGGCGCAATCCAACGTGCAGCGGCTCGATCTTCACAATGTACGTTTGATGCGCAGCGATTGGTTCACCGGGCTGGCTGGCGAACGCTTCGACCTGATCGTATCCAATCCGCCGTATATCGCCGCTGCCGATACACATCTGGCGCAGGGCGATCTGCGCTTCGAGCCGCGCAGCGCGCTGGCTTCCGGCGCGGACGGGCTGGACGACATCCGCCGCATCGTTGTGCAGGCACAGACATATCTCAATCCCGGAGGCTGGTTGCTGCTGGAGCACGGCTATGATCAGGCGGAGCGTGTGCGCGCGCTGTTGCAGCAGGCGGAATTTGCGGAAGTATTCTCGGCATGCGATTTGGCGGGAATCGAACGAGTCAGCGGAGGGTTGGTTTACTCGCTGGCTTAAGGCCAATAAAGCTGTTAGGCTGCACGCTTCGAGTAGGGGTATAACGTATGCGTTCACGCAACACACTGTATCTCTGCTGCATCGGCGCGTTCCTGTCATCCTGCGGAACCAAGCCGATTCAACCCTCCGAAAAGCACATACAACAGCCGCCCGTGCAAGTCATCTCCACCGGCAACATCCCGCAACCGATCAGGCAAAGCATCGTCCTGCCACCGCCGACACCGCCGCCGAAAGTTGAAACCTACAGCGTGGTGGTCAGCAATGTTCCGGCGCAGGAAATACTGTTTGCGCTGGCACGCGATTCACAGATCAATCTCGACATCCACACCGGCATTCAGGGCAACGTCACGCTGAATGCGCTCAATCAAACTCTCCCGCAAATCCTCACGCGCATATCAAGACAGATTGATATGCGCTACGAACTGGACAACGGCAACCTGACCGTGATGCCGGATGCGCCTTACCTGCATAGTTACAAGATCGACTATGTGAACATGGCGCGCGATTCGGAAAGCATCCTCGTCACCAGCGCGCAGGTCACCTCCACTGCCGCCGCTGCCGGATCTGGCGGCGGCACCAACAATTCGTCGATCAGCCTGAAGGGCAGTTCCAAAAACCGTTTTTGGGAAACCCTGACCCAGAACATCAAAGACATCCTGCATGAAACCGACAAGATATTGCCGGAAGGCTCCAGCGAAACCTCGGTGCAGCAAGTCAGGGCGGCCAGCAGTACCGGCACCGGCTTGCAAGCGGCTGCCAACAACAGAAGACCGGTTAATGCGGCCAGGGGCAGTGTTGATAACAGCCCCACTCCGGTCAGCATCGACGAAGGCGGTACCACCGTCACGCGACACAGCACGTTCCGCGAAGCCGCCGCAGTGATCGCCAGCCCGGAAGCAGGCCTGATCACGGTGCGCGCCACCGGACGGCAACATGAAAAGATTCTGGAATTCATCGCGCAGGTAATGGGCAGCGCGCGCCGCCAGGTGATGATAGAAGCGACCATCGTCGAAGTGCGCCTGAACGATCAATACAAACAGGGCATCAACTGGTCGGCACTGATCAAGGCGGGAGGCAAACAATTCAAGCTGGTGCAGAGCAGCGCGGGACTGCCCACCGGGGTCGGCAACGGTATGTTCGGCATTATCACCAACCCGACCGCCGCGAGCATTGGCTCTCAGGTGTCGCTGCTGGAATCGTTCGGTAACGTGAAGGTGCTATCCAGCCCGAAACTCAGCGTGCTCAACAACCAGACCGCGATTATCAAGGTGGTGGATAACCTGGTTTATTTCACCATCGCGGCCACCACGGTGACTAACCAGACCGGTTCGCAAACCAACTACACCAGTTCGCCGACTACCCTGCCGGTCGGATTCACCATGAGCGTCACGCCGCAGATCAGCGACAACGACAGCGTGCTGTTCAACCTGAAACCGGCCATTTCGCGGGTCACCAGCTACGTCAACGATCCCAATCCCGATCTGGCGCGCGCCGGGGTGGTCAGCCGCATCCCGCAGACCCAGACGCGCGAGATGGAATCGGTGCTCAAGATCGAGAACAACCAGATCGCCGTGATGGGCGGGCTGATGCAGGACTCGATCAACGACCTTACCGATGCCATACCCGGCCTGTCCAAAATTCCGCTGGCCGGCGAGCTGTTCAAACAGCGCAACGACAGCACCGAAAAAACCGAACTGGTGATCTTCCTGCGCCCGATGGTCATCAAGAACGCCAGCATAGACGGGGATTTCAGCGCGTACCGCGACGCGCTGCCGGACCGGAATTTCTTCAAGGAATCCAGTGTTTCGTCCCGCAAATAACTTGTCTGGTAAATGGTCATGAACCTGCTGATGAATGCGCGCAGGAAGCAACATAACGCCGCGCTTGAACTTATCCTTGAAGAGCAGCCGATACCGGCGGCAGAAAATATTTCACCGCTCAAAAATATCCGGGATGCCGGGCAGAATCTGTTTAGCGCGAAATCGCCCGCCGCATCGGCTTGGCATACGCGCAGGCGCAATTGGCTGGTTGCCTGTTGCGGCACAACCTTGCTGCTGGCCGCCGGTTATTACCGGTATGGCGGTTCCGCAAACAAGGCCCAGCCGTCCAATCCGGTTGCCAGTATTCCGGCGCAGTTAATACCTTACGCCGCAGCGGCAGAACCCGAGATACGCAATATTTTTGCCGCACCTGCCGCAGACAAACCGCCGTTGCTGGCGATCGCTGAATCAGTCAAATCCACCGCGTTGGCAGCAATCGCATCACCCGAAAATGTTCGCATCCGCATCGAGCGGCAGAAGACCGTACCCGTAAATCCGCTGCTCAACAACGCCTATCAGGCCTACCTCAGCGGCGATCTCGATATGGCGCAACGGCTGTACCGTGAGCTGCTCGGCGGGGATGCACGCAACACCGACGCATGGCTGGGTATAGCCGTCATCGCGCAACAGCGCGGCGAGGATAATCTGGCTGCGCAGTATTATTCCCGTGTGCTGGCGCTCGATCCGCGCAATGCCGTGGCGCATACCGGAATGTCGGCGCTAACCGCCAACGACGGCGACGAACAACATCTGCAAAGCCAGCTCGACGGACAGCAAGGTTCAGCCGTGCTGCATTTCGCACTGGGCAACCGCTATGCCGAACAAGCCCGCTGGGACGAAGCTCAGCAAAGCTATTTCACGGCCTACACGCTGAAATCCGGCAACGCCGAATTTGCGTTCAATCTGGCCGTCAGCCTAGACCATCTCGGACAGAGCAGCCTAGCCGCGCAATATTACCAACGCGCCTTGCAGCTGGACGATCAGCCACACAGATTCGATCATGCACAAACCGAGCAGCGCATACGCGAATTAACCAGATAACTGCGCCATCGCGTGGCGATAAGTTATCGCGTAATCGTCTATCATTCCAGATTCAATCCACTGAACATTACATAGATTCCGTTCGGGCTGAGGTATTGAAGCCTGTCCTGACCCTATCGAAGTAGCATAAAGCTACGCGCGCTAACCCTTCGATACCTCAGGGTGAACGGTGTATAGAATTGCCGGAGAACCTCCAATTGCCTGAACTACCCGAAGTTGAAACCACGCGGCGCGGCCTTGCGGCGCACCTTACCGGCCAGACCATCGCGGATGTCGTCATCCGCAACGCCAGCCTGCGCTGGCCCATCCCGAAAAATTTGCCCAAACTGCTGCGCGGCCAAACCATCGTCGCGCTCAAGCGCCGCGCGAAATATCTGCTGATGGATTGCGGCAGCGGCACGCTGATCTTGCATCTCGGCATGTCCGGCAGCCTGCGCATCCTGCCCGCAGGCACCCCGGCGGAAAAACACGACCACTTCGATTTGGTGCTGGGCAACGGCCTGCTGATGCGCCTGCGCGACCCGCGCCGCTTCGGTGCGGTGCTGTGGCATAGCGGCGATGTGCATACCCACCCGCTGCTTGCCGCCCTCGGCCCTGAGCCGCTGGAAGAGAACTTCGATGCGCGCTATCTGCATCAGGCCATGCGCGGGCGCAGCATCGCCATCAAACAATGCATCATGGACAACCATGTGGTGGTCGGCGTGGGCAACATCTATGCCAATGAAGCGCTGTTCCGCGCCGGGATCAAACCGCAACTCGCCGCCGGAAAACTCAGCCTGCCGCGCTGCGCCAGACTGGTTGCCGAAATACGCGCCACCCTCGCGGAAGCCATTAAACTCGGCGGCAGCAGCCTGCGCGATTTCGTCAACACCTCCGGGCAGCCCGGCTATTTCCAACAACACTATTGGGTGTACGGGCGCGACGGTGAAGCGTGCCGCAAATGCGGCACGCCGATCAAGCAGATCAAACAGGGACAGCGTTCCAGTTTTTATTGCGGGAATTGCCAGAAATAACTGCTATGAAATTCAGTATTGGGCAGCACGGCATGATGGTTCCAAAAGTAATGCGATGCTGCCGTTTAGTTTGCTAGATAGTCAAAACAACACCGGCTTGTGCTAGAGTTTATCCGTACTTGAGCGAGGCGAAATAACCTCTAAACCTGTTGGGTTACGCTACGCTAACCCAACCTACCTATTTAATGAAAACTACCATGCGCCATTTGATTATCCTCACGCTGCTTGCGTTAACGCTTATCCAATCCGCACACGCGGAACGGCTGCCCCGCCCAGATCATGTGGTAGTGGTGATCGAGGAGAATCGCGGCTACTCGCAAATCATGGACAAGCTGCACAGCGCTTCCTATATCCACGCGCTGGCGAAGCGCGGCATGTTGTTCACGCAGTCTTATGGCGTGACCCATCCGAGCCAGCCGAACTATCTGGCACTATTCTCCGGTTCGACGCAGAGTGTTCGCGGCAATGCCTGCCCGAACACTTTCGATACCGCCAATCTCGCCTCGGCGCTGCTGGATGCGGGCTTGAGCTTTACCAGCTACGCGGAATCGCTGCCCGCGGCGGGCGATTTGAGCTGTGCTGCCGGGGCGTATCAGCGCAAACATAATCCGGTGGCAAACTGGCAAGGCTCGCGCCTGCCGCCCGGAATCAACCAACGCTTTGCCGATTTTCCGCAGGATTTCTCCATGCTGCCGACTGTGTCTTTTGTCATCCCAGATCAGGATCACGACATGCACGACGGCAGTTTTGAGGCAGCGGATGCTTGGCTGAAAAAGCATATTGCGCCTTATGTGGACTGGGCGTTCAAGCACAACAGCCTATTGATCCTCACTTGGGACGAGGATAATTTCAAAGAGAATAATCGCGTCGTGACGCTGTTGGTCGGGCCGATGGTGAATGCGGGGGAAAGCGACCAGCGTATCGACCACTATAACGTGTTGCGCACGCTGCTGGGGTTTTACGGGTTGCCCGCGCTTGGCGCGGCGCGGGAGGCGGAAGCGATCAAGGGTGTGTGGAAGAAACTAAAGTAGCAGTGTGGGGGGTGCCAGTCCTGAGCCTGTCGAAGCGGCCCGCGAACATTCATTAAACAGAGAAAAAAGATCGCATGTGTAGGCTGGAGGTGAGCAATGCGAACCCCAGCATGTTTGATGTTACCAAACGCTGGGGTTCGTGCCTCACCACCAGCCTACAAAACTATTTAATGGCCGACTCTATAGTGTCGCGGGCATGGCCCGCTCCTACAGGTGCCCGGTTAAAATTTTCGGACAAATTCAAACTGGTTATGCCGCTATTTAGTACCCCAAAAAAATCCGAACCGTTCTACCGCTGGGAACAGGATACGCTGGTGCTCAATATTCTTGGTCGTCCGAATTCGAAGCGAGATGCCATCGGCAAGGTCGTCGGTCACCAGCTTGAAGTGTATGCCGCCGCCGTGCCGCGCAGGGGCGGGGCCACCGCGCACATGATGCGCTATCTGGCAGGGGTATTCGATGTGCCGTTAAGCGCGATTGAGGTGGTGTTCGGCGAAAAGAACGTGAACAAGCAGATCAGGGTAAAAGCGCCCAAGCATTTGCCGGCACCGATTCAATTCGCGGATTGCCCGAACAACCGTAAATAAAAACACGCACTAGGCGGCATTAAATTTTTGGGCAAATCAGAAACGAAAAAAAGCCGCACAGAATCTGTGCGGCTTTTCCTTGCCGAGAGAGACTTAAGCCTTCGACAGCTTTTCAAACTTGGCTTGCAGTTGCTCTTTGGTTTCAGCATGTGCCGGGTCTTTGGGGATGCAATCCACCGGGCATACTTCCACGCATTGAGGTGTGTCGTAGTGGCCTACGCACTCGGTGCATTTGCTCGGGTCGATGACATAGATCTCATCGCCCTGTGAAATCGCATCATTCGGGCATTCCGGCTCGCATACGTCGCAGTTGATACATTCATCGGTAATTTTCAGTGCCATGCTTCTCTCCTTAGTAAATAATAATTAAATCAACTTTTTTGCTGCAATCTTGCCGCCACAGAAGGCGACACAAACTTACTTACATCACCGCCGAAACGGGCCACTTCGCGCACCATCGTCGCGGAGATGAATGTATATTGTTCCGCAGGTGTCAGGAACAGCGTTTCCATTTCCGGATACAGATTGCGGTTCATCCCGGCCAATTGAAACTCATATTCAAAATCCGATACCGCGCGCAATCCGCGCAATACCACGCGTGCGCCCTGTGCTTGCACGAAACTCATCAGCAGGCTGTTAAAACCTTCCACGCGCACGTTGTTATATGCGGCGAAGACTTCGCGTGCCATCTCCACGCGATCATCCAGCGTGAACAGTGTCTTTGTGCGGCTTTCCGCCACCGCCACAATGATCTCGTCGAACAGCCCGGCAGCCCTGCGCACCACGTCTTCATGTCCGCGCGTGATGGGATCGAATGTCCCCGGATAAACCACTTTAATCATTTAAAGGCACCCTGCTGAAACACTCAGTAATTGGTAATGCACCTTCCCTGCCCTGCCCGATTTTAAAACCTGCCAGGGTGGCGCAACATCAATCGCCGTGCCGGATTCAACATACAGTACACCATTCTCATTCAGGCGTTGCGGCAAAATTTCCAGCAGCCTGGGCAGATAATCGCCCTGAAACGGCGGGTCCAGAAAAATCACGTCATAACGCTTTGCATCACGAAGTGCGAATTCTAGCCCATCTTGGCCTTGTATGAAAACCTCGCTGCAACCCAATTTTTTGAGATTGTCCTGCAGGGCGCGGAAAACCGCGGGATTTTTCTCGATCATCACTACCTGCGCGGCTCCGCGCGAAGCGGCTTCAAATCCCATCGCACCGCTACCGGCAAACAGATCGAGGCAAGTCCGGCCATATAGCGTCTGCCCCAGCCAATTGAACAGCGTTTCGCGCACCCGGTCGGGCGTGGGACGCAAGCCCGGAGCCTCCGGAAAGTCGATCACGCGGCTGCGCAACTCTCCGCCGATGATCCTGACCCGGTTGGTTTTGCTGCTGGCTTTTTTTATTTTGCGGCCCCGTTCTTATCTGCGAAATCCGGCGGCGCGCCCACGATCACCGTCGCCATTGCCTGCGGGTTGATGTGCCGCGCAAACGCCTCGCATATCTGCGCGACGCTCACCTGTTCGACCTTGCGCGTAAAATCGTCCAAATAGGTCAGCGGCAGATCGTAGAAGCCGATGATGCTCAGGTAGTCGAGTATCTTGCGGTTGCTGTCGATACGCATCGGGAATCCGCCTACAATATTCAGCTTGGCGGCTAGCAGTTCTTTTTCGGTCGGGCCGTTGGCGACGAATTCCGCCAGCGTACCGCGTACCAGTTGCAAAGCTTCGTCTGCCTGCTCCTTCTTGGTTTGCAAACCGAGCTGAAACGCGCCCGTATGCTTCAGCGGCATAAAATAACTATAAACGCTGTATGCCAAGCCGCGCTTTTCGCGCACCTCGCTCATCAGCCGCGACACGAAACCGCCGCCGCCCAGAATATGGTTGCCGACATACAACGGGAAGTAATCCGGATCGCTGCGCGCCATGCCCGGTGCGCCGATCAGAATGTGGCTCTGGCTGGCGGGATGGGCGATGCGCTGCTCGCTGGCCGGGATTTGCGGCGCAACTTCCGGCAATGCCGGGGGCGCATCCGCTGACGGCAGTTTCCCGGTGAGCTGTTGCGCGACAGCTTCGGCTTCGGCGCGCGTGATGTCGCCCATGATGGCCACTACCGCGCTGCTCGCCCGGTAATGCGCGCGGTAGAAGTCGGCCAGATCCTGCACGCCAATCTTTTCCACGCTGGCAATTTCACCGGAAGCCGACAACGCGTAAGGGTGTGTGCCGTACACCGCTTTCTGGAAAGCCTTGCCGGCAATACTTTCCGGCTTGGTCTCGGCTTCTTTCAGCGCGGCGATTACCCGCACTTTTTCCCGCGCCAGAATCTCTTCCGGAAACAGCGGGCTTTGCAGCACCCGCGCCATTATGTCCAAAGCCTTGTTGCGCTCGGCTGCACTGCTCAGCGTGCGCAGGGAAATACTGGCACGGTCCTGGTCGAAGCCGCCGCCGAATTGCGCGCCGATATCCGCCATACCGCGCGAAATATCGTCCTCGCTCAACCCCTCCGCGCCCAGATCCAGCAGGTGATGGGTCAGCCCCGCCACGCCGGATTTATCCGCCGCATCGAAGCTGCTGCCCGCCGGAACGCTCACCGCTACATCAAGCATCGGAATATCGTGATCTTCCACAAACAGCACCTTCGCGCCGCTGGCGCTTTGCCAGTGCTGGATGTTCGGGGTGGCATACGCTGCTGTCGTAATGCAACACAATGCGGCTGCGAGAACAAAACTACCAAAGTAGTTAGAAGAATAAAAAACCGTTCGCCCTGACCCTTCGGCTACGCTCAGGACTAAAGGCCTTGTCGAAGGGCTTTGTGGTTCGACAGGCTCACCACGAACGGATTTTAATCTTTTTAATGTGCTATTAGCGAACATGCGGCGCTCCCATAGGCGGACGTTTCGGCTTGCCGGAAAGCGGCTGCGGGTCGAGCGTTGCAACCGTCAAATTGTCGTCGCGCAAGAACTCCTCGGCGACCTGACGCACCTGCTCCGCCGTCACCGCCTGAAGCTTCTCCAGCATCAGCGGAATCGCGCGATGGCCCAGGCCGATGCTCTCCATCTGGCCGATCTGCATCGCCTGATAGAACACCGAATCGCGTTTGTACACTTCGCCCGCCATCACCTGCGCCTTGACGCGTTTCAATTCTTCATCGCTCACGCCATCTTTGAGCAGTAGCGCAATCTCGCGGCGCAACGCGGCTTCCACATCGTTTACCGTCATGCCTTCGCTGGGCGTGGCTTCCAAGGTGAACAGGCTCGGGCCGCGCGAAGCTGAGTCATAACCGGCACCCGCTCCGCTGGCGATCTGTTGCTCTCGCACCAGATGCTTGTTCAGGCGCGCCGACTCGCTGCCGTCCAGCACGCCAGCCAGAATATCCAGCGCGTAAGGTTTCCAGTCCTGTTCCGGCGCTTGCAAGGTCGGCGCATGAAAGCTCATCACCAGATGCGGTAGTTCGGCGGGCGCTTTCACCACCATGCGCTTGATGCCGACCTGCGCAGGCTCGGTATAATTACGCCGTGTCGGCAATATGCGCTTGGGAATGGCTCCATAGTAGCGTTGCGCCAAGGCAAACACTTCATCGGCCTTCACATCACCAGCAATCACCAGCGTGGCGTTGTTCGGCGTGTACCAGCGGTCATACCATGCCTTCGCGTCGCCCACCGACAGCGCTTCCAGATCGCTCATCCAGCCGATTACCGGATGGTGGTATGGATGTTCCTGATAGATCGTCGCCATCATTTTTTCCTGCAACAACGAGTGCGCTTCATCATCGGTGCGCCAGCGGCGTTCCTCCATGACCACCCTGATCTCCTTGGCGAATTCGGTAGCGGTGAGATTCAAATTGCGCATCCGGTCCGATTCCAGTTGCATCGCCAGCGGCAATTTTGATTTGTGCAATTGCTGGAAATAGGCGGTGTAGTCGTAGCTGGTAAAGGCATTCTCGCGCCCGCCCGCCGCCGCGATACGCTTGGAAAACTCGCCCATCGGCACATCCTTGGTGCCTTTGAACATCAAGTGTTCCAGCACATGCGCGATGCCGGTCACCCCGGTGCGCTCGTCCATGCTGCCCGCCTTGTACCAGATTTGCTGCACCACCACCGGCGCGCGGTGATCTTCCTTGACCACGACTTTCAGCCCGTTCGCCAGCGTGCGTTCAAACACCTCCGCCTGCGCGGCAGCCTGAACCCCTCCGAACAACAGCGCGATGCACAGCAGATAAATTCTCATGTCCCTAGCCCTGTAACGTGTATCAGCATAGAATAACGGCATCAGCCACACGACACACTGTGTGGCTGATTTGTGCATATTATACATACCCCATTTTCCCGACCCAAGAATGCATCCAGCATGTTTAGTTTCCTGAAAAAAAATCCGCCTGAAACCCCGGCAACCAAGCCCGACGGCGGCTGGATTGCGCGCCTGAAGTCCGGGCTGGCGCGCACCGGCAACCAGCTGACCGGCCTGTTCATTCCCGGCGGCAGAATCGACGATGAACTGTACGAAGAACTGGAAACCATCCTGATCACCGCCGATGTCGGCATGGACGCGACCGGCGCGCTGCTCGCCGACCTGCGCCGCTACGTCAGAGAACACCACCTGAGCGAAGCGGGACAAATGAAGGAAGCGCTTGCTCACTGCCTGCTCAAGCTGCTCAAACCACTGGCGCAACCGCTGCAGGCCGACACCCATAAGCCGTTCGTCATCATGCTATGCGGGGTAAACGGTGCGGGCAAGACCACCTCCATCGGCAAGCTGGCCAAGTATCTGCAGGGGCAGGGCTTGTCGGTACTGCTTGCGGCGGGCGACACGTTCCGCGCCGCGGCACGCGAACAACTGATGACCTGGGGCGAGCGCAACAATGTGACGGTGATCGCGCAGCAGAGCGGCGATGCCGCCGCGGTGATCTACGATGCGGTGCAGGCCGCGCAGGCGCGCAACATCGACGTGGTGCTGGCCGATACCGCCGGACGGCTGACCACCCAAGCGCACCTGATGGAAGAGATCAAGAAGGTCAAGCGCGTCATCGCCAAAGCCTTACCGGACGGGCAAGCCCGCCCCCCCCTATCTAACTTTCCCCCGCAAGCGGGAGAAAGGACAAACGAATCGCTACGCGAATCTGGCTCTAGTGCGCCGCACGAGGTGCTGCTGGTGCTGGATGCCAACACCGGCCAGAACGCGCTGAGCCAGGTCAAAGCGTTCGACGAGGCGCTCGGTGTGACCGGGCTGATCCTGACCAAGCTGGACGGCACCGCCAAGGGCGGCGTGATCGCCGCGATTGCCCATTCCCATCATCACCGGGCACATCCGATCCCGGTGCGTTTCATCGGCGTCGGCGAAGGGCTGGATGACCTGCGCCCGTTCGTCGCGGAGGATTTTGTCGCGGCGCTGCTGGGGCTGGACGAGGGCAATTAAAAACTATTGCGACGCTGAGCCAGTATCACCTTAACGAATCACGCGTCGTGCCGAAATCTTCAAACGCTTGGCAGCAGAAAGCATTCCTTCATCAAGCGTAGCGACAAACTCCACCCCATTGTTATGCGCAACAGCCAAATGCAAGGCATCCGGTGCGCGCAGTTGCGTGGCGAAGTTTGCGACGTATTCACCGGCCAACTCGAAATCGTAACTAGTGGGGACAAACACAAACAGCGACGATGCGACGACCGAGCCGAACTCATCGACCAACTGCCGCCCCTCGGCAGTCGTCAGCATCCCCATGCGGACATCGCGCGACACCAGACTGGCGAATTCAACGTCCGTCCATTTGCTGACGGCCAGCGTGCCTGCCGCTTGACGGGAAACAAAATCTGCCACCTTCCCGGAAGTCGCCTCCTCCCGGAACAACGGTGCGAGAAAACTGGTATCGAGATAGATCATTCCGCATCACGCAGTTCGCGCAAAGCCTGCGCACTACTCCCCTTCCGTGCAGGAAGCTGTTTACGCAACTCGGCCAGCCGCTTCAAGGGAACAGGCTGTTTGATAGGCGTTGCAGGCACCACCTTGGCGACCGGACGGCCATGCCGGGTGATCACCACCTCCTCGCCTAACTCGACTTTATGAATCAACTCACTCAACTGCGCCTTGGCAGTCGCCAGATTGACCGCACTCATGATCTGCTCCTTATGGTCATAATTATGGTCACAGTATAAACCCGACGGACAAAATTGCCAGATTAAATTACTAGCCGGAATGAGCCAGAATATTTTGTGGTGCCCCCTATTACCCCAGTTGGGGCTAGAGGGGAGCGATTAAAAACTATTGCGACGCTGACCCCGTATCATTGGGCTGATCTTGACCAAGCTGGACGGCACCGCCAAGGGCGGCGTAATCGCCGCGATTGCCCATTCCCATCATCACCGGGCACATCCGATCCCGGTGCGCTTCATCGGCGTGGGTGAAGGACTGGATGACCTGCGCCCGTTCGTCGCGGAAGATTTTGTCGCGGCGCTGCTGGGGCTGGACGAGAGTAGTTAAAAACTATTGCGACGCTGATCCCGTATCGCTGCGTATCACCTGCTAACCCCGTATCACCTAGCTGCTCAAATTTATGCAGTGGTGACGTATTTGCTAAAATAATTTGTTATGACGAAACAAAATGGGTATAGCTTATTATTTGACTGAGGAGCTGAATATTTTTTTATAATTATTGCCAATTCCGCTTCTGTTAAATCGATGAATGCTTCAATCAGCTTTTTTCGAGATGAATTCAAGCAATTAACATCCAAAGCAAGCTCCTTGATTGTCTTTGAAGCCGCCTTATCCTTTTTATTGGTCGCGTAAATTTCACCAAAGGCAGAATATGAAAACCTTGATCCACACGATGCTAATAACGGTGTTACAAAACTAGGTGTATACAAGTTTTCTTTCTTGTGTCCGCAATGAATTGGTTGTTTAGGTTTATATGCGTCCGGTTGACAAGAAGCAAGGAGGTTGCCGTAATCGAATGTTAGGGATTTATCTTTGCTTCTTGGAATAAGGTGCTCAATGTGACTACTAGATTCATTAATCTCTTGGCCGCAATAGCAACATATGAACCTTGTTCCGCCAATAATGATTTGAGGACTACATTTTTTAAAGGGTTACGTAATTTTTTCCAATCTGTTCCCTTGTATTTTGATTTCCAATTATCAAATTTCAATGGAGAGTTATTCTTTTGTATGTACCTCATTTTCCAAGAAGCTCCCTTCTGACAATTAATGCTTCGGCTTTTACCAATTCTGGGTCGTCACCTATCAGGTTTTTTAACTTAGAAATGAGTGAGCGTGCTTTTTTAAAATTATTGTTTTCAATTTCAAGAAAAAGCTGACCTAGCATTAGGTGCACATCATCAGGGCGGTCTTGGGTTTCCATCAAATCTTCAAGCAAGCGTTCTGTATTTCTACCGTACGAAAACTTAGGCTGCAGTGCAATTATTTTTCCGTCGGCAGATGACTTAATGATGTTGATGCATTCAGGCTTCACCTGACTGAGTACTAGAGGTGAGTGTGTCGACACAATGAATTGGCAGTTCTTAAACGTTTCACTAAGTGATGAAACGATCCGTCGTTGCCATGTTGGATGTAAATGCAATTCAATTTCATCAATCAGGACGACTCCTTCTCCCTCTAGGGGATCGGCCAATCCGGGATTCGCCAAGGCCAAACGTCGAGCCAAATCACCAACCATTGCTAGCAAGCATTTTTCGCCATCAGATAATTGATTAACACTAATCTCTGTCTTATTCTTTTTCAACACCATTCTTAATGGTGTTCGTTTTATCTTTATATCTGAAAAGTTTGGTACAAGTTTGTAAATGGCGCGTCTTACACATTCAAGCTGTCTATCCCTTTTTCTTGAATTATTTATACGCTCTTCATTTTCGATATCTTCGCGATTTCTAAACCATTCAAAAAACAATCTGAAATTACTACTCTGACCATTCAGTGCATTGTCTATGGCCTCGTGCTGATCGAATATGTGCTTACCTTTAATCCTGAGCGGGATATCCAGCACAGCACGGTTTGTTGGGTAGTAAACAGCTATTGGAATATTGCAAGACGCATCTGTCTTGATTTTTTCCCGCAAACTATTGGTAATAGCTTTAATTTGCTCTAAATTTGAAATTCGTTGAGCTGATGGGGTAGTGCTGCTATATCGATCTCTAATTACGAACCATGTAACATCACCCGAATCGTCAAGGGTTATTGTTATGGTATTTTGAGTTTTAGAAACGCCATTTCGAATGTCTGCAACGCTGAATACTCTGCCACCGGCTCCGTGCTCTGACTTAACTCGGCAAGTGAATCTAGAAAGCAATACAGCCAAGCAGTCTATAACTGACGATTTGCCACAACCATTTACACCCGCAATAACATTGACGTTCTCGTGAAAAACTAAAGGGAGCGATTCGATCCCTCTGAAATTCTCGATTTGGAGTTGCTTTATCTTCATCTTGCGGCCTTAATTTCACCATTTACATTCATATGTAGCGCAAGCTAATTATAGAGTAAACGGGCTAGTATCTAACAATTAAACGTGAACAATCGGGGACAGACCACGATTTCTTTGCAATCATCACTTCACCCCTAACCCTAACCCGCACTGCCATTGGGGTCGAGTTCGGGATATGTTTCTGAATCACGCCGCCAGCTTCAGTTCGACTTTCTTCCCCGCCCGCGTCGCCAAGGTAATCAGCATGTCCAGACTGAATTTCTCGAATTTGCCGCGTATCAGGTCGGATACGCGCGATTGGGAGATGCCGAGTACCTGGGCGGCTTCGGCCTGCGTCCATTGCTTGTCGCGGATTAGGATTTCGAGTTGGCACATCAGTTCAGAACGCATTGCGAGGATGGCCGCTTCATCCGGCGGGAAGCCAAGGTCGAGGAATACATTGCCGCTGGATTTGGTGATTTTGAGTTTCTCTATTTTCATTTC
The DNA here is from genome assembly GCA_028689145.1 of Gallionella sp. GTDB lineage: Bacteria > Pseudomonadota > Gammaproteobacteria > Burkholderiales > Gallionellaceae > Gallionella. The sequence goes on from JAQTWT010000001.1 coordinate 261,466, forward strand.
GCACTTTCCTTGAGTTGCTTGTAGCGGGCGGCTGCCAGCGCGATATCTTCCTTGCGCGTCTGCTGTGTCTTTTTCTGGAAGGCGTGCAACACATAAACCGCATCCGCGAATTTAGCCACATAGATCACGCGCCATTCGCCCAGCACGTGGACTCGAATCTCATATGCGCCAGCGCCTACATTCAGCATCGGCTTCCAGTCGGCAGGCATCAGACCGGCCTGTACACGGAAGAGCTGAAAACCTGCGGCTTGCTTCACCTCATGGGGGAATGCGGCCAGATCGTCTTCGCTGGAGCCGATGAACTTGAGGGGTTTCATGCGGGCAATATATAAGTATTTATATTAAATGACAAGTGGGGATTTTTTGTTGTGACGCAATACCCGGGACAACCGGCCCTGCCGCCCGTCATGAAAACGGCCACGAAGAATTGCTTTCTCCGCAGCAAGCCGCTAGCATCCGCAAGATGATTTCCTTCAACCAAGTCTGCAAACGTTACCCCGGCGGCTATGAGGCGCTGAAGAACGTTTCGTTCGACATCGCGGCGGGCGAAATGGTATTCCTCACCGGGCATTCCGGCGCGGGTAAGAGCACGCTGCTCAAGCTGATCGCCGCGATCGAGCGGCCCAACTCCGGCAGCGTGCTGGTGAACAATCAGAACGTCGGCGTGCTGAAAGGCGGCGCATTGCCTTATCTGCGCCGCAACCTCGGCATCATCTTTCAGGATCATAAATTATTGTTCGACCGCAGCGTGTTCGACAACGTGCTGCTGCCGCTGCAAATCTGCGGCTTCGATCACCGCGAAAGCGGCAAGCGGGTGCGTGCCGCGCTGGATAAGGTCGGCCTGATCAAGCGCGAAAAGGCCAACCCCATCGCGTTGTCCGGCGGAGAGCAGCAGCGTCTGTGCATCGCGCGCGCCATCGTCAACCGTCCCGCCATCCTGCTGGCCGACGAGCCGACCGGCAATCTGGATGCGGCCTACGCACAGGAAATCATGGCGATCTTCAAATCGTTCCATCAGGTCGGCGTCACGCTGCTGATCTCCACGCACGACGAGATCGTGCTGCAGGACAGCGGGGTGCGCGTGCTGGCGCTGAAGCACGGAGAGTTGCAATGATGCACGCGCTCACCCAACATCTGACCGTACTGCGCACCGTGCTGCAGCGCATGTTCGCCTCGCCGCTGGCCGGGCTGCTCAACATATTGGTGATCGGCATCGCCCTCAGTCTGCCGGCCGGCATGTACACGCTGCTGCAAAATGTTCAGGGGTTGGTCGCGCAGCTTTCCGGCACACCGCAGGTCAGCCTGTTTCTGGCGATGGACGCGAAAGCGGATGATATCGAGCGGTTGCGCAAACAACTCGCGCAGCATCCGGCCATCGAACGCGCCGAGTTTGTCACCCGCGCACAGGCGCTTGAGCAGCTCAAACAAAGCACCGGCCTCGCCGATGTGATCGGCGGCATGAACCAGAATCCGCTGCCGGATGCTTTCGTCGTTTATCCGAAACAGAGCGATGCACTAGCGCTGGACGGGCTGCGCGACGAACTGGCGAAACTGCCCAAGGTGGAACAGGCGCAGCTCGATTCGGCATGGGCCTACAAGCTCGAAGCGCTGCTCAAATTCGGCCGCATGGCGGTGCTGATCCTCGCCAGCCTGCTCAGCCTCGCGCTGATCGCCGTCACTTTCAATACCATCCGCCTGCAAATTCTCACCCAGCGCGACGAGATCGAGGTCGCCAAACTGATCGGCGCAACCAACGGCTTCATCCGCCGCCCGTTCCTGTATTTCGGCGCGCTGCAGGGATTGCTCGGCGGTATCGCGGCCTGGCTGATCGTCACCGCCAGCCTGCTGTTGCTCAACCGGCAACTCGGCACGCTGGCGCAGCTCTATGCCAGCCAGTTCACGCTGCATCCTCTATCGGTCGGCGACAGCCTGTCGCTGCTGTTGTTCTCGGTGTACCTCGGCTGGCTGGGGGCATGGCTGTCAGTCGCGCGGCATCTGTCGCAGATCGAGCCGAGCTGATAGTTGCAGGCGGAATAATGTCAGTGCTATTTGTGTCTTGCGCTGCGGCAAATGGAAAAAGTTTGCGGTATTGGATTCGCCTGTAAATAGTAGTGCGTTCCAGCAAAACCATTACCGTTCGCGGTGAGCTTGTCGAACCGCTGGTTGCCCGCCAATACTAGCCTTCGACAAGCTCAGGCCGAACGGTTTATTTGTAACTGTTTTAATGGAACGTACTACTAGCCCGTTTTATCCAGCATTGTCAGCAATACTCGCTGCAACTGGCCGGGTGAAACTGGTTTATGCAGCAGTGGTATGCCGCCGGCCTGTGCATCGTTCAAAAGATCCGGTGTCGTGTTGCCGGTAATCAGCATTGCCGGCAATGTCTCTCCCAGCACTGTCCGTAACGCAGCAATTGCATCCAGTCCGGTTTGCGGTTCACGCAGCAGATAATCGCAGATTAACAGGTCCGGTGCATGGGCCTGCGCCAGCGCGAGTGCTTCTTCGATAGATTCCGCCACATCGCACTCAAATCCCCAGTCGCGTAACAGATGGAGCATGCCCGTGCGTACGATCTCATCGTCGTCTAGTACCAGCACGCGCATATTGGGTGCCTGTTCGCCGGGTTGCGCCGGTTCGTGATCCTCGGCAGGCGGGACTTCAACGGCGATGGGCAAAGACAGCCGAAATACACTGCCGCGTTGTGGTGTGGAAACCACCGACAGTTTATGTTCCAATGTTCGTGCCAGACCATCCACAATGGCGAGGCCGAGCCCCAGTCCCTTGCGGTGGTCATGTTCGGGATTGCCCAACTGGTGAAATTCGCGAAACACCGCCTGTTGATGGGACGGTGCAATCCCGATACCGGTATCCCATATTTCCAATACTGCCTGATCTCCGCGCTTGCGGCACGCCACCAGCAGGCCGCCGCGATCAGTGTAGCGAATTGCGTTGGATATCAGATTGCGCAAAATCAGCTCTACCAGCATCGGATCGGATTGCACTTCCAGAATAGTCTCGCGCGAACGGTATGCGAGCCCCTTTGCGTCGGCTTGCGATACGAATTCCCTTTCCAGTTTGTTGAATAAGGGCTGCAAGCGGAACGCCTGCACGCAAGGTTCGACAACCCCGGCTTCGATGCGAGAAAAATCGAGCAAAGTATTGAGCATGTCCACGGAAGATTTTGATGCGGCGTTGGCGCGGGCGAGCACTTCGCGCTGGTAGGTGCTGAGTTCGGTGCGTGCCAGCACATCCAGAAACAAGCCCTGGGCATGAATCGGCTGGCGCAGGTCGTGGCTGGCAGCGGCAAGAAATTTTGATTTGGCAAGATTGGCATCTTCTGCCCGCTGCTTTGCAGCGACAATATCCGCTTCCAGCAGTTTGCGGCGTCTCGCCGCCACGGCGAGCAAGAACACGATCACGAAAGTAAAGACGCAGATGGAGGCATAGACCACGGTATTGCGCAGCCACACTGCAAGCACTTCGTCGCGCTGCCGCGAAAGAATCAGCCCGAGGCCGGTGTCGCCTACCCGGCGGACGACGAAGAGCCGCGTCTTGCCGTCATGGGCGGAAGGGCCGATGTGGCGTGTTACTTGCATGCCTGTTTTGTAATGATCGTAAAACACCTTGCTGACTTTAGCGATGTTGTTGCCGAAAAACTTTTCCGGATTGCTGCGGCGGTACACGAGATCGCCGTCGCGGTTGAAAATGACGGACATGCTGGCGGAGTCGTCAGGATTGATTGTGTGCAATACGTGCGGGAAGAAACGAAAGCCGATGGTGGTAGCCGCGATACCAAGAAATTCGCGGTTTGGCCCGATGATTGGCAAAGTAAAGGTAACGGCGGGGACACCGAGCAGATTCTTGTCGGGGCGTGACATAAACAGCTTCGCTGCCCGACCGGGGGCGCGGTGAACGGCAAAATATGTCTCGCGTGAAATATCCCGTCCGACAAGCGTCGCATCGGTGGAACTGCGGATGCGCCCGGTGGCATCGGTCAGCAGCAACGCGCCGAGTTCGGGAATATCCTTGCGGTGGCGGTGAAGTTCCGCGGCAAAGGCATTGTCCTGGAGCGACCGGTTTTTCAGCCGTTCATCTGTTATATGAGTCAGCAAATTATTTATGTCGTGCAACGCGTCGGCAACTTTTGCGTCTGCATTGCGGGCGTGCGCTTCAAGCAGCCGGTATTCCGATTCCTGCGCCTGCCGGTACTCGTCATAGGTAATCCAGCCGAGCGTGATGCAGACGACCAGTAACAGGACAATCGGGATGATAGTTTCGCTCAAAAATCCGGGTAAAATTTTTGACCGTTCTGCCGTGATGCTTCCTCGGGCAATTCGTGACAGGTTGCCTTGCATGGCTAGCCTACTAGTCCTTGGCGGCGTGCCTCAAATACCGCTTCCGCCCGGCTCGACATCTGGAAGTATTCCAGTATGTCCTGCACATGCCTGCGCACGGTGTTGTCCGATAGCGAAAGCTTGCGTGCAATGAGTTTATTCGATAGCCCCTGATGCAACAGATCGAGTACTTCACATTGGCGCGGAGTCAGATGCCGTGGCACAGCACCCCGATCTTCCTGGGACAGCGCTGGAAAGTGACCGCGCAAAACCAGATTGACTGTTGCAGTGATTTTCTCCGCTGTTTCAGCCTTGGAAACAAAGCCTGCGGCACCCCGTGCGAGCGCCAGACGAACGGTTTCCGGATCATCCTGGGAAGACAGTACCAGAATTGGTACCAACGGCCATTTTTGTTTGAGTAACGCAATGCCATCCAGACCGTTAAGTCCGTTCAGCTTGATGTCCAGCAACACTACATCGATGTTATCCGGTGTGCCGGTCAGCGCCTCATTCAATGAACTCGCCTCGAAAATCCTTATATCGGATATGCCGGTGGTAAGCACCATCCCAAGTCCGGCGCGGAACATGGCATGGTCGTCAATCAATAAAATACGGGTGGCTAGCATGACGCGTATTAAACCACTTAGACAAGGTATCGGCATGGTCTTTTTGGACCATATGAAATTTGCCGGATGGTGTGTAAATTCCGTGCCATGAAAATCTTACACATAGACCATCATGCTTTGTTCCGCGAGGGACTGCACCATGTGTTGCGGCAGCTACCCGGTGGAGTCTCCGAAATATTGGAGGCTGAAAGCTTCCCGGACGGCTTGAAGCTTGCCGGGCAGCGCGCGGATCTGAATCTGATGTTGCTGGAACTGGATTCGCCGGATAGCGGGGGTGCGATTGCAGTCAGACTATTGCGCCAGTGTCGCCCGTATATTCCGGTCATGGTGGTATCAGGCGCGCAGGATCGCCGCATCATAAACAAAGCGCTGGGTTATGGTGCCAGCGGCTTCGTCAGCAAAAGTTCTACCGGAACCGTGTTGTTGGATGCGTTAAAGGTGGTACTTTCCGGCGGTATTCATATACCGCCGCTTGTGCAAAAACCTTGCAGCAAACGCAGCGCCAAACGCGGACAGAATTCCAACGAATGTAATTTGACCGCGCGCCAGACGCATATTTTGAGTTATTTGACCGCGGGTCTCAGCAACAAGGAAATTGCCGAAACAATCAACCTTGCCGAAGGTACCGTCAAGGCTCATGTGGCCGCGATATATCAATCTTTGTGCGTATCAAACCGTATGGAAGCGGTGCGGGTGGCACGGCAGCTTGGCTTAACCGACAAGTCTCATCCAGTTCCATTTCGCAGTTTGAATGATCAGGCAGGTTGTTAAGCCGCTTTGAAACCCAATTACCCTGCTGTATTGCCGGTGCGCCGGTAGAGTATAGAAGAGGGAGGTACATCATGAATGCAGTAGAGGCACGTCTAACCAGTATTCAGTCCGCCATTGTCCGGCTCACCCAAACAGCGATCGGGAAGTACAACTGTTATGCAACACCTTCCAACGGTGAATGCGGCAACATGGAGTGCATATTGCGCAAGGACTGTTTTGATGCGGCACGTGAATTATTTCCACCCTTGCGCATGCCGGAACAAGAGGTGACGAAATTATCCGCTACTCCGGCCATCCCAGTGCCGGAACAAACCGGCAGTGGGCAGGATGCCGGCATTGCCAAACCCGCAAATGGCGAGCGTGCCAACAAAACTTGCCCGTTGCGCGCCACCTGCAATCTGCCGTCAGATTATTGCAGCAAAGGGCACTGTGAGGACTGGTTTTTTTGAACTTTTTGGTGGTGTATTGGCAGATAACAGGCGAGGGGTGGCGAAAATGATCGTAAAAATACCCGTAAAACAACTCAGGGTCGGCATGTACCTCCACGACCTTAATTGCGGCTGGATGAATCATCCGTTTGCGCGCAACCGTTTCATGATCGACGATGCCGCCACGTTGAAAAAGATCTATGGCGCCGGTGTCGCCGAAGTCTATATCGACACCAAGCTCGGCTTGGGTGTCGATGTTACGGAAGCCGAAACGGCGGATAGCGGGGAAATCGAGGAGCCATTGCCCGAGTTGTCCACGCTGGTGCCGACCATTCTTGTCAAACGTTCCCCCGCGGAAGAATTCGAAAATGCCAAAAACCTGTACTCCAATGCCAACCAGTTGATGCAGGACATGATGAAAGATGTCCGTATGGGCAAGCAAATCAAGGTGGAGCAATGCGAGCCGATGGTCGACAATATTCTCGATTCGATATTCAGCGCCCCCTCCGCGCTGCTGCCGCTGGCCCAAATCAAGACCAGCAACGAATACACCTTCCAGCACTCGGTTTCGGTCGCCGCGCTGGCGGTCGCGTTCGGGCGGGTACTGGAAATGCCGCGCACCGAGATCAAGGAGCTGGCGTTGGGCGGTTTGCTGCATGATGTGGGCAAGGCCATCGTGCCGGGGAATATATTGAACAAACCGGGCAAACTGGACGATGCGGAATTTGTCGTGATGAAGAGCCATGCGGCGAACACCGCCGACCTGCTCAAGGGGCTAGAGGGGATCAGCGAGGTCGCGTTTAATGCCGCCGCGCAGCACCATGAACGTTTTGACGGCTCCGGTTACCCGAAGGGGCTGAAAGGCGAGCAGATCAGCCAGCACGGTCAGATGCTCGCCATCGTGGATGTCTATGATGCGATCACCTCGATCCGCGTTTATCACAAGGGCATGTCGCCGACCGAGGCATTAAGGAAAATGTACGAATGGAGCGGCAGCCACTTTAATCCCAGGCTGGTGCAGGCGTTCATCAAAGGGATCGGTATCTATCCGGCGGGTTCGCTGGTGCGCATGGAGAGCGATAAGCTGGGTATCGTGCGGGAAGTTGTGCCGGACAAGTTGTTGCAGCCAGTCGTGCAATATATCTACGATTGCAAAAAAATGAGCTATATCCCGGCCGAGACGGTGAATCTTTCCGTCTCGGATGACAAGATAAAGTCCCACGAGTCATTCGAGAAGTGGGGGATAGACCGGGCCAGATGGGCGATGGAATATGCCTGATATGGAAGTTGTATTTTGGAAACTTCTATTTTTGGAGAAGGTGTTGCTCGGATTTTTAGTGAATATCACGAACTCTTTTTGAAACGCTCTATCTCCCGCCTGTCGCGTTTGGTTGGCCGGCCTTTGAAATGGAAAGGTTGCGGCTGCGCCTTGAGTTGGGCCGCGATGGCTTCGCGCCGTTGGCGGCTTTCATCGGTCTCGCGATAGAGCTTCTGCGCCTCGGATGCCGGGCCGCGTTTGTTGGACAATGCCAGCACTTCGACAACATATTGTTTCTGCCCGGCGAGGATGCTCAGCATATCTCCCACTGCCACCGCTTTGGCCGGCTTGACGCGCGTTTCGTTGAGCTGCACCTGGCCGCATTCAACAGCATCCGCCGCCAGAGTGCGTGTTTTGAAGAACCGCGCGGCACAAAGCCACTTGTCCAAACGAAATTTCTCGGTGTTATTTTCGGCAGCCATAATAAAAAGTTTCACATTTTCCCGCGACAGATTATCATTTGCGCGCGCAGTGTCTTACCGGAACTCCGGTTGATGCAATTGCAGGAATGCACAGCAAACCTGCCGCACGGGTTGCCGTATATTTCATGTTAAAACCACAAGGAGAACGATCATGGCTAAAGGACAGCAACGCAAGACCAAAGAAGCGAAGAAACCCAAGAAGGAAAAAGCGCCAGCCGCTTGATAGGTACGCTTGTCACGTATCAGCGCTCAGCCGAACGACATAGTCATATGTGTAGGCTGGCGGTGAGGCACGAACCCCAGCTTGGTTGTGTTTGAACATGCTGGGGTTCGCGTAGCTCACCGCCAGCCTACGGATTCGCTTTCAGTAACCCTTCCGGATCAACCTTGCTGCCTTCTACCGCCACCACCTTGTGGCGCGATTGCCCGCCTTGCTTGAGTTCCACCTGACGCAACGGCACCTCAAATAATTGCGCAATAAACTTCAGCAGCGCCTCGTTGGCGCGCCCCTCGACCGGCGGTGCGGCCAGCCGGATCTTGAGTGCTTCGCCGTGCAATCCGGCGATTTCGGTGCGCTTTGCGCCGGGCTGCACATGCAATGTCAGCGTAATCACATCCGAGCTACGACGATACCAACCGGTCATTTCAGAACAGGCCGGAGGCGAGGCGCTCCAGCGCCCCGATCGGCACGATGACGATAAGCTGGCAGATGATGAATAGCAGCAACGGCGACAGATCCACGCTGCCCAACAGCGGCACGATACGGCGCAACGGTTGCATGAAGCGCCGGGTTGCGGTGCTCAACAGTGGCGCGACGGAAGAATAGGGGTTTATCCAGGACAGGATCGCCTGTGCGAATACGGCTGCCATCAGCAAGTACAGGCTGATCTTGAGCAGCTTGACCGCTGCCAGCGCCACCAGCCCAACCATTGGGAAGCCGTGCAACGGCAAGCCCTGCACCCACAGAAATCCCGCCAGATAGAACATCTCGACCAGCAGCGCGAGCAGCAGCGATGCGCTGTCCAATCCGCGCATTGCAGGAACGAAACGGCGTGCACGCAACACCAGAAAATCGGTGAGCACCATGATGAATTCGCCGATCGGGTTGTGCAGCGGCGCGCGCAGCCATTGCAGGTGGAAACGCAGCAGCAGGATCGCCGCAAACGGCTGCAGCAGGATGTCGAGCAGGAACAATAGGGCTTCGTTTAACATATCAATCCTTGCCCAGTTCGTCGCCCATTTCACGGGAACGCGCCGCAGCGGCATGCGCGGCTTGCGCGATGTGCTTGGCGACATGATTGGCGGACATGCTCAGCAGCGCGCGTTCGGTGGTGCCGTTTTTGGAAGTGACGCGCGCGCGCAGCACGCTGACATCTTCAGTGCTGAAAGCGGCCAATTTGCTGGCTCCCAGAAAAGTGGCCAAGCTCAGACGGTGCGCGTCTTCGGCATCCAGCCCCAGCTCAAGCGCCGCCTGTTGCAGCGCCTCGATGAAATAGAACACGTAAGCCGGGCCGCTGCCGGAAATCGCCGTAACGGCATCCAGCATCGCTTCGTCCTGCAACCACAGCACTTCGCCAACCGCCGCCAGAATATTTTGCGCCTGTTCGCGTTGCTCATCATTTACCGATGGCATCGCATACAAACCGGTGATGCCGCTGTGGATCAGGGCCGGAGTGTTGGGCATGGCGCGAACGATAGCCTGACTGCCAGACCAGCGCGCAAGATCAACGGCGCGTATCCCGGCTGCGATGGATACCAGCAGTTGCCCGTCGAGTAGCGGGGCGAGCTGCTGCGCCACTTCGCGCAATTGTTGCGGCTTGACCGCAAAAACGACGACATCGCTGCCGGATACGCCTTTTGCGATATCCTCCACGGCATGCACCGCAAAATCATGTTGCAGCCGCGCACGGTTGTCGGCATTGATCTCCACCACTCTGATTTGTCCGGCCACAAAGCCTTTGCCCAGCAATCCGCCGATGAGTGCCGCGGCCATATTGCCGCCGCCGATGAAGCAGATATTCATTGGTTTTCTCCGTAATTTCTTGACCCGAAAATCGCCGAGCCGACGCGTACCATTGTTGCACCTTCCGCGATGGCCGCCGCAAAATCATGCGACATACCCATCGACAGCGTATCCAGATTTAAGCCCTGCCGGTTGAGCTGATCGCGCAATTCACGCAATTGCGCAAAAGGCAGGCGTTGCGCGGCAATATCGTCACAGGGCGCGGGAATCGCCATTAGCCCGCGCAGCCTGAGTTGCGGCAACCGCGCCACGGCTTGTGCCAAACCGGTCACTTCATCGGGAGCCACGCCGCTCTTGCTGTCCTCAGCGCTCACGTTAACCTGCAAACAGACATTGAGCGGCGGCATATCTGGCGGACGCTGTGCCGACAGGCGTTCGGCAATCTTCAGTCTGTCCACACTGTGCACCCAGGAAAAATTCTCCGCAATGGGGCGGGTCTTGTTGCTTTGTACCGGCCCGATAAAGTGCCACTCGATCGGCAGATCATGCAATGCGGCGAGCTTCTCCAGGGCTTCCTGCACGTAGCTTTCGGCAAAGCGGGACTGCCCGGCGTGATATGCTTCCCGCATCGCGGCGGGAGGGAATGTCTTGCTAACCGCCAGCAGAACAACTTCGTCCGGAGTGCGACCCGATGTGACAGCCGCTGTCACAATTGCGTTGCGCACGGCTTGCAAGTTGGAAGCGATTGTTGTCATAATCTCATGCGCCGCAAATCCTTTTCGCGCGGTTCCTGAACAGATCATCACGAAGGAACCGCCTCATCAAACAGGGACGATTATAAAATGGATATCACTGAACTGCTTGCTTTTGGTGTCAAGAACAAAGCCTCCGACCTGCATCTCTCCGCCGGGCTGCCGCCGATGATCCGTGTGCATGGCGACATGCGCCGCATCAACCTTCCGCCGATGGATCATAAAGAAGTGCATGGTCTGGTGTATGACATCATGAACGACCAGCAGCGCAAATTCTACGAGGAGAACAAGGAAGTTGACTTCTCCTTTGAGGTGCCGGGGCTAGCCCGTTTTCGCGTCAATGCGTTCATCCAGAACCGCGGTGCCGGCGCGGTAATGCGCACCATTCCTTCCAAGATATTGTCGCTGGAGGATCTCAAAGCACCGAAGAGCTTTGAAACGATCTCCGATTATCCGCGCGGTATGGTGCTGGTGACGGGGCCTACCGGCTCCGGCAAATCCACCACGCTGGCTGCGATGATCAACCACCGCAACGAACACGAAATGGGGCATATCCTGACGGTGGAAGACCCGATCGAGTTTGTACATGAAAGCAAGAAATGCCTGATCAACCAGCGCGAAGTGGGGCGGGATACGCTGTCGTTCCAGAATGCGTTGCGCTCGGCGTTGCGTGAAGACCCTGACATTATTCTGGTCGGCGAGATGCGCGATCTGGAAACCATCCGTCTGGCAATGTCGGCGGCGGAAACCGGCCATCTGGTGTTCGGCACGCTGCATACCAGTTCGGCAGCCAAGACTATCGACCGTATCATCGACGTGTTCCCCGCCGACGAAAAGGAAATGGTGCGCGCGATGTTGTCGGAATCGCTGCGCGCGGTGATTTCGCAGGCGCTGCTCAAGACCAAGGATGGAACAGGCCGGGTAGCCGCGCACGAGATCATGGTCTGTACCCCGGCGATCCGCAACCTGATCCGCGAAGCCAAAGTGCCGCAGATGTATTCAGCGATACAAACCGGCCAAGCGCTGGGTATGCAGACGCTCGACCAATGCCTGTCCAATCTGGTCAAATCGAACACGATTACCCCGGCAGAAGCACGCAGCAAGGCGATGAACAAGGATATGTTCCCGGGCTAACGGCTTAGCTGGTGGCTGGGATAGCTGCCGACTATGAGCTTCAGACTACCGGCTTAAATTAGGAGTTTTATCATGGAAAGAGACCAGGCCACCGAGCTGATACACAACTTGCTGCGCGGTATGCTCAGTAAAAAAGCTTCCGATTTGTTCATCACGTCGGGCTTCCCGCCGGCGTTCAAGATGGACGGCAAAATGACACCGATGTCCAATCAGGCGCTTACTCACCAGCATACCCAAGAGCTGGCGCGCAGCATCATGAACGACAAACAGGCTGCCGAGTTTGAAGCCACCCACGAGTGCAACTTCGCGATCAGCCCGCCCGGCATCGGGCGCTTCCGCGTCAACATCTTTATGCAGCAACAGCGCGTCGGGATGGTGCTACGTACCATTACCACCAAGATCCCCGATCTCGACGAGATGGGGCTGCCTGAAGTACTCAAGGACGTTGTGATGACCAAGCGCGGCCTGGTGATTCTGGTCGGCGGAACCGGCTCGGGTAAATCCACCACGCTGGCCGCGATGATCGGGCATCGCAATAAAAACAGCTACGGTCACATCATCACCATTGAAGACCCGGTGGAATATGTGCATGACCACGGCAACTGCATCGTCACGCACCGCGAAGTCGGCGTGGACACCGAGTCTTGGCACAACGCGCTGAAGAATACCCTGCGTCAGGCACCGGACGTAATCCTGATCGGCGAAATCCGCGACCACGAAACCATGGAACATGCCGTGGCTTTTGCCGAAACCGGCCACCTGTGTTTGGCTACCCTGCACGCCAACAGCGCCAATCAGGCGCTGGATCGCATCATCAACTTTTTCCCGGAAGAACGGCGCATGCAGTTGCTAATGGACTTGTCGCTGAACGTAAAGTCGCTTATTTCCCAGCGCCTGATTCCGAAAAAAGACGGTACGGGACGTGCTGCCGCAATCGAAATCCTGCTCAATTCGCCGCTGATCGCGGATCTGATTTTCAAGGGCGAGGTTAATTCGATCAAGGCGGTGATGGCCAAGTCGCGCGAGCTGGGCATGGAGACTTTCGACGGCGCGCTGTTCAATCTGTATGAAGCCGAAAAGATTTCCTACGAAGAAGCGCTGAAGAATGCCGACTCGGTCAACGACTTGCGTTTGCGCATCAAGCTGGAAAGCAAACTGGTAACGGATCGCAACCTGTCGGCCGGCACGGAAGGTTTGAAGCTCACCTAATGCCGTTTAAATAGTGCGATATCGTAGGGGCGCGATTCATCGCGCCCTTTTTCGGATGCCTGAATAGATCAGGGCGCGATGAATCTCGCCCCTACAGGGTTATTTGGTCTTTGAGAAAATTATCTGCGGTTGCTGCCCGATACAATCTTATATTCAAGCAAACGGCATTCAATTGCGCCGTTGAACAGCGGGGTGCGCTTGGACGGGGACAGGCGCATCAGTTTCAGGATGGCCTTGTCGGCAGTGAACAAATACGCCGTCCAGCCGCCGAATTTCTTTTTCAGCGCGTCGCCCAGTTTCGGGTACAGCACTTCCAATTCTTCCAGCTCGCCCATGCGTTCGCCGTAGGGCAGATTCGCCACCAGCATGCCGTGCTCCGCGGGGGCGGAAATTTCCAGCACGTTGGCTTGCTTGAGTTCCACGCATTCCGATAATCCCGCTACTTCCAGATTGCGCCACGAGGTTTTGAGGGCGTCGCCGTACAGATCGCTGCCGTAAATCTCCAGCGGTTTGGCCGGTAATTGCGCGGCGATGGCCTGTTCGCGCATTTTTCCCCACAGCGCCGCATCGAAATTTTTCAGTTTCTCGAATGCAAAATTGCGCGCGATACCGGGCTGGATATTCAGCGACATCTGTACCGCTTCGATCAGGAATGTGCCGCTGCCGCACATCGGGTCGAGCAGCGGTGTGCCGGGCCGCCAGTTCATCAAACGCAAAATACCTGCCGCCAGATTTTCGCGCAACGGCGCGATGTTGGTGTGCTGGCGTACGCCGCGCTTGAACAACGCATCGCCGGAAGTATCCAGATACAGCATCAGCTTGCTGTCTTCAATAAATACGTGGATGCGCACATCCGGAGTGAGCGTATCTACGCTCGGACGTTCGTTGCAGTGCGCGCGGAAACGGTCACACACCGCATCTTTGACTAGCAGCGTGATGAACTCCAAGCTTTTCAGCGGGCAGCGAATCGCCGTGGTGTTCACCCGGATGGTATGGCTGACATCGAACCAGCGCTGCCACTGCAATTCGAATGCCGCCTGATAAATATCAGGCTCGCCGCGATATTGCGCTTCCTTGACGCGCCACAGGATGCGGCTGGCGATGCGGCTTTCCAGATTGGCGCGATAACACAACGCCCAGTCGCCGGAGAAATGCACGCCGCCCTCGGTGCTGCGCACATTCTGCGCACCAAGCACTTCGAGATCGTTATGGAGTACGGCTTCCAGACCGCGCGGACAGGGGGCAAAAAAATCAGGCATAGATTCAGAAAGGTTTGACGGTGACGAGAATAACCACGGCGAGCAGAATCAGCACGGGGATTTCATTGAACCAGCGATAAAACACATGGTTGCGCGTATTCCGGTCGGCGGCGAACTGTTTCAGCAGCCTGCCGCAATAGTAGTGATAACCGACCAGCAACAGCACCAGGCTCAGCTTGGCATGCAGCCAGCCGCCGCTGAAGCCGTAACCCAACCACAGCCAGATGCCGGAAGCCAAGGCCAGAACGGCAATCGGTGTGACGAAGCGGTACAGCTTGCCCTCCATCAGTTTCAGCCGGGCGATCTCGGCAGGCTCGGCTGCCATCGCATGGTTTACGAACAGCCTTGGCAAATAGAACAGCCCGGCGAACCAGCTCACCACGAAAATTATGTGAAACGCTTTAATCCACAACATGCCCAATCCTTATTTAGAAAGCCGCCGCCGGAACAATACCAGCGACACATAAAATCCGGCCAGTGCGTAGCAAAACAACACGGCGGCATGCCAGATAAAATCCACCGGAACCGAGTCATTTAACAATGGCCGCGCCAGATTGATAGCATGGGTCAACGGCAGGATGGCAGACACGGTTTGCAATAGCAGCGGCAGTTGCGTGACCGGAAAAAACACGCCGCATAATAACATCATGGGCGTGATCACCAGCGTGAAGTAGTACATGAAAAAGTCGTAGCTTGGCGCCAACGCGGTCATGATCAAACCGAGTGCGGCAAAACACAGCCCGACCAGCAACGCCAGCGGGATCAACCACAGCGACAGTGCTGAGTGCGTCAAACCCAGCAGCCAGATCACTGCCAGCACCGCCAGTCCTGACAGCAGGCTCTTGCTCGCCGCCCACAGGATTTCCGCGAGCACCACATCGTCCAGTGTGACCGGCGTATTGAGAATGGCTTCCCAGGTGCGCTGCTCGTGCATGCGCGCGAAGCCCGAATACAATGCCTCGAAACTGGCGCTGTTCATAGTGCTGTAGCACACTGTCCCGGCGGCGAGGAATACCATGTAGGAAGTGCCGCCCATCTCCGGCAGCAGGCTGCCCAGCCCGTAGCCCAACCCCAGCAGATAGATCACCGGATCGGCCAAATGGCCGAGGATGGATGTTGCGGCGACTTTCTTCCACACCAGCAGGTGGCGGCGCCAGATCGGGAAGAAGCGCAGGCTCAGGCGCGGCAGGGAAAAGTGATGTTGGTTCATGCTCACCTCTTCGGCTCTTGGCGGTCAGCCATGTAGCGTGCGCTATGCGCACGACTTAGGGCGGAATCGTGCGCATAGCGCACGCTACGGTGCATCATTCGCGCATCTCCCTGCCCGTCAATTTCAAAAACACGTCTTCCAAGTTCGCGGGGCGGTGCATGTAGCGCAATTGGGGCTGTTGCTGCAATTCAAGCAACAGCGGTTGCGCATCCTGCACATAACAGAATACCGTCTCGCCGCTCACTTCGAAACGTTGTGCATGGCGCGCCGCGTGGCTATCTGCCCACACTGCCGCCTGTTCGCCGAATACCTCGACTACCTGCGGTTCGATGTTTTGTTCAATGAGTTCACGCGGCGAACCGGAACTGATGATTTTGCCGTTGTCCATTACCGCGAGACGATGGCAGAGCCGCTCCGCCTCGTCCATAAAGTGCGTGGTGAGCAACAGCGTCTTGCCGCGCGCAGTCAGTTCGCGCAGGCGTTGCCAGATCAGATGGCGCGCTTGCGGATCGAGGCCGGTGGTCGGCTCATCCAGAAAAATAATATCGGGATCGTTCACCAGCGCGCGCGCCAGCGTCAGTCGCCGCTTCATGCCGCCGGACAGGGTCGGCACTCTGGCATCGCGTTTGTGGGTGAGATTGGCGAACTCCAGCAGTTCAGGCAAACGCGCTTCGATTTCGCTGTCCTTCATGCCGAAGTAGCGGCCATACACCAGCAGGTTTTCCGCCACGGTAAAATCCGGGTCGAGGTTGTCGGCCTGCGGCACAACGCCAACGCGCACCCGTGCGGCACGGGATTCTTCCGGTACGGCATGCTCGAACAAGCGCAACTCGCCCGCGTCCGGCTCTATCAATCCAAGCATCAGGCGCAACGTGGTGGTTTTGCCCGCGCCGTTCGGCCCGAGCAAACCGAAGCATTCGCCGCGCCGGATCGACAGACTCAAGCCGTCTACCACCGCATGTCCGCCGTAGCATTTGCGCAGATCGCGCGCGCTGATCACTGCATCCATGCCCGACATCGACATCAGATTTTAAGCCGATCCACAATCCGGCCGTGTTTGAGATGCTGTTCGATGATTTCATCGAGATCGCTGTCATTCTTGTAGGTATACCAGATGCTTTCAGGGTACACCACGATCACCGGCCCCAACTCGCAACGGTTCATGCAGCCTGCCGAATTAATGCGAATATTGTTCTGCCGGTTGGAAATACCGAGTTCTTTCACCCTGCTCTTCATGTAATCGCGGGCATTCTGCGCGCCATGATTATTGCAGCAAGCGCTGCCGTCCTCGCGCTGGTTGGTGCAGAAAAAAACATGTTTGTCGTAAAAACTCATGGTTGTGCTCTCTCAAATTTAATCCGGCGGAATTATACTTGGCGTATCCGCCATAAATGCAACATCAGCAGCAGCGGGAAGATCAGTGTAATGGTCTGCGCCAATCCGTTGTAATTGAGCAAATGCCCGTAATGCCAGTGATAGACGGACATCGAGGCGGCGGGAGTGTTGCTGTCAAAAACAAAATTCACGATAATGAAATAGGCTATTGCCACTATCGCACCGGCAATGATCACGGCTATGCGAGGTAGCAACAACACCGAAAACAGCAACAACATTCCCAGCAATATTCCCAGAGCAGCCTCGCTATTTATCCACAGCAGCAGCGCCCATGACTTGAGCAATACTGCAGCAGTGATAAATTTAGCCAATGCCACCAGACTCAACACGAACAACAATGCGCTGACAATGTTGCGCGGAAAGCGCAACAAGGTCAGCATCAATGCGCCCAGCATCAACAGGTTCAGGGTAACGGCAGCACTTTCCCACCAGTCGAACGGGGCTGGCGGCAGAGTGACGAAAGGCTGACGCGCCACTTCGCTGATGAATACATTACCCAGCATCGGCAGGGAGGGGTTTATCTGTCCAAACATCCACAACGCGATCAGCGCCAGCCCAAAGTCCATCTCCTTTCCCTGGTGAAACAAGCCGCTGCGCCATTCTGTCAGATGGGTGAATAACCATGTCCAAGAGGCAATGCTTACCGCCAGCAAAGCTCCCAACAGCGCACCCGCGCTATTCGACAGCAAATCCATATTCGAACTGATGCGTGCGGGTAAATACATCTGCAGATACTCCATGCACGCGGACATCAAGATACCCAGACACAAGGTAAGGATTACACTGGACAGACTTCCGCAACGCGCACGCAATGTCAGCCCGGCCAGAAAGCCGAAAGGCAGATAAGACAACAGATTGATGATCGCATCGAATGCGGTATAAGTGAGCAGCAAAGGTTCACCAAGCACTTCGGCGAAGCTCAGCCCCTGCTCACGCCAGCCGGTAAACGGTGACAGGCTGGCATACACGATGAACAGCGCATAGCCCAGCGCCAGCCAGGTGCGCAGCCGTGCCCGGGTCGCAGTGAAGAATATTTCTCTCATACCTTATGCATGGTCGTATCGCATGGCGAACAGTCACGCGAGTTTAACCTATCTGGTCGTGTGATTACGCCTCAACAGGCTAAGTATTGTCAAATTGCAGATAAGAAGAAAGGCGCACTGCCTGTATTTCGTGTACAAATAATCAAAAATGCGAGCAAACCAATGGCTGTATATTGACCATAGATAGAAATACATAGACACTGCGCACTAATTTTAAGGAAAAATACTCCCAATCCCTGATTAACGTACTATCTATTTTTGCCCTGTTATTTAGCACCTCAATTTATGGTGGAAGTTGAACGGGTAATTCAGTAAGAAGGAATTGTAATGCTGGTAAATGTCCGCGCTTCTCTTGCTGCTGTTATTTTAGTGACTGTTTGCCTTTGTGCGGCGGAGTTTGCCGTTGCCGGGCCGCAAGCCACGACAGCACCACATGCCACTGACTCCGGCATGGGAAGAGTCAGAGCAGAGGGGATTTCAACCATAGGTGTCGGCGGGCGTAATATTGCCCGTCAGGAAGCATTGAGTGACGCGCTACGAAACGTTGCCGCTTTGGCAAGCGCGCCTGCAATGGGCGGCAAACCTCACGGCACTGTAAATACGTCCAAACACAATCCTGATGCACAGTCAGAGCAACAAGAAAGCTATTACTCGATAGTTCGTGAATGGGAAAATCAAGGGCAATACCATATTGCAGTTAGCGCCAAAGTAGTTCGGGGTAAATTTAATCCGGAACAAGCAATACTGCTTCAAACCCCGAGGAAAAAAATCGTCGTTATTCAATTTGATGTTGCCAATACCATGCATGTGGACGATATCAACAATATTTACGACGGTCTTCCAGTTGCGCTTTCCAGCCAATTAAAGGAAAGCGGGGAATTCCTGCCGTCCTACATAGGGCGCTCGATTCCTGTTGAGACAGGCACACTGCAACGCGAGGCAATTATTCAAATTGCAGGAGAAACAGGAGCGCAATTTCTGATTGCCGGTGTGGTCATGAATGCGGAAACAAGCAAGGAAAAATGGTCGTTGAATATGCCGCTTGACTTGTCTGTGAAGGTTCCGTTTGGCGGATACAAGAAAAGACATATTGAAGTTGAATTTTCTGTTTACGACGGACTTACCGGTGCCAGACAATTGTTGCGTCGTTTTGACGAATATGCCGAGGGCGATGTAAAGGTGGGCAACAACAAGCCATTTGGCAGCAGTATTTTCTTTGGGACAGAGTTTGGCAAGGCTACGGGACGCTTGATTGATTCTGCAGTTAATGAAATTCAGCTGACATTGGAAAATGTACCATTTGCCGCGCATATCATTCGGGTTGAAGGAAGAAAGGTTTTTCTGGATGCGGGGGGGGATTCACTCTTAAACCCCGGAGACAAGCTGGTCGCTTACACCAGCGATACACGCCTACCGATAGCCGAGTTAAACGGCTCAGTCCTTGGTATTACAGATCATGCGGCGGATGTGGTTACCTTGACCCAGGTTGGCGCGCAATTCTCTATCGGTGAGCTATCTGAAGATGCGGAAAAACTCGGCATCAAAGCTGGCAACATCGCCAGAGTAAATCTTTTCGATCAGCACGATTTGGCAGCGAAGCGAATTGCCGCCCAACAACTTGCCAAGGCACAACAAGAAGCTGCCGCCGAGGCCGAACGGATGAAAGCGGAAGCCGCTCAAGCAGAAGCTGCGCGGATTGCAGCAGAAAAGGCGCGAATCAAGGCTGAACAGGAAGCAAAAGCACAAGCTTTAGCCGCGGCCAAAGCTGCGGCTAAAGCCGCCCAATTGAAGGCGCAACAGAAAACCAAAAGCGCGCGACTCAGTGCGGCGCAACAAGCCCGTGCGCGCGCTCTAGCAATACGGGCGAAAGCGGCGCAGAAAGCCAAAGCGCAAGCGGCGCAAAAAGCACCGGTTGAGCCGGAAACGCAAGTAGAATCATCATGTGCCAAGGCAGAACAAACCGCCACAGCCAAAGCTGAGGCATCGTGTGCCAAAGCTGCGCAGGAAACAAAAAATCAAGCAGCCGCTGTTGTGGATGAACAGTCCCGGCAAGCAGTCAAAGAAGGAGATGGCGAAGGAAAGCCCCAGTATATAAAGCTGCCGCCCAAAGACACGTCCAAGGCCAAGACCAAGCCGGGCGCATCTTCCACCGCCGCCAAATCACAATCCGCCGTCAGGGGAGAGACTTCGGAAAATGGTCCAAAATATATCAAGCTTCCGCCCGGCGATGCGCATCAGATCAAGATGCAAGCCAAACCGGCAGCCAAATAATCAGGCCGGTCGTATAGTCTGACATTCTGGGATTCTGCCGCTATTTTGCAGGTTCGAGTTCTCGCTGAAGTAAAAAATAATCCTGCCGAGCGCGTTTGACGCATCATGCAGGATTATCGTTGAATCAAACCGAGTTCTTGATGTTGAAAATCTTGCTGAAATTGGCGACTTCCAGCACTTGCGATACTACGCCGGAGGTGTTGAGCAGGCTAACAGCCTTATTGGCCGCCTTGGAACGCTCATTTAACAGCATCAGCATGCCCAATGCAGAGCTGTCCAGATAATCCACTTTGCTCATTTCGACTTCGATTTCCCGTACAGCGGTGTTGTCAATCAGTTGCGCATAGGCATCCTTGAAGTCGCGGTGTACTTGAAAATCAAAGCGGCCAGTCATGGTGATGCGTGCCGTTTGATCACTGGTTTGTACATTGATAGCCATGGTTTCTCCTTAGAATGAAATCCGCATTACTCGGTTATTATAGATTTAATTTTGCGATTATAGATCAAACACGGTTACTCTTGCCGCTATGCGATGCGAGATATTCCAAAGTGCGGCGTGCGATATTCTGTAACGGCAAGACTTCGCATGCGCCGCCAACCGCAATCGCCTCTTTCGGCATACCGAAAACCACGCAACTCGCCTCGTCCTGCGCAATGGTGTGAGAACCGGCCTGTTTCATTTCCAGCAGGCCTTGCGCACCGTCCTTGCCCATACCGGTCAGAATAACGCCCAGCGCGTTTGCACCGGCCACATTGGCCGCGGACCGGAATAGTACATCCACCGACGGGCGATGGCGGTTTACAGGCGTACCCTGATTCAGCTCCGTCATGTAATTCGCACCGCTGCGCTTGAGCAACAGATGCGAATGCCCCGGCGCGATATACGCATGACCGGGCAGTATGCGCTCGTTATGCTCCGCTTCTTTCACTGAAATTTTACACAGGCTGTTGAGCCGGTCGGCAAACGATTTGGTGAAATTTTCCGGCATGTGCTGTGTCACCAGAATGCCGGGTACATCGGCGGGAAGCTTGGTTAATACCTCCTTGATCGCTTCGGTTCCGCCGGTTGATGCGCCGATGATAATCAATTTTTCCGTGGAAGAAAAACGCCCCGCAATACTCGGCAGAATGGCATCCGCGGAAAACTTTTCCTGAATCACCGGTGCAGGTGCCGTTTTGCGCACCCTTGCCTGCGCCGCCGCGCGGATTTTGTCGGTAATCTCCAGGGCATAGTCCGACATGCCGCGCGCAATATCCATTTTTGGCTTGGAAACGAAATCCACCGCGCCCAATGCCAACGCGCGGAACGTGATATCGGAGCCGCGTTCGGTCAAAGTGGAAACCATCACCACCGGCATCGGGCGCAAGCGCATCAACCGCTCCAGAAAATCGATCCCGTCCATTTTGGGCATTTCCACATCCAGCGTCAGCACGTCCGGATTGAGCGATTTAATCATCTCTCGCGCCACAATCGGGTCGGGAGCCGCACCCACACACTCCATATCGCTTTCCCGGTCGATGATCTCTTTCATCACGCTGCGGATCAGCGCGGAATCGTCAATTACCAGTACCCTGATTTTTCGATTTTCCATACTCGCTCTTAGATTTATCCCAAATTACCCAAACAACTCCACATCGCCTTCCACTTTCGAAAAATGCAGGCGCGTCACATATTCCGACTCGCGGCTGATGATCGTATCGTTGTGTACCTGTTTCAATTTCTTTACCCTGACCAAGCCGGTACTCGGAAAAAAATATACTTTGCGCGGGTAAATATCGAGCAGATCCTGCGCGACAATCGGAATTTTCTCCGTGTGGAGAAATTTTTGCACAAACTCGGCATTGCGCTCGCCGACATTGGCGACGGTAAAGCCGCGCAACACCGCGCCGCCGCCGAATACCTTAGCCTCCAGATTATTCCGGTTAGCGCCCATCTTAAGCAACTGGTTGATCAATATTTCCATCGCATAAGTGCCATACCGCGCCGAGTCTCCCAACGGATTCTTTTCGTCCTGTCCGCCATCCGGCAGCATAAAATGATTCATGCCGCCGATTCCGCTGGTCTTGTCGCGGATGCAGGCGCAAACGCAGGAACCCAGCACCGTCACCAGCAGCATGTCGCGTGCGGTGGTGTAATACTCGCCGGGCAATATTTTGGCCGCTTCGGAATTATGTTGCCGGTCAAAATACAGATTGGGTGCCAGTACTTCTTCGTAGCCATGATTAGTCATGCCGTGCAGTCCTTTGCTGGTAATCAGCCAATTGATGCTGCTTCGACAGAAAAAGCGGATTATTTCTTCGCATGATTGATGGCATGAGGCTTGTATTTTGCCAATTCGTATACTGTCTTGCCGCGCAATGTAAACACATGCCCGGCGTTATGGAAACTTTCCGAATGGCCTGCGAATAACAAACCATCCGGCTGCAATAGTGGTGCAAAACGTTCCAATATCTTGAGCTGGGTCGCCTTGTCGAAATAGATCATCACATTGCGGCAAAAGATCGCGTCCAGCGGCCCGCGGATATGCCAATCATCGCTGAGCAGATTCACCTGGCGAAAGGTGATCATCGCGCGCAACTCGGGCCTCACCCGCACGAAACCCGCCTGAGCTCCGGTTCCCTTGAGGAAAAAGCGCTTTACTACTGCATCGGGAAGTTTTTCAATGCGCTCAATCGGGTAAACACCAGCTTCCGCCTTGGCGAGCACGTTGGTATCCAGATCGGTTGCCACGATGGTAACGGGCGGTGTAAATGTGCCGAAGGCATCCACCATAGTCATTGCCATCGTGTACGGTTCTTCTCCGGTCGAAGCAGCAGAACACCACAGCGAAATGGGGTGTTTCCCCTTTTGTTTAAGCACATGCTCGGCCAACAACGGAAAATGGTGCGGTTCGCGAAAAAACGAAGTGAGATTAGTGGTAAGCGAATTTACAAACGCCTCCCATTCGGCTTCATTATTGCTTTCCAATAATGCCAGATAATCCTTGAAATTATTGATGCCGGTTGCACGCAAGCGCCGTGCCAAACGGCTATACACCATATCCTGCTTGGACGGATTCAGCGAGATGCCGGCATGTTCATAGATCATTTGCCGTACCTGCTCAAAGTCCTTGGTCGTGAATTTGAACTCACGATCATGACCGGCACTGGATGGAATATTAGTTGTCATAGCACCCTGAATATGGTTTGTAGGGGCGCGATTCACGCACCCTTTTTCTGATACATAAATAGTTCAGGACGCAATGAATCGCGCCCCTACATCCCTAAAACTCTTCCCACTCACCGTCGTCACCGTGTGGCTTACCTTGTGGTTTGGTTGCTGGCGCTTTACCCGAGCCCACTTTGGCGGGGGATGCTGCCTTGCGTACCGGGACAGCGTGTTGCGGGGTGCGTGCGACTGCAGTGCTGCCGGAGTGACTGTCCACCTTGAACGTGCCCACCGAAACCGACAGATTCTGTGCCTGCTCTTCCAGAGATTCGGCGGCGGCAGCAGCCTCTTCCACCAGCGCGGCATTCTGCTGGGTCACTTCGTCCATCTGGGTAATAGCCAAGTTGACCTGCTCGATACCGGCGCTCTGTTCGACTGATGCGGCGGTGATCTCTGACATGATGTCGGTGACGCGTTTGATCGCGGTGACGATTTCTTCCATGGTCTGTCCGGCCTGCGCCACCAGCTTGCTGCCGCCTTCGACTTTCTCCACCGAGTCGCCAATCAGCGTCTTGATCTCCTTGGCTGCTGCTGCGGAGCGTTGTGCCAGATTGCGCACCTCTCCGGCCACCACCGCAAAACCGCGCCCCTGCTCTCCCGCTCTGGCCGCTTCAACCGCAGCATTCAGCGCAAGAATATTGGTCTGGAACGCGATACCGTCGATCACGGAAATAATGTCCACGATCTTGCGCGACGACTCGTTGATCGAGTCCATGGTGGTGACCACCTGATTAACCACTGTACCGCCCTTGGAGGCAATATCCGAGGCACCAATCGCCAGCTGGTTGGCCTGTTTGGCGTTCTCGGCATTCTGCTTCACGGTCGAGGTCAGCTCTTCCATGCTGGAGGCGGTCTCTTCCAGACTGGAGGCCTGTTCCTCGGTGCGCTGTGACAGATCGTTATTGCCTGCCGCAATTTCTTTGGCGGCGGTGTTGATGGTGTCGGTGGCATCCTTGATCTGGCTGATGATCTGGCTCAGATTCTCGGCAGTGCCGTTTGAATCGTTCTTCAATTGGCCGAAGGTACCGCTGTAATCGTTGCTGATGCGGTCAGTTAAATCGCCCCGCGACAACGCTCCCAACATGCGTACCACTTCCTGCAAACCCTTGTCGGAGGTTTCTACCAGACCGTTTACATTTTGCGAAAGCTCGCGCATAAAACCTTCCTTGCCGGACAGTTCGATGCGCCGGGTAAAGTCCCCATTCTTCGCCGCCTCTACGATGGTGCGCACTTCAGACTCCACCTTCAGCTCAAGTGTGGCATCCTGCCATTCCACCGCTGTGCCGATACGTTGTCCTTTTTCATTATTCACTGGCATGGCGGTTAGCTTGAAAGTGCGGTCGCCGATTTTGATCGTCGCTTTATACAATCCCGACAATTGTTTTACCATTGCCTGCTGGTGTCCCGGATTCTTGTGGTAGCTGTCGAAATTTGACCCCAACACCTTGTCAGCGACGAAATGCGGCATCACCTTGCGTATCGCCTCCTCGTTGTCCTTGAACATGCGTTGAGCCGTACGGTTGATATAGACAATCTTGCCGTTGGGGTCCGCAATGGTCACATTGGCCGTGGCATCATCCAGCGCCGAACGAACGCGCAGTGCCTCATCCGATACGCGCTGCGCTTCGCGCACCATGTATACCAGCGTATCCTGCATGCTGCGCATCGAGGCGATCAGGCTGGAACTATCGCCTTCCCGTGCGGCGATCTTGTAGTTCAAATCGCCGCCGGCAATGGCCTGCGCCACCTGGCGCGCATACTTCGGCTCCCCGCCCAATTCGCGCAACAGCACGCGGATGATCCATACCGAAAAGAACAGCGCGGCCGACAGCGCGAACGCCGTCAGCAACAGAAACATCCACCACTGGCGCCGCGCTTTTGTCTCCAACTGATCGGCCAGATTGCGCAGCTCGTCTGCCAGCACATCCTCGACCTGTTTCATGCCCTCGATCTTCTGGGTGATATTCTTGAACCAATGCGCCGGATCTACGCCGAACCCGCCGGTTGCAGCCTTGCCGATCGCGACCTGGCGCAGCCGCTCAACCTCGGCTACCGCTTCCATGTTCGCCTCGTCCTGATATGCATCCAGTTCGTTCTTGCTGGCATAGCCACGGAACAGCTCCGAATAGGTCTTCTGGTTAGCCAGCAAACCGATGAAGCGCTGATAGGCATCGCCATCGAATTTGTCGGCCGCAAAAGCCCCGTTCACCGTGGCGCGCTCGCGCCCGGCCATCTCCTTCTCATTGAGAAACATCAGATAGGCGCTGGTAGAACGGGCCAGCTCCTGATTCGAACTGATCCTGGCGGTGTAGGAAATAACATCCAGCCAGGAAGCGATGAATCCCGTGTAGAAGCCGAACGAATCCTTCGGCGCAAGTTGCAGGCTGGCAATTGAGGCGCGACTGGCTTCCAGCGTCTTTAAACCTTCCTGCGCACTAGCCAATTTATCGCGGAATCCCGCCTGCAAGCTGCCCTGATCCAGCGTTGCGATCAATTCGCGCAGTTCGACGATACGCTGGTCGGTTTGCCGGCGTTGCTGCGGCAGTTCACCGGCAAACTTCATGCCATTGGAGGACAGAAAACCCGCCGACATGCCGCGCTCTTTTTGCGCCTCGTGGATCACCGCGCTGGACTTCACCGCCAACTCGGTGGTGACCCGCATCGCACGCAATTCATTCAGCGATTGGGTTTTTTCCCACATGCTGTTGACGGAAAAATACAGCAAGCCGAGCACGGGAAATACCAGCAACATGAGCAAACGCAAGCGCAATGGCACGTTTGACAACAGGGAACGCTCGCCCGCGTGCAAATCAACTTTCTTGCCGGCGCGTATTGCCTGATAGACTTTTTCCGCATTTGCCTTCTCGCTGGCGGTCACCCCCCGCCGCACCGAGGTATAACCCACGATCTTGCCGTCCTCGCGCGTCGGAGTGACATGCGCATGCACCCAATAATGGTCGCCGTTTTTGCTGCGGTTTTTGACGATGCCTTCCCAGCCATGCCCGACCTTTACCGTTTCCCACAGATCGGCAAACGCCTCGGCAGGCATATCCGGATGACGCAGAATGTTGTGCGGCTGGCCGATCAACTCCTCTTTACTGTAACCGCTAATCGCGATGAAATCGTCGTTGACGTGGGTAATAACCCCCTTCAGATCGGTCGAAGACACGATGTTGATGTCTGCGCCAACGGCAATCTCTTTTTGGGTTACAGGCAAATTGGTACGCATTTTTTACTCCTGGTTTGTATGTTTTTTGCCGGGGAAATACTATTCATGCACCCCGGCTTCAGGCTGGCACAGCCTGACAAATCACCACGCATATTAATCTGCTTGTATTGCGGTACGGCGCGCCCCTATCATGTCAAATCAAAACTCTTCCCACTCACCATCCGCATCGCTACCCTGCGGCTTGGTTTTGGGTTTTGCCGGTGCGCCTTTGCCGGGTGCTGCCTTGGCCACAGAAGCGCCCTTGCGTGCCGGGGCAGCGTGTTGCGGAGCGCGTGTAACCTGAGCCGACTCGCGACGCGCCACTGCGGTGCTGCTTGAGTGACTGTCCACCTTGAACGTGCCCACCGAGACTGACAGGTTCTGCGCCTGTTCTTCCAGCGATTCGGCTGCCGCTGCAGCCTCTTCCACCAGCGCGGCATTCTGCTGGGTCACTTCGTCCATCTGGGTGATGGCAGTGTTGACCTGCTCGATACCCTGGCTTTGTTCTTGGGAAGCAGCAGTGATCTCGGACATGATGTCGGTCACGCGCTTGATCGCGGTAACGATCTCTTCCATGGTCTGTCCGGCCTGCGCCACCAGCTTGCTGCCGCCTTCGACTTTCTCCACCGAGTCGCCAATCAGCGTCTTGATCTCCTTGGCTGCTGCTGCGGAGCGTTGTGCCAGATTGCGCACCTCTCCGGCCACCACCGCAAAACCGCGTCCCTGTTCACCGGCTCTGGCCGCTTCAACCGCGGCATTCAGCGCAAGAATATTGGTCTGGAACGCGATACCGTCGATCACGGAAATAATATCCACAATCTTGCGCGACGATTCGTTGATCGAGTCCATGGTAGTCACCACCTGACCGACCACTGCACCGCCTTTGCCCGCCACGTCCGAGGCGCCGATCGCCAGTTGATTGGCCTGTTTGGCGTTCTCGGCGTTCTGTTTCACGGTGGAGGTGAGTTCTTCCATGCTGGAGGCGGTCTCTTCCAGACTGGAGGCTTGCTCTTCGGTACGCTGCGACAGGTCGCTGTTACCCGCGGCGATTTCCTTGGAGGCGGTGTTGATGGTGTCGGTCGCGTCCTTGATCTCGCCGACCAACTGTTTGAGGTTGTCTACCGTGCCGTTCACACCGTTCTTCATGTCGCCGAACGAGCCTGGGTAGTCCTTGGCGATAGTTTGGGTCAGGTCGCCCTTGGCCAAGGCATTGGCCACGCGCACCACGTCGGCAATGCCGGTTTCGGTGACGTTGGACAACTGGTTGAGCAGATCGGACAGGGTCTTGGTGTAACCGGCTTTGCCGGTCAAGTCCATTTTGGTGCTGAAGCTGCCGCGTACTGCCGCGTCTTCGACGATATCCTTGATTTCGCCGACGATCTTGGTCAGTGCCTCGACCGTGCTGTTGACACCGTTCTTGGTCTGGCCGAATACCCCCGGATACTCCTTGGTGATCTTCTGGCTCAAATCGCCGGCAGCCAGAGCGGTAGCGACGCGGGTAACGTCATCCATCGCAGTGCCGGTGATATCGGAGAGCTGATTGAGCAACTCGGACAGTTCTTTGGTGTAACCCGCCTTGCCGTTCATGTCCATCTTGGTGCTGAAGCTGCCCCGTACCGCCGCTTCTTCGACGATGTTCTTGATCTCGGCGACGATGGCGCGCAGGCTGTCCTGCATGGCTTTCATTGAGCTCAGCAACACGCCGACCTCATCCTTCTGTCCGGTGTCGATGTTCGAGCTGAGATCCCCAGCAGCGATCGCGCCGGCGACCTGCTGGGCGGTTTGCAGGGAACGGGTGATGTTGCGGATCAGCATGAAGCCGATGAGGGCCGCCAGTGCAATGCCCAGCACGATGGAGAATATGGAAACGGTGCGGGTGGTTTCGTATTCGGCGCTGGACTTCTCGAATTCCTGTTTGGCCACCTCGACCTGCAGGTTCTTCAGGCTATCGGCCAGTTCCATAGCCTTGCTGCCCTTGGGGCCGACGGCTTTAACCATCACGGTATTGGCTTCGGCGTAGCGTCCCTGTTTGTACAGGTCCATCGCGGGGAGCAGGCCATTCTGGACGAAATCCTTGCGGTTCGCGGCATATTCCTCGGCCAGCACCTTCTCTTCCGGGGTCAGATAGGAGGCCATGTAGCCATCCCAGACCTTGCCGATCTCGGCGATGTTTTTCTCGACCTTGTCGGTGTGTCTGGAAATCGGGTGATCGTGCAGTTTGCTTTCTTCCATGCGCGGGTCATGCATGCCGGACAGATGCAGTTGCTGAATGTTCTCGGACATCAGATCGGTGATTTCGGCGATCTGCGCCAGCGGCACGGCACGATCCAGATAGACCGAGCGTAGCCCGTCGTTGGCATGGCTCATGCCGCGCAAGCCGATAAAGCCGATGACCGCCAGAACGACAGACAGGAAGGATATGAGATAGATCAGGCGCGCTTTGATGGTGAGGTTCTTTAACATGATGGATTCTCCCGTTAGATTGCTGTTTGTGTTCAATTTATGCGGTGGCCGCTTCGACCAGATCCATGTCGCGGCTGGTCATGAGTTTTTCGATATCCACGATGATGATCATGCGATCATCCACCGTGCCTAGCCCGGTGATGTACTGGGTGTCCAGCGCGCCGCTGAATTCCGGTGCGGCTTTGACCTGTTCGGTGGTCAGTGCGATCACATCAGACACGCCGTCCACCACCATGCCGACCACGCGGTTGGCGACATTCAGGATTATCACCACGGTCAGCTGGTTATATGTCACGTTGCCGAGGTTGAACTTGATGCGCATGTCGATGATCGGCACGATAATGCCGCGCAGGTTGATCACGCCCTTGATGAATTCCGGGGAATTGGCGATGGTGGTCACCGCATCGTAGCCGCGGATTTCCTGAACCTTGAGGATGTCGATGCCGTATTCCTCGCTGCCCAAAGTAAAAGTCAACAGTTCGCGGCTTGTGCCATCCGCCGCTTTGGTTTCGCTTGCTTGCATGGTGACCTCCTATTTAACAGTTATTAACTTAATCTAAATAATCTATTTGTCACCATCCCCTTGCAGGGGGAGGGTTAGGGAGGGGGTAGAAACGTGTACATTTCACCACTTTTACCCCCATCCTAACCTTCCCCCTGCAAGGGGGAAGGAACAGTTCCGTTGCACCCGCTACATCGGTGCCCTTCGACAGGCTCAGGGCAGGCTTTGCCCAATCTGTGAATCGCCTACGCTTGGGCAAACTTGACCAGCGCACCCACGTCCATGATCATTGCGACCCGGCCGTCGCCCATGATTGTGGCGCCCGACACGCCCACCACTTTGCGGTAATTGGTTTCCAGACTCTTGATCACCACCTGATGCTGGCTGACCAAGTCATCGACGAACAGCGCGACCTTTTGACCTTCCGCTTCCAGCAACACCAGGATTCCTTTGGTCGGATCGGTGAATTTTGGCTGAATGTTGAATATTTTATGCAGTGCGATAATCGGCAGATATTCGCCGCGTACATGCAGCACCTGCCCCTGACCGCTGATTTCTTTTATGTCTGCTGCATTGGGTTGCAGCGACTCGATAATGAAACTGAGCGGCACGATATAGAGCTGGTCGCCCACTGCGATGGACAGTCCGTCCAGTATCGCCAACGTTAACGGCAGGCGGATAGTAATGGTGCTGCCTTCGCCTGCCTTGGACGCGATCTCAACGCGCCCGCCAATGCCCTCGATGTTCTTCTTGACCACATCCATGCCGACTCCGCGACCGGATACATCCGTGACCACAGCGGCGGTGGAAAAGCCGGGCGCAAAGATCATCAGCCAGACATCGGCATCGCTGATGTTGTCGTTGAACGGGATGCCTTTTTCTTTGGCTTTGGCAAGTATCCGTTCGCGGTTCAAACCGGCACCGTCATCCGATACCTGAATGACGATGTTGCCGCCCTGATGCGCGGCACGCAGGGTAATTGTGCCCTGCGGGTCTTTGCCCTTGGCAATGCGTTCTTCCGGCATCTCGATGCCGTGATCCAGACTATTGCGCACCAGATGGGTCATCGGGTCGCTGATTTTTTCGATCAGACCCTTGTCCAATTCGGTGCCCTCGCCAACCATTTTGAGCTGAACTTTCTTGTCCAGTTTTCCGGCAAGGTCCCGTACCAGACGCGGGAAGCGGCTGAACACAAAATTGATCGGCATCATGCGTACCGACATAACGGCTTCCTGAAGTTCGCGGGTGTTAAGTTCAAGCTGTGCCAATCCGCTGACCAGCGATTCGTTTAATACCGGATCGAGATGCGAGGCAATTTCAGCGAGCATGGATTGGGTAATCACCAGTTCGCCGACCAGATTGATCATTTGGTCGACTTTTTCCACGCCGACGCGGATCGAGGTCTCGGCAGCCGGTGCAGCAGCAGCTGGTGCGCGATCCGAGGCGCGGCGGTGCGGTGTTTCATCCGGTTTAGCGGGTGATTCGGACGTTGCCGCTTGCGCCTGATTTTCCACATCGACGAAGAAGCCGTAACCCTGCGCATTCTCGGCTTCAGACTTGAGTGTTTCCGGTTCGACAAAAAAACCATAGCCCTGCGCGTCTTCGGTTGCAGCTTGAAGTTGTTCCGGTTCGACAAAGAAGCCGTAGCCTTGCTCGTCTTCCGATGGGTTTTCTGCCGCTGCAGCCGTATCGCCAAGCGAGGTGATGGTGAGTTGCTCGGGCTCCAAAAAGAATGAAAAGGTATCGCGCAAATCCTGTTCGGATGCATAACTGGTCAGCGATAGCGTGACCAATTCAGCGGTAATTTTTTGGTTTTCGATCTTGCCGACATTGCTTAATTCTTCCAGCAGATTGTTGAGATCGGATTTATTGGGGAATATGTCGGTCGAATTCTTGAATTCGACCTGATAATTATGCTGTGCGGAAACGGGCGCTGCGGTAGCAGCAGGAGCTACCGGTTCGGTCTTGGTATTGCCGCCTTGCTGCGAGCCTTTGGCCGTCAATTGCGCCAGTCTGGCGCGGATTTCAATCGACGGCGCAGTATCGGCGATGGTTCCGTTCTGGTGTGCTTCCAGCAAGCCTTTCAGCACAT
Source organism: Gallionella sp. (assembly GCA_028689145.1). Lineage (GTDB taxonomy): Bacteria > Pseudomonadota > Gammaproteobacteria > Burkholderiales > Gallionellaceae > Gallionella. The sequence goes on from JAQTWT010000001.1 coordinate 293,074, forward strand.
CGCCCGCTTGCAGGAAGGCATCGACCATATCGGAAGTGATCTTGATTTCATTCTTGCGAATGCCATCCAGCAGGGTTTCCAGAATGTGCGTCACTTCGGTCATATCGTTAAAACCGAATGTGCCGCTACCGCCTTTAATGGAATGCGCCGAGCGGAAGATGGCGTTTAGCTGGTCCGGATCCGGCGCGTCAAGATCAAGCGCGAGCAACAGACTTTCCATGTTATCGAGATGCTCGGCGGACTCTTCAAAGAACACCTGGTAAAACTGGCTCATGTCGATGGACATTGGATTTTTCCTAGAGTGATGTGTGAAAAATTCTGATTGAACTCAATGTAGGTCTGGCAAGAACATCCCTCTCTCTAACTCTCTCCCGCAAGCGGGAGAAAGGACAAACGAGAAGAGCAATTGTTAACCCTGCCCACCCTACGTTCTAGCCAACGACTTTTTTTACAACCTCCAGCAATTTTTGCGGATCAAACGGCTTTACCAGCCAACCGGTGGCACCAGCAGCCTTGCCCTGAGCTTTCATGGCATCGCTGGACTCGGTGGTCAGCATCAGAATCGGCACAGACCGGTATTGAGGCAGTCCGCGCAAATTTTTGATCAGCGTCAGACCGTCCATCTTGGGCATATTCTGGTCGGTCAGTACCAGATTGGCCGCATTGGCTTTGGCTTTGTCCAGTCCTTCCTGTCCATCGGCTGCTTCGATAACGGTATAACCGGCCGATTTCAGAGTAAAAGCTACCATTTGCCGGATAGAGGCGGAATCATCGACAGTTAGTATTATTTTGGCCATTTTGCACTCGATTAAGTTATCAAAAATACTTGAGTAGATTACATTATTTTAGCTAAGAAATGCAACGTAAAAACAGTCACAGTCAGGATACACCAATTACATTACACCGTTATAACCGGTCGCAACGACACTAACCCCGCACTAAAACAACTCGATGTCGCCCGTGCTGAAATTATCCTGTGCAACGGGGTTGGATTTCTTGGCATCCAGCGTCACGACATGCTCGTGCAGCAGGTTATTGTAAGCCGATATTTGGTTGAGATATTCGTCGCGATTCAGGCTGTCTGTACCCTTACTCATTTCGCCGGCAACTTCCTGCAAAGCGGTCATGCGCATTTGTGCATGACCGATCAACTGCGAACTCATGTCCTGAAATTGCAAAGTAGATACGGCTACCGCGACATTCTGCTCGACTTTTGAGTTGATGCGGCTTAGCTCGACGGCATTGCCGGCGATAGTTTCATTGAGCGCGGTAAGATCGTTCATCATGGCTTTGACATGCTGCTTGGAGTCCATCACAAACGTCATATCGTTGGCCGCAAGTTTGTCAATATAGTGTTCGGCACTAATCAGCGATTGGCTGACATTGCCCACCAGCGTGCGGATCTGCTTGCTAAATTTATTGGTATTTTCGGAAAGGTTGCGCACCTCGTCGGCCACCACGGCAAAGCCGCGTCCGGCATCACCCGCACGCGCGGCTTCGATAGCCGCATTCAGGGCGAGCAGATTGGTTTGCTTGGCGATGCTTTCCACCTCGGTCAGGATGCTCAAAATACTGGATACTTGCGCATTGATAGCATCCATTTTTTCCACCAGCTCCATCGCATGCTTGCTGTTTTCCACCGTGCTGTCGACAAATTCGTTCATCGCTTTTTCGGTGTCATGAACAAAATGCTCGAACTTTTCTTTGGCGCTCGACCCGCCGCTGCTTGAATCGCCCTCGGTGATAAACAGCGTCAAGGCCTGCTGGGCACGCACCTCGTCGGCCATCGCGGTAAAGGTGCTGACCAGCGTGGAAATGGCATCGCTGAGTATGGCTTGTGTATTGCCCAGCTCGGTATGCGCGGAACTGAGCTGGTTGGAAACTTCCTTGCCGAATTGCACATGGAATGCGTTGCTTTCATGAATCAGCGGGGTGTCCTGTGCGGCGAGTGAGTTGTCTGACCCGGAAGACGCGTTGCCGGTGACGGCACGTTTAAGCAGGTAGCCCCATACGGATGTCAATACCAGAAATAAAACTGCATCTGCCGCGGCTATGGCGGGACTGTAAAAATACAGCGCGTGCCCTCCCAGCAGAATACCGCTAAGCAATATGCCAATGATGGCGGAGCGAGAATAATTTGTCATGGTCAACAGATACCCATTTTTGAATAACTATAGAATATGGCGATGCATGAACCGCGTCAATCTTGAATGATTGCTTTTAACCAACACATCATGCTTGATTTACGCCGTATTGACGGGCTATTCATGGTAGTGCGTTGCAATGCACAGGTGTGCTGGCACATTCTACCCGTTAGTTACTACAAAACTATTTCGGCGAATGGCACAACAGGCTGCTATCGCCTTCTCCCGCTACCGCAATTCTTTCCAGTGCGGCGAGAACCTCCATACTGTCGGCTTCCATTCTACCGACCAGTTCGATACCGAGCAGAGGATCACCGGCTCGAAACGCTGTGACTGCCTCCCGTCCATTCTGGTGGAATGCCTGATGCGGATTTGCAATGGCTGCGTAACCGTCCAGTCTGGAAAAACAATCCTTGCCTTCGCCCTCGAAGTACCACTTGCCCAAACGGCATGCGGTGTGCGACGCAAAGCTATCAGCAGTGCGCTCGGAGATGCCCATGAACACTTTGTAAATTTCAAACTTGTACAGGATGTGGTCAATTTTGGCGACTTCGACGAAACTGCGCAGTGCCGCGGCTGAAATCGTGCCTTCCATCTGGTGCGACAGACTCAGCACTTGCTGCATATTATCCATGACACCGCCGACATCGCGGCCAAATACCTGTGACTTCGCCGCCCATTCTTCCATCTGCACTTTAGTGAGATCGGTTTCGCCCTGAATGGCAACCACAATCGTCGAGATTTCGCTGGTCGCCTTCGCGGTGCGCTCGGCCAGTTTGCGCACCTCGTCCGCGACGACCGCAAAGCCGCGCCCTTGTTCGCCGGCGCGCGCGGCTTCGATGGCCGCGTTAAGCGCCAACAGGTTGGTCTGGTCGGCAATTTCCTTGATCAGTTGAACGATGCTGCCGATCTGCGCCGCCCGTTCAGTCAGATTCTGCACGTTTTGCGAAGTTTGCAGCGTGTCGCCGGACAGCGCCTCCAGACTTTGCGATATCTGCAACACAGCCGTGCGGTTGTTTTCGGAAATACTGGCCGCTTCAATGGCGTGTTGTTTTTCTTCGCGCAACGCCTGCGCTGCGGCAACCTGGGATTGTTGCAGCACGGCAAAGGAATCGCCGAATCCCTGCATATTGGCAAACAACCGCGCCGAGGTGTCGTGTTCCGTCCGAAGCGCCTTCAACTCGGTGAGCGCCGCGTCACGCTCATTTTCCAATGCAGCCAAATTACTGTGCATTGCGGCGATCTCTTGCTCGGTTTGGCTTAACCTCGCGCGCAATGACTGGTGTTCACGTCTTAATTTTCCGCAAAACATCTTTCTCTCCCGTGTGGCAAAGAGTGATAGGAAGGGTAGGTTTGCCTACTGCTTGCTGCCCACTCTTAAACCTATATGTTTAATGTCCGCGTATGTCGCTGAGCAATTCCTTGATATCGAGAATCAGCACGATATCGCCTTCACTGGACATCGTCACACCTGCCACGCCTTTGGGGCGGAAAGTGTCCAGTGATTTGATCACCACATCGTCATGTCCGGCAAAGCCGTCTGCCGAGAGGATGAAGCTGTTGTTGCCAAACTGCATCAGTACGCCCACTTCGGGCACCACACCCTGTTCCCATCCGATCAATTGAGCCAACGGCAGTACCGGCAGCACCTCGCCGCGAACGACCATGGTAGCTTTACCGGAGACCTGCTGTAACTGGTCGGGCGTAATGGACAGGATTTCGCGCACCATCGACAGGGGAACGGCAAAAGACTGATCGCCGAGTCGCAAGATCAGTACCGGCAGGATCGCGAGCGTGAGCGGCAAGGAAATGGTGATTTCTGTGCCCCGCTCCGGTTCGGACTGAATAGTGATAATTCCGTTAAGTTTCGAGATGTTGGTTTTGACCACATCCATACCGACACCGCGTCCGGATACGCTGGAGATTTCTTCCTTGGTCGAAAAACCCGGCAGGAAAATGAGTTCCAGACACTGATTTTCATCCAGTGTGTTAGCCATCTCATTGGTGATCAGCCCTTTTTCTACCGCCTTGTTGCGGATCACATCCGGGCGCATACCGCGCCCGTCGTCCTTGATGATAATCAGAATGTGGTCGCCTTCCTGGCGCGCGCTCAACTCCACGATGCTCTTTTCCGGTTTGCCGGCAGCTATGCGTTTCTCGATGGTTTCAACACCGTGATCCACCGCATTGCGCACCAAGTGAACCAGCGGATCGTTCAAATCCTCGATCATGGTCTTGTCCATCTCGGTTTCTTCACCGACCAGCACCAGTTCCACATCCTTGCCCAGCGAGCGCGCCAAATCCCGCGCCAAACGCGGGTATTTCTTGAACAGGCGCCCGATCGGCTGCATGCGGGTTTTCATTACCGCATTCTGCAAATTCACTACCAGCATATCCAGTTGCGTGACAGATTGGTCGAGTTCGCTCAGGGTATTCTGGTCATTGCGCCCCTGCAAAATGTCAGAACGCAAATGGGTGAGACGATTTTTGGTCAGGCCGATTTCGCCGGAAAGATTCAACACTTGATCGAGGCGGTCGGTGTCCACGCGGATAGTCGATTCCTTGGCCTCCTGTGCCGGAACGTCACCGCCACGGCGGCCTACCGTGGCACCCGGTACGTCGGCTGTACGGCGACCGAATGCTTCCTTGGTCGATTTCTCCTCGGAGATTGCTTCGGCGATTTTTTCAGGGTCGCGGGTTGCGCCCACCTTGGCGACGATATCCGTGCCGGTCAGCGCGGAATATAACGCATTCCAATCGACACCATCAGGGGCTTGGGTTGTCGATGGTGTGGCCTGCGCGACAGACGGGGCTGCGGGGTTGGGTTTATTTTCTGTCTTTTGCGCCGAGGGGGCTTTGCCGTCCAGTGCAGCCTTTAAATTTGCCAGAATATCCGCGGGAGCGGCCTCGGGTTGCAGACTTTGTTGCAGCGCATTGAACATTCTGCGTACTTCGGCAGTTGCCGCGAAAATTACGTCCATAAGTTCCGCGCTCAGTGTTAATTCACGATTGCGCAGCTTGTCGAACAAATTTTCGGTGAGGTGGCACAGTGTGACCAGCTCGCTTGCATTGAGAAATCCGGCACCGCCTTTGATGGTGTGAAAGCCGCGAAATATCTCGTTGAGCAATTTGCTGTCGTCCGGATGTTTCTCCAGCTCCATCAATTTGCTGTCCACGTCGGACAACATCTCCCCGGCCTCTGTCAGGAAATCGCTCAGCAATTCTTCCATGCCCGCAAAGTCGTTCATTTCTTTCTCCTATCTGATGCAGTCTCTAGCCGTTCATCAGGTTGCCAAAGAACAACAACCATGGCCTGCTATGCAAGGGGATGGCTCGCCATCCCCTGCGTTATTAAAAACCTAAACTAGCCAACAGGTCATCCACCTGATCCTGGTTGGTCACGATGTCGGTGCGTCCTGTTGTATTGACGACAGGACCATTCAATAGCCCGTCATAATCGGCTTTGACTGCAGGAGGTGCGTTCTCCAGCAATAATGTCACCAATTGCTGCTCCATGGTTTTCGTGACTTCGATGATTTTTTTGATGACCTGCCCGGTCAGATCCTGAAAATCCTGGGCCATCATGATTTCCATCAGGTAACCATTGGTTGCTTTGGTTTGCTTGGGTACTTCATACAGGAATGCATGTGTTTGCATCACAAGATTTTTGAATTGTTCCACATCCAGCTTTTTCTCGAACAGCATGTCCCACTGCCCGGCCAGACGGTGTGATTCCACTTCTACTTTTTCCAGAATCGGTTGCGCCGAATCGGTGGCGTTTAATACCTTCTCCGCGGCCTGTTGCGTCAGGGTGGCCACATAATTCAAGCGGTCACGCGCATCGGGAATCGATGATGCCGCTTTCTCAATTTGCTTGTTAAGACCCAGTTCGCGCAATGTGTCGTGCAATGTTCGCGCCATGTGCCCGATATGGTTGATTACTTTATCTGAGCCATCACCGGCAATTGAGGTATTGGGGTCGTCTTCGGCGACATTTGCTGCAACGATGCTGTCGAACAACGATTCGAGATCGTCGGAATCACCGCTTGCTGTATTACTTGTCATGGCATACTCACTTTTGTAGGTTCGGGAAGTTTTGGAAGATTTTCTTCAGCTTCTCATCCAGCGTGGCGGCCGTGAATGGTTTTACCACATAGCCACTCGCCCCGGCTTTCGCCGCTTCAATAATATTTTCTTTCTTGGCTTCCGCAGTGACCATCAGTACCGGCAGATGCTTGAGCTTGTCATCCGCCCGAATGGAACGCAGCAGATCAATGCCCGTCATATTGGGCATATTCCAGTCGGAAACCACGAAATCAAATGTGTCAGCGCGCAGCTTGGTTAGCGCATCTATCCCGTCTTCCGCTTCCTGCACGTTGGTAAAACCCAACTCTTTGAGCAAATTGCGCACGATGCGCCGCATTGTGGAAAAATCATCAACCACCAAAAACTTTGTATTTTCAATACCCATAACAATCCCCTACCTTCAATTCAACAGCGGCCTCAATGTTGTCGACAAAATCATCGAATCAAATTTAGGCACATAATAATCCACCCCGACGCGACGCCCCATCGCGCGATTGGCATCGGAAGAAAGTGACGAGTGCATCACCACAGGTATGCCTTCAAAACGGCGATCAGATTTGATGTTTTGGGTTAAGACGTAGCCGTCCATTTCCGGCATTTCCGCATCGGTCAAAATCACCTGTATCTGATCCTGCAAATTGGCTCCCGTACTTTGCGCCGCATCCGCCATGGCCTTAAGCCTGTCCCATGCCTCCTGGCCATTATTCGACTGGATATGCTTGATGCCCATTTTGTCCAGTACCTCAGCAATTTTTCTGCGTGCCACCATTGAATCGTCGGCGAAAAATATGCACAGGTCGCGCGCCGATTCCACACGCTCCACCTCGCCTACCACGCCTTCACCGAAGGCATTGGCCAAAATCTGCTCAACGTCCAGAATTGATACCAGCGTGCCATCCTGCAATTCCGTGATCGCGGTAATCAGCGAGCCCTGATCGGAAAGCATTCCCTCGGTGGCGCGCACCTTATCCCAGTCCACCCGGATGATGCGATCAACACCCTTTACCAGAAAGCCGAGGATGTGGGTATTGTATTCCGCCACCATCATGGTCTGGTGCCTCTCGGTCGTCTGGATTCCCATGAAGTTCGCCAGATTTAGCACCGGCATAACATGGCCGCGCAATGACACGATACCGTCAACCCCGCTCGGCATATTGGGTGTGCGGGTAATTTTCTTTGCCTGACTGATTTCCTTGACCTTGAATACATTGATGCCGAACTTCTCATCGCTGCCCAAATTAAACAGCAGAATTTCCATTTTATTGGTGCCGGCCAGATTGGTGCGGGCATCAACGTGATCCAGCATGTTGCTTTGGTCGCTGCTCGAAATATCTTCCATATAAGTCATTTTATTCTCCTTGGTGGAGGTGTACCGTGCCGCGTCTCACCTTCACTATCAAACCAACAACCTCGCTAATGTTTCCGCCAATTTTTGCGCCTCGAATTTCGGCACATATTCGTCCACCCCGACCGCTTTGCCCATCTGCTCGTTGGAAGTGCTGCTCAGTGACGAATGCATCAACACAGGGATTCCGGCAAAGCGTTTGTCAGACTTGATTTTGCGTGTCAGCATGTAACCGTCCATCTCCGGCATTTCAACGTCGGTGAGGATCACTTGCACCATGTTTTTGAGCGGGATATTCGAGGCATCCGAGTAGTCTGCCAGCTTGGACAATTCCTCCCACGCCTGGCGGCCATTGATCGCTGAAATAGACTTCACCTGCATGGCTTCCAGTGTTTTGGCAATCTGGCTGCGCGCAACCGAAGAGTCGTCGGCAAAAAATACGGTGCGCTCTTTGCCCAGCGGTCGCACACTCTTGAATATGTTGTCATCGCTGTCAAAATGACCGGTTTCGGAAAGAACTTTTTCCACATCCAGCATCATCACCAGTCGCTTGTCTTTTAGTTCGGTAATAGCGGTAACCAGACCGCCCATTTCCGCCACCAGCATTTGTGGTGGAACGCGCATCGCCGACCAGTCCAAACGCAGGATGTTGTCTACCGCCTTGACCAGAAAACCCTGCGTATGGCCGTTGTATTCGGTGACGATCATGATCTCCGGCTTCAGCTCGGTTTCGATGCCGATATATTTGGCCAGATCGATCACCGGAACCAGTACCCCGCGCAAGCTCACCATCCCCTCTACCGCTTTGGGCATATCCGGCGCGCGCGTAATGGCGGGAATGCGCATTACCTCGCGCACCTTGAATACGTTAATGCCGAAGGTTTCCTCGCGCCCGGTGCGACTGTCAACGCCCAATGAAAACATCAGGATTTCCAGCTTGTTGGTACCGGCCAGTTTGGTTCTGGCATCAATGCTTTTTAATAATTCCGACATTTCATCTCCTCACTTTGGTAGCGGTTGAAGCGGAATATCCCGCAACACGCTATCCGTTCCCAACTTTATTTCATCGCACATTTGGTTAGAGGATATCCCGCTTTACTCAATTCATCGGCTGATTTAGCCATTTCATCCGCCGCCAGCCTTGCATCTTTAGCGGATTGCGTATTGTTGTCAACCAGTATTGTAATGCGCTCAAGGCTATTTGCCACACTCTCTCCGGCTGCACTTTGTTCACTGGATGCAGTGGCTATATGCCCGACGTGCTCGGCTACATTGGTGGTAGCTTTCATAATTTCTTTCAAACCGTCGCCGTTTTTACGGATCAAATCAATCCCGTTTTCAACTTCGGTAACCGCCCAATGCATTGATTTTACAGCGGCATCCGATATCGAGTTAATCTCGCTGATGGTGCTGGCAATATCCTTGGTGCTGGTTGCGGTACGTTCGGCCAGTTTGCGCACTTCGTCCGCCACCACGGCAAAACCTCGCCCCTGTTCGCCGGCACGCGCCGCCTCGATTGCCGCATTCAGCGCCAGTAGGTTGGTTTGCTCGGCGATTTCCTTGATGGTATTCGCGATGATGCCGATTCTGTGGATGGATGTACCCAAGTCCGAAATCGTTTTACTGGAATCCTGTACCGTTTGCGCGACCTTGCCGGTCGCAACGATACTGAGCTCCATGTTGCTGTTATTTTCCTCGACGATTTTCTGCATTGACTGCGCATTACTAAGAGAATCCGCGGCCATGTGCGCGACCTCGGCAATCGACTGGCTGAATTCTTCCATGGTGCTGGCAATTTGCTGTATGTGGTCTTGTTCGGTCATGGCATTGTTTGCCATGCCCGATACCCTGACATCCATATCCACGATACGTTTGCGCATCTGCCCGACCGGCGTGACAATTTCATCCACCATGGTGCGCAAATAGCATTGCATGGTTTGAATCTCGCACATTAGCTTGCCCATTTCATCCTGAATGGAAATATCCAGCTCGGTATCGAGATTTCCTTCCATAATGTTGCGGAATTCCTTGCCGACTTCCGACATCGGGCGACGGATAAATTTATCCACGCAGAAACCGATAAAGAACAGCAGAAATACTTGCAATGCGACCTGCCCGATCAGCATCCTGAACTCGATCTCGTTGATGCGTTTCAGATCATGCTGCAGATCGATCACTATATCGGAGGCGCCGAGCGCAGTGCCTTCCGGCACTGTATGGCAAACCGTGCAATCGGTGCCGTGGAAATTTTTGCTGGCCAGATACGGCGTGGTAATACGCATGATCGGATTACCCGAGGTATCTTTGCCGAACATGATATTTTGTTTCTTGGTCTCGATAGCCTGACGTTGTATATCGTCCTTGATTCGTTCTTCAGGCAATGCGCCATATTGTTCCGCCACCTGTGGTGCGCGCACCATCTGGGCGGACGTAACGTTGCCCGACGAGGTCGCCTTGGTGAGCAATAGCTTACGGTTGTTTACATCGCTGATCTGCCCGGTGACCATAAGCATGTTGCCGCTGTCCATAAGCTGATTCGCGATCTGGTCGCCTTTTTCCGAGGCCAGATTCAACATATCGTCTTTGAGTGTGCTCGTCATATAGAGTTGCGCCACGGTGAGGATCAACAACAACGGAACCTGTATTGCCGCTTGCAGCTTGGCTTTCATCGACCAGTTCTTGATTTTGAACCGTTCATATTTCGAGACAATTTGCGCGCCGGATTGGTTCAGTTCGCGGTATAGCGCCTCCGCACCGGCGATTTGATTGCGTGTCGGAGGTTTGCGCACCGACACGTAACCGATGATTTGCCCGCCTTCAATAATGGGGGCAACGGTGGCGCGCACCCAATAATGATCGCCATTCTTGCAACGGTTTTTGACTACGCCGCGCCACGGGCGCTCTTGTTTTAATGTGTCCCACAGCCACTGAAATGCCTGCGGCGGCATGTCGGGGTGGCGCACCAGATTGTGGTTGGTGCCGATCAGTTCTTCGCGCGAATATCCGGAAATTTCAACAAATGCATCGTTTGCGTAGGTGATGATACCCTTGGTGTCGGTTTTTGAGACCAGCACCGTATTGACCGGAAACGGCACTTCCTTTTGCGACACATAAGCATTTTTGTTTTGCATTGTCGTTGCTCCTTTTAGCACTGCTTTCGGGCGATATTATAGTAACCAATGATCTGACTGTGTTTATTGGACAATCTGGACGAATGGCTGATCGTTATATCAATCACCTCTGCGTCACACTCTGAATTTACTTACCACGCCTTGTAATTCTTTTGCCACATGCTCGAGGCATACGATATTTTCGTTGTTTGATTGCAATGCAGCGGAGCTCTCTTCAGACATTTGCGCGATTTTTTCCACGTTGCGTGCAATGTTGGCGCTTGCCACGCTCTGCTCGACTACCGAGGCGGCAATATCGCTTACTCCCTGACTGGATTGTGACACAGCCTCGCCAGCTTCGGTCAACACCTTCGAGACGCGCTCGACCTGCTCCTGGGTTGCCTGCAGGGAGCGCAAGCCCTCTTGCACCACTTCTTCGACACGAGTTGATTTCTGGTTTAACGAATTGGTCACCTGATCAATTTCGTTCGCCGACTGGGCGGATTTTTCCGCCAGCTTGCGCACCTCGTCCGCTACCACGGCAAAACCGCGCCCCTGTTCGCCGGCGCGAGCCGCTTCGATCGCCGCATTTAACGCCAGCAGGTTGGTCTGGTCGGCAATTTCTTTTACCTGCTGTGTCATGCCGGCAATAGCGCGCGTGCTATCGACAAATTCTTTGACCGAGTCGGCGATCTGATTGACCGTCTCCTGCACATGACTGATCTCGCCAATCATTTCCATCATGCTTACATTACCTTGTTGAGTTTGCAGCAGACTAGCCTCGGACAGTTTGCGTACGGTTTCGGTGTTGGCGGCTACCGAATTGATGCTTACGGTGATCTGCTCGACCGCCGCCGACGTTGAAGCTGCCGCTTCGCTTTGCGTGCGCGAACCTTGCGCAATTTGCAGCGAGGCTACCGATAAATGTGCCGCCGTACCGGACAACGAATCGGTATCGGCAAGCACGACTTTGATGATATTTGAAAAGCCGTCGATCAGCCCGTTAAAAACCGTGGCTGCCTGACCAATCTCATCCTGTCCGTACACTCTGGCGCGTGCGCTCAAATCGCCGTCGGCGGACATTTTTACCATCACGTTGCGCAACTCGCTTATGGAACGATTGATACCGCTAACAATGGAAAAGCCAAGCACGCCACCCAAAGTCGCACCGAGCAAAATCAGCGCGAGAACCAGCATGCGCATGTTATTGAATAACACGCCGGAATCTTCATACGCTTCCTGGGCATCGCCCTTTTGCATATCGATCAAGGCGGTCAGCGCTTTATCCAGCGGGGCGGACAAGGGGGTTATGTGCTCCACCTGTATGCGCCGAACCTCGGTTGCGTTATTGGCTTGCATCGCGATGACAATTGGCTTAACACCCTCTTCGACGAAGCGTCCGCGCGCAGCGACAAAATCGGCAGCCAGCCTCTTGTCTTCCTCATCTACAACATGCTCCCCCAAAATCGCTGCGGTAAACTCAGTCCACTGCTTGTCGATTGCAGTCTTGTTTGCCTCGATTTCATGTGCATATTTCGCCATATCTTCGGGATGGTTAATCGCGCTGGAGATAGCAAGCCGGTTATTCATATTGGCGATATAGATAGTATTCAACTGTGTGAGCGGAAGCACACGATCCTCGTAGACCGATTTGATTGCGCCATTCAGCTTACCGGATGCAAATAACCCAACCCCTCCAACCATAACAAGCGCTGTTACTAAAAAGGCCAGCAAAATCCATAATCTGGCACTAATTTTCATGTTATTTAGCATCCCGCCCCCGTGTAAAAGCTTTTATTATCAAGCAGACTATTCCCGCAAATAACCTGCGATTTGTCGTGTCTTCGGCATCATGAAAGCAAGTTCAAAAGTCCTGCGCGCCTGATTTACGCATATCGCATAGATTCAGGCCTCTTTTCATAGCTATCACTTTATCGGCAATACCCCGATTTTCTTTAGGTGAACAGAGAAATAAACCCCAGTCAATTCTCGAGATTAAGCGCCTTTCCTGTCAAACCACACCAAGAAGGAGTGCGACTTCCCTCAGGTGATCAGGCAACCTGAACCAGAAATCCTTATTAATTCCGAGCTAAACAGGGGTAATTACCAATGGAATCTGCCAACCATGACGCAAAATATACCCAGATTCCGCGGTGATATGCTGACAAATGCTAACAATCAACCATGCTAGAGGGCGCGAGAACCGCGCCCTGAATGATTGTTGCCGCCTCACAAGAATAAGGGCGACAACAAAACTAATGTGGCGTTGCACTATTGATGAAACTTAACGGAAATGTTGGCGAAATCTTTGTAAGGGAAGTTCAGTTTCAAACTGAATGCAATAACTCTTAAGCAAGACAGGAATTATCCGTGAACCACCAGAATTAGGGCGCTACCGGAACCTCAGACACTGGTGTTTCGCCGGTACCGCTGACACCGGTTTCAGCATCATCTTCACCGATATCCTCTCCCACAGTACCTCCGTCATGACTGGCTGCATCCTCGGCTTTTTTATTCATTACAATCATACTTATACGACGATTGACCGGATTTAGAGGATCCTCTTTGGTAAAAAGCACGGCGGATGATAAACCCACCACACGGATGATTTTCTCGTCTGACATACCGCCAGCAATCAATTCACGGCGCGATGCATTGGCACGATCAGCAGATAGCTCCCAATTGCTGTACCCCCGGTTTCCGCCACCGTAGAGTGCTGCATCGGTATGACCGGAGATGCTTATTTTGTTGGGCACCTCGTTCAGCATCATGCCGATCTCATGCAGTATTTCACGGGTGTAGGGTTCAAGTTCCGCACTGCCAATCTGAAACATTGGCCGGTTTTTTTCATCAACGATCTGGATGCGCAAGCCTTCGCTGGTGATATCGAGCAGAATTTGTTTTTTAAACTGTTGCAGCTTGGGGCTATTATCGATAGCCTTCTCGATATTTGCTTTCAGCTCTTTGAGTTTATTGAGTTCTTTTTCTCGCTCAGCCTTCGACAGCGATTGTGTATTTGCCTTGATGTTGATGATTCTCTTTTCCGGCGGCAAGTCCCCCATCTTGACCTGACCGGATGCTCGCGTCAGATCTTGTCCTCCGCCCTTGAGAATGCTTGAGCTATCACCGCTTCCGGAGCCGCCGGTCAATGCAACCTTGAGCGGCGTTTTGAAGTATTCCGAAATACCCTTCAGGTCGCCCGCAGTCACCGATCCCAGCAGCCACATTAGCAGGAAGAATGCCATCATCGCCGTCACAAAATCGGCGTAAGCGATTTTCCATGCGCCGCCGTGAGCCATGCCCACGACTTTCTTGACGCGTTTGATAACGATGGGTTTTTTATTTCTATCTTCGGACATATTGGACCGATGCCGGGTGTGATATATCAGGTATCAGATGCAATCTGAACCTCGGCTACTGATTAGCGTTTCCGTTTGACATGCTCTTCGAGTTCGGCAAAAGTGGGGCGTTCAGTCGAATTCAAAGCCTTGCGACCGAACTCAACCGCCATTGCCGGAGCGTATCCGTTAAGATTAGCCAAGAGCGTCACCTTGATGGTCTGCAACATTTTGGTAGTTTCATCAGCTTTTTGCTCAAGCGTCGTCGCCAGCGGACCGACAAATCCGTAAGCCAGCAAAATACCAAGGAACGTTCCAACCAGCGCATGGGCGATCAGCATACCCAATTCTGCGGGCGGGATGCCGACCGATTCCATGGTATGCACCACACCCATCACCGCCGCCACAATACCAAATGCGGGCATACCATCGCCTAATTTGGCAATTACATGGGAAGGCACGATCGCTTCGTGATGATGCGTTTCAATTTCCACGTCAATCAGGTTTTCGATTTCCATTGCATTCAAGTTGCCGCTGACCATGATGCGCAAATAGTCGGTCATAAATTCAACAATATGATGATCCGAAGTAATTTTTGGATATTTGGCAAACAGTGCGCTTTCATGAGGTTCCTCCACATCACCCTCGATGGACATCAAGCCTTCCTTGCGCACCTTGCTCAGCAATTCGTAGAGCAAAGCCAGCGCTTCCATGTAGTCATCCTTGCCGTACTTGGAACCCTTCAATACGCTAGGCAAGTCTTTGAGGGTTGCCTTGATCACCTTCGCCGTATTGCCAACCAGAAATGCGCCAGCCGCAGCGCCCCCGATCATCAACAATTCGATCGGCTGAAGCAATGCAGCCAAGTGTCCGCCAGCCAGGACGAAACCGCCGAATACCGAGAAACAAACAATCAAATAGCCAACGATTACTAACATGCACGCTCTCTTTAATTATTTCAGCGTTAAGGTCAATGGGGTTCTGCGTGCGTATTTTAGAGCAAATCCGCGTCGCGAGGATGCAACTTTGTGTGCAATGTGTTTTTTGGTTTTGCCGGGGAGCTCGTCATTATTAAATTGGATGCAAAATATATCGGCGGATGCCATAACGCCTCCGCGTCATTGGCGGACATTGGTTACATAGGGAAACGGAGTACTGCACAGGCGCACCAGAGACTGCGCCAGCACATATCAGGCCGCTTGTGCGGCAGCCATGGAGGCTTGTTTTGCAGCCTTGGTTTTGCCGGCGCGTGCGGGAGGGTGGCAAATGCCGCAGACGTAATTATCATTCAGGTCGTTGGCATGCGTCACAAAGAAACCACCGCAGGCTTTGCACGGCGCAAGTTGCATCATCCCCGCCTTGAAGAAGCGAATCAGGAACCATGCACGGGTAATACTTAACGATGGCTCGGTATCTTCAATACCGCGAACCTGATCGAGGTATAAACGATAGGCGGTAATCAGCGCTTGTACGCCATCGATTCCGGCATACTTGACCAGAAACTGGTAAATATCCATAAAGATGGACGAGTGGATGTTCGGCTGCCAGCTCATAAACCAGTCGGTTGAGTAGGGCAACATCCCCTTGGAAGGAGACTCTCCCTTGATTTCTTTGTATAGCCGGAGCAAGCGCTCGCGACTCAGCGTGGTTTCCTCTTGCAGCAACTGCAAGCGCGCACCCATCTCAATCAGGTCGATTGCGATTTTGACTTGCTGGGCTTCACCCGCCACTGTTTTGACAACCGGCATATCCATCTCTTACGCCAATTCTTCAACAGGTTGCGCCGACATCAGAATCGCGGCATGCGCTTGTGACATCATGCGATCCTTACTGTAACCGGCCACCATATTCAGCAGCAAATTCTCTTCAAAGCGGAAGCAGCACAACAGCATATTGGATGCAGCCATCTTGATAACCTGCGCGGGCGACAACCCGGCGATCACCTCTACAAGATCCTGACTGATACCCAAGCGGAAAATTGCGGCAGCCTTGTCTTCCTTGATCATTTGCTGCGCCAGCATCAGATAAGTCAGATTAAGGTCCCGGATACCCTCTTGCAATTGCACTGTGTTCATATAGCCCCCTTGTAGCTAATGGAGAACGGATTATCTTGAATCAACTGCGCCATCCGGCAGCCATATATTCCGGCTGCGAATTGCAGCGATTGCATTATCACGTCAATGGGGCGGAAATAAAATCAGAAGCGCGCTAATTATTTTGTAGGAATGGCAGGGTAAGCTATGTAAGATTTTTTCTTACAAAAACATCCTGTTTGAAATGCGCAGGAGTGATTCTGACTGAGCGTATGTAAAGCTTGCACGTTTGGGTGCGCAGCGAGCACCTGCCGACAATCAATGCTCGGGCGAAGTTATTTCTCGGAAACTGTCTGGTTTCGCCCGCCGGCTTTAGCCGCATACAAGCATTCATCCGCCCGATTCAGCAAGTCATCTATTGAGGTGACTCCCGCTTTTTTCTCGGCCACACCGATACTGATCGTCAGCTTAATGCTTACCCCCTGATTTTTCAGCTTCAGTGCGGCGACATTCAGGCGCAACCGCTCTGCACCCTGATAGGCGGCATCTATATCGGCTTCCGGGCAAATTATCAGAAACTCTTCGCCGCCGTAGCGGCACACCACATCCTGCGTGCGAGCCGATTGGCGAAGAGTATGCGCGACAGCTTTCAGCGCATCGTCGCCCGCCTGATGGCCGAATTTGTCATTGATGGATTTGAAGTGGTCTATATCCACCATCATGCATGTTAAGTTGCGCCCGCCGCGTTCGGATAACGCCCACTCTTGCTCAAGCCGCTCCATGGCAAAACGGCGGTTGGGTAATTCGGTAAGCGCATCGGTCAATGCCAGACGCTGCAGGTGCTCGTTGGATGCCGCCAGTTCTTTGGAAAAACGCAACAACTGCTCGCGGTCAAACGCCAGCTCTTCCTGCAACTGCACCACACGCTGCGCGGCGCGCAAGCGCGCAAAGAATATCTTTTGCGTAAGCGGCTTGATCATACAATCGTCCGCACCCGCTTCAAAAGCTTCAATGAGCTTGTCCGAACTCCGTTGCGCGGTGAGAATGATGATGTACATGTTGCGCTGATCGTAATTTTCGCGCAGTTTTTTGCACAAAGCGATACCATCCATCTGCGGCATCAGCCAATCGCTGATTACCACTTGTGGCTGCTGCTGCGCAATTACTTTCAGCGCTTCCACGCCGTCGCGAGCCGTCTGCACGCTATGTCCGGCTGCCACCAGCATCGATTTGAACAGGTCAAGCATATTCAGGTCGTGCTCTACCACCAGCACGCGCATCTTGTAATTATCCTGATCGGCATGCGGCCATTGCGGCACCTCTACTTCCGGAGCAATGGCATCGGGCTGCTGGGTCAGCAGTTCGACAAATGAGGGCATATGCGCAGCCCCCATGTTCATCAGCGCCAGCCAATCCAGCCAATCCACCGCGCAGGCATCGCCAATTTCGATGAGCTCGGCCACCTCGATCGCCACACTTGCCGCCTGCCGCCTGATTTTTGTCACCAGTTTTCCGCGCTCCGCCGGACTCGCCAGGCAAACATCCGCGATCAGTGCCGCGAGGTGCAGCAGATGCAGCAGCCGCCAGTCGCGCGAACCTTCGGTTACCTTGGCGGTTTCGGGCTGGCGGAAATGCCGCGCAATCATCTGATAAATTTTCGGGAAATGCATATCGGCAAGCATCGCCTCGCCCAATTCTGCCTGATCACAGCCGAACCTGTCGTGCTCCAGCTTGAGCAACTCCTCCACTGCCTTGCCTTTGGTCTGTGTGAGCAGCTCCCCGTATTCCTTGTGGTGCACCGTGGATAAAGCCAACTGGCCGATATTGCTGAGCAAGCCCAGCACAAAAACTTCCTCTGCGGCCGCTAAACGCGCATGCGCCGCCAAATGCCGCGCGGCGATTCCGGTCAGCAATGAATGAGTCCAGAAATGCTGGTAGTCGAACTGTTTGCAGGGGCCGTGGCGATAATCCGCGATGAGCGCAATACCGAGCACCAATTGGCGCAATGCACGCGCACCCAGCACCGTAACGGCATCGGTGATAGTGACGACCGGCCTTGAGGCATTGGCGAGCAACACATTGGCCGCTCTAATGACCCGCGCACTCAGTGCGGGATCGGCACCGATCAGGCGAACAATATCTTGATTGGATACGTCCTCGCGCTGCGTCAGATTAATAACTTCTAGCGCCACACCTTTCGGCGTGGGCAAACGCCCGCTGCTTTTTAGATGCGTCAGTATTGATTGTTCCGCGATGTCTACCACGCCACTACCCCTAAAGAGTGCTTTTTGATATTTGTAACATTTTACCGCAAATAAGCGCAATAAGTGTGATGCGTCGCGAGAGAAGCATTATACGAATCATGGCGCACATCTGGCCGCACAGTTGCTGTATGCTCCGTGCGGCATCCACCGGCAGGCACGCCTGCAAATAGGAGATCGGCAAATGAAACGCAATCAATCCGGTTTTACCCTGATCGAAATCGCAATTGTGCTGGTAATTATCGGCCTGTTGCTGAGCGGCGCGTTGAAGGGGCAGGAACTCATCAACAGCGCGAAGGTCAAGAACTTCGCCGCTGATTTCAAAAATATTCCGGTATTCCTCTATGGTTATCAGGACAAGTTCAGGGCATTGCCGGGTGATGATTCGACTATCGGTACAGCCAATACCCATGTTGCCGGCGCATCAACCTGCAGCCCGGCAGCGGCCGCAAAGTGTGTTGCGGGTAACGGTATTATAGATGGGGCGTGGAACACGCATGGCATTACCGACGAAAGCTACCTATTCTGGCAACAAGTACGATTGGCCGGGTTGGCTCCCGGAACTACCACCATTCCCGGCGCGCCCGCCATCGGCGACGGATACCTGCCCACCAATGCGGCCGGCGGAGAGATTGGCATCCAGAGCAACGTCAATTTTACGACCATCACAACCAACGCGGCCGGTACCGCCGGCACAGCCATGACGGGTACCTATGTGATTTGTTCGCAGGGCATTCTGGGGAAATTTGTCAGGCAACTGGACATCACACTGGATGACGGCAACACCGACGCGGGCTCGATGCGTACGCTTGATCCCGCTGCCGCGGGCAAATCCATCATCATCGGCGGGGTTCAGGACGGCCAGACCTATACCGTCTGCATGGGGGTTTAATTCCAACAGGAATCACGTAGGGTGCGTTCACGCACCGGTTAGCAATGGTGCGTAGAACGCACCCTACGAAATTTTCTCATCCTTTTTGTAGTCTTGCTTCAGCCTGCTGCAACGCCTCCGGCAAGCCGAGCAATACCAGCACGTCGCCAGCCTGCAATAGCATTTCCTCGCTCGGTTTGGCTCCGCGTACGCCATGCCGCCGCACCGCATTGACATCGACACTCAGCGTATCCAGGCCAACCTCGCGCAGTCTTTTGCCGACTGCAGCGGAGTCTTTTTTAAGCAGTACGCTCAGGAAGCGCGACTGCAGTCTTTCGCTGGTTTCCTCCGCCTCGTGTTGCGCGGTGCGGAAATAACCGCTAAAGACCGAATAACGGCGCGCACGGCTTTCCTGAACACGGCGAATCACGCGGCTAAGCGGTACCCCCGCCATCAGCAGCGTCTGCGAGGCAAGCATGACACTGCCTTCCAATACCTCGGCGACCACCTCGGCTGCACCGGCTTCTTTTAATGCCTCCACATGCGTGTCGTCATTGGTGCGCACCACTACCGGCAAATCCGGACGAAGCTCCTTGACATGGCGCAGGATTGCCAGCGAAGAATGCTTGTCCTTGTAGGAAATCACCAGTGCCTTGGCGCGCATCAAACCTGCCGCGATCAGCACTTCGCGTTTGGCGGCGTTGCCGTACACCACCTTCTTTTTGGCTTCAAGGGCAACACTGACGCGGCGCGAATCCAGGTCCAGCGCAATGAATTGCAAATGCTCCTCTTCCAGGAATCGCGCCAGCGTGCCGCCGCTGCGGCCATAGCCGCAAATGATGACATGACCGTTGCTGCCCATACTTTGAACGGCGATCTGGTGTATCTGCATGGCGCGGTCGGTCCATTCGGCGGACGAAAAACGTCTGGCAATGGCTTCGCCGTGCTGTATTAAAAATGGTGCGGCCAGCATGGAAAGCAGCATCGCCGCCAGAGCGATTTGCATGGTCGCGTCATTGAGCAGGTGCGCGCCGTCCGCCAGCGTCAACAGCACGAAGCCGAATTCACCGGCCTGTGCCAAGCCGATCGCGCTGCGCAACGCCACCCCCCATTCGCCTTCAAATGCCTTTGCCAGCAGTGCCACGACCAGAGCCTTGAACAGGATCAGTGCCAGCAATGCCAATAGTATCCAGCCGAAATCTTCCACCACCAGCCCCAAATTTAGCTTCATGCCGATGGTGACGAAAAACAGACCGAGCAGTACATCGCGGAACGGTTTGATGTCCTCTTCAACCTGATAGCGGTATTCTGTTTCCGAGATCAGCATGCCCGCGACAAATGCCCCCAGCGCCAGTGAAAGCCCCGCCAATTCGGTGAAAAATGCCAAACCCAGCGTGATGAGCAACACGTTGAGCATGAACAATTCGGAGGATTTTTGCCGCGCCACAACGTGGAACCATTGGCGCATAATGTGCTGGCCGAACACCAGCAGTACCAGCAAAACTATTGCCGCCTTGAGCGTCGCATAACCGAGCGTGGCGTAAAGATCGTCCGGATTGGAAGCCAGCGCGGGGATAATAATCAGCAGCGGGACGACGGCCAGATCCTGAAACAGCAGCACCCCCATCATTTGCTGGCCGTAAGGCAGATTCAGTTCGGCGCGTTCGACCAGCATCTTGCTGACAATGGCCGTGGAAGACATCGCCAGTACACCGCCCAACGCCAGACCGGCACGCCAATCCAGGCCGAACGCGGAAGCGGCTGCGACAACCAGCAATATGGTTACAATTACTTGCGCGCCGCCCAATCCGAATACGGTGCGCTTCATCGCCATCAGGCGTGTCAGGCTGAATTCCAGACCGATGCTGAACATCAGGAACACCACTCCGAATTCGGCGAGATGCTGCGTCTCCACCGCATCGGGTATCCAAGCCAGCGCGTGCGGGCCGATCAGGATGCCAACCGCGAGATAACCCAGCATCACCGGCAGATGCAGGATACGGCACAACACCACCACCACCACGGCGGTGGCCAGCAGAATAAGAACCAAAGAGAGCGAGCTTTCCATCGGATTGAATGCGTTATTGATTTCTACCGTGATAATGCCGCACAAAAGCGCGATATGCAAAATTTTCGGCAAGCGGCTGCAAGGAAAATTAAAACCGGCGTTCCAATCAACCCGGTAACGGGCCGGACAAATTCAGAAGGGCTAGCGGATGATGCGCATTACTTCCGGTATTTTACGCAGGCTGCGGATGACATTGGCGAGATGCAGGCGGTTATTCACCTGCAGGGTGAAATGCAAAGCGGTGTAGGCACCTTCGTTGGTGAAATTGACGTTCTCGATATTGGATTCCGCCTCGGCAATCGCGGCGGCAACTTTTGCCAGCACCCCGCGCTGGTTGGCGACCACCAGCTTGATGCTGACATCGAAGGGGCGGGTAATATTTTTGTCCCAGATTACATCCAGCCATTGCTCGCCGCTGCCGCGTCCTTTGCGCAATGCAGGACAGTCGTGGGTATGCACCATCAGGCCCTGACCGCTCTTGATCACACCGATGATCGGGTCGCCCGGAATCGGTCGGCAGCATTTTGCAAATTGCACTGCCATCCCTTCCGTGCCCTGTATCGTGATGACGGCATTGGCCGCCGTTTCACTCGCTACGGTTTCGCCGACGCGCGCCAACTGCCGTGCCACTACCATGTTGAGGCGACGCCCCAACCCGATATCGGCCAGTATGTCCTGGCGCGATTTTGTGCCGGTATCCTTGAGCAATTTATCCCAGTGCGCCTCATCCATCTCCTGCGGATTGATCCCCAAGGCGTGCAAGGCCTGATTGAGCATGCGTTCGCCGAATTGCGCGGATTCTCCGGATTGCATGGTCTTGAGAAAATGGCGGATATGGCCACGCGCCTTGCTGGTGGTAACGTAACCCAACCATGCCGGATTCGGCTTGGCGTAAGGTGCGGTGACGATTTCCACGCGGTCACCGTTTCTGAGTTCGGTGCGCAGCGGCACCATTTCATGATTCACCTTGACGGCAATGCAATGGTTGCCAATGTCGGTATGCACGCTGTAAGCAAAGTCCACCGCCGTCGCGCCACGCGGCAACGAGAGTATCTTGCCTTTGGGCGTGAACACATACACCTCGTCGGGGAACAGATCCACCTTGAGGTGCTCCAGGAATTCAGAGGAATCGCTGCTCTGGCTCAAGCTTTCCAGCAGCTCCTGCAACCATTGGTGGGTCTTCTTGTGCAGGTCATTGATCGAAAAGTGCCCGCTCTTGTACAGCCAATGCGATGCCACACCGGCAGCGGCGATCCGGTGCATCTCGTGGGTGCGTATCTGAATCTCGATGGGCGTGCCGAACGGTCCGAATAGCGTAGTATGCAGCGACTGGTAGCCGTTCACTTTCGGGATCGCGATGTAATCCTTGAACTTGCCGGGAATCGGTTTGTACAAGCCGTGCAGCACGCCCAGCGCCACATAGCATGAAGCGAAATCGTCCACCAGCACGCGAAAACCGTAGATATCCAACACTTCGGCAAAGGCCAGCGATTTGCTTTGCATCTTTTTGTAGATGCTGTAGATGTTCTTTTCGCGACCGGTAACATCCGCTTGGATGTGCTGCTCGGCGAGCCGCAGCCGTACCGCATCAAGTATCTTGCCGAGCACTTCGCGGCGGTTGCCGCGCGCGACTTTGAGCGCCTTGGAGAGCACCGCATAGCGGTTGGGATGCAGGTATTTGAAACTCAAGTCCTGCAGCTCGTGGTAGATATCGTTCAGACCGAGGCGATTGGAGATCGGCGCGTAGATTTCCATAGTCTCGCGGGCGATGCGTTCGCATTTGTCGTGCGGCATAGCTCCCAGCGTGCGCATGTTGTGCAGGCGATCCGCCAGTTTGATAAGGATGACGCGCACATCGCGCGCCATTGCCAGCAGCATCTTGCGGAAATTTTCCGCGTCAGCATCTTCGCGGGTTTCAAAGCGGATCCGTTCCAGCTTGCTCAGCCCGTCTACCAGTTCCGCGACCGGCTTGCCAAATTTTTCGGCGACCTGCTCCGGGGTTACCTCGGTGTCTTCCACCACATCGTGCAGCAATGCGGCAATGATAGCTTGCACATCGAGGTGCAGCGTGGTGAGAATGCGCGCTACAGCAATCGGATGGGAAATGTACGGGTCGCCGGACTGTCGCTTTTGCCCCTGATGGGCGGCACAGCTGAATTCAATCGCTTCGCGGATGTGTTCGACATCCTGCGGTTTAAGATAGCCGGATACTTCCCCGATGAGCAGTTCTGCGTCGGCCATGTGAAATCACGGTATTAACAGGGGGTTGAAAAACGTAGCGAGCGACGGAAGAGCAAGGCGCGAAAGGGCGAAGTGGGTCTGGCAGGGATGTGCGGCCCGCCGTTGCCGCACAACTCGCAAAAAGCGGAGTTTACTTTCGGGTAAAGAGCATTTTGAGTCCTTGAGCAACGCAGCTATTCCGAGCGCAGTAGTTTTTAAACCCCCTGTTTTATGCTTGACCGCGGTTGAGAATTTCCTTGCCCACCTTGCCTTCGCTGATTTCACGCAGCGCGACGACGGTTGGTTTGTCATTGCTCTCCCCGACCAGGTGGTTTGCACCGTTGGACAACTGGCGCGCGCGATAAGCGGCAACCAGCGTCAGTTCAAAGCGGTTCGGGATTTGGGTGAGACATTCTTCGACGGTGATACGGGCCATGATTTACTCCGGGTGTTGTAACTGGTTAATTAATTTCTGATGGCGGGTCAATTGCGAGGTACAGCGCAGTTTGGTGGAAAGCACCACGGCATCCAGTTCGCGCAATGCCTGATTCAGATTGTCGTTGATAATAACATAATCAAATTCCGCGACATGGGCAACATCGCCATGCACCGCTGCCAGACGCTTGGCAATCACCTCCTCGTTGTCCTTGCCGCGCCATTTCAGTCGCTGTTCCAGCGCCTCCATGGACGGCGGCAGGATAAAAATGCTGATGCACGCCGGGAATAGTCGGCGTACTTGCGCGGCTCCCTGCCAGTCTATTTCCAGCAGCACATCGCGCCCCTGGGTATTTCTCTGGCTGATCCAGGCTTGCGATGTGCCGTAAAGATTGCCGTAGACTTCCGCGCTTTCCAGAAATTCGCCGCGTTCCGCCATCGCGAGAAAAGTTTCGCGGCTGACAAAATGATAATCCTTGCCATCGGTTTCTCCCGGACGCGGCGCGCGCGTGGTAAAGGAAATCGACAGGTCGATCTGCGGATTGATGTTAAGCAGGGCATGCACCAAGCTGGTTTTCCCCGCACCGGAAGGCGCGCTGATGACAAATAAATTTCCCGACATATTTTACTCCTGGGTTTACTCCAGATTTTGAATTTGCTCGCGCATCTGCTCGATGAGTATTTTCATTTCCATCGCGCTGCGCGAGACTTCCGCATCCACCGATTTTGAACCGAGGGTATTGGCTTCCCGGTTCAGCTCCTGCATCAAAAAGTCCAGCCGTTTACCCACCGCGCCGCCTTGCGCAAGTATCCGGCGCATTTCGGTAAGGTGGCTGGCCAGCCGCGACAATTCTTCATCCACATCGATCTTGCCGGCAAACAGCGTGATCTCCTGACGAACGCGCTCGTCCCATGCGTCATTTGCCGGTGCGTTTTGCATCGCATCGCGCAGCCGCGCAACCAGTTTTTGCTCGTAAGCGGCAATTGCGGCGGGGACATGCGGCATTACGCCGGTGCGCAACGCTTCGATTTTGTCCACGCGCTGCAACAAAAAGTCTTTGAGTTTTTCGCCTTCGCGGGCGCGTGATGCGGAAAACTCCTGCAACACTTCCTGCAGCAGGCCGAGCAGCGCGGCGCGCAATTCATCGGCGGAGGCTGTCGGTGTTTCGAGCACGCCATTCCAACGCAGCACATCGGCCACGCTCAACGAACGGGCATCCGGCAGCGCGTCCTGCACTTCCCTGCTCCAAGCGGCGAGCTGTTTTAGCAGATCGCGATTCAACGCCGCGCCGCTTTGCGCACCGCGCGCCGCGTAATTGATGCGGCATTCCACCTTGCCGCGCTGCAACGGTGCGGTGATCGCTTCGCGCAACGCGCCTTCGAAACCGCGCAGTTCGTCCGGCATGCGCAACTGGATATCCAGATAACGGTGGTTAACGGCGCGCAGTTCCAGCGTCAGCGAGCCGCTGTCGAGTTCCGCGCTGGCGGTGGCATAACCGGTCATGCTTAAAATCATGGTAGAACCGCTCCAAATAAAAAGGCTGTGCTGGAACGGCACATTATATTACGATTGCGGCCCGCAAGTTTCCAGTTAGCCCATGAATTTCTCGATATACCAGGCCAGCCACATCGGCAACCGCAAATACAACCAGGATCGCGCCGCGTACGCATACAGCAGCGAGGCTGTGCTATTGCTGCTGGCGGACGGCATGGGCGGGCATTTGCACGGCGAGCTGGCGGCAGAATCGACCATCGGTTTTTTTGCCGAAGCATTCGAACGGGATGCGCAGCTGCGCATTGCCGATCCGGAGAAATTTCTCGCGGAAACCATGCGTCATGCGCACGAGTTCATCATGGCGATCCCGCATGACAAAACGCTGGGCAAAGGCATGCCTGGCACCACCTGCGTGGCCGCGCTGATCCAGGATGGCACAATATACAGCGGGCACGTCGGCGATTCGCGTCTCTATGTGCTGCGCGATGGCGCGGTATTGGCCAGAACACGCGACCACTCGATGGTGCAGCAATGGCTGGATTGGGGCATGATTACCGCCGAGGAAGCGCGTGTTCATCCGCAGCGCAACCGGATCACCAATTGTCTCGGTGGTCTCGATACCCTGTTTTATATGGAGCCCGGCAAACCCGTCGCGCTGCAATCCGGCGATGTGCTGCTGCTCGCCAGCGACGGTCTGTGGGGGCCGTTCCTCGATGAGGAGCTGATTAAAGCTTTCGCCGCAAAACCCGTTTCCGGGGCGCTGGATAGCCTCATCGCACTGGCGCTGGAGCGCGAAGACGGCAAATCAGACAATGTCACCGGCGTGGCGATGCGCTGGGGGGACAGCGAGACCGCCCACGACACCGCGCAGCCGGTTTGCCATATTCTGGAAATCACCTAAGATTCGGGAAGTAGGGAGTAGAACGGCACTTTGTGCCTCAGTGGTAAGCAAAAAACCCACTCCCCACTTGCTACTAAACACTATCCACTAACCAGGAATTCACCATGCGGCCCAGCCAGAGAACACCAAACCAATTACGCGAGATACGCATCACCCGCAATTACACCAAACACGCAGAGGGTTCGGTGCTGATCGAGTGCGGCGGTACCAAAGTGATCTGTACCGCCAGCGTTGAAGAGCGCGTGCCGCCGCACAAGAAGGGTAGCGGCGAGGGCTGGGTGACGGCGGAATACGGCATGCTGCCGCGTTCCACCCACGAGCGCATGGGGCGCGAAGCAGCCAAGGGCAAACAGTCCGGGCGCACCCAAGAGATTCAGCGCCTGATCGGCCGTAGCCTGCGCGCGGTGGTCGATCTCGGCAAACTCGGCGAGCGTACTATCCAGATCGACTGCGACGTGATCCAGGCCGACGGCGGCACCCGCACCGCCAGCATCACCGGCGCATTCGTCGCGCTGCACGACGCAGTCAGCGGCCTGCTCAGTCAGGGCAAAATTCCAGAAACCCCGCTCAAGGATTTTATCGCCGCGATCTCGGTCGGTATCTATCAGGGCACACCGGTACTTGATCTTGATTATGTTGAAGACTCCGCCTGCGACACCGACATGAATGTGGTAATGCTCGGCAGCGGTAATTTCGTCGAAGTGCAGGGCACCGCCGAAGGCCACGCTTTCTCGCGTCAGGAAATGGACGAATTGCTGGAGCTGGCAAAGTCCGGCATCGAACAGCTGATCGGCATGCAGCGCGCGGCGTTGGCGAAGAATTAATCATTTGTAGGGGCGCGATTCATCGCGCCCTTTTCAATACATAAATAAACCCGGGCGCGATGAATCGTGCCCCTACGATATGAACAAACTCGTCATCGCCTCCAACAATCCCGGCAAGCTGCGGGAATTCCAGTTCCTGCTGCAACCGCTCGGCATCGAAGTCTTGACGCAGGCGCAGCTCGGCATATCCGAGGCCGAAGAGCCGCATGTCACCTTCGTCGAGAACGCCCTCGCCAAAGCGCGCCATGTCAGCCGCCTGAGCGGCTTGCCCGCGCTGGCGGACGATTCCGGCATCTGCGTCAGCGCGCTGAACGGCGCGCCCGGCGTATTCTCTGCGCGTTATGCCGGCGATGCCCCGAAGTCCGATCAGCACAACAATGAAAAATTATTACAGGACATGCAAGGCGTGACCGACCGGCGCGCGCATTACTACTGTGTGCTGGTGCTGCTGCACCACGCCGACGATCCGCAACCGCTGATCGCCGAAGGCGAATGGCACGGCGAGATCGCGCATCAGGAACGCGGCGACGGCGGCTTCGGCTACGACCCGCTGTTCTGGTTGCCGGAACTCGGCAAAATGAGCGCAGAGCTGGAGCGCGAACAGAAACACGCCATCAGCCATCGCGGCAAGGCACTGAAAGTGCTGCTGGAGAAGTTGAAAGTTTTGTAGGGGCGTGATTCATCGCGCCCTGAACTGTTCGTATGCCAAAAAAGGCGCAATGAATCGCGTCCCTACAGGAGTAACACCAATAACCACCCACCCCTGAATACTATCGGCCTTAAATTGCAAGCCGTAAATTTTCAGGCATTGCTCCCGGCAAAGCATGCTACTGACAGTGTGAATTATCAGGCGGCTAACTTTCTCCGCATCGTGAAAAGTGCCGGGTTCAATAAGCTGGAGTTGAGGTCGGCATAACAGAGGGAGTAGAATTACCGGATTGCGCAGTTTGGTCAATCAGCGGGGCGGAGGAAAAACAAGCAGGATGGACATTGTCGGTGTATTGCCGCTGGATGCGGCAGGCGCGCTTGTCGTGCTTTGGCTGGTACTGGGACTGCTGGGCTTGGCCATGCAGCACAGGCCGCACATCATCACCAATGTCATTTTTCCTGTTGGCGCATTTGTTTCGCTGGCAGTCGCCGCCACCGGTTTGTGGGCGCTCGGCGAGGTTGCCAGCGTCGCCACTCTGCCTCTCGGGCTACCGGATTTACCTTTTCACCTTCGTCTCGATCCGCTCTCCGCTTTATTCCTGATTCTGCTCGGTGGTGCATCGTTCGGTGTGTCGCTGTTCAGTGCCGGCTATTTCAAATCCATGCAGGGCGATACGCTGGGTTTGCTGTGTCTGGAATATCATTTGTTCCTCGCCAGCATGGCGCTGGTGCTGCTCGCCGACGATGCCTACATGTTCATGGTGGCGTGGGAGACGATGGCGCTGTCTTCCTATTTTCTGGTTACCACCGACCATCATGTTCCCGACATCCGCAAGGCGGGTTATTTGTACCTGCTGGTTGCGCATGTCGGGGCGATTGCCATTTTGCTCGGATTCGGCGTAATGCAGGGCGGGCATGGCATCGGCGCATACACTTTCGCGGCGATGCGCGAGGCGCACCTGTCGGCATTCTGGTCGTCGGTGGTGTTCTTGCTGGCGTTGTTCGGTTTTGGCGCAAAAGCCGGTTTGCTGCCCCTGCACGTCTGGTTGCCGGAAGCGCATCCTGCCGCGCCCTCGCCGGTTTCCGCATTGATGAGCGGCATCATGCTGAAAACGGCGATCTACGGCATATTGCGCGTCACTTTCGATTTGCTGGATACCCAGCTGTGGTGGTGGGGTGTGCTGGCGTTGGCGCTGGGGCTGATCACCGCAATTTTCGGCGTGATGTTCGCCGCCGTGCAAGTCGATATGAAACGCCTGTTGGCGTATTCCTCGATCGAGAACATCGGACTGCTGCTGGTGGGTATCGGCCTGACCATTATCTTCCACGCTTACGACAAGGATGCGCTGGCGGCTTTGTCGCTTACCGCGACGCTGTACCACAGCTTGAACCACGCTGTCTTCAAGAGCCTGCTGTTTATCGGTACCGGTTCGATTTTGCACTCGACCGGCGAGCGCAACATGGGACGCATGGGCGGCCTGATCCATGACATGCCTTGGGTTGCGGCGCTGATGCTGGTCGGCGTGCTGTCCATCTCCGGCCTGCCGCCGTTTAACGGGTTCGTCTCGGAATGGCTGTTGTTGCAGGCATTTTTGTTGTCGCCGGGCTTGCCCAACAGCTACATCAATATGCTGATACCGGTGGCGGCGGCGGTGATCGCACTGGCCGCCGCATTGGCAGCATATGTGATGGTGAAATTCTACGGGATTATTTTTCTCGGACAGCCGCGCGGGGAGGCACGCAATCCCCCGCATGATGCGGGCATTTGGAAACGTATCGGAATGGGTTGGCTGGCGCTCGGTTGCGTGACGCTCGGGCTGGCACCGGTTTTTGTCGTGCAGCAACTCGATCATGTAACACAAATGCTGGTTGGACGGGGACTGGGTAATGCCGCCGCCGGTTGGTTGTTCCTCGCGCCGGTCGATATCGAGCGCGCCAGCTACAGCCCGGTGTATTTCCTGTTGGCGGTGGTGGGCGTGATGCTGCTGACCGCATTGGTGGTGCACCGTTATTATCACGGACGGCTGCGCCGCGGCCCGGCCTGGGACTGCGGTTTTCCGGCGCAAACTTCGCGCATGCAGGATACCGCCGAAGGCTTCGGCCAGCCGATCCGGCGCATCTTCGAGCCGTTCTTCCGCATCGAAAGCGAGTTGCCCAGTCCGTTCGATACGCATCCGCGCTATCACGGCCGCAGCGATGACCGCATCTGGTTCGCGCTGTATCTGCCGATCAAACACCTCACCGAAAAACTCTCGTCCCTTGCGTCATTGTTGCAGCATGGGCGCATCCATTTGTATTTGAGTTATACCTTTGTCACGCTAGTCGTGTTGCTGGCGTTCGTGTGATGGAAAATACAAACCAGGCTCTCGGTCTGCTGTTCCAGTTTTACCAGTCGCTGCTGGTGGTGCTGCTTGCGCCGCTGCTGACCGGCTGGGTTAACCAGTGCCGCGCATGGTTGCAAAACCGCTCCGGCCCGGGCCTGTTGCAACCCTACCGCACGCTGCGCAAGCTGTTTCACAAGGATGCGGTCATGGCCTTTAACGCCTCGCCGCTGTTCCGCGCCACCCCCTATATCCTGTTCGGCTGCATGTGGCTGGCCGCAGCCATCATTCCGATCATTGCGGTGAATTTGCCCTTCTCGCCCGCCGCCGATGTGATCGCGCTGGTCGGGGTGTTCGCGCTGGCGCGGGTGTTCATCGCGCTCGCCGCGATGGATATCGGCACCGCATTCGGCACGCTCGGCGCGCGGCGCGAGATGCTGGTGTCGTTTCTCGCCGAACCGGCCTTGTTGATGGTGCTGTTCACCGCGTCGCTGATCAGCCACTCGACACAGCTGCCGCGCATCGTTGAAGCGCTTGCGCTGCAACAGTTCGTTTTGTATCCCAGTCTGGCCTTTGCCGGTCTGGCTTTTGTGATCGTGCTGCTGGCCGAGAACGCGCGTATTCCGGTGGACAATCCCGGCACGCATCTGGAATTGACCATGATCCACGAGGCGATGATTCTGGAATATTCGGCGCGCCATTTGGCGCTGGTGGAGTGGGCCAGCAGCCTCAAGTTGTTTGCCTATATTTCCATCGGCATCGCCCTGTTCGTTCCCTACGGCATCGCGGATGTCGGCAATTGGGGCGCGTTGCCGCTGGCTATTGTCGCGCTGCTGGTCAAACTGGCGTTGGCCGGAGCCGCGCTGGCACTACTGGAAACGCTGCTCGCCAAGATGCGTATCTTCCGCGCGCCGGAATTTATGGGTACGGCATTTCTGCTGGCAGTTTTAGGGCTGTTGATCCATTTCTTATTGGGCGCGTGATATGCAAATGACTTACAGCCTCCAATTCATCTACCTGCTGGCATCCATGCTGCTGTTGATCGCGTTTGCCATGCTGTCGCAACGGCGCATCCTGTCGCTGATTAATCTGTTTGCCTTGCAGGGGTTGGTATTGTCGCTCAGTACCTTTGTGGTGGCGTTCTCGACGAATCAGCAACATTTGTATTATTCCGCCGGATTGACGCTGCTGCTCAAGGTGCTGGTTTTGCCGTGGCTGCTGCATCGGCTGATCCGCAAGCTGAACGTAAGGTGGGACGTGGAAACGCTGATCAATATTCCCACCACCATGCTGGTCGGCATCGCACTGGTGATTTTCGCTTTCAATCTGGCCGCGCCGATCTCGCAACTTTCCGAGAGCATCACGCGCGGCCTGATCGGCATCGCGCTGGCCAGCGTGTTGTTGTCGCTGCTGATGATGTTGACACGGCGCAAGGCCGTCCCGCAGGTGGTAGGTTTTCTGGCGATGGAAAACGGGCTGTTCTTTGCCGCGACCAGCGCCACGCACGGCATGCCGCTGGTGGTGGAGTTGGGGATTGCGCTGGACGTACTAGTGGCAACATTTATTTTTGGTATTTTCTTTTTCCAGATCCGCGAGACCTTCGACAGCCTCGACATCTCCAACATGGAGAAGCTCAAAGATGACAACACCTGAAAATTGTCGTGCGCGCAAGACTGTAGGTCGGGCTTTAGCCCGACATGTCGGGTTGAAACCCGACCTACGCCACGTGGAAAATAGGTGCCTATGATTGATTTACAACTACTGGCGCTGTTGCTCACCCCGCTGTTGGGCGGGTTGCTGCTGGCCGCCTTCGGCTCGCGCAGCTGGGCGGCGGAACTCAATTCGCTGATGAGTTTCTGTACCTTTGTCGCGGCGGTGGTGCTGACCATGCGCGTGATCGACTCGGGGCCGCAGGTCGCGTTCAACGAGCAGTTTTTCATCGACCAGTTCAACGTATTTCTGGTCGCGCTGACCGCATTCGTGGCATTTACCACCTCGCTGTTTTCGCGGCCTTACATGCGCATCGAGCAGCATCACGGCAAGCTCACCACACCGATGCTGCACCTGTACTACAGCATGTACCAGATGTTTACGCTGGCCATGCTGGTGGCGTTGACATCCAACAATATGGGCATAATCTGGGTGGCGATGGAGGCTGCCACATTGACCACCGTGTTGCTGGTCAGCCTGTATCGCACCCCGGCCAGCATCGAGGCGGCGTGGAAGTATTTCATCCTGTGCGGCGTGGGTATCGCGCTCGCCCTGTTCGGCACCATCCTGCTGTATTTCGCCGCCGAGCGTGTGCTAGGCGAAGGCGGTACCGCGTTGCTGTGGACGCATTTAAACGAGGTCAAAGGCAGTCTCGAACCCACGGTACTCAAGCTGGCGTTTGTATTTTTGCTGGTGGGCTACGGCACCAAGATTGGGCTGGTACCGCTGCACAGCTGGTTGCCGGATGCGCACGCGGAAGGCCCCACGCCGGTATCTGCGGTGCTTTCCGGTCTGCTGCTGAACGTCGCATTGTGCGCGGTGATGCGCAGCAAAGTCTTGGTGGACGGTTCGCTGGGCACGCATTTCGCGGGCAACCTGATGATGGGTTTCGGCCTGTTGTCGGTGGTGGTCGCCGCATTGTTCCTGTCGCGACAGAAGGACATCAAGCGCATGTTCGCCTATTCCTCCATCGAACACATGGGGCTGATTACCTTTGCATTCGGCATGGGCGGTCCGGTTGCCACCTTTGCGGCGATGCTGCATATGACCGTGCATAGCCTGACCAAGTCAGCGATCTTCTTTGCGGTCGGGCATGCGGTGCAAAAAGCCGGCACGCAGCAAATGGAAAATATCCGCGGCATGCTGCAGATCAGCCCGACCGTGGGATGGGGGCTGATGCTCGGCACGCTGGCGATTCTCGGTATGCCGCCGTTCGGCGTATTCGCCAGCGAGTTCCTGATCATCACCACCGCCATGCACGACTATCCGTGGACCACACCGATCCTATTGATATCGCTGGGCATCGCGTTTGCAGCGATCTTCGGCAAGGTGCAGCCGATTGTGTTCGGCGAGACCACAGCGCGCCGCCTGCCGCATCAGCCGGCGCTGGTTCCGGTATTTGTACACTTGCTGCTGGTGCTGGCATTGGGGCTGTACATGCCGCCCTATCTGGCTGACTGGTACCGCCAGGCGGCGGCTTTGCTGGGGGGGTAAAAAATGACGTTGAACCATATTGTAGGATGGGTGGAGGCCGCAGGCCGTAACCCATCAAAGCCAAAACGATGGGTTGCGCGGAGTTTATCCAGAGCGGAGCCGAAGGGCTCCACCCATCCTACACAAAGCATATAACGATGCCGATCACTCATCCCAATCTGCGATTGAGCAAACTTCCCAGCGCGATTCCCGCGTGGTCGGGTGAAATTGCATCCGACGACTTGCAACCGGTTTGCCAGAATGTGCAGGACGGCGGCGGGCGGCTGGTGGCATTGTGGGGTAGCGATGCACGTTTCCCTCTCCCCAACCCTCTCCCGCAAGCGGGCGAGGGGGCAAACGAATCGCTGCGCGAATCTCAAGTAGACGGTTTTGTGCTGCATGTCGTACTGGTCAATGAGGCAGGATTGATTTGTCTGAGCGTACCCTTGCCCGCCGACCAGCCCAACTATCCCGACATCAGCCGGATTTTTCCGGCGGCTAACCGCATGCAACGCGCGGCGTATGACCTGCTGGGTATTTATGCGCACGAAGGGCATGACCACCGCAAATGGTTGCGTCATGCTGCTTGGCATGGCGGCAGTTTTCCGCTGCGCAAGGATTTCGATGCTGTTCAAAGCCGAACTGATGAACCTGACTCCTACCCTTTCGTGCAGGTCGAAGGCCAAGGGGTACATGAGATCGCGGTCGGGCCGGTACACGCGGGCATTATCGAGCCGGGACATTTCCGTTTTTCCGTGGTCGGCGAAAAAACACTGCGCCTCGAAGAGCGTTTCGGCTACAAACACAAGGGTATCGAAAAACGCTTCGAGACTATGAGCGTGCAGCAGGGCGCCAAACTCGCCGGGCGGGTGAGCGGCGACAGCACGGTTGCTTATGCCTGGGCGTATGCGATGGCGGCTGAAAGCATCGCCGCCGTCACGCCGCCGGATCGGTCGCTGTGGCTACGCGCGCTGTTTCTGGAGCGCGAACGCATCGCCAACCATCTGGGCGATCTGGGTTATCTAGGCAACGATGTCGCGTTATCGTTCGGCTTTGCGCAGTTCTGGATATTAAAAGAGCAAGTGCTGCGCAACAATGCCAAATTATTCGGACATCGCTATTTGATGGACAAAGTTATTCCGGGCGGCGTAACGGTGGATTTGGCGGAATCCGGCAAGCAAGTCCTGCTCGAAGAATGCGCGATGCTGGAACGCGAAGCGAGCGTGCTGCGCGGTATCTACGACGAACATGCCGGGGTGCAGGATCGCTTCATCGGTGCGGGGCGCATTGAGCCGAAACTCGCCGCGCAGCTCGGATTATGCGGGCTGGCAGGGCGCGCCAGCGCGCAGTCCTGGGATGCGCGCGTGCAGTTTCCCTGCGCGCCCTATGACAAGCTGGACGTACAGATGGCGACCTACCGCAACGGCGATGTTGCCGCGCGTGTCATCGTACGCTTCGACGAGCTGTTCGAGTCGTTGCGTTTGCAGCGCGAAATTATGGTTCATCTGGTGCACGGCGACGATCTGGCTATACCGCTGGAAAAACTCCCCGCGCACGGTTTCGGTGTGGGCATGGTGGAAGGTTGGCGCGGCGAGGTGCTGGTGGCGACACACACCGATGCACAGGGCAATCTCACGCGCGTGCATCCGCATGACCCATCCTGGCAAAACTGGCCGGTGCTGGAGCATGCCGTCATAGGCAACATCGTGCCGGATTTTCCGCTGATCAATAAATCGTTCAACCTCAGTTACTCGGGGCAGGATCTCTGATGTATCAACTTCTCAAACAAATCATCAAGACCGGCATCAAGACCGAAGCCGCGCCGCTGCCGGACGAGTCCATGCGCGTCGGAACGCAGCGGCTGCAACAGGAAATTCTGCGTGTGTTCGGCGGTGCGCTGAATATCCGCCATGTCGATGCCGGGTCGTGCAACGGCTGCGAATTGGAAATACACGCGGTCAACAACGCCTATTACAACATCGAAGGGCTGGGCATCAAATTCGTCGCCAGCCCGCGCCATGCCGATCTGCTGCTGGTCACCGGCCCGGTGTCGCGCCATCTGGCAACCGCTCTCAAGCGCACTTACGATGCGACACCCGAACCCAAGCTGGTGGTGGCGATAGGCGATTGTGGCTGTACAGGCGGAATCTTTTCTCCCGATGGCGGTGGCGAGAGCTATGCTAGCTGCGGAAAAGTTGCCAATGTGATTCCGGTCGATGTGGCGGTAAGCGGTTGTCCGCCGACCCCCACCGCGATACTGCAAGGCATACTGACCGCGATCAGTGCGCCCCAAAAAACGGGTGATAAAACCGGTTAAATAACACGACTCTTTTGTCGGGTAAAATGTACGCAGCAACACGCTGCCCCCACGCTTCCACAAATTACCCCAAACTCCGCGTGGATCAGTCCGGTATAAAATACTGCCAATTGGGTTAATTCGGTGTAGCCTGAACAGGCACGGCATCAGACTCTGCAATTTGGGCCAATTGCCCGCCGTTTTCACTATGCATGCTCGACCCGGTACGGTGTAACAATAAAACGTACCGCCGAAAATTGATATGAAGGAGGCGTGGAATGAGAAATCTCTGGATGATGTTTTTTGCGTTTGCTCTGGTTGCGTGCGGCCAGCACGAATCAGGCAAAACGACCGAACCACAGTTCGCCAACAAGACACCCGAGGTTGGCAAAGAATATGTTTTCGCCCCTCACCCGCTGCATAATCCGGCACGCCTGTTTGAAATCTATGGCCCGGTGATCGACTACCTGAACCGGAATATTTCAGGCGCAAAATTCCGACTGGAAGCCTCGCGCAATTACGAGGAATTTGAAAAAAAGCTGTACGCGCGCCAAGTTGATTTCGCCTTGCCCAATCCTTATCAGACACTGAATTCGCTGAACCACGGTTATCACGTCATCGCCAAGATGGGGGATGACTACAAGTTTACCGGTGTCATTCTGGTCAGACGCGACAGCGGCATCAACAAGGTTACCGACCTCAAAGGCAAAAAAGTATCGTATCCAGCCCGCACTGCGCTGGCAGCCACCATGATGCCGCAATATTATTTTCAGACCCACGGCCTGGACGTAAATCGCGACATCGAGAACCTGTACGTCGGTTCGCAGGAATCGTCAATTATGAACGTGTATTTGGGTAACGTGGCGGCGGGTACGACCTGGCCGCTGCCGTGGGAGGCTTTCCAGAACGAGCATCCCGAGATGGCACGCGAGCTGGAGCTCAAATGGGAAACCGAGCCGATGATCAACAATGGCGTGGTGGTCAGAGACGATGTGCCCGAACAGCTTGCCAGACAGGTGGCACAGCTTCTTGATACCCTGCATGCCAATCAAGAAGGGAAAGCCATGCTGGCGCGTATGCCATTATCCCGTTTCGAACTGGCCGATGATAAACGTTACCGGGTGATCGAGGATTTCTTGCGCCAATTCAGCCGAACCGTGTATCCCATAGATGTTCCTGGCGGGCATGCTGTCAAGAAACCGGATGCGCAAAAAAAATGAAATCACTTCCGTCCTTAATCGCAACACGAGGTTCATTCAAACGCCAGATTATTCTGGCCTTCGCGGTCGGCTTCTTTTTTCTGGCAGCTGCTTTTAGCGCTTATCAGGTAAAAACTGAAAAAGCCTACCTGTATCTGGGCAGCACCGATGAAACGATCAGCCTGGCGAAATCACTTGCGGTCAGCTCCCGTTCCTGGCTGCTGGCGTACGATTTAAATGGCATGCAGGAAGTTGTCCACTCTTTCCAGAGTCATCCCGAGTTGCGTTATGCGATGGTTATTTCCCCCTCGGGCCGGGTGCTCGCGCACACTGATACAACTAAAATTGGGCAGTTTGTCTCCGATGAAGCCAGCCTGACCCTCATCAAATCGCCGCCCGAGAACAGAGTCATGATCGATGACGAATCCCTGTCCGATATTGCGGTGCCGATCATGATGGATCACCGGCATATCGGATGGGCGAGGGTCGCGCAGGGGCGTGAAGGGATTGCGGACAATTTGCACAAGATGATATTGAGCAGTGCTCTGTTCGTGCTAATGGCAGTGATTTTATCCCTGTTTGCCGCGCTGCTGATCGCCAAGCGGCTGGGATATCGCGTCGGATATCTGGTGCGGGTGGCAGAGCAAGTTCAGGCCGGAGATTATGCCACGCGCGCGGACATTTCCGGCGTGGACGAAATTGCCAGACTGGCCAGCAGTTTCAACCATATGCTGGATGTATTGGCACGGGACGAGGCGCAGCTGCGGGAGAGCGAGGCGTTGTTGCAAGCCACCATGAAAATCCTGCCGGTGGGTATCTGGATTTTTGACGCGGATGGAAAAATTATCTTCAGTAACGATGCCGCACAGCGTATCTGGGCTGGGGCACGCTACGTCGGCATAGAGCAGCTCGGCGAATACAAGGGCTGGCGGCTTGACAGCAAAAAGCAGATAGAACCCCATGAATGGGCAGGTGCGCGGGCTCTCGAGAAGGGTGAGACATCCATCGAGGAGGAGATCGAGATCGAATGTTTCGACGGCACGCACAAAATTATCCTCGACTCCGCTGTACCCCTCCGTAGCAGCGACGGGAGCATCCGTGGTGCCATCACTATCAACCATGACATCACCGAGCGCAAACGGGCGGAATTGGAACGTGAACAGTATTTCAAGTTTTTCAGCACGTCTACCGACCTGATGTGCATTGCCGATCCCAATGGTTGTTTCAAGAAGATCAACCCCGTTTGTACACAAATGCTCGGGTATGCCGAGGAGGAACTGCTGGCAAAACCGTTCATCGAATTCGTCCACCCCGATGACCGTCAATCTACTCTCGATGAAATGGCAAGGCAGATGCAGCTTGGTTTTTCGCTCAAATTCGAAAATCGCTATCTGTGCAAGGACGGCTCATTCCGCTGGCTGTCGTGGAACGCCAATTATATTAAAGACGAGGGCATCACCTATGCCACGGCGCGCGACATTACCGAGAGCAAGGCGGCGAAAGATACGCTAAGGGAAAAAGAGGAGCGTCTCGCATTGGCCACCGTCAATAATGGCGTGGGAATCTGGGATTGGAATCTGCAAACCCAGCAATTGATCTGGGATGATTCGATGTATGCGCTCTACCATATTCGCCGCGAAGACTTCTCGGGTACAGAGGAGGCCTGGCGCGCGTCCCTGCATCCGGATGACCTGAATCGCGGGGACAAGGAAGTGGCGGATGCGATCGCGGGCAAGAAGCCTTTTGAAACGGAATTTCGCGTGGTCTGGCCAAACGGCGAAATTCGCCACATCAAGGCCGTGGCGAAGGTATTTCGCGACGCTCAGGGAACGCCGTTGCGGATGCTCGGTATCAATATGGATGTTTCCGAGCGCAGAAAGGCTGAAATGGAGCTGCGTCGTAGCGAGCGGGGCCTGTCCGAAGCGCAGCGCATTGCCCACCTTGGCAACTGGGAACTTGATCTGACCAGTAATATGCTAATTTGGTCGGACGAGATTTACCGCATCTTTGAAATTGACCCGGAAAAGTTCGGCGCGTCCTACGATGCTTTCCTGAACGCGATCCATCCCGATGACCGCGAGCTGGTGAACAACGCCTATAGCGAATCGGTCAAGAGCAAAATTCCTTACGATATAGTGCACCGGCTGCTGATGCAGGACGGGCGGGTGAAATACGTGAACGAGAAATGCGAGACGCATTACGGCGAGGACGGCAAGCCATTGCGTTCGGTTGGCACAGTACATGACATCACAGAGCGCAAAAAAATCGAGATGGAGCTGCGCGAGCTTAACAACGACTTTGTCACCCTGCTCGATAATACCGGCGACTTCATCTATTTCAAGGACAAGGATAGCCGCATCCGTTTTTGCAGCCAGACGCTTGCCAATATCACCGGTCACTCCAGCTGGCACGATATGATCGGCAAACATGATCTGGAAATTTTTCCGGCAGATACGGCAAAAATTTACTACGAGGAGGAACTGCCGGTGTTCCGGGAAGGCAAGCCGCTGCTAAATAAGACCGTACCCTATTATGACGAACAGGGCAGACCTGGCTGGGTGAACACCAACAAGTGGCCGGTATTCGGTGATGACAAGAAGACCGTGGTGGGCATCTTCGGCATCAGCCGCGATATTACCGAACTCAAGGAGGCAGAGGACGAGATCAATGAACTCAACCGCGACTTGGAGCGGCGGGTGGTCGAGCGAACCGCAGAACTCGAAGCGGCCAACAATGAACTGGAGGCATTTTCCTATTCGGTTTCACACGACTTGCGCACACCGTTGCGCGCCATCGACGGATTCTCGCGCATCCTGCTGGACGACTACACCGATAAGCTGGATGACGAAGGTAAGCGGTTGCTCAACGTGGTGCGCAATAATACCGAGCGCATGTCACAGCTGATCGATGACATCCTGCGTTTCTCGCGTATCGGTCGCGCTGAAATATCCTTTGCTGAAGTAGATATGTTCGGATTGGTACGCGATGTTCTCGATGAGCTCGGCACGCTGATCGCCGGTCGCAAGATACAAATTAATTTTGGCGAGCTTCCCAAAGCCATGGGTGACCGCGCCATGCTTCATCAGGTTATTGAAAACTTGCTGAACAATGCCATCAAGTTCACCGGAAAAAAAGACGAAGCACGCATAGATATTGGGGGCAGGATTGATGGCGATAGGGCCGTCTATTCTGTGCGGGACAACGGTGCCGGTTTCGACATGCAGTATGCCGACAAGCTGTTCGGCGTGTTCCAGCGCCTGCATGCCGTGAATGAATTTGAAGGCACCGGTATCGGGCTCGCCATTGTCAAACGCATCGTCAGCCGTCACGGCGGCCGCGTGTGGGCAGAGGGCAAGGTCAACGAAGGAGCGACGATTTATTTCGCGTTACCAATAAAAGGGGAATGAGCGTCAGCAGCGAATAGCTGTCCGGGATATTTTTCCCCGAAATAAAGGAGTAGCGCTATGGCAATATCATCTTCACCCCGTAGTTCCTTATCACTACTGCGGCACAATGCCGCGCTGGCTTTGCTGTTGTGGTCGGTTGGCGCGGGTTTGTCGTGGTGGTGGAGCTATAACACCCACCAGCAACGTGTGCTGGAACTTGCCAAGGTCGAAGCAGCCACCAATATTAACAAGGACTGGTCGTTCCGGCTGTGGGCCACCTCGCATGGCGGAGTCTATGTCCCACCCGATGAGAAGACTCCTCCCAATCCTTATCTGGCGAATCTTCCAGACCGGGACATTATCACTGAAAATGGCAAGCGTCTGACTCTCATGAATCCCGCATATGTGCTGCGCCAGATCATGCAGGGTTATTCAGATCTTTACGGGGTCAAGGGGCATATCACCAGTTTGAATCTCACTAATCCGGTCAATGAACCCGATGCATGGGAGGTCGCCGCGCTTAAGTCATTCAAGCTAGGCGTGAAAGAAGCCGTGACCGTTGCCGATATCGACGGCAAACCCTATTTGCGGATGATACGTCCGATACTGATGGAGAAAGGATGCCTGAAATGCCATGCGAATATCGGCATCAAAGTGGGCGAGATTCGCGGCGGCATCAGCACGGCAATTCCAATGGAGCCCCTTTATGCCGCTTTCAAACCCGACTTTCAGGGGGCCAGCCTGATTCACAGCATGTTTTGGCTGCTTGGTGTTGGCGCAATTGTTTTTATGGCATGGCGCGCCAAACGGGAGGCCGATGAGATTGACCGTTATCAGGGAGAAATCAATCATCTCAACCGTGATTTGGAGCAGAGGGTGGCTGCGCGAACTGGCGATCTGGAGGCTGCCAACCAGGAGCTGGAGGCATTTTCCTTCTCAGTCTCGCATGATCTGCGCGCCCCGTTGCGCGCCATCGACGGTTTTTCCCGTATCCTGCTGGATGACTATACCGACAAGCTGGATGAAGAAGGTATGCGGCTGCTCAACGAGGTGCGGGACAATGCCGGCCGAATGGAGCAGCTCATTGACGACATGCTGAAATTTTCCCGTGCGGGGCGGGTGGAAATATTTTTTTCAGAGATTGATATGGAAAAATTGGCCCGCGAAGTTGTGCAAGAACTCCAGCCGGCTGTTGGCGACGGCAAGTTGCAAGTGGAAATAGATGCTATCCCCCCTGCAAAGGGAGACCGCGCCATGCTGCATCAGGTATTTTTCAACCTGCTGTCCAACGCCATCAAGTTCAGCCGTACCAAAGAAACACCCCGAATTAAGTTGGGCTGCTCTATTGAAGGTGATGAAGCCGTTTACTTTGTGCGGGACAATGGGGTCGGTTTCGATATGCAGTATGCCGGCAAGCTGTTTGGTGTATTTCAGCGGCTGCACGGAGTGGATGAGTTCGAAGGCACCGGTATCGGTCTGGCCATCGTCAAACGCATCGTCACCCGCCATGGTGGCCGGGTGTGGGCCGATGGCCAGGTCAACGGGGGGGCAACTTTTTATTTTACGTTGCCGGTTAAGGGGGCTGCTCAAAGATGATGAACAGCGGCCAATGGTAAAGAATAAATGTTCAGCAACGCTACAACGCATTTCCGGAATTTGGCGACATCCACCTCTTCTTTTGTGAGGTGGGTGGCGACAGGTGTTGCGCTGCTCAACCTGTTCGTTTTCGGCATGGTGGCCTTTTCGCTGTATCAAAGCTATGGAGAGGTTGTGGAAAACGTCGAAGTCACGGCGCAGAATCTGGCGCAGATTCTGGCACAAGACATCGGTGCCGACATCGGCAAGGTTGACTTGGCACTGCTCGCAACGGCTGACGAGATCGAACTGCAATACGCGAGCGGCGGTATCAAAGCGCATGCCCTGAATACCTTCATGGCGCGGATGCAAGGGCGCGTGCCAGAGGTGTTCAGTCTGCGCATGTCCGATACACAGGGGAATGTACGTTATGGTACAGGTGTAAATCCAGACGCTCGTGTGACAAATTTCGACCGCGAGTACTTTATTCGCCAGCGCATCAATCCCAACGCCGGGTTGGTGATCGGCCAGCCGATATTTACGCGCATTGACCAACGCTGGGCCATTCCCCTTTCCCGTGCTATCCATCTGCCGGATGGCTCATTCGGCGGCGTGGTCTATGCGAACTTGTCGATTGATCGTCTCACGAATATTTTTGCCAAACTGAATGTCGGCCCGCGCGGGTCCATCTCGCTACGCGATGCGGAACTGAGGATTTTCGCCCGCTATCCGGTGCCCGGAGATATCCCCCGCGTTCTTGGCGAAAAACTAGCCGTACCCGAGTTGCAGGAAATGATCGGGGCGGGCCGCGTCTCCGGAGCCTACGTTACCAGTCACACGCTCGACGGCATCGAAAGGAAATTCGCAGTCCGAAAGATTAGCGGTTATTCCCTCTATGCCGTGATTGGCAGAGCCACCGACGAATATATGGCGCGCTGGAAGGATCAAGCCGTCAAAACTTCAATATTGGCTGTGCTGTTCTTTTTGACTACCCTGATATCGTCGTGGCTGCTCTACCGCAGCTGGAAGTATCAGCTGGCCGCCACGCTGGAGCTGGCGCGCGAAGAGGAAAAATTCCACACCGTGGCCGACTATACCTACGATTGGGAATACTGGGAGGGGGCGGGGCGCGAAATACTCTTTATGTCCCCTTCGTGCGAGCGTTTGACGGGATATTCGCAATCCGAGTTTATGTCCGATCCGGAATTGCTCTACCGCATTATCCATCCCGACGACCGTCATCTGATGGAGGCGCATCGGATTGATGCCGCGCATGAAGATGAAGCAGGTGCGGATTTTCGCATTGTGCGGCGCAATGGCGAGATTCGCTGGATCGCGCATGGTTGCTGTTCCGTATATGGGCGCGACGGCACGTTCAATGGGCGGCGGGCCTGCAACCGCGATATCACCGAACGCAAGCAAGCCGAGGCGGAGGTGCTCACGCTCAATGCCGAACTCGAACAACGGGTGGCACAGCGTACCGCCCAGCTGGAAGCCAACAATAAGGAGCTCGAAGAGTTTTCCTATTCGATGTCCCATGACATGCGCACCCCATTGCGTGCGCTGGATGGTTTTTCGAAGATACTGCTGGAGGAACACGCTGCCGGTCTAGATGACGAGGGCAAGCGCATGCTGAAGGTGCTGCGCGACAATGCCCGGCGCATGGGGCGGCTGGTCGACGATATTCTGCTGTTCTTGAGTATGGGGCGGCGGAAGATAGCGTATGTCGCTGTCGATGTCGCCAAACTGGTGCCGGAAATTTTTGCGGAGTTGCAGGCTGTGACTCCCGCGCGCCGCCTGCGTTTGGTACTTGGCACACTCCCGCCCGCTTGGGGCGACCGCGACATGATCCGCGAGGTATTGCAGCACCTGCTGTCGAATGCCGTCAAGTTTTCGCCGAACGATGGTGAAGTGCTAATCGAGGTTGGCTGCACAAACGAAGAAGAGGGAAATTGTTATTATGTAAAAGACCGCGGTGTAGGATTCGATATGCGCTATGCGGACAAGCTGTTCAAAGTGTTTGAACGTGTGCATCCGACCGGCCAGTTCGAGGGCTCAGGCATCGGTCTGGCCATCGTCAAGCGCATCGTCACCCGCCACGGCGGGCGGGTGTGGGCGGAGGGCAAGGTCAACGGAGGCGCGACGATTTATTTTGCATTGCCAGCAAAGGACGAGAGCGCAATCAGTTCCGGCAATCAGCTTCACGAGCGCCCGCTTCAAGGTGATGCAAATGATAAAAATTGATTCTTAATTGCGGCTGATAATGGCAGTTATGTCTCCAAGCAACGAGTTATCCAGATTTTCCCGCAGCCTCTTGCTGACGATAGGCATGTTTGTCGTGCTCGTCATCGCCTTTGCCATTTACGTTCGTGCAGAGAAGCAAATTGATCGTGCTTATGAATTGCATCATCAATCCTATCTGCTGGCTGACGAGTTGCGCCAGTCTTCAGATGATCTCACACGCATGGTGCGTACCTATGTGGCGACTGGCGACATCATCTATAAAAAACGCTATCAGGAAATTCTGGATATTCGCGACGGCAAGAAGCCTCGCCCGGTTGAATACGAGAATATCTATTGGGATTTGGTGCTGGCCGACGACCTGCGTCCCCGCCAGAATGGCCGTGCAATTGCATTGCTGGAACTGATGCGGCAAGCCGGTTTTACCGAGGCGGAATTTGCCAAATTGGCGCAAGCCAAGGCTAATTCTGACACGCTGACCAAGCCGGAATTCGCCGCCATGGCACTGATAACCTCCACCGCCCCGCCCACTGAAGCCAACCGGCTCAAGGCAACCCGGATGCTGAACGATGCTTCCTATCACCATGCCAAGGTCGGCATCATGCGGCCGATCAGCGAGTTTTATCAGATGGTAGATCAGCGCACGCTGGAGGCCGTCCGTGAGGCTGAGGAAGCAGCAATGCT
Source organism: Gallionella sp. (assembly GCA_028689145.1). Taxonomy (GTDB): domain Bacteria; phylum Pseudomonadota; class Gammaproteobacteria; order Burkholderiales; family Gallionellaceae; genus Gallionella. The sequence goes on from JAQTWT010000001.1 coordinate 337,738, forward strand.
GGTGCGCGCAACCCTCATTGCATTGGGTTTGCTGCTGGCATTCTCGCTGTGGAATGCTTATCGGGCATTGCATGCCACACTGGGTTGTTCGGTGGATGAGCTGCAAGGGCACATCTTCCGCCTCGGCAGCGGGGATTTTTCATCTCCAGTTGCAGTTCCCAAGAACATGGGAGACAGCGTACTGTCTTGGCTGTCTGAAACGCAAATCAACCTCGCCCGGATTGATGCCGAACGCAAGCACGCCGAAGCGGCGGTGCTCAAACTCAATGCCGAGCTCGAACAACGGGTGGCTAAACGTACCGCCCAACTGGAAGCCGCCAACAAGGAGCTCGAAGAGTTTTCCTATTCGATGTCCCACGACATGCGCACCCCATTGCGTGCGCTTGACGGTTTTTCAAAGATACTGCTGGAAGAACACTGCACCCGCCTCGACGGTGAAGGCAGGCGCCTGCTGAAGGTGCTGCGCGACAACGCCCAACGTATGGGGCGGCTGGTCGACGATATCTTGCGGTTTTTGAGTATGCGGCGGCGAAAGATGGAATATATCGCTGTCGATATCGCCAAACTGGCATCGGAAATTTTTACGGGGTTGCAGGACGCGACTCCCGCGCGCCACCTGCGTTTGGTTATCGGCACACTCCCGCCCGCTTGGGGCGACCGCGACATGATCCGCGAGGTATTGCAGCACCTGCTGTCGAATGCCGTCAAGTTTTCGCCGAACGATGGTGAAGCGCTAATCGAGGTTGGCTGCACAAACGAAGCAGAGGGAAATTGTTATTATGTAAAAGACCACGGTGTAGGATTCGATATGCGCTATGCGGACAAGCTGTTCAAGGTGTTTGAACGTGTACATCCGACCGGCCAGTACGAGGGCTCAGGGATCGGTCTGGCCATCGTCAAACGCATCGTCACCCGTCACGGCGGACGGGTGTGGGCCGAGGGCAAGGTCAACGGGGGCGCGACTTTTTATTTTTCAATTCCAGCATCAGCCACAATTAAAAAGAACACACAATGAACAGTTCGATTTCACGTATCACGATCGCCGTGCTGGCAACCACATGGAGTGTTGGCACCCCGGCTGCGCCGGGATCCGAGGAAGAGGATCTGGCACTGATCTACGGCGACAAGTCCACCATCAGCATTGCCACCGGTAGCCCGCAGACGTTACGCCGCGCCCCGGCTGTAGCATCGGTAATCACCGCTGAGGAAATCGCCGCAATGGGCGCGACGAATCTGGATGAAGTGCTGGAAACCGCGCCGGGCATCCACGTAACCCGCACCTCAATACGCTACGCATCGACCTACGTTATCCGTGGCATAGATAAAGGTGGGCTATTTAACTCGCAGGTCTTGCTCCTGCAAAACGGCATCCCCTCCACTACCATGTACGCTGGTGACAAGGGTTACGCCTGGGTCGGCGTGCCGGTCGAAAACATCGCGCGCATCGAAATCATCCGCGGCCCCGGTTCGGCACTCTATGGAGCGGATGCCTATGCCGGCGTGATCAATATCATCACCAAAACCGCAGCCGACACGCCGGGAACGGAATTTGGCGTGCGCGCCGGTTCCTTCAACACCCGAAATGCCTGGGTACAGCACGGCGGAAAATGGGGGGCGATGGACGTGGCGGCTTACCTGAATGTTGGCGCCACCGACGGCATCAGTAAAATCATCCAGGCCGATGCGCAGACAACCAATGACACACGCTTCGGCACCGATGCCAGTCAGGCACCGGGGCCGGTCAACGCCGGCTACAACTCGATTGACGGCAGCCTCAACCTCTCTTACGACAAATGGCGTGCACGCGCCGCCTACAAGCTGCGCGACAAGCTGGGAACCGGTGCCGGCATTTCCTCGGCACTGGATCCCAACAGCTTTGGACGGGCCGAAGTCCTCAATGGAGATGTCTCGTGGAATGCCCCTCAATTTACCAGAGACTGGAGCATGGGAATCACGGCATCCATGCAATATTACGCCTCCACACAGCCGAACAATGTACAGCTCTACCCTGCCGGAACCAGATTGGGTGCAAATACTTTTCCCAACGGTCTGATCGGCGGCCCCAACTCATGGGATAAACAACTCAGGTTATCGGGCAACGCCATCTACTCCGGTTTTGACGACCACAGCCTGCGCCTCGGCATGGGGCACGACATTCTCGACCTGTACAAAACCAAGACCATCAAAAATTACCTGTTGACAGCAGGAGCACCGGACCCCGATTTAGCGTTCAACGGCGGTGCAGCCGTTGACTATTCCGGCAGGCAACCTTTCATCACACCGCATCAGCGGCAGGTTCACTATCTTTATGCCCAGGACGAATGGACATTCGCCCGCGACTGGGCGATCACCGCCGGGGTGCGCCACGACAGTTACTCTGATTTTGGCGGCACCACCAACCCGCGCCTGGCGCTGGTGTGGGATACCGCTCTCAACTTCACCAGTAAGTTGCTTTATGGTCGGGCATTCCGTGCACCGTCCTTCAGCGAGCAATACAACATTAACCCGGTAGCCAACGGCAACCCGAACCTAAAGCCGGAAACTATCCAGACGCTGGAGGCGGCTTTTTCCTGGCAGGCATACAGCGACACCCAGATCAACCTGAGCCTGTTCCGCTATGACATGCAGGATGTCATCCGTCTGGTCAACAATACGGCACCTGCGCTGGGTGCCACCTATCAGAACATCGGCAAGCAGCATGGCAGCGGTATGGAGCTGGAAGCCGCGTGGGATGCCAGCCGCACCCTCCGTTTCACGGGCAATTATTCCTACCAGCAATCCATTGATGATGCCTCGGGAAAAGATGCCGGTTACGCGCCGCACCACCATCTTTATCTGCGCGGCGATTGGCGTTATCCAAGCGGCTGGTTCGTCAGCACCCAGCTCAACCGGGTGACGGATCGTATGCGCCCTGTCGGCGATGTCCGGGCTCAGGTTCCGAACTACTCCACGGTGGACATGACCGTGCGCAGCCCGACCCATAGCCACTGGGGCTTCTCTACTTCCGTGCGCAATCTGTTTAATGCCGATGTCCGCGAACCAAGTCAGGCACCGGGTACCGCCATCCCCAACGATTTGCCGATGGCACCGCGCTCGCTGTGGTTGCAAGTGACGTACAAACTGTAGGGGCGTATGGCAATGCGCCCTATTCATTGGTTATCAAAGGGCGTATTGCCATACGCCCCTACGATGGTTTTATTTTTGAAATGGAAATTGAACAATCTCAGTCGCCGCAACGCTTTTGGCCGGGTATCCGGGCACAGAATGTTTCCGCGTGGGCAGAGCGTGTGCTGTTGGTGATTTATCCCCTTACAGCCACGGCCTACTCCTTGCGGGTACAAAGGCGTGCCCACCCTGCCGGTGCAGGTCGGCGAAGCCGGGGCTGGCTAGCGGTCTTGCTGGGCTTTGTACTGCTGATAACTCATGCCGGTACGGTCAGCGCCGATGCCGCCGGGAATCCTGTGCAAAGGATTGCGCCGGCACCGGTAAAAAGTCCGATCGCGGTAATTTATCCGGATATAGGCGAGCCGTATCGCACGGTGTTCACGCAGATCATCGGGGGCATCGAGGACAATACTAAAATACCGGTTGCCAAATATACAGTGGGACAAAACACGGACATCGCTGAACTGAAAAACAGTTTGCGGCAGCAAAATATCAAGGTGGTAATTGCACTGGGACGGCAGGGAATGAAGATCGCCACTACTCTGGATCGAAATATCGGTGTGGTTGTCGGCGGCGTAATCGCGTCACCGGAAGAAGAAATGCGCGATCTGCCGGTGAACAGTCTGTCGCCAGATCCGGTGCTGATGTTTTCGCACCTGAAGGTGTTGATGCCTGATGCGCGGCGTGTATTCGCCGTGTACGATCCGCGCCAGAACGGCTGGCTGATGCGGCGTGCAAAAGAGGCCGCGCACGCCCAAGGTGTGGAACTGGTGACTTACGAGGTGCAGGATTTGCGCGGCGCGGTGCGTATTTATCAGGATATTTTCGCCGCCGCCGACAACCGCCGGGATGCGTTATGGTTGCTGCCGGATTCCACTACAGCAGAGGAGAGTTCGGTGCTGCCGCTGGTGCTGCATGAATCATGGAACCGCAAGCTGGCGGTGTTCTCCAGCAGTTTCGGCCATGTCAGGCGCGGCGTGTTATTTTCGCTGTATCCGGATAATGCCGGGCTGGGTCGCCACCTCTCCGCATCGGCGCTGGAGTTTCTGGCTTCAGGCAAATATGAAGAGCGCGGCATGATTTTATTGCGCGACGTGCTGGTGGCAATCAACCTGCGCACCGCCAATCACCTCGGGCTCAAGGCCATGCGTCGGCAGGATTTCGATATGGTGTTCCCGGAGCAATGACATGCGCAGATATATTTTCAGTGGTCGTAGGATGGATGGAGCGCAGCGTAACCCATCGGAATTGTTGGGTTGCGGCAATGATGGGTTGCACTACGCTCCACCCATCCTACTTTTTTATTTCGGCTCGCCCGGCTTAGAATCATGAACAAGATATTTAATGCCTTTCTGCTCAAATTCACATTCCAACGCCAGCTTGGAATCACGATTGCGCTCGGCATTCTCGTGCTGGCGCTGTTTTCTTCTGTGGTGGGATCATGGCAGGCCAACCAGCGGGTGCAAGGCAATCTGCTTGAACAGGGGTTGCACATCACCGAGAGTCTGGCGCGCCAGAGCGCGCTGGCGCTGATTTACGTTTCGCCCGATAACGCCGCCGAGGCGGCGGCCGCCACTCTGGATTTCCCGGGCGTAGTCGGTGTGGAAATACGCGATGCCAACCGGCGTGTTTTATTGCGGCGCGGTAATACCGATCCCGCCGAATTCCCGCTTCAAATGAAACGGGCAGACGGGGCGGACAAGAACGGCACAACAAACACCGCCGTTCTCGATGCGGAAAGTCAAAATGCGTGGCGCTTTGTCGCGCCGGTGTATTCGCAACCTGCCAGCTCGCCATTTCAGGAGGAGGCGGCACCCGAGTTGCTCGGCACTGTAACGGTGGTGGTGAGCAAGGCGGAGTTGATCCAGATGACCACCGGTATTTTTGTCGCCAACCTGACTACCTCGTTTTCTTTCGCGCTGCTGATCCTGTTGCTGATCCGTTTTCTGACCAACCGCATGACGCAACCGCTCAACCAGTTATCGTCCATCATGGGGCGTGCCGAGGCTGGCGAATCGCAGGTGCGAGCCGTGTTGGCCGGGCCGAAAGACATTGCCAATATGGCCCATGCGTTCAACAGCATGATGGCGGTGCTGGAAGAACGCGCGGCGGAAATCAGCCAGCTAAATACCGATCTGGAAAGGCGCGTGGCCGAACGGACCAACGAACTGGCCGCCGCCAACCAGGAGCTGGAATCCTTTTCCTATTCGGTTTCGCACGATCTGCGCACGCCGTTGCGCGCCATTGACGGATTCTCCCGCATCCTGCTGGAAGACTATGCCGGCAAACTGGACGATGAAGGCACGCGGCTGCTCAACGTGGTGCGGGACAATACCAGCCGGATGAGCCAGCTCATCGACGATATCCTGAACTTTTCCCGCACCGGACGATTGGAGCTGACATTTTCCAGGATCGACATGGAAAAACTGGCTCATACAGTTTTGGCAGAGCTACCGCCCGAAGTTACCGGCGGCAATCTGCAAGTGGAAATCGAAGCTATCCCGCCAACCAAGGGGGATAGTGCCATGATGCACCAGGTATTCGTCAACCTGCTGTCCAACGCCATCAAATTCAGCCGCGTCAAAGAGACCGCCAGCATCAAGGTTGGCGCTTACACCGGGGGGGGCGAAACAGTTTATTATGTGCAGGACAACGGTGCCGGTTTTGATATGCAGTACGCCAACAAGCTGTTCGGTGTGTTCCAGCGCCTGCATGGCGTGACCGAGTTTGAAGGCACCGGTATCGGGCTGGCCATCGTCAAACGCATCGTCAACCGTCATGGCGGGCGGGTGTGGGCCGAAGGCGAAGTCGGCAAGGGCGCAACTTTTTATTTTGCACTACCGACCCCGCCTCAACAACAATCATAAGGAGATATGACATGACTAACAACAATGGAATCGTGGAAATTCTCTTGGTGGAAGACAACCCTACAGATGCCGAACTGGCGATCCGGTCACTCAAGAAAAGCGGCTTGGCCAATAATCTGGTATGGGTCAAGGATGGCGCGGAAGCGCTGGATTTTCTGTTTTGCAAAGGAAGCTATGCGGGGCGTGATACCGGCTGTATTCCTCGCGTCATCCTGCTTGACCTGCGCCTGCCCAAGGTGGACGGCATGGAAGTTTTGCGCACAATAAAAAGCAATGACCACACCAAACATATCCCGGTCGTGGTGCTGACCTCTTCCAAGGAGGACCGGGATATTACCGAGAGCTACGAGTTGGGGGTGAACAGTTTTATCAGTAAACCGGTGGAATTCGAGGCTTTTGCCAAGACCGTTGCGGAACTCGGGATGTACTGGCTACTGATCAACCACCCACCTGTTATTACTGGAAAATAAACTGTGGACGAACTCAGGATATTGTTGCTGGAAGACAATCCCTCCGATGCCGAGCTGCTGGAATACCAGTTGCGCAAGGGAGGGCTGGTATTTTCCGCCCTGCGCGTTGACACGGAACCCGCCTTTCAACTGGCATTAAGTGACTTCAAACCCGATATCGTGCTGGCGGATTACAACCTTCCGTCCTATAACGGTCGCGCGGCGCTCGATTACATACAGCAGGTTTATCCGGACATTCCGGTCGTCATGGTCACCGGTGCCATCGGCGAAGAGAAAGCGGTTGAACTATTGAGGAGCGGTGCCAGAGATTACCTTCTGAAAGACCGGTTGACGAGGTTGTCTGCCGCCATCCAGCGCGCGCTTGATGAACAGGAAAAAATCAGGACACGCCGTGAATCCGAACAGAGGCTGAGGGAAGCGGAGAGCAAGTTCAGGACGCTGTTTGAAGCGGCCAACGACGGAATATTTCTCTTGGATGCGACCGGATTTGTGGACTGCAACCAGCGTGGGGCCGACATGTACGGGCGGGTGAAACGGGACATTATCGGCCATTCGCCCGCCGAGTTCTGCCCGGAAAAGCAGCCCGATGGGCGGTTATCCACCGAAGTGGCGGCGGAAAAAATACAGGCCGCCCTGCGCGGCGAAACACAGCATTTTGAATGGCGCTCGCTTTGTTCCGACAACACGCCATTTGATGTCGATATCAATCTGAATGGAATCGAGCTTGGCGGTCAGGTTTATCTGCAAGCCGTGGTGCGCGATATTACCGGACGCAAGCAGGTGGAACAGGCCTTGCGTGCCAGCGAAAGCCGGTTCCGCTTGCTCGTCGAAAACGCTCCCTTGTGTATCCACGAGATAGGTTTGGATGGCAGGATAAGCTCCATGAACAGGGCGGGCTTGTCCATGATGGGAGTCGAGCATGAATGCCAGGTACAGGGATTCCTTTATCTTGATGCGGTATGCGATGCCGACCGTGAACGGATCGCGGAATTGCTCGCCAGCGCATATACCGGTGAGGCAAGTCACTTCGAATTCAAAGCCAGCGGGGTGCGCGAACAGTTTTTCAAGTCGTGTTTTGTTCCCATCAGGGACCAGGACGGCGCTGTTGGAAAACTGATGGGCATAACGGAGGATATCACCGAGCGCAAACAAGCCGAGAAGCAAATCCATAGCTTTGCTTTCTATGACGCATTGACGCAACTTCCCAACCGCCGTTTGCTGCTGGATCGCATGGGGCAGGCAATGCTGGCCAGCAAGCGCAATGGCCGTTATGCCGCGCTGATGTTTCTGGATCTGGATAACTTCAAGCCGCTCAATGATACGCACGGGCATGATGTGGGCGACCTGCTGTTGATTGAAGCGGCGCGCCGCATCAGCAGTTGCGTGCGTGCGGTAGACACCGTGGCACGTTTTGGCGGCGATGAGTTCGTGGTGATGCTCAGCGAGTTGGATGCGGATAAAGAACTGTCCGTTGCCATGTCCAACAGTATCGCCGAAAAAATTCGCGCCATTCTGGAGGAACCTTACCTGCTGGCAATTCAGTCGGGGGGCGAAATAAAAAACACGGTGGAGCACCGCTGCACATCGAGTATCGGCGTGGTGCTGTTTATCAATCACGAAGCCAGTCCGGAGGATATTCTCAAGTGTGCCGATCTGGCGATGTACCAGGCGAAAGAGGGCGGGCGCAATACGATTCGTTTTTTCGATCCTCTATCCGGGGAGGATGGGAGAGTAACATCATGAGTGTATCCAAGGCAGACAATTCACCGCAGCCGGAAAGCGCTGCGAAGTTGGCGCAGCCGCTGCGTATCCTAATGCTGGAAGACACTCCCGCCGATGCCGAGCTGAATGAACGGATGCTGCGCAAGGCGGGTATGGTTTTCGATTCATTGCGCGTTGAGACATTGAATACATTTGTCGCGGCGCTGGACTCATTCCATCCCGATCTTATTTTGGCTGACTATCATCTGCTGGGTTTCGACGGCATGGCGGCGCTGTCCCTCGTGCGTACCAGAAATCTGGAAATACCTTTTATTTTCGTCACCGGCGCGATGGGTGAAGAATTGGCGGTGGAGAGCATCAAGCAGGGTGCTACCGACTATATCCTCAAGGATCGCCTGAGCCGCCTGCCTGCCGCTGTGCAGCGTGCCTTGGCGGAGAAGCAGCAACAACAGCAGCTGAAGCGCCGGGAAGATGAATTGCTGGAGAGCGAAGCACGCTACCGGCGCATTACCGAGGGGCTCACGGATTATCAATATACCGTGCGTATCGAAAACGGGCGCGCTGTTGAGACCAAGCAAAGCCCTGCCTGTGTGACAGTGACCGGATATACGGCGGAAGAGCTGGTTGCCGATCCCTACCTGTGGATACAGATGGTTGCGCCGGAGGATCGTGATCTGGTCAGGGCGCGTGTGAGCCAGATACTGACGGGCAATGATGTGCCGTCGCTGGAACATAAAATCATCCGCAAAGACGGGGCGATCCGCTGGGTGAGAGATACGACCATCCTGTTCAAAGACGCTGCCGGGAAGCTGCTGTCCTATGACGGCGTGATTAAGGACATTACCGAGCGCATGCAGGCGGTAATCGCGCTCAATCACGCCAACCGCGCCCTCGCCACTTTGAGTGTGGTAAACCGCAACCTGGTGCGCGCCACAAATGAGGATGAACTGTTGCAGACAATCTGCCAGGCTATCGTGGAGCAGCGCGGTTACCGGATGGCCTGGGTGGGTTATGCGCAACAGGATGCGGATAAGACTATCAAGGTCATGGCACATGCCGGCCATGACGAAGACTATTTGGAGGCATTGCAGCTTACCTGGGCTGAGGCCGTGCGGGGAATGGGGCCGTGCGGGCGGGCCATCCGCGGCGGGACGACCCAGTTGTGCCAGGATATTGCCAATGATCCGCATTATCCGCCGTGGCGCGATGCGGCGCTCAAGCGCGGCTATGCGGCCAGCATTACGCTGCCGCTGGTTGACGGTGACGGCAAGGTATTCGGCATCCTCACCGTGTATGCCGAAGAAGTGAATGCCTTCAGCTCCACCGAAGTCGATCTGCTGGAAGAAATGGCCGGGGATCTGGCGTTCGGCGTGCGCGGCCTGCATATACGCCATGAACGCGATCTGGCGCAGGAACAGAACCAGAAGCAGCTGGTGCAACTGCAAAATAGCCTTGAGGACACGGTGCGGGTAATTGCCACTATCGTGGAAAAGCGCGATCCCTATACCGCCGGACATCAGGCCAGAGTGGCCGACCTGGCTGCGGCGATTGCCCGGCAAATGGGGCTGCCCGACGAGCGGGTGCATGCCATCCAACTGGCGAGCGTTGTGCACGACTTGGGTAAGATTCAGATTCCGGCGGAAATACTGAGCAAACCGGGACGGCTAAATGAAATCGAATACAGTTTTATCAAAACCCATCCGCAAGCGGGTTATGACATTCTGAAAAACATCAGTTTCCCGTGGCCGCTCGCGCAGATGGTGTTGCAGCACCATGAACACTTTGACGGTTCGGGTTATCCGCTAGGGAGCAATGGCGATCAGATTATTCTCGAAGCGCGGATTATCAGTGTGGCGGACGTGGTCGAAGCAATGTCCTCGCACCGCCCCTATCGGGCCGGTTTGGGCGTGGAAGCAGCACTGGCGGAAATCACCTGCCAACGCGGTATCTTTTTTGATCCGCAAGTGGTGGATGCGTGTTTAACCCTGTTCCGCGAACTGAATTACACTTTGCCGACTTAGCGGCTTTGCAACTACTGACTACACCATTCCCGCTGACTTTATTGCGCTATTCAATTTTCCGTTCCAATACCGCCGCAAAGAATCCGTCGGTGGCATGCAGGTGCGGGCGCAGTTCCAGATATTCGCCCATCTCCAGCGCGATCTTCTGCTGCTGCAATATTTCGCCGGCCGGGCGCAGCACGAAATCGGGATGCGCGGCGAGGAAGGCTTGCACGATCTGCTGGTTTTCATCCGGCAGGAAGCTGCAGGTCGCATACACCAAACGCCCGCCTTTTTTCAGCAGGCGGCTGGCGGAGGCGAGGATCGCGGCCTGCTTCTGCGTGAAGTCCTCGATGCTGCCGGGCGACTGGCGGAATTTCAGGTCGGGGCTGCGGCGCAGCGTGCCGAGGCCGCTGCACGGCGCATCCACCAGCACGCGATCGATCTTGCCGGAGAGGCGTTTTACCTTGAGGTCGTTTTCATGCGAAATCAGCATCGGCTGGATGTTGCTGGCGCCGGAGCGTTTCAGACGCGGCTTGAGATTGGCGAGGCGCTTTTCGGCGGTGTCCATCGCGTACAGACGGCCCTGCGAATTCATCAGCGCGGACAGCATCAGCGTCTTGCCGCCCGCCCCGGCGCAGAAATCCACCACCATGTCGTTGCGCTTCGGCGCGAGCAGGAAGCCGAGCAGCTGGCTGCCTTCGTCCTGCACTTCGATCTTGCCTTCGGTAAACAGCGCGTCCTTGTTCAGCGGGATCTTTTCCCTGAGGCGGATGCCAATCGGCGAGTAGGGCGTGGCGGCGGCTTCGATATTCTGGTCATGAAGTTGCTGCAGGATGTCGTCGCGTTTGGCGAGCAGGGTGTTGACGCGGATGTCCAGCGGCGCACCCTGCTGCATCGACTGGCCGACGGCTAGGATGTCGGTATCCGAATAGGACGCGCGCATTTTCTCCACCAGCCAGTCCGGCAACTCGGCCTGCACCGCCAGCGACTGTTCTTCAAGCTTGACACCCTTTACCGTGGCGAGCCAATCCTTTTCGTCGCGCTTCAATACCGGCTCGATCTCGCGCAGGTTGTAGCCGCCGAACCTGACCAGCCAAGCCAGCGCCATGCGGCGCGGCGTGGCGTTTCCGGCACAGGTAATCTCCAGCAGCAGGCGGTGGCGCAACACGCCGAACGCGGTCTCGGCGACCAGTTCGCGCTCGTTGGAACCGATGCGCTCGTTCTTGAAAAAGTAGCGCAGCGTGGTGTCGGCGGGATGCGCCAGCGGCAGGATGGTGCGCAATGCCAGGGTGACGAGTTCGATACGGTATTCGGTGATCAGCATGGAAAATTCGGCTTCTAAAATTCAGGTGCGCAGTTTAACAGGGTTGATGGGGCAGGATCGGGGATTGAGGATCGAGTGAAAAACGGTGCAGTGGGTATTCTCGATCCTCAATCCTCGCTCCTCGATCCTGCCTCACTCGTCCGCCACGCGTATCTCTGAAATAACCATCTCGCCTGCAATCTGGCCGCTGCGGTCGATCTGGCGGATCTTCACCGGAAGCAGCCGGTATTCGATACCCAGCCAGATATCCAGCCCTTCTTCGCCCTGTGCGTGGATTTTGCGCAATGGCAGCGCGCGCAGTCTGCCGAAGACTGTCTGGATATATTCCTCTGCGCCGACTTCCAGTTCATAGCGTTCCAGTTTTTTGCCGTTGCTGATATAGACCGGCAGTATTCCTTCACCAAGCGGTAGCTGAGAAAGCTGGTACAGGAAACTGATGATGTCCTGCGCCTGCTCCGGTAGCCGCGAGCTGCTGCCGTTTGAGAAAGACAGGTATTTTTCTTCCCAAGCAAATTTTGCTTCAAGCGTTTCTTTGCCATTGGAGGTGTTTTTTGTCTCGCTATATTGGTTCGGGCGCAGCCCTTGTGCGGTCAGCGTGCCGCTGCTTTGCTGGTCCAGTTCAAAGCTTTTGAATATGCTCGCCAGACCGGTAGTATTCATGCCGACTTTCAGCAGGTAATTTTTGTCGGCACCAATCTCCAAAGTATGACGCGCCTCGCCGACTTTGAAGTCGGTTCCCTTGTAGGCGAAAAAAGTCAGCTGCGCGTGTTTTGGAAGCGGGTGTGCAGGTTTTGTTTCCTGCTCTGCATTGTCAATCACAGGAGGTAGGGGTTCAGCTTGCGGAGTTTCATCCTGGCTGGCGGTGACCGGCTGGTTATCGGGTATTTCCGCAACCGCGGCAGGTTGTAGTTTTGGCCTGACTTTTTTTGCCGGAGCGGGCTTGGCGGCAAGAATTGGCAGCGGTTCCAGTTTGGCCGTAAGGATCGGCAGCGGCGGTTCGACCGGCGGCAATTTTACCAGCGGTGCGAACAGTACGACGGCATGTGCTATCAGCGACAGGCAGATGGCCAGAGCGATTCTTCCGATCGGCGTGTGCGGCAAGGCAATCACGGCTTGATGTCGAGTTTGCTCAATACCTGGGTGAGTTGATCGCCGTTGGCATCCGTGACGATCATCTTGCATGGCAAGTTGTTGCGCTGCATGGACAGCCAGATTTCGGTGCGGCTTTCGCCGGGTTTCGCCTGACTGTCGAGATACAGGGTGTTAAATTCACCGGCCGGCGTTTTGAGTTTCTGGCCGCGGGTGATCGCGTAGTGGTAGCTGTCCAGCTTGTTGCCGTTGGTCATCGGGAAGTCCAGCGAGGACGGGGAGCGCAGCGGCAGAAACATGAACTGGTACATCGCGCTCAGGCGGTCCTGCGTGCCGTCCGGCAGCGTGACCGCAGTGTGTTGCTCCTGGTGGATCAGGATAAGCTGTCCGGCGTTCCAGTCGAATTCGGCGCGGCTGGCTTTGCTGTCGTCGCGTTCGCGCCGGTGGTTGAATAGCTGCGGCTGCAAGCCTTGTTTGCCGACCAGTCCGCTGCTGTCGATGAAAATCTTTTCCGGTTTGAACACCGCCAGCAAACCGACCGGGGTGGTTATGCTGGTCAGAGTGTAACTGTCCTTGTCGCGCTTGTAGTTTTCTTCGATTTGCCCGACCTTCAGGCTGCCTTTATAAACATCGTAAACGGCTTGCACACTACCGGGAGGGGCGGCAAATGCGGGGATGGAACAGAGCACGAACGACAGCGCGGCGACGCGACAGAGCAGCGCCAGTATTCCGTTCGGTTGTCTGACGTTTACGGTCATTTTTTATGCGGGCATCGGTGGTTATTCAAGGCCGGGTGAAAACAGTGTGTGGCTGGTTTGTTTGCGATTGTGGAATACGACCTTGCCGCTTTCATTTAGTTCGATCTGGCCTTTGCACAACCAGCGCATGGCCTGGGGATAGATGCGGTGTTCTTCGTTCAGCACGCGCGCGGCAAGCGTTTGTTCAGTGTCGTGATACAGCACCGGCACGGCAGCCTGAATGATGATCGGGCCGTGGTCGAGATCGGGTGTGACAAAATGCACAGTACAGCCGTGTATCTTTACCCCATCGTGCAGCGCGCGCGCATGGGTGTTGAGGCCGCCGTACGACGGTAGCAGCGAAGGATGGATGTTGACCAGCCTGCCGCGATAGTGCGCCACAAAATCGGCGGTCAGGATGCGCATGAATCCGGCCAACACCACAAAATCGGGCCGATAAGCGTCAATCGCTTTGGTCAGTGCGATATCGAAACTGCCGCGATCCGCATAGTCGCGATGTGACACAACAGCGGTGGATACGCCATGCTCTTTTGCGATGTCCAGACCTTCGGCATCGGCGCGATTGCTGATCACCGCTGCGATACGGCAAGGCAGCTGTGCTTCCAGCAGCGCCTGCATGTTGCTGCCGCGCCCGGAAATGAGGATGACGATATTTTTCACTGGGTATCCAAACGTAAATCGTTTGTCCGTAAATTAATCAATGCGTAGGGGCGTATGGCAATACGCCCTTGTTGTGCGTGGGCGTATTGCCATACGCCCCTACAATTTTTATCGAACCTGCGTTTGATGCTCGTCGCCGTTGCGTGCGCGGATCGTGCCGATGATTGTGGCGATCTCTCCGGCGGCGTTTAGCTGCGCCAGCGCCGCATCCGCATCGTTGCTGTCCACGATCACCACCATGCCGATGCCGCAGTTGAAGGTGCGGTACATCTCCTGCTGCGCGACGTTGCCCATCTCGCGCAGCCAGTCGAACAGCTTGGGTGTTTGCCAGGCCTTACCGTCCAGTTGCGCGACGACATTCTCCGGCAGTACGCGCGGCACATTTTCCAGCAGGCCGCCACCGGTGATATGCGCCATGCCTTTCACGGTCAGCGCTTGCATCAGCGCCAGCAGCGGCTTCACGTAGATGCGCGTCGGGGCCATGATGCAATCGGCCAGCGTGCGCTCGCCGTCGAACTTGGCGTTGAGGTCGGGGGCGGAGCGTTCGATGATCTTGCGCACCAGCGAGTAGCCGTTGGAATGCGCGCCGTTCGACGCGAGGCCGATCACCGCATCGCCCGGCTTGATGTTCGCGCCGCTGATAATATGGGCCTTCTCCACCACGCCCACAGCGAATCCCGCGAGGTCGTATTCGCCCGCCGGATACATGCCCGGCATCTCGGCGGTCTCGCCGCCGATCAGCGCGCAACCGGCCTGTTCGCAACCGAACGCGATGCCCTTAATGACTTCGGTAGCTGCTTCCACGTCGAGTTTGCCGCAGGCGAAATAGTCGAGGAAGAACAGCGGTTCCGCGCCCTGCACCAGAATGTCGTTGACGCTCATGCCGACCAGATCGATGCCGACTGTGTCGTGGCGGTTCAGCTCAAACGCGAGCCGGAGCTTGGTGCCCACGCCGTCGGTACCGGATACCAGCACCGGCTCGCGGTATTTTTTGGAAATCTCCACCAGCGCGCCGAAACCGCCGATGCCGCCGAGTATTTCCGGGCGCATGGTGCGTTTGGCGAACGGTTTGATGTTCTCGACCAGACGGTCGCCCGCGTCAATATCGACACCGGCATCGCGGTAAGACAGGGAATTAGATGGGCTCAAGTTGAGTTCTCGCTTTCTTAAAGGTAAAGTGCTGCACGTTTTTCCGCGAATTTTACCCGAAATGACCCTATCCCGCTTTGCCGCCGTACAGTGGCTGTCCTTCGCCGTCGTTGCCGCCGCGCTGCTGTATCTGCTCGGTCCGATCCTGACACCGTTCGTCGCGGCGGGCATCCTCGCCTACATCTGCAACCCGCTGGTGCGGCGGCTGACTGCCCGCAAGGTGCCGCGCACGCTGGCGGTGGCGCTGGTGATGACCGGCTTGCTGCTGCTGTCCGGGTCGCTGCTGCTGATTATGCTGCCGCTGCTGGAAAAGGAGCTGGGCCTGCTCGTGACGCGCCTGCCGGACTGGATCGAGGCGGCACGCACCCATCTGCTGCCGCAGATGCAGCAATGGTTCGGCGCTGAGCTGCAATGGGACAGCCAGGCGCTGAAGAATCTATTGCTCAGCCACTGGCAAAGCGCCGGCGGGGTCGCGGGCAAACTTCTGCCGTGGCTCGGCAGCGGCGGCGGTGCCATCGTCGGGGCGCTGGTCAACCTGGTGCTGATCCCGCTGGCGATGTTCTATCTGCTGCGCGACTGGGATACGCTGGCGAAACAACTGGACGAATTGATTCCGCGCCATTGGCACACCAAGGTCACGGAGATCGCCGCCGAGGTGGATGGCGTGCTGGCAGAATTCCTGCGCGGCCAGATTTCGGTGATGCTGCTGATGAGCGTCTATTACGTGGTGGTGTTGTGGCTGGCCGGGCTGGAATTCGCGCTGCCGATCGGCATTCTCGCCGGGATGCTGGTGTTCGTGCCTTATCTCGGCATGATCATCGGCCTGTCGCTGGCGACGCTGGCGGCGGCGATGCAATTTTCCGACTTCGGCGGCTTGCTGTGGGTGTGGGCGGTGTTCGTTGCCGGGCAACTGATCGAAGGCATGCTGGTCACCCCCAGACTAGTCGGTGAACGCGTCGGCCTGCACCCGCTGGCAGTGATCTTCGCGCTGCTCGCTTTCGGGCAACTGTTCGGCTTTTTCGGCCTGCTGCTGGCGTTGCCGATGTCCGCTATCCTGCTGGTCGCGCTGCGCCACGGCAAGGCGTGGTATCTCGCCAGCAGCATGTACACCAAGCCATGAGCCAGTTATTGCTCGACATCGCCCCGACTACCCGGCCGACTCTGGATAATTTCGTCGCGGGGCGCAATCCGGAATTACTTTTGGCGTTGCGCCATGCTTTTGCCGGCGGCAGCGAACGGTGTTTTTATCTGTGGGGCGAAACCGGTAGCGGCAAGAGCCATCTGTTGCAAGCCTGTGTGCGTGCCGCAGTGGAGGCGCAACTCAGTGCGGCCTATGCGCGGGGCAGCGTGCCGCAGTTTGCCGAAATGGTGGCGATGGACGATGTCGAGTGTCTCGACGATGCCGCGCAGATCGGTTTGTTCGATCTCTACAACCGGATGCGCGATAGCGGCGGGATGTTGCTGGTCAGCGGCAAACAGGCACCGCTGCATCTCCAATTGCGCGACGATTTGCGCACCCGTCTGGGCTGGGGGCTGGTGTATCAGGTGCACGGCCTGAACGATGATGAAAAAGCCGAAGCGCTGTCGCAACACGCGCAGGCAAAAGGCTTTGCCCTGCCGCCGGAAGTCGCGCAATACCTGCTGCGCCACGGCAGCCGCGACCTGCCCAGCCTGATGGCGGCGCTGGACGCGCTGGACGAGCATTCGCTGCGCCTGCACCGCGCCCCGTCGGTGCCGCTACTCAAACAAGTATTGCAACGGGAAACGAAGGCGTAGATACCTGCAAGCGATGCTTTGCGGAAATGGGGGTTTCTACGCGGATGTCACCAGCAACTGCACGAATAGCTGGATTTTCATGTTGGTTTCGGGACTGACCGAGGTAAATTCAAACCCCGCGAGATAGCGGTTCCCGGTGCATTTCAGTTTGACGACTTTCGCATAAATATCCGCGGCCTTAAAGTCGACCGACGGCAAATCGAATTCAAGCTTGATATCATCGAGCGTATTGAGCGGGTGATCGGTTTCGATCAGCACGCCGTGATAGCCGATATCGCGAATCGTTGCGCTGATCATTTTCGGCATCACGAACTTGTTCTGAATCAGGCTGAAGGCGCAGGGGAGATCGACCTCCACGCGATGGCTGCGGCGGATTTCCTTGCGTGGCACCTCGATGTTCAGTGAGGGGATCGCGTACAGCTCGCGCAATTTGACCGGTTGGGACTTGCCTTTGACAAACACCTCCATCGGGTCGCTGACGGAAACAAAATCGCGGCAGTGATCAAAGGTATTTTCGCTGATCAAAACTTGGCCGCGCAGGCTGAAAGCCTCGATGCGCGAGGCCAGATTAACTTCATCGCCGATCACCGTGTATTCGGAATAGAAATTCGACCCGAACCTTCCCGCCATGACGCTGCCGGTGTTGATGCCGATACCCATGAACAGCTCGGGTATCCCGTCCGTGTGGTATTGATTGTTGAGCTCGACCATCGCGAGTTGCATCTCGATTGCGCAAGTCAGCGCACGCTGCACATCATCCGGATGTTCGACCGGCGCGCCGAATAACACCATGATGGAATCGCCCATGAATTTATCGATGACACCGTTATGGCGAAACACGATTTCGTTCATTCTTCCCAGACAGCGATTGAGTATGGCAATGACCGTTCCGGCAGGAAGCGCAGCGGAGATAGAGGTGAAACCTCTCAAGTCGGCGAGCAGAATGGTGACTTCGCAGCGCACGAAGGAATGCTCTACTCCGGTCTCGCTGTTATCTTCCGGAATGCCGCATACGCGCTGGATGATGGATTTCATCTCCGCTTCCGCCGCCTGTTTTAAAGGCGCGCCGGTTTCGCGGGCAATCAATGCCTGCAGGTGACGTACCGCTTCTTTGCTTGAATCGTCTTTCATGCGCAATCAATCGAGCTATTAAAATTTAACGCGGGGGTAAATCCAGCCGCCCAAATATATGTTTAATTATACAAACTCTTGCACGGGTTGGGCCCGGCAAATAAATTATCCGCTACCTGCCGTCGGTATTCGTCAGTTACGGAACAGCTTTTAACAAACGGCTCATCAAAGCTGCGGGCAAGCGCAAAATCCAACTCAAGGGCACAGGCTGCACAGCAGCTTGGCTTGGCGGACTGCCATCGCATACCACCCGATTGCGACCGCCATGTTTTGCCTGATAGAGAGCCTTGTCCGCTGACGCAACCATTCGCTCGGCTAATTGGCCATTTTCCGCGGCGGCATCTTCGCCGGGCAACATGGATAGTCCGATCGAAATGGTAAGGTTGATCGGATCTCCGGCATGCGCCTGCAATTGTTCTTCCTCAATGCGGCTGCGAATCCGCTCGGCGATTTGGCGGGCATGATGCAGATCGGTTTGCGGCAGCAGCACGACAAATTCCTCGCCGCCGTAGCGGGCAATCGTTTCGCACTCTCTCAACTGCGACTGAATAATTTTTGCCACGCGCTTCAGCACCTCATCGCCTGTCTGATGCCCGTATGCGTCATTGATATGTTTGAACTTGTCGATATCGAGGAACATGCAGGCCAGCGGATGTTTGTAGCGGCGAGCCTGACTGATCTCCGCCTGACAGCGGTGTTCGAAATAGCGGCGATTCTGCACGCCGGTTAGTGCATCGGTCAGTCCAAGCAACTTCAAGCGCTCCTGCGAGAGCGCGCTTTCCAGACAAATGGCGATGATTTCGGCCAGCCGCTCGAGGAAGTCCGTCCCGCAACCGGTGACATAACGATCCGGATCGGCGCTGCCGAAATGCAGGCTGCCGATCAGTTCGCCATGACGCGTAAGCGGCAGCAAAGCAACCGATGCGATTGCATCCGGCTGGGCATTGAATAGTGTTTGGTGCGGCAACTCATCAAAGGCTCCCAGATAGGGGGCGCGTTTCCCGCGGTACAGTGCCTCAAGCGTGGCTGGCGATTGCAGCAGGGTAAGACCGCTGCAGGCTGTGTCGTTGGCGATACTGTTTTCCAGAATTCGGGTAACCTCATATTCCTGATCAACCAGCGCGAGAGTAACGAATTCCACCCCGAACGCCAGCTTGTACTCGGAAAGCAGCAGACGAATCAATTCCAGCAGCGAGTCCGCGCCGATCAGTTGGCGCTGCAGCTGATCGAAGCGGCGCATCTTGTCTTCATTTCGCCGCGCTTCGGACAGCAAACTTTCCAGTTGCTGGCGCAGTGAATAATTCTCTGATTGGAGATGGCGATTCATTTTCACGTTATCGGCTGTCAGGTCAGGTTCTTTAGAAAAACGGTCCGAACCCGCAATCCTGACAAATACTGACAATTAATTAAGCCGAAATATATAGATATTTTGACCTATACCGCATTCGCCGGAATCTGCGTATAAAGCAGCTGTGTATGCAAAATGAATGGGGTGCATCTTGCCATTTTCGAAAAAGTTGAGCGTTGGGAACAGAATCCTGGATTCTGAGCACGCAAAACTGCACAGCTTGATCAAAGAGGTTGACCGTGCGATTGCAGCACGGGACTTTGCCGCGCTCACAGAGATGGTGGAGCTGATTGAAGAGAATTTATGCGTCTACTTTTCGGTGGAAGAAAAGATTGCACAGGCACTCAATTTTGATTTCTCACAACACAGGTTGGCGCATCAGGATTTATTGCGCGAGTTTCAGCGCATGAAAGACGAGATAACGGTTCAAAATGATGCGGTGCCTAAATCCGGCGAAAAGAGCTGCATCAAAAACTTGATGGATTGCCTGATTCTGCACGTTCAGGAGGATTCCAAACCGCTGAAAATCTTGCTGGATACTAATTTTTACGATTTCAAACCGAACTGAACTTTGCGCTTCTTCCGTTTTGGCAGGCCAAAAAATGCAACTATCCGGAGGTGAATCACATGCCTGCATTCGTCAGGCTCCGGCTTTATCCTCACTCTTGTTAGTCAACGCCAACAGCGCGCACAGGCCGCCCAGCAGCAGGTAGCCGCAGGCGAGGCTGTATACCAGCGACGGCATATCCGGCTGCCAGGGGAAAAAGATGCGGCCGTCGGCGTAGGGCGAATGGATCAGTCCGACCAGCGTCATCGCGGCGGCAATGGCGCAAATCAGCGCCGCCTGGCGCAGGCGGTGATCGATTATCCAGATCAGCCAGGTGGCCCACAGCATCGAGGTGATGATGAAGCCGTTGCCCAGCATGGTCAGCACCTGCAAGCCGCGCCGGGTTTGCTCATCCAGTGCGGCGACATCGATGTGCGCGGCACCGATCAGACCGCCCAGTTCGATATTGATCAGATAGGCCAGCGCCGGTATCAGCGCCAGCCCCAGTGCCTTGACGTGGCGCGGCCGGGTAATCAGCACCGCCTGCCCGCTCATCTCCATACCGATAAACACCAGCACCGGCACTACCACCGATTCCGGCAGCGCGGCGATCAGCGCACCGATCAGACCGGTAGCGGCACCGATGCCGATGAAAAGTCCGGTCGCCAGCGTGTAGCCGGCGCGGCTACCCATGTCCTTGTAGGCGGGATGTCCGATATACGGCGTGTTCTGGATCACGCCGCCGCACAGCGCCGCAGCCAGCGTGGCACCGCCCTCGACCAGCAGGATCGAACGCGTGGCGTAACGATCACCGGCAACCGCCGCCGATTCGGTGTTGTCGATGCCGCCGATCACCGTCGCTACCGCGACCGGAATCGCCAGCGGGATGTAATGCCAGGCAAGATTCAGCCCCTCGATAAAAGCCAGCGACGGCAGCGGCAGCATCAGTCCCGGCAACGCCTCGCCGACCGGCGAGAGCGGCGGCTGATAACCGAATTTGATCGCCACATGGTAGACCAGCAGACCCGCGATGACCGAGGCCACTACGGCGGGCATCCGCCACGGAAGTTTTACCCCGCCGACCAGCACCAGCAACACCAGCCCCAGCGCAACCAGACCGCCGATGGGTTCGGCCAGTATTTTGGTGAATGAAAAAAACATGATCAGCGCGATTGCCGCAGCACTCAACGCGCCGAGCAATGCTGTACTCGGCAGCGCGCGGCGTATCGCCTCGCCGAAGAATGCCGCGACGATTTTTGCCGCTCCCATGAGGAACAGCACCGCCATGCCCACCACCCAAGCCTGATGCGCGTCGTGGCTCAGCAGATAGGCTGGGCCGACCACGCCGAATGTCAGCGCAAACATCGACGGCGTATCGATGCCCAGCGGCATTGCGCAGACATCCTGGCGGCGCTCGCGGCGTGCCAGCCTGAATGCCAGCCAGGTATAGAGCAGATCGCCGACCAGCACCCCGAATGCCGTGCCCGGCACCATCTGTTTGAGCACGATATCCGCGGGCAGATGGAAGATGCCGATGAGTATGCCGCTCATGCCCGCCAGCAACGCGAGATTATCGATGCTGAGCGCGAAGAAACCGTTGATGTCGCCGCGCGCAAACCAGCGGTAGCGGAAATTGGCAGCGGAGGAGGGCATGGTTGTTAGCGGGATAATTGGGTTAGGAACACCATATTTTGACGCACGCATTATGCTTTATCAAAGCACAAATGCAAAAGCCGCAGGTATCACCTGCGGCTTTTTAACTTTTGGGGTTCGTTCCTACAACAATTTCTTAATGATATTTCCTGCTTAATTCATGCACTGCCGCGACCAACGCAGCAGCATGTTCCGGGTTGGTATGTTGCGAGATGCCGTGGCCGAGGTTGAACACGTGGCCGCTGCCGTAACCGTAGCTGCCGAGCACGCGCTCAACCTCGGTGCGGATCGCTTCCGGCGACGCGAACAATACCGCCGGGTCGATGTTGCCCTGCAGCGCGACCTTGTTGCCGACCTTCTGCCGGGCGATGCCGATGTCCATGGTCCAGTCCAGGCCGACCGCGTCGCAGCCGGTGTTGGCGATGCTTTCGATCCACAGGCCGCCGCCTTTGGTGAAGACGATGCTGGGGATGCGCACGCCGTCTTTTTCCTTGATCAGGCCGTCGATGATGCGGTGCGTGTAGGCCAGCGAGAATTCATGGAACGCCGCATGCGACAGTACGCCACCCCAGGAGTCGAACACCATCACCGCCTGCGCACCGGCTTCGATCTGCGCGTTCAGGTAGGCGATCACCGCCTGGGTGGTCACTTCGAGGATGTGGTGCATCAGCTTCGGCTCGTTGTACATCAGGGTTTTCACCTTGGCGTAATCGTCGCTGCCGCCGCCTTCAACCATGTAGCAGGACAGCGTGAACGGGCTGCCGGAAAAACCGATCAGCGGCACGCTGCCGTCCAGCGTCTTGCGGATCTGCGATACAGCATCGGTGACATATTTCAGGTCTTTGCCGATGTCCGGCACGCGCAGCGCCTTGATTGCCGCTTCGTCGCGCAGCGGGTGCTTAAACTTCGGGCCTTCGCCATCGGAAAAATACAGCCCCAGACCCATCGCGTCCGGCACGGTGAGGATATCGGAAAACAGGATCGCGGCATCCAGCGGGAAGCGCTCCAGCGGCTGCATCGTCACTTCTGTGGCGAAGTCAGGGTTCTTGCACAGACCGAGAAAACTTCCCGCGCGCTTGCGCGTGTCGCGGTATTCCGGCAGGTAGCGTCCGGCTTGGCGCATCATCCACAGCGGCGTGTAGTCGGTAGGCTGACGCAGCAGCGCGCGCAGGAAAGTGTCGTTTTTCAGTTTGAAGTTCATGTTTAACCTATATCAAAAATTCTATACTTAACAACTGTAGGGTGGGCTCTGCCCACCATGTTGGATTTAAGAAAAATCCGTTCGCCCTGAGCTTGTCGAAGGGCACTTGGTGAGTAGCCGGTGGTTCGACAGGCTCACCACGAACGGTTGAGCGAATATCACTGGGATTAACGGGGCAATACGGTGCTGCCCATCAAAAACTCATCTACCGCACGAGCGCACTGGCGGCCTTCGCGGATCGCCCATACCACCAGCGATTGGCCGCGGCGCATATCGCCCGCAGCGAACACTTTTTTCACGCTGGTCTGGTAACAGCTCGTGCCGTCGGTCGTCGCCTTGACGTTGCCGCGCGCGTCCTTGTCAACGCCGAACGCATCCAGCACTTGCTGCAGCGGGTTGGTGAAGCCCATCGCCAGAAATACCAGATCGGCTTTGAGTTCGAATTCGCTGCCCGGTATTTCGTTCAGCTTGCCGTCCTTGAATTCGACGCGCATGCACTTCAGCCCGGTGAGCTTGCCGTCCTTGCCGATGAATTCCTTGGTGGTGACCGCCCAGTCGCGGACGCAGCCTTCCTCGTGCGAGCTGGAAGTGCGCAGCTTGAGCGGCCAGTTCGGCCAGGTCAGCGGGCGGTTTTCCTGTTCCGGCGCGCGCGGCATTACTTCGATCTGGGTGACCGAGGCCGCGCCGTGACGGTTGGAAGTGCCCACGCAATCGGAGCCGGTATCGCCGCCGCCGATCACCACCACATGCTTGCCCTTGGCATTGATCGGGTTCTTTGTATCGCCCGCCACTTCCTTATTTTGCGGGATCAGAAATTCCAGCGCGTAATGCACGCCCTGCAAATCGCGGCCCGGCACCGGCAAGTCGCGCGGCTGTTCCGCACCGCCAGCCATGACCACGGCATCGAATTTATGCAGCAATTCCTTAGGCGCGACGGTCTTCTTCGCGTCGTTCGCAATCCCCTTGCCCGGCGCAACATTGCCAATGAAGGTGCAGGTCTGGAACTTCACGCCTTCCGCCTGCAACTGCGCCACGCGCCAGTCGATCAGGCGCTTGTCGAGTTTGAAATCGGGAATGCCGTAACGCAGCAGACCGCCGACGCGGCTGTTCTTTTCAAACACCGTCACCGTATGCCCGGCGCGCGCCAGTTGCTGCGCAGCCGCCAACCCGGAGGGGCCGGAACCAACGATGGCGACCTTCTTGCCGGTTCTCTTGGCCGGCGGTTGCGGCACAACCCAGCCATTTTCGCCGCCCTTGTCGATGATTGCATGCTCGATGGACTTGATGCCCACCGCGTCGTTGTTGATGTTCAGCGTGCAGGCTGCCTCGCATGGCGCGGGGCAGATGCGCCCGGTGACTTCCGGGAAGTTGTTGGTGGAATGCAGCACTTCCAGCGCCTTTTTCCAGTCGCCGCGATACACCAGATCGTTCCAGTCCGGGATAATATTGTTGACCGGGCAGCCCGAGGTGCAGAACGGGATGCCGCAATCCATGCAGCGCGCGCCCTGCGTCTTGGCCTGTTTGTCGTTCAGGTGCGCGACGAACTCCTGATAATTCTTGACGCGTTTCGCTACCGGCAAATAGGCCTCGCCCAGCCGCTGAAACTCGATGAATCCGGTTGGCTTACCCATTATGCGGCCTCCTCTGTGGCGGGAGCGGGTCGGTAACCGCCGCCCAGGCATTGGACATGTTCCGTGGTCGTATTGGGCTTCAGACCCTTCGCCACGGCGATTTCATGCAGCGCGCGACGGTATTCGGTCGGCATCACCTTGGTGAACTGCGGCAGATAGCGCTTCCAGTTGTCCAGTATTTGTTTGGCGCGCGGGCTGCCGGTGTAGCGCAAATGATTTTCGATATATTCGCGCAGCAGCGTTTCATCGGCGCGGTTCAGGTGGTTGAAATGCACGCGACCGTGCTCCTCCACTTCGCCGGTTTCGCTGGCGGCGATTTCCGCCGGAACCGCTTCGAGCTCCACCATCGCCAGATTGCAGCGTTGTTCGAAAGCGCCGTCTTCATCCAGCACGTAAGCCACGCCGCCGGACATACCCGCCGCAAAGTTGCGTCCGGTTTGCCCCAGCACGACCACCAGACCGCCGGTCATGTATTCGCAACCGTGGTCGCCCAAACCTTCGACGACCGCGACGGCTCCGGAATTGCGCACCGCGAAACGTTCGCCCGCCACACCCGCGAAATAACACTCGCCGGAAGTCGCGCCGTACATCACGGTGTTGCCGACGATGATGTTTTCGTGCGTGGTCAATTTCGAACCGGTGGGCGGCAGAATCGCGATGCGTCCGCCGCACAAGCCCTTGCCCACGTAGTCATTACCCTCGCCGCGCAGCGCAAACGAAATGCCCTGCGACAGGAACGCGCCGAAGCTCTGTCCCGCGGTGCCGGTGAAATTCACGTTGATGGTGTCGGCGGGCAATCCGGTTTGGCCGTAACGCTTCGCGACTTCGTGCGACAACATCGTGCCGACGGTGCGGTTGGCGTTGCCGATTTTGCTGTCGATGGTCACCGGCTGTTTGTTGTTCAGAGCGTTTTGCGCTTGGGCGATCAGTTGGTTATCCAGCGCTTTTTCCAGCTCGTGATCCTGCGTGCCTGCATGGCGGCGCGCCACGCTGCTTGGCATTTGCGGCTGATGGAATACCTTGGAGAAGTCCAGTCCCTGCGCCTTCCAGTGTTCGATGCCGTGCTTTACGTCAAGCAAATCGACGCGCCCGATCAGCTCATCGAACTTGCGGAAGCCCAGTTGCGCCATCAGTTCGCGCACTTCTTCGGCGATGAAGAAGAAGAAGTTCACCACGTGTTCCGGCTGGCCGGTAAATTTCTTGCGCAACTCGGGATCCTGGGTCGCAACGCCGACCGGGCAGGTGTTGAGGTGGCACTTGCGCATCATGATGCAGCCCTGCACCACCAGCGGCGCGGTGGCAAAACCGAACTCGTCCGCACCCAGCAGCGCGCCGATCAGCACGTCGCGCCCGGTCTTGAGTTGTCCGTCCACCTGCAACGCGATGCGGCCGCGCAACTGGTTCAGCACCAGCGTTTGTTGCGCTTCGGCCAACCCCAGCTCCCACGGCGTACCCGCGTGTTTGATCGACGAGATCGGCGATGCGCCGGTGCCGCCATCGAAGCCTGATACCACGATGTGATCGGCCTTGGCTTTGGCGACACCCGCCGCTACCGTGCCCACGCCCACTTCCGAAACCAGCTTCACCGAAATCGAGGCGGACGGGTTGGAATTTTTCAGGTCGTGGATCAGTTGCGCCAGATCTTCGATGGAATAAATATCGTGAT
Organism: Gallionella sp.; assembly: GCA_028689145.1. Classification (GTDB taxonomy): domain Bacteria; phylum Pseudomonadota; class Gammaproteobacteria; order Burkholderiales; family Gallionellaceae; genus Gallionella. The sequence goes on from JAQTWT010000001.1 coordinate 363,898, forward strand.
GCGGCGGCGGCGAGATCAATCCCACGCCGGGTACCGAGTGGCGCAGAAAGCCGATGTACTCGCTGACCTTGCCGCCGGGCAACTGGCCGCCTTCGCCGGGCTTCGCGCCCTGCGCCATCTTGATCTGGATCTGCTCGGCGCTGTTCAGGTATTCGGCGGTGACACCGAAACGGGCCGAGGCCACCTGCTTGATTTTTGAACGCAGCGAGTCGCCCGCTTTCAGTTCGCGGTCGGCTTCGATGCGGCCCTTGCCGATGATATCGGACAGCATTTCGCCGCCGTTGATTTTCGTGTAACGCGCCGCGTCTTCGCCGCCTTCGCCGGTGTTGGATTTGCCGCCGATGCGGTTCATCGCGATGGCGAGATTGGTGTGCGCCTCGGTGGAAATCGAGCCGAGCGACATCGCGCCGGTGGCGAAACGCTTGACGATTTCCTTCGCCGCTTCGACTTCGTCCAGCGGCACGGCTTTACCGGCAGGCTTGATCTCGAACAGACCGCGCAGGGTTTTCAGTTTGGTGTTCTGCTCGTTGATGTGCTTGGCATATTCCTTGAACGTCGCGGCGTTATTGGTGCGCGTCGCATTCTGCAGCTTGGCGATGGTGTCCGGTGTCCACATGTGTTCTTCGCCGCGCACGCGGTAAGCGTATTCGCCGCCCGCATCCAGTGCGTTCGCCAGCACCGGGTCGTTGCCGAACGCCGCGCGGTGAGTGCGCAGGGTTTCTTCCGTCACTTCGGCCAGGCCGACACCTTCGATCTGGGTAGCGGTGCCGGTGAAATAGTCGGCGACAAACGCGGCGTTCAGGCCGATCGCCTCGAAAATCTGCGAGCCGCAATAAGACTGGTAGGTCGAGATGCCCATCTTGGACATCACTTTCATCAGGCCCTTGTTGATCGCCTTGATGAAGCGTTTGCCCGCAACTTTGGTATCGGTTTTGGCGGGCAATTCCATCGCGGCGACGGTTTGGTAAACCAGCCACGGGCACACCGCTTCCGCGCCATAACCCGCGAGCAGCGCGAAGTGATGCACTTCGCGCGCCGAGCCGGTGTCCACCACCAGCCCGGTGCTGGTGCGCAAGCCGCCCTTGACCAGATGATGGTGCACCGCCGCGCAGGCCAGCAGCGCGGGGATCGCCACACGCTTGGCCGACATGGTGCGGTCGGACAGAATCAGCACATTGATGCCTTTGGCCACCGCCTTGTCGGCGGCTTTGCACAAGGCTTCGATGGCGGGCTTGCAGCCCGCCGCGCCCTGGCTAACCGGATAGGTGATGTCCAGCACCAGCGAGTCAAAACGCCCCTTGGTGAGTTTGCCGATGTTGCGCAAGCGCGCCATGTCCGCTTCGGACAGCACCGGCTGCGATACTTCCAGACGCAACGGCGGGTCGGTTTCGTCCACGCCGAGCAGGTTGGGTTTCGGGCCGATGAACGAAGTTAGCGACATCACGATTTCTTCGCGGATCGGGTCGATCGGCGGATTGGTCACCTGTGCGAACAGCTGCTGGAAATAGTCGTAGAACGTGCGGTTCTTGTTCGACAACACCGCCAGCGCCGCATCGGTGCCCATCGAGCCGAGCGGCTCTTCGCCCGCCGCAACCATCGGCGCGATGATGAACTTCATGTCTTCCTGCGTGTAGCCGAACGCCTGCTGCGTGTCGAGCAGCGTCTCGCTCAAAGCCAGCTTGTCCTTGGCTTCGGGCAGCTCTTCGAGCAGGTAGCGCGATTTCTCCAGCCACTTGCGGTAAGGTTTGGCGGTGGCCAGCTGATGCTTCAGCTCGGCATCGTCCACGATGCGTCCGGCTTCCATGTCGATCAGGAACATCTTGCCCGGCTGCAGGCGCCACTTCTTCACCACCTTGTGTTGCGGAATATCCAGCACTCCCATTTCGGATGCCATCAGCACCACGTCGTCGTCGGTGATCAGGTAGCGCGCGGGGCGCAGGCCGTTGCGGTCCAGCGTCGCGCCGATCATCCGCCCGTCGGTGAACGCCACCGCGGCGGGGCCGTCCCACGGCTCCATCAGCGCGGCATGGTATTCGTAGAACGCGCGGCGCTCCTCGTCCATCAGCGGGTTGCCCGCCCAGGCTTCGGGGATCAGCATCATCATCGCGTGCGGCAGCGAATAGCCGCCCATCACCAGCAGCTCCAGCGCGTTGTCGAAACAGGCGGAGTCTGACTGGCCGTCCACGATCAGCGGCCACAGCCGGTCGAGATCCTTGCCGAGAAATTTGGACGACATCGCGGCCTGGCGCGCCGCCATCCAGTTCACGTTGCCGTGCAGCGTGTTGATCTCGCCGTTGTGCGCGATCATGCGGAACGGATGGGCGCGTATCCAGGTAGGGAAAGTATTGGTGGAGAAACGCTGGTGCACCAGCGCCAGCGCGGTGACAACGCGCGGGTCAAGCAGGTCGATATAATATTTACCGACTTGGTCGGCCAGCAGCATGCCTTTGTAAACGATGGTACGCGACGACAGCGACGGGAAATAGAGCCCCTGCTGCACCGGCAGACCGCGCACCTCGTGCTGCACCAGCTTGCGGATCACGTACAGTTTGCGCTCGAAGCTATCGGCATCCCGGCAGTCTTTGCCGCGCGCGATGAAGATTTGGCGCACCACCGGCTCGGATGCCTTGACGCTCTCGCCGAGGCTGCGGTTGTCCACCGGCACATCGCGCCAGCCCAGCAATACCTGGCCTTCGGCGGCGATATGCTTTACCAGAATCTTTTCGGCGGCCTTGCGGATTTTCTCGTCGCGCGACAGGAACAGCATGCCGACACCGTATTCGCCCGCCGCGGGCAGAGTGATGCCCAGTGTCGCGCATTCCGCGCGAAAGAACGCGTCCGGTATCTGCAACAGCATGCCCGCGCCGTCGCCCGCCAGCGGGTCTGCGCCCACCGCGCCGCGATGCGTCAGGTTTTCCAGAATCTTCAGACCCTGGCAGACCAGATCGTGGCTTTTATGTCCTTTGATATGTGCGACAAAACCGACCCCACAGGCATCGCGCTCGTTGCGCGGATCGTATAAGCCCTGCTGTACGGGGAAAAAAGAGTTACTCACGGAATTCCTTAATCAGTTCATTAAAGCAAAAAGCGGCTCAACATGCCGCCGCATCAAATACAAAAGCGAAAGGGCGCGAATCTTACATTGTCTCGGGGAGATGGGCAACCGCGAGGTTCTCCAAGGGGGTATTTAAAAGCCCGGTTTATCGTTGTCAATTATTCCAATATGGGTATAATAAAAAGATGAGCAGAGCAATCGTCAAGCCGCTGGAATGGGTTGCATCATCCAGAAAAGATTTGCTTTCCATGCCGGAAGAGGTGGTCGATGTGTTCGGGTATGCGCTTCATCTGGCGCAGCATGGGGGAAAACACCCGCAGGCAAAACCGCTCAAAGGATTTGGTTCGGCTGGCGTGCTTGAAATCGTGGAGGATGACGACGGCAATACCTATCGGGCGGTTTATACCGTCAAGTTTGCCAATGCGGTCTATGTCCTGCATTGTTTTCAGAAGAAATCGAACAAGGGCATTGAAACACCCAAACAGGATATTGATTTGATCCGCGACAGATTGAAGCTCGCGGTGAAACATGCGGAAGGAGAAAAGAAATGAGCGACATCCAGCGTGGTAGCACCAATGTATATGCCGATCTCGGCATGGCCGATGCCGAAGAAATGCTGGTCAAGGCACAACTGGCCAGCAAGATTGCAGGCATCATCAGGCAACGAAAATTAACGCAAACTCAGGCTGCCGAATTGTTGGGCATCACCCAGCCCAAACTGTCCGGATTGCTGCGCGGGCAGTTTCGCGGCATCTCGGAAACCAAGATGCTGGAATGCCTGACCCGTTTGGGACGTGATGTTCAGATTGTTGTTAAAGCGACTCCGCGCTCCCGTGCGGAAGGACATGTATCGGTTGTTTTTGCATAACCTGCCCAAGCCAGCCGATGACTCTGACGGCAGCGTAAACCATGACCAACGAATCCGACAATAATCCGCGTGCGGCAAAATGGCGCAACCGCGCCTTTAACGTGCTGCTGTTCTGCGTGTGCGTCGCCATCGTTCTGGGTATCCGCGCCTGGCAGAAACGCGATACGGTCAGCGGCCAGGCACCCGCCTTGCAGGGCATCACTCTTGCGGGCCAGAACTACAGCCTGCCCGCGCATCCCGGACATCCCGTGCTGGTACATTTCTGGGCGACCTGGTGTCCGGTCTGCCGCGCCGAGCAGGGCAGCATCGCCGCGATCGCCCATGACAATCCGAACGTCATCACCGTTGCGATGCAGAGCGGAAAATCGGAAGAAATCGCCAAATACATGAAGGAACAGGGGGTCGATTTTCCGGTGGTGAACGATGCGGACGGCAACCTTTCAAGCGCATGGGGCATCACCGGCGTACCCGCCAGCTTCATCATTGCGCCGGATGGACAAATACGCTACGTCGAGGTCGGCTATACCACCGGGATCGGACTCAGGCTGCGGCTTTGGCTGGCGGGGAGATGAGGAGGTATGGTTCGAAAGAGCTGAAAATGAATTGCGAGGCTAGCCAAAATAATTCTCTAATAAAGTATCACGTTCGCCCTGAGGTATCGAAGGGTGAGCACAGCAAACAAGGGGCTTCTATACCTCAGCCCGAACGGAAATGGAAAGATTATTCGTACCGGATCAATAGCTGCTTATCAGTGCCGGTAGATGGGTTGAGCGAAGCGATACCGAACAATTGCAACGATGCTGACCCGCTCTCTACTGCGATTGTTCGTTGCGATGCAGAACCACGTTAATTCCGTTTGAATCCGTGGCCTGAGCTAACCATTTTATTGATGTCAACAAAATGGCCAATAATCCCAAATCAAGCAGCCTATTCCAGCGCCCCCTGCCAGAGCATGTCGTAACCCAATTCCTTGCTCTCGACACACAGCTTGGCCAAGGCCGCGAATTTATCCTTGAATGCCTTGTCTGCGTGCGACCGTTCATGCTCCTCGAAAGACTTCCAGTACGTCACGATCGCAATATGTTTTTCCGCCGATCTCGAATCGCTTAACGAGCCTTCGTCCGAAACGAAGCCGGAGAATTCATAAACCTGGCCGGCAATGAAGCCGCCCTTGTCGCCGCCGTAAGTATCCTTTACCACATTGCACATCTCGGCCAATGCCACTTCGACATCTTCGAAAGCCACACCGGGTTTGATCGTGGCCGTATTGAAAAGCATCTTCGCCCCGAAAGGGATAGTGACAGGTGAAAACATGATAAACCTCCAGTTGAAGTGAATCAGGTTAAAAGGAACCGCTCAAGCCAACCACATGCGTTGCACTTTGTACCTATGCAGGCAATCCTTCAACCATTTTTCAATCAGTGTCATTGCAACACTGAATAGACTTCCGCAGCGCAAGAACAACGTGAAACCACGGTTTTCACACTACTGCTTCTGAAACCGTGGCTGTCCCTGAGGTTTCCCAATTTAAAAAATCATTGGGATGCTGAGCTAACTCCATTAGCTCTATTTTTTATCAGGGCGAACGGTGTTACTCCTGCTTTTCAGTCTTGGCGGTAGGCGCGGATGGATGACGCACGACAAAGCGCGTACCGGTTTGTTTGGCGAGTTGACGCGCTTTCTCGGAAGCGCGCATCAATGCCTGCGGAGCCTTTTGCAGGTCGGGGTCTTTCAAATGCGAAACGGGGGCTTTCATTTGTACTGCCTTTCATCAAGCAACACGGGAGGCGCGCCGGAATTATCGTACAGTTGCCAGCTATCCACCAGCAGCTTGTAGCGCTCAAAATTTGCAATGCCATGCGCAAAGCGGCGGCGAATAACCTCTTCGGGGACATTATGGCCGCCCTGAATCACGCGCGTTGCGACACGCTCGATGGCGATCTCGACATCCGGCAAGGACAGGAAGACCAGCTTCACCGCGTAGCCCGATGAGCGCCAGGCTGGAATCATCTGCGCATAGGTCAGGCCGGAAAGCGTCGTCTCGAAAGAAAAGCTTTCGCCGTGCTTCACGTACTCCGCAATCGTTTCCAGCATTATCCGCCCGGCTTTAAATGCTGCCACGTCGGGTGCGAAAGGCGACAACCCGGCGGCGATCAGATCGGCATTCACGAAGTTGGGCAACTCCGCATCGGTCGGCAAGAACTCGCGCGCAAAGGTCGTCTTTCCCGCGCCGTTCGGGCCGGCAATGATGACGATACGTTTGTTGTGTGCCGAGGTACTCATGATTTCCTTCTAACACCAAACTATTGCGATGCTGATCCCATTAGCTCCGCTTATGAGATCGATCAACAAATTTTCTATAATCTTCACCAATAAATCCTATAGGCCCCATTCCTGGTAAGAATTTATCTAGAAAGAAATCCGCTGCACTTACAAGAGTGCCAGTAATTGGTTCTAGAGAGCCTGCTCCCGTTGATGCAAGCCATCGCATCCCTTTCGCATTTTTTGTTTTTAACATCCCACCGAGTTTGTTCCTCCACCCGGATAGAAGCTCTTTAATTTCATCATCATCCAATTCCTTGGAGCTCTGAAGCCAGTCGCGAAAAGCATGAGCTTCATCACTATTTCTTAGTAGAAGTAATTCAGATACGTTAATTGATGACTGAGGTTCTAACGAAGGCACTTTCGCAATTTCGATGACTCTGGTTAGCTCAGGTCGAATATCGGATTGCGTATGAAGTCTTGAAAGAAAATCTAGGCGTCTTGCGATGATATTTGACTGTGCTTCCGAAAGGCCTGCGGCAGCTTCAACAGCTCTCATTCTGAGAATTTGCAGGTTAGTGCCAGTAACCTCAAAAAAAGGTTTTTTAAACAAATCATGCAGCTTTTCATTTGGGATATTTAGGATTCCTCCTAAATTTGTGTTGATTTGAAAAACTTCCCCATAAACTTCCTCAATTGAAATATGGAAATTCATAACATGAATTGGCAATTCTTTTTCTAGAGAATCGACGAATAATCCAATAAGCAAATCTTGCTTATGTTTTATATCAGTTCGAAATTCCTCACTTGCTCTAAGTATGCTTCCATCAATAATTCGCATAGTCGGAAGAATAGCTGCGTGAATTTCCTTTATTTGTTTCTTGTTCACCTTTGCTAAGTTCTCGGCAGCTTCTAAATCACGGGCTAGCCGAGCATCAATAGGAAGGTTTTCGGGGTGTTTTGGATCAACATAAATTGTTTCAAACCCAAATCTAAGCGGCTGATTCAAAGGTTTGTTGCTAAAGAAGCCGGGACTCTTGTAATCGTAAGTTGCTTGTGCACTCGGGCCGCCTCCAACAACGGCGATCTGCTTTTCTTCCAGTAAACGAAGAAATCCACTTGCTCCAGTTGAGCGAATAAGCTCAGGAAGAATCGATGGATTTGCGATAAGGACACTATCAAAAAGCAATATAGCTTCCACAAACTTGCCAGCATCAAAGTGCCCATCGCTAGTGGTAAAACCATCGTATATTGTCCGGAATATTTTCATGTGCCACAAATCAAAGGGGTCAGCATCGCAATCATTTCCCAAATGGATTCCGAATCGTCATCACACCTTCAATAACCTGCCCATGCTGCATATCTTCGCGAGCAAACAGGGGCAGCATCGCAATCATTTTGCAAACGGATTGCGAATTGTTAGAGCGCCTTCGATGAACTGACCGTGCTGCATATCTTCGGTGGCTAGTGTCCCGCACCCAGCCGACAAAGCTGCCGCCAAGATCAAGCTGTCGTAGTAGGAGTATCGGTACTTTTGCGCCAAGCCTAAAGCTTGTGCGATAGTATCCGGCATAACAGGGACGACCGTGCAGGCATAGCGGACTTCAGTAACTGCTTGCGCCACCACGTCATAAGACAAACCGAACTTGCGGCTCAACGTATTGGCAAGTTCGCTCAGGACTTGTGTGCTGACAACGGTATTGTTTTGTTCTATGAGTGCGAGTGCTGCGGCGCGTTTTTCCGGCTCGTCGCCGGAATAGAGATACACCACGATGTTGGTGTCGAGAAAAGTCTTAGCGCTCATTGGCGGCATCGCGATTGAAGCGGTAGCCGCGTGTGAAGATGGTCGCGGCCTTGAACTGGGCTTTGCGGTTGGCTGCTTCGTTGACAGCTTCTTGCAAAATCACCCGCACGTTCTTGCCGTTCCAGCCTTGATACTCGCTGGGCAAGTCCACTACCCCGTCATGAGCCTTGCTGACAAATTCGATTGCTTGCATGGTCAATTCCCTTCGTTAATGGGGGTATTCTAGAGAGAAGTGAGGCCGTGAGCAAACACCCTTCGACAGGCTCAGGGTGAACGGCCTCAGTATTGCACTACCGGCTAATCGGCTTATACCGAATCCGCTTCGGCTTCGCGCCTTCTTCACCCAGCCGCTTCTTCTTGTCCGCTTCATATTCCTGATAGTTGCCGTCGAAGAACACCCACTTGGAATCGCCTTCGCAGGCGAGGATGTGGGTGGCGATGCGGTCGAGGAACCAGCGGTCGTGGGAGATCACCGCGACGCAGCCGGCGAATTCGAGCAGCGCGTCTTCCAGTGCGCGCAGGGTTTCCACGTCGAGGTCGTTGGACGGTTCGTCGAGCAGCAGCATGTTACCGCCCGCGATCAGGGTCTGTGCCAAATGCAGGCGGCCGCGTTCGCCGCCGGACAGTTGGCCGACGATCTTGCCCTGATCCGCGCCCTTGAAGTTGAAGCGGCCGATGTAGGCGCGCGCCGGAGTTTCGTATTTGCCGACGGTGAGGATTTCGTTGCCGCCGGAGATCGCGTCGAACACCGTCTTGCCGTTATCCAGCGAGTCGCGCGCCTGATCGACGTGCGCGATCTTGACGGTCTGGCCGATCTTCACCGTGCCGCTGTCCGGCTGCTCCTTGCCGGTGATCATGCGGAACAGCGTGGATTTACCCGCGCCGTTCGGGCCGATGATGCCGACGATCGCACCGGGCGGAATCTTGAAACTGAGATTGTCGATCAGCAGGCGGTCGCCGTAGGCTTTGGAAACGCCGTCGAATTCGATAACCTCATTGCCGAGCCGTTCGCCGACCGGGATGAAGATTTCCTGCGTCTCGTTGCGTTTCTGGTAGTCGGTGTTGGACAGTTCCTCGAAACGGTTCAGACGCGCTTTGGATTTGGCCTGACGCGCTTTCGGATTCTGCCGCACCCATTCCAGCTCCTGCTTCATCGCCTTCATGTGCGCGTCGATTTGCTTGTTCTCGGTCTCCAGTCGCGCCTCTTTCTGCTCCAGCCAGCTCGAGTAGTTGCCCTTCCACGGGATGCCGTGGCCGCGGTCGAGTTCGAGTATCCATTCGGCAGCGTTGTCGAGGAAGTAGCGGTCGTGGGTGACGGCGACTACGGTGCCGGGGAAGCGCACCAGGAATTGTTCCAGCCATTCCACCGATTCGGCATCGAGGTGGTTGGTCGGTTCGTCGAGCAGCAGCATGTCGGGTTTTTCCAGCAGCAGCTTGCACAGCGCGACGCGGCGCTTCTCGCCGCCGGACAGGTTCTTGATCGCCGCGTCCCACTCCGGCAGGCGCAGCGCGTCGGCGGCGATCTCCATCTGGTGTGCGGCATCAGAACCGCCTGCGGCGATGATGTTTTCCAGGCGCGCCTGTTCGGCGGCCAGCGCGTCGAAGTCGGCATCCGGCTCGGCATACGCGGCGTACACTTCGTCGAGTTTCTTCTGCGCCTGCATCACTTCGCCGAGCGCGGATTCCACTTCCTGACGCACCGTGAAGTCGGGATTGAGCACCGGCTCCTGTGGCAAGTAGCCGATGCGGATATTTGGCTCGCGCTGCACCTCGCCATCGTATTCCTTGTCCACGTCCGCCATGATGCGCAGCACGGTGGATTTGCCCGATCCGTTCAGGCCGAGCAGGCCGATCTTCGCGCCGGGGAAGAAGCTGAGGGAGATGTCCTTGATGATCTGACGCTTGGGTGGGACGATTTTGCTCACGCGGAGCATCGACATTACATATTGGGCCATTTGAATTTCGCCATGCGGTTTTGGAAAGCGCGTAGCTTACCGCAAAGGGCGGGGAACGAGAAATTCGTCAGCGGTAGGGGCGAATTCATTCGCCCGGGCAACCGATTGCGGGCGAATGAATTCGCCCCTACAAAAGCAGTGCGTAGCGTGCGCTGTGCGCACGACAACCCGGCCGAAAAACGTGCGTACAGCGCACGCTACCGAACAAATTTCCAGCACGAACAGTGTAAGAAAGAGTGAATCAGGCAGACTGCAACTGCAGACGCAGGAACGCGGGCGCCTCTTCGACGGTATCGAAGGTGACGACTTCCCATGCCTGTTCATCGGCCAGCAACGCGCGCAGCAGGGCGTTATTCAGCGCGTGGCCGGACTTGTAACCGGAGAATGCGCCGATCAGCGGATGGCCGAGCAGGTAGAGGTCGCCGATCGCGTCCAGCACTTTGTGCTTGACGAACTCGTCCTCGAAACGCAGCCCGTCCGCATTCAGCACGCGGTAGTCGTCCATCACGATGGCGTTGTCCAGACTGCCGCCCAGCGCCAGCCCCTGTGCGTGCATCTTTTCGACATCCTGCATGAAGCCGAAGGTGCGCGCGCGGCTGATGTCGCGCACGTAGGATTCCTCGCCCAGATCGACCACCACATGCTGCTTGGTGCTGGCGAAAACCGGATGGGCAAAATTGATGGTGAAGGTCAGTTTGTAACCGTGGTGCGGCTCGAAGCGCACCCATTTGTCGCCGTCTTTCACCTCGACGGTTTTTTTCACGCGGATAAATTTCTTGGCGGCAGATTGTTCGACGATGCCCGCCGATTGCAGCAGGAAGATGAAGGTACCGGCGCTGCCATCCATGATCGGCACTTCCGCGCTGTCCAGATCGACGTAAATATTATCCACACCCAAACCGGCCAAGGCCGACATCAGGTGCTCGATGGTGGCGACACGCACGCCGTTCTGTTCCATGCAGGTGGAAAGACGCGTGTCATGCACCAGATCGGCGTGCGCGCGAATCTCCTCGACCGGCTTGGTGTCCACGCGGCGAAATACGATGCCGGTGTTGACCGGAGCGGGGCGCAGACCGAGCATGACTTTCTCGCCGCTGTGCAAGCCGACCCCCGTCACGCTGACGGAATTTTTCAAAGTGCGCTGCTTAACCATTGGTCTCTTGAGCCTAATATTCATGGTGCAATTTTATCACAGCCCCCTGGAGGATTGAGGAGCGCGGATGGAGGAGCGAGTTAAAAACAGAACCGCTGCACACCTTAATCCCCGTTCCCAAATCCTCTTAGTCCGCTTGCTTGCGCAGGAACGACGGGATATCCAGCGTATCCATGCCGGATTTTTCCATCGCATCCACCGCTGCCCTGCGCCCGCTGCGAATGTATGCCGGGGTATCCAGATCCGGGTAATTCACATTGGAGCCGGCAATCGGCTCGTTGTCCGTGCCGGTGCGCAGGCAGGTTTCTTCGCTGCGGTAAACCATCTCCGGTTTTTGCTTGGTGACGCGCGGTGCGCCCAGTCCGGTGGCAACCACGGTGACGCGCAATTCTTCGCCCATCACTTCGTCGAACACCGAACCGACGATCACGGTCGCTTCTTCCGCGGCGAACTGGACGCACTTCATTACTTCGTCGATCTCTTTCAGCTTCAGGCCGCTCGATGAGGTGATATTCACCAGCACGCCGCGCGCACCGGACATATCCACATCTTCCAGCAGCGGGCTGGCAATCGCCGCTTCTGCCGCAATACGCGCACGTTCCGGCCCGGAGGCAATCGCGGAACCCATCATCGCCATGCCGTTTTCCGACATCACGGTGCGCACGTCGGCGAAGTCCACGTTGATCAGACCCGGCACGTTAATCACTTCGGCGATACCCGCCACCGCGCCCTGCAGCACGCCGTTGGCGGCCTTGAATGCTTCCGGTACGGTGATATCGTCGCCCAGCACTTCCATCAGTTTGGAATTCGGCACGATAATCAGCGAATCGACATGCTCATGCAGCGCGTCGATACCGGCCTTGGCGAAACGCATGCGGTTGCCTTCATAGGCGAACGGCTTGGTGACCACCGCAACGGTCAGAATGTCCAGTTCGCGCGCGATCTGCGCGACAATCGGCGCGGCACCGGTGCCGGTGCCGCCGCCCATGCCGGCGGTGATGAACACCATGTTCGCGCCGCTGATCATTTCCCTGATGCGATCGCGGTCTTCCTCGGCGGCGGCCTGACCGACCGAAGGCTTGGCGCCCGCGCCCAAACCCTTGGTGATGTTCGAACCGATCTGCAGCTGGGTGCGTGCCTTGCTGCGTTTTAGCGCTTGCGCATCGGTGTTGATGACGATGAACTCGACGCCCTGCACGCCCTGTTCGATCATGTGATCCACCGCATTGCTGCCGCAACCGCCCACCCCGATCACCTTGATGATCGCATCCTGCGTTTCCGCTTCCATTAGTTCGAACGACATCGTTTTCTCCTTGTGTAATTACAAATCAACCTTAAAACCAACCCTGAACCGATACTCGCGTAAAGCCTTACGCCCCTGCGAACCTGCTAAAAATTCCCCTGAAACCACGCCCTCATTCTGGCCAACACATCGCCGAACGAACTCGACTGCATGCGCGTTTCCTCGTTGCGCTCAAAGTGTTCCAGCCCGTATAGCAACAGCCCCATGCCGGTCGACATGCGCGGTGTTCTTACTACATCGGACAATCCGCCGACATATTTAGGGATACCCAGCCGCACCGGCAGATGAAAAATCTCCTCGCCCAGTTCGACCATGCCCTGCATGGCGCTGCTGCCGCCGGTAATCACGATGCCGGACGACAGCAAATCCTCGAAACCGCTGCGGCGCAACTCCGCCTGCACCAGCGAATACAGCTCCTCGACGCGCGGCTCGATCACCTCGGCCAGCGTTTGGCGCGACAGCATGCGCGGCCCGCGCTCGCCCACGCCCGGCACTTCGATCGCGCCTTCGTCGGCCAACTGGCGCAACGCGCAGCCGTATTTGATCTTGATGTCGTCGGCATCCTGCGTCGGGGTGCGCAACGCCATCGCGATGTCGTTGGTGATCTGGTCGCCCGCGATCGGGATCACCGCGGTATGGCGTATCGCGCCGCCGGTGAACACCGCGATGTCGGTGGTGCCGCCGCCGATATCCACGATGCACACGCCCAGTTCCTTTTCGTCGTCCTCGAGTACCGCCTTGCTCGAAGCCAGCGGCTGCAGGATCAGCTCGTTGACCTCCAGACCGCAGCGGTGGATGCACTTCATGATGTTCTGCACCGCGGATACCGCGCCCCTGACAATATGCACCTCGACATCCAGGCGCATGCCGCTCATGCCGAGCGGTTTCTTGATGCCGTCCTGCCCGTCGATGCTAAATTCCTGTTCGAGGATGTGCAGAATCTGCTGGTCGCTGGACAGGCTGATAGAACTGGCGGTTTCAAGCACGCGATCCACGTCGGCCTGCGCCACTTCCTTTTCCTTGATCTTCACCATGCCGCGCCCGTTGATGCTGCTGATATGGCTGCCCGCAATGCCGGTATGCACCGAGCGAATCTTGCAGTCCGCCATCAGCTCGGCCTCCTGCAGCGCCAGCTGGATCGCGCCCACGGTCGCCTCGATGTTGACCACCATGCCTTTTTTCATGCCGTCGGAAGCGTGCATCCCGCGGCCGATCACCTCCAGCGTGCCGTCCGGCTTGACCTCGCCGACAATGACCACGATCTTGGACGTACCGATGTCCAGCCCGACCACGAGGTTTTTGGCTTCCTTGTTTCTGCTCATTATTCGCTCCATTTCAACAGCCCCGGAACATAACCAGAGACTGGCTAATACTCTTTGCCAGTCTAGTCGAACGGCTTGCGGCCTTATTCGACGATATAGGACGGAAAAGCGGTCTATTCCTTGCCATATCCCCCGCGCCCGCAATGTTCAATGTCTTCATCCTTCAGCCCTTTGTTTTCTGTCATCCGCCGTCAGCCTTACCGCAAACCCGTTGCGATAGCGCAAATCCACGTACTTCGCGCTGAATTTGCCCGCGCTTTGCTGGACCGCGACGAACCGCGCCAGCCGCTGCTGCATATCCTCGCGCCCCAATTCCAGCACCGTGCCGTTGTTCAAACGCAATTGCCAGGCATGGCGCGGCGACAACGCCAGCTGTGTTACCTGCAAATCCAGTGTGGCGAGTTGCTGGCTGAATTCCGCATAGCGTTGCGTAACTTCACTCGCATCACCCGCCTGCCCGATAAATCCCGGCAGTATCTGCTCACTGTCCGCCACAAAAACCTCGCCCTGCCGGTTCACCAGTTCGCTGTTGTTCCAGCGCGCCAATGCCTGATGCTCTTCCAGCTGCACCGCGAGACGCTGCGGGAATTCGCGGCGGATGCTGACGCTGCGCACCCACGGTAGTTTTTCCAGCGACTGTCGCAACCGCTCGATATCCACGGTAAAGAAGTTGCCCTGCACATCGTTGCGCACGGTCTGCAACACCTGCAATACCTCGACCCGCTGCGGAGCCGTATCCAGACGCACGCTTTGCAGCGGGAACAATCCCGGCAAATGCACCGCGTAATAGACCGCGCCAGACAACACTGCAAACACACTGCAGGCGAACAGTGCGTTGGCGATATTGCGCAGCAGCGGGGCGTTATCCCACATGCGCTCTCTCCAGCACCCGCACCACCAGTTGCTCGAAACTGATACCCGCCTGACGCGCAGCCATCGGCACCAGACTATGGTCGGTCATCCCCGGCGAGGTGTTAATTTCGAGCAAGTACGGTTTGCCCGTTTCGCTCATCAGAAAATCTACCCGTCCCCAGCCTTGCCCGCCGATCAGTGCGAAAGCCTGCTTTGCCAAGCGCTGCATTTCGGCTTCCTGCTCCGCAGTCAGACCGCACGGGCACAGGTAACGGGTGTCGTCGCGCAGATATTTCGCCTCGTAGTCGTAAAACTCGTTGACCGATTCGATCTTGATCACCGGTAGCGCCTGCTCGCCCAAAATCGCCGCGGTATATTCGCCGCCGCCGACAAAACTTTCCGCGATCACCAGCTTGTCGTGTTTGGCCGCTTCACGGTATGCCTGCTGCAACTCGCCGGACGCTTTCACCTTGCTGATGCCGACGCTGGAACCTTCATTGGCGGGCTTCACGAACAGCGGCAAACCGAGCTGTTTCACCACACCTTCCCAATCGCTGTGTTCGTCGAGCAGCGTGTAATTTGGTATCGGCAAACCAGCCGCCTGCCACACCAGCTTGGTGCGCCATTTGTCCATACCCAGCGCCGAGGCCAGCACGCCGCTGCCGGTATAGGGAATGCCGAGCAATTCCAGCGCACCCTGCACCGTGCCGTCTTCGCCGTAGCGTCCGTGCAGCGCGATGAACGCGCGGTCGTAACCCTCGTCGCGCAATGCCTGCAAGTTCTCCACCGCCGGATCAAACGCATGCGCGTCCACGCCGCTGCGCTGCAGCGCAGCCAGCACCGCAGCACCGCTTTTCAGCGACACTTCGCGCTCGGCGGATTTGCCGCCGAACAACACCGCCACTTTTCCGAAATTCTTCATTTGTTCCATCCCAACAATCCAAAGTCAGCCGTAGCGTGCGCTGTGCGCACGACAAGATTCAGAGAGACGTGCGCACAGCGCACGCTACATTTACTGCTCACCAATAATCCGCACTTCACATTGCAGCTTCACGCCGGTTTGCAGTTCCACCACTTTCTGCACTTCCTTGATCAAATTCTCGATATCCGCCGCCGTCGCACCGCCGCTATTGACGATGAAGTTGGCATGCTTTTCCGACACCTGCGCGCCGCCGATGCACCGGCCTTTCAGACCGCACTGCTGGATCAGCCGCGCCGCATGATCGCCCGGCGGATTGCGGAATACCGATCCGGCATTCGGCAGTTCCAGCGGCTGGCTGGCAATGCGCTTGCCCAACAGCTCCTTGATCTCCTGTCGCGCAGTTGCACCGTCGCCTGCCTCGAATTTCAGCCATGCGGCGAGGAAGAATTCTTCCGAGGATCGAGGAGCGAGGAGTGAGGATTGGGTAAAACCAGCCCGCTCTTCGATCCACGATCCTCGTTCCTCAATCCTCTTCACAGATCGATACCCAATTTCATAATTCAGCGGAGTTCGCTCATGCAGCGTGCCGTTCCTGCCAACCGTTTGCACGCGCAGCACCTTCTGCCAAATCTCGCTGCCGTAACATCCGGCATTCATCGTCAGCATGCCGCCGAGCGTACCGGGAATTCCGGCGCAAAATTCCGCACCACGCAGGTCGTGCAAAGCGGCAAAGCGCGCCAGTTTCGCCCCCGCCACACCGGCTTCGACATAGATCGAACCATCAGCTTCGAGGCGCAAACCGTTTAACGCGCCATGCAACAACAGCACCGTGCCGCGCAATCCGCCGTCGCGCACCAGCAGATTGCTGCCCAGACCCACCGCATACAGCGGCTCGTCAACCGGCAAGCCGCGCAGGAACGCCAGCAGATCGTCCAGATCGGCAGGCTGGTAGATGCGCTCGGCAACACCACCGGCACGCCAGCTGGTGTGTTTGCTCATCGGCACACCGCAGCGCAACGTGCCGCGCAATCCTTCAGCAATGAACTGTGCCGGTTCGTTCATATTCATGTCTTGCCCTGATTCGCGATCGCGCCCGGCACACCGCCGATCGAACCCGCGCCCATCGTAATCACCACGTCACCATCGCGCGCCATCTGCATCACGGCCTGCGGCATATCGGCAATTTTTTCGATAAACACCGCTTCGTTCTGCCCCGCCACCCGCAACGCGTGCATCAGCGCGCGACCGTCCGCCGCAACGATTGGCTGTTCTCCCGCCGCATACACTTCCGCCAGCACCAGCGCGTCCACGCTGCACAACACCTTGATGAAATCCTCGAACAGATCGCGGGTGCGCGTGTAGCGGTGCGGCTGAAATGCCAGCACCAACCGCCTGCCGGGAAACGCACCGCGCGCCGCCGCCAAAGTGGCGGCCATCTCCACCGGGTGATGCCCATAATCGTCAATCAACGTAAAGCTTCCACTTCCGTTTTTGGAAGTGGAAACGTTTGCCCCCTCGCCCTGCAAGGGAGAGGGATGGGGAGAGGGTGTTCCCGGGAGAGGGAGCGCAATCTCCCCATACCTCTGAAACCTCCGCCCCACCCCCTGGAACTCCGCCAGCGCCGCAACGATCGCGTCATCCGGCACACACACTTCCAGCGCGATCGCGATAGCGGCCAGCGCGTTCAGCACGTTGTGGTTTCCGGCCAGATTCAGCGTGATGTCGAGATCTTTCGGCACGCCGTTCTGGCGGCATTCGGCGGTGAAGCGCATTTGTCCGCCCTGATGGCGGATGTTCACGGCGCGGATCATCGCGCCCTCGCTGAGGCCGTAAGTGCACACCGGCTTGGTGATGCGCGGCAGTATCTCGCGCACGTTGGCATCGTCGATGCACAGCATCGCCATGCCATAGAACGGCAGATGCTCGACGAAATCCACGAACGCCTGTTTGAGCCGCGCAAAATCGTGGCCGTAGGTTTCCATGTGATCCGCGTCGATGTTGGTGATCACCGCAATGATCGGCTGCAGATACAGGAACGAAGCGTCCGACTCGTCCGCCTCGGCTACGATAAATTCGCCGGTACCCAACCGGGCATTGGTGCCGCTGCTGTTGAGCTTGCCGCCGATTACAAAGGTGGGATCGAAGCCGCCTTTGGCCAGCACGCTGGCCGCCAGCGAAGTGGTGGTGGTCTTGCCGTGCGTGCCCGCCACCGCGATACCCTGGCGCAGGCGCATCAGTTCGGCCAGCATCATCGCGCGCGGCACCACTGGAATGCGCCGTGCGCGCGCGGCCAGCACCTCCGGGTTATCGTCGCGCACCGCGGTCGAAACCACCACCGCATCGGCATTGGTCAGATGCTGCTCGGCATGACCGAGATACACCGCCGCACCGAGTTGTTTGAGGCGTTGCGTGGCGACGTTCTCGCCGAGGTCGGAACCGCTCACCTGAAAGCCGAGGTTGAGCAATACCTCGGCGATCCCGTTCATACCGGAACCGCCGATGCCGACGAAATGGATGTGTTTAACTTTATGCTTCATCTTTTAACCCCATTTGTCCACGAAAGACACCAAAATCACGAACAAGACAGGCCACGGTTTTATTTCGTGCCTTTCGTGTTTTTCGTGGACAGAATTGTTTTTTCAGCTTCATATGCCAGCCAGTTCCGCGCAAACCTGCGCAACTTGTTGTGCCGCATCTGTCTTGGCCACGCCGCGCGCCTGTTGCGCCATCGCCAATAATTTTTCGCGGGTCAGCTCCTGTAACAGCTGCGCCAGCTTCTGCGCATTCAGTTCGCGCTGCGGCAGCAATACCGCCGCGCCGCGCTCGCTCAAAAAGCGCGCGTTATGGGTCTGGTGATCGTCCACCGCGAACGGGAACGGGATCAGAATGCTTGCGACACCCGCCGCAGCAAGCTCCGCAATTGTCAGCGCACCGGCGCGGCAAATCACCACATCAGCAGCGGCGTAGCACGTCGCCATGTCGTCGAGAAACGGTTTTAGCTCCGATTGCACACCGGCCTGCCGATACAGTTGTTGCACCGTCTCGAAGTGCTGTTTTCCAGTCTGATGGATTACGCTGGGCCGCAACGCTTCCGGCAGCTGTGCCAATGCCTGCGGCAGCGCTTCATTGAGCGCCTTAGCACCGAGGCTGCCGCCCACCACCAGCACATTCAGCTTGCCGCTGCGTGCCGCATAGCGTGTGTGCGGATCGGGTAATTCTGCGATGCTGTTGCGCACCGGGTTGCCGCACCAGGTCGCTTTCGGTAATACATCCGGAAAACCGCTCAACACCCGCTGCGCGATGCGCGCCAACACCTTGTTGCTCAATCCGGCGATGGAATTCTGTTCGTGTATCACCAGCGGGCGGCGCAGCAGTGCCGCCATCATCCCGCCCGGAAAAGTGATGTAGCCGCCCATGCCCAGCATCACATCGGGGCGATGGCGAAAGATCGCCGCCGCACTTTGCCACAACGCGACCAGCAGATTGAACGGCAACCGCACCAGACGCAGCAAACCTTTGCCGCGCACACCGGAAAATTGCACCCATGCCATGTCGTAGCCGTGCTTCGGCACCAGCTCCGCTTCCATGCTGTTCTGCGCGCCCAGCCAGATCACATTCCAACCCTGTGCACGCAGGACATCCGCGACCGCCAGCGCGGGGAAGATATGCCCGCCGGTTCCGCCCGCCATGATCATGATCGATCTAGCCATGCGATACCTCCGCGCCGGGTACATTTAGCGTAGCGTGCGCTGTGCGCACGACCAACCAAGTTGAGGTCGTGCGCACAGCGCACGCTACTTGCCGCACCGAAACAGTCGGATGGTAAAAATCACTCATACCGCCATCCCCCGTGCGATTCGCCGGTTCTCGTAATCCACCCGCAACAGCACCGCTGCGGCGATGCAATTCACCACCACGCCGCTGCCGCCGAAACTCAGGAACGGCAAGGTCAATCCTTTGGTCGGCAATACCCCCATGTTCACACCGATGTTGATCATCGCCTGCACACCCAGCCATACACCGATGCCCTGCGCGACCAGCGCGGAAAAGTTGCGGTCGAGGAATGCGGCGTGCCGCCCGATCTGAAAAGCGCGCATCACAAACAACGCAAACAGTGCAATCACCGCCGCCACGCAGACCAGCCCCATTTCTTCTGCGATCACCGCCATCAGAAAATCGGTGTGTGCTTCGGGCAGATAGAATAATTTTTCCACGCTTGCACCCAGACCCACGCCGAACCATTCGCCGCGTCCGAACGCGATTAGTGCATGGCTTAATTGATAGCCTTTGCCGTAGGGATCGGACCACGGGTCCATGAAGCCGATGACGCGCTGCATGCGGTACGGCGAGGAAAGAATCAGCGCGCCGAATGCCAGCGGTAATGCCACCACCAGTCCCGCAAACACCTTGATATTGAAGCCGCCCAGCCACAGCGTACCGAGCGCAATGGCGCAGATCACCACAAACGCGCCCATGTCCGGTTCGAGCAGCAGCAAACTGCCGACCAGCGCCATCACCACGAACATCGGCACAAACGCTTTGCTGAACAAATGGCCGACCTTGCCTTTGCGCACCGTGTAATCGGCGGCATACAGCACGGCGAATAATTTCATCAGTTCGGAAGGCTGCAGATTGATGACGAACAGCGACAGCCAGCGGCGGCTGCCGTTCACTTCGCGTCCGATACCGGGGATCAGCACCAGCACCAGCAACGCTGCACCGGTCAGGAATAGATAGGGAGCGTAGTTCTGCCATATCTGCACCGGCACCTGAAATGCGAACAGTCCGGCCAGCAATCCGATCACGATGAATATGCCGTGCCGCAGCAAATAATATGTCGGCTGGTAGCCGGTGAATTTGCTCGCCTCGGCGGTGGCGATCGAGGCGGAATACACCATAATCAGGCCGAGCGTGAGCAGCCCGATCAATACCCAGATCAGCAATTCGTCGTATTGCGCCTGCGGCGGACGGGTGCGTGTTTTGACTAGCGAGACCATGCGGCCTCCTTGATCAGCCCGTGTACCGCTTCGACGAATATCTCGGCGCGATGCGCATAATTGCGGAACATATCGAAACTGGCGCAGGCCGGGGACAGCAATACCGCATCGCCGGATTGCGCGAGTTGGGCGGCCTGCTGTACCGCATCGTTCATATCTTTGGCGCGCTGCACCGGTACGCCGCAGCCCTCCAGCGCGGCCGCGATCTGCGGTGTATCCCTGCCGATCAGCACCACTGCGCTGGCATGTTTGGCGACCGCGGCATTGAGCGGTGTGAAATCCTGCCCCTTGCCGTCGCCACCGGCGATTAGTATCACTGTACGCCCAAGACCTTCCAGCGCGGCAACCGTTGCGCCGACATTGGTTCCCTTGGAGTCGTCGTAATAGATCACGCCGTCGATTTCGGCCACGCGCTCGACGCGATGCGGCAACCCTCTGAAGCTGCGCAGCGCTTCAAGCAACTCCGGCATCGGCAAGTCGATGGCACGGCATAGCGCCAGCGCGGCCAACGCGTTGGCAACGTTATGCAGCCCGGCGATCTGCAGCTCGCTGACTTTTAGCAAGCGATCGCCGCCCTGCATCAACCATATCTCGCTGCCCGCCCGTTCAATACCGAAATCGGTTGCGCTGTCGGGCGTATTCAATCCGAAGCTGACGATCCTGTTTCCGTCGCGCGCCATGGCCATGCTGCGCGCATCGTCGCGGTTCAATACCTGTACACCGTCGCCGTGGAAAATGCGCGCTTTGGCCAGCGCGTACTCTTCGATGCCGGCATAGCGGTCCAGATGATCCTCGCTGACATTCAGCACCGTCGCCACATTGGCATCCAGCGTTGCGGTGGTTTCAAGCTGGAAACTGGACAACTCCAGTACCCATATTTCCGGCTGGTTTGCGCCGCGCGTCATTACCACATCCAGCACCGCCGGAGAGATGTTGCCCGCCGCGACCGCATCTTTGCCGGCCGCCTTGCACATGTGTTCGACCATACTGGTCACGGTAGTCTTGCCGTTTGAGCCAGTGATCGCAAGAATCAAAGATTGCCTTTCTCGTTCGCCCTCTCTCCCCTCGCGGGAGAGGGGGGGATTTGTAGACAAGTGCTGAGCACTGACATGTTGTGCGAACAGTTCGATATCGCCCACGACCGGAATACCGCGCGCCATCGCGCGCGCGACGAATTCGTCGCGCAGCGGCACGCCCGGGCTGATGGCGATCAATTCAATATCTTCAAACAGCGCGTCGCTGAATGTTCCGAAAAATATCTGGTCGCCCGCGACATACTGTCCGACCTCTGCCAGATTAGGCGGCATACTGCGGCTGTCGGCGACGCGCAAGCGCGCGCCCTGCGCGCTGAGCCAGCGCAGCATCGACAGCCCGGTCTCACCGAGACCGAGTACCAGCACAAATTTGTCAGACCATTGTTTCAATGTTTCTCCTAAACCTTGCGTAGGGGCGCGATTCATCGCGCCCTGATTTTGGGTATTCAAAGAAGGGCGCGATGAATCGCGCCCTTACCTCAGCTTCAATGTTGCCAGTCCGATCAGAACGAGCAACATCGTGATAATCCAGAATCGCACCACCACCTGGGTCTCTTTCCAGCCCTTCTGCTCATAGTGATGGTGCAGCGGTGCCATCAGCAGGATGCGCTTACCTTCGCCGTATCTCTTCTTGGTGTATTTGAAATACGACACCTGCAGCATCACCGATACCGCTTCGACCACGAACACGCCGCCCATGATGAACAGCACCAACTCCTGGCGCACGATCACCGCCACGGTGCCGAGCGCCGCACCCAGTGCAAGCGCGCCGACATCGCCCATGAACACTTCCGCCGGGTAGGCGTTGAACCACAGGAAGGCCAACCCCGCACCGGCGATCGCCGCGCAGAACACCGCCAGCTCACCCGCCCCCGGAACATATGGCACACCGAGATATTTTGAAAACACCGCATTGCCGGCGACATAGGCGAAGATTGCCAGTGCGCTGCTGACCAGCACGGTGGGCATGATTGCCAGTCCGTCCAGACCGTCGGTCAGATTCACCGCATTGCTGCTGCCGACAATGACCAGATAGACCAGCACGATGAAGCCGACCGCTCCGAGCGGGAACACCAGATACTTGAAGAACGGCACGATCAGTTCGGTGTGCGCCGGCAGGCTGGCATGCGACAAAAGATAGATACCCACCGCCAGCGCAATCAGCGATTGCCAGAACATCTTTGCCTTGGCGGACAGCCCTTTCGGGTTGCGGTGCACCACCTTGCGGTAGTCGTCCACCCAGCCGACCGCGCCCGTGCCGAGCGTGGCGAACAGCACCACCCAGATGTAAGGGTTGCGCAAGTCGCCCCACAACAGGGTGGTAACGGCAACCGAGGTGAGGATCAGCGCGCCGCCCATGGTAGGCGTACCGGCTTTTATCAGATGGGTCTGCGGCCCGTCGCTGCGAACTGACTGGCCGATCTTCATTTCGGCCAGCTTGCGGATCATTGTCGGCCCTACCATGAAACCGATAAACAGCGCGGTCATTGCGGACATTACGGTGCGCAATGTGATGTAATTGAACACACTGAAAAATCTGATGTCCTGAGACAGCCATTGGGTTAATGCGAGCAGCATTGTGCCTCCTGTGTCGATAGGCAAAATGCCACCACGCGTTCCATTTTCATAAAGCGCGAACCCTTTACCAATACGGTGGTATTCGCATCCAGTTCCTGTTCCAACGCCTGCTGCAAATCCCCGATGCACTCGAAATGCCGCGCGCCGCTGCCGAACTCGCGTACCGTGTTGCTGCTCAGCGTACCCAGCGCATAGAGCTTTTCAATTCCGGCGCGGCGCGCTTCGCTGCCGATTTCGGCATGCAACGCCGCGGCGTTATCGCCCAATTCGCCCATATCGCCGAGCACCAGCACGCGCTTGCCGCCGTGCTTCCCCGCTTGAGCCAGTACACCGATCGCGGCGCACATCGAGGCGGGATTGGCGTTATAAGTATCGTCGATCAGGGTTGCGCCATGCCGCGCGGCCTTGCGCTGCAAACGTCCGGCCACACCGCCGAATTTTTCCAGACCTGCCGCGATGATTTCCAGCGGCACGTTCAGCGCCACGGCGGCGGCGGTCGCTGCCAGCGCGTTGCGCGCGTTGTGCGCACCGGGCACCTGCATATCCGCGCTGAAATTTCCCGACGGTGTCTGCACCTCCAGATGCAGCCCGGCACCTTGCGGCAACCATTGACCGGACACATCGGCTTGTCCGCACCTTGTCTCGCCCAACCCAAACTCAAGCAAATCATGCGAACCGGCGAGTGTCCGCCACAGCGGCGCATGTTCGTCGTCGGCATTGATCACGGCGCTGCCCTGCGGCTTGAGCCCGTCAAATATCTC
Organism: Gallionella sp.; assembly: GCA_028689145.1. Classification (GTDB taxonomy): domain Bacteria; phylum Pseudomonadota; class Gammaproteobacteria; order Burkholderiales; family Gallionellaceae; genus Gallionella. The sequence continues at coordinate 387,764 of JAQTWT010000001.1, forward strand.
GCCCTTGGCACGCGCCACCGCCTCCACCGTTCCCATACCTTCCAGATGCGCGCCGCTGGCATTGTTGATCAGCGCCACATCCGGGCAGGCGATACGCGTCAGATAATCGATTTCGCCGGGATGGTTCATACCCATTTCAATCACCGCATAGCGATGCCGCGCATTCAATTGCAACAGGGTCAACGGCATGCCGATGTCGTTGTTAAAATTGCCTTTGGTGGCCAGCACGCCCTCTTCGTTTCCGGCTGCGGTGCGCAGGATGCTTGCAAGCATTTCCTTCACCGTGGTCTTGCCGTTGCTGCCGGTAATCGCCGCCAGCGGAATGTCGAACTGTTTGCGCCAATACGCCGCCAGTTGGCCCAGCGCGAGGCGCGTATCTTCTACTAGAAGGAGCGAGGATCGGGGAGCGGGGATCGAGGAGTTAGCCGCATAACTATCCGCGTTGACCAGCGCGGCCACCGCACCGTCCTGAATGGCTTTCGCGACGAACTCGTAGCCGTCGAAATTTTCGCCGCGCAGCGCGATGAACAGGTCGCCCGGCTGTATCTTGCGCGAATCGCTGGATACGGCGGCAATGCGCACATCCGCGCCGACCAGTCGCGCACCCAGTGCCTGTGCAGCTTGTGAGAGCAGCATCATGCCAACGTCTTTCATGACGGCACCCTCCATTGCTGCAACGCACGCCCGGCGATATCCGTATCGCTGAACGGATGCCTCACGCCGCCGATCTCCTGGTAATCCTCGTGCCCCTTGCCGGCTATCAGCACGGTATCTTGTTGCAGCGCGAGGCCGATGGCGCGTTCGATGGCCGCCGCGCGATCGACGATAGTCTCGTGCTTGTCGGCGGTCATGCCGCCGGCAATTTCGGCGATGATGCGTTGCGGATCTTCGCTGCGCGGATTATCGCTGGTGACGATGCAATGGTCGGAAAATTTTTCCGCGACCAGCCCCATCATGGGGCGCTTGCCGCGGTCGCGGTCGCCGCCGCAGCCGAATACACAGATCAGATTGCCACCGGAACTGCTGCTCACTTCGCGCAATGCCAGCAACACTTTTTCCAGTGCATCCGGGGTGTGCGCGTAATCCACGATCACCGTCGGCTGATCCTTGCTGCCGAGCCGCTGCATGCGTCCCGGCACCGCCTGCACCTTGTTCAGAGAGACTACCGCATCGGCCAATTCGACACCGCTCACCAGCAGCACCGCCAAAGCACCGAGCAGATTTGCCGCGTTGAAACGGCCGACCAGCATGCTGTTCAGTTGTTCGCCGCCCCAGCTTGAATGAATATTTAGCCGTAAACCCTGACCGCTCATCTGCGCCAGATTGCCGTACACCATGCGTATCCCGAGGCGCTCTGCCAGTTGCAATGCGGCATCGCTCATGCCGTAGCCGACAATTTCAGTTTTCGCATCCTGCAATTGACCGGCCAGTTCCGCGCCGAACGCGTCATCGAGATTCAGCACCGCATATTTCAGCTGATTCCAATCGAACAGTTTGCGTTTGCTCGCCGCATAACTTTCCATGTCGCCGTGATAATCGAGATGATCGCGGCTCAGGTTGGTGAGCAAAGCGACATCGAAGCGCACGCCGTTCACCCGCCCCTGCGCCAGCGCATGCGACGACACTTCCATCGCCACGGCTTGAGCATCGGCATGCAGGTAATCCGCGAGCAGGCCGTGCACATGAATCGCATCCGGCGTGGTGTTGGCGCTGGCCTGTAGCGCGCCGGCAAAACCGTTGCCAAGCGTACCGATCAGCGCGCATTTCTTTCCGGCGGCGGTCAACGCATTGGCAATCCAGTGGCAGATGGAGGTCTTGCCGTTGGTGCCGGTGATCCCCACCAGCCATGACTTTTCGGAAGGCGCGCCATATACCGCATCGGCCAGCCACCCCGCCTTGTGGCGCAAATCGCTTACCGCGAAATTGGGTATCTGCCAGGCTTTGTCCCATACGAAATTCTGCGCTTCCCAAACCACCGCATTCGCGCCCTGCGCGATCGCCTGTGCAATGAACTGCCGTCCATCGGTTTTTTCGCCCGGATAGGCAACGAAGGTATCACCCTGCCGCACCGCGCGGCTGTCGGTCACCAGACGCGTAATGTTTACGCCAAATTTGGTCAATTGCTCGAGCAACATTTGGGAGGTATCCATTACACTTCCTCCACGATGATGTCGGTTGGCATAATGACGTTGTCCAGCGGCGCATCGTTCGGCACATTGAGCGCGCGCAACACTTCACCGGTCACTTTGCTGAATACCGGCGCGGCGACCAGCCCGCCGTAGTATTGCCCGTTGTCAGGCTCGTCGATCATCACCGCCACGATCAGGCGCGGGTCCGATACCGGCGCAAATCCGACAAAAGAGGCGACGTAGCGGTTAACGTAACGGCCGCCTTCCAGTTTATGCGCGGTACCGGTTTTTCCCGCCACGCGATAACCTGCCACCTGCGCCAGCGGCGCAGTTCCGCCGGGCTGCACCGCTTTCTCCAGCATGTCGCGCAACGCGTGTGCAGTGCTGTCTGAAAATACTTTTTTACCGACAGCCGGTGCGTCCAGCTTCAGCAAGGACACCGCCTTCAGTTCGCCATCGTTGGTAAAGATCGTGTAGGCCCGCGCCAGTTGCAGCAGATTAACCGACAGACCATGCCCGTACGACATGGTGGCTTGTTCGATGGGCTTCCAGGTTTTCGATGCACGCAATTTGCCGGATGCCTCACCGGGGAAATTGCTGCCGGTCTGCGCGCCGAAGCCGCTATCCGACAGGCTCTGCCACAACGTCTCCGACTCCATCGACAGGGCGATCTTGGCCGAACCGACATTGCTGGATTTTTGAATGACCTGCGCGACGGTCAGCATCGCTTCCGGGTGCGAGTCGTGAATCTTTTTGCCGCCTACGGTGTACACACCGTGCTCGGTGTTGATGAGGGTATCAGGGCGCACCTTGCCCTGTTCGATCGCGGTTGCCACGGTAAACGGTTTCATCGTCGAACCCGGCTCGAACAGGTCGGCGATGGCGCGGTTGCGCATCGCCTGAGCGCTGATCTTGCCGCGATTGTTCGGGTTGAAGGCGGGATAATTGGCGAGCGCCAGCACTTCGCCGCTGCGCGCATCGAGCACCACTACCGCGCCGGCCTTGGCTTTGTGCTGCCTGACCGCGCTCTCCAGCTCGCGATAGGCGAGGTGTTGCACATTGCGATCCAGACTCAGCACCACATCGCTGCCCGCCTTGGGTGCCAACAAACTACCGGCATCCTCGACGATGTGCCCGCGCCGGTCCTTGATGACGCGCTGGCTGCCGGATTTGCCGGCCAGCTGTTCCTGCAGGGACAGCTCCAGCCCCTCCTGTCCGTTATCGTCCTGCCCGGTAAAACCCAGTGTCTGCGCGGCCTCTTCTCCTGCCGGATAAAAGCGGCGATATTCGCGCTGCAGCGAAACACCGGGGAGATTCAGGCTCGCCACCTGTCCGGCCTGATCGGGAGGCAGATGGCGTTTGAGATAGACGAAATCGCGCGAGGTATCGAACAGGCGTTTTTTGACTTCCGCCGCATCCATGCCGAGTATTTGCGCCAGTTGCCTGACCTGGCTGTTGTCGGCTTCCGCGTCAGACGGGCTGGCCCACGCCGAGTCCACCGGCGTACTGACCGCCAGCGGTTCGCCGTTGCGGTCGGTGATCATGCCGCGGTGCGCGCTGACTTCGATCACGCGGCTGTAACGCGCGTTGCCTTTTTCCTGCAGGAAATCGTCGTGTATGCCCTGCAGATACACGCCGCGCCCGAGCAGACCGAGCAAACCGGCAAGCAGCGCCGCGAATAACGCAGTGGCGCGCCATCCGGGCAATTTCGCCGTGATGTTCTGATGTGCGCTGGCCGCGTAATTCATGGCTGTCTGTTTACTCTACCGTCAGGTTCTACCCGTATGAATTGGACTTGCCCGTTTCCGGGCAACTGCATTTGCAACTGTTGCGCCGCAATCTTTTCGACGCGCGCTGGGGTGGCCCAGGTACTCTGCTCCAATTGCAACTGCCCCCATTCCACATCCATCTGCTGCGCGCGCTCTTTTTCGTTCTGCAACTTGATGAACAGCTTGCGCGCCTTGTGCTGCGAGGTGACCACGCTCAGCGCGCACACCACCACCGCCGCCAGCAGCAATACATTCAATGCGCCTTCGTTACGCAACATCGCAGCGCTCCGCCACGCGCATCACCGCGCTGCGCGCGCGCGGGTTGGCCCGCAACTCCGCTTCGCCCGCGCGGACCGCCTTGCCGATTAGCCGCAACCTGCCCTGCGGCACTTCGCTGGCGCGGATCGGCACGCCGCGCGGCAGTTTGTCGCCCTCGGCCATATCACGCATGAAATGTTTCACGATGCGGTCTTCCAGCGAATGAAAACTGATCACCGCCATGCGTCCTCCGGCATTGAGAAACGTCACGCACTCTGGCAGCACCCGCGCAAGCTCTTCGAGTTCCTGATTGAGATAAATCCGTATAGCCTGAAAGGTACGTGTCGCCGGATTCTGGCCTGCTTCACGGGTACGTACCGTTTTGCCAACCAGCTCGACGAGCTGCCGCGTGGTGTCGATGGGTTGAATTGCGCGCGCAGCAACAACCGCCCTTGCAATCTGCTTAGCAAACCGTTCCTCGCCGTAATCACGTATCACCTCCGTTAGCAAACCTTCATCAACAGTCGCCAGCCACTGCGCCGCGGTCATCCCGCTGCTGGTGTCCATGCGCATATCCAGCGGCGCATCAAAACGAAAACTGAAACCCCGCGCAGCCTCGTCCAGCTGCGGCGACGACACGCCCAGATCGAGCAGGATGCCGTCCACTTTTTGCACGCCCAGCTCGCGCAACACGTCCGCCAGATGCGCAAAACCGCGATGCACCATGCTGAAACGCGCGTCGCGCCATTGATCTCCCACCGCAACCGCCGCGGGGTCCTTGTCCAACGCGATCAGCCTGCCGTTGCCGCCCAAGCGCTCCAGAATTCGCGCGCTATGCCCGCCGCGCCCGAACGTGCCGTCCACATAAATACCGTCCGGCCTGATCGCCAGCGCTTCGACAGCTTCATTCAGCAGGACGGTGGTGTGGGCCAATGAGCCCTCACTCATAAAAACCTCTGCATAACTACTGTGCTTGCCGATGCCGCGTTAAAAAATAGCTCAAAATCCTCATGTGCAAATCGCACATTCCGGTTTCTCTCTATTTTTTGCCTTGCCTCAGCTGCGCTCGCTACGTTTTGCATAGGTTTTTACAATGAAAAACCTTCAAGTTCTGGAGGCAATTCCCCATCCATAAACGACAAGCCGGCTTCCTGCTGCGCCTGCCATTTCGTTTCGTCCCACAATTCGAATTTATTGCCCTGCCCGACCAGCATCACGCGCTTGTCCAGCACGGCGTAACCGCGCAAGGTTGGCGAGATCAGCACCCGCCCGGCACCGTCCATCACCACATCCTCGGCATAACCAACCAGGCGGCGCTGCAGCGCGCGAATCTTCGGGTTGAGCGCGGAAAGCTTGAGCAGCTTGTCGCGAATCGGCTGCCACTCGGGCTGCGGATAGACCAATAGGCAACCATCCGCATCGGCGGTCAGCACCAAATTGCCCGCGCAATGCGCGAGCAGCATGTCGCGATGCCGAGCCGGTATCGCGAGCCTGCCTTTGCTATCCAGATTGAGTTGAGCTGCGCCTTGAAACATCCCTTAACCCCACTTTTACCCACTTTTTACCACTTAAACCCACTATATTGAAAAGAATTCAAATAGTCAAGCCGAAAAATTGAATTTCTCTTTATGTGACAAGGAGTTAGCGCAGAAAGTTAAAGAAAACAAATACGCTTGAAAAATAACAAATTACGCAAACAAGTTAAAGTTGTTTGTAATGAGGCATCGTAAGCGGGGAGAAAAATAGAGAAACGGGAGTTAACGCGGGAAAAACCGCCTATTATTAATTTATGTGGAACGCGGCAAACTCAGATACCCCATCAATTCGCCTGCGAACGCCTGCTGGAACAGCGCGGCAAACCAGATAGCTAACGCCCTTCTATCGGTGCATTAAAACGTAGCGAGAGGCGATCAGGCAAGGCAAAAACCGGCGGAAAAGCGGAGTTTACACATAGTAAACGAGCATTTTTAGCCGGTTTTTAACGCAGCATCATTGCCTCGCAGTAGTTTTAATCAGAACGGCAGGAATAATGCCGTGGCGAACGTCTGCACCATGCGCGTCAAACTGCGCTGCAATTTCTCCGACAGCGTAATCGCATACAAATCCAGACTGCCGATCATTTTGCCGAACTCGCGTTCGAAGCTGAGGTTGCGTTCGCTGCCGTTCAGTTCATTGGTCAACAGGTAAAGCTGCCCGGTTTCGTCGCGCGCATTGGAGAGTTTCCACACGGCGATCTCGATGTTGCGCGCGGCGTTATAGATGTTCTGCGGCTCGATGCTATCGGTCAGATAAAACTCGGATTTTCCGCCATGCGCCTTGATCAGCATGGTTTGGATGCCGACGATAAACGACAACACGCGGTCACCGGTAAAATCAGGGCGCAGCGCCTGCTGGATGGCATCGGTGCCTTGTGCCTCGTTGATCTCCCTAAAGCGCCAGTCGTGCTTGTTTTCAAATACCGACTGGGCCATATCCTCTGCGCTGCCTGCGCTACTTTTGTGTAGTTCGCGCGGGTTGCGCTTGTACAGCTTGACCATCAGCACGCGCAAGCTCTGCGTGTTCTCGCGCATCTCCACATCGGCCAGACGGTCAAAATCAGATTTGACGAACTGCTTGAGCGAATTGCTCTCTCCTTGCTGCGGAATGGTCTTTCCCTTAACGGCGGGTTCGGTGGCGGCACAGCCGACCAGCAAGATTGCGGCGGCACCGAAGGCAAACAGACGGTAACAACTGGGACGTTTTGGTATCATGCGGCGGTTCCACAATTCATGACGGTATCTGATGCATTGTAGCGGGTAGTTGTCGGCATTTGAACGCAATAATCGTGAGGCATCTTGAACACATCCGCTCCATCGCTTGAGGCACGCCACCATCCGTCCGGGTTGAACACCGGATTCAACGGCGGCGGGCTGACGTTTGCGGATTATGTGACGCGCACTCGCGACATGCTGGCCAAGGCACATGCCAATATGCCTGCCGCTGATCGCGCCAAAATAATCGACGGCAACGCGCCGTTTGAACTGAAACCAACAGCCGGTGATTTTGTTGGGCAAAAAAAACCTTATCGGCGCGGCGTGCTGCTCACCCACGGTCTGACCGATTCCCCTTATTTCATGCGCCCTCTTGCCGAGTTCTTCCGGCGCAACGGTTTCCGTGTCATGGCGATTCTGCTGCCCGGACATGGCACGCAGCCGGGCGATCTGCTCGATGTACGCTGGCAGGATTGGGCCGAGGCAGTCGCCTACGGCACCGACCGGTTGGCCGAAGAAGTTGACGAAGTTTATCTGGCCGGGCTTTCCGCCGGAGGCGCGTTGAGCATCCACCAAAGCCTGTGCGATGCCCGCGTACAGGGGCTATTTGTGTTTTCGCCCGCGCTGAAAATATCGCCACGGGCAAAGTGGGCCAACCTGCACAAACTGTATAGCTGGCTGATCCCGCAGGCGAAGTGGGTCAACATCATGCCCGACCGGGACATCTACAAATACGAATCTTTCCCGAAAAATACCGCCGCGCAGATGTATGCGCTGACGCAAACAATTAGCGAGCAAACGCTGCTGCATAAACTGAACATTCCGGTATTCGCCGCAGCCAGCGCCGACGATACTACCGTTGAACCCACCGCAACTTTAAACTTCATGATGCGTATGCCGCACCCGTCCGGCAAACTGGTACTCTACACCACCGATCACGACGAACATACCAAAGGCTTTCCATCGGGGAAATTGGAGCTGGTGAACAGCGTGCTGACCGAACAAAAAATCTTAAGTTCCGCCCACACCGCCATCGTGCTGCCCGCCACCGACCCGCATTATGGTGCGGCGGGAGAGTATGCCAACTGCATCCATTATTATCCCGGCGATATGGAAAAATACGCGGCCTGCCTCGAGCATCCCGAACAAGCCTGGCAAGGGGAGATAACCGAACAAAACCTTAAAGCCGGCATACTGCGCCGTTTGATGTACAACCCGAATTTTGCCGCACTTGAAGCTTCGCTGCGGCGGTTTATTGAGAAGCTGTAGGATGAACGTCTGGAATACAACCAAAAGCTAGAAATGGCATGGGAAATCAGCGGTGTTTATTAACTTAATGACCACCGGATGCAATACTATTGGAATTGCTGGGGCAACAAAAAGGTGAATGTGATTGAGGTTTGTATTGTGTAAGATAGCTTGACACACCCGACCATCCACTCTACCCTTCGCGTCCTCTCTGGCTTTAGCATCAGATATTTCAGCTTGGTGTTAAACAAATCTTGGGGTTAGCCGATAATAACGCACCTCCATTGGGATCATCTTGAATAAAAATGAATTTGAGATCAGGAAAGCATTAATCGGCGCACAGAAGATTGAAGCTTGGGTCGGGTTGGCAAAACACGCACTCACCCTTGGCACTACTCTCTGGGCACTCAAAATAATCATAGATGGCTTAACGCCATTTATCGGACAAAACCCTGAGGCAATCGAGGCCTTTGCTAAACTGGTTGCCGCAATAAATCCATCCAACATTACAGGATATATTCTGGCAGGGGTTTGTGGTGTCGCATGGAAACTTGAACGTAAAGGCAAACAGCGCGCTAACAGTGAAATAGGTAAGCTTCATAAAATACTTCAGGCAGATGATAAATATCGCTCATCTAGCGGACTGACAGAAATAGGACAAACACCAAAGGAATGATGACATGATTAATGCAATCTTTTTTGGAATAAATGTTCTTTTGCTTATTGTGATTTGGAATTACATGCTTAAGAAAACTCTTCTAGATCACTACAGAGACCAACTCTTTGATTTAAGAGAAGAGGCAAGAGAGTTTTTCTTGAAAAACAACATCCCGTTGGATTCGAATATATATAAGCGTCTTCGAGATTTGCTTAACGGACACTTGCGATTTACAGAGCGATTTACATTTATCAGATTTATTATTTTGGAAGTGGAAATTAAAAATAATAAAGAACTTCACGAGCACCTAAAGAAGGAAATGGAAGATCGGTTCAGCACTGACAATCAAATTTTGAATGACTTTGTTGTGCAGACCAGAAAAAAAGCGACTATCGCTATTCTTAATCACATGGTCAATTCGTCTGGGTTAGTGTGGTTATTTGTTTTCTCCCTTGCTCCAGTTTTTATCACGTGGAATTTTATACGTGCGATAAGGTATTTAATTAAAGTCGGTGTTACAACCTTAACTAACAGCCTGTACTGCTACACCAACATAGCTATCAAATTTATCTTTACGATTAATTACCCCATCACAAAATCCATTAAGCAAGATTTGCTGGAAGAATGCTCATATCAAGTTGGTGCAAAATATGCAGCTGCAGCTTATTAAGTTAAAGGCACACTAAACGTCAATTGCAGCACAATAACCCGCCGCTTCGGCGGGTTTTTATTGTCCACGGTTTATGTAGAAGCCGCTTTAGAGAATTCAGACTATCTGCAATTTGTCGTAGAAATTTAACTAGGTACTAACTATCAGAATAATACCCATAAACCACCATGACCCAAACCCTGATCTTCGCCCATCGCGGTGCCAATAAAGAAGCGGCGGAAAATACCCGCAGCGCTTTCGATAAGGCGCTGGAATATGCCATTGACGGCATCGAAACGGATGTGCAGCTCAGTCGCGATGAAGTGGCGGTGCTGTGGCACGACCGGTTTTTGAATAAGCTCGGTTTGTCCGATCAGCGCATTGACGATTTCGATTATGCGCAGTTGCAGGCGATGAATTTCGCCGCGCATTTTTCTGCTAGTGCAGCGTCTGAAAGCATCATGACCTTGCAGGCATTTCTGGCGGCCTATCGCAAGCGTTGCCGTCTGCTGCTTGAGATCAAGAACCGTGACTGGGAACAGACCTCGCGCCACGAAATAAAAGTGCGGCAAACGCTGGAGATAGCCGGAGCGTTTGATGGTGCGGCGCAGGGCGATGCGATCATGGTTTCTTCGTTCAATCTCGCCAGTCTGATTTACGCGCACCGGTGCGCGCCACAGTTCCCGCTGGTTTACAATTTCGAACCCGAGCAGACACTGGAGGATGCGCGGCGTGTATTGGGCGAACAGCCGTTCCTGCACGGGCTGTGTCTGCCGATAGAGTCGCTTGATGCGGCGATGGTGAAACTGCTGCGCGATCACGGCAAATGCATCGCGGTTTACACTTGCAACAGCGATGAGGAGATCGGTAAGGCACTGGAATTGGGCGTGGATATTTTGATTAGCGATGTGCCGCACAAGGCGTTGCAGATGAGGGATAGATGAAGCCAAATAATAAAATCAACAGAGCGTTCTTCATCGGATCATGGCGTTTGGCCGAATTTGTAGGCGCGAATTCATTCGCACGCCCGCCTGATTATGTGCGAATGAATTCGCACCTACCAACCCCTTGCCGTTCTTTTCCAAAATGAAACGCGATTTTTCATTACTCGGCAACAAGCAATTCGATCTGCTGGTGTGCGGCGGGGGTATTTACGGCGCGTGGACGGCTTACGACGCGGCATTGCGCGGGCTGAGCGTGGCGCTGGTGGAACAGGGCGACTGGGCCAGCGCGACTTCTTCCGCGTCCAGTAAACTGATCCACGGCGGGCTGCGCTATCTGGAATCGCTCGATTTCAAGCTGGTCAAGAAGGCGCTGGCGGAACGGCAGATGCTGCTGGCAGCGGCACCGCACCGCGTCTGGCCGCTGCGCTTCGGCGTGCCGGTGTATGCGGACAGCCGCGTCGGTACCTTGCAGTTGAAGGCCGGTTTGTCCATGTATGATTTTATGGCGGACAGCCCGAATCCGGACATGGTGCATCATCACTTCGATGAAGCGGCCTTTGCCGGGCGTTTTCCTTTTCTCTCCGAAAATTGCCTGAAAGGCGGCTTCACCTACGGCGACGCGCAGACCGATGATGCGCGGCTGGTGCTGGAGCTGGTTTCCGGCGCGCTGGCTGCCGGGGCGGTGTGCGTGAATTATTGCAAACTGACCGGCATGCTTGAAACGGACGGGCGGGTGAGCGGCGCAACGGTGCAGGATATTCTCAACCATAGCGGCGCGGAAATTTCCGCCCGGCAAATCGTCAACACCACCGGCCAATGGACCGCCGCATCTGAGCAGGGGCGCGAGTGGTGCCAGCTGGACAAGGGTATTCATCTGGTGATGCCCGCGCTGCAAACCGACGAGGCATTGCTGCTGACCGCCAAATCCGATGGCCGGGTGTTTTTCATGATCCCCTGGTACGGCATGACGCTGCTCGGCACCACCGATGCGGACTACCGCGGCGATCTCGATCATGTCACGGTCGAACCCGAGGAGGTGGCCTATCTGCTGAATGCGGCCAATCATTACCTGAAGACCGCGTGGACGGAACAGGATGTGGTCGGCAGTTATGCCGGTGTGCGCGTGATGAAGCGCGGCGACAAAGCCTTGCCGTCGTCCGTCAGCCGCGACTGGGAATTGAAGACCGCGGACAACGGCGCGCATTACTCCATCGGCGGAAAACTGACTTCGGCACGCGAAGACGCGGCATGCATCGTCAACGCGGTGTGCGAACAACTGGGTAGCGATGCGCCCTGCGCAACGCGCCGCACCTTCCCCTGGGCACCGGAGGCGGACTATGCCCGCTGGTTCGTCGCCGCCAGCACGCAGGCGACACAGCTCGGCATCGATCTGGATAGCGCAAAGTGGCTGATCCGCCGCCACGGCAAGTGCGTAAGCGAGGTGTTCCGCATCATTGAAAACAATCCCGGTGCGGCTGAACGCATCGTGCCTGCATTGCCGTTCATCCATGCCGATCTGCTGCTGTGCGCCCGCAATGAAATGGCCGTTCATCTGGTCGACCTGTTGCGCCGCCGCATGCCGCTGCTGATTCTGGCAAAGCTGGATGAAGGTACATTGCGGCGCATTGCCGTTTACGTCGCCGCCGAGATGGGCTGGGATGAGGCTGCTATAGCTTTCGAAGTTGAATTATGTCGCCAGCGATGAATATAAATTCCCCCGCTTGCTCATCTAAAATCCGTTCAACCCTTCGATACCTCAGGGCGAACGGATACTTTCGGTGTGGAGTATATCGTACACAGCATACAAGCTACCGTTCGTGCTGAGGTATCGAAGCATGACAACCTCAAATATCTCCGCCATCGCGCTCGACCTCGGCACCACGTCAATCAAGGCAGGCTTACTCAACCGCAACGGAACGCTCGGCCACATCGCTGCACTTGCCGCGCCGAAAATTACCGCAGCCGACGGACGCTATGAAAGCGATGCGCTGGCCTATGCCGAGGCCGCCGAACAGGTGCTGGGCGAATGCCTTGACAGGGCGGGTGATTGCCAGACGCTCGGGCTATGCAGCCAGCGTTCGTCATTCCTGATCTGGGAACGCGCCAGCGGCCAGCCTGTTACCCCGCTCATTTCATGGCAGGACAATCGCGGCGCGGCGAGTTGCGATGCATTGCGCGCGCATGAACCGTTGATTCGCGACCTCACCGGCCTGCCGCTTACTCCGTATTATTTCGCACCCAAGCTGCGCGGCATGTTGCGGGACGATCCGCAATTGCTGGACAAGCTGGAAGGCGGCGAGTGGCTGGCTGGCACGCTGGATACCTTCCTGATCTGGCGCTGGACTGGCGGCAAACATTTCATGACCGACGCGTCGATGGCCGCGCGCACTTTGCTGATGGACATCCACCGGCAGCAATGGTCGCCGCAGCTCCGTGAGCTGTTCAATATCCCGTCAGGCATCCTGCCGGAGATCAAACCTTCCGCTGGGTTGCAGCTGCAATTGGACACTGACCTAATCCTACAGGCCAGTGTCGGCGACCAGTCCGCCGCGCTGTTCGCCAGCCTTGGCGCAGACTGCGCCGGGGCGCTGGTGAATCTCGGCACCGGTTGCTTTGTGGTGCGCTATTTGCCGGATGGAAAATCCGCGCCGGACGGTTATCTGCATACGATGGTATATCAGGACAGTACACGGCAGACCCACCTCGCCATCGAGGGCACGCTCAATTCCATTGCGGCGGCGCTGGCTCCCTATCCGGTCGGCGCATGCCGGATCGAAGACCTCGCGGCGGATGATATTTTCTGCCTCGCCGAACCCAGCGGTATCGGCGCGCCCTACTTTCGCAGCGACCTCGGCCTGCGCTTCTCGCAACCGGTAGAGCATCTGCCGCAACAGCGCATCGCTTGCCTGTTGCTGGAAGCCGTAATCTTCCGCGTGGCGCGAATACTGGAAGATTTTCACCGCACCGCACCGCTTGAACGGGTTTATCTTGCCGGCGGATTATCCGGATTGGCTTGCCTGCAACAGGGCATCACGCAGTGCGCGCCATGCGCGGTTTACCGGCTATCGCAGAACGAATCCAGCCTGCAGGGTGCAGCGTTGCTTGCCGCAGGCATGGCTCCGGCATTTCACCGGGAAGCCGAGAAAATATCGGCAGCGCACGACACGCAAGCATTGCCGGAAAAATACCGGCGCTGGAAGGAATGGTTCGACGCATTGCTGGAGCAACCCCGGTGAATAACGCAACAATATTGTCTGCCGCCGCACTGCGGCGCAAGACGCGGCTCGATTCCCTTGCCGACATCGAATTTCCGGCCGATCTGCCGGTAGTCGGCAAACGCGAAGATCTGGCGCGCGCGATCAGTGACCATCAGGTGGTCATCGTGTGCGGTGAAACCGGTTCGGGCAAGACCACGCAATTGCCGAAAATCTGCCTGACGCTGGGGCGCGGCGTGCTGGGCTGCATCGGCCACACCCAGCCGCGCCGTGTGGCGGCGCGCACCGTGGCGACACGCATCGCCTTCGAGCTGAAAACCGAACTCGGCGGCGCGGTCGGCTACAAGGTGCGCTTCCACGACAAGGTATCGCCGGACACCAGCGTCAAATTGATGACCGACGGCATTTTGCTGGCGGAAATTCACAGCGACCCGCTGCTGAGACATTACGACACGCTGATTATCGACGAGGCGCACGAGCGCAGCCTGAATATCGATTTTCTGCTCGGCTACCTCAAACAATTATTGCCGCGCCGCCGCGACCTCAAACTCATCATCACTTCCGCGACGCTGGATGCGGATCGCTTCGCCAAGCATTTCGGCGCGACGGTGATCGAGGTATCGGGGCGCAGTTATCCGGTCGAGACACGCTACCGCCCGCTGGAAGTGAGCGACGAGGGCGAAGCGCAGGATGTGCCGCAGGCGGTGAGTTCCGCGTTGGATGAACTGGCGGCGGGCGGGCTGCGCGGCGACGTGCTGGTGTTCCTACCCGGCGAGCGCGAGATACGCGACACGGCGGAAGCGTTGCGCAAGCATCATCCAAAAGGTATTGAAGTGCTACCGCTATTCGCGCGGTTGTCTGCGGCTGAACAGGACCGGGTATTCAAAACGGGGGGGCAACGCCGTGTCGTGCTGGCGACCAATGTCGCGGAAACCTCGCTGACCGTGCCGAACATCGGTTACGTGATTGACTGCGGTCTGGCGCGGATGAACCGCTACAGCATCCGCCAGAAGGTCGAGCAGTTGCATATCGAAAAAATCTCGCGCGCCGCCGCCAACCAGCGCGCCGGTCGCTGCGGTCGGGTGATGAGCGGCGTATGCGTGCGCCTGTACGACGAGGCGGATTTTCTGCAGCGCGCCGAATTCACCGACCCGGAAATATTCCGCGTGTCGCTGGCGACCGTGATCTTGCGCATGAGCGCGCTTGAGTTGGGTGACATTGCAGAGTTCCCGTTCATCGAACCGCCCACCCCGCGCATGATCGCGGACGGTTACCAGTTGCTCGCCGAACTCGGCGCGATAGAGGAGACACGCCAGCTCACCAAACTCGGCCACGAACTCGCCAAGCTGCCGCTTGATCCAAAGATCGCGCGCCTGTTGCTAGCCGGAAGGCAGTATCAGTGCCTGACGGAAATCCTGATCATCGCCAGCGCGCTGTCGGTGCAGGACCCGCGCGAGCGCCCGCTGGATCGGCAGGAAGCAGCGGATGCCGCGCATAAACGTTTCGCCGACGAGCGTTCCGATTTTCTGGCGCACCTGAAGGTGTGGGCGTGGTTCGAACAGGCAGTCGCGCACAAACAATCCAACCGCATGATGGCGGAAGAATGCCGCAAGAATTTCCTGTCGCCGTTGCGTCTGCGCGAGTGGCGCGAGCTGCACCAGCAATTGCACACCCAGGTTGCCGAGATGGGTATGCGCGGCAACGAACAACCCGCCACCTATGAACAAATCCACAAAGCGCTGCTATGCGGCCTGCTCGGCAACATCGGCATGAAGAGTGTGGAAAGCAATGAGTACCTCGGTGCACGCGGCATCAAATTCTTCATCGCGCCAAATTCGGTGCTGGCAAAAAAAGGCACGAAATGGGTGATGGCGGGCGAACTGATCGAAACACACCGGCTGTATGCGCGCTGCGTGGCGCGCATCGAACCGGAGTGGCTGGAGGAAACCGGCGCGCATCTGATCAAGCGCCATTATTTCGATCCGCACTGGGAGAAGAAGGCAGCGCAAGTCAGCGCCTTCGAGCGCAGCACGCTGCACGGTCTGCTGCTGAACGCCAAGAAGCGCGTGCACTACGGGCCGATGAATGTGCCCGAATCTCGCGAGGTGTTCATCCGTCAGGCGCTGGTCGGCGGCGAATTCAATACTCAGGCAAGTTTCTTCGCGCACAACCAGAAGCTGATCGCCGACATCGAGGCGCTGGAGCACAAGGCACGCCGTCCCGATGTGCTGGTGGACGACGAGCTGATCTTCGCGTTCTACGACGAACGTGTGCCGAAACATATCCACAACGGCGCGGCATTCGAGCACTGGCGCAAGGAAGTGGAGCGCGACAATCCAAAGCTGTTGTATCTGAAAAAAGACGACCTGATGCGCCACGAGGCGGCGGGCATCACCACCGACCAGTTCCCGCCGCAGTTGCGGATCGACAACGTCAGCTTCGCGTTGGGCTACAATTTTTCGCCCGGCAAAAACGATGACGGCATCACCCTCACCGTACCGCTCGCGCTGATCAATCAGGTCAGCGCTGCGCGCTGCGAGTGGCTGATACCGGGCATCCTGGCAGAGAAGGTGGTGCAGCTGATCAAGACGCTGCCGCAAAAAATCCGCCGCAATCTGGTGCCGGTGCCGGAATTCGCGGCGGCGTTCTGCCGCGCAGTGCCGCCGTCGAATACGCCGCTACTGCAGGCGCTGGCGCGCTACATCCGCGAACAAAAACAGCTCGACGTGCCGCTGGATGCGTTCCGTCTCGAACAGTTGCCGCAACATTTGTTGATGAATTTTCGCATACTCGACGAACACGGCCGACAGCTCGGCATGTCGCGCAACTTCGCGCAATTGCACGGCGAACTGGCCCCGCGCGTCGCACATGAAATCGTCACGGCGGCTGCGGCAGAAGAAACAGGAGAATCCGTTTCCGGACAGCGCTATACCGCGTGGAGTTTCGGCGCGTTCGCCGAGACGCGCGAAGTGAAACGCGCCGGACAATCCGTCACGCTGTTCAACGCGCTGGTGGATGACGGCGATGCGGTGGTGCTGCGCGCCTTCGACACCCGCGATGCCGCGCAAACCGCGCATCGCGGCGGGCTGCGCCGCCTGTTTATGTTACTGCTGAAAGAGCAGGTTAAATACATGGAGAAAAACCTGCCGGAAGCGCAGAAGCTGGGCATGCTGTTTATGCCATTCGGCACGCAACAGGAATTGCAGCAACAGATTTTGACGACAACTTTCGAACGTTGTTGCCTGAACGATCCGCTGCCGACCAGCGAGGCTGAATTCATCGCACGCGGCAAGGAAGCGAAGAACCGTCTGCTGCTGATCGCGCAGGAGATCGCGCGGCTGGCCGGCAACGTGCTCGGCGAATATCAGACCGTGCAAAAAAACCTGCCGCAACTCAAAGCGCACAATCAGGCGAATCAGGATGTGCGCGCCCAGCTGGAATGGCTGCTGCATAAACGCTTCATCGCCGAAACACCCTATGAACGTTTGCAGCATGTGCCGCGTTACCTCAAGGCAATCGGCCTGCGCATCGAGAAGCTGCGCGGCAATCCGGCGCGCGATGCGCAGTGCATGGCGCAACTGCAGCCGTTATCGCAGGCATGGCAAAAGCTGCGCCAAGCGCAGCAGTACCAAGCCGATCCGCGCATGGAAGAGTTTGCCTGGATGTTGCAGGAGCTGCGCGTGTCGCTGTTCGCGCAGGAATTGAAAACCCCGGTGATCGTTTCGGTGAAGCGGCTGGAGAAGATGCTGGCCGCACTTAAAAGTTAGTTTATAACTGAGCGCCAAAGGCAATAAATTCGCACCCGGATTGGCTTGCTCTTATCACTGCTGCATCACACAGATATGCCCATAAAGTAGAAAAACATAAAAAATTCTTCCGCCCCTCATGCCTGTAAACGTCCACTGCCAGACAGGACAAAACCGCCAAAACCCAGCAATTACGCCGCTATTCGCAGCCTGAACATATTCAATCCATAGGCCGAAATATATAGATATTTCGGCATATTTTAATTCAGGATAATTGGTAGTACTGTGCAATCCGTTTACAAAACAAGGAGAGCATCATGACTGCAAAATCCAAAATCAGGCATCCGAAAAATTTTCAGGCGAAGCAAGCCGGATATATTGTGCATGAGATGACCGTTATTATTGGCTTGTGCTGGGTGTGGGTTGGTTACGGAGTTTTTGTAACGCTCGTGCATTGACCAACCCGGATAGTTTCCGGGCAAGCAGTTTTCAGTTGCGATTGCGGATTATTGCACCACCTTACACCCTTACCAATAACCGCCTATCTTGGCACTATCGTTTGATCTGTGCTCCGCCTGCATACATAGTCCGGTACCGCAATATGGTTGTTTATTAGCCGCTCCGCCAGATATGCGCGGTCTGATTCCTGTTCAAACCTTACAAAAGTAACGCCCACTCTGAAGCACATACGATCCGCATCATAGACGGTATAAATAGTTTTGCCGTGTACCGACATAATCTTTGAATCGCATGATCCGTTCAATGCGGGGATATGAATATTCAACACGACGCTGGCACCGCATTTAAGATTGAGTTCATTCAAAATTGCGGCACCATCCAGGGAAATATCCTTGACTCTGCCGTAATAGGGATTCAGCCCACCCACTAAAACGGCAACTCGCCAGGCAACTTTATAGCGGATTTCTTTGCGGTGTCCCCGCGCATTTTGCGGCGACGGAGATTTGTTCGGCGGTGTCTCGTCAAAAATATCCAACATATCCAGCATGGTTTTTTCTGCAGTAGCTTCAGCGGAATTAAACATGTTTTTATCCCTTCACATGTTTTTCAAACATATAGCCGGAGAGTAGTTGACATGCACAGGGACGAACGTCCGTGTCGCAGTCCCGCTACCATAGTCTCCCTTAGGCCGGTGACTTTGCGCCCTTGCTTTTCAACAAGTTTGCCAAGTGTCCGAAGGATACTCTGGCGGCTCCCGCAGCTTCAATACCAACGCGATGGGCGGTTTAATTTTTCCGACAAATGGAAATTTAATTCCAGTCTGATTTTTCCAGACGTTTACTGGGCAACCATATGCGCAAGTTATGCCGGCCAAAATTAGTATTGGACTTCAGTCCAATACTAAATGAACTTCAGTCCAATATGTTTGCTGTCCCGAGAGGCATACATTTGAAACTACAGCGTTACCAATCAGGCGGCTGCCGTGAGCATCGTGGAATTGAAAAATGTGCGTTCTCCCGCTCTTCATTCAGATGGAGTTGGCGGGCGCAGTTTTTCCACGGTGACGCTGCATTCAGTCGCGCGAAAAACGGCGCTATACAAAATATTTTGGCTGGTGTGCGCTGAATTGCTGTTCGTGTTGTGTTCTCTGCCGTGCCAAGCGTACGAGGAAGATCTGGCCGCTGATCCTCCCCAAGTGCGTGCATTACTAAACCAAGCAGCAGCACTCAAACTATCTGGTGAAATACGGCGCGCAGCTACCCTGTATTGCAAAGCATCCCGGCTCGGCAGCCTCGAAGCCCAATACCGATTGGGCATGCTCTACCTTTCCGGCAAAGGCATGCTGAAAAATCTGGCTTTTGCCTACTCGCTGTTTTCACAAGCTGCCCAACAGGGGCACGCGCGTGCACAAGATATGCTGGAGACCATTAGCATTAGAACCTCCGTATTGCCACCTTGTATGGTATAACGACTATCTCGCATGGCATATCTGCCTGTTTTGCCTGAGCAAAACGCAACCCCCAATAGATTTCACCCGATCCAAATAGCCCGAAAGGTTTTCTTAAATGATTCTTTTCTCGATCTAGCGCGCTTGCCAGCCGCCCTCATCATGAGTGATGCCCCGAGCGGAAATCTGAGCGGGGCAGCCCGGCAGCCGCTGGGGCGAACTTTGATCGACAAGGGGGTAATCAGCGAAGACCAGTTGCGCATCGCCCTGCAGGAACAACACAAATCTCATCAACCGCTGGGCCGCTTGCTGGTGCATTTCGGTTTTTTAACCGAAGCCACTATCCGCGATGTGCTGTCGGAAAATCTCGACCAGCAAAGCGTGGATTTATCCACCGTCATCATCGAACCTGCCGCGCTGGCGCTAATTCCAAAAGAAGTTGCACGCCGTTATCAATTATTGCCGCTGTCTGTCGATCAGCCCGGCGGCGCGCTGACTCTGGCGGTTGCCGATCCTGACAATATCATCGCGCTGGATCAGGTGCGTGCCCTGCTCAAAGACGAGTATCGCCTGATCACCCAGCTCGCCAGCGAATCCGACATTCTGCGCGGCATCGACCAGCACTACGGTTTTGAGCTGTCCATCGACGGTATCCTGCATGAGATCGAGCCGGGCGAAACTGAATACCAGATGCTGCAATCCGGCATCAATGAATTCAGCCAGCCGGTGGTACGCCTGATCGACGCGCTGCTCACCGAGGCGGTGCAGCATGGCGCATCAGACATCCATTTTGAACCGGAGAGCAGTTTTTTGCGCATTCGCTATCGCATCGACGGCGTGTTGCGCCAGATGCGCAGCCTGCACAAGAGTTTCTGGCCGTCGATGGTGGTGCGCCTGAAAGTGATGGGCAACATGAATATCGCCGAGACGCGTTCACCGCAGGACGGTCGTGTTTCCCTGCGCCTGTCCGGACGACCGATTGACTTCCGCGTGGCTTCGCATCCCACCACGCACGGCGAAAATATGGTGCTGCGTATTCTTGACCGGCAAAAAGGTATCGTGCCGCTCGATCAGCTCGGTCTTGACGATGCCACGCTCGGCCTTTTAAAAACCATCATCTCAAAACCGGAAGGCCTCGTGCTGGTCACCGGCCCGACCGGCAGCGGAAAAACCACCACACTGTATTCCGTGCTGAATCACGCCAACACCGAGTCGGTCAATATCATGACGCTGGAAGATCCGGTGGAATATCCGATGGCGATGATCCGCCAGACTTCGATCAACGAGGCGGCCAAGCTGGATTTCGTCAACGGTATCCGTTCGATGATGCGCCAAGACCCGGACATCATTCTGGTCGGCGAGATACGCGATCACCCCACCGCAGAGATGGCGTTCCGCGCCGCGATGACCGGCCATCAAGTGTACGCGACACTGCACACCAATTCGGCCATCGGCGCGATTCCGCGCCTGCTCGATATCGGCATCCTGCCGGACATTATGGCCGGCAATATCACCGGCATCGTGGCGCAACGGCTGGTGCGGGTGCTTTGCAAAGAGTGCAAGGCGCCCTACATGCCCGATGCTGTGGAACGTCAATTGCTGGGCATCACCGCCGACCATGACACCGCGCTATACCGCGCCTCCGGTTGCGATGCCTGCCACCACCAAGGCTACAAGGGACGGCTCGCCATCATGGAATTGCTCAACATGGATCGCGATCTGGACGATCTGGTCGCACATCGCGCCAGCACCCGCCAGATTCGCGAGGCCGCGCATGCCAAGGGATTTCGCCCGTTGGCGGAAGACGGGATCAGGCGTATTTTGCAGGGTGTCACTTCTCTGGCAGAGGTTAGCCGCGTGGTGAACCTGACAGAGATCACACGCACACCATGACGCTCTACTCCTATCTCGCCATTGATGCCCAAGGCAAACGTCTCAAAGGGTTGCATGATGCGGGCAATCTGGCCGATCTGGAGTTGAGACTGAAACGCGGCGGACTGGACTTGATCAATGCAAAAGCAGATGGCGGCAAGATCAGGCTGTTTCTCACCAAAATCAAGCGCGCCGATCTGATTACTTTTTTCTTCAATCTGGAACAGCTTAGCCGCGCCGGCGTGCCGTTGCTGGAAAGTCTGGTGGATTTGCGCGACACCATGCACGATGCACAGTTCCGCAAGATCATTGCGCAGCTGATCGAGTCCATCGAAGGCGGCAAGAAACTTTCCCAGGCGATGGCGCAGCATCCCGAGGCATTCGGCAAAATTCTGGTCGGTCTGACCCACGCCGGCGAAGAGAGCGGTTGCCTGCCGGAAGCATTCGCCCACCTCACCGAATCGTTGAAGTGGCAGGATGAGATGGCCTCGCATACCAAAAACATCATGATTTATCCGGCCTTCGTCGCTACTATCGTGCTGGCGATCACGATTTTTCTGATGATCTATCTGGTGCCGCAATTGGTCGGTTTCATCAGAAGCTCGGGACAGGAAATTCCGCTGCAAACACGCATCCTGCTCGCCGCATCCGCCTTCTTCGTCGGTTACTGGTATGTATTGGCCGCACTGATTATTGCGCTGCCCATCGCCGCAAAACTGTTGATCGCCTCCAGCCCGGAAATGCGCTGCAAACTCGACCGTGTCAAACTTGAATTGTGGATCATCGGCCCGATCCTGCGCAAAATCATTCTGGCGCGTTTCGCCAATACCTTTGCGATGATGTACGGTGCAGGAATCAACATCATCGAGTGCATCGCCAGCACACGCGATGTGGTCGACAACAGCGCCCTCGCCAAGAGCCTTGACGATATCGGGCATGAAATCGAGTCGGGCAGAACGCTCACTCAAAGTTTCCAGAATACCGGCATGTTTCCGCCTTTGGTGATACGCATGCTCAAGGTCGGCGAGGCTACCGGATCACTGGACAAAGCGCTGCTCAATGTCAGTTATTTCTACGATCGCGACGTAAAAGATTCGATCAAAAAAATCCAGGCCATGATCGAGCCGGTCATGACCATCATCTTGGGTGCATTGCTAGGCTGGGTGATGCTGTCCGTGCTGTCGCCCATTTACGAGATTATCGGCAAGGTTAAATTCTGATGCGGGGCCGCCTGCTGCTGTTCTTGAGCGCCAGCCAACTGCATGCACAGGTGATGACTGGCGGAAAAATCACCGTGCGGCATGAATTCGGCAACTCAAATGAAGGGAGGGAAGCTTTTACAGCTTTCTTGCAAACGGCAAAGTACCCGTCGTATTTGCTGGCCGACCTGATAGAGGAAGACTTCCGTCTGGAAACAATCCCGCATTTGAGCGGGCGAAATCGCAAGGCGTTACTGCAACGCAAGTTCGACCAGTATTATCGCGGCACACTTTTCCGACAGGCCACGTTGTTGCAACGCCAAAAAACCGGGCGGCGCGATGACGAAATGTTGTTTTCTGCATTAACCAATATGGCACTCGTCATTCCCTGGCTGGAGATTATGCAGGCACAGCATATCCCGCTGGCGGGAATCTATTCGGTACCCCAAGTCAGCACACCGCTACTCGGAGATTACTTTCCGGATCATCTGCTGCTCATCTCATGGGAAAAATCCGCCGGGCTGCGCCAAAGCTTTTTCAACAAAAACCGTTTGCAAATATCGCGCTTAACTCCCGTCAGTGCCGGAGCATCGTTTCAGGATACCGTGGCAAAGGAGCTCGGCCGCACTTGCCAGTATTTGAAAAGCCTGAGTTTGCTGCCGGAAGGGCAAGTTCTTGATGTGCGCATCATCGGTCATCGCGACGACCTTGCCGAACTTCAATCCAGGCTGCCGGCGGATGCCGATATACGCTACGATCTGGCGGATATCGAAGAGGTCGCGGGGCAAATCAAACTCGATTTTAACTTTATCGATTCGGATGCCAACCAGATATTCCTGCATGTATTGGCTGCCAAACCGCCCAAAACACACTACGCACAAACCGTGCATATGCATGACTTCACGTTGTGGCAACTGCGCCATATACTCAACCGGCTCAGCGGAGCCGTTCTGGTTGGCAGTCTGTTGTGGGGGACGACAAACATCATACTAAGCAACGACACTGTCAATGCTTCTGAAGCGCTCCGAATCCAAACACAAATTGCCCTGAACGAAGCGCAACAAATCACCCAAGCGCTTCCGGGCACCCGCATCCCTGCCGCCGATATGAAAACCAGCGTATCGATCATGCGCAGGCTCGACAAGTATCCATCTACCCCGCAAGCCATCCTGAAACCGGTCAGCATGGTACTCGACCATTTTCCGCAAATCGAATTGAATAATTTTGATTGGCGAATGAACGGCAGCGGGCCGGACACTAACGATGCCGCTGTAAGCACCGGCCAGATTCCTGACACCGGCACAACCATCACGATCAAGGCGAGCCTGCACGGCTTCGTCGGCGATTATCGTGCCGCACTTGCCTATCTGGATCGTTTTCAACGCGAATTGGGCGCGACCGGATATCAGGTAACGGTAATGAACAGGCCGCTGGATGTCAGCTCCGGCGGCACCATTACGGACCAACGTGAAGCGCCGGAGAAAGCGCTGGATTTTTCATTGCAACTGATCCGTAAAACATCCGTATGAAATTCTCCGGAGCCGATTTCATACTGATACGCAGGAGCGTGCTGGCGGCCTGCCTATCCGCACTATTGAGCGCCTGCCTTTTATACGGCAGCACTCAGTATGCGAAACATGCGCAACAAAACAAGTTTGACGCGCAACGCCTGATGACTGAAGCGCAAAACCGGCTGACGACAGCGCGGCAAGATCGGGAAAACCGGTCGGTTTATGCCCGCGAATACGGCGCACTGGAAGAAAATAAAATAATCGGCGACGAACAGCGTCTGGACTGGATAGAAGGATTGGAAAAGCTCCGCCTGCAAAATTTTGCCACCGATTTCCGCTACAACATCGCACCGCAAAAAAACTACGCCGCGATACCCGCCATAGACAGCGGCAATTTCCATATCCGCTACAGCGAAATGAAATTGCAATTCGACTTGCTGCATGAAGGGCAGCTAGTGGATTTCTTTGATGCGCTGCGCAACCAGATCAAAGGCCGCTATCAACTGGCAGGCTGCGTCTTGCAGCGCGGAATGTCCGATGCGGCTGGCTATACGTCCCTGAAGGCAGAATGCAGCGGCGGTTGGATCACGCTGCAAAACCAGACTGCGACACAATGAATAATCATCTCAAAATATGCCTGATTGCCTTCGGATTAGCAGCCTCGATGCCTGCCAATGCCGAGCAGTTGGGACGGCTATTTTCCACCCCCGAACAACGCGCCCAACTGGAACAGAATAAACCAACGAATACCGGTTCGGGCGACAGTCACAGGGCGTTAACCGTCAACGGTATCGTACAGAAGCACGGCGGGGCTCGCACCGTCTGGATCAACGGCCTGCCGCAGCCCGCAACCGGACGCGATGATCGTGCGCCGGAAAGTTTGTCGGTCGCCATACCTGGAGCATCCCATCCGGTGAAAATCAAAGTCGGGCAGAAGATGCTGATCAACCCTGCAACGGCTTCAGGACAATAAAGTGCCATGAGCCTGCCTCCACATCATTATTCAGCCAAAGCCGGACAGCGCGGTGCCGCGCTGATGGTGATGCTGGTAATCATGACATTGGGGGTTTTGACTTTGCTGGTTAGTTCACTCAAGTCATCCTCTTTAAAAAACGCACGGCAGGCAAGAACGGCATCCGCGCTTGCACTGGCCAAGGATGCGCTGATCGGCTGGTCAATATCTCGCGGGGATATTGCGGGAAAACCGCGGCCGGGCGAATTGCCTTGCCCCGATATTACCCATAGCGGCACTGCGGCCGGCACTTGCGCTGCGGGTGCCATCGGCCGTTTGCCGTGGAAAACATTGGGCATAGAAGAACTAAAAGATGGTGATGGGGAAGCTCTATGGTATTCAATCGATGGAGCCTTTCGCATCCGGTTCGGCTCTGCGGCTGCCACCAACCAACCGATCAACAGTGACACCCGCGCCAGCTTGCGGGTATATGGCAAGGATGGAACCACGCTGCTTACGCCGCCCGGCTCGGAAGCTGTTGCCATCATTTTTGCGCCAGGCTCGGTCATCAATGCCCAGCAGCGCGGCACCGCTGCCGAACAGACTGCAGCTGCAAATTATCTGGATAATGCCGCACCACCCAATGTTGCCGTTGCGCGAAACAATGCCATTGCAAGCGGTGTGTTTATTCATGGGGAAGTAACAGACACCAGCGGAAATGCGCTGGTAAATGACAGCCTTCTGATTATATCCACACGAGATTTAATGCCCATCGTCGAAAAACGCGTCGCTGCAGAATTAAAAAGTATGCTGGCGGGCTATTTCAACACCAATGGTTTTTACCCGTATCCGGCAAAATACAACGATAGCAATTGTCTGGACGTTGGGAATATGGGCTACAACACTGACTGCCAAAGCGATTCCAGCCAGTGTATTGGTCGCCTACCGGATACCGCCGTTACCACCACTCCGGCAACTCCAGATTGGAACGGTGTATCCGGCTGGTTTTATTACAACCTGTGGGGACAGGTGATTTATTACGCGGTCGGAACCAACTATCTCGCATCGGCTCCGGCAAATTGCAGTGCGTCGCTGACCGTCAACGGCACACCCGGAACGCCCGGCTTGTTCATCATGCCGGGCACCCCGCTGGGGAACACGGTGCGCAATTCACCAAACCAAAGCAGCGCGCTTGCCGCCTATATTGAAGATGCAACAAACCAGGATGGATGGACAACTATTCCGCCGAATTCAGACAGCCACACTCTACCGACGGCAAATTCAAATGACCGCATCCAATTGCTTCCCTGACCGCCAGCCCGGCACAAGACAAGCCACGCCGCTTCGCTCAACCGGTTTCACACTGGTCGAGATGTCAATCGTACTCGCGGTTATGGCGCTGCTGCTGGGAGGCTTGCTACCCGTCATCTCCGGCCAGATCGAACAGCAACGCAGGACAGAAACACGAAAATACATGGATGAGGTGCGCGAGGCACTGTTGGGATATGCCATCGCGCACAAACACCTGCCTTGCCCGGACAGCAACGACGATGGCACGGCAGAGCTAACTTGCAGTACCGCATCATCCGCAATTGGTACGTTGCCTTATGCCGATTTGGGCGTAGCCGATAAAGATGCTTATGGCAAAGTATTGGATTACGCAGTCACCATAGAATTTGCCAATAGCGCGGCATATTTCACCCTGCTTACTGCAGGCGGGGTGCGCGTTTGCACCGCAGCCGCCACCCCGACCACCAACCCCTGCACCGCCAATCTCACCTCCAAAGCGGCGGCGATAATCGTTTCACCCGGCGCGAATTGGGCAACCGCAACCTCGGCAGACGAAACTGAAAATACCGATGGCGACCCCTATTTTGTCAGTCATGATTTTGTGCAGAACGGTTTTGACGACATGGTGGTCTGGATTTCACCCAACATCCTGTTCAACCGTATGGTTACAGCAGGGCAATTGCCTTAAGACGCATAAGGCACTGCATCAGGATTGCACTAAACACGGATGCGTCTACCTGTTAAAATACAGCACTTTTCGCCTTCCCGAACACATCCATGTCTGCATCAAATTCCATGACCCCGGCTGAACGTCGCGCCAGCTTTGGCTTGGCCGGCATTTACGGCCTGCGTATGCTGGGGCTATTCATCATCCTGCCGGTGTTCGCGCTGTACGCGGAACATTTGCGCGGCGGCAACAGCCATCTGCTAATGGGCATCGCGCTCGGCGCTTACGGGCTAACCCAGGCGATCCTGCAGATTCCCGCCGGCTGGCTGTCGGACCGGATCGGGCGCAAGCCGGTAATCTACCTCAGCCTGCTGCTGTTCGCGCTAGGCAGCTTCATCGCCGCGTATGCCGACGACATCTACTGGGTCATCGTCGGGCGCGTGGTGCAAGGCGCGGGCGCACTGAATGCGGCGGTGATGGCGCTGACCGCCGACCTGACCCGCGAGGAAGTCCGCACCAAGGCGATGGCGCTGATCGGCATAACCATCGGAGCCACTTTCTCGCTGTCGCTGATATTGTCGCCGCTGCTCAACGGCGTGCTCGGCGTGCCCGGCATTTTCGCAATGACCGGCGTACTCGCGCTGCTGGCACTGCCGGTGGTTCGTTTTGTGATTCCAGATCCGACGATTACCCGCTTCCATACCGACACCGAATCCAGTAGCCAGCGCTTCGGCGAAGTGCTGCGCAACAAGGATCTGCTGCGCCTCGATTTCGGCATCTTCTCGTTGAGCGCGATTCTGATGTCGATATTCATGCAGGTGCCGTTTCTGCTGCAGTCGAACGGACTGGATGTATCGCAGCATTGGCATGTCTATCTGCCGGTGATGCTGGCATCGTTTGTACTCATGGTGCCGTTCATTATTGCAGCGGGGAAAAGTACCCGGATGAAACCGGTATTCATGCTGGCCATCGCCCTGGCGCTGTGCGCGCAGTTGCTGCTGATGTACGCGCAGCACAGTCTGTGGTTCATCGGCGCAGCGTTGCTTATCTTTTTTACCGCGTTCAACGTGCTGGAAGCCAAGCTGCCGTCGCTGATTAGCGTGACCGCGCCGCTGGCTTCGAAGGGCACGGCGATGGGCGTTTACAGCAGCGTGCAGTTTCTCGGCGCGTTTTTCGGCGCGACTGCGGGCGGCGCGCTGATGCAGTATGTGGGCGGCAATGCGGTATTTCTGTTCAGTATCGGCCTGCTGTTACTGTGGTTGATCGTAGCCTCCGGCATGCAGCAGCCGGAAGCGGTGCGCACCAAACTGTACCATCTGCCGGAAACCACGGATGCCGCGGCTGCTGTAGAATTGCAAAATCGTCTCGCGCAACAGAAGGGTGTGCGAGAAGTAATCGTGGTCGCTGCTGAACAGATGGTTTGCATCAAGGCGAACTTGCAGGAGTTCGATGAAACAGCGGTGAAACAACTCATAGCGAAAGGAGTATGAAATGTCGGTGAATAAAGTAATTCTGATAGGTCGCCTGGGCAAAGATCCGGAAACCCGCTATATGACCAGTGGCGAAGCGGTGACCAACTGCACGCTGGCGACTTCGGAAAACTGGAAAGACAAGAGCGGCGAGAAACAGGAAAAAACCGAGTGGCATAACTTGGTGTTTTATCGCCGCCTCGCCGAGATCGCCGGAGAATATCTGAAGAAAGGTTCGCAGATTTACGTCGAGGGCAAACTGCAAACCCGCAAGTGGCAGACCAAGGAAGGCCAGGATCGTTACACCACGGAGATCGTGGTCAACGAAATGACCATGCTCGGCGGCAAATCGTCCGGCGGTAACAGCTTTGAGGTAGTGGAAAACAAACCCGCCGCGGCTTCGTACGGCGGCGATTCTACTCCGGCTAAAGCGGCTCCCGCTGCAAAAAGCAGCTTCGACAACTTCGACGACGATATTCCGTTTTGAACCATACGTTCTGTTGATAAAGTATAGAATGAACAAGAAAAGACCCGCCGATGCGGGTCTTTTTGTTTGTGGCTAGAACAAAGCTACCGAATCCACACTGTTTTTGCATTCACAAATTCATGCATCCCCAGCTTTGACAATTCACGCCCGTAGCCCGATGCCTTCACACCACCGAATGGCAGGCGCGGATCGGACTTGACCATGCCGTTGATGAAGGCACACCCGGCTTGAATCTGCTCTGCCAATTGTTCGGCGCGCGCCGTATCCTTGCTCCAAATTGATGAGCCGAGCCCGAAGCGGGTTTCATTGGCGATACGCAATGCGTCTTGTTCATCAATGGCGCGAATCACAATAGCTACCGGACCGAATAGTTCTTCGTGCCAAGCGCAAGAATTGACTGTGACGCGATCCATAATTGAGGGCTGATAGAAAAATCCCGCACCTTCAACCGGCCGGCATCCGGTTACCGCTACTGCACCCTGCGCAATGGAATCCGCAACCTGACGATGTAGTTCATCACGCAGGTCGGCGCGTGCCATCGGGCCGACCTGCGTGTCGTCGTTTATCGGATTGCCAACTTTAAGCGCTTCGACTTTCTCTTTGAACAAACGCAAGAATTCGTCGGCAATCTGAGGTACGACGATGAAACGTTTGGCGGCAATGCACGACTGCCCGCAATTCAAAAAACGCGAGGCCACTGCCATGTTGACGGTGTGTTCCAGTTCCGCGTCGTGCAACACGACGAACGGGTCGGAGCCGCCCAGTTCCAGCACGCATTTCTTCAAATTCTGACCGGCACAGGCCGCCACCTTGCGCCCGGCTGCTTCCGAACCGGTGAGTGTCACGGCATGCACATGCGGACTGGCAATGGCTTCAGCGGCCTGATCTACTTCGATCATCAGGTTAGCAAACACATACTCCGGTAGTCCGCACTCGCGAAATATACTTTCAATGGCAAGCGCGCACTGCGGCACATTCGGCGCATGTTTCAGCGCCAGCGCATTACCCGCCATCAGCGCGGGAGCAGCGGCACGAAACACCTGCCAGAACGGGAAGTTCCACGGCATGATGGCAAGTACCACACCGAGCGGGTAATACGCGACATAGCTTTTACCGGCATCCGATTCCACCGGTTCGCTTAGCATGAATTCCTCGGCATGTTGCGCGTAGTAGTCGCACACTCCGGCGCACTTTTCCACTTCGGCGCGCGCTTCGCGCAACGGCTTGCCCATTTCCTGAGTGATGAGGGACGCGTAACGGTCGCGTTGCGTGTGCAGGTGAGCGGCCACTTTGAACAGCACTTCGGTGCGCTGCACATAAGAGGTTTGCGCCCAGACTTGCTGGGCGTGATGCACTTTCTGCAACGCTTGCTCCAAGCGTTGAGTATCCCAACTGGCGTAGGTTTGCATCGGCTGGTTGGTGGCCGGGTTTAGGCTTGCAAAGGGCATGGGGCTTGTCCTTCTATTTGGTGCGTAGGTTGGGTGAAGCGTTTTTTGCGTAACCCAACAGCCTTTTAAATGATGTTGGGTTACGCGATGAAGCCGCTTCACCCAACCTACGAGTTTTCAAATGGCAACACCTTTTTCGTCAAACATTCCCTCAAACAAAATCGAGCTGAGGTAGCGTTCGCCTGAATCGGGCAGCACGACGACGATGGTCTTGCCGGCATTCTCGGGGCGCTTAGCCAGACGCACGGCGACTGCCACTGCCGCTCCGCAGGAAATGCCCGACAGGATACCTTCTTCTTTCGCCAGTCGGCGGGCATACATCACCGCATCCTCGTTGCTCACTTGTTCGATCTCGTCCACCAGCGACAAGTCGAGGGTGTCCGGCACGAAGCCTGCGCCGATACCCTGAATCTTGTGCGGCGCGGGTTTTAATTCCGCTCCAGCACGCTTCTGGGTAAGAATGGGACTGGCGGAGGGTTCCACCGCAACGGAGGTGATGGCCTTGCCTTTGGTATTTTTAATGTAGCGCGATATGCCGGTGATAGTGCCGCCGGTACCGACACCGGATACCAAGATGTCTATTTTGCCGTCGGTATCGTTCCAGATTTCCGGGCCGGTAGTCTGTTCGTGGATCGCGGGGTTGGCTGGATTCTTGAACTGTTGCAGCAGCACGTATTTTGGATCGGAGGCGGCTATCTCCTCAGCCTTGGCGATTGCGCCGCTCATCCCCTTCGCTCCTTCGGTGAGCACCAGTGTCGCACCGAATGCAACCAGCAGCTTGCGCCGCTCGATACTCATAGTTTCCGGCATGGTCAGGGTGAGCGGGATGCCGCGCGCAGCAGCGACAAACGCCAGCGCGATGCCGGTGTTGCCGCTGGTGGGTTCGACGATGTGCTTACCGGGACCGAGCAGGCCGCGTTTCTCGGCATCCGCGACCATCGCGGCACCGATGCGGCATTTGACCGAATAGGCGGGATTGCGCCCCTCGACTTTGGCGAGGATAGTAGCAGGCGCGCCATCGCTGATGCGATTGAGGCGTACCAGCGGGGTACGACCGATGGATAGAGAATTATCTGCGTACCAGTTTGCCATGGTGATCTCCCTGTTGAAATAGTGAGCTTAAAGGAAGTCTCTGCAAATTCAAAATCCGAAGCGAGACAAGGCGCGAAGGAAATTTTAGCGCGCCGCATATGTTGATATGTAAGCGATAAAATTTCATGAGCAACGCCGTATCGCAAAGGAGTTTGGGTTTGAAGAGGCTTCCTGAAGTGTACCAAACAAAAAGCCGGGATAACCCGGCTTTTTGTTTAATGCTTAGAAGATGCGAGCAATTTACTCGGCATCAACCGCCACAGCTTCCGCCGGACGATCCATCAACTCGATCAATGCCATCGGTGCGTTGTCGCCCTGTCGGAAACCAAATTTGAGGATGCGCAGGTAGCCGCCGTTGCGGGCAGCGTAACGCGGGCCGAGCTCATCGAACAGCTTGCTGACCATTTCACGGTCGCGCAAACGGGCGAATGCCAGACGGCGATTTGCCAGACTCGGGGTCTTGCCCAGTGTCAGGATGGGTTCCGCGACACGGCGCAATTCCTTGGCCTTTGGCAAAGTGGTCTTGATAAGTTCGTGGCGCAGCAGTGACACTGTCATGTTGCGGAACATCGCCAGACGGTGACTGCTGGTACGGTTGAGTTTTCTTAAACCTGAACGGTGACGCATGATCTGCCTCTCTTAACTTCGTATATTTGCTTTAAACGGTTGCGCTACTTAAACGGTAGCAACAGGCCAGTTTTCCAGCTTCATGCCCAGCGACAAATTGTGCTCGGCGAGAACCTGTTTGATTTCGTTCAGCGATTTGCGGCCCAGATTCGGGGTACGCAACAGGTCGTTTTCGGTGTACTGAATCAGATCGCCGATGTAATGGATGCTTTGCGCCTTGAGACAGTTCGAGGAACGCGGGGTCAATTCCAGATCGTCCACCGGACGCAACAGGATAGGATCAACCTTCGGTGCCTGTACCTTCTCGACGACCGGCTCGGTACCTTCCAGCGCGGCGAACACCGAGAACTGGTCAACCAGAATCCGTGCCGCATTGCGGATTGCCTGTTCAGGGTCGATCGCACCGTTCGTCTCGATGTGCAGCACCAGCTTGTCCAGATCGGTGCGCTGTTCCACACGTGCGCTCTCGACCGCGTAGCTGACGCGGCTGACCGGGCTGAACGATGCGTCCAGTGCAATATGACCGACGGCACGCGACTCATTGGAAGCTTGGCGTGAAATTGCCGACACATAGCCGCGACCCTGCTCAACCTTGATCTGCATGTCCAGCTTGCCGCCGGCAGTCAGATGCGCGATCACGTGCTCGGGGTTGATCACTTCGACATCGGCATTACCGCTAATGTCGGCGGCAGTCACGATCCCGGCCCCTTCCTTTTTGATGCTTAGCACTACTTCCTGCATGTTGTGCAGACGCAGTACCACGCCCTTCAGGTTCAACAGGATATCCACGACATCTTCCTGCACACCGTCGATTGTCGCGTATTCATGCAATACGCCCGCCATTTTGACTTCGGTCGGTGCAGCACCGGCCATTGACGACAACAGGATACGGCGCAATGCGTTGCCCAATGTGTGGCCGTAGCCGCGTTCAAAGGGCTCCATCACCACCTTGGCTTGGGTGGCGGAAATCTTTTGCACATCGATGATGCGTGGTTTTAAAAAATCATTCTTAGGCATACGCTACTCCGTGTGGATTACTTGGAATACAACTCGACCACCAGATGCTCGTTGATGGTTGCAGGCAGTTCGGCACGTTGCGGCTTGGCTTTGAATGTTCCCTTGAGTGCTTTGGTATCCATTTCGATCCATTCCGGAAAGCCGCGCTGCTCAGCTGCAGCCAGTGCCGCTTTGATACGCAGTTGCGCCTTGGATTTTTCGGCAACTTCAACCACGTCGCCGGGGCGCACTTGATAGGAAGGAATGTTTACGCGCTTGCCGTTTACCAGCACCGCATTGTGACGCACAGCTTGACGCGCTTCGGCACGCGACGCGCCAAAACCCATGCGGTAGGACACATTGTCCAGACGCGATTCCAGAATTTGCAACAAGCTTTCGCCGGTAATGCCGCGCTGGCTTTCCGCTTGCTTGTAAGTCAGGCGGAATTGTTTTTCCAGCACACCGTAGATACGGCGAACTTTTTGTTTTTCACGCAACTGACCGCCGTATTCTGACAAACGGGTATTTTTCTTTTGTCCGTGCTGACCGGGCGGATAAGCCCTGCGTTCAACAGCGCATTTATCGGTAAAACATTTTTCGCCCTTCAGAAACAGCTTTTCGCCTTCGCGGCGACACTGACGGCACTTTGCATCAAGATTTCTAGCCAAGATCGACTCCCAAAAAATTAGATACGGCGCTTTTTAGGCGGACGGCAGCCGTTGTGCGGCACCGGTGTAATATCGGAGATGCTGGTAATCTTAAAACCAGCCGCATTCAAAGCGCGCACTGCGGATTCGCGGCCCGGGCCCGGTCCCTTGATGCGGACTTCAAGATTCTTGACACCGCATTCAACAGCAGACTTGCCCACCACTTCGGCTGCAACCTGGGCTGCAAACGGCGTGCTTTTACGCGAGCCCTTGAAGCCCTGCGCACCACTGGTGGACCATGCCAGCGTGTTGCCCTGACGGTCGGTAATGGTAACGATGGTGTTATTGAAAGAAGCGTGAACGTGCGCGATACCTTCGGCTACGTTCTTTTTGACTTTCTTGCGCACTTTCGTGCTTGGCTTAGCCATAATCTAATCCTCTAATGCGTTATAGCAAACTTACTTTTTGGCACCGGCAATCGCCTTGCGCGGTCCCTTGCGGGTACGTGCATTGGTGCGAGTGCGCTGGCCGCGACATGGCAAACCGCGACGATGACGCACGCCGCGATAGCAACCCAGATCCATCAGGCGCTTGATGTTCATGGTCGTTTCACGACGCAGATCACCCTCCACCGTGAACTTGGCGACTTGTTCGCGCAGTTTTTCAACTTCCGCGTCTGTCAGGTCTTTCATCTTTGTGGATGCGTTGACGCCAGCCGACGCGCAAATGCCTTGCGAACGCATACGTCCGATGCCATAGATTGCAGTCAAAGCAATCACAGCGTGTTGATGGTTGGGGATATTGACCCCTGCAATACGTGCCATGCAGCTACCCTATCTTTGAAAGTCGAAAATTATATCATCCGCAGGCTGCTTTGTTCAATCAGCCTTGGCGTTGTTTGTGGCGCGGTTCTGTGCATATCACGCGCACCACGCGTTTGCGAATAACTATTTTGCAGTTACGGCAGATCTTCTTTACTGATGCTTGTACTCTCATTTGCTTCTCCTTACTTCATGTAGAGCGAGGTTTACCGCGCCCAAATTACCAATCATCGTGCGAGGGCGCGATGAATCTCGCCCCTACTTGGCGCGGAACACAATGCGCGCCTTGCTCAAATCATACGGTGTCAATTCAACAGTCACCTTGTCGCCCGGCAGGATACGAATGTAATGCATACGCATCTTTCCCGAGATATGACCCAACACCACATGACCATTTTCCAGCTTGATACGGAATGTCGCGTTCGGCAACGACTCCTCTATCTCACCCGCCATCTGAATCACATCTTCTTTAGCCATTAGCGCGCAAACCCACCCTTGAAATTGGCTTTCTTCAACAGGCTTTCATACTGATGGGTCATCAGATAAGACTGCACTTGCGCCATGAAGTCCATCGTCACCACTACCAGAATCAACAGTGACGTTCCACCGAAGTAAAACGGCACGTTCCACTTTACTACCAGAAACTCCGGCAACAAACACACCAGCGTAATATACACCGCACCGACCATCGTCAGACGCAGCATGATCTTTTCCACATATCGCGCGGTTTGCTCGCCTGGACGAATACCGGGCAAAAACGCACCGCTCTTTTTCAGATTGTCCGCCGTTTCTTTCGGGCTAAACACCAGCGCCGTGTAGAAGAAGCAGAAAAACACAATCGCTACCGCATACACCAACACATAAATCGGCTGCCCGGGAGACAGCATATCGCTGATATCCTTCAACCAGTTCATGCCTTGTCCGCTACCAAACCAGCCCGCAATCGTTGCCGGAAACAAAATAATGCTTGAGGCAAAAATCGGCGGAATTACACCGGCCATATTCAGCTTCAAAGGCAGATGGGAACTTTGCCCACCCATCATCTTGTTACCTACTTGCCGCTTGGCATAGTTCACCAAAATCTTGCGCTGACCGCGTTCAACAAACACTACCAGCGCCGTCACTGCAATCGCACCAATAAACAGAAACAGCACCAGCGGGATCGAAAATGCGCCGGTACGCGTCAATTCCAGCGTACTACCGATCGCACTTGGCAATCCTGCCGCGATACCCGCGAAGATAATCAGCGAAATACCGTTACCCAAACCGCGCTCGGTGATCTGCTCACCCAGCCACATCAGGAACATCGTGCCGGTCACCAAAGTGATCACCGAGGTCATCTGGAACATCGCGCCCGGATTCGGCACCAGCCCGGGTTGCGACTGCAGCGCCACCGAAATACCAAACGCCTGAAACAGCGCCAGAGCCAGCGTTCCGTAACGCGTGTACTGTGTAATCTTGCGGCGACCCGCTTCGCCTTCTTTCTTCAACTGCTCGAGATGCGGAACAGCTATCGCGGCCAATTGCATGATGATCGATGCCGAAATGTACGGCATGATGCCCAGCGCAAAAATCGTGAAACGTTCCAGAGCACCGCCCGAGAACATGTTGAACATGCCCAAGATGCCGTCTTTTTGCGACTTGAACAAATCCGCCAGCACAGTCGGGTCGATCCCCGGCACCGGGATGTGCGCGCCGATACGGAACACCACCAACGCACCCAGCAAAAACCACAGGCGCTGGCTCAAATCGCCATACTTGCCTTTTTTGACGCCACTAGCGATTGTACTCACGTATAACCTTACTCGGCGATGCTTCCGCCAGCGGCTTCAATCGCTGCACGTGCACCCTTTGTTGCCAGCAAACCCTGCAACTTCACTGCACGGGAAATCTCACCGCACAAAATAACTTTAACCGTCAAAGCGTTGGCATGAACCACACCGGCTTGCTTGAGCGCCAGCAAATCAATATTGTCGACCGGCATTTTTTGCAGATCGGACAAACGCACTTGCGCAGTGTCATAGCGGGTCAGCGAAACGAAACCGCGCTTTGGCAAACGGCGCTGCAACGGCATTTGACCGCCTTCGAAACCGACCTTATGAAAGCCGCCGGCGCGGGATTTTTGCCCCTTGTGACCGCGACCGGCGGTCTTGCCCAGACCGGAACCGATACCACGACCAACGCGACGCTTGGCGTGCTTGGCTCCCTGTGCAGGTTGAATATTGTTTAGACGCATCTTATGCCTCGCACTTAACCAAATAGAACACTTTGTTGATCATACCGCGCACGCAGGGAGTATCTTCCAGTTGCACGGTATGGTTGATGCGACGCAGGCCCAAGCCGCGAATCGTTGCACGATGCGATTGCTTGGTGCCGATCAGGCCTTTAACCTGGGTCACTTTGATTGTCTTAGCGGCTGCTTTAGCTTTAGTCATGTCTTACCCCAAAATCTCGTCAACGCTCTTGCCGCGCTTGGCTGCAATTTCGGACGGCGAATTCAATGCCTTCAAACCATTCAATGTCGCGCGCACCACGTTGTACGGGTTGCTTGAACCGATACACTTGGCCAACACATCACGCACTCCGACCGCCTCGAATACCGCACGCATCGCGCCACCGGCGATAATACCGGTACCTTCGGAAGCCGGCTGCATCAGCACTTTTGCAGCGCCATGCTTGCCGATCACCGTGTGATGCAATGTGCCGTTCTTCAGACTTACTTTTGCCAGGTTACGGCGCGCCTCTTCCATCGCCTTTTGTACGGCAACCGGCACTTCCTTGGATTTACCCTTGCCCATCGCCACGCGGCCATCGCCATCGCCGACTACGGTCAAAGCGGCAAAGCCCATGATACGGCCACCCTTAACTACCTTGGTGACACGGTTAACGGAGATCATTTTTTCGATCATGCCGTCATCGCGAGCTTCCTGTTGTTGCATTTTTCCTTGCGGCTTAGCCATTACTCAACTCCAATCAGAACTGTAGACCATGTTCGCGTGCGGCTTCAGCTAACGCCTTGACGCGACCATGATAGCGGTTGCCGGAACGGTCGAACGCAACCTGGGTGATGCCCGCGCTCTTCGCTTTTTCGGCGATACGCTTGCCAACCAGAGTTGCAGCGGCCTTGTTACCGCCGTTCGCCAAATCCTTGCGGACATCTGCTTCGACACTGGACGCACTGGCCAGCACTTTGCTGCCACAAGCGGAAATCACCTGTGCATAAATGTGAAAATTAGTGCGGCTTATCGCCAAACGAACCGATTTCTTTTCAGCAATACGAGCACGGGTTTTGCGTGCTCTGCGCTGACGCGCTTCTTTTTTGATCAACATATCCGCCTCAATTATTTCTTCTTGGTTTCTTTCAGGATCACCACTTCATCGCTGTAACGCACACCCTTGCCCTTGTAAGGCTCAGGTTCACGGAAAGCGCGAATTTCAGCAGCAACTTGCCCGACACGTTGCTTATCAACACCCTTCAGCACGATTTCGGTTTGCGTCGGTGTCTCAACCTTGATACCCACCGGCATCTTGTAAGAGACCGGATGGGAAAAACCCAAAGTCAGGTTTAGCGTATCACCGGCAGCTTGTGCGCGATAACCCACACCAACCAGAGTCAGTTTGCGCTCAAAACCCTTGCTCACACCGTGCACCATGTTAGCCAGCAACGCGCGGATTGTTCCGGACATCGCATCGGCCTGCGTGGACTCGTTTTGCGCTTTGCACAACAGGCTGTCACCTTCGCGCACCACACTCACTTCACCAGACAAAGCTTGCTTCAGGGTACCCAACGGCCCCTTGACTGATATTTCGCCTGTCGCCAGCGCGACTTCAACACCGCTAGGCAGAACGACAGGATTCTTGGCAACTCTGGACATATTTACCTCGCTACGCTACAACGCACAGCACTTCACCGCCAATACCATTGGCGCGCGCTTTGCGGTCGGTCATCAAACCTTTGGAAGTGGAAACGATCGCAATACCCAAACCGTTCATCACCTTGGGAATATCTTCGGATCCCTTGTAAATGCGCAGGCCCGGACGGCTGATACGCTGAATCTTTTCGATCACCGGACGACCACTGTAATACTTCAGGCCGATTTCCAACGTGGCTTTGCCGCCGTCAGCCTTGATGACACTGAAGCCATCAACATAACCTTCGTCCTTCAACACCTCAGCAATTGCCACCTTCAGCTTCGAAGAAGGCATAACCACTGTGACTTTTTCCGCTAACTGCGCATTGCGGATGCGTGTCAGCATGTCGGAGATTGGATCACTCATACTCATATAATTTCTCCTACCAGCTGGCCTTGACGATACCGGGTATTTCACCGCGCATCGCGAATTCACGAATCTTGATACGCCCCAAACCGAACTTCCTGAACGTGCCACGTGGGCGGCCGGTCAATGCACAACGGTTGCGCAGGCGAACCGGGCTTGCGTCGCGCGGCAGCGCTTGCAGCTTCAAACGCGCAGCTGCACGCTCTTCATCGCTGAGCTTTACGTTGGTGATCGTTGCGATCAGATCCGCACGCTTGGCCGCAAACTTCTTTACGGTGTCGCGGCGTTTTTGCTCGCGGTTAATCAATGCCATCTTAGCCATTAGTTAGTCCTCATTTCTTTAATGGGAGTTTGAATGCCAACAGAAGTGCCTTGGCTTCTTCATCTGTCTTCGCGGAGGTGGTGATGGTGATGTTCATACCACGCAACGCATCAATCTTTTCGTACTCGATTTCCGGGAAAATGATCTGTTCCTTGACGCCCATGTTGTAGTTACCACGACCATCGAAAGACTTACCGGAAATACCGCGAAAATCGCGGATACGCGGAATCGCGACAGAGATCAGGCGATCCAAAAATTCATACATTCGCTCTTTGCGCAAAGTCACCTTGCAGCCGACCGGATAACCTTCGCGAATCTTGAAGCCTGCAATTGATTTTTTGGACATCGTGACTACCGGCTTCTGACCGGCAATCTTCTGCATATCGCCAACCGCAAAATCCATCACCTTCTTGTCAGCCACCGCTTCACCGACACCCATATTCAGGGTGATTTTCTCGATGCGCGGCACTTCCATGACGGATTTGTAGCCAAATTGCTTCATCAGGTCTTTGGCGACCTTGTCTTTGTAAAACTCATACAAACGAGCCATGCCTTATACCCCTTAAGCGTCAATCACTTCGCCGCTGGACTTGAACACGCGAACATTGCGTCCATCTTCCAGCGTTTTAATACCGACCCGGTCACCCTTCTTGGCAGCCGCGTTATAGATCGCTACATTCGAAATATGAATGGGCAATTCCTTTTCCACGATTCCGCCGGTCAAACCCTTGGTCGGGTTGGGCTTCTGGTGCTTTTTAACTTTATTGATGCCGCTCACCAGCAGGTATTCACCCAGCACACGCAGCACATTGCCGCGACTACCTTTGTCTTTACCTGCGATTACGATAACGTCATCGTTTTTCTTGATCTTGCGCATGATTTTCCTCGACTCGATCCGTTGCCGCTTACAGCACTTCAGGTGCCAGCGAAACGATCT
The DNA here is from genome assembly GCA_028689145.1 of Gallionella sp. GTDB lineage: Bacteria > Pseudomonadota > Gammaproteobacteria > Burkholderiales > Gallionellaceae > Gallionella. The sequence continues at coordinate 427,651 of JAQTWT010000001.1, forward strand.
TCATGAATTTCTCGGTACGCAATTCGCGCGTCACCGGCCCGAAGATGCGCGTGCCGATCGGCTCCAACTTGGCATTCAACAATACTGCCGCATTGCCATCGAATTTAACCAGAGAACCATCGGAGCGACGTACGCCCTTGGCAGTGCGCACCACAACGGCGTTGTACACTTCGCCCTTTTTTACGCGGCCGCGCGGAGCTGCATCACGGATACTGACCTTGATGACATCACCGACAGAAGCGTAACGGCGTCTGGAACCACCCAATACCTTAATGCACATCACAGAGCGTGCGCCAGTATTGTCAGCCACATCCAAAACAGACTGCATTTGTATCATTATTTAATCTCCAACTTTTTCCGCTTACGGCGGCCAGTTTTGGAACCCGTTCGGGTCAGGTCGCCGCGAGCGGCGGGTAAACTATCTTTATCCGGCATTCCCCCGAAAGGGACGTAACGACCGCTGTTCATTCCCCTTTCGGGGCAGAATCAAACGAGGGCCGCCTGCAACGGAGCCGCGCATTATATGCAAATTTGAAAAAGAAGCAAGCGAAAATGAAAAAATCAGTAAAGCGCCTGATTTACCCTGATGAGACTGTCCTCGCCCAGCATACCAACCGAGGCTTTCAGACGCAGCTGACTGACGAGATAGCTGTATTGGGCTTGAAATAAATCGCGGCGGGTCGAATAAAGTTGTTGCTGGGCATTCAACACATCAAGATTGGTACGCACCCCCACCTCCTGCCCAAGCTTACTTGCTTCCAGTACACTCTCGCTGGAAGTAAGCGCCTGCTGCAACGCCTTGACCTGTGCGATACCGCTCACCACACCGAGGTAAGCCTGACGGGTTTGCAGGGCCACGCTGCGGCGGGTGTTCTCCAGCTCTTGCCTGGCGCGCTCGAGGTTGGCCGACGCTTCACGCCATTTTGAATTGACCGCACCACCCTGAAATAGCGGCATATTAATCTGCACACCGACACTCTTATTGGAACTGTCGCTGCCCACACCGAAACTACCGCCGTTGGATTGATTGTTGGAATAATTGGCTACCAGATCAACCGTCGGGTAATGCCCGCCGCGGTTGCGCGCCACTTCTTTTTCGGCAATCTCGGCACTAGCCTGCGCAATGGACAACAGCGGATTATTCAACTGCGCATTGTCCACCCACTTTTCCATGTCGGCCGGTTGCGGGCTCTCCAACTTGAATTCTTTGCCAAGGTGGCGCAAATCTTTTGGCATCGTGTTGATCAATTGCTGCAAGGAGCGCCGTTTAATTTCCAGATTGTTTTGCGCGGCAATTTCCTGCGCGCTGGTCAGGTCGTAACGCGCCTGAGCTTCATGGGTGTCAGTAATGGTGGCACTACCCACCTCGAAGTTGCGCTTGGCCTGCTCCAGTTGCTCTGAAATCGCGGTTTTCTGCGCCTCGGCGAGTTGCACGCTGTCTTGGGCGATCAGCACATCGAAGTAAGCTTGCGCGACGCGCACGATCAGATCCTGCTCGGCAACCTTGAATTGCGCATCGCTTTGCACGACCTGCAGCTCGGATTCGGTGTAAGCCAGCCAGTTTTGCTGGCGAAACAGCGGCTGCGTCAGGTTTACCCCGTAACCGTGGCTGTTATATCTGCTTTGTCCGCCGGGCAGAATGGTCGCACCGAGATAACGGGTAGTGGTGTCATTGAATGTGCTGTTCGCACTGAGACTAACGTTGGGCATCAGCAGGGAACGGCCTTGCGGCAGCTTTTCCTGACCGGCTTGCTGTGCGGCGCGCGCCGACGCAAATACCGGATCGTTGGCTTGCGCGGCGCGAAAGGTGTCCAACAAATCGGCAGCCTGTGCCTGACTACCGATGCCGATCGATACTGTCAGGAAAAACGGTAATAGTTTTAGTTTCATCAGGTTTTTTTGCGCAACCATATATTAGATATTGCTAATATTACAACCTGCCGCCGATTTGCGCAATCCCGACCTGCTACATCAGAACACGAATCGCTTGGGTTGTTCCGCATTCCGCAGCGGCTCAACGCAGGTTTCCATGATATTGACCGTTTCAAACGTATCGGGCGCGACGCGGGTGATCAGCTTCGCTTCCATCAGCGGTGCATCTCCCACGATGGCGAACAAACGTCCGCCGATGTTCAGGCTGTTCTGGAACACTTCGGGCAATACCGGTGTCGAACCGGTCAGCACAATGGCATCGTAAGTTGCACCGTTGCCCCAGCCATGCGCTGCATCACCTGTTTCCAGGGTAATGTTGTCGCTGCGATGAGCAGCCAGAATCTGTCTGGCGATAGCGCTCAACTCCGGCACGATCTCCACCGAAGTAACATGAGCCGCCAGCGCGGATAACAGCGCGGTCAAAAAACCGCTGCCGGTACCCACCTCCAGCACCCTGTCGGTACGGGTGAGATGCAACTCCTGCAATGCGCGCGCTTCCAGTTTTGGCAGCCACATTTTGGCTCCGTGACCCAGCGGGATTTCCAAGTCGGCAAAGGCCAGCTCTTTCTTGTCCGCGGGCACAAAAAGCTCGCGGCGTATATGTGCGAGCAATTCCAGAATCCGCACCTCCAGCACATCGCACGGGCGAATTTGTTGCTCTATCATGTTGAAACGCGCTTGTTCCATATTTAGCATCCCCTCTCCTGAATCGTTGCCCTATTATTATCGTTACGGCCCAGCCGTATATTTTCGTCCAGTATAACAACACCCACAGACCCGCTCAATCGCTGCTCGCGATCAGCTTGGCCAGCCAAATCTCGATATCTCGCACTTCCTCCTCGCACAGCGAGTGCGGCATCGCGTACTCATGCCATTCCAGCGCATAGCCAAATTCCAGCAATTTATCCCGTGAAGCCGCCCCCAGCATATAAGGCACCACCGGGTCACTGCGGCCGTGCGCCATGAAGATCGGCGTTTGCAGGGCGCTAGCGGAGACTTCCCCGGGCGCCATATCCGCCAGCGGCAAATAAGTGGAGAGCGCCAGCACACCTCCCAGCGCAACGTTCCGATGCAACACAGTATGCAGCACGATCGCTCCGCCCTGCGAAAATCCCGCCAGAAAGATATTGCACGGAGCGATGCCGCGCGCCACTTCCTGCGCGATCAACGCCTCAATGGATGCCTGCGAGTCGCGGATTCCTTTTTCATCCTGTTGTGCCCCGATATCGGCAAGGGCGATGTCATACCACGCGCGCATTACAAACCCGCCGTTGATGGTAACCGGACGCTGCGGCGCATGCGGAAAAATATAACGCATCGGGGCAGGCAGCTTCAGCTCGTCAACCATGGACACAAAATCATGCCCGTCCGCACCCAAGCCGTGCAGCCAGATAATGCAATGCTGCGGCTGCATGCCGGATTCGAGCATGATGTGGGGAAGAATCGCGGTCATATTCGTCGTTATCTGTTGGCAGATTTAAAAATCATCGGTAGCGTACGGGGTATCAGCTCCCCACACACCGCCGGGAACGATACCAGATTTCCGCACTGAAGAAAGCGGGTTTATTGCAAGCCGTCCGTAAGGCGCGGATGGACTGCACCGGCAAAAACCGCTATGCTGCGCGACTTCACAAAATGCGCTCGTAGCTCAGCTGGATAGAGTATTGGTTTCCGAAGCCAAGGGTCGTGGGTTCGACTCCCGCCGAGCGCGCCAAATTAAGGTGCGGCAATTCAAATTTACCCGACATAAAACTGCCGGATTATTCTGCCCAATAAGCGCCAGACAATCTTGAATTCCGCTGTTCATACGCCGCACCCGCCACAGCCGATAACGGCACGAACACGTACCCGCCCCCCACAGCCCAACCCCATACTCTTTTTCATTGCCCGCTCATAACATTGCCTGTTATCCGCGCATAATATTTTTGTAGCGCTGGTGCAAAATTTTCACCCGCTGCACATACACCCGCGTCTCCGCATACGGCGGCACTCCGGCGTATTTTTGCACAGCCTCCGGGCCGGCGTTGTAGGCTGCAGCCGCCAAGGCAACATCGTTATTGAATTTTGCCAAAAGACCGGCAAGATACTGCGCACCACCACGAATGTTGTGGCTTGGAATACGGGCATCCGCCACGCCGAGCATACGCGCAGTGCCGGGCATCAACTGCATCAAACCAACCGCCCCCTTGGGAGAACGTGCCCGCGCATTAAAGCCGGATTCCGCGTGGATCACCGCCCGCACCAATGCCGGATCAAGATCAAACTGGCGCGCGGCAAAATCGATCTCCTCCCCGTATTTATCAGGATGCAACTGGATCGAATGCCAATCGATGTTGGAGGTGACATTACACGCATAGCAAGAAGGACGGTAGACAATATAACTCACCTTGTTTGGACGAACATCAGAAAACGAGGTGGTACCGTTTTTCAAATACTTGTAGATTTTGGTTGCTGACTTACCGGTGTCGGCGTAATCCATATTGCCGCTCCCGGGAGCGGCAATGGCGGCAGGGCATGCGGCGACGAACAGCCACAGTAAAACGGGCATTGCAAACTCTGACGGCGCGCGCCATCCAATGCGACGGCACAAATGATCACGGCAGTTCATATGGGCGAAGCTATTCATTTTAAGCGCTCATGGCAATGCGTAGTGCGGCAGATAGGATTTTACCTCACGCACGGTCGATACATGCTCGCATGCAGAAAAAGAAAACGCAGCGGTTTCACGACAACATTTGCTGCGGACAGTTTTTCAAGCACTCATTCCGAAAAACTCAACCCAGAATATTGCTGATCCTGTCATGCAAACCGAGAACAACTTCAAACAGGATCAGCACGATCACGTACCACTCGAGCTTATGCAGCTGCTTGTTGTCCCACACGTCGGCTAAAGTTTGCGCCGTATCCGAGATCAACCCCAATTTTCGATCCAGTACCGACTGCCGTTCTTTCAGTTCGAACTCATCCTCCATGCTGGCATACAACCCTTCCAGATGCGGAAAATCCCACAGTGTTTCCGGTTTGTCCCCGATCTCGGCGCGCCCCACCATACGGTGCTCAATCAGCAGCATGTTACCGATCTTGGACAGCAGTTTTTTGGAACCTCCGCTCACCTTGCCATATACGGCAAGTTCTTGTGCAAACGGCTCGATTTTATCGAATTCACCGGCAACTTTTTTTTCATACAGCGTCAGCATCAGATGCTTGCTCAATGCATCCGCGATAACTTGCAATTTCTCCAGCGAGATATCGTCCAGCGAGACAGCGCCGCTTTGCACCCCGACGCTTTTCCTGCCGCTATGCACCTCCATCTCCTCGACTTCGGGGGCGGCATAAGCATTAGTCATCAGCGGGGTAAGCGAATCAACAAATTTGGCTTCATTCGCGCTCTGCACGCCAAACATCACCACCACGCCGTAGCGAAACAATACCGCGATTCCGCCGTCGTTATCCACTTCCAGCGTTAACGGCGTAGTCGCCAGGCAATCGGCAATCTTGAACGCCTTCAAGTCCAGCCGGTCTGCCAACAGCAATGCATGCACCTTCAAGTCCTGACGGCTATTTAGCTTTAGTTCCATATCATGGTCATCGTAGTGAGCTTCGTTTTTGCGCCGCTCGCGGGTGGATTTAATGCTACCAGCTTTTCCTTATATTGAGCGACCGTTACCACTCAAGTGATTAGCGATCTTGATAAACTCTGCCACGCCAAGATTTTCCGCGCGCAGTTGTGCATCTATACCAAGCAGCATGAAATCGGCTTCCGCCAAGTGGCTGCGCAGGGTATTGCGCAGGGTCTTGCGGCGTTGCCCGAACGCCGCACCGACAATCGCGGCAAACAGTTTCTCGTCACGCACTCTAATCTCGCCGGCAGGCAGCGGGATCATACGCACGATGGCAGAATGCACCTTGGGCGCGGGGCGGAAAGATTCCGGCGGCACATCGAGCAGTTTTTCCATGGCAAAGCGGTATTGCAGCATCACCGACAGTCTCCCGTATTCGGGCGTGGAATGCGCGGCGACCATGCGTTCGACCACTTCGTTTTGCAGCATGAAATGCATGTCGCGGATGCGCCCTGCATACGCTGCGAAGTGAAACAGCAGCGGCGAGGAAATGTTGTAGGGCAGATTGCCGACGATGCGCAACGGGGCGGGCAGTCTCGCAATATCAAACTCCAGCGCATCTCCGGCGTGGATGGTCAGCTTCACGCCGGGGGCATCCTGCGGGTAGTCGTGACCCAGTCTGGCGATGATGTCGCGGTCGATCTCCACCACGTGCAGATGGTTCAAGCGCTTCAGCAACGGGCGCGTCAGCGCACCCAGACCCGGACCAATCTCCACCATATTATCGTCCGGCTCGGGACGAATCGCGGCGACGATATCGGCGATGATCCGTTCATCGACGAGAAAATTCTGGCCGAATCTTTTCTTGGCTTTATGCACGATTTATTCCATGAGGTTTGCGGTGTTGGGATAAGCAACCAAGGGCGCGATAAATCGCGCCCCTACACATTTGTGTCCCGCTCGTTTTGCGCCATCTGCGCCGCGAGCTTGAGCGCTTCCAGCAGGCTGCCGCTGTCGGCTTTACCGGTACCGGCCAGATCCAGCGCGGTGCCGTGATCCACCGAGGTGCGGATAATCGGCAAGCCGAGCGTGACATTCACGCCGTGACCGAAGCTGGCATGTTTCAATACCGGCAACCCTTGGTCGTGATACATCGCGAGCACGCAGTCGCACTGTGCCAGTTTGTGCGGGGTAAATAGTGTATCGGCGGGCAGCGGCGCGCTGACTTGCATACCCTCGGCACGCAACTTATCCAGCACCGGGATCATCTCCTCGATTTCTTCGCGCCCCAGATAGCCGTCTTCACCGGCGTGGGGATTCAAACCGGCCACCAGAATGCGCGGTTGCGCAATACCGAAACGCTGTCGCAGATCGCGCTGGATAATACGCAGCACATTTTCCAGCAACGGCGCGGTGATCGCGGCAGGCACATCCTTCAGGGCAAGATGGGTGGTGGCAAGCGCCACACGCATCCCGCCGCCGACCAGCATCATCACCACTGACCCGGTGCCGGTTAGCTCGGCGAGAAATTCGGTGTGTCCGGTGAACGGGATACCTGCATCGTTGATGATGCCCTTATGCACCGGTGCGGTGACCATGCCGAAAAATTCGCCCGCTTGGCAGCCTTGCACGGCACGGCGCAACGTCGCCAGCACATATTCGCTATTGGCCTTATTTAGTTCGCCGGCACGGCAGGGTGCCACGAGCGGGACATGAATTACTGCCAGTGAGTTGACCGAGACAGCCGCCGCACTCCCCGCATCGCGCACCTGCAAGGCGATGCCCAACTGCGCTGCGCGTTGTTGCAGCAGGTCTTTATCGGCAATGACGACGAACGGAATATCGGGCGGCGCAAGCGCCAACTGAACACACAGGTCTATACCTATTCCGGCAGGTTCGCCGGCGGTAACCGCCAGCGGCAAAAGGGGGGTATCTTTCACCGATTACTGATTTTGTTCGAGGCGGTATTCGATAAACGCGCGATCGCGCAACTGGCGCAGCCAGTCCTGATACAACTCATCCGACTTGAAGGTGCCGATGGCGAGACGTGCCTGCTGGCGTTGCTGTTGCGCACTCACATCAGTATCGCGCCGTTCTATCACTTGTATCAAATGCCAGCCGAATTGCGACTGTGCCGCCCCGATCATGCCCGGCTGCAGTTTATTCATTACCTCCTCGAATTCGGGCACCGTTTGTCCGGGAGACAACCAATCCAGATCGCCGCCCTGCTGCGCGCTGCCGTCCTGCGAATAGCGCTTGGCTTGCTCGGCAAAATCAGCGCCATTTTCGATGCGCTGCTTTATTTCCATGATGCGTTTTTTAGCTTCGGATTCGGACACGATCTCGCTGGTCTTGATCAGAATATGCCGTGCATGAGTTTGTATTATCACTACCGGCGCACTGCCGCTGCGTTTTTCGATCAGCTTAAGAATATGAAACCCGCTCGGACTGCGAAGCACGGCAGTCGTTTGTCCGGGTTGCAACGGTTGCAGTTCATTCATAAACAACTGGGGGATGCTATCGCCGGGACGCCAGCCGATGTCGCCGCCCTTTAACGCATCCTTGGCATCGGAAGCCCCCGCCGCCACCTGTGCAAAATCCGCCCCGCCCTTCAATTGCGCCAATGCCTGTTCGGCTTTATCGCGGGCAGCCTTGATTTTTTCAGCGCTGGCCTGTTCCGGCACCACCACCAAGATATGCGCCAAATGCAATTCCTCGCCCTCGCCGCCCATTTTGGCTTTATTGGCCAGATAATTATCGACTTCGGTATCGCTGATAATTAGCTTGCTTTCCACTTCGCGCTCGCGCAGTCGGGTGGAAATTATTTCGCTGCGTATTTCCTCGCGGAATTTCTTGAAATCCACACCTTCCGCTTCCAGTTTGGCGCGAAATTCCGCCAGGCTGGGAAACTTGTTCTGCTGTGCAATGCGCGTAATTGCCAAATCCAATTGCACGTCGTCCACGCGCACACCGCTTTCCTTGGCAAATTGCGCTTGCAGCAAATCGCTGATCATCCGTTCGAGGATTTGCTTTTCCAGTACATCAGGCGCGGGTAACGGCGTACCCTGTTTCTCCAACTGGCGCACCACCGTGCGCAAGCGGTCATCCAGCTCCTGGCGCGTGACCACATCATCGTTAACCACCGCCACCACAGAATCAATCACCGCAACCTGCTTTTGCGGGTCAATGCGCTGCGGGGTCAATTTGTTGGGTGCGTTTATATCCGGCACCGCCTGCTTCTCCATTGCCATTTCGGCGGCGTAGGCTGCGGGCATTGTCGCGAATGTTGCGCAACAAATCAGTGCAAAAACAGTCATTCTGTACATCATCATCATTTCTCCGGCTTGTTCAACGCAAGACCGAATTGGGCTTGTTGGCGGGTTTTGTATTTAGTTTGTCATAGCTGGGCACATTGGTCTCCAGTGCGCGCAAGGGATCCACTCCGACACTGACCATATCATTCAATTCGAGCTGCATAAAAATACCGGTATTAGCTTGCTGCGCGGCGACCACAAAGCGCTGCGCCACTATACGGAACGTCCAGCAACTCTGATTATACTCAAGGCCCGCAATGGATTCCAAAGTTTTACGGTCCTGTATCGAATAGTTCCAGCGCGCCACCCCGTGCCAACGATTGAGCAATGGCCACTGTGCGGACACATCCACTTGGCGCAGCGTGTTGCGGGTAAAACGATAACCGAGATTGAAGGTTTTACCCACTTCGGCCCGGTAATGGGCCGTGGCGTTATAGCTTTGGGTATGCGATAAATTCGGGTCGTACTGAAGCGCGCTGTCCAACACCAGCTTATCGGTCACCTGCCCGGAAGCGGCAAACAAAATGTCGGATTTATTGGTTGTTGTAGTAGGCGCAGCCAAATTGACTTGCGGCGTTTTAAAACTAAAACGCTCGCCTATCATCAGTTTCAGCCGCTCCTTGCCGTTCTCCTGTTCAAGCAAACGCGAAGTCAGCGCCAGAGTCAGGTGATTCGCATCACCCACCCGGTCATTCCCGACAAAGCGATTCTCTGAAAATATCTGGGTAAAATCGAAACTTGCCTGCCCCGAATCAAAATTTGGCAGCGAATCCTGATTCTTGTACGGCACATACACATAAAAGGCGCGCGGCTCCAGCGTTTGCAGGTAATCGCCGCCGAACAGCTTCCAGTCGCGTTCGATCGCTACCCCGCTATCCACGCTATACAGCGGCAAAGTGCGCGACGCATTTGGCAACCCGCCGGGGTTATTCGAGCCAATCGTGTAATACGTGCTGCGCACCGCAAACTTGGGCGTGAGGTAAAAAGCCGGTGCCGCGACCAGCGGGTAGCTGGCGCTGGCATTAAGCGCCAGACGTTTGGCATTCAGTGCGGAGGGATGGGCAAAGTCAACATATTCCCCGGCAAATGCGAGGTTTGCATCGGCATAGGTTTGATTGGCATTAAGCGTTACTTGCGGCAGACGTTTATACGTCGTGCTATTCGGTATCAGGCTTTGGTAACGCTGCACGCGCGCGGATGCATCCCACCAGCCGGCGTTATGGCTCAATATAATTTCTTGCAACAGACTACTCTGCGAGGTCAGATCCGTCGTACCGGCCAGGTCCTGAAAATAGCGGTCATCCGAAACACTATTCAAATTAACCGAGCCGGTCAGACTACCTGCCAAGCGCTGGTTATGTTGAAACACCATATGCTGCCGGCTGCGCTTGGCGAGTTTGTCATTGGAGATAAAGTCCAAATGCATTTCCCCGCTGTAATCGGGTTCCATATAACGGAATTCGTTGTAGAGCAGCAGCCCGCGATTGGTCATGACACGCGGCGCAATTGTCGCATCGCGATTTGGCGCGATATTCCAGTAATACGGCACGGTTATTTCTCTGCCGCTAATGATCGTATTACCGAAAACCGGAGATAAAAAACCTGATTTACGCTGTTTATTGAGCGGAAAATCCATCCACGGCGTATACAGGATGGGAGCTCCCATGAATTCGACCCAGGCGTGGTGTGCTGTGCCGATCTGCCGATCACGGTCGATTTCCAGCCCGCTCATTTTCAGCAACCAGTCCTCGTTATCGGCCGGACAAGTGGTATAGGTAGCATTGTCCAGAGTGAAATGCTGCTTGTCCTGAATATGCATCACATCCGCCGAACCGCGCCCGTCATTCTCCGCGAGATGGAACAGCGGTTGCTCCATGATGCCGATATTGGTATCCAGATTAAGCGTCAGGTGCGGGCCGCTCATGGTGCTGCCCGATTGTTCCAGCACTACCGAACCTCGCGCGTCAACATCCTGCGTATCCTGAAAATACAACAACCTGTCCGCGCGAATAGACTGCCCGCGCTTGCGCAATATCGCATTGCCCGTCGCCTCGATCTGGTTTTCCTTCTTGCCCTCCAGATGATCCGCCTCCACAAATGCAGGCGTTCCCTGTGCGGGCGGGTCCATCGCCATGAAGGTCTTGTCCATATTTAGCTCAAGCAGATCCGTGTCTGCGGCAGCATGGTGCGCAAACATACACAACAAAGTGAAGGCAATGGGTTTTAGACGGAACCGCATGAGGTGCAGTAATGTAATAAATAGTATGGTGGTAAACTTCTGCCAGTTTACCATTAACGCTATCCAAAAAGCCTAATATGCTACGCCAACAACAACTTACCGAATGGCTGCAATGCCAGTTCCCCGGAGACACATTTACTCTGGCACCCGCTTCTGCCGATGCCAGCTTCCGCCGCTACTTCCGCGCCAGCTTCGCCGACGGCGCTCGCGACACGTTAATCGTGATGGATGCGCCTCCGCAACACGAGGACTGCCGTCCGTTCCTGCACATCGGCAAACTATTCGAGGATGCCGGAACACATGTGCCGCATGTGTACGCCCAGGATTTGGCACAGGGGTTTCTGCTGCTATCCGATCTCGGCAACACCACCTACCAGCAGGCGCTCGAAGCAGACCGCGGAAAAGCGCGCGAACTGTACGGCGCGGCGAGCGACGCACTGATCAATATCCAGCTCGCTTCGCGCGACAATGAATTGCCGCCCTACAACGAAGCCCTGCTGCTGCGCGAGATGCGCCTGTTCCCGGAGTGGTACATCGCCAAACATCTCGACATCACACTCACCGAAGCGCAAAACGCCAAACTCGAACAGGTATTTGCGCGCATCATCGCCAACAACCTCGCCCAGCCGCGCGTGTATGTGCACCGCGACTACCACTCGCGCAATCTGATGGTGACGGAGCCAAACCCAGGGATATTGGACTTTCAGGATGCCGTGTACGGCCCGATCACCTACGATCTGGCCTCGCTGTTCAAGGATGCCTACATCCGCTGGGAAGAAGCCGAGATCATCGACTGGCTGATCCGCTACTGGGAGAAGGCGCGCAAAGCCGGGCTGCCGGTACACGATGACTTCTCCGAGTTCTACCGCGATTACGAATGGATGGGCGTGCAGCGCCATCTCAAGATTCTGGGCATTTTTGCGCGGCTGTACCACCGCGACGGCAAGGATGGCTATTTGAAAGACCTGCCGCTGGTAATGGCGTATCTGCGCGCCGCCTGCGTGCGCTATATCGACCTCAAGCCGCTGCTGAATCTGCTCGACACCATAGAACCGCGCATCGTTCAGGAAGGCTGCACATTTTGAGCATACTGCACCCTCTCCCCAACCCTCTGATGGAACAACTAGCCATTCGACTAAGCCCGCAAGCGGGCGAGGGAGCGAACGTGAAAGGCATAAAACATTGATGCTACGCATTTCCCCCTATCCAACTTTCCCCCGCCAGCGGGAGAAAGAGCAATCGTGAAAAACGTAAAACTATGATCGCCATGCTTTTGGCGGCGGGGCGCGGCGAACGCATGCGCCCGCTTACCGACCACACCCCCAAACCGTTGCTCGAAGTCGGCGGCAAACCGCTGATCGTCTGGCACATCGAAAATCTGGTGCGCGCTGGAATTGTCGATCTCGTCATCAACCATGCCCATCTCGGCGCACAGATCGAACAAACTTTGGGCGACGGCAGCCGGTTCGGCGCGCGCATTCAATACTCGCCCGAGGCCAGCGCGCTGGAAACTGCGGGCGGTATCGCCAACGCTCTGCCGCTGTTACTCCCCTCCCCCGGCGGGGGAGGGGCTGGAGGAGAGGGAGAGCCATTCGCCGTAATCAACAGCGACATCTTCTGCGACTATGACTTTACCAAGCTCACCGAACATGCCATCGCGCTACAAGCCAGCGGCGATGCCGCACACCTCGTGCTAATCGACAATCCGCCCCACCACCCAAACGGCGATTTCCATCTGCAAAACAACCGTATTACTTCTTCGATCCTCGATCCTCAATCCTCGATCCTGACCTTCAGCGGCATCGGCATCTACCAACCGGCCTTGTTCGCCGCCATCGTGCGCGGCAGCAAAGCGCCGCTCGCCCCGCTGCTGCGCGCGCAGATAGCGCTCGGCAAAGTCAGCGGCGAGCACCATGGCGGGCGCTGGGTGGATGTCGGCACCCCGCAGCGCCTCGCCGAACTCGACAGTCAACTGCGCACACAGCACAATACGCCATGACTATTGACTCATCCATCTACGCGCAACGCCGCATCCGCCTGCTGGAAAAAATGCAACGCGGCATCGCCATTATTCCCACCGCGCCGGAAGTGGCGCGTAATGCCGACTCGCATTACAGCTATCGCCACGACAGCAATTTTTACTATTTAACCGGATTCGTCGAGCCGGAAGCGGTGCTGGTGCTGGTGGCCGGTCAAAGCATCCAGCCGCGATCCATCCTGTTCTGCCGCGAAAAAAATCCTGAACGCGAAATCTGGGACGGCTACCGCCTCGGGCCGAATGCGGCAAAAGAGCAATTCGGCTTTGACGCAACTTACCCGATTGCGCAACTGGATGAAAAGTTAGCCGAGCTGATGGGCAATCAACCCGTGTTGTTTTATCCGCTCGGCCTCAATACCGAATGGGATCAACGTATCCTGAAATTGCGCGCGGAAGTGCAAGCCAAATCGCGCAGCGGCATCCGCGCCCCGGACGAGATTCGCGATGTGCGCGCCCTGCTCAACGAAATGCGTTTATTTAAGGATGCGCACGAACTGAACATCATGCGCCGCGCCGCAACGATTTCCACATCGGCGCATCAACGTGCCATGCAATTCACCCGCCCCGGCCAGTTCGAATATCAGATCGAGGCGGAAATACTGCATGAATTCTGCCGCCACGGCGCGCGCCACCCGGCTTACACCTCCATTGTTGCGGGCGGCGCGAATGCCTGCGTGCTGCATTATGTGGGCAATGATGCCATGCTCAAGAACGGCGACCTGCTGCTGATCGATGCGGGCTGCGAACTGGACGGCTACGCTTCCGACATCACGCGCACCTTCCCCGTCAACGGCAAATTCAGCGCCGCGCAAAAAGAGGTGTACGAAATCGTGCTGGCCGCGCAGGCCGCCGCGATTGATGCCGCGCAACCGGGCAATACTTGGGACGCACCGCATAACGCCGCGCTGCGCATCCTGGCGCAAGGCTTCATCGACCTCAAGCTGTGCCAGGGCAGTGTGGATACCGTGCTGGAAAGCGAAAGCTACAAGAAGTTTTATATGCACCGCACCGGACATTGGCTGGGTATGGACGTACACGATGTCGGCGAATACAAAATCGGCGACGACTGGCGCGCGCTGCAACCCAGCATGGTGCTGACTGTCGAGCCGGGCTGCTACATCCGTCCCGCCGACGATGTGCCTGAATCGTTATGGAACATCGGCATCCGCATTGAGGACGACGTGGCGATTACCGCGCAAGGCAACGAAGTGCTGACCATAGCCGCACCAAAAGAGGTGGCTAACATCGAAGCGCTGATGAAACAAGCCGGACAGATGTAACTTTGTCCTGAACAAGCAGCCGCTATCCCGGCTGCGGAATTTTAGCGAATGGCTTGTCTTACTGTGTCATACATTCAGAGCCACATCCCCTCCCCCTTGCAGGGGGAGGGCTAGGGAGGGGGTAGAAATATGGGATTTCCGCAACTCTACCCCCAGATGAAACAACTAGTCATTGGTTTCATAATGTATTTTTATGACACAGTAAGACTAGCCCGCGCCCACCGCGATAAATGCGGTCAGGACTTCCTCATTCAGGCTTTCGGTTTGTGTTGCTCGGGGCTCAGGCGCGGAGCGAGCAACTCGTCGCCTGTGTCCGCATCAATCGGCTTGCCTGTCGCATCCTCCAGCGGTTGCTCGAAGTCGTTCCAGCCGCGCACGCCGGTCTTGAGCGAAACCACGTTGATATAGCCCATGCGCAACATCATGTCGGCGGCAAGCACCGAACGCTTGCCGGAGCGGCAGATCACAACAATCTCCCGTTCATGCCCGTTGGCCAGCAACGGCACAGTCTCGTCGTAATCCCATTCGCAGGATTGCTCCAGCACGCCGCGCGGAACATTGAGCGAACCGGGGATGCGCAGCTTCGCGAACTCGGCCGGTTCGCGCACGTCGAGCAACACCGGCTTATTTCCGGCAGCCAGCGACCTGCTCAAATCCCACGGCATGATCTCTTGCACGCGGGTAAGCGCCTCGGCAACCAAATCGTCATAACGGCCCATGCAATCCCGCCTTTCTTTTTTCACACGTTGCGTTCGCGGCATTTTACCGGATACGCTGATGCGGGACGGAAAAGACTGAATGGCAGCTTTCCGGCGATGTGTTGGCAAGCTGATTCGTGCTAGATGCCGTCGCTTGGTTGGAGAGGGAGGTAATTAAGGAAACGCTGATTAAGTCCGTTCGCCCTGAGCCAATCGAAGGGCAGCTCATTTAACCTATTGATCTGATTAAGCCCTCCACGCATGGTTCGACAAGCTCACCACGAACGGAGGACTTAATCAGCGTTTCCTTAAACGACTGATCTTCGGCCATAGAAGACAAAAGGTTCCGTATCGTGGAACGACGGGTATGGCGTGCATTCCAGACAATCTGGGGATAAATGATCTAACGAATTGGTGGCAATTCGGAAACCAATAAAGGTCAATATGCCTAATAACTATCCACAATCTGAACGGTTCAGAGATAATTCAAAGACGGGTCAAAATTCAATGCACTCCCCGGGTCAGATTTACATGCATTTCAACACGCAGAGCGTTGGCTAGAAAGTCGGCTTGGAAATTTGGATTGCCAGTCTCAATAGACATAAACAACAAATTCAGGATGATTGATGGGCTTTTTCTTTGATCTTTTATGTATGGTCGCTGACCAACGCCCCAGTCAGCGATTCAAAAGAAAGGTGCAGCGAGACGCTTACAAGCGATCCAATAGCATATTCGGATACAACCCCAGTAAAGGAACGTGCTTTAAGTGCGAAGGATCCGGCAAGGTCACATTGACGTGTGGTTCGTGCGACGGGAGTGGACAGCGGACTTTTGAATGTAGAGGCTGTTCAGGAACTGGGAAGTTTAAACCAAAGGCAAAGCTATGCCTCGGCTGTGAAGGTACTGGACGTTTTACCAGGCCAGAAAAGAGATGCACAACCTGCTCCGGTACCGGAATGATACGAAAAAGCGCCGGGATGACTTTTCAGTGCAAGAAATGCAACGGAACGGGCGTCTATCGGCATGCCATCGATCAGACTTGCACGCGATGCGCCGGAACCGGCCAATATCAAGCAGAGAATCTCTCAACTTGCACACGATGCAACGGCAGCGGCAGCGGGAAATATACTGTTGAATGCAGTAGGTGTAACGGAGCCGGTAAAATTCGACTTACGTGCAAGAAGTGTGGAGGGTCTGGGCAGCATAAATACACTTAGGTGCAAGTAGTGTAGATATCTTGCAGAGAGATACTTTCGGCAATTTCTGTTTTCAATGCGATTGCGGCGAGGATGCTAGGTACAGCGGATTTTCAGTGGAAAGTATCCGGAATTTTGTGTAATGCAGTCATTGAGAGTCACTTCATGTAAGTCAGCTATGGCCGAGTAGCAGAAGTCCAGAAGCATAACTACCGGACGGACGTTCCGGGCGGCGTGCTGAACATTGATGAATGTCGGCTGCAGCGCAGCAAAATTACAGCCGACCGGCAGCGTCAGTGCGAATTAAACCTAAAAAACGCAGTTTGTGATGAATATTCTGTTAATTCATGGTATTGCATTGCTTTCGTAGGTGCGAATTGATTCGCACCTACAAACCCGCCAACTGCGTTTTTTTAGGTTAAACGGTTACGGCAAATCCGACCACCCATAAAAATCCCGATCAAGATGCCTTGCCGCTCCATGCGCAGCCGGCGCATTGATCAGCAAGTGCCGCTCTTGATACCGCATTTGTTCAGGATACGGGTCAGCGGGCAGAATGAAGTGATACCGCTTTGCAGCAGGTTCAATCCCACGAAGGCGGTAAACCACAGGAAATATTTGCTCACAAACAGCGGGCTTTCTGCCACGCCCAATGCCAGCGACAGCAAAATGAAAGTCCCGGCGACGATGTGGGTGATGCGATCTGCATTCATGGTGAAACTCCTTATTTAAGTTGATTAAGATTTACGGGAATTTTTTGTATAGCGTGGCGTAATACAACACCGGTATCACCACCAGCGTCAGCATGGTGGATACCAGGATGCCGAAGATCAGGGAGATCGCCAGCCCGTTGAAGATCGGGTCGTCCAGAATAAACAGCGCGCCCAGCATCGCGGCGAGCCCGGTCAGGATGATCGGTTTGGCGCGCGCGCTGGCGGCGGCGATGACCGCCTGTTGTAACGCCACGCCGTCGCGCAATTGCAGATTGACGAAGTCCACCAGCAGGATCGAATTGCGCACGATGATGCCGGCCAGCGCGATCATGCCGATCATCGAGGTCGCGGTGAACTGGCTGCCAAATAGTGCATGACCCGGCATCACGCCGATGATGGTGAGCGGGATCGGTGCCATGATGACCAGCGGCACGAGATAGGATTTGAACTGCGCCACCACCAGCAGGTAGATCAGCAGCAAGCCCACGCCGTAGGCGATGCCCATGTCGCGGAAGGTCTCGAAGGTCACCTGCCATTCGCCGTCCCATTTCAGCGCGTAACTCGCATAGGGGTTGCCGGGCTGTTTGAAGAAATAGCTCTCCAGCATGCCGCCTTGCTCAAGCGCGGTGCCGGCCACCTTACCGTTGATGTCGAACATGCCGTACAACGGGCTGTCCAGTTTGCCCGCCATATCGCCGAACACATACACCACCGGTAGCAAATCCTTGTGATAGATCGGGTAGTCGCGCTGCACCGGTATCACCTGAACCAGCTCGGAAAGCGGCACCAGCACGCCGTCGCGCGCGCGCACTTTGAGTTTCAGCACATCATCAATATGGCTGCGCCGTTCGGCGGGCAAGCCGATGCGCAACGGCGGCGCATATTTCGCGTCGGGGTCGTGCAATGACGCGACATCCTGACCGGTCAATGCCACGCCGATCACGTCCACGATGTCGTGCGGCGCAACTCCGAGCAGAGCTGCCTTGCTCTGCAATACCCGCAATTGCAATTTGGGTGCTGATTCCGTCACGCTGTCGTCGATGCCGACGATACCTTCGGTCTTGCCGAATTGTTCGCGCACTTTGCCGGCCACGCTGCGCGCGCCCTCGTAATCGGGCCCGTAGATTTCCGCGACGATAGGTGACATCACCGGCGGGCCGGGCGGCACCTCGACAATTTTTACCTTCGCGTTCCATTGTTTGGCGATCTTCTGAATCGGCTCCAGCACTGCGGTGGCAATTTCATGGCTGGTGCGGCTGCGCTGATGTTTGTCGCGCAAATTGACCTGGATGTCGCCCTGTTCTGCGGCGCTGCGCAAATAATATTGGCGCACCAGACCGTTGAAATTGATCGGCGCAGCCGTGCCCGCATAGGCCTCGTAATCGGTGACCTCGGGCACGGTTGCCAGATAGCCGCCGATCTCATGCAGCACCGCGCCGGTTTGTTCCAGCGGCGTACCCGTTGGCATATCGACCACTACCTGGAACTCGGACTTGTTGTCGAACGGCAGCATTTTCAGGATCACCAGTTTCACCACGCCCAGCGATACCGCCAGCAACAGTCCGCCGAGGATAGCCAGCCACAGCTTGCGCCGCGCCGGTTTGCCATACACGCCGTTCAGGAACGGGCTTAACCGCTCACTGAAAAAACGGCTGATCGCGGTGTTCTGTTCAAAAGTTGGAGATTGCTTTTCTCGATCGCCTCCTCGCCCGCTTGCGGGAGAGGATTGAGGAGAGGGCATCTGGACGGTTTCGTGCTGCGTGCCGGCAAAGCGCAACACCAGCCACGGCGTGATAACGAACGCCACCGCCAGCGAGATCAGCATGCCCATGCTGGCGTTGATCGGGATCGGGCTCATGTACGGCCCCATCAGGCCGCTGACGAAAGCCATCGGCAGCAATGCCGCGATCACCGTGAAAGTCGCCAGAATGGTCGGGCTGCCGACTTCGTCCACCGCTTCCGGAATGATTTCAGACAGCGGCTGATGCGGTGCCAGCACGCGCCGCCGGTGGATGTTCTCCACGACGACAATCGCGTCGTCCACCAGGATGCCAATCGAGAAAATCAGCGCGAACAGCGACACGCGGTTCAGTGTGAAACCCCACGCCCAAGAGGCGAACAGTGTGGCCGCAAGCGTCAGCAGCACCGCGATGCCGACCACCAGCGCCTCGCGCCGCCCCATCGCGAACCACACCAGAGCGACCACCGCGACGGTGGCGAACAGCAGCTTCTGGATCAGCTTCATGGCCTTGTCGTTGGCGGTTTCGCCGTAGTTGCGCGTGACGCTAACTTGCACATCGGCGGGAATCACGCTGCCTTTGAGTTCTTCCACGCGCGTCATCAGCTGTTCGGCGATCTTCACCGCATTTGTGCCGGGCTTCTTGGTGATCGCTACCGTGACCGCGGTGAATTCGCCGCTGGCTTTGATCTGTTTATCCGCCGCTGCGGGACCGGCTCCCATCCACACATAGCTGGTCGGCTGGTCGGCTCCGTCCTGCACATCCGAGATATCCCGCAGGAACACCGGTTTCCTGTCGAACACGCCGACTACCAGCTGCCTGACCTCATTGGCATCGCTCAAAAAGCTGCCGGTCTGCACCAGCACTTCGCGGTTGTTCTGCACCAGATTGCCGGAATTCTGCGAAGCATTGGCGGATTGCAGCGCGGCGCGCACATCCTGTGTCGAAAGCTGAAATGCGTTCATTGCCTCCGGATTGAGCTGCACCCGCACCATGCGTTGCGTCGCGCCAAATGTCGACACCTCGCGCGTCCCCGGCACGCGCTTAAGCTCGGCCTCAATCGCATGCGCCACCTGCGTCAGCTCGACGCTGCCGCCCGCGACCTGTTCGCGCCACAACGTCAGCGCAACCACCGGCACATCGTCGATTCCCTTGGCCTTGATGATGGGCTGCGACACGCCCTGCGTGGGCGGCAACCAATCCGCGTGCGAATGCACCACGTCGTACAGCTTGACCAGCGACGGTACATGCGGCTCGCCAACCTTGAACTGCACGGTAATCACCGCCATGCCCGGCTGCGCCACCGAATAGACATGATCCACTCCGGCGATTTGCGACAGCACCTGTTCGGCAGGTGTCGCCACCGTTTGCGCGACATCTCTGGCTGAGGCGCCAGGGTAGGGAATCATCACATTCGCCATCGTGACATTGATCTGCGGCTCTTCTTCGCGCGGCGTAACCAGCACCGCGAACGAACCCAGCAGCACGGCGACCAGCGCCAGCAGCGGTGTCATTTGCGATTGCAGAAAATATTTGGCGATGCGCCCTGAAATACCCATGCGTTTTCCCGAAATCTATATAAGGCTATTTTTGCTTCGCGCCCAGCATTCCGGCCTTGACCGGATCCAGCGCGACCTTCTCGCCCGGATTCAGCCCCGCCAGCACTTCAACCGCACCCTCCGCAGTTGTTTCGCCGAGCCGGATCTGGCGCAATTTCACCCCACCCTTTTCATCCACCACATAGGCTGCGACCACTTCGCTGCGGCGCAATACCGCACTACCCGGGATGACCAGCTTGCTGGCCTTGCCCACGATGAAATGCGCGCGCACGAACATCCCGGGATATACCCCCGCCTCGTTGGCGGGCAGATACACGCGCACCTGCGTGCTGTGGGTGCGCGCATCGGCAACCGGCTGCACCGTGGCGCTGGCGGCCTTGATCCTGCGCTTCAGCGAAGGCAGCTCCACCATCACCTCCGGACGCGTCCCGATATCCGCCAATTTGTACTGCGGCACGCTCACCACCACGCGCATCTCGGACGGATCAAAACCGGTCATCAGCGGTTTGCCGGGCATCACCATCTCGCCCATTTCCACCATGCGCGCCGACACTACGCCGCCATACGGCGCGATGACCGCGGTGTAGCCGTGCGCCAGACTGGCCTGTCCCGCGCCCGCCTCGCTGGCCGCGGCTTGCGCCAGTGCGACCTTGTATTCGGCCTGCGCCTTGTCTAACCCGGCCTGGCTGATAAACTTCTGCGCGAACAATTGTCTGGATCGTTCGTACGTCGCCTTGGCGTTCTGCATATTGGCCTGTGCCTGCAACACCTGCGCCTGACTGCCGGCCAGAGCCTGCGCTGCCTCGCGTTCATCGATGCGCAGGATCACCTGCCCCTTGCTGACACGGTCACCGATGTCAAAGTTGATTTCCTTGACGCGCCCGCCGATCTGGGCGGATACGGTGGATTGCCGCGTCGCTTCGACCAGTCCCTCGGCGCTGTATGTCTGCGCCACCTCGCGATACTGTACGGACGCAACCGCAAGCGCTCCTTCAGCCTGAACAGTTGCAGAGCACATCAGCAGCAAACAGATAACTCCAAGCTTTCTCACTGCGTTCACTCCATTTGAAAGATATTTCACAATATTAGAATATACTAATATTACGCATAAAAAGCAACTTATTGTGTCGTGCAAAACACATCGCGCATCATCCCGACCAGTTTCAGAGTGCGCAAATCGTCAATACGGTAGAACACCCGGTTCGCGTCCTTGCGCGTCGCCAATACACCTTTGTCGCGCAAGATTGCCAAATGCTGCGAAATGTTGCTCTGCGATGTGCCGACTTTTTCCACAATATCCTGCACACTGATCTCCTGCTCGCCGAGTACGCACAAAATTTTCAGGCGCAACGGGTGCGCGATGGCTTTCATGGCATCCGCGGCCTGCTGGATATCTTCTTCACGGTCAATTATCTTATTTGCCATATCTATTCTTCCCGATTATCACACCGCCTCACCCACCAACGGGCATGGCGAGAAGCGCTGCCCAAAATTACGAGCATCGCTTTTCGCCGTACCCGTTCCCTCTCTCCTACCTCTCCCCCAATTTTGGGGGAGAGTGCCGAAGTATCGCTTCGCGATGTTCGCGTTAAATGGGGCAAATTCGGCTAAAATGAAACTTCACAAAATCACCATGCGCTAATATTCTAACACCATGAATACGACTCCTGTCTTGCTGCTGATTCTGGATGGTTTCGGCCACCGCGAAGATGCCGACTATAACGCTGTTCTGGCGGCGCGCAAACCAAATTGGGACGCGCTGTGGCGCGATTACCCGCACACGCTGATTAACGCCTCGGAAAAATTTGTCGGTCTGCCTTCCGGACAAATGGGTAATTCCGAAGTGGGACATCTCAACATTGGTGCCGGGCGCGTGGTGTATCAGGATCTGAGCCGCGTTGATGTCGCCATCGAGGACGGCAGCTTCTACACCAATCCCGCGTTAAGCCAAGCGGTTGCACTGGCCAAACAAAACGACAGCACGCTGCACATCATGGGCTTGCTCTCTCCCGGCGGCGTGCACAGCCACGAGAGTCACATTTTTGCCATGCTGGAAATGGCGGCGCGCGCTGGTTTGAAGAAAGTCTGTCTGCACGCGTTTCTGGACGGCCGCGATACGCCGCCCAAAAGCGCCGCGCAATCGCTGCAATTGCTACAGGATAAATGCGCCGCATTGGGAACCGGGCAAATCGCCAGCATCGTCGGGCGCTTTTATGTGATGGATCGCGACAACCGCTGGGAACGCGTGCAACCGGTTTATGAATTACTCACGCAGGGTCAGGCCGAATTTACCGCAACCGATGCGTTGAGCGCCTTGGAGCAGGCCTACGCGCGCGGCGAATCGGACGAGTTCGTCAAGCCCACCGCGATTGTTCCGGCCAACGGGAAAGCCGCCTTCATGCAGGACGGCGATGCGGTTATCTTCATGAACTTCCGCGCCGACCGTGCCCGCGAAATCACCCGCGCGCTGACGGACGAGGCGTTCAGCGGATTCACTCGCGCCTGCCGCCCCAAGCTGGCCAGTTATGTGTCGCTGAGCAGTTACGGCGAGGATTTTCATTTGCCCTGCGCCTATTCGGCGGAGGCCATTCATAACGGCTTCGGCGAATACATTTCAAGCTTGGGTTTGAAACAGTTGCGCATCGCCGAAACCGAGAAGTATGCGCATGTCACCTATTTTTTCAACGGCGGCAAGGAACAACCCTACCCCGGCGAAGATCGCGTCCTCGTGCCGTCGCCCAAAGTCGCGACGTATGACCTGAAGCCCGAGATGAGCGCGCCTGAAGTGACCGACAAGCTCGAAGCCGCGATTCTGAGCGGCCAGTATCACGCCATCATTTGCAACTACGCCAACGGCGATATGGTAGGGCATACCGGCGACCTGCAAGCCGCCATCCAGGCCATAGAAACGCTGGATACCTGCGTCGGTCGCGTGGTAAAGGCGATGCGTTCCATCGGCGGCGAAGTCCTGATCACCGCCGACCACGGCAATGCCGAACAAATGCGCGACACCACCACCAAGCAGGCGCATACCGCGCATACGCTGAATAAAGTACCGCTGCTGTATATCGGGCGCCAAGCGAAATTGGCGGACGGCGGCGCGCTGCGCGATCTTGCCCCCAGCCTGCTGACCATGATGGGACTGCCGCAACCGGCAGAAATGACCGGACACAGCCTGATCCAGATACGGTGACCCGATCAGCCCGCTTACTTTTGCTTGCCCTGTGCAGCCTGCTCTCCGTCAGTGCCGCACACGCCAGCCAACCCGAAGAGCTGGAGAACCTGCGCAAACGCATCGCGGCAATGCAGCGCGAAATCAACAAAACCAGCGAGTCAAAATCCGAAGCCTCTGACGCGCTGCGCGAATCGGAGCGGGGAATCAGCGACAGCAACCGCAAACTGGCCGAACTGGCCGAACAACTGCGTGCCGCCGATGCAAAGCTCAATACATTGCAAACCCAGGAACACCAACTGAACAACAATCTGGAGCTGCAACAAAATCAGCTCGGTAAACTGTTATACCAGCAATATCTCGGCGGTCAACAGGAATACCTGAAGCTATTGCTGAATAATCAAAATCCCAACCAAGCCAGCCGCGATTTGCAGTATTACGAATATATCGCCCGCAACCGCGCGATCTGGCTGGGTAGGTTACGCGTGAATCTGGCCGCGCTGAATACTGTCAGCACGGCGACACGCGAACAACAAACAGAACTGAAAGCGTTGCGCGCGGAACAATCCGCGCAGAAAAAAACGCTGGAGAAGGAACAGCGCGCCCGGCAACAGATGCTGGGCAAAATCTCCCAACAGCTGCGCCAGCAACGGCGCGAGATCAACCGCTTGCAACGCGATGAAAACCGCCTTGCCCATCTGGTTGAAAAGCTGACCAGAATGCTCGCGCAGCCTAAATCCAAGTCACTGTTCCGCAACGATAACCTGCCGGACAATCGTTTCGATGGCAGCCCGTTTGCCCAACTCAAAGGCAAGCTGGTATTGCCGGTAAAAGGCGAAGTCACCAACCAGTTTGGTGCGCAGCGGCCCGATAGCACCGTGCATTGGAAAGGTTTGTTTCTGAGAACTTCCGCCGGGCAGGCTGTCAAAGCAGTTGCAGCGGGGCGCGTGGTATTTGCCGATTGGTTGCGCGGCTTCGGCAATCTGCTGATCGTTGATCACGGCAAGGGTTACATGAGTCTGTACGGCAATAACGAAACGCTTTACAAACAGGTTGGCGATGTGTTGCGCGGCGGCGATACGGTTGCAACTGTCGGGAATAGCGGCGGAAATGAAGATTCCGGTTTATACTTTGAATTGCGCCACGAGAGCAAACCGCTCGATCCGGTGAAGTGGCTGGCGGCAAAATAACATTGGGGAAATTATGCGTCTTTTGGAAAAAGCGGGTTTAGTTGGTTTGGGTTTGGTTGCGGGTGTCGCTGTCAGCCTGCATTTTGCAGCAGTCGCCGACAAGGATACGCTCGCCACGCCGTTACCAATCGAGGAGTTGCGCGCGTTTTCCGAGGTGTTCGGCCGCATCAAGAGCGACTATGTCGAACCGGTCACCGATAAAAAACTGATTACCGAGGCCATCAACGGAATGTTGAACGGCCTCGACCCCCACTCCGCCTATCTCGACTCTGAATCGTTCAAGGAGTTGCAAGTCGGCACACAGGGCGAATTCGGCGGCTTGGGTATTGAAGTCGGCATGGAAGACGGCCTGGTAAAAGTAATTTCCCCTATCGAAGATACTCCCGCCTTTAATGCCGGCATCAAGAGCGGCGATCTGGTGATCAAGCTGGATGACACGCTGGTAAAAGGCTTGACGTTAAACGATGCGGTCAAACGCATGCGCGGCAAACCCGGCAGCAAGATCGTGCTGACGATTATCCGCAAGGATGAACCCAAACCGCTGATGTTTACACTGGCGCGCGCCGTCATTAAAGTACAAAGCATTAAATCCAAACTGGCAGAACCGGGCTATGGATTCGTGCGCATCACCCAATTTCAGGAACATACCGGCGAAAACCTCGCCACCGCACTGGAAAACATGATCAAGCAAAATCAGGGACCGCTCAAAGGATTGGTGCTCGATTTGCGCAATGATCCGGGCGGTCTGCTGACCGGAGCTGTCGGTGTTTCTGCAGCCTTTCTGGCCAAGAACGCATTGGTGGTTTACACCGAAGGGCGCACCGAAGATGCCAAAATGCGCCTGACTGCCAGCCCGGAAAATTATCTGCGCGGCAACGGCAAAACCGATTATCTGAAAACCCTGCCGGATTCCATCAAGAGCGTGCCGCTGGTAGTGCTGGTGAACGGCGGCTCGGCTTCTGCCTCCGAAATCGTGGCCGGTGCTCTGCAGGACCATAAACGCGCGGTCATCATGGGCACGCAGACATTCGGCAAAGGTTCGGTGCAAACCGTTCTGCCATTGGGCAATAACACCGCGATCAAACTGACCACGGCGCGTTATTACACACCGGGCGGTCGCTCGATTCAGGCTAAAGGCATCGTGCCGGATATTTTAGTGGAAGACCCGTCAACCGCCGGACAGGACAACGCGTTCCGCTTGCGCGAAGCCGACCTGAACAAGCATCTGATCAATGATAAGCAGTCGGATGACAAACCCGACAATATCAGCAAAACTGCACCCGCCCAAAGCACCAAAGGGGATGCCGCAAAAACTGCCCCCGCTGAATTTGGCGCAAAGAATGACTACCAGCTGAATCAGGCATTGAACCTGCTCAAGGGCATGCAAATACTGCACGGGAAATAAATTCTAAATTGCAGGAACCGGCACGGTTTATTCTGTTGCCTCCGGCATTGCGCAATCAGGCCCATATACAAAACACCCCGCTTTCTGGCGGGGTGTTTTGCTTTAATTATGTAGCAAATGCACAATTAGCTAAAATCAATTAGTTACGTGCAGTAATTAAAATGGTGCAGATTTACCTATGGCCTTTCTGATCCAGCGTAACTTACCTTGTGTTTAATGCTGTCGGCGCTCTCTGCCATCAATTCGTGATTGCTGAGATTTGAAGATTTTCTTGCATGCCGGACTTGTGGAATCTTTTTCACTCGGGCTTGTCCTATGCCGAGTCCAACTCGCTGACTTCTACGGATGGCCTTCCCTCCCGCACCAACCCACATCGGCAACTATTCCATCGTCGAACAGATCGGCACCGGCGCGAGTTCGAACGTTTATCTGGCTCTGGAAGAGAAAAAGTTCGTCACCGTCGCAATCAAGCAGTTACGCAAGTCCTGCCAGTCTGAACCCTATCGCAAACTGATGGCCAATGAAGTCGCGCTGATCGGAAAACTGGATCACAAGAATATCGTGCGCCTGCTCTCATCCCATCTCGACGACAAGAACGACCCCTATGTGGTGATGGAATACGTCAAGGGCGTGCCGCTGGATCGGCATCAGCACGGCGACACCCTGTTGCCGGTGCAGGCCGTGATTTCCGTCGTCGAGCAGACCGCGCGCGCGCTGCAGTACATCGCAGGCCAAGGCGTGGTGCATCGCGACGTGAAACCGGAAAACATCATCATGATGCCAAACGGCCAGGCTAAGCTGACCGATTTTGGCTGCGCGATCTCCACCGGTGCCTGCGGCGAAATGGTCGCCGGCAGCCTTGCCTTCATGTCGCCCGAACAACTGAATGGCGAACCGCTGGACGAACGCGCCGACATCTACTCGCTGGGTGCAGTGCTGTACCGTTTGCTGAGCGGCAGACACACTTTCGAAGCCGACAGCGAATTCGATGCGCGTATCGCGATCTTGAACTTTCCGATTACGCCGATAGGCAAGTACCGTCAGGGCCTCCCCCCGGCACTGGTTGCCGTGATCGACCGCGCGCTGAAAAAGAACCGGGATAACCGCTACGCCAATTGGGAAGAATTCATCCGCGACCTTGGCGAAGCTGCCCATGTGATCCGCATGTCCGACTACGATGTCGACCTGTATCGCGGCTTTAGCATGTCCACCCAGTCGGCGCTGTCGCGCTTCATGGCTACTGACCGAAATTTTTCCCGCAGCGGATTTTCGCGCAGCAGCATGCCCGATTCGTTTGCAGGATAAGATTCGAGGCCACTGTCATGCAGGCATGGGTACGCCTGTGATTCGCGATAGTCATGCCAACTAAAATTTGGCTGTGACAAATGACAATCAGCGAGGGTGATGTAGAATGCGCGTATTGCTAATTCATACTTCATCTGGGTATTTCTTTCCTCGCATCAACATTGGAGATGTCATGAACAAATTTTTTGCAGTCATTTCATTGTTGCTCCCGCTGCTGTCAGGTTGTTCTGAAAAACCACAATCAGGTGAACTACAGAAGCTACCCGTCGATCTCATTGCCGGCAAAGAGATCGCCCAAAAGACCTGCTCCGGCTGTCACGGCATGGATGGTCGCGGGGCGCAGGATAATATCCCCAATCTTGCGGCTCAAATCGATACCTATCTGCTCAAAGCTGCGCAGACCTACGATCACGGAAAACGGGCCGGTAGCAGTGGTGATGCGATGAAAATCACCAAGGATTTATCTCCAACCGAACTGCGCAATGTGCTTGGCTACTACGCCAGCCTTCCGCCGCTCGGCAGCTCTGGCAACAAGAGTGCGGATTACTCCTACTTTGATCGCGGCGCGGCGTTGAGCAAACCCTGCGCGGGTTGTCACGGTGCCGATGGCAATCAAACATCGGCTGGCGTTCCGCGCTTGGCGGGCCAGCACCCGCAATACATCGTCAAGGCGGTCAAGGCCTATCGGGACGGCACCCGAACCATGCCTACCATGCACGAAAAATTGACCTCTTTGAGCCAAGCCGACCTGGAAAATATCGCCATCTATTTTGCGCTGAACAAACCCAAAGCTGTTGCCAGCAAAGCGGCCAACTCCTACGAAGGCAAGCAGTTCACCCACCAATGCGCCAAATGCCACGGCTCTATGGGTTCCAGCGAAGATGCCAGCATCCCCAACCTGGCCGGGCAAGATGTGAACTACCTGAACACCAAGATCAAGGCCTACCGCGACAAGGTGCGCGACCACGGCGAAATGCACAAGATACTCAGCGAAATTAAAGACAAGGAGATCGAAAAAATCGCCGTATTTTTCGCAGCGGAGCAACCCACGCAAACCAATTTTATTCCGCCCGAGCCGATCACCGCGCTCGCCCAAAAATGCGATCTTTGCCACAATGCTGGCAACACCAACCCCGCCATGCTGACCCCCAAACTCAAGGGACAAAACCGCACCTATCTGGTCAATGCAATGACGGCGTATCGCGATGGCAACCGGGAAAGCTCTGCGATGCACAAAATAAGCTCAGGGCTGTATATGGATGCCACCATCGAAGGCATCGCTACCCACTACTCTGCAGAAGCGGCCAATTAACCGACAACACTGCCAATTGCCTCCGAGCAGGTAATTGGCAGAAAATTACCGGTGAGCCCCCAACGCTGTTCACTTAACCGTTCGTGCTTAGTCAATACTTAGTTGTTTCATCTGAGCTTGTCGAACCACCGGCTTCGCAACCAGAGCCTTTCGACAGGCTCAGTGCGAACGGAATTTTCATAAAGTGAACAGCATTGGGAAAATCTCACCCTAACAGCACCAGGCAACTTCTCACCTTCCCTATCAACCGGCCAAAGTCATCGACTTTTTGCCAGCCGGTAAAATCAACGCGCGTGTTGGTTGAATAAAGGAGAAGGATGTTCGCCATGTGCTTTGTCAAGGAAAACTCAGTTCCAAAAAAGAATCGGCGGTATTGACCCACACCGATTCTTTCACGCACCTAACACATCCAGTTAAGTCCCGCCAAAGAAGCCCAGCGCAACCAGCGTCAACAGTGTCAGACCGATTACGATCAATACGATACCCAGAATCTTCGATCCCAATGTCATCGGCCTGGACGGCGCATCCACCAAGTATTTCTCCAGTTCGCCGGATTCCACCAAGCGGCGATACTGTGCGGGATGATCTCGGCGAAACTCTTCCAGTGATTGCGCTCCCGTAAACATGACGATGTCGGGTGGAGGCAGTTTGTCAGGACGGAAGTGGTTGTTGAAGAAGTGCACCGTAAACAGGAACACCGCTGCAAGGAATGCTTCCTCGGCATGAATCACAGTTGCCACATTGAATACCCAACCCGGCAAATAGGTCGCTGTGATATGCGGTACCGCAAGCATCAAACCGCTGATGCCAATGATGGTGACACCCCAGAACACAGCCCAGTAGTCGAACTTCTCGAAATAGGTCCAACGATCAAAGAGCGGCTTCGGTCCTTTGCCCATGAACCATTTGAACATGCCGTAGCAGTCTTGAAAATCTTTCCAATTCGGTATCAACGAATCCGGACCGAACCAGCGGAAGCGCCTGTCACGCAGCAGTTTCTGCATCACATATACGAAGTGCGTGAAGAATATCCCCACGAACAATCCCGCAACGATACGATGAATCAAACCCAAGACTTTCGGACCCCCCAGCCATTCAGCCACCTTGGGAGCCCACGCAGTTTCCGCAAACAGCGCCGTTGTTCCCGTGAGAACGAGCGTCATGGTGACCAAGGCGAACATCAAGTGCGCGATACGCCAGCCCAAGGGAAAACGCTGGAAGAATTTCGTCTCATCTACCGGTAAATCCCCTGCGCGAATCAAGGAAACGACCTTGCCTTCTTGCCTCTCTTTCCATTCGCGGTAATACCACAAGCAGGAATGCAACCAAAAGAAAATGAATACACCGACCAGTAGGGCGATCATGAATTTCGTCACGATCCACATTTGCGGATACTTCGCATAGTCATGACTGTGAGCGTGCGGACTAAATGTCAAAAAACCCTCTGTGGCTGTATGCATACCCTTCTTGCTGTCGATGTGGCATTTCTGGCAAGTCTCCAAGCGATTGTTCAGATGAACCGTGGATGCCGGATCATCTACTCTGAGAATGCCGTGACTTCCGTGGCAATCAAAGCATTTGGCGGTATAGGCATAACCCAACGAGCCGACCTGTCCGTGGTAGGTAGCGCGGTAGGTCTTCAGGTTCTCTTCATGGCAACCGCCGCAGTTCTTGGTGATCGCCAGTCTGATCGGTGACGCGGAAGTATTGCCTATCGTGTGGGTGGTATGGCAATCGATACAGGCAGCCGCATTGTGGTTGTTCTGTTCCAGGAGCAGTTTACCGTGGATGGATTCTGCATATTCTTCCAATTGAACTGTGTGGCAGCTTTCACCGCAAAGCTTTGGTGTGGCGTGGTGCCATTCGTCATGTTCAGGCGTACCACTTGGTGCCACATTGAATGTATGGTCGTCATGACAATCGTGGCAGGTCGCATTCGGTACTTCGGGGTTATCCGCATTGGGTTTGGCATGAAACGACTTTTTGTAAGCATCAATGCTCTGCATCACCACGCCAAGTCGAGGCTTTTCGTCCATGTTCCCATCTTGTTTGGCGGTTTCCCATAATGCGGTGTGACACTGAACGCAATCAATCTTATTGGGTGGGGCAACTTTTTTGTGCGGCAGCGATCCATCGACAATATTCGTATGGCAATCCACGCAATTCATTTTGGCGTGCACGCTCTTACTGAATTTTCCAGGCACAACCGCGTGCAGTTCACGCGTCTCACCATCGGCCCCGGTTACTTTAGGGCTGGCAGTTTCTCCGCTGTGGCAAGACAAGCACATAGCGTTATCAAGTTTTGCTGACTGCAAGGAAGTTTCTGCCGCAAGGGACACGCCTGCATTGCCCAAAAGCAATAGCAATACCAAATGCAATAGTGATATTTGAAAAGCGAATCGCTGAAATACGGAAGTTACAATTTTTGCGCAGTACATGATTGCGTTTTGCAGAAGTAGCATGTGCTTAAACGTGCCCGAATTGAATATTGACGTAATGTTAAGAGAGCTACAACTTAACTATCTGGGTAAGAACCGCCATTCAAGAATCAGCATGAACGACGGCAAAAGCAGGGAAACCATATTGACCAAGGACTAGCGCGACAGAATCCATTCAACCAAATTCTTGATTTGTGCAGAATCCTTTGTCTTGGCAATGCCATGATCAACATCTTCACCATCAACCACAGTTTGGCTTGGCACGGTAATGTGCTTAGTCAGCCGGGCGGCGGCATCCTTGTCGCCTTTATTGGCTGCGGCGATATCCTTGTAGGAGCGCGCCTTCTTGGTTTTGCTTGCATCGTGACAACTTAGGCACTTACTGGCCTTTAACAACTTTACCGCGTCGGCTTCGTTGACTGCAGCATTAGCTGAACCGTTGCCAATCGCGAACAACAATGTTCCTGTCAGCAGATAAATCGCTTTGGAATTCATAATATGCACCTTCATTTTCGTTGATTAAACAGCTTCGTGAAAAGATCACCGTTTGAAGTATCCGCTTCGAGAAATCTCAAGTCAACCCTCAGCCTTGTCCAATGAGACATGAGCCTGAGCGAGATAGTGTGTTTCCACCGTGAAATGAGCCCGAAGACGCGGAAGTTGGGATCATGGAGGCATGATCGTGACTTTACACACCCAAGGATTGCAAACGACAGGTACGCGCCTTTGTTTCCGGCAACGAAGCTATCTCGTTTACGCTGACTGATCGGCTCGTCGCCTATGGCTGGATGGCCGACACGCTCAAGCAGTTCCATTATGGGCATTGGTGCGTTATGTGGGTCAAGAAGGCTTAGTCTCCGCCGCAACAAGCCGCTGCACGGCGTGTTGCCACTAGGTTCAAACAGGTCAAAATAAAATATTCCAAAAAGCAAAAAGCCCCACCATTTCTGGAGGGGCTTTTTGTTTTAAGGGAGTCTGACGATGACCTACTTTCACATGGGTAATCCACACTATCATCGGCGCGGAGTCGT
Organism: Gallionella sp.; assembly: GCA_028689145.1. Taxonomy (GTDB): domain Bacteria; phylum Pseudomonadota; class Gammaproteobacteria; order Burkholderiales; family Gallionellaceae; genus Gallionella. The sequence continues at coordinate 459,772 of JAQTWT010000001.1, forward strand.
TTCACTGTCCTGTTCGGGATGGGAAGGAGTGGGACCAACTCGCTATGGT
>JAQTWT010000016.1 GCA_028689145.1 Gallionella sp.
GGATTCGTGACGACCAGCGTTATTTCTCGCTGCCGCTGGTGGCGATGACCGCGCACGCGATGGTCGAGGAACGCGAGCGCTGTCTGGCTATCGGCATGAACGGGCACCTGAGTAAACCGATCGAACCGGACGACCTGTATGCCGCACTGGCGCGTTATTACACCGCGGTGGCTGCACCCGCTGTGGTACGCTCCGCTGCAGTGCCAGCGGGCGATGCAGTATCATTGCCCGATATTCCCGGACTTGATATTGTCGGTGGTCTGCACCGCACCAATAACAACCGCAAGCTGTACCGGCAGATGCTGGGCATGTTTGCCAACGACTATGCCGACTATCAGCGGACACTGGAACAACACCTTGCCAATGCTGAGTGGCAGGAGGCCGAACGGCTGGCTCATACCCTCAAGGGGTTGTCCGGCACGCTGGGGGTCAACGGCGTGTATCCTCTCGCGGGTGAACTCGAGGCGGCCTGCAAGAACCGGCAGGCCGATGCCGCCGCCGCGGCACTGGCGAACCTGATACCGCTGCTGACACCGCTGCTTGCCATGCTGCAACAGCATTTTGCCGGGGAGCGGGGGGCAGCAGAAGCCGTCACAGCAGAAACTAACGGTGATAAGCCGGGCGGCAAGCTGCCGGATTGCCTGCCGCAGTTGCGCCAACTGCTGGGCGAAGGCGATAGTGCCGCCATCGAACTGTGGGAAAAGTACCATCATGAATTTGTTCATGTTCTGCCGCCGCCAGTCAAGCATCGTATCGGCGAGGCTTTGCAGAACTTTGAATTTGATGTCGCGCACGCGCTGCTGGGCGAATTTTTTGCGGTAAAGGAACAACCATGAGTGTTGTGCAATAGATATTTCGGTATCCGTATATTCAATAAACCCGTAGATACTTGGGTACGGAGTTTATGCGGGCATTAAAAAATGAGGGTGAAAAATGATTGGTACTGCTAACCGACCGACTGTGCTGCTGGTGGATGATTCGCCCGTCAGTCTGGCCTTGCTGCACGATATTCTCAAGGAAGATTTTCGCATCAAGGTGGCCAATAACGGCCTCAAGGCGCTTGAATTGGCCGCCACGCCGCCCGATTTGATTCTGCTTGATGTAATGATGCCCGGGATAGACGGCTTTGAAGTATGCCGCCGCCTGAAAGAAAATCCCGTGACATGTCATGTGCCGGTAGTTTTTCTGACCGGAAAAACTGAAGTGGCAGATGAAGAATTGGGATTTTCGCTGGGTGCGGTGGACTTTATTCACAAACCTTTTGCCCCCGTCATTGTGAACGCGCGTGTGCATACCCACATCGCCCTGCTGCACGCACGGCGCGAGCTGGAAAAAAAGAATTTAATCCTCAGCGACGAAAAAGAACTGCTGGAGGAAATTGTTTCAAGAATGCGCTCGGCAAGCCCGTTTGACGGGCGCAAGGTAAAGTATATCCAGTCGTCGCTGGAAAAAACGGCGGGCGACATCGCTTTGTCAGCCTATCGTCCGGATGGCGGGCAGCATGTGCTGGTCGGTGATTTTTCCGGGCATGGTTTGCCGGCGGCAATCGGCGGTCCGCTGGTTTCGTACATTTTTTACCGCTTGACTGCCGAAGGTTGCGATATGCGCTACATTCTCAAGGAAATGAACAGTCACTTGTGCCGCCATCTTCCCACCCAGATATACATGGCCGCCAGTGCGCTGGAACTAAACCCCGCGCGCGAACAGGTAACAATATGGAATCATGGGCTGCCGCCCGCGCTGTGTTTGAGTGGTATGGACGACATGATCCAGGTGCGCTCCAGCGGAATACCGCTGGGACTCAGCGAATCGCTGGATACCTTTGAACCCCACGCGCTGTTTGAGATGAAACCCGATATGCGCATCTATCAATATTCGGACGGCATCACCGAAGCGGCACCGGCCAGTCAGGAATTGTACGGTCAGGCACGGCTGGAGATGCTGGTGTCGCGCATTTACCGCGAGCAATTGCCGCTGGAGGTGGTCTGGCAGGAGCTCGATATATATTGCGAGGGAAACGGCTTGTCCGACGATGCAATCATGGTCGAAACCTCGTACTAACGTACCGGGGTAATTTCAGCCGGTGCTTTCTATTTGGACGACAGGCTGTTATGAATCGTCTGATAACAAACAAAAAATGATGCCGAAATCGGCCATTGGCACGGATAATCGGGAACTTTGAATAAAATTTGCAATATGTGAAAAAAGTCCCTAGAATGCGCGCCTTTCCGTTGTACCGAATTATCAAGGAGTAGTCATGGCAAATAGCGCACAAGCCCGCAAGCGTGCACGTCAGGCAGTTAAACAGAATGCTCACAACAGCAGTCTGCGCTCGGAATTGCGCACTGCGATCAAGAAAGTAAGCAAGGCTATCGAAGCTGGCGACAAGGCCGCTGCGCAAGCCGTTTACAAAGATTCCGTCAGCACCGTGGACAGTATCGCCGACAAGAAGATCATCCACAAGAACAAGGCAGCCCGACACAAGAGCCGTCTGTCTGCGGCCATCAAGGCAATGGCGTAAACGCCCGATCGCTTTGATTTACCGCACAAGCCGACAGTGATGTCGGCTTGTTTGCTTTGTGGGGCTGTTTAGCCCAATATATGCACCTTGCTTTTTTTAAACTCGGATAATCCATTGGGGGCTACAGCATCCCCTCCCCTTGCAGGGGGAGGAATGGGTTCGGTTCTAATGGATTATTTGGGTTAAATGCAACGGCGGCGCGTCCGCCGTGTTGTTTTTAGAGGCTGCCTGTTTCCATGGGTTGCCTGTTTCTAGAGAGTTGCCTGTTTCTAGGGAGTAGATAGATGTCGCATGTGATGAATACTTATGCCCGTCTCCCCATCGCCTTTTCGCATGGTGAAGGTGCGTGGCTGTGGGATACCGAAGGCAATCGCTATCTGGACGCGCTATCCGGCATTGCCGTGAACACGCTGGGGCACGCGCATCCGCGTTTTACCGCCGCGCTGAACGAACAGGTCGGCAAGCTGATGCACTGCTCCAATATTTATCAGGTGCGAGAACAGGAGTTGCTGGCCGACAAGCTGTGCGGTCTGTCGGGCATGCAGGAAACGTTCTTCTGCAACTCCGGTTGCGAGGCGAACGAGGCCGCAATCAAGCTGGCGCGCATGTACGGCCACAACCGGGATATCGAATCCCCCGCCATCATTGTGATGGAGAAAGCTTTTCACGGAAGGACGCTGGCAACCCTTTCCGCCACCGGCAACCGCAAGGTGCAGGCCGGTTTCGAGCCGCTGGTCAGCGGCTTCGTGCGCGTACCCTACAACGACCTTGAAGCGATCCGTCATGTCGCCCAGCACAACAGCAATGTGGTTGCAGTGCTGGTCGAACCGATTCAGGGCGAAGGCGGCATCCGCACGCTGGACATCGAATATCTGCAACAACTGCGCAAGATATGCGACGAGCAACACTGGCTGATGATGCTGGATGAGGTGCAATGCGGAATGGGGCGTACCGGCAAATGGTTTGCCTTTCAGCATACCGGCATCCAGCCGGATGTAATGACGCTGGCCAAAGGACTTGGCTCCGGCGTGCCGATCGGCGCGTGTCTTGCCGCCGGCAAGGCGGTTGGAACCTTCCATCCGGGCAATCACGGTTCGACATTCGGCGGCAATCCGCTGGCTTGCATGGCAGGACTGACCACACTGGACATTGTCGAGCAGGACAAGCTGCTGGCGCATGCCGAAAGCCTCGGACAGTTCATCCGCCAGGGCATTGCCACCGCCTTGCAGGGTGTGAACGGTATCAGGGAAATTCGCGGACAGGGGCTGATGCTGGGCATCGAACTAGACAAACCTTGCGGTGAACTGGTCAAACTGGCGCTCGCCAAAGGGCTGCTGACCAATGTGACCGCCGACAATGTGATTCGCCTGTTGCCGGCGCTGGTGATGACGCAGGACGAAGCGCAGCAAATGCTGGACATCCTGTGCCCGCTGATAAAAGAATTTTTGCAATCCTGATCGGTGAAGAGCCATGTCAGCCCAATCTATGTCAACGGTACCGTTAAAACATTTTTTGCAATTCAAAGATCTGACCCGCGCAGAGCTTGAATATCTGTTCGAGCGCACCCGCATTATCAAGGAACGCTTCAAGCGCTACGAAAAATACTGGCCTCTGGAAGACCGCACGCTGGTGATGATCTTCGAGAAGGCCAGCACGCGCACGCGCCTGTCGTTTGAAGCTGGTATGCACCAGCTCGGCGGCTCGGCGATCTACCTGAACACGCGCGACTCGCAACTGGGACGCGGCGAGCCGGTGGAGGATGCCGGGCAAGTCATTTCGCGCATGAGCGACATCGTGATGATCCGCACTTTCGAGCAGAGCATCATCGAGCGCTTCGCCGCGCATTCGCGCGTGCCGGTGATCAACGGCCTGACCAATGAATACCATCCCTGTCAGGTGCTGGCCGATATCTACACCTACATCGAGCAGCGTGGCAGCATTCAGGGCAAGACCGTGGCGTGGATCGGCGACTCGAACAATATGTGCAACACCTGGCTGCAGGCCGCCGAGATACTCGATTTTAACGTGCATGTCTCAACCCCGCCCGGCTATGAAGTCGAGCCGGAACGCGCCGGACTGTTCGGCGAGGATCACTACGAGGAATTCGCCGACCCGATGGAAGCCTCGCGCGGTGCCGATCTGGTGACAACCGATGTGTGGACCAGCATGGGCTTCGAGGCGGAAAACGAAGAGCGCATGAAAGATTTTGCCGACTGGCAAGTCGATGAAGAAATGATGAGCGTCGCCGCCAAAGACGCGCTGTTCATGCACTGCCTGCCCGCGCATCGCGGCGAGGAAGTCTCCGCCGGTGTCATCGACGGCCCGCAAAGCGTGGTGTGGGATGAAGCGGAAAACCGCCTGCACGCGCAGAAGGCACTGATGGAATATTTGCTGCTTGGGAAAATAAACAATTAACCTCCCCTCCCCCTTGCAGGGGGAGGGCTAGGGAGGGGGTAGAAACGTTCCGCATCAACTTAACGTCCTCACCCCCTGAGTGAAACAACTAGCCATTCGACTAGGCTGCAAGCAACCGCAGCCAAGTCGCTGGTTAATCCTAACCTTCCCCCTCAAGGGGGAAGGAACCGATTTTTAAGTTTTTAACAGAGATAATTAAAATGAGCGACATCAAAAAAGCCGTCCTCGCCTACTCCGGCGGACTCGATACCTCGGTCATCCTGAAATGGCTGCAGGACACCTATCAATGCGAAGTCGTCACCTTCACCGCCGACATCGGCCAGGGTGAAGAGTTGGAACCGGCGCGCGCCAAGGCGCTGAAGATGGGTATCAAGCCGGAGAATATTTTCATCGACGACATGCGCGAGGAATTCGTGCGCGATTTCGTGTTCCCGATGTTCCGCGCCAATACCGTATACGAAGGCGAATATTTGCTCGGTACTTCCATCGCGCGTCCGCTGATCGCTAAACGCCTGATCGAAATCGCCGCCAAGACCGGCGCGCAGGCTATTTCGCACGGTGCAACCGGCAAGGGCAACGACCAGGTGCGTTTCGAACTGGGTGCGTATGCGCTGAACCCGAACATCAAGGTCATCGCGCCGTGGCGCGAATGGGATTTGCTGTCGCGCGAGAAGCTGATGGCTTATGCCGAGAAGGCGGGCATCCCGATCGACATGAAACACAAGCAGGGCGGTTCACCTTATTCGATGGACGCGAACCTGTTGCATATCTCCTTTGAAGGTCGCCATCTGGAAGACCCCGCCGCCGAAGCCGAGGACAGCATGTGGCGCTGGACGGTATCGCCGGAGAAAGCCCCGGATGCCGCCGAATATCTGGATCTCGAATTCGCCAACGGCGACATCGTGGCCCTGAACGGTGCAAAGCTGACCCCGGCACAGGTATTGACCAAACTCAATGATCTGGGCGGCAAACACGGCATCGGCCGTCTTGATCTGGTGGAGAACCGCTACGTCGGCATGAAGTCGCGCGGCTGCTACGAAACCCCCGGCGGCACGATCATGCTCAAGGCGCACCGCGCTATCGAGTCGATCACGCTGGATCGTGAAGTGGCGCACCTCAAGGACGACCTGATGCCGCGCTATGCCTCGATGATCTACAACGGCTACTGGTGGTCGCCGGAACGCAAGGCATTGCAGACCCTGATCGACCATACCCAGCAGAGCGTGAACGGCTGGGTGCGCGTCAAACTGTACAAGGGCAACGTGATCGTGGTCGGCCGCGACTCGAAGACCGATTCGCTGTTCGATCCGACCATTGCCACTTTCGAGGACGACAAGGGCGCATACGACCAGAAGGATGCGGCAGGCTTTATCAAGTTGAATGCGTTGCGCCTGCGCATCGCGGCGAATCTGCACAAAAAGAAATAATCTGTAGGCTGGCGGTGAGGTACGAACCCCGGCAAACTCCGGGTACCAAAATGCCGGGGTTCGCGTTGCTCACCACCAGCTACGGTTTGTGTTTCACCCCCAGCCTGCGGTCTGACAGCGAAAGGAGGTCATTGTGATCTATGAACTGAGCGGCGACATTCTGTTGAGCGGTGCGAAAGCTATCGCGCAGGGTGTTGCGCCGAACGATGATTTTCATCACGGTCTGGCCCTGCAACTGCGCGAGCGCATGCCCGCGATGTACAAGGACTTCCGCCACTTCTGTCAGACCAAGCACCCCAAATCGGGCGGGTTGTGGACGTGGATGAGCGCCGACGGCCATTACATCGTCAATCTGTTTACCCAAGACGGCGCTTACGATCACGGCAGCAAACCCGGGCATGCCTCGGTCAGTCATGTGAACCACTCACTGCACGCCTTGCGCGGACTGGTCGAGAAAGAACATTTGACCAGTATCGCCTTGCCACGTCTGGCTTGTGGCATGACCGGGCTGGACTGGGACGAGGTGAAACCGCTGATTGAGAGACAGCTCGGCGATCTCGGCATCCCGGTGTATCTGTATGCCAATTACCAAAAAGGCATCAAAGCCAGCGAACCCCAAAAATAATCAAACCCTTGCAAAGGAAACCAGTGTTATGTCAGACAAATTCGATAACGTCAGCGTAGTCAAAAAAAGCAACGTATTCTTCGACGGCAAGTGTGTATCGCACTCGGTACTATTCGCCGACGGCACGCGCAAGACCGTCGGCGTAATCCTGCCCAGCACGCTGACCTTTAATGTCAGCACACCGGAATTGATGGAAATCACCTCCGGCACTTGCCGCGTCAAGATCGGCGATGAACCGGAATTCAAAACCTATGCAGCTGGCAGCCAGTTTTCCGTCGCCGCTAATAGCCGTTTCGTGATCGAAGCGGATGACGTGGTGAATTACGTGTGCAGTTTTGGTTAAACCTATAAACGCAGTTGAAGGTGAACGCCTCAAAAATTCAACGTTGCGTGGTTTGTGTAGGTGCGAATTTATTCGCACTTAAGGCATTGTTCATGCGAATGAATTCGCACCTACATACCCGTCAACTGCGTTTTTTAGGTTAATAACTTCTAGTTAGTTCATCTGGACAGTATTTGTTCTTCATTTTTTAGCAGGAGTACATCATGCCAAGCTTCGACATTGTTTCAGAGGTGGAAAAAACCGAAGTCAAAAATGCCATCGAGCAGACCAACAAGGAAGTTAGTACTCGCTTTGACTTCAAGGGTTCGGATGCACGCGTCGAGCAGGCCGAGCTCAAGCTAACCGTGTGGGCGGACAACGAATTTCAGCTCGATCAGGTACAGGACATTCTGAATGCCAAGCTGACCAAGCGCGGCGTGGACATCAAGTGTCTGGAGATCAGCGACAAGATCGAGAAAGTCAGCGGCAATAAGGTCAAGCGCGCTTGCGAAGTCAAGGTCGGCGTGGAAATCGAGCTGGCCAAGCAAATCGTCAAGTACCTCAAGGATAGCAAGCTAAAAGTACAGGCCAGCATTCAGGGCGACACCGTGCGCGTTACCGGCAAGAACCGCGATGACTTGCAGGGCGCGATTGCCTTTGTGAAGAAAACCATCACCGACTTTCCGCTGCAATACCAGAATTTCAGGGACTGATTTTCGTTTACATATACCGGTTAACCGGTGTCTGAAACCCGTGCAATCAATGGCCCTGTCGCAGGTAATGGCATGTTGCAAAAAAACCACAATTCAGCAGTAAACTTTTGACAGCTCACCATGGCAGCTTTTATAGTCCGTCACTGTGATAGCAGGGGGGTTCGCAATCACTTTGGAGTTTTAGGAGTTTTATAATAAATTAACTTTTCTTTTTAAAGAGGAAATACACAATGAAGAAAATCGTTCTCTCTCTGGCAGGCGTGTTGGCAGCAACCGCATTTGCACCAGAAGCGTCGGCTATTCCGTCGTTTGCCCGTCAAACCGGCATGGCTTGTAACGCTTGCCACCAACAACACTACCCAATCCTGAATGGTTTCGGTCAAGCCTTTAAGGCTGGCGGTTACACCATGATGGGCGCGCAAGAAAAAGTAGAAGGCGAGCATCTGTCTATTCCTGGTACCTTGAACGCATCCATGCTGTTGAAGGCTCGTTATGTAAATGACGACACTGCTGGTGCAGCAGCCGGTACCGGCGTGTCCACGACCGGCAACGGCCAGTGGCAGATTCCTGACGAATTCAGCCTGTTCTTCGGCGGCCGCGTCGCAGAAAACATCGGCTTCATGTTTGAAGGCAACACTACAGGTGCGATGCTGGTTGCTGGTTTCAAGATGCCAATCGTATTCGACTTGGGTGCAGCCAAACTGCTGGCAATTCCTTACCTGACCGATGCGTTGGGCGCTTCCTACGGCTTCGAGCAAGCCAGCACCGGCGCAGTGCGCGGCGTGCGTTGGGCTGAACACCGCTCCGACATCTCCGCTCAACAGTACGTTGGTACCAGTGGCGCAGCGACCGGTCTGGCATTCGTGGCACTGAATGACATTGGTTACATCAACTTCAGCAAGTGGACACCGGCACCTCATCTGGCTAACCCAGGTGCTGGCGGCAGCACCAACAACCTGAAATCCAACTACCTGCGTATCGCCGCGACCCCAACCGTGGGCGACTGGAATATGCACATCGGCGCTCAAATCTGGAGTGGCGGTGACGCAGCAATCGCTTTGACCCGCGCTAATGCCCTGGACTTCCAGGCGCACGGCCAAGTTGGCGGCAAGGATCTGGGTGTATATGCAACTTGGGCTGATGTTGGCGCAAGCAACACAACCCTTGCGGGTAGCTGGGGTGCTGTGGCAAATCGTAGCGCTTGGACCATCGGTGCCGACTACAGCGTGATTCCTCACGTTCTGCATCTCGGCGCAGCATACCGCAATGGTGACGATGGAACAGTCTTGACTGCCGCTAATATCGCTGCCGGCCGTGGCAACAACGACAATTCCGTGACTCTGATGGCTGTTTACGATCTGACTCAAAACGTTGCTCTGCACCTAAACCACTCGGAGCGTAGCGGCAATCGTTACAACCCGGCTGCTGTAGGCGGTGCTGGTCGTACCGGCAAGCAAGAAACAACGTTCCTGTTGGAAGCTGCATGGTAAGTTAGCCAATGTAGGATGGGTGGAGCGCAAGCGCTACCCGTCACACAAAAGCTGATGTAATACAAACAGGGGAGACTTCGGTCTCCCCTGTTTTTTGTGTTGGTGAACAGCAAAAGTTTGCTACACTGCGCTCATTGGACACTGGAGGTGCGGAACATGAGTGCCGTTTCATTCGATACATTGAAATTTGTCAAGACACTGGAAGCCAGCGGTATAGATGAAAAGCAGGCGGAAGCAATCGCTTCCGCCTATCGTGATGCGTCAGTAGATAGGGATCTGTGACGAAAATTGATTTGCAGCTGGAGTTGTCGCCAATCAAATCGGAGTTGTACCTGATGAAGTGGATGATGGGACTTATTCTTGGCGGGGTGATGGCGTTGGTGTTGAAGTCGTTTTTCTGATGGCGATCAAGCATGATTTGGGTGAGCTAGAATTGGACACCATCTTGAGGAAAGGAGTTTGTCATGAAATCGTTGTTTATTCGTGCGGAGTGGGATGACGAGGCTGAGGTTTGGGTTGCGACCAGTGATGATGTACCCGGATTGGTTGCGGAGGCGGACACGGCAGAGGCTTTACTTGCAAAATTGCGCGTGTTGATCCCCGAGTTGCTGGAAGCTAATGGTTATCCGAATGATGGCGAGGTGCCATTCGAGTTGTTTTCCCGTCGTTTTGATATTGCACACCGTCAGGTGGCGTGATGGCCGATTTCACGGCACAGTTGAAAGCGATTCTGCGACAAGCGAGTTGTAGTTTTGAGAGGCAAGGCAAGGGCGATCATGAAATTTGGTTTAGCCCGATTACGGAGGTTCGCTTTCCGGTAGATAGCAAAATAAAATCCAGACACACCGCTAATGCGGTGCTTAAACAGGCAGGTCTGCCGAAACAGTTCTGAATAACCTAGAAACCGCAGTTGAAGGGTTTGTAGGGGCGAATTCATTCGCCCAAACAGCGGGTTATGTGCGAATAAATTCGCACCTACAAGACTAGCTTAACACATTGGTGCGGAATGATATTTTTAGTCAACTGCGGTTTCTAGGATAAATTACTGTTTTTTTAGGGTCAATCCTGTTCCGGTAAATTCATCCGCTCCAACACCTGCCAGGCCAGGCTGCGGCAAATGTTATTCAGCACCGTTGGTAAATTGGGCGGAACTTGGTCTTCCAGCAGCAGTTTGCTGGCGCTTACTGCGTACACCGGGTCGAGCAGGCGAGGGCGGTAATCCTGCATCAGCTCATCCAGCGTGCGCTCCGCGGCTACTTGTTGCCACGGATTGGTCGGCCACTGGGAGGGAATGCCGTAGGCTTCGGGGAAGGCATCGAGGTCGTTTCGCACGGTACGGATATCTTCGTGGGATTCGCGGAAGGGTAGCAGAACCAGCCCCGACATTTGGTAAAAGCGCCGGTCCATTTCCGGGCGGTTGCCGCCGCCGTCAATGACGGCCAGCCAATTCGGCTTGGCTTCCAGTTTTGCGACGATTTCCTGCAGTTTGTCCGGCGATCTGCCGTCGAGCGGGGTATAGCGCCGGATTCCGCGCGAGAGTGGTTGGCGTTCGAGATCGGTGAGCACGGCAATCGAACGTTTGCCGAGTAGTCCGAAGCCGTGGCACAACATGTGGGTGATGCTGGTCTTGCCGGTGCCGCCCTTGTTGCCGATCACGCAAACGATTCTGTCCATGTTATCCTCCGCCAGTTCGATTTCCTGACCTGGTTTAATCTGGAAAAAGCAATTGTCCTGATGAACTAACTAGCCATCTGACTAAGCGCGGTGAAACATGCGCAAAGTCATTGGTTAACGAAAAGCACGAAATAAACCTAGAAAACGCAGATGACGGGTATGTAGGTGCGAATTCATTCGCATGAACAATGCCTTAAGTGCGAATAAATTCGCACCTACACAAACCACGTAACGTTTGAATTTTTGAGGCGTTCACCTTCAACTGCGTTTTATAGGATAAAACAAATCGTATGGAGACCCTTAAATTTTTCGTGTCATTCGTGGATGAATTGCCGTTTTTAGGTTTTGTTAGCTATTGCTGTTGATTATTTTCTATTTGTTTCGCGGCGCTGTAAAGCAAAACGGCGGGGTTGGTGCCCCGCCGCAGTGTTGGTTAAGTGGCAAGGTGCCCTTTATTGGATGCCGGTCGCCAGAATTTTTTGCATGCCAATCCGTGACTGGGTATTGATCAAAATAGGTGCGGAAATATTTGCGTAGGTGTTGCCGATGATTTTGCTGTGTCCGCTTTGCGGTGCGTCACTTTTAACGGATAAAGCCGTCAGTACCAGAACGTCACCCGGATCTTTGAGCTGCAGTTCGGCAACTTCGCTTTCGGTTAATTCTAGATTGTAATTAAAGCCAAACAGCGTCGGGTCAGTTAGGGGGAGCGAGACATCTCCGTCGTCAAGCGACTGAAGATGAACCACCATGCCGTTTACCAGATTGCCTTGCTCGTCGATTTCGTGAAAAAGTTTCCAGCGGGTGTTCGTTTCGAAGCCGGGAATCCCATTCGGGAAAGTGATCACTTGAGCTGGGTCAACGCTCAATTCGCCAAATCGTGTATTTACCTTGATCTCCGCCATAACTTCCTCTTCCGGTTATTTAGTGTGCCGATGCGTCGCAGATTCTCCCGCGATCTATCCGGTGTGTAAAGGGTTTTTCACTTGAATGATCGTCTTCGGCTAAAACTTGGGCCTCTGTTCAGAGGCTAAGCTGTCGGAGGCGCTTATGTTGATGTAGTAGTCACGCTTGGTGCAGATGTAGTAAGCTTATCAGCCTTGTGGGAATGCTCACTTTTTGCATCATATAGAGCAATATCGTAGGGGCGAGATTTATCGCGCCCCGATCTATCAGAACGCACTGCAAGGCGCGATGAATCTCGCCCCTACAGAGTTTTTGATCTTTGAAATGTATTGGAATAATTTACCGATTTCCTAACTTCGATGCCAAACAGTTCTTCCAATCCTCCCACCAGTCCGTCGCCGGATAAGCTGCAGGGATTTATCGCCAGCTTGCCCGGGATGGCCTGTCAAATAGAGTTGCAAAAAGACGGGACTTTTGCTTTTCCCTATGTCAGCGAAGGGTGCTCGACGCTGTTTGGTTTTTCCGCGCACGACCTGCAGGCGGATTCGGCCTGCTTGGTGAATCTCATTCATCCCGAAGATGTCCAATCGCTGCTTGCCACCCTGAAAACGTCGGCGCAAACCCTGTGTTTTTGGAACTGGGAAGGGCGCATTATTCTGCCCGACGGTGAAACCAAATGGATCAGTCTCGGCGCTACGCCGCAGGCAACACCGGGCGGCTTGCCGCGCTGGGAAGGCATCATTCTCAATACCACGCAAAGCAAGCTGGGCGAGCTTGAGGTTAAACGGGTGCAGCAGCAGTTATTGGAGCTTTCCTCGCATATTCAGGATGCCAAAGAGCAGGAGCGTTTGCGCATTGCGCGCGAGGTGCACGACGAAATCGGCAGTTTGCTCACCGCGATTAAAATGGATCTGTCGTGGATGGTGCAGCGCCTGCCCGCGGACAATCAGGCGCTCGCCAATAAGGTAAAAACCATCGAAGAGCTGGTGAACCGGGCGATAACGTCGGCGAGCAATCTCGCGCACAGTTTGCGGCCGGGGTTTCTCGATTGCTTCGGCATCATCGCGGCGATCGAGATCGAGGCGCAGGAATTCAGCAAGCGCAGCGGTATTTCCTGTACCGTCATCAAGTCGCAGGAAAGCATCGAGTTGCCGGAAGTGCATTCCATTACGCTGTTCCGAATTTGTCAGGAAACGCTGAACAACATTTTGAAGCATGCCCACGCCAAGCATGTGCAGATCGAAATCGTCAAAGGAACAGACCATCTGGAGATGATTATCTCGGATGATGGTGTGGGATTCAGCGAGGCGGCGCGCAACAAGCCGCGTTCGTTCGGTTTACGCGGCGTGCATGAGCGTGTCGCGCATCTTGGCGGAACAGTTAAGATAGCCAGTACGCTGGGGCGCGGGACGCAAATTGCCATTTTCGTCCCGCTCATGGAAGAAACTCCGCAGCAGGCACTTTTTGGTGACACGTCAATATGATCAATATTCTGGTGGTGGATGATCACGCGCTGATCCGCAAGGGTTTGAAGATGCTGCTCGAAGAGGGGCCGGATTTTCATATCGCCGGCGAGGCGGAAACCGGTCTGCAAGCCATTAATATGGTGCGTGAACAGCACTACGATCTGGTGTTGCTGGATATATCGCTGTCGGACAAGCACGGCATCGATGTGCTCAAACAGCTCAAATCCGAGCAGCCGGATATCAAGATTATTGTGCTGAGCATGTATCCGGAAGAGCAATACGGTGTGCGGGCATTAAAAGCAGGTGCGATGGGGTACATCAACAAGCAGAGCGCGCCGGAAAAACTGGTCGGCGCGATTCAGCAGGTGATCGGCGGCAAAAAATATATCAGTGCGCCGCTGGCCGAACAATTGTTGAGCAATCTGATCGGCGAGTCGCAAGAAATGATGCACCAGAACCTGTCCAATCGCGAATATCAGACGCTCTGCCTGATGGCCTCGGGCAAATCGCTGACCGAAATATCCGAAATTATGGTGCTGAGCCCCAAGACGGTGAGCGTTTACCGTGCCCGTATGCTGGAGAAAATGGGCTTCAAAAATAATGCCGAGGCGGTTCATTACGCCATCGCGCATGATCTGGTCGATACCAAAAAATGAAACATGAGAACACTTGGAGAGTGTTTAATATACGCAAGAAGAGAGTTGAGCCATGAATAAACCCACCCAAAGTCCGTCCGATCTGGCGCGCGAGACGCTGAAAACTCTGGCATCGCGCAAGACCCCGCCGACCCCGGAAAACTACGCCACGATTTATGCTGAAATCAGCGGCATTGACGGCGAAAAAAATCATGGCGGTGAAAACAACGGCGCCGAAGGTGTGTTGCTCGGCATTGCCGACAGCCTTGCGCAGACGGCAAAATCTTCGCCTGCAGGAATTACGTTAAGAAAAGTGATCAGGGCGGGTGACTGGGGTCAGTGTCTCAGGGAGATTGAGAAATTTCTGCCCAAAGCGGGTGGCAGCGAGAATACGCCGCATTGGGCGGAGCTGATACGCGAGTTGTTGCGCCAACTCGAAGCCACCCACAAAGGCCTGACCATCACCCGCAAAAAAGAGGGGTTGGAAACCGTGTTGGCAAGGTTCTCGTCAAACCCGGAAACCTTGTTTGAGAAACTGACTGGTTTGGTGCATTCGTGGGCTGGATCACAGGCTGCGGTCATTGAGGTTGATTCCGTGCCGGGCAGTGTACCTGCCGTAATGACACCCGCTCCGGCAAGTGCAGTCGCTGTGGCACCGGTGGCGGGGAGTAATGCCGAAATGATCGGCAAGGTCTCGGAGTTGCTGGCGCAGGCGCTGGAGAGCTTGCTCAGCATGTTGCCGGAATTGACGCAGGATGTGCAGAGCCTGACCGGACAGGTGCGCGCTACCCAAACCCCCGATCAACTTGCGGCGTTAACCAAGCAACTGCGCCAATTCTGGATCAAGGTCGAATTGCGCGCCGGAGATAATGCCAGAGGGCATGATGGTTTGGTGCGCCTGTTGCGTCTGTTGGTGGAAAACATCGGTGAAATGATCGATGACGAAGATTGGCTGTTCGGGCAGATCGCCATTTTGCAGGAGATCATTGATAAGCCGATGGACAGGTGTGCGATTGCCGATGCGGAACGCAGCCTGCGCAATGCCATTATCAAGCAGGGGATGCTCAAGCAAAGCCTGAATGAGGCAAAATCCACCCTGAAAAGTTTGATGACGAATTTTATTGACCGGCTCGGGGAAATTACCGAAAGTACCGGGGAATACCATCAGAAGATCGAGGGTTACAGCAAGAAGATCGGCAAATCCAGCAACATTAGCGAGCTAAGCCATCTGCTCGAAGATATCATGCACGATACGCGCACCATTCAAGTCAGTGCGCTGCGTTCTCACGACGAACTGGTCGGAACGCGCAAACAAGTGCAGGAGGCGGAAGCCAAGATCAAACAGCTGGAACAGGAGCTTAATCAGGTCAGCGAACTGGTGCAGCAAGACCAGCTCACCGGTGCGCTTAACCGGCGCGGTATGGATGCCGCTTTTGAACGGGAGGCTACGCGTGCCGACCGCAGCCATCATCCGCTATGTGTCGCGCTGCTCGATATCGACAATTTCAAACGCCTCAACGACACCCTCGGGCATCAGGCGGGCGATCAGGCGCTGATCCATTTGAGCAGTGTCATCAAGGAGACTTTGCGCCCCAGCGATTCGGTATCGCGTTACGGCGGGGAAGAATTCGTCATTGTGTTGCCGGAAGTCGGGCTTGAAGAAGCCGCCGCTACTGTGGAACGCTTGCAGCGCGAGCTGACCAAGAAATTCTTTTTGCATGAGAATGACCGTGTCCTCGTGACCTTTAGCGCGGGCGTGGCGCAACGCGCGCCGGAAGAATCGCAGGATGATGTGATCGGTCGCGCCGATAAGGCAATGTATGAAGCCAAAAAGACCGGCAAGAACCGCGTGGTTGTGGCGAAATGAAGCGCTAGTCAGGAATTAACAACCTGTAGTCAATAAAAAACGGGCATCCGAAGATGCCCGTTAGTTTTCTGACTTAATTTTGTACCCTTGCGGGCACTTAAATTAAATTTAGAATGTGTGCTTCATGCCGAAAGACCATGCTGAAGGATCTTGTCCGGCTGCTGCAGCTGCGAAACCACCCGTGGAACCGGCAGTCGAAAAGCCGTAAGCTGCACCGGTATCGTTGCTCAAGCGGGTGTACAACGCGTACAGGTTAGTACGCTTGCTCAGACCGTGGTCGTAACCCAATGCCCATTGTCTTGCACCGGTGTTAGTGGTGGCTTGTACGTCACCCGCGCGGGTATATGCCAGTTTGACAGCATCGGTACCGAAGCTGTATTTGCCGGACAGATACCAGTTGCTCTGACCAGCTGCGCTTGCGCCGCCGATTGTGTTGCTGGTTTTTTCATAAGCCGCATTAACAGTCATAGCGTCCATCGTGTAGCCGCCGCCCAGTTTCCATGCCTTGGCTTTGTCATTTGCACCAAGGCCGCCAAAACCGCCCATCGTGCCCGTGCCTGCGGTACCAACGTCAACTACCTGATAAGCCAAGGATGCATTGATCGGGCCGGCACCGTACAAAGCGGCCATTGACCAGGCTGCGCCTTTGACATCAGCTGCTGTAGCGGCAGTTTCCGCGCCTGATACGTGGGCGATTGCGACGGTAACGCCGCTCATTGCCGGGCTGATGTAAGCTACTACATCGCCCAGACGGGCATCATGAACCCCGGTAAAACCGGCACCACCTGCTGTGGAGCCCATCAGGCTGCGATTGTCGGCGATAGTGTCGCCAAACACGTCCAGACCGCGTGTCGCGATCTTGTATGGTGTGTCGTGACGACCCAGCAGTACAGTACCAGCAGTTGCGCTGCTCAGGCCGGCGAAGGTATTGCGCGTACCAAAGGTGCTGGCAGTAGTCGTAGAGTTATCGATTGCAATCAGTTGCTCGATCTGCCACACAGCCGACAGTCCACCACCCAGATCTTCCGAACCCTTGAGGCCGAGACGCGAAACATTGCTCGATACTTTGTTGGTGCCGACAACGCCATTGTTGGTCAGGTCATAAGACATGTTAGCCACGCCGTACACAGTCACATTGCTGGTGTCAGCGAAAGCTGGTGCGGAAAAGGCAGCGGCAATTGCCAATGCGATGATTTTCTTTTGCATGTAAAACTCCTTTTAAAGGTGTTTAAAATACGAGCGGCTTAAGCCACTCAACTAAAAGCAATTCTCGGGAGGAGAATCCGGTGCGAATTATGCTGTTGTAATTGAGTATATGTAACAAAAATTTCATACAAGTGTTGTTTTTTTGCCACAATCGTTGTGTAAAGCAAGTCCGGGTTGCCGGATACACAAGACTCGGAAGCAGGCTTTGGGAAGTCGATTGTGAGTTGTTTATATCCATGTATCCATGAACAATTAATGCTTGCATGAGTCACTGGAAGTACAATGCCATTTTTGCAGGCGCACCGATTTAATGAACGATCAACAACTGCTGCGTTATAGTCGGCACATACTGCTGCCGGAAATTGGCATAGAGGGGCAGCAATGCTTGCTTGATGCCAAGGTGCTCATCATCGGGTTGGGTGGGCTCGGTTCTCCGGCAGCCCTGTATCTGGCCGCTAGCGGGGTCGGTAAACTGGTCTTGTGCGACCATGATACGGTGGATTTGAGTAATTTGCAGCGGCAGATCATTCACCGCAATGCATTGGTCGGTCAGTCCAAGGCATCATCTGCGCGGGCCGCTTTGCACGAGATAAATCCGGAAGTCGAATGCGTCGCGTTAAATGTGCGAGCCGAGGGGGCGCAACTGGGCGAGTTGGTTGCACAAGCGGATTTGGTGCTGGATTGCTGCGATAATTTTGACACAAGATATGCGGTGAATCGTGCTTGCCTGACGCAGTATAAACCGCTGGTATCCGGTGCGGCGGTGCAGTTCGACGGGCAGGTTGCCGTTTTCGATTTTCGCCGTGCGGAGATGCCTTGCTACAATTGTCTGTTCCCGGAAAATAGCCACGCCGCCGAGTTGCGTTGCGCAACCACCGGAGTGTTTGCCCCGTTGGTTGGGCTTGTCGGAATATTGCAGGCGGCGGAAGCGCTAAAGTTGCTGCTGGGGATCGAGCGCGGCTTGGTCGGCAAGCTGCTGACAGTCAACGCATTGGATATGAATATCATGCGCAGTACACTGAGCAAAGATGCCGCGTGCATGGTGTGCGGAGACATCGGGCCGGAGTGATGCGGAGTGCATTTATGCAGGCATTCGGTTTGCGGTATGTCCGGGAAAGTGCCGGCTCGGTGCTGCGCATGCGGTTGAATTTGCATCTTCGGGATGTGGGAGAGTCGGGTATAGTTTCCATCTGTCATATTACGGTCAGGAGTGTGCTCAAATGAGCCGTCTGTTATTGTTAATCGCCATTGCTGTGGTGATTTATCTGCTGGTCAGGTCTTATCGCCGGAATAAACCGCGGCAAGATGAAAAGATAGCCGAGGATATGGTGCGCTGTGCGCATTGCGGTGTGCATTTGCCCAAGGGCGAGAGCATTCAGGCTAACGGGGATTTTTTTTGCAGCGCGGCGCACCGCGACAATCATCATGTTTGAACGACACGGTATGAATGTGCAGCCGGTTGCGAGCAACTGCGGCATGGATATGTGTTGAATGCCATGACTGGTAGAAGTGTCGTGGAATCTTACAACGTCGATTATTGGCGTTCCCTGAATTATTTCAATCTGTACCGGTTGATCCTGGCCGGTTTGTTCGTGTTTCTTGCCGTCACATTCGGTTCCTCGTTGTCGCTGGGTGCGCGCAACTGGACGTTGTTCTTTGTTGCTAGTCTGGTGTATGCGGCGGTAGCGGCAATTGCATTTGTGCCGATCCGGTTACGCTGGTTGCGCTTCAGTTGGATATTGGCCGTTCAGGTGGGCAGTGATATTGTCTGTCTGTCGCTGCTTTCTTACGCAAGCGGGGGTATACAGAGCAATATCGGCCTGTTGCTGCTGGTTTCATTGGCGGCGGCGGGGATGATTAGCCGCGGCAAGATCACGCTGTTTTTCGCGGCATCGGCCAGTATCGCGGCGCTGCTGGAGCATGCGTATGCGGTCTTGTATGGCGATGCTCTCGCGGCACAGTATGTGCAGGTCGGCTTGTTGTGTATGTCTTACTTCGCGGTGGCCTGGCTGGCGCATACGCTGGCTAGATATGCCGTGGACAGCCAGCAACTGGCACAGCGCCGCGGGCATGATTTGGCCAGTCTGTCCGAAGCAAATCGTTTGGTGATGCGCGATATGCAGGACGGCGTGCTGGTGGTGGACGGGCAAGGCCTGATTATGCAGGCGAATCCCGCTGCCGAGCGCTTGCTGCGCAAAAGTATCGGGCCGGGAAGTCTGTTGTCCGAAGAGTTTCCGATTTTGTTCGGCGGATATGCGATGTGGAAACAAGGCGGAAGCTACAGCCGGGACACGTTGCAATTGGGTGCCGGGGCGCAGGTTAAATTGCGTTTTGTTTCGATTGAGCGCGATGCCGCGCATGGCGCGGTGATTTTTCTGGAAGATATGCAGCGCGTGCAGGCCGAAGCGCAGCAAATAAAATTGGCAGCGCTGGGGCGGTTGACCGCGAACATCGCGCACGAAGTGCGCAATCCGTTGTCTGCGATCAGTTATGCGACGGAGTTGTTGCAAGAAGAACAGGGCGATGCAAAACAACAGCGGCTGCTGCAAATTGTGCTGGATAACACGCAGCGCATCAATAAAATTGTGCAGGATGTTATGCAGCTAAACCGGCGCGACCGCGCGCGGCCCGAGGTGTTTGAACTGGATGCGATGCTGCGCGCCTTTGTCGAAGAGTTTAATTTGGCGGAGCGGCTTGAATCGGATGTTATGGTGCTGTCGGCAATACCCGGTGTCGAGGTTTGCTTTGATCGCGGACACTTGCGTCAAGTGCTGTGGAACTTGTGCCGCAACGCGTTGCGGCACGGACGCGGGTTGTCCGGTAGTGTGGTCGTGTCGATGAGTATTGTGGACGGGCGTGCAGTGCTCGATGTGCGGGATGACGGTCCCGGAATTCCGGAGGAGCACTGCGGTAAATTATTTGAGCCGTTTTTTACCACTGCGGCTGACGGTACAGGTTTGGGTTTGTATATAGCCAAGGAGTTGTGCGAGGCGAACGGTGCTTTGCTGGAATATCCTGTCGGCGAGGTGCAGGCCGGTGCCTGTTTCCGTATAACATTTGCAGAATTGCACTGTGACAAGGAGGCGCATGGGTATGGCGGATAACTGCCGGGTGAACAGCTGCACGGTACTGCTGGTGGACGACGAGCCGGATATTCTTGAACTGCTTGAGTTGACGCTGCGCAAGATGGGGCTGGAGGTGGATCGTGCGGCCAATGTGCGTGATGCGTTGACAAAATTGGCAGCGCGCCGTTATGACTTGTGCCTGACCGATATGCGTATGCCGGATGGCGACGGGTTGCAGGTAGTGCAGCATATCGCACAACACAACATGGATACTCCGGTGGCGGTCATTACCGCGCACGGCAATATGGAAAACGCCATTACCGCACTCAAGGCGGGCGCATTCGATTATCTGGCAAAACCTGTTTCGCTGGATCAGCTGCGAGCCCTGGTGAAGTCCGCGCTGAGTTTGCCGCAGACGGATTCGGCAGGAGACAAGGCGCTGCTCGGTCATTCGCAGGCAATGCTGAAGGCGCGTGATCTCATTAAGCGTGTGGCACGCAGCCAGGCGCCGGTGCATGTCAGCGGCGAATCGGGTAGCGGCAAGGAACTGGCGGCGCGTCTCATCGTGCGAAGCGGGGCCCGGCATGACAAGCCGTTTATTGCGGTGAACTGCGGGGCAATCCCGTGCAATCTGATGGAAAGCGAATTTTTTGGCTGCAAAAAAGGCGCGTTTACCGGTGCCGACAAAGACCGTGATGGTTTTTTTCAGGCCGCCCACGGCGGAACTTTGTTTCTCGATGAGGTCGCCGATTTGCCGTTGGATATGCAGGTTAAATTATTACGCGCGATACAGGAGAAGCGCGTGCGCAAAATTGGCGGCACGGCTGAAGAGGAGGTGGATGTGCGCATCATCAGCGCGACACACCACGATTTGGCAGAGCGTGTGCGGCAAAGCAAATTTCGCCAGGATCTTTATTATCGCCTGAATGTTATTCCTATCCAGATGCCCTCTCTACGGGAGATGCGCGAGGATATACCGGAAATCGCGCAGCGGATTCTGGAACGCTTGCGCGGTGATGCGGCGGTAAGTTTTTCGGAAAATTCTTTGCGTGCACTGCAAGGTTATAGCTTCCCCGGTAATGTTCGGGAGCTGGAAAATATCATCGAACGGTCATTGGCGCTCTGCACGGAAGGGGTGGTCGAGGAACAGGATTTGTTACTGATACCGGTGGAGCATAATCAATCCGATAGTGCCGCACTCGGCAGCAAATACCCGCTGCCGAAATATCTGGATCAGGTCGAGAGGCTGGCTTTGCTGGAGGCACTTGAACAAACCGGGTTTAATCGTACCGCAGCCGCTAAATTGCTGGGGCTGACCTTCAGAACCATGCGCTATCGTATGGAGCGTCTCGGTATCAAGGAATCAGGCGGTGCCGGCGATGAGGGTTGATGCACGGGGATTGCTGGAGGGTTGCGAATATATTCCATCGCCGAACTGCGATGATCGGCCTGCAGGCACAATAGAACTATTGGTAATACATAATATCAGCCTGCCCCCGGGCGAGTTTGACGGCGACGGGGTGCAACGGCTATTTACCAATACGCTGGATGTGAATGCCCATCCCTATTACCGGACGATTGGCGGGTTGAAGGTTTCGGCGCATTTTTTTGTGCGGCGCGATGGGCGGATTATTCAATTTGTTTCCTGTTTGAAACGCGCCTGGCACGCGGGAGAGTCTTGTTGGCAAGGCAGGTCGCGCTGCAACGATTTTTCGCTGGGTATAGAGCTGGAGGGGAGCGATGCCGTGCCGTTTGCCGATGAACAATACGCCTCGCTTAAACGTTTGACTGTGGCATTGCGCGAGGTCTATCCGATACGCGGTATTGCCGGGCATAGCGATATTGCACCTCACCGTAAAACCGACCCGGGTCCGTGTTTTGACTGGACACGTTATCTGACCGGGTTGTGTATCCAAAAGTAAGGGTGCGCTGCGCGGGTGTATGGGCAAAATTTCCCACACCCGTGTGCCATATTAAACCTATAAAACGCAGTTGAAGGTGAACGTCTCAAAAATTCAAACGTTACGTGGTTTGTGTAAGTGCGAATTTATTCGCACTTAAGGCATTGTTCATGCGAATGAATTCGCACCTACATACCCGTCAACTGCGTTTTTTAGATTAAAAATTTATCGGCATGTCTTCCACCGAGAACAGGCGGCGATGTTCCCGAATGGCATAGCGATCGGTCATTCCGGCAATGTAATCGGCAATTGCGCGTGCACGATCGGGTTCCGCTTGTTTGGCTGGTGATTGCAATTGCGGGGGGAGCAGGCGGCCATCCGCCATGAATACCCCGAACAGATCGCCGATGATGCGCTGTGCTTTGGTGCTCATGCGCATTACCAGATAATGGCGGTACAAATGAGTGTGCAGGAATTTTTTCAGTGCGCGTTGTTGATCGTTTATTTCCGCGCTGAATGCAATTAATTCCGGCGCATTGCGCACGTCCTCTATAGCGGTTAAATTGCTCTTGCCGATGTTGTTTTCGCTCTGTTGAATCAAATCAGACACCAGTGTGTTGATCATGCGCCGCACGGTTTCATGCACTACGCGACGCTCGGGTAAATCCGGATAGGCTTGGCGAACCTCGCGTAAATGTCTCGCTACCAGCGGTACGGTAGCGAGTTGCTCCAGCGTGATCAGGCCGGAACGCAGACCATCGTCCACATCGTGATTATTGTAGGCAATTTCATCTGCCAAGTTGGCAATTTGCGCTTCCAGAGAAGGCCGTTTGTTATGCAGGAAGCGTTCGCCAAGTTCGCCCAGTTGCATGGCATTGTCTGCGGTGCAATGCTTGAGAATACCTTCGCGCGTCTCAAAACACAGGTTCAGTCCGTCGAACGCGGCATAATGTTCTTCCAGTAAATCCACCACGCGCAATGATTGCAGGTTGTGCTCGAAGCCGCCGTAGGTTTTCATGCATGCATTTAGGGCATCCTGTCCGGCATGCCCGAATGGTGTGTGACCGAGATCATGCGCCAGTGAAATTGCTTCGGCGAGATCCTCGTTCAAATGTAAACGCCGCGCGATGGAGCGCGCGATTTGTGCCACTTCGATGCTATGGGTAAGGCGGGTACGGAACAGGTCGCCTTCGTGGTTTACAAATACCTGGGTCTTGTATTCGAGGCGGCGGAATGCGCCGGAATGGATGATGCGATCGCGGTCGCGCTGGAATTCGCTGCGTCCATGCGGTGAAGCTTCCGCACGCATCCTACCGCGCGAATTGGTCTCGGTGACGGCGTAAGGTGCAAGTTCAACCATGCCTGTCCTGAGCCTGGTCGAAGGCCACGCATGCTTCCAGAGTTTGACGCAACAAGTCAGGGGGCGAATCGCCGTAAACGATGCCACGTCCGAGTTCTTTCAGTAGCACGAAGCGTATCTTGCCGTCTTCGACTTTTTTGTCCAGTCCCATCAATTCGAGATATTTTTTCACACCCAAATCTGGGGCTACTGTAGGCAGTCCTGCGCGTTTAAATAAACTACGGATGCGCGCGACATCCTGCGCGCCGAGCCAACCCAGACGATGCGACAGGTCTGCCGCCATGACAGTGCCAGCCGCCACGCCTTCACCGTGCAGCCACACACCGTAACCCATGCCCGACTCGATAGCATGGCCGAAGGTATGGCCAAGATTAAGCAAGGCGCGCTCACCGCTTTCGCGTTCATCTAGCGCAACAATTTCAGCCTTGTTCTGGCAACTGCGCGCAATGGCAAATTGCAATGCTGCAGTATCGCGTGCCAGCAACTTGTCCATGTTTTGTTCCAGCCATTCGAGGAACGGCAGGTCGCGTATCAGCCCGTATTTGATGACTTCGGCTATTCCTGCGGAGAGTTCGTTGTCAGGTAATGTGCCCAATGTGTCCGTATCGGCCAGCACCAGTTGCGGCTGGTAGAACGCGCCTATCATGTTCTTGCCGAGCGGATGATTGATGCCGGTCTTGCCGCCCACAGAGGAATCTACCTGTGCGAGCAGCGTGGTAGGTATCTGAATGAACGGTACGCCGCGCAAATAGGTGGCCGCGGCATAGCCGGTCATGTCGCCGATTACGCCGCCTCCAAGTGCTATCAGAGGGGTGGATCGTTCGCAACGGTTAGTCAGCAGCGCGTCATATATCTGGTTGAGTGTGGCAGAATTTTTATATTCCTCGCCGTCCGGCAGGATGATAGGTACCGTGCTGACATCAATGCGATGCAAGGTTTGGCGGAGTTTGTCCAGATAAAGCGGAGCGACTGTTGTATTGGTGATGATGGCGATCCGTTTGCGCGGCAGGGCGGGTTGCAACAGCTCTGCGAGGCCGAGTAACCCGCTGCCGATATGAATCGGATAGCTGCGACCTTCCAATTGTACTGTCAGAGTTTGCATTATTTTCCTAGTCAATCATTATCTTAATAAGAGCAGTTGAAATTTGTATGTAAAACTTATAACCAGACACACGTAGGAGCGAGCCATGCGGGTGCCCTGAAAAAGGTTTCTCGTACCCGCGAACCAATTGACCGCTGACATGGCCCGTCCCTGCAAAATCACTTATTTTTTTTAAACTTCTCGATTTCATCCACCAGATGTAGCATCAAGGCATGTGCGCTTTGTTTGCCGCTCTGGACGACGATATCCGCAACTTGTTGGTACAAAGGGTCGCGCTGTTGGTGTAACTCTGTCAGTTTGGCGCGCGGGTCGGCTGTTTGCAGCAGCGGGCGGTTGCGGTCATGCCGGGTGCGCTGCCACAAGTCATGCACGCTCGCTTTCAGATAGATAACAATGCCATTCTGTTGCAACGCCAGCCGGTTTTGTTCTGATAGTACCGCTCCGCCGCCGGTTGCCAGAACTATGTTGTCGCGTCCGGCCAGATCGCAAATAACCGCGCTTTCTCGCTGGCGAAAGCCGGTTTCTCCTTCTATGTCAAATATATGCGGGATTGTCACGCCGGTGCGTTTTTGCACTTCTTCGTCGCTGTCCACAAATGGGTTGCCCAGATGTTTGGACAGCGTTCGCCCCATGGTGGTTTTTCCGGAGCCCATCATGCCTACCAGAATCAGGTTGCCGGAAGAAAATTTGCGGTTAACCTCCGGGGCGATATTTGCTTGATTGCTTTGCATGTTGGATATTGTAAACGATAAAAACAAAAGCCCGGACTTGTCCGGGCTTTTGTTTGATTTGTTTAAAAATTAATGTAGGTTCAGCGCGTCTTGAATAATTTTAGGTGTAATAAAAATCAGTAACTCCGACTTGGAGTCGCTTTTGGTGTTGGATTTGAATAACCAGCCTACAACCGGTACATCTCCCAGTACGGGCACTTTGTTGGTGGCATCGGAGATATCCTGCGTGAACACGCCCCCGATAGAGACCGTGCCACCGTTTTCAACCAGCACCTCTGTTGTAACGCTTTTGGTAGAGACATTGGTGCTCCCCGCTACCGGCGCATTTTGCTGGGCTGTGACGACCATGTTGACACGATCATCCGGCGTGATGTGCGGAGTCACATTTAAACTCAGCGTGGCATCGATATAAGCGGTGGTTGTGGCACCGCTGCTGGAAGCTTGCTGATACGCGATTTTTGTACCTGACGAGATAGTTGCGGCTTTTTGATCGGCAGTTACCACGCGGGGGCTGGCAATGCTTTTGGAGGTGCCGTCAGTTTCGGATGCGGCCAACTCCAACTTAAGTATTTTGGTTGCAGCAGGGTTAAACAGTGAAAGCGCCAGGATAGAGCCAGTGGGCAGATTCACGTTGCTGCCGGCAGCTGTGATGGTGCCGCGCGTTGCAGTCGGCGTGGCAGCACCTACGGCAAATCCGCCCGCCCCACCTGCAGCTGCAGCGGGACCGGTATAACCCAATTTGGCCCCCAGGCTTTGGGAGAAAGTATCGGAAGCCGAAACAAAGCGTGCCTCAATCAAAACCTGACGCACCGGAATGTCGATCTGCTTGATTATTTTACGCACCTCCTCCAGACGTGCGGGGGTGTCTTGAATGAATATTGTGCTGGTGCGCGCATCGGAGACGGCACTTCCCCGTTTCGATAGTATGGGTTGCTTGGCATTGGTTAATAAGGCGATCATGTCGCTTACTGTTTGATAGCTTAGCTGGAAGCTTTCGGTACGCAATTCTTCCAGTTCGGAGATTTCCTGGCGCGCGGCCAAGTTGGTTTTTTCCTTGGCGGCAATCTCCTCGCGTGGAGCAACTTGAATAACATTGCCGTTTTTGCGCATATCCAAACCGCGGCTTTGCAAAATAATATCCAATGCCTGATCCCATGGTACGTCTTTCAGGCGCAGGGTCAGATTGCCGCTGACCGTATCACTGATGACCATGTTCAGCTCGGTAAAGTCGGCAATCACATTTAACGCTTCGCGAACATCGATCTTTTGGAAGTTGAGTGTCAATTTCTCACCGGCATAGCCGATTTGATTGCCCTTTACCAATTTGTTGGGATCGTCGGCCAGCGGTTTTACTTCAATAATGAATTTGTTGTCAGTTTGGTAGGCGGCGTGTTCCCATAATCCCTTGGGTTCGATCACCATGCGGACGTTATCGCCCTGCGTGAAGGTATCAACGCCTTGTACCGGGGTTGCGAAATCGACTACATCGAGTTTGCGCTGCAGGTTACGCGGCAGATTGGTTTTAAGGAAATCAACTATAAGTGTAGTGCCCTGCTGGCGGATATCTATACCAATGCCGGAATCGGACAGGTCGACTTGTACGCGGCCTTCGCCATTTTTCCCGCGACGGAAATCGATGTCGCGTAATGTGTGTTTTTGCGTGCTGGGTTTGGCTTCGGCAAAACGCGAGGCCTCGCTGGTTGTGGTGGTGTTGCCAGCAACTTTCCCCTGCAATGTGATTAACATGCTGTTGCCGTCGATCTTGGTGTCGTAGGTTAACATCTGATTAAGATTGACCACTAGCCGGGTGCGAGTTCCTGCCTGAACAATATTGGCGCTGCGCAAATCACCTTCACTGAAGTCTTGTACCGATTTACCCAGACCATTCGCCGTATTCGGGAAATCAAACGCAATGCGCGGCGGGGTATTAATGGCAAAACCCGCGGGCAAATTGGATAATGGCTGTGCTAATTCGACCTTGATGACGGTCTTGCCGTTACCGGCGTTATTTACGCTTAGTGCAGTGAGGCTATTCTGCGTATCAGCCTGTGCATGCGTGACTGATAGGCCAAACGCAACGAATAGCCACAGCAGCCGAACTACGATATTAAGTTGTTTCATTGTTTTACTCCTAAACCGGGCCAGCCGGTACCAAACATTAAAAACTGTATTTTAATTTGGACACACTACGCGTTACTTAAGATTTAGTGTCCGCCGCGCCAATTGCCATGCGGGCGCATTTACTCAACTAGTTTCAGGCTGCTCATGCGTTCCGACCAGTCGCCGGTGCTATCTTGCACCGTTTCCTTTATGGCTATTTCTGTCTCGGTCACTTCTTTTATCAAGCCAAAGTTCATTCCGATATAGTTGCCGGCCTTGACGCGATGCAGCTTGGCGTCAGGGGCACGAACAACCGCGTAACCGACTTTTTTCTGGTAAAGATAGCCGACCATTCTGAGGCTTTCGAGCGGGAATTCTTCCAGTGCCTCTTTGGGGCGATCCATATCCGGTTGATTGCCGCCAGTGCTACCACCGGAGCGTAATTCCGGTTTGCGTGGTTTGAACGGGTCGGATAAATTCGTCCCGTTATTGTAGGCGAAAGGCTCATATGGCTTTACTTCGGGCGGTGGCGGTATCTTTCCGCGCATATCCTTCCCCGCATCAGTGACGAAATCGTGCAAATCCTGAAATTCTTGTCCGCCGCAGCCGGTTAGCAGAATAGAAGCAAATACAAGATGGAAGAGCCTCATTTTTTCGACCCCTTCTTTTGCGAGGCAGCTTCCTCTTGATCCAGATAGCGGAAGGTTTTCGCGATGGCATCCATGGACAATCCATTTGCGCCGGTGGGGCTTATCGATATATCGTTGAGTGTGACGATGCGCGGCAACATTGCGATGTCGCTTGAAAATTTGCCGATATCGTCGTAGCTGCCGGTGACCTTGATAGTGATAGGCAATTCGGCAAATGCACCGCTCACTTTCTCAGAACCGGGGCGGAATAAATCAAACTGCAAGCCACGTCCCAAGCCGGCCTGATTGATGTCTGTTAGCAAAGCATCCATTTCCGATTTGCTGGGTAATTGCTTGAGCAATGCGCCAAAAGACTCCTGTGTTTCAGTCAACTGTTTCTTGATCAGATCCAGGTTGATTGCTTCTTTTTTCTTGGTCAGAAAAGTCTCTTTAAGAGAGACTTCTTCGTCTTTAATTCGTTGCAAATTCTCCCACTGATCCTGCCAGTCAAACCATGCTCCACATGCCACTACCGTAATGAACATTGCCACGAAAGCCATGATCTTTGCAGACCATGGCCAGGAGCCGGGGTTGTTGGGGTTTAGGTTTTTTAATTCATCCAGGTTAATCATGGTATTCAGCCTTTTGCGCCGGCAGGTTTGACAGAAGCATCGACATCCGCGTCTTTGCTTTTTGCTATCAGGTTGAATGTTAAAGTGAACTCGCTTACGCGCGCACCGTTGGCACTGGAGGCGTGTATTTCACCCAGCGATGGTGAGTCCAGCCAGGGTGAGTTTTCGACAGCACGCATTAAGGTTGAGATGCGTGCATTGGTTTGTGCGTAGCCGGTTATGTTGATCTTGTTGCCGGATTGCCTGAGCGTCTTGAGATAAACCCCCTCCGGCAGGATGCGCAACATCTGGTCCAGCAGGTGCACTACATCAGAACGGGTGCTTTGCAAATTTTCTACAACGTTTTTGCGTTCCAGCAAAGATGCGGTTTCTTCGCGCAGCTTTTTAATTTCTGCAATTTGTTTGTCCAGAATCGCGGTCTCTTGCTTCAGGTATTCGTTGCGTCTTTCCTGATAGGATATTTGGCTGCTGATTGCGGCATGCACGAATCCCACCAATAAAGCGCCCAGCACAACGGAAATCACACTCAGCGCGGCAAATTGGATTTGGCGGGCGCGGCGTTTTTCTGCGCGGTGGGGTAATAAATTTATGCGTATCATGACGGGTCAAACCTCCTCATCGCCAGTCCGCAGGCGACAATTAGGGACGGTGCGTCAGTTTGCAATTGGCGCGGCTTGATGCGGCTCGATAGCGTCATTAAAGCAAACGGGTTGGCGATCATGGTGCTCACTTGAGTTCGGGTTGCCACGGCATCGTCCAATCCGGGCAATACCGCACATCCCCCGGCAAGCACAATGTAATCCACTTCATCGTATTGCGTCGAAGTGAAAAAGAATTGCATCGCACGCGCTATTTCCATTACCACGTTTTCGCGGAAGGGTGATAAAACATCGTTTTCGTAGTTATCCGGCAATCCGCCATTGCGCTTGCCTAATTCAGCCTCTTCGGCAGACAAGCCGAACATTCCCTGAATCTGTTGGGTCAATTGGTCGCCACCGACCTGCTGATCTCTTGAATAGATTGATTGCCCATTGCGCAGCACATTGACATTCATTACGCTTGCGCCTATATCAATCAGCGCAACACATTTGTCTGTCGCGTTGTCGGGTAGTTGCGCGCGAATCTGCTCGAAAGCTGTCTCGGCTGCATAGGGTTCTACATCAACAACCAATGCCCTTAGCCCCGCACCCTGGGCAGCAGCAACACGGTCCTCAACGTTGCCTTTGCGCGAGGCGGCCAACAACACTTCGACTTCATCTGGATCCGTAGGAGCCGGGCCGATTACCTGAAAGTCCAGATTAACTTCCTCCAGTGCGAACGGTATATATTGGTTGGCTTCCGATTCAACTTGATACTCCAGATCTTCCTCGCGCATACCGGCCGGTAACAGGATCTTTTTGGTTATTACCGCTGCTGCAGGGAGTGCCAGACTGACATTTTTGATGCGGCTGCCCAGTCGTTTCCAAGCGCGCTGCAGACTTTCTGAAACAGCTTCAAGATTATTGATGTTGCCGTCACTGATGGCATCTTTCGGGAGAGGCTCAATCACGTAACGTTCCACGATGAACCCGTCTTTTTTTGGCATTTCACTCAATTCGACCATTTTGACCGAGTATGACGTAATGTCCACGCCTATCATGGGTGGAGTTTTGGTCTGTAAAAAATCAAGCGGAATGTCAAAATTCACTTTGGGCATAGGCCGTTTCGGACTTTTTCGTATAAAGTGGTTTAAATCCTAGCAATAACTATAAATCATGTAAAGCTATTTTTAAGGGGTTATTTATACTCGCGGAGCCGATATAATTTCGCGCACCATATCACCATTTTCTCCTTTCGGACAACTGCCCATGCCTTCCCGTCGTTGGATTTTACCCGTTCTTGTCGTACTGACCCTTTGCTTGCTTCCCGCTATATTGCTTGGTTTGGCGGTTATGCTGGCTTATCCGACACTGCCTTCGCTGGAGGTGCTTACCGACTATCGCCCCAAGATTCCGTTGCGTGTTTATAGCGTGGAAGGCGCGTTGCTCAGCGAATTCGGGGAGGAACGGCGTGCATTGGTAAAAATCTCCGATGTGCCGGATGTGATGAAGAAGGCCATTCTGGCCGCCGAGGATGACAGATTTTACGAGCACGGCGGTGTTGATTATATAGGTGTGTTGCGCGCGGCAATCTCCAATTTCACCTCCGGCGGCGCGAAACAGGGAGCGAGCACCATCACCATGCAGGTGGCGCGCAATTTTTTCCTTTCCAAGGAAAAAACCATGACGCGCAAATTCAACGAGATGCTGCTCGCTTTCAAAATCGAGCATAACTTGAGTAAAGACGAGATTCTGCAACTCTACTTTAACCAGATTTACCTCGGGCAGCGCGCTTACGGTTTTGCGACAGCGGCCCAGGTTTATTTTGGCAAGCCTCTCGGTGAAGTTACTGTCGCCGAGGCGGCCATGCTCGCCGGGTTGCCTAAAGCGCCGTCTTCTTATAATCCGGTAGTCAATCCGAAGCGCGCCAGATTACGCCAATTTTACGTCCTGCGTCGCATGCGTGAACTGAATTTTATTAACGACGAGCAACTTCAGCTTGCACAACAGCAGCCTATCGTGGCCAAGCATGGTAATCAGGAATTTAGGGTTAAATCGGACTACATTTCGGAAATGGTTCGGCAGGCGGTTTATGAAAAATATCAGGAAGATACCTATACACAGGGTTTTAAGGTTTACACCACGATCCGCCAGCAGGATCAACTTGCCGCGTATCAGGCGGTGCGCAAAGGGGTGTTGGAATATGACCGCCGCCACGGCTATCGTGGACCCGAGGGCTTTGTTGATTTGAAAAAAGGCGACAGCGAAGAGTATATGGAAGAGGCGTTGCAGGATATCGAGGATAACGATGACTTGATTCCCGCCGTGGTGCTGGAAGCCTCACACAGTCTTGTTCGAGCTTACTGCAAGGGCGGTGAGATGGCCGAAGTCCGCGGTGATGCATTGCGTTTTGCACAGCGTGCCTTGAGCAACAAGGTGGCATTGAATCAGCGTATGAATCCCGGATCGATCATTCGATTGCAGAAGGATGAGAAAGGTGTCTGGCAAATCAGTCAGCTTCCGCAAGTGGAGTCTGCTTTCGTTTCGGCAGACCCGCGCGATGGTGCCATTCGGGCGCTCATCGGCGGTTTTAACTTTAGTCGTAACCAGTTTAATCGCATCACGCAGGCATGGCGGCAACCCGGCTCAAGCTTAAAGCCTTTTATTTATTCCGCCGCGCTGGAGAAGAATTTTACGCCCGCCACGGTAATCAATGATGCGCCCTTGATATTTGATGCCGAGCAAACCGGCAGCGAACCCTGGCAACCGAAGAATTTTGACAATGAATTTGCCGGACCGATGCGCATGCGCAAGGCGTTAACCAAGTCTAAAAATATGGTTTCCATACGCATTTTGCAGTCCATTACGCCGCAATATGCACAAGACTATCTGACCAAGTTCGGCTTTGATGTGGATAAACATCCTCCCTACTTGACGATGGCGCTGGGTGCGGGGTCTGTTACGCCCATGCAGATGCTGGTCGGTTATTCGGTTTTTGCCAACGGCGGTTTCCGTGTGACCCCTTACTTTATCCAGCGTATCGAAGATGCGAACGGTAATGTGTTAAATCAAACTCAGCCCGCAATAGCCGGAGAGGGTGCGGAGCAGGTTATTGATGTGCGCAATGCCTTTACCATGGTTAATATGATGCAGGATGTGGTGAGGCATGGTACAGCCATCCGTGCCATGCAGCTTGGTCGTCAGGATTTGGCGGGTAAGACGGGTACCACCAGCGATTCGATTGACGCATGGTTTTGCGGTTTTCAGCCAACGCTTGTCGGTATCTCATGGATGGGTTTTGATCATCCGCGCAGCTTGGGCGACAAGGAGACCGGCGGTGGCGCAGCCTTGCCGATATGGATCAGTTATATGGAGAAAGCGCTTAAAGATGTGCCGCAAGCCGCCTACGCCATGCCGGACAATATGGCTGCCGTGCGCATCAACGAGGAAGGTCATGCTGATAAAGAGGGGCCGTTTGTCGAGTATTTTTATCAGGAAAATATTCCGTCTGAGCAGGCGATGCCGGTGCCCAGTGAAGAAGTTAAACCGACCGATACGGTCAAAGATCAGCTACTCTGAGCGACTATCATGACTAAAGAACAAGCTCCGAGAAGTCAGGTGTTCCGGCGCGACCTGATGCGTGAGCAATTGGCGCATCGGGCGGCAAAATTGATGGCCGAAGACGGGATTACCGATCATGCTTACGCAAAACGCAAGGCGGCCAAACAATTGGGTGCAAGCGATACGCACCATCTGCCCAGCAATGAAGAAATAGATGTGGCGCTGCGCAGCTTTCGCCACCTGTTCCAACATGAAACCCATCCCGGAGTTTTGCGTCAGTTACGCGAAGAAGCGCTGGCAACTATGCGTTTGTTGGCGGAATTTCATCCTTACCTGACTGGCTCGGTGTTGAGCGGTACGGCAGGGAGTCAATCGGATATTAATTTGATGCTGTTCAGCGATGATGAAAAAGCCGTGTTGTTGTTCCTGCTCAAGCGCGATATTGCGTTTAAAGACGGCGAATGGAAGATTTGTTTTGGCGGGCGCGAGGATACGGTGCCGAGTTACACATTGACCGGTGAATCCGGCGTGCAGACCCATCTGGTGCTGCTTCCGGAAAACGCACGTTTCAACGGCAGCCGCAAACCGGAAACGCATGCCGATATTGCCGCTGTAGAGGTATTGCTCGGTTAGTTTGTTTCGATAATCTCTGCCAGATTCCAGCGCGGTTTGACATTGAAGCGGTAATCTTTTCTGCCTTGTTGCTGCGCAAGGCGCAGCGCGCCGGCAAAAGCGATCATCGCGCCGTTGTCGGTGCAAAATTGCAAGTCGGGGTAAAACACTGTGCCGCCGCGTTTGCCGATGTCTTCATTCAGGCGGTTGCGCAACAACTGGTTGGCACCTACACCGCCGGCTACGACCAATTGATTCAATCCGGTTTGCGCAAGGGCGGCGCGCGCTTTATGCGCCAATACATCAACGATGGCTTCCTGCACGGCGCAGGCGATATCGGCGCGAGTCTGTTTTTCGTCATCGCTTTGCTTTGTCAGCGTCAATACCGCCGTTTTTAATCCGCTAAAGCTGAAATCCAGATCGCCGCTGTGCAACATCGGGCGCGGAAGTTTGTATTGTCCGGTGCGTCCGGTAGCGGCGAGTTGTGCCAGCGCCGGGCCGCCCGGATAACCCAGTCCCAGCAGCTTTGCGCTTTTGTCGAAGGCTTCTCCTGCAGCATCGTCCAGCGTTTCGCCGAGTAAAGTGTATTGCCCCACGCCGTCCACGCGCATCAGTTGGGTGTGTCCGCCTGAAACCAATAAAGCGACAAAGGGAAACTCGGGTGCCGGGTCGGACAGTAATGGTGAAAGCAAATGGCCTTCAAGATGATGGATGCCGATGCTGGGAATGTCGAGCGCGTAGGCCAGCGCGTTGGCGGCGCTGGCACCGACTAGCAGCGCACCGCCCAAGCCCGGCCCTTGTGTATAGGCGATCGCGTCAATCTGATTAAGCGACACATCGGCTTCGTGCAGGACTTGGCGCACCAGCGGGATAATGCGCCGCACATGGTCGCGCGAAGCAAGCTCGGGAACCACACCGCCATATTCACTGTGCATGGCGACTTGTGTGTGTAATGCGTGTGCCAGTAGTCCGCGCTCTGTCTGGTAGAGAGCGATGCCGGTTTCGTCGCAAGACGATTCGATTCCAAGTGTAATTTGTGTCATTTCGTGTATTTCGAGTGATGCGGTATTGTAGTAAATAACGTGAACCAAACAGGCTCGTGACGAATATTTAAAAAATATTTCAAAAAAGTGTTGACGGGAAAATTTCCATCTCTATAATGCGCACCTCTTCGCTGCCACAGCAGCCCGATCTTTAAAAAGAAAACGAACAATCGACGAGTGTAGGTGCTTGGTTTTTGGGAAGTTTTTGCGTCTTTCGGGATGTGGAAACGACTTTAAAAATATGTAGTACTTACGCAAAGTCGAAACGAATCATGTCAATGATTCACTTTGAGTAAGACCAGGTTCTTAAATGAACCAAAACAGGTATTGAACTGAAGAGTTTGATCCTGGCTCAGATTGAACGCTGGCGGTATGCTTTACACATGCAAGTCGAACGGGCTTGAGGGGCTTGCTCCTCGAGTTAGTGGCGAACGGGTGAGTAACATATCGGAACATGTCCGGAAGTGGGGGATAACGTAGCGAAAGTTACGCTAATACCGCATATGCCCTGAGGGGGAAAGGGGGGGATCGCAAGACCTCTCGCTTTCGGAGTGGCCGATATCAGATTAGCTAGTTGGTGAGGTAAAGGCTCACCAAGGCGACGATCTGTAGCTGGTCTGAGAGGACGACCAGCCACACTGGAACTGAGACACGGTCCAGACTCCTACGGGAGGCAGCAG
>JAQTWT010000017.1 GCA_028689145.1 Gallionella sp.
ACTCTGGTATTCTTTCATCGTGAATCTCCATCTCTTAGTCGAGATTACAGATTCACTCTCACCGTGGTATAGGTCAAACCTTTGTGAGTCCCCCGGCATAGCCGGGGGTTTACCTCAGTGAATTATTCGTCGCGCAGTTGTTCGCCAACGCGCTTTGGACATGGATTTTCTTTGTCTGGCATCAGGGTGCGCTGTCTCTGGGCGAGATTGTTGTCCTGTGGTTGCTCATCGCCAGCACCATCTTCTCGTTTTGGCGTTTACATAGGCTAGCAGCACTCCTGCTCGTGCCTTATCTCGCATGGGTAAGCTTCGCCACCGCGTTGACCGTCTCGCTGTGGCGGCTCAACCCAGTGGCTCTCGGTTAATGGTTGAACGGCAGCAACCGTTGCATCATCTGCTCCGCCTGTCTCGCATATCCGCCGCCGAACCAATTGGCATGATTGAGGATACGGTACGGGTTGTATAAATTGAGGCCGAAATGGCAGACCAATCCTTCATCAGGGTTTGGCTGATTGTTTCGTAATATCTTTTGGCGGCGCGTTAGTAGATTTCTCCGACGGCTTTTCTGCAGCGGCATCAGGCTCGACGCGCGTTTCGCCTCTCTTGCGCACCACCCGCACCCGGTCGCCGATCTTGAACGCATCCGGTTTGCCGGGCTGCATCACGTAGGTGCTCTTGCCCTCTTCGCCGTCCAGTTTGACCCAAATTTCCAGACCGGGTTTGGTGGCGATGCCGGATTGATGGCCTAGCGTGCCGCCGAGTACCGATCCCAGTATCGAACCGACCGTAGCACCGCGCCCGCTGCCGGTACTGGCACCGCCGACCTGCCCGAATACACCGCCAAAAGTGGCCCCGCTGCTGGTACTGGCATCCAGTTCGATTGGCGTGACACTTTCGATCACGCCAAGTTTGATGACGGCGACGTTGGCATCGTTAGCGCCGCTACCGATACCGCCCGGTTGATTGCTGGCGCAGCCGCTCAGCAACAGGGCGATACCAAACAACATATAAAGCCGTTGACGAATATGTAGGTGCGAATTCATTCGCACATGACATGTTGATCGTGCGAATGAATTCGCACCTACCAGAACGGTACAGATGCGATGAAACATGCGTATCACAGCGGCACGGCGAATCCGAAATGTTGCTGGAACAGCGCCTTCAACTCATCGCGACTCGGTGCATGGTTCTGCCCTCCCCGGCTGGCGATCTTGAGCGTGCCGAGCAACGAGGCCAAGCGTCCGGTGGTCTCCCAGTCCCAACCCTGCTGGATGCCGTGCAGCAAGCCTGCGCGATATGCATCGCCGCAACCGGTCGGGTCGAGCAGTGCGGTGGGTTTGGCACAGGGAATGATGATTTCCTTGCCGTCTGCATAGATGGTCGAGCCTTCGCCGCCGCGCGTCATGATCAGCGCACGTTTGCCTTTGGCCAGCTCTTCGAGTTTTTTGCCGGTCTTGTCCTGCAACAGTTGCGCTTCGTAATCGTTCACCGTCACATAATCGGCCTGTTCGACGAAACGCAGCAATTCGTCGCCGCCGAACATCGGCATGCCCTGACCCGGATCGAACACCCAGGGGATGCCCGCCTCGCGGAATTCGCGCGCGTGTTGCAGCATGCCGTCGCGGCCATCCGGCGAAACGATACCGAGGCTGACATTCTTTGCGTCGCCGACATGGTTCTGTTCGGAAAAGCTCATCGCGCCGGGATGGAAAGCAGTGATCTGGTTATCGTCCAGATCGGTGGTGATGAATGCCTGCCCGGTAAAACTGTCCGGCACATGGCGGATATGCTGTTGCGACAATTTGAGTTTATCCAGACGCGCGGCATAGGAAGCGAAATCGTCGCCGACCGTCGCCATAATCAGCGGATTGCCGCCGAGCAGCTGCAGGTTGTAGGCGATGTTGCCCGCGCAGCCGCCAAACTCGCGGCGCATCTCCGGCACCAGAAACGCCACATTCAGGATGTGGATTTTTTCCGGCAGGATGTGTTTCTTGAATTGATCCTGGAACACCATGATGGTGTCGTAGGCCATTGAACCGCAAATCAGAGTGTGCATCGTAAAATCTCGGCTGAATTTAAGAAGGCGCGAATTGTATCACCTGGTTAACGAGGAACTCGCGCAGCGATTTCGTTTGCTCCTTCTCCCGCAGGCGGGAGAAGGTTGGGATGAGGGCTTGGGATATATGCAAGTTTGGTTTATGCTCAACGTCCCTCTCCCCCACCCCTCTCCCGCTCGCGGGAGAGGGGCTATCCAGCATACATCACGGATGAGCCAACCAAGCCCGTTAGTGGCTAATGCGCGTTACACCGCTGCCGGTCAACACCCTTACCTTGTCGCCGGGCTGGAATTTTTCGTCGCCCACCGCCTGAGTGACCGCAATCAGCTTGCCGTCCTCAAACCTGACCGTGATATCAACGGCCGACTGGCGGGTTACGCCCTCCTCAATGGCGGAACCGACTACTCCACCGGCCACCGCGCCCAGCACGGCACCGACCGAACTGCCTTTGCCGCCGCCGACATTGCTGCCGCCAATGCCGCCCACTATCGTCCCCGCTGCCGTGCCGACAGGCGATTTGGTGCCTTCGATCTGCACTGCGCGCACGCTTTCGACAACGGCCATGCGCACATCCTCTGGCTGCCGCGCCTGATCGCGGGTATAAGCCGAACCGGACAGGCCGGAAGCACAACTGGCGAGGGCGACACTAGCCAATAGTAAAGCAGTCGTTTTGCCGAAGTTAAGCATGACCAGTCCTTTCATAAAGTAACGTCCGATTAAAATCAGACGTTAGACTTCCACGTCAGATCAAGTTCCCTTGCCGCCTTCACGTCGTCGAGACGGCGTACCGGCATGGTGTGCGGCGCGCCCTTCACCAGTTCCGGCGTAGCGTATGCCTCGTCGCGGATTTCCTTCAGCGCGTTGACGAAGCCGTCCAGCACTTCTTTGGATTCGGTTTCGGTCGGCTCGATCAGCAAACATTCCGGCACCAACATCGGAAAATAGGTGGTGGGCGGATGGTAGCCCTTGTCCAACAGGCGCTTCGCCACGTCCATCGCGGAGATGCCGGTGGCATCCTTGAGCGGCTTGATCGACACGATGAACTCGTGGCTGGCGCGGCGTTTCGGGAAAGCCACGGTGAAGCCCGCCTTGTGCAGTTCGGCCATCAGGTAGTTGGCGTTCAGCGTAGCGAATTCCGCGACGCGGTGCATGCCCTCCGCGCCCAGCATGCGCGCATACACATAGGCGCGCAGCAGGATGCCAATATTGCCGCTGAAGGCGGACAGGTGACCGATGGATTGGGGTAGATCCTGTTCGGTGAGATAGCGGTAACTCACGGTTTCTCCGCTCGCCCCCTCTCCCGCCCTTCGGGCACCCTCTCCCGCGAGGGGAGAGGGGAATCTTTCGACCACCGGCAGCGGCAGGAACGGCAGCAGGCGTTGCGCCACGCCCACCGCGCCCGCGCCCGGCCCGCCGCCGCCGTGCGGGGTGGAGAAGGTCTTGTGCAGGTTCATGTGGATCACGTCGAAACCCATGTCGCCGGGTTTAACCTTGCCGAGAATCGCGTTCAGGTTCGCGCCGTCGTAATACAGCAAGCCACCCGCCTCGTGGATAATTTTCTGAATCGCCTGAATCTGAGTTTCGAATACGCCCAGCGTGGACGGGTTGGTCAGCATCAGCCCGGCAGTCTGCGGGCCGACTGCGGCGCGCAGCGCGTCCAGATCAACGTCGCCGTTGGCATTGGTCGAAATCTCTTTCACTGTGTAGCCGCACATCACGGCGGTGGCCGGATTGGTGCCGTGCGCCGCATCCGGCACGATGATCTCGCTGCGCGCGGCGTCGCCGCGCGATTCGTGGTAAGCGCGGATCATCGCGATACCGGCAAACTCGCCCTGCGCGCCGGCCATCGGCATCAGCGAAACACCGGCCATGCCGGTCACGTCTTTCAATATTTCCTGCAAGTCGTACAGGCAAGCCAGCACGCCCTGTCCGGTGGATTCCGGCGCAAGCGGATGGCGCGCCAGAAAATTCGGCAGCATCGCCAGCGTGTTGCAGGCCCGCGGGTTGTATTTCATGGTGCACGAGCCAAGCGGATAAAAATGCGTGTCGATGGAAAAATTCTTCTGCGACAACCCGGTGTAATGGCGCACCACATCCATCTCGGAGGCTTCGGGCAACAGCGGTTGATCCTTGCGCAACAGCGCGGCCGGAATACCCTTGGCTACGGCAGCATGATGCGGAGCCTGTGCCGCATTGCGGCGGCCGGGATGGGAGCGTTCGAAAATCAGCATGACTATTTCCTCAGTTAACAGTCCCCTCCCCCTTGCAGGGGGCGGGCTGGGGAGGGGGTAGAAACCAGATATTTCACCGTTACTACCCCCATCCTAACCTTCCCCCTGCAAGGGGGAAGGAATGTCTTTACACTTACTTCAATACTGCCAGCGCCGCATCGTAGTTTGGCTCAGTGGTGATTTCGCTAACCAGCTCGGTATAAATCACCTTGTTGCTTTCATCCAGCACCACTACGGCGCGCGCAGTTACGCCGCCAAGTCCGGTGTTGGCGATTTCCACGCCGTAGTTGCGCATGAACTCGCGGCCACGCATCAGCGACAGCGTGGTGACGTTTTCCAGACCTTCGGCGACGCAGAAACGGCTCATCGCGAACGGCAGGTCGGCGGAGATCACCAGCACCACGGTGTTGTTCAGCTTGCTCGCCGCTTCGTTGAATTTGCGGGTGGAAGTGGCGCATACCGCGGTGTCCAGGCTGGGTACGATGTTCAACACTTTGCGTTTGCCGGCAAAATCTTTCAGTCCGACATCTTTCAGGTCTTTGGCAACCAGGGTGAAGTCGGGGGCGGTTTGTCCGACGCTTGGGAAGGTGCCGTTCAGGGTGACGGGATTGCCTTTCAAAGTAACATTGCTCATTTTTTATCTCCAGATGGTCAGTTATAGGGAATGCTGCAGGGTGTCGACGTAGCGCTGCAGGTCGGCCGTTGTCTTGGTTTCCGTTGCGCAGACCAGAATGGCATTGCCCAGTTGCGGATAATGCGCAGAGAGGTCATAACCGCCGAGCACACCTTGCGCACGCATTTTATCTAATACTTGAGCAACTTGCTTTGGTAATTGTAAAGCCACTTCATGAAAATGGGCTCCGACGAACAGGCATTTCACACCGGCTATGCCGCCGGCCTGCTCGGCGAGCGCGGCGGTGTTGGCATGCGCGGCGGCGGCGACACGGCGCAGCCCGTCCACACCGAGCAACGCCATGTGAATGGTCGCCGCGGTCACCATCAGGCCCTGATTGGAGCAAATATTGGATGTCGCCTTGGCGCGACGGATGTGCTGTTCGCGCGCCTGCAGCGTCAACGTGAAACCGGGCTTGCCGTCGAGATCGACGGTGCGGCCGATGATGCGTCCCGGCATCTGGCGCACCAGTGCCTGCTTGCAGCACATGAAACCGAAATACGGGCCGCCGCTGGACAGCGGCGCGCCGAGCGGCTGGCCGTCGCCGACTGCGATATCTGCACCCTTCTCCGCCCATTGTCCGGGAGCCTTGAGCAAGGCCAGCGTCAGCGGGTTCACCAGCGCAATCGCCAGCGCACCCTGCGCATGCGCCCACGCGGTCAGCGCATCGACATCTTCCAGCGCGCCGAAGAAATTTGGCTGCGGGATCACCAGCGCGGCAATGTCGCCGCCCGCATGTTGTTGCAGCGCCTGCATGTCAATGATGCCGGTCGCAATGTCGAACGGCACCTCCACCAGTTCGATGTTCTGCAACTTGACGATGCTGTGCGCCACGCTGCGGTACAGCGGGCTAACGGTGGCGGGCAACAGCACACGGCGCGATGATTTGTGCGCGCGTACCGCCATCAGGATCGCCTCTGCCAGCGCCGAAGCGCCGTCGTACAGGCTGACGTTGGACGCATCCATGCCGGTCAGCGACGCGATCATGGTCTGGTATTCGTACAGCGTTTGCAGCGTGCCCTGGCTGGCCTCGGCCTGATACGGTGTGTAGGCGGTGTAAAACTCGCCGCGCGTGGCGATCTCCCAGACTGCGGCGGGAATATGGTGTTCGTAGGCGCCCGCGCCGATAAAGTTGAGCGGCTGGCTGTCCTGTGCGGCGCGCTCGTGCATCAGACGCGCGACCTGCATCTCGTTCAGCCCGTCGCCGATGGCGGTCAGCTTGCCGCTGCGCAGCGCGGCGGGGATCTCGTCAAACAGCGCGTCGATATTTGCCGCGCCGATACTGGCGAGCATGGACTGGATGTCCTGCTCGGTGTGGGGGATGAAAGGCATTTTGATCCTCGGGATTGAGGATCGGGAAACTGGAATCGAAGAGCGCTTTCTCCTCGCTCCTCAATCCTCACTCCCCGATCCTGATTTAGTGTGCTTCGCTATCGACCACGGCCTGATAAGCCGCGGCATCCAGCAGTGCGGCGACATCGGCGGCGTTGTCCGGCTTCATCTTGAATATCCACGCGCCGTATGGCTCGGAGTTAATAGCTTCCGGCGCGCTGTCCAGCGCGCTGTTTACCGCGGTCACTTCACCGCTTACCGGCGCGTACACGTCGGCGGCGGCTTTCACCGATTCCACCACCGCGCATTCTTCCTTGGCCTTCAGTTTGCGCCCCACTGCCGGCGCTTCGACAAACACCATGTCGCCCAGCAATTCCTGTGCGTGTTCGGTAATGCCGATGCTGATAGTGCCGTCGGCTTCGGTTTTGACCCATTCGTGGGAGGCGGTGTATTTTAGGTTGCTTGGGTTGCTCATGGTGCTCTCCAAAAAAATTGATGTCTGAATAAAAAAACACTTTTGTCCACAAAACACACGAAAATCACAAACGGCGACACTGGTTTCTTTCGTGTTATTTCGTGCTTTTCGTGGACATTTGTTTTTGACTTAAATTACCGCCTTACCATTGCGGGCGAACGGATACTTCACCACCTGCGCCGCCAGCATTTTATCGCGAATCGCCACTTGCACCGTGTCGCCAATCTGTACGCCGTTCGGCACGCGTGCCAGCGCGATGGATTTTTCCAGCGTGGGCGAAAAACTGCCGCTGGTGATTTCGCCCGCGCCGTGCGCGGTATGCACCTGCTGGTGGCCGCGCAGCACACCGCGATCCAGCAGCACGAGGCCGACCAGCTTGCGCGTCGGAGGATTCGCCAGCAGTGCGGCTTTGCCGATAAAATCGCGTTCGCTGTTCAAGTCCACCGTCCAGGCCATCCCGGCTTCCAGCGGATTGATGCTCTCGTCCATATCCTGCCCGTAGAGATTCATGCCCGCTTCCAGTCGCAGCGTGTCGCGCGCGCCGAGGCCGATGGGTTTGACTCCGGCCTTGTTTAGCGCGTACCAGAATGCTTCGACTTTTTCTTTCGGCAGCATCACCTCAAAACCGTCTTCGCCTGTGTAGCCGGTGCGCGCCACAAAATATTCGCCGCAGTCGGCTGCCTGGAAATTCACCAGCCCTTCTGTCGCGGCCTTGGTTTGCGGCAATACCTGCCACACTTTGGCGCGCGCGTTCGGGCCCTGGATAGCTACCATCGCCAAGTCGTCGCGCGAGGTGATGGTCAAGCTGGGCGCGTGCGCTGCGGCCTGCTGTTTCATCCAGGCAATATCCTTGTCCGCCGTGCCGGCGTTGACCACGATGCGAAACCACTGCTCGGTCATGAAGTAGATGATCAGGTCGTCGATCACACCGCCGTCCGGGCGCAGCATCGCGGAATACAGCGCCTTGCCGGGCAGTATGATCTTGTCGGCGTTGTTTGCCAGCAGGTAGCGCAGAAAGGCGCGCACGCCGTCGCCCTTCGCGTCCACCACACGCATGTGGCACACGTCGAACATGCCGCAATCGTTGCGCACCTGATGGTGTTCGTCGATCTGCGAACCGTAGTTCACCGGCATGTCCCAGCCGCCAAAATCCACCATCTTCGCGCCCATCGCGCGGTGCGCCGCATTCAAGGGAGTCTGTTTTAAGGTCATATATGCTTTCTAAAAATAAAAAAGGGCGCAGCACGAATTCGTGCTGCGCCCCATCTGTCCTTGATACCTGAGAGATTGCGGCGGATGCCGTGTGCCCCTTCGGTGGCCAACTACCCTCTCCCCATCCCTCTCCC
Source organism: Gallionella sp. (assembly GCA_028689145.1). Classification (GTDB taxonomy): domain Bacteria; phylum Pseudomonadota; class Gammaproteobacteria; order Burkholderiales; family Gallionellaceae; genus Gallionella. The sequence goes on from JAQTWT010000017.1 coordinate 8,115, forward strand.
GTAAACGGGCGAGGGGGACAAGGACTCGCTACGCGAGTCATGACGATATTGACGCTCTCCAGATTTGCCTGATCCAACGGTTCCTTGAGCCTGAGCGGTTGCGGGTGTTGCGCCTTCGGCGGTGCTGGCTAGCACACTCTCCCATTGGTCTGAACGGCAGGGTGAATTATGCCGGAAAGAGGCCGGACTGACAAACGGAACAACCGGACAAACACCATCCGGCTACACGCCTTGCCCAAAACCAAAATTGGCTTCAATCCACCCGTCAGAGCGTATAAATTGATACGGTGAAGGCATCCTGATAGCGTTTTGGCAAGTCTTTGACCGCGTTGCGCGCCGCTTCAACCGACGGATATGCGCCGTAAAGCACGCGCAAACCATTCTTGCTGCCAAATTTGGCCGGTATCAGGTAAATCTCGGAGAGTTTACCCAGCCCTTTGGCACGTTTCAGAAAATTCTCGATGCGCCCTTTCAGAATCTCATCGTTGTAGAACAATTGAATGCTGGCGACGGCTTTTCCCTGCCCAGAGCCTGTCGAAGCGGCCTGTTCAAGCAATTCTTTACCTGCTGCCAGCCGTTGCTCCAGCAGGCTCAATTTATCATTGACCGGAGCGGCTATCACCGGGGTCGCAGGTTCGGAGACAGGCGAAGATAATGCCACCTGCGGCGTATCACCCGCCGCCAAGTTGACACCCGGCGCACCAGTGACTGTTTTGTCAGAATGCATGTCGGCAGAATATCCGGTCTCAGCCTTCATGCTCTGATCTTCGGGCTGCGGACGGTCCGACATCCACCACGCCGCCAAACTCGACAATAACAGCGCGGCGGTCGCTCCGCCTATCCACAGGCCTTTACCTGACAAGGGATGCGGCGGCCTGATTTCGCAATCGCGCATCGCCGCCTGTACATGGCGCGCCTCGATGTTGTGGGTATCCTCGACAAAAGCGGCCAACAGCGATTTGTCCGCGAGAATATTGGCACGGCGCATCAATCCGTGGGAGGCATCGGCGATCAGTTTGAGGGCATTCGGCGAAAAAATATTCGGGCCGTGATAACCGGCAGCGCGCATCCTGAACATCAGGTAGTTTTCAAGGATGTTGCGCGACAGCGGTTGCATGTTGAAATGATGGACGATTCGATCTTTGAGCTGGCGCATGTTCGGCTGTTCCAGCTTGGCGTTCAATTCCGGCTGCCCGAACAGGATTATTTGCAGCAACCTCGTATTACCGGCTTGCAGGTTATACAACAGGCGTAATTCCTCCAGCGTGTCCAGCGGCATGGCATGCGCTTCGTCCACCAGCACGACGACACGCTTACCCTCGCGGGCTTTATCCTCGAGCTTTTTCTGGATCTTCTGCATGATGACACCGACACGCTCGCCGTTGATATCCAGCCCGAGCGCGTCGGCTATCGCGTACAGCATCTCCTCGCGCGACAGGCTTGGATTGGCGAGATAGATCGTTTCAAAGTGTTTGGGCAAGCGCTCAAGCAGCATGCGGCACAACATGGTTTTACCGCTGCCGACTTCGCCGCTGACCTTGATAATGCCTTCGGCTTCGCTCAACGAGTAGATCAGCGCATCGAGAATCTGCCCGCGGTGCGCGCCGGAAAAGAAAAACATCGTCACCGGCGTGATTCTGAATGGCGGCTCGTTAAGTCCGAAGTGCTCTAAATACATGTATGAACCTCTTCTACTGCGTGAGTCGATAGTTGATCCGGCATGACTGAAGTGCCCGATTTGCGCTCATGAAAACAGGCATCGGATGCTGAGCATAACGGCAAGCCGGTTCAAGCTCAACAGGAAAAACAGGAACAGACGGGTCGTTACCGGCCAGCGCCCTTTGCCACACCCTTTTCGAGGATATCGCGAAAGGTTTCAAGATAGGGTTTGCCGGCAGGTTTGCCAAATTTCCGGATGAACCAGATCAGCAACCGCAGAAAAATATTGATACCCGAATTTTCAACACGTATCGTTTGCGTCAGAAATGTTCCGCCACCGCGTTCCACCAATTCATAAGTCTCTTCGATGATTCTGTCTTGCGGGGATGGAAGTCCGCCGGTCTGGCGTATAACCAGTTTTGAGCAAGGTTCAAAACAAACAAATTCCGCCTGCAGCCCAGAGGCAACTGCGCTTGCGCCCATCTGGTAAGTTATATCGTAGCGATACCCCTGCTTCGGCTCCGCAAAGCAGGAGGGGGACACCTGTTTCACCTTCGGGTTCCACAGCAGCATGTGCTCCGGGTCTTCCAGAAAAGCCCAAACAACTTCCGGGGAACGATTGATAAAGATACTGTTGACCAGCTTCACAATGGAATACCGCCCCTGTTCAGATTGCACATCGCCGTTAATGGAGGGGCTTTCCGTCCACGGGTGCGCGCTTTCCCGCCCCTTTAATCCGGGCAACCCTGTCATGGGCATCGGACAGGGAAATATCATTCTTTTCCCGAAGCAGTCGAATGGCATCGATATCCCGCCCGTTTGCAACCAGCGTTTCGACGCTTTCCTCCACAAGGTTATTGACCGGCATATAGAGGAAAGACCTGATGCGTTTTGCCAACACTTCATTCATGTCATCGTGCTCATAGGCAAGTGTACAGGCAACTCACCTTCGGATGTGATCAGCACGGCTCGATGAAGCGGGTAGTACTTGTCGTTGCCCATGCACGACTGGAGTACCACATGCTGAATGGCTGCCAAGGAAACTACACCGCCACGCTTGAAAAATCCCCTCTGCCTCGACCATATCAGCGTCCGCGATTGCAGATCAAAAATGAAATCCGACTTTTCATAACCCGCAAAAAAGAATAACGCACAGGTTGCGGACGCACCGGCAAGCCCGACAATCCGCTCATCGCCGGAATGTCCCGTCATCAGCAGATACGCAAGATAAACAAGAAAAATAATTCCCAAGCCCCCTACCCATACAACAAAGGGCGAACGAATAACGATCACCAATTCCGTGCCGGAGTCTTTGAGAATATTTTTCATACATTAACCGCATACCGTGGCAACATATCAGCGCAGCCAGAACGACTGCCGGCACTGGGACTGCGCACTTTCGCGGCAGCCCCCCTGCAACGCCGTTATCACACTTTGAAGTGTTGTACGCTTCTCTTCAGCTCTTCCGCCACGGACTCCATCATGCTCACGGCTTGCACCGCGCCCTGCACCGAGGTGTGGTTTGCTTCGGCCATGCTGGCGATACTTTCCACATTGCGTGAAATCTCCTGGCTGGCGCGTTTTTGCTCGTTTACGGAAGCGGTGATGTCATCCACACCGGCATTGACGCTAACCACGGCTTCGTTCGCCTGAGCCAACACCGCCGCAACTTCCTGCATGTGTTTCTGGCTGCTTTGCAGCGCCTGCAATCCGCTCTGCACGTTGCGTTCCACCTGTTCGTTCTGTCCGCCCAGCGTTTGCGTCACAACATCGATTTGGCTGGCGGATTGCGCCGACTTCTCAGCCAGTTTGCGCACTTCATCCGCCACCACCGCAAAGCCGCGCCCCTGTTCTCCGGCACGCGCCGCTTCGATGGCGGCATTTAACGCCAGCAAGTTGGTCTGTTCGGCGATGTCGCGCACTTGCTGCGTCATACTGGTGATGGTTTGCGTGCTCTGCACGAAGGCAGTCACCGAATCGGCCATCATGCGCACGGCATTTTCGACCAAACCGATCTCGCTCACCATCTCGGCCAGACTGGCCTGACCTTTATTGGCACGCGTCATGCTTTCCATCGAAAGCGCCGCCACCTGGGTCGCATTATCCGCAACCGAGCCGATACTGGCGCTCATTTTCTCGACCGCTTCGGCTGTGCCTGTGGCCGCCTCGGCCTGCTGTTTCGACCCGGATACGATATTTGCCGTGTCCAATGCCAGGCTATGCGCCGAACTGACTACCTGATCCGCATAGCCGTGCATCTGCCCGACGATAGTCTGAAAGCTCTTGGCCAACTCATTGAACGCTATGCCGGTCTGTCCGATTTCATCCTCACTGTGGATCGGCACCCGTTTGGTCAGATCGCCATCAGCCTGCATCTTTGCCATGGTTTGCTGCAACTCCCTGGTCGGATAGGTGACGCGCTCGATGATCCAGCCGATCATAAAGAACAGAAACACCTGCAAAGCCACCTGCCCGCCCCACAGCCAGAGGTTGACTTTCTGCATCAGTGCATACTCCTCCTGCAGATTAAGTGTGATGCTAGCCGCGCCATTAACCGAACCTTCCGGCACGATATGGCATTGCAGGCAATCAGTTCCGCGGAAATCCTTTTTGGCAATAAAAGGGATGACAACGCGCACAATGTCTTTGCCATCCTCATGACTCAATCTGATTTGTTCTTTCCCGGATGCAAGAGCCGCTTTATCCAACTCGTCCTTGGCCTGCTCCTCCGGCAGTCCGGGACCGAATTGATCCTGCACCGACTTGCCTCGAATGACGCGCAATTCTTCTACCTTGTCGGAAGAACCCATCTTTTGCACGAGCAGCTTGCGCTGGTCGGCATCGCTGATAGTCCCGCCGAGCATCAGCATATTCAGTCCGTTGATCACACCATCCGCAGTGACTTTAGCCTTACCCTCAGCCTCCATCAGTACTCGATCCTCAAACGCATCAGAAGCCCAGCGCTGTGCAGACACAGTGATCACCAGCAGCACGATCTGAATCGGTATTTGCAACTTGTTTTTTAGAGACAGCTTACTCCACCAGTTATTCATTTTTCACCCCCTAAAATGAACCTCTAAAATCGGTTTTTTATCTTTGCAACCACACTGCTGAAAATTCAGCCCGTGCTCATTTGAAATGACAACTCATTGCAAAACAAATTCTGCGCAAAGCAACCCTGAATTTAACGGTGCGATAAGGTTATCCGCAACTTGACGCACAGATAAAACCAGAGACTAAAACCTGCATATCCAAAAAATCACACGCATGAAAAACTATGATTCATACCATCATGACACGTTTGGAATATGAATAACTGTCCAGCACCCCTGAAAAAACAGTTCAATTTAAGGTTTTGAATTAAGGCTCAAAAAGAGTAGATAGAGAAGAAAACCATGCCAGCTCACGTCAACCAACCTTGACTCTGGCAAATTTACGCTTGCCGACCTGCGCCACGACTACCTTGCCGGCTGCAATCGTAACGTTTTTATCATTAACGCGTTCACCGTCCAGCTTGACCGCGCCCGCCTGAATCATGCGCATTGCCTCGGATGTACTGTCCACCAGCCCGGCCTGTTTGAGCAATTGCGGCACGGCAAGACTACCGTCAGGCGCATTAACATTAATTTCCGCCATATCTTCCGGCAACACCCCCTGGCGGAAGCGCGCCTCGAATTCCGCCAACGCCGCATCTGCAGCCTGGCGGGAGTGGAAACGCTCCACAATCTCCTGCGCCAGCAACACCTTGATGTCGCGCGGGTTGCGTCCGCCGGACACCTCCGCCTGCCAACCGGCAATTTCCGCCATGCTGCGGAACGACAACAATTCCAGATAACGCCACATCAGCGTATCGGAAATCGACATCAGCTTGCCGAACATATCCTGCGGCGCTTCGGTGATGCCGATGTAATTACCCAGCGACTTGGACATTTTATTCACGCCGTCCAGACCTTCCAGCAACGGCATGGTGAGCACGCACTGCGGCGGTTGCCCGTAATGCTTTTGCAGCTCGCGCCCCATCAATAGATTGAATTTCTGGTCGGTGCCGCCCAGTTCGATATCCGCCCTGAGCGCCACCGAGTCATAACCCTGTACCAGCGGATAAATGAACTCATGGATGGCGATCGGCAGGTTGCTTTTGTAACGCTTGCCGAAATCGTCGCGTTCCAGCATCCGCGCCACCGTATGAGTGGAGGCCAGTTTAATCAAGTCCGCCGCATTGAATGCATCCATCCAGGCCGAGTTAAACACAATTTCGGTCTTGTCCGGATCGAGCACCTTGAGCACCTGATCGTGATAGGACTGCGCATTCTCCAGCACCTGCACACGAGTCAACGGAGGGCGCGTGGCGTTTTTGCCGGTGGGATCGCCGATCATACCGGTGAAATCACCGATCAGAAACAGCGCACGATGTCCTAGATACTGCAACTGGCGCATCTTGTTGAGCAGCACAGTATGACCAAGATGCAGGTCCGGCGCGGTCGGATCGAAGCCCGCCTTGACGCGCAACGGCCGACCCAGCGCAAGCTTTTGCTTCAACTCGTCTTCAAGCAGCAGCTCATGGGCGCCGCGCTTGATCAAATCCATTGCATTGGCCTGTGTTTCTTCCGGTGAAGTTATTTCAGTCATAATTTATTATCAATTCAAATCAGAAAAGTGCCGGTTTGCCGTTCATTCCGGCCTTCCAGCCGTTCGTCGATCACGTTTCGCCACCCGATTTATCCGCCCGCCACCCGTCAGACCGGTTTTGAGAGGATGCACCTTTCTGGTAAAGTGCGCACCAGTCGAAAACGCAACGCATTACAAAAACAAAAAAAAGCAACTCAAGGAGGCGCGAATGTTAACCCAAAACCTGCCGGTACAAGAACGCAAAATGCCGGAAGGCAAAAAAAAGCTGCGCTGGTTCGTCGCCATGTCCACATTGCCGCTACTCGGCGTAGTCACAGCTTTCGGGCTGGTTCCGCAAAGCGACCTCGGACTGGACTCGACCAAAATCGCCATCGAAGAAATCGCCTTACCCAGACTCGCCCCCGGCGTAACCCCAGCCGCCAGCTTCTGGCACACCGAACGAGTGCAGCGCGGCGATACCGTGGCTGAATTGTTGCGCCGCATGAATATCGAAGATGCCGCCGCCAGCAACTATCTGCGCAATACCGCCGAAGCGGAATCATTCCGCAAACTGCCTGCCGGCAAAGAACTGCAGGCCGAAATCAACTCTGCCGGCGGATTGGTTTCGCTGCGCTATCTGGGCGACAATGGCGCGCAAATCGTAATGGATAAACAGGGCGAGAGTTACAGAACCCGCATCCTGCCCGCCCAACTTGAAAAACGTCTGTTCGTGCGTACCGGTGAAATCAAGACCAGCCTGTATGCGGCAACTGACGCGGCCGGGATGCCGGAAGCCGCCGCCAATCAATTGGCCGAAATATTCAGCGGCGATATCGACTTCCACCATGACCTGCGCAAGGGCGACAAATTCACCGTCGTATATGAAATGACCTACAGCAACGGCGAGCTGGTACAGACCGGACGCATCCAGGCTGCCGAATTCATCAACCAGAATCAGATTTACCGCGCGGTATATTTCCAGAGCGATGCGCAACAGGGCGATTACTTCACTCCGCAAGGCCAGAGCGTGCGCAAGGCCTTTTTGCGCTCACCCATCGAGTTCTCGCGCGTGAGCTCCGGTTTCAGCAACTCGCGTTTCCATCCGGTACTGAACAAATGGCGCGCGCACAGAGGTGTGGATTTTGCCGCCCATACCGGTACCAAAGTCAAAGTAACCGCGGACGGCGTAGTCACATCCGTAGGCAATCAGGGCGGTTACGGCAACGTCATCACGGTCAGCCATCAGGGCCATTTCACCACCGTGTACGGCCATCTGTCGCGCTTTGCCAAGGGGCTGCACCGTGGCCAGCGCGTGGCACAGGGCGACGTGATCGGTTATGTCGGCATGACCGGTTTGGCCAGCGGCCCGCATCTGCACTATGAATTCAAGATTGACGGCCGGCAACGCGATCCGTTGCGCGTCGCGTTGCCCAATGCGCAACCGGTCGGCGCTGCCGACAAGGTTGCGCTCCAATCGCTTGCCGGCAACTTCGTAGCCCGCCTGAACCAGCTGCGCAACACCAACCTCGCCAAACTCGACTAACGAGCATGGCACGTTGCCATCCATGAGAATGAAACATGCCATGCCCGTTTCCCCCTATTCATCTTTCCCCCGCATGCGGGGGAAAGGGCAAACGAATCGCTGCGCGAGTTTTACGTTAATGTCTCGTGCAACAGCCTGAACTCTATATCGGGTTGATGTCGGGAACCAGTCTGGACGGCATTGATGCCGTCCTTGTCGATTTTAGCCAAGCGCAGCCACGGCTGCTCGCCAAACACTATCAACCTTTTGACGACGCGCTGAAAAACGACTTGTTGGCGTTGCACCTGCCCGCCCGCAACGAACTGCACCAGGCTCAGCTGACCGGCAATCAGCTGGCGCGGCTGTATGCATCAGCAGTCAATACACTGCTCGGCAAAACCACTTCATCAAACACAAACATCCGGGCTATCGGCTGTCACGGGCAGACAATCCGCCATTGCCCGGAACACGGTTACACACTGCAAATCGGCAACGCCGCACTGCTCGCCGAATTGACCGGCATTACCGTGGTCAGTGACTTTCGCAGCCGCGATATCGCCGCCGGAGGGCAAGGTGCGCCGCTGGTTCCCGCGTTCCATGACCAAGTGCTGCGCCACCCCGGTATCCATCGCGTCATCGTCAATATCGGCGGCATCAGCAACCTGACCAATCTGCCGCCGGATGCCGCCACCTCCGATAAATCACCTCATAACCCCGGCTTGTCTGGGGAGGTGGCAGCGGCCATTGATGAAACAACTAGCCATTCCACTAGGCTGCCAAAGAACGGCAGCCTAGTGGCTGGTTATCCCGCACCAGACGCTCACGCGCACCGTGTCATGGCCGCGACCACAGGTTTCGACTGCGGCCCCGGCAATCTGCTGATGGATGCATGGTGCATGCAGCACATCGGTAAACCCTACGACGAAAACGGCGCATGGGCCGCCTCCGGTCAAGCATTACCCGCATTACTGGAGCAAATGCTCAACGAAGCATTCTTTGCCCTGCCGCCGCCCAAAAGCACCGGCCGCGACCTGTTCAATATGGCGTGGCTGAATGGCAAGCTGCAAAACAACGAACGCGCGGAAGATGTGCAGGCTACCCTGCTGGAACTGACTTGCGTGAGCATCGCGCAAGCCATCCGCAAGCATTGCGACGGAACAACGGAAATTTATCTATGCGGCGGCGGCGCACGCAACCAGACCCTGCGCAACCGGCTGACTGCTTTACTGCCGGGCAGCCGCGTGCAAACTACAGATACCATCGGTGTGGATAGCGATTATCTGGAAGCGCTCGCCTTTGCCTGGCTGGCGCAGCAGACACTGCAAGGCAAACCCGCCAACCTGCCGCGGGTCACCGGCGCAAAGCATCCCTGCATTCTTGGTGCGATTTACCGGAATTAGCATCGTAGGGGCGAGATTTATCGCGCCCTTTTTGTGTCAGAAAAAAACAGGGCGCAATGAATTGCGCCCCTACGTCTCTTACCAATTTTGCCCCCACCCTTTACGGTAACACTTCTTCCGCTTCGGTTCTTTCCGGCTTGATAAAGTCTTCGCGCGATACGCCCAACCACATCAGGATCGGGCTGGCAACCAGCACCGAAGAGTAGATACTGAACAGAATTCCGATGGTCAGCGCCATGGCGAAGTAATGCAGCGTTTCACCGCCGAGGAACAGCATCGCGCCAACCATCATCTGCGTGCAACCGTGTGTGATGATGGTACGCGACATGGTGCGGGTAATCGCGTTGTCGATAATTTCCGCGACCCCGGCCTTGCGCATGGTGCGGAAATTTTCGCGGATACGATCAAAAACCACCACCGATTCGTTTACCGAATAACCCAGCACCGCCAGCACCGCCGCCAGCACGGACAACGAAAACTCCCACTGGAAGAAAGCAAAGAAACCGAGGATGATAACAACATCATGCAGGTTGGCGATGATGGCGGACAAACCAAATTTCCATTCAAAGCGCATCCACAGGTAACCGACAATACCCAGCGATACCAGCAATAAAGCCAGCGCGCCGTTCTCTATCAGGTCCTTGCCGACCTGCGGGCCGACAAATTCCACGCGGCGCACTTCCACACTGGCATCCTGCTTGCGCAGTCCGTCCATCACCTGTTCGCTCAACTTCGCACCGGCCAGATTCTGTTTGAGCGGTATCTGGATCAGCACATCGTGGCTGGAACCGAAATTCTGCACCAGCGCATCATGCAAACCGATGCCGCCAAGCTGCTCACGCACTTTGACCAGATCGGCAGGTTGAGCGTAATGCACCTCCATCACCGTACCGCCGGTAAAATCCACGCCGAAATTCAAGCCTTTGGTAGCGAGAAAAAATACCGCAAATAAAAACGTCACCAGCGAAATGGCCGTGGTGTAGCGCCCGTAACTCATGAATGGTATGTCGCGCTTGATCTTGAAAAATTCCATCTCTATATTCCCTTGGACATGCCTGAACAAATGTAGGTCGGGTAAGGTTAACAATTGCCTTTCTCGTTTGTCCTTTCTCCCGCAAGCGGGCGAGGGAACGAACGTCTCGCTATACGCGAGTCCTTTAACCTATCGCCACTTTAACCAGTCGCGCCTTGCGACCGTAAACCAGATTAACCATTGCACGCGAGACCAGCACCGCGCTGAACATCGACGTAAGAATACCCAGACACAACACCACCGCAAAACCTTTGATCGGTCCGGAACCGAACAGGAACAGCGCAATCCCGGCAATCAGCGTGGTTACGTTCGAGTCGATAATGGTGCCGAATGCACGGTCATAGCCGGCATGGATCGCGGCCTGCGGCGTAACACCGTTGCGCAGCTCCTCGCGAATGCGCTCGTTGATCAGCACGTTCGCGTCAATCGCCATACCCAGCGTCAGCGCAATACCCGCCATGCCGGGCAAGGTAAGCGTGGCCTGCAACATCGACAGCAGCGCCACCAGCAGCAGCAGGTTTGCCCCCAGCGCCAGCATCGAGATCGTGCCGAACATCAGGTAATAGCCGATCATGAAGATTGCGACCATGATGAAACCGATCTTGGTCGAATCAAAACCACGCTTGATATTATCCGCACCGAGGCTTGGGCCAACGGTGCGTTCCTCAATGATTTCCATCGGTGCCGCCAGCGCGCCGGCACGCAGCAGCAGCGCGGTATCCTGTGCTTCCATGGTATTCATCTGGCCTGTGATCTGCACCCGACCACCGCCGATTTCCTCGCGAATCACCGGTGCAGTGACGATTTCACCCCTGCCCTTTTCAAACAGGATGATCGCCATGCGCTTGCCGACGTTTTCGCGCGTCGCTTCCTTGAACTTGCGCGCGCCGATCCCGTCCAGATTGATATGCACGGCCGCCTCGTTGTTGCGGTTATCGAAACCGGGCTGCGCATCGTTGATGCGCTCACCGGTAAGAATCACCTGCTTTTTCACCAGCAGCATATTGCCGTCGCGATCCTTGAACATCTCGGTGCCGAACGGTGCCGCCGCCCCCGGACTAATCTGATGCTCCTCATCCACCATACGCACTTCCAGCGTCGCGGTACGCCCGAGGATATCCTTGGCGCGCGCGGTATCCTGCACGCCCGGCAATTGCACCACCACGCGATCCACACCCTGTTGCTGGATCACCGGCTCGGCCACGCCCAGCTCGTTCACGCGGTTGCGCAAGGTCAGCAAATTCTGCTGCACGGCGGAATCCTGAATGCGCCGTTCGGCTTCAGGCTTGAGCGTCGCCTGCAGTAAAAACTCGCCGTTGGCTTCCTTCTTGCTCAAAGCAAAATCGGAAAAACGCTGCTTCAACTCCGCTTCGCCCTTGCCGCGCGCATCGGCATCGCGAAACTTCACCAGCAATATATCGCCTTCGCGCACAACACCGGAGTAAGCAATTTTTTGCTCGCGCAACACGCTGCGGATATCGCCGGTAGCGGCTTCCAACGCCTTGCCCAGCGCGGCTTTCATATCGACTTGCAACAGAAAATGCACACCGCCGCGCAAATCCAGACCGAGATACATCGGCAGCGCATGGAGGTTTGTTAACCATTGCGGCGAGCGCGCCAGCAAATTGAGCGCTACCATGTAGTCTTCACCCAACTGCGCGGTCAGCACATCCTTGGCTTTCAGTTGGCTGTCGGTATCGGCAAAACGCGCCTTGACGCTGTTACCGTCCAGCGTGACCACTTCGGGGTTGAGGTTGGCCGCATTCAGGATATTCCCCGCGCGTTCCAGCAATGCATCGTCCGCTTTCAGGCTGGCACGCAACGGCGACACCTGCACGGCAGGCGATTCGCCGAAAAAATTCGGCAAGGTATAAATCAACCCGACCAACAACACGGCCAGAATCGATAAATATTGCCACAATGGATAACGGTTCATTGAAACCTCTTTTGATAATGAGCAGCATTAGGGGCAGTGGATCGGGTTGCTGTCTCGCCTAGCGAGGATTTCACAGCCCCTAATCACCAGCCCCTGATCTCACTTGATGGACTTGATTGTTCCCTTGGGCAACACCAGCTGAATAGCGCTTTTCTGTAGCGTAACTTCGATATTTTCGGCAATTTCCACGCCCACATATTGCTCGTACACTTTGGTGACAGACCCCACTTCGCCGCCCATTGTCACGATCTCATCGCCGCGCTGCAGCGCTTCAACCATAGCCTTATGTTCCTTGGCACGCTTGCTTTGCGGACGCAATATTAAAAAATAGAACACCACCACCAGAACGATCAGCGGGAGAAAATCCATGAAACCGCCACCCTGTACCGGTGCTGCGCCTTCGGCATAAGCATTACTGATAAACATTATTCAATCTCCGAGGATAATTCAAAAGACGTATATTCTAACATGAAGCTCCGTCGGACAGATGCGCACCCGTGCCGCGCATCTGCTTGAAGCGCACCACAAAATCATCAAACCTCTCCGCTGCAATCGCCGCGCGCATTTCGCCCATCAGTTCCTGATAATAATGCAGGTTGTGGATGGTGTTGAGGCGTGCGCCGAGAATTTCGCCTAGGCGATGCAGGTGGTGCAGGTAGGCGCGGGTAAAATGACGGCAGGTGTAGCAGGTGCATTGCTCGTCCAGCGGGCGGGTGTCCAAGCGGTATTGCGCGTTTTTGATGCGCACGTCGCCAAAACGGGTGAACAGGTGGCCGTTGCGCGCATTGCGCGTCGGCATCACGCAGTCGAACATGTCGATGCCCTGCCCCACCGCAGCCACGAGATCTTCCGGCGTGCCAACCCCCATCAGGTAGCGCGGCTTGTCCTGCGGCAATTGCGGCGCGGTATGCTTCAAGATGCGCAGCATATCTTCCTTCGGTTCGCCCACCGACAGTCCGCCGATGGCGAAACCGTCAAAGCCAATGTTGACCAACCCCGCCAGCGACTCATCGCGCAGATGCTCATGCATGCCGCCCTGCACGATGCCAAACAGCGCATTGGCGTTACCCTCGTGGGCGCGTTTGCTGCGCTCCGCCCAGCTCAGCGACAACCTCATCGAATCGCCCGCCATCTTCTCATCGGCAGGATACGGCGTGCATTCGTCGAAGATCATCACAATGTCGGAATTTAGCACCTTCTGGATACGCATCGATTCTTCCGGCGAAAGGAAGCATTTATCGCCGTTCACCGGCGACCTGAACTCCACGCCGCCGCCGGTAATCTTGCGCAACTCGCCGAGGCTGAACACCTGAAACCCGCCAGAATCGGTGAGTATCGGGCCGTCCCAGCCCATGAAACGGTGCAAGCCGCCATGCGCCTCGATCACCTCTAGGCCGGGACGCAGCCACAAGTGGAAAGTGTTGCCCAGCACGATATGCGCGCCGATCTCTTTCAACTCCAGCGGCGACATCGCCTTCACCGTGCCATAGGTCCCCACCGGCATGAAAGCCGGGGTCTGCACCGTACCGTGTGCTAGCGTCAGCTGGCCGCGCCGCGCCGCGCCGGAAGTGTTGTACAAGATAAATTCCATATCAAAAACCTTTCTTTGTCCGCAGATTTTGCAGATTAACGCTGATTAAACCCAAACCCATAAGATATGGATATCCTCAGAGCAAGTGTGCAAGACGCGTTATTACCTTCTCTTCAATCTGTTTAATCTGCGTAATCTGCGGATTAGCCTGTTTTTTCATTGTGCCCTTTCTATCAGCATCGCATCCCCGTAACTGAAGAAACGATATTCATTTTCAACCGCATGGCGATACGCCGCCAGCATATGCTCCATCCCGCCGAACGCGCACACCAGCATCAGCAGCGTCGAGCGCGGCAGGTGAAAATTAGTCAGCAGCACATCCACCACTTTGAAGCGATAGCCCGGCGTGATGAAGATGCGGGTCTCGCCCGTGCCTGCCTGCAATTCGCCGCTTTGAGCGGCGCTCTCCAGCGCGCGCAGGCTGGTGGTGCCCGCCGCGATCACCCGCCCGTCTGTCGCGCGCGCCTGCGCTATCGCGTCCGCAGTCGCCTGCGGAATCTCATAGCGCTCGCTGTGCATCGTGTGTTCACGGAGATATTCGGCGCGCACCGGCTGGAACGTTCCCGCGCCGACGTGCAGCGTGACATGGGCGATCTGTACTCCGTTGTCGCGCAAGGCTTGCAGCATCGCGTCATCGAAATGCAGCCCCGCCGTGGGTGCCGCTACTGCGCCTGCCGCGCGCGCAAACACGGTCTGGTAACGCTGTTCGTCGGCAGCGTCCGCCGCGTGGGTGATGTAAGGCGGCAAGGGTAAGCGGCCATGACGCTCCAGCAACTCCAGAACAAGCTCGTCAGAGAGGAAGCGCAAATGGAAAAATTCGCCCGCGCGTCCCAGCACCTCGACCTCCAATACTTCGGCCAGCAACAACCTGCTGCCTGCCTTGGGCGATTTGCTGGCGCGCACTTGCGCCAATACCTCATGCTCGTTCAGTACACGCTCGACCAGCACTTCGATCTTGCCGCCGCTGGCTTTTTCGCCGAACAAGCGCGCCTTGATTACGCGCGTGTCGTTCAGCACCAGCACATCGCCCGGCCCGACCAGTTGCGACAAATCGGCAAAGCGGCGGTCTTCCAGCTCGCCGCCATGCGCGTACAGCAAGCGACTGCTGCCGCGCAGCTCCGGCGGATGCTGCGCGATCAGCCGTTCCGGCAACGCAAAATCAAATTCATCGGTACGCATGGGCACTACGGAAATTTACAAAGGCGGGATTGTAGAGGATGAAACAGAAAAAATACCGCAGAAAATATTTCTGCGGTATTTTTTGCCGTCGTAGGGTGCATTCCCTCTCTCTAACTCTCTCCCGCAAGCAGGAGAAAGGACAAACGAGAAAGACAATTGTTAACCTTGCCAGACCTACTACGCCACTTAGATCAGGGCGCGATAAATCACGCCCCTACAAAAACAAATGGAATTACGTTAATGCACCGCGTTCTTAAGCTGTTCCAGAATCGCCGGGTTCTCCAGCGTGGATACATCCTGGGTAATCTCCTCGCCCTTGGCTATGGCGCGCAGCAGGCGGCGCATGATCTTGCCGGAGCGGGTCTTGGGCAGGTTGTCACCGAAGCGGATTTCGTCGGGCTTGGCAATCGGGCCGATTTCCTTGCTGACCCAGTTGCGCAGGATGTCGGCGATCTCCTTAGCCTTGGCCGGGGTGTCGGGATGGACACCCTTCAGCACCACAAACGCGACCACGGCTTCGCCCTTGATTTCGTGCGGCTTGCCGACCACAGCGGCTTCCGCGACCAGCGGGTTGGCGGCCAGCGCCGATTCGATTTCCATCGTGCCGAGGCGGTGGCCGGACACATTCAGCACATCGTCGATGCGCCCCATGATCCAGAAATAGCCGTCTTCATCGCGGTGCGCGGAGTCGCCCGCCAGATAATAACCGCGCATTTCTTCGGGGAAGTAACTCTTTTTGTAGCGTTCTGGGTCGCCCCAGATCGCGCGGATTTGCGACGGAAACGGGCGTTTGATGACGAGGAACCCGCCGTGCTTGTCATGCACTTCGTCGCCCGCCTCGTTGACGATGGTGGCCATGATGCCGGGCAGCGGCAGCGTGCAGGTGCCGGGCTTGATCGGCATCGCGCCGGGCAGCGGGGCAATCATGTGCGCGCCGGTTTCGGTCTGCCACCAGGTGTCCACAATCGGGCAGCGTGCCTGACCGACGGTGTTGTAGTACCACATCCACGCTTCGGGATTAATCGGTTCACCGACCGAGCCGAGCAGGCGCAAACTGGACAGGTCATATTGTTTCGGCAAATCGCCGCCCAGTTTGATCAGCGAACGGATCGCGGTCGGCGCGGTGTAGAAGGTGGTCACCTTATGATCCTGAATCATCTTCCAGAAACGTCCGGCATTGGGATAGGTCGGGATGCCTTCAAAGATCACTTGGGTCGCGCCCATCGCCAGCGGACCGTAGGCGACGTAGCTATGACCGGTGATCCAGCCCACATCGGCGGTACACCAGAACACATCGGCGGGTTTGTAATCGAACACCCATTGTATCGACAGCATCGCCACCAGCAGATAGCCGCCGCTGGAGTGCTGAACGCCTTTGGGTTTTCCGGTGGAACCGGAGGTATAAAGAATAAACAGCGGATGTTCGGAACCGACCCATTCCGGTTCGCAGCTGCTGGCTTGTCCCGCGATCAGGTCATGCCACCAGATGTTGTTTTGCGCGTTCCAGGCGGTTTCGCAAGCGGCGCGCCGGTACACGATGACGCTGTGCACTATTTCGCAACCGCCCATCGTCAACGCCTCGTCCACCGCCGGTTTCAGCGGCATCACCTTGCCGCCGCGCATCTGCGCATCGGCGGTGATCACCGCGCAGGCTTGTGCATCGGTGATGCGCTCGTGCAGGCTCTTTGCCGAAAAGCCGCCGAACACCACCGAATGGATCGCGCCGATACGCGCGCAGGCTTGCATCGAAACCACCGCCTCGATACTCATCGGCATGTAGATGATGACGCGGTCGCCCTTCTTGATGCCGCGCGATTTCAAGCCGTTGGCGAACTGGCAAACGCGTGCGTGCAAGTCGCGGTAATTGATTTTGGTCACCGTACCGTCGTCAGCCTCGAAAATGATCGCGGTCTTTTCCGGCTGGCCGGCGAGATGCTTGTCGAGACAGTTGTAAGAAACATTCAACTCGCCATCTTCAAACCATTTATAGAACGGCGCTTTGCTCTCGTCCAGTACCTTGGTGAAAGGTTTTTTCCACAGCAAGGTTTCGCGCGCCAACTTGGCCCAATAGCCCTCGTAGTCGTGCTCCGCCGCCTTACACATGGTTTGGTAAGCTTCCATACCGGACACATTGGCCTGCTTGACGAACTCATCGGAAGGACTGAAAACACGTGTTTCATGCAAGATGGATTGGATGTTGGACATACGGTCTCCTGATGAGAGTTGATATGCGTCCGCATGGACGCGATTGGGATAGTTCTAATGTAATTTTTTTCCAATTGAGCTGTCAATGACTAATAGAAATTATTGCCGAAAAAATGCCGAAAACCGCGCCGGATGTAAGTTTCGTGTAAGAAAACCTTGAATGCACTGAGCGCAAAGATGAGCGACAATAACCCTGCATGGACACTAAACGAAGCATGGCGAAAACTGCTTTAATCCATCCCTGCATTGATTAAAAAGTGCGCCGGATTCGGCATGATTGATTTTTGATTTATAGAGTCGGCCATTAAATAGTTTCGTAGGCTGGTGGTGAACAATGCGAACCCCGGCATGTTTAAGGTTACCAAACGCTGGGGTTCGTGCCTCACCTCCAGCCTACACATGCGATCTTTTTAATCTGTTTAATGGCCGACTCTATAGGACAGTACTTTGACTACCATTCATTCTTCACAACTAGGCTTCTTTACCGCTCACGCGCCATTCAACCGCATGGAGCGGGAACACTTGCTGTGGATGCTGGAGCATATGCAGCTTGGCTATTATGCCCACGGCGAGGTGATCGTCTCGCCGGAGCAGGGCATCGTGGAACGCTTTCTGGTGATCAAGCAGGGCATGGTACAGGGCGAACAGAATGTCGCCGATGCCAGCGAAGCCGATGCCTGGCTGGAGCTGGCGGAAGGCGAATGCTTCCCGCTCGGCGCGCTGCTGGCGCACCGCCCGGTAGCCAGCGTGTACCGTGCGGACAAAGATACGTTCTGCTACGAATTGCCGGTCGCGGATTTCCATACCCTGCTCGGACTCAGCGCGCCGTTCCGCGATTTTTGCACGCGCCGCATCGCCAATCTGCTGGAACACTCCAAGCAGGTCATTCAGACGCAGTACACGCAATCGGGTGCGGAGCAGCAATCGCTGACCAGCCCATTATCCGGCATCATCCGCCGCGCGCCAGTCACCTGCGCGCCGCAAACCAGCGTGCGCGAAGTAATGAAACAGATGCACGAGTTGCGCATCGGCTCGATGGTAGCGGTCGACGAGTCCGGACATCCGCTCGGCATCCTGACACTGCCCGATGTACTGGAGCGCATCGCCTTGCCGCAAATCGATCTCGATCAACCGGTGATCGGGGTGATGACCACTCAACTGACCGCTTTGCCGCCGCAGGCATGCGCATATGAAGCCGCGCTGCTAATGGCCAAACACGGGTTCCGGCATGTGCTGGTCGTCGATAACGAAAGACTGACCGGGCTGGTGTCGGAAAAAGATCTGTTTGCGCTGCAGCGGGTCGGCCTGCGCCAGATCGGCTCGACCATCCGCCACGCCCGGCAACCGGAGGAATTGCAACAAGCCGCAGGCGACATCCGCAGCATGGCGCACAACATGATGGCGCAAGGGGTGGCACCGGAACAATTGACCCAGTTCATTTCGACCTTTAACGATCTGCTCACGGCACGTGTGGTAGAACTGGAATTCAAAAACAGCGGGCTGCTCGGCACGCCGTTGCACACAGGGCTGTGCTGGATGGCGCTGGGTTCGGAAGGCCGCTTCGAACAGACGCTCAATACCGATCAGGATAACGCGATCATCTTCGACATGCCGCAAGACATGGATGCAGACCAAATGCGCGCAATATTGCTGCCGGTAGCCAAACGCATCAACGAAACATTAGCTTTGTGCGGATTCCCGCAGTGCAAGGGCGAGATCATGGCGAGCAACCCGAAATGGTGTCTGTCGCTGACAGAGTGGAAACGCACCTTCTCTGGCTGGATCAGCGGCGGCTCGCCGGAGGCCTTGTTGCATGCATCCATCTTCTTTGATTTCCGCGCGTTATACGGCGCGCAACATCTGGCCGAAGAATTGCGCCAGTGGTTGGCACGGGTCGCCAGCGACAACAGCCGTTTTCTGCACATGATGGCGGAAAACGCGCTGCAAAACCGCCCTCCGCTGGGCGTAGTGCGTGAGTTCGTGGTGGGCAAGGACAACACGCTGGATCTAAAACTGAACGGTATTACGCCGTTCGTGGATGCGGCACGTATTTTCAGTCTGGCCGCCGGAGTGACGCAGACCAACACCATCCAGCGACTGCGCCTGAGTGCATCTAAAATGAATCTGCATGTATCGGAAATAGATGCCTGGATCAACGCACTGCTATTCATCCAGATACTGCGCCTGCGCCACCATGATGAAGCGAGTGCCCGTGGCTTGCACGATGATGCATTGGACAACCTGATCAAACCTGAGAAACTGAATGAGCTGGACAGGCGCATCCTGAAAGAGGCATTCCGCCAGGCGCGCAAACTGCAGGCGCGCTTGGCGCTGGAGTATCACCTGTGAAAAACTGGCTGTCGCGCTGGTTCGTCCGCACGGTAGGATGGGTGGAGCAAAGCGATACCCATCATTATTTATACGATCGAAAACTCTCGTTGGGTATCGCTTTGCTCCACCCAACCTACAAAAATTTCCGGTTCATGGGCAGAATCAGGGAAACGAGCATGACTGGCATCATCATTCAGGATTTGCCATGCTCGCCAGGCTGACGCGCTGGTTCGGCAGCAAGCCGCAATTGACCCCGGAGCAACAACTTCGCCTGGCCGCGTGGCAGGCATTACCCCACGCCTTGCCGGACGAGCCGGTCGCAGCAACCCGCTGCGTGGTGGTGGATGTCGAAACCACCGGCTTGAATCTGATGCAGGACAGGCTGATTTCCATCGGTGCCGTGGCGATGGTGAACGGCAAGATTGCGCTGGGCGACAGTTTCTATGCGGTACTGCAACAACAATCAGCCAGCGAAAAAGGCAATATCCTGCTGCACGGCATTGGTGCCACGGCGCAACTGGAGGGTGTGCCGCCAGTTGAAGCGTTGCTTGCCTTTCTCGATTACCTCGGCAACTCCCCCCTCGTCGCATTTCACGTTGCCTTCGATGAAACCATGATCAAGCGCGCTTTTCGCAACTATCTTGGATTTTCCTTCAAGCACCCGTGGCTCGATCTGGCGTATGTGATGCCCGGCCTGAATCCCCCGCTGGCGCAGAAATACCGCGCGCTGGACGATTGGATCGGGCATTTCGGCATCAGCATCGACACCCGCCACAACGCTCTGGCGGATGCTCTGGCTACCGCGCAACTGTTCCAGGTCGCCCATGCACAGGCCTGCCAAAAAAACATCACCAATATGGCCGGACTGCGCGATCTGGAAAAGGCGCAGCGCTGGGTAAGCCGCGTAAGCTGACTGTAAGTTTCCTGTCGTAACATCATCCACAGTTGTACGAGTGGGTCGGGATGTTTAACCCGACTGGTTGATTGTTCCGAAGGAGCTGACATGTCAAATCCGAATATCAATTGGGCTGCGATTGATACCAATCCAAAGTTCCAGGCACTGCATCGCAAAAAGACATTCTTCCTGTGGGGACTGATGGTGTTCTCCACCATCTATTACTTCCTATTACCGATCGGTGCCGCCTATTACCAGGATCTGTTCAAGACCAAAGTCTGGGGCGTGGTTAACTTCGGCATCCTGTTCGCACTGTCCGAATTCGTCGTGGCCTGGGCAATCGCTTTCGTATATTCAAAAAAAGCCAATGCCGAGTTCGATGCGATGGCGCAAGAAATCATCAACGATTTAAACAAGGGGAGCACAAGATGAATTCGACGCTAATCAAATGGCTTTTATCCGCCGCTATGCTGTATGGCAGCAGCGCCGCTTTCGCCGGCAACGGCGCGGTCGCCGACGAGTTCAAGTGGATGACCTTCACCGTATTCGGCGTGATCATCGCCGTCACCATGGCAATCACCTACTGGGCGGCGCGCACCACGCATACCACCTCCGAATTCTACGCTGCGGGGCGTTCGGTCAGCGGCATCCAGAACGGCTGGGCGATTGCGGGCGACTACCTGTCCGCCGCGTCCTTCCTCGGTATCGCCGGCCTGATTTCGCTGTACGGCTACGACGGCTTCATGTATTCGGTGGGCTGGCTGGTTGCTTATATCACCGTGCTGCTGGTGATCGCCGAACCTTGCCGCAACATCGGCAAATACACCATGGGCGACATCCTCGCGTTCCGCAATGACCCCAAGAAGACCAAGACCGTGGCGGCGCTGTCCACCATCACCGTCTCGACTTTCTACCTGACCGCGCAGATGGTCGGCGGCGGTGTGCTGATCAAAACGCTGATCGGTATCGACTACGAAATCTCGATCATCGGCGTGGGCATTCTGATGCTGGCATACGTGGTGTTCGGCGGCATGAAGGCGACCACCTGGGTGCAGATCACCAAGGCCGTGTTGCTGGTGACCGCTTCCATCATCCTCGTGTTGATGGTGTGGGCGCCTTACGGCTTCAGCCTGCCGGGCTACCTGGGCAGCGTGGTTGCCGATCCCGACGTGCAAAAACAAGTTGCCAAGCTGTTGGGCGACAAGGCTGCCATCATGACACCCGAAGAACTGGGACAACGCTTCCTGGAGCCGGGCCTGTTCCTGAAAAACCCGATTGACCAGATCTCGCTGGGGCTGGCGCTGGTGTTCGGTACCGCCGGTATGCCGCACATCCTGATGCGCTTTTTCACCGTGCCGACGGCACAAGCTGCGCGCACTTCCGTCATCTGGGCGATGGCGATCATCGGCGGCTTCTACGTGCTGACCCTGTTCCTCGGTACCGGCGCCGCGATGCTGGTCGGGTCCGAGAAGATCGCTTCTGTGGACGCGGGCGGCAACATGGCCGGCCCGTTGCTGGCGCAGTTTCTGGGCGGCGGCGAAAACTCCATGCTGGGTAACTTCATGCTGGCCTTCGTGGCAGCGGTCGCATTCGCCACCATCGTGGCGGTGGTGGCCGGTCTGGTGCTGGCAGCCGCTTCCGCGATGGCACACGACATCTACGTCGGTGTTATCCGCGGCGACAAAGCTACTCCGAAAGAGCAAGTGGCTGCCGCTCGCGTCGCGTCCGGTATCGTCGGCGTGATCGCGATCACCGTCGGCATCATGGCCAAGGGCCAGAACGTTGCGCACCTGGTGGCGCTGGCGTTTGCCGTGGCGGCTTCTTCCAACCTGCCGGCCGTATTCCTCACTCTGTACTGGAAAAAGTGCAACACCACCGGCATCATCCTCGGCATGATCGTGGGTACCGTGACTGCCATCGGCCTGGTGATGATCTCCCCCAACATGACATATCCGAAGGCAGTGATTGCTGGAGCCAATAAGGTGTTGAACGGTGAGCCTGCGTTGCCTGCCAAAGAAGCACAACCCGCCGTCGAGCGTTCGAGCTTCATGTGCGAACTGTTTGCTCTGGACGGTTGCGTTCTTGCCAAACCGGCACAACCCGCTTCGGCAGAAAAACTGGCCAAACCGGGCGCTGCCGAGAAACTGGCTGGCATGAACGCGAAACTATCAACGCTGGAAGCCATGCTTGCCGCACTGGCGGCTGATCCCGGCATGCTGCAAAAAGCACAGGATGACATCGCCAAAGTAAAGAAGGACATCGCGGCAGTCGAAAAGGCTAAAGCTAAAGCAGAAGACGACCTGAAGAAGTTCGAGGGTCAAACCAGCAGCATGATGGGCCTGGAAAAACCCTTCTTCCTGTTGAAGAACCCCGGCCTGATCTCGATCCCGCTGGGTTTCCTGATGGTGATCCTGGGTTCCCTGTTCACCCGCGACAAGCGCGCCGAGGATATGTGGGATGAGCTCTATGTGCGCCAGAACACCGGCATCAACGCGGAAGCCGCGACCGCACACTAACGCAACATTGAGAGAGCATCATTTCAACCCCGCCTTGACCGGCGGGGTTTTTTATTGGGTCCGGGAAAATGCAGCACGTTAAAACTCATGATCAAGTTAAATCCCCCCCGGCAAAGCCGGGGGTTTACCTCACTTAATTAGTCCAATCCGGCACTTCCCTCTCCCCTGCATCAACCGAATCATTCGGAGCATAGAACATCATTCAGCGTTAAACTGACTGCAGATCAAAACCCATGCAACCACCGGGACAGGTTAAAGTGCAAATAAATTCTGCTAATGCGGGATATTTACCTCACTGAGTTAAAGGGATGACGAATGGAAAATAATCGACTTTTGCCGGACACATTGCCAAGCGACATAGAATTGCTTGGAGACGGACATTCCTTCCAAGACACCATTGCCGCCATGTTGACGGAAGTTAAAGGCTTTAGCAGCTTTGAACCATCCGATCTTTTATTTCTCGCCAGACATATGCAAGCCTACCGCGCGCGCAAGGGAATCACTATTTTTCGCGAAGGCGATCAAAACTGCTATTTGTGTGTGCTGGTAACAGGCCACATCAGCGTTTACAAGGAAGATCAAGGTAGAGAGACCAAATTACTCGGCACCATTACACCGGGCAAAATTTTCGGGGAAATATCGATCATTGATAACTTACCTCACTCTGCGACCCTCGTTGCAGAGTCAGATGCCATATTCTTGCTCATGAATCAGGAGAGTTTTCGCCAGTGCACCGAGCATGAGCCGGTTCTCGGCGTGCGCCTGTTAGGTCTCATTGCCCGCCTGCTTTGTGCGCGGTTACGCTCCGCCAGCGGTCAGTTGGCAGAATTCATTCATATCTAAAACTGCTTCAATAAACAACGAGGGGCAGCCAATTTAGTGATGTTGAGCGCCCTCTTAACTCCACCTTGATCAGCGGTTTTTTATTGCGCCGAAAAAACAGCGACCGATCCTGGGTCAATATTCAATCGGCGCAAACAGCGCTTTCACTCTTCCCCGCATCAACCGTTATAATAGCCGCGAACCACCAAGAAACCCTGTCATGCGCCCTTCACTGGCACTGAACAACACCGCGATGAAATCCGCCGTATCGCACTCAGTCACCGCGTCACCAACGTGCGCGTGTTTGGCTCCGCATTGCACGGCGATGATACCGAAGACAGCGATCTTGACCTGCTTGTTGAGCCGACCGCGGAAACCACGTTGATGGACGTCGGTGCAATTCGCTATGAACTCAAAAAATTGCTGGGCATCTCGGTAGATGTTCTTACCCCGAGAGCACTGCCGGACAAATTCCGCGTGAAAGTATTAAGCGAAGTAGCGGCAATATGAGCAAGACTGACATTTCGAATGGCTAGTTTTCGGCCACACCTGACCTTCAAGGTGAAGCTTCTGAGCGACCGCTTTACTGATTGCAGACGCAAGTAATAATGAGCTTAGGGATGATTCAGTTTCCATCCACCAACCTAATGTAGTTACGTTTTGTTAGAATCAAACAAAACATACAGTTGGGGAGCTTGGATAGATGGTATTTAGTGAAGATTCAAGAGTCAAAATCCCCTGCATTCTGCATTTGGTCAGACTTGGCTACCGTTACCTATCCGTCAAGAATGCCTCGTGGGATGACGAGACCAATATCTTCCCTGACCTGTTTCGAACCGCCATCGCCCGGATCAACCCCGGCATCGACGGTGCTAACATTGATCGGCTATTGGTCGATGTCAAACTCTCGCTGGACAACGAAGACCTCGGCAAAGCTTTCTACGAAAAGCTCACCGAACGTTCCGGCATCCGGCTGATTGACTTTGCCGATTTTTCAAACAACAGCTTCCATGTTGTCACCGAACTGACCTGCAAGAACGGCGATGACGAGTTCCGCCCCGACATCACCCTGCTCATCAACGGCATGCCGCTGGTTTTCATTGAGGTCAAAAAGCCCAATAACCGCGAAGGTGTTCTGGCCGAACGCAACCGCATCATCACGCGCAGTCGTAACCCCCGCTTCCGCCGCTTCATCAACATCACCCAGTTGATGGTCTTCTCCAACAACATGGAGTACGACGACGGCACACCGCAGCCCATCGAGGGCGCGTTTTATGCCAGCCCATCGTATGACGCGCCGAGCTTCAACTATTTCCGCGAAGAGGAAACGCTGAATCTGGCCGACCTGCTGGCCGATGAGGACGACGCGATTGAAAACGAAGTGCTGCGCGACAACAACCTGAACGTCATCAAGCACAGCCCCGAATTCATCAGCAACAAATCGCCCGACACGCCGACCAACCGCATCTGCACCTCCCTGTTCAGCCGCGATCGCCTGTCATTCCTGCTGCAATACGCGCTGGTTTATGTGAGCGAGGCCGACGGTCTGCACAAGCATGTCATGCGTTACCCGCAGCTCTTCGCCACCAAGGCGATAGAGCGCAAGCTTGATGCGGGAATGCGCAAGGGCATCATCTGGCACACCCAAGGCAGCGGCAAAACCGCGTTGGCCTACTACAACACGCGCTTTCTCACCGACTACTTCCAGCGCCGGGGCATCATCCCCAAGTTCTACTTCATCGTTGATCGCATCGACCTGCTCATTCAAGCGCAGCGCGAGTTTGCCAGCCGAGGCCTGACGGTGCACACCATCGACAGCCGCGATGCCTTCGCCCGCGACATCAAGGCAACTCAGGCGCTGCATAACCATTCGGGCAAACCTGAAATTACCGTCGTCAATATCCAGAAATTCGAGGATGACCCGGATGTGGTGCGCACCGAGGATTACGATGTCAGCATCCAGCGCGTGTATTTTCTTGACGAGGTACACCGCAGCTACAACCCCAAGGGCAGCTTCCTCGCCAACCTGAGCCAGTCCGACCAAAACGCCATCAAGATCGGCCTCACCGGCACGCCGCTGTTGGGCGATGATTTCAACTCCCGCGCCCTGTTCGGCGACTACATCCACAAGTACTACTACAATGCCTCCATCGCCGATGGTTACACCCTGCGCCTGATCCGTGAGGAGATCGCCACCAACTACAAGCTTTCACTGCAAGAGGCGCTCGCGGAGGTGGAGCTTCAGCAGGGAGACATCGACCGCAAGCTCATCTATGCGCATCCGCGCTTTGTCGAACCGATGCTCGATTACATCGTGCGCGACTTTGAAAAAAGCCGCAGCGCGCTAAACGATGCGACCATCGGTGGCATGGTGATCTGCGACAGCGCCGAACAGGCCAAGCGGATGTTTGAGATTTTCAATACGGTCTATGTGGCTCAGGCACAGCCTGCTTACGCGGCGCAAGATTCCGCACAAGCCTTGATCGCAGCGCGGCAGCCAGATAGTTACGCCGCCAAAACCATGCTGGAAAACCGAGTCAAGAACAGCGCGCTCATTCTGCACGACGTGGGCGGCAAGCAGGAACGCAAAGATTGGGTAGAAGACTTTAAAGCGGGCAAGATCGACCTGCTGTTCGTCTACAACATGCTGCTTGTTGAATTGCGTTTAAATCTGACCCAGCAATTGCATTGAATTTTGACCCACCCTAAGTTTATATCTTAACGGTTCAGGTTGTGGATAGTTTTCTGTTTTTGGCCTCCTTTCCGGATTGAGTTGAGC
>JAQTWT010000018.1 GCA_028689145.1 Gallionella sp.
ATATCGCCACGTTGATCACTCCTGTTTACTCCTGCTCAAGTAATGAGCAGGACAGTATCTATACGTGGGTCAAATTTATCTGCAAACTATTGTCGGAATTGGGTCAGTTTTAGGTGCAATTCAACACAGTTGCGCTCATCCCGCACTCGGATGCGATCCTAATTAGCCAAGAAGACAGTAATTCGTCCTCCTTTGGCTTGGGATGGGTTGCCCAGATTGGCATGCAAAATTATCCTAAAACCGTTTGCCAGAGCGAGAACTCACGGTTTTCAATAAAAATAGACTTATGTAAAGTATCATTATCTTATGTAGTTTCTCATTTACTTATGTAGGTTGACACCAGCCCGATGCGCCTGTTCATCGGCAAAATAACTGCTGCGCACCATCGGCCCGCACGCGGCATGATTGAATCCCATTTCTTTTGCAGCTCGCTCGAACATCGCGAATGATTCCAGCGGCGCGTAGCGCAACACCGGCAGATGCCCGTCGGAGGGTTGCAGGTATTGGCCGAGGGTGAGCATGTTCACGTCATGCGCGCGCAGGTCGCGCATGACTTGCAGCACTTCCTCGTCGGTTTCGCCCAGCCCCAGCATCAGGCCGGACTTGGTCTGGATATGCGGGAAGCGCGCCTTGAAATCTTTGAGCAGTTTCAGCGAGTGCGCATAGTCTGCACCGGGACGCACCTGTGCGTACAGGCGCGGCACGGTTTCCAGATTGTGATTGAACACATCGGGCAGGCTTGCGGCAAGCGCGTCCAGCGCAACTTCCAACCGGCCGCGAAAATCCGGCACCAGCGTTTCCAGTTTGGTATGCGGTGAAGCGTTGCGAATCGCTCCTAGGCAGTCGGCAAAATGCTGCGCGCCGCCGTCGCGCAGATCGTCACGATCCACGCTGGTGATGACCACGTATTTCAATTTGAGTAGCGCGATGGAGCGCGCCAGATTTTCCGGTTCATTCGCATCGGGCGGCTGCGGCTTGCCGTGCGCCACATCGCAGAACGGGCAGCGGCGCGTGCATACATCGCCGAGGATCATGAAGGTCGCCGTGCCCTTGCCGAAACATTCGCCGATGTTCGGGCAGGATGCTTCCTCGCATACCGTGTGCAATTGGTTTTCGCGCAGCACGCGCTTCACGTCGTGATAGCCCTGCCCGCTGCCGGACTTCACGCGTATCCATTCCGGCTTGCGCAGCCGCTGCTGCAACGGCACGATCTTGATCGGGTTGCGCGCGGTCTTTTCCGCGCCGGTTTGTTTGTGTTCAGTGTTGCTCATTATTTACTTTCCGCACTCAATCCAACATCCCGCATGGGAACGGTTAGCGATCAAGCAGCCAGTCTTTCAAGCGGCCTGATTTTTGGGGTTGGCTGCTGCTCGGCTTGCCACAAATCCCATTGTGTTTGCATGCCAAGCCAGACATCAGGGCTGGTGCCCAGCCATGCCGCAAGGCGCAATGACATCCCCGCTGTTATGCCCGCCTTGCCGTTCAGCACTTTGGAAAGTGTGACGCGGGATATTTGCAACTCCTTGGCTGCCTGGGTCACCGTCATATCTTCGGGGAGCCATTCCCGCAATACTTCGCCGGGGTGTGCCGGATTGTGCATTCTGCTCATATTCAATTTCTCCTAGTGGTAATCCAGATAGTCAACCAGTTCGGCATTTTCGTTTTTAAAGGTAAAGGTTAAGCGCCAATTCCCGTTCACCGTTACGGAATAATGCCCGGCAAAATTGCCTGTTAGCGGATGAAATCGCCAGCCCGGCGCATTCATATCATCCGCCCGTTTTGCGCTGTCCAGCATGGTTAACATTACGCGCAGTTTCCCCGCGTGATGCGGCTGTATTCCAGCTTTGCTTCCTGTTTGAAAAAAGGTTTCAAGCCCTTTATGCCGGAAAGTTTTTATCATGGATGCATTGTAAACCGTTAAGCAACGCTTAACAAGATTGCAATCTTGAGTTCGATTAGCCGCTCTCAATATTTCAGCAGGTTATGGATGCTGCTTTGATTCCAAATGCTGTTGCAACCCATGAATCAGATTCTGCGCCAGCTGCGCTTGCAATTCTTCGATGCCTGCGGTGATACCGAGCTCGCAGCATTGAGTGACGCGCAGCCCGGCGTAACCGCACGGGTTGATGTTGGCGAACGGGGTCAGGTCCATGTCCACGTTCAGCGCGAGACCGTGGTAGCAGCAGCCGTGCTTGATCTTCAGCCCTAGCGATGCGATTTTTGCGTCAGCCACATACACGCCGGGTGCATCCTCGCGCCCCTGCGCGGCCACGCCGAATTCGCCGAGCAGGTCGATCACCGCCTGTTCCATCAGGCGCACCAGTTCGCGCACGTTGATCTTCCAACGGCGCAGGTCGAGCAACAGATAGGCAACGATCTGGCCGGGGCCGTGATAGGTGATTTGCCCGCCGCGGTCGATCTTCACTACCGGGATGGCTGTCGAATTGAGCAGGTGTTCCGGTTTCCCGGCCAGGCCTTGCGTGTAGGTGGGCGGATGCTGCACCAGCCAGATTTCGTCGCGCGTATCCGGCGCACGCTCGGCGGTGAATTTCTGCATCGCCTGCCAGGTCGGCAGGTATTCGACCAGCCCGAGCGAGTGGATGATTGGGAGTGAAGGGTGGGAGAGCAGCGCATGGTTTGCCCCTTCCCCCTTCCCTCTTTCCCCTTCCCGGCTCATAACACCATCACGATCGACGGATGGTCGCACAGCTCCTGGTACAGCGCGTCGAGTTGTTCGCGTGAGGTGGCGTGCACGGTACAGGTCAGGCTGATGTAGCGGGCGTTTTTGCTGGCGCGCATCTCCATGCTGGAGGCATCATATTCCGGGTCGTGTTTGCTGACCACTTCCAGCACGGCTTGCGCGAACCCGTCCTGTTGCAGGCCGAATATCTTTAGCGGGAATTCGCAGGGATATTCGATCAGGCTGTCCGATAATTTATTTTCCGGTAAATCGCTCATGCGGCACGCATCACGTCGCGTTTAAAATCCTGATACAGCGCGTGCAACCGGGAAAACATCGCGCCCGGTTGACCTGTACCGACCGGCTTGCCGTCGAGTTGCGTAATCGCCAGCACTTCCTTGGTGGAGGAGGTGAGCAGCAATTCGTCGGCGGCGAACAGTTCCGCTACGGCGATTTTGCGCACTTCATACGGGATACCATTGGCGGCGGCCAATTCCAGCACCACGTCGTAGGTGATGCCGGGCAGCATCAGATTGTCTTTCGGCGGCGCGAGCAATTTGCCGCCCTTAACCGCAAAGATGTTGCTGGCCGCGCCCTCGGTCATGAAATCATTATCCCTGATCAGAATAGTCTCGGCGCAGCCGGCATCGACCGCCATCTGACGCAGCAGCACGTTGGGCAGCAGCGCGATAGCCTTGATGTCGCAGCGCAGCCAGCGGTTGTCCGGCGCGGTGATGCACGCGATGCCGCTGTGCAGCAGTTCGGCGGGCGGGGTAGGCAGCGGGTTGCTCATCATGAACACCGTCGGCGGGACCGGCGGATTGGGGAAGGCGTGATCGCGCTTGGCCGCGCCGCGCGTGATATGCAGATACAGATATTGGTCTTCGCCCGCGTTGCACGCGATGAGTTCATTGATGATGCCCGCCCACTCGCTGTCGCTGTGCGGATTGGCGAGCTTGATACCGTCCATGCTGTGCTGCAGGCGCCGCAGGTGTTCCGCCAGACGGAACGCCTTGCGCGAGTACACCGGGATCACTTCATACACGCCGTCGCCAAAGATGAAGCCGCGATCCAGCACGGAAATCTTCGCTTCTTCGATCGGCATGTACTGACCGTTCAAATAAATAGTCATCGCTACCCCCTATTCGAAAAGCAAACGGATGCTATCCCATCCGCGCGAGAACACATTTGCCAGCGGCACCTTGTCGAGCGTGACCAGAGGGAATTCCGCATAGGGTTTTCCCGCCAGCGTCAGCTTGAGCACACCCAGCTGTTGGCCTGAAACAATCGGGGCGAGTATCGGCTGATGCGTTTCCATCTTCGCCTTGAGCTGGCCGATTTGTCCTTTTGGGATGGTCAGAAAAATATCCTGCCGAAAGCCGACACTGACATGGCTTTCGGTGCCTTTCCAGACGCGCACCTGGGTGACCGGCTGATCCTTCTGATACACGCGCACCGTATCAAAATACTGGAAACCGAAATTCAGCAGCCGCTGGCTTTCGGTGGCGCGCAGATTGTCGGAACTCACGCCGAGCAATACCGAGAACAACCGGCGTTTATCGCGCTGTGCCGACCCGACCAGACAGAACCCGGCCGTTTCGGTGTGCCCGGTCTTCAGGCCGTCCGCGTAGGGGTCGATCCACAGCAGCCGGTTGCGGTTGGCCTGGGTGACGTTGTTGAAAGTATATTTGCGCAACCCGAACAGCGGGTAGTGCTGCGGGTAGTCGCGCACGATGGCGGCAGCAAGCAAAGCCAGATCGGCCGCGCTGCTGTAGTGCTGCGCATCCGGCAGGCCGGAGGGATTAGTGAAATGGGTGTTGACCATGCCCAGCCGTTTGGCTTCTTTGTTCATCAGGTCGACGAAACCGGATTCGCTGCCGGCAATGTTGAGCGCCAGCGTGATGGCCGCATCGTTGCCGGATTGCACGATCAGTCCGCGCAACAGTTCGTCCACGGTCACGGATTGACCTGACTTGAGCAGCATGCGCGACTCGCCGCCGGCGATGCGTGTCGCGGCCTGCGTGACGGTCAACTCCTGTTGCAACGAGAGCGTATTATGTTTGATCGCATCAAAAACCAGGTAAGCAGTCATCAGCTTGGTCAGCGAGGCGGGCTCCATGCGCTCGTCGCCGTTCTGGTTCACCAGTATTTGATTGCTGGTTTGGTCATATAGCACGTACGACTTTGCCGCCAGCAGCGGCGCTGACGGCAGTTGTTGCGGCAACGCTACACCCGGCACGGGCAGTAGCAAGCCAATCAATATGAGAATGAATTTCATGGTCGGAAAGCGGTTACGGGAAGCAATTATAGTCTTTGCTCAGTGACAGGTGATAGCGGGGATTTATTCGGAACGAATCGGCGGCTTGGCCAGTTTGCGTTGCAGGGTGCGGCGGTGCATGTTGAGGGCGCGGGCAGTGGCTGAAATATTGCCGTCATGCTCGTGCAACACACGCTGAATGTGCTCCCATTCAAGATTTTCGAGTTGGGTTGTTTGCACCTTGATCGGCGCATCGCTGCAGGCAGCCCGGTCGAAAGCCGCGATGATCTCATCCGTGTTGGCAGGCTTGGCAAGATATTGCGTCGCGCCGAGTTTGATCGCCTCGACGGCGGTGGCAATGCTGGCATAGCCGGTCAGCATCACGATGCGCGTATTCGGATCAAGCTGGTGCAATACTTTGACCAGCGATAATCCGGGCGCCCCGCCCATTTTCATATCCACTACCGCGTATTCCGGCGGATTGGCTTCAGCCAGCGGAATAGCCTGCTCCACGCTATGCGCCATGCAAACACTGAACCCGCGCTTTTCCAGAGCGGTGCCAAGCACCTTGCAAAAAGTGAGGTCGTCATCCACCAGCAATAACGATGCCGCTTCTTCGCGTAATTCCGTCATATTCTCGCCCCGGCGACGGGAAGGATGATCTCGGTCGTTGCACCGCCTTGCTCGCGGTTAAACAGGCGCACCGAGCCGCCGATGCGCTCGATGGTGGCATTGGCCAGAAACAGACCCAGCCCGTAACCTTCCGTTTTGGTGGTGAAGAAGGCTGATCCGGCCTTTAGCTCGGCTTCTTCGCTCAAGCCCTTGCCGTGATCGTGAATTTCCAGCACGAAGTTGCCGGCATCACGGTGGGTGCGGATTTCAATCGGCTGGGGCGCGGCATCCGCCGCATTATTGAGAAGATTCATCAGTGCGGCGCGCAGTGTGGCATCCACGCTAATCGGCGGAGCGGGTTGCACGTCGTCGCTGTGATACTGGTACTGTGCGGCGGGACGCAATAATTGCCATTCATCCAGCACTTCCGCCATCAGCCGGTCGCCAGTTTGCAACGTTGCCGCTCCGCTAATTTGCGCGTTGGCCAGTATCTTGTCGAGGATGCGCTTGCAGCCGCGCACTTGTTCGTTGAGGATACCCAGCGCATCGCGCCAGCCGGGATGTGCTTCGGCATCCAGCTGCAGCTCTCCGATCACCACCGCCATGGTGGACAGCGGGGTACCCAGTTCATGCGCGGCACCGGCGGCCTGTGTGCCGAGCGCCACAATCCGCTCGTTGCGCAATATTTCCTCGCGCACCTTGGCCAGCGTCTCGTCGCGGTTACGCACCGCTTGAGCCATCTGTACCACGAAATAGGCAACCACCACCGTGCTAAATACGAAACCGAGCCACATGCCCACCACATGCTCGTTGAATGCGTTGTCGCCGCCGTGATGATTGTGCGGCAGCGGGATGTAATAGAACATCAGCACACTGTAACAAGCGGCGGTAAGCGCAGCCATACCCCAGGTATAACGGCCCGGCAGCGTGGTAGCGGCAATCACCAGCGGCAACAGGTACAGCGAGACAAACGGATTGGTAGAGCCGCCGCTGTAGTACAGCAATACGCTGAGCGCCAGCACGTCCACGCACAATTGGGCAAATAATTCCGGGTTGGGAACCGGCTTGTTGCTGCGCAAACGCAGCCAGGAAAACAGATTTATTACGGCAAGCGCGGCAATGGCCAGCAACATCGGCTGCCAGTTCAGCTCAAGTTCCATAACCTTCCAGACTGCCGCCAATGTCAGGAGCTGCGCCATAATAGCAATGCTGCGCAACGCGACCAGACGGCGCAACTGGCTGTGACTGGTCAGTGAGGAAAGTGTGGTGCTGTTCATGCGGTTATTGTAAGCGCAGAAACATACCCCGTGGTGCGGCAAATTGTCGCATTCCAAAGCGCGGACATTTGCGAAATAATAACTGTCAAATCGCGGTTTCGCGCATTTAATCGTGTAATCATTTGGATGCGGCGTTCCCTCTCTCCGGCGCGGTATTCGATGCGATCACACTCACTATATGGATGCCGCGCTTTGGCATTTTTCACGCATCGCAACCGGCGGGTATAATCCCCGCCTTTAAATATTTATCCAGAAAGCAAAATATGCGCAATCCAATTCGGTTCGGGTGGTTAGTTACGGCGTTACTGCTGAGTGTCGGCGCATATGCGGGCGACATTCAGGTGGAAGGCGCGTGGGCGCGCGCTACTGTACCCGGACAGGACAGCGGGATGGTGGATTTGAGCATCACCAGCAAACAGGCCGCTAGCCTGATCGGTGTCTACAGCCCCGTTGCCGGCAGCGTGGAGTTGCACAGCATGACGCATGAAGGCGGCATGATGAAAATGCGCGAGGTGAAATCCATCGAGTTGCCGGCCGGCAAGACCGTCAATCTGGGGCAAAGCGGTTATCACGTGATGTTGAACGGGCTGAAAGCCCCGCTCAAGGCCGGTGAAAACCTGCCGCTGACGCTGAATATCAGGATTTCGGGAAATAGCACGGTAAAGATCAAAACCCGCGCCGAAATAAAACCGCTGGTCGTAACCGTGACAGATGCACCACCGGCCAACAATCATATGCACCATTAAACAATAACGGCAACCGAAGTAAGCGTTGGCTTCGTTGCAAAAACAGGCGGCACAAGCTGCCTGTTTTATTTTCAGCAATATTTTCATCCATCCGGATTTTCTTCTGGTGTAGAATTCGCGGCAACTTTTTCAAGGAAAAACCATGTCACTTACGCCTTCCGCCGCCGACAAGAAAGCACGCACGCTTTCCGAGGCGATGCCCTACATCCAGCGTTTCTTCGACAAGACCATCGTGGTCAAATACGGCGGCAACGCCATGACCGACCCGCAGTTGCAGGACAGTTTCGCGCGCGATGTAGTGCTGCTGAAACTGGTCGGGATGAACCCGGTGGTGGTGCATGGCGGCGGACCGCAGATCAACGAATTGCTCAAGCGCGTCGGCAAGCAGGGCGAATTCGTGCAGGGCATGCGTGTCACCGACGAGGAGACCATGGATGTGGTCGAAATGGTGCTGGGCAAGGTCAACAAGGACATCGTCAATCTGATCAACAAACACGGCGGCAAGGCTGTAGGGCTGACCGGGCAGGATGGCGCGTTCATCCGCGCCGAAAAATTGATGCTGGAAAGCACTGACGAGCCCGGCAAAATGCTGGACATCGGACTGGTCGGCGAAATCAGCAAGATTGACCCGTCGATCATCACCTTCCTCGACTCGGGCGATTTTATCCCGGTGATCGCACCAATCGGTGTCGCGCCGAATGGCGAGACGCTGAATATCAATGCCGATCTGGTGGCGGGCAAGCTGGCGGAAGTGCTCAAGGCGGAAAAGCTGGTACTGCTGACCAACACGCCGGGCGTGCTGGACAAGGACGGCAACCTGTTGTCCGGCCTGACACCGAAGAATATCGACGATCTGGTAGCGGACGGCACCTTGTCGGGCGGTATGTTGCCCAAGATCAGTTCGGCGCTGGATGCCGCGCGCAGCGGCGTGAAATCGGTGCACATCATCGACGGACGGGTGGAACATGCGCTGCTGCTGGAGATCCTGACCGACGAGGGTGTGGGTACTTTGATTAAAAGCAAATAACAAGCTTGTATCCGCAGATTGCGCAGATGTACGCAGATTCAAAACCAATCTATTTAATCTGTGTAATCTGCGGACGAATATGATGGTTCGCCCACTGTGGATTTTTGACTTGGATAACACGCTGCATGACGCGAGTCCGCACATCTTTCCGCACATCAACCGCAGCATGACGGCCTATTTGCAGCAGTATCTGCAACTGGATGAAGCAGCAGCTAACGCGTTGCGCATGCACTACTGGCAGCGCTATGGGGCAACGTTGAGCGGGCTGATGCGTCATCACGGCACCGACCCGAAACATTTTTTGTGGCATACCCACCAGTTTCCGGAACTGGACCGGATGGTGTTGCGCGAGCCGCGCCTGCGTCATGTGCTAAAGGCATTGCCGGGTAAAAAAGTGGTGTTTTCCAATGCGCCGCAACACTATGCGCACGCGGTGCTAAAGCTGTTGCGCGTGGCGGATTTGTTCGACGATGTGGTGGCGGTGGAACAGACGCGTTTTCGCCCCAAGCCGGATCGTTTCGGCTTCCTGCATTTGCTGCGGCGGCATCACATCAGTGCGGCGCAATGCGTGATGGTCGAAGACAGCCTGGAAAATCTGCAAACGGCCAAGCGGCTGGGGATGCGCACGGTGTGGGTGAACGCCGGCAACAAAAGCGCGCCGTGTGTGGATGTGAAGATTCGTGATGTGATGCAGTTACCTAAAATTTTGGGCAGCATAATTTAATTACAAACCCTCACCCCCAACCCCTCTCCCGCTTGCGGGATAACCAGCGGCTTGGCTGGCGTTTGTTGCCAGTCTAGCCGAATGGCTAGGAGTAACATCAGAGGGAATGGGGGAGAGGGTATTTGGGAGAGAGGTAAATATGGCAAGCAAACCGGGCGAAAGAAAATTACAGATACTGCAAACCGTGGCGCAGATGCTGGAGCAACCCAAGGGTGAGAAGATCACCACGGCGGCACTGGCGGCCAGACTGGAACTTTCCGAAGCGGCACTGTACCGCCACTTTGCCAGCAAGGCGCAGATGTTCGAGGGATTGATCGAGTTTATCGAACAGACGGTGTTCGGCCTGATCAACAAGATCACCCAGGAAGAGCAGAGCGGCTTGCGGCAAGTCGAGGCGATCATGTCGATGCTGCTCGGCTTCGCGCAGAAAAATCGCGGCATGTCGCGGGTGCTGATCGGCGACGCGCTGGTGAACGAGGACGAACGTTTGCAGCAGCGCATCAACCAGTTGCTGGACCGCATCGAGGCGACGCTGAAGCAATCGTTGCGCATGGCCGCCACGCAGGGCGAAATGGGCGAAGCGACAGATGTGGGCGCGCACGCCAATTTGCTGGTGTGCTATGTGATCGGCCGCTGGCAGCAATTCGCCAAGAGCGGTTTTACCCGCGACCCGCTGGCACAATGGTCGGCGCAGTCGGCGATTCTGCTCGGCAAATAATTTCAGGAATTAATCATGATTCTGATTCTCACCTCCAACGCCGACGAACAGTCGCCGGAATACCGGCAATTGCTGACCCATCTGGCAACACTGCAAGGCATCCAGACCCGGGTGCATGTCGAACGCGGCAGTGAAAAATCGCTCACGGAAATTTATCTGGTCGGCAATACCAAGGCGCTGGATATCGGCGAGATGCAGAATCTGCCGTGCGTCGAGCGGGTGGTGCGCGTTTCAGAGGAATACCGCATTCTGGGTCGGCACAAGGACGAGCAGCGGCCCACCCATTTTGATTACAACGGTGTGCGCTTCGGTCAGGACACGCTGCATGTGTTCGCCGGATTGTGCGCGGTGGACAACCGCGAGCATGTCGGGATCATGATGAAAGCGGTGCGCGACAACGGCCAGGTTTGCACGCGCATGGGCGCGTACAAGCCGCGCACCAGCCCATATGCGTTCCAGGGACACGGCAAGAATTGCCTGCCGTATGTATTCGAGCTGGCGGGCAAATACGGCATCAAGGTGATCGCGATGGAAATAACCCACGAATCGCATCTCGACGAGATCAACGAGGCGTTGCATCAGACCGGCGAACCGACCGGCGTGATGTTGCAGATCGGCACGCGCAACACGCAGAATTTCGAGCTGCTGAAGATCGTCGGCAGACAGGCCAAGATGCCGGTGCTGCTCAAACGCGGTTTTGGCATCACCCTGGACGAATCGCTGAATGCCGCAGAATATCTGGCTTCGGAGGGTAACCGCAACGTGGTGTTCTGCCTGCGCGGCATGAAAACCAACATGGGCGACCCGCACCGCAACTTCGTCGATTTCGCGCACGTGCCGGTGGTGAAACGTCTGACACGCATGCCGGTGTGCGTCGATCCGTCGCACTCGGTCGGGTCGCGGCAAGCATCGCCGGACGGCATACTCGACATGATGCATGTCACCGCACAAGGCGTGCTGGCCGGAGCCAACATGGTGCTGGTGGATTTCCATCCCGCCCCGCCGCAGGCGCTGGTGGACGGCCCGCAAGCCATGCTACTGAAGGAGCTGCCGTATTTTCTGGAAGATGTGCAAATCGCGCGCGAGGCATATTTGCAACGCGCCGCCCTCGCTGCCCGCTACAATAACGGCTAGTTGAAAAGCGCCAAGCAAAAGGCCCGGTTCTCACCGGGCCTTTTGCTTGGCGCATCACAGATATTATTAATACCCGGTTTTCCTGCCCGCTATAACCGGCAACGCTTCATCGCTAATCAGCGACCAGATCACGCGAACAATACTCTCTGACGCTATTACCGTATGCCGGTTGTTGGCCGCGGTAAGCTTTTCCCGTAATTCCTTGCGCACATTAGGCAGACCGGTCAGTTCAAAAATCACGTCTATTTTGTCGCCAAGGGCGACGATGTCATCAAGGGTTCCCATTTTGATGCCAGCCGCAACCGCCTGAGCTTTTCCGGGCGTGTCCATTTGTTCTGCCGCATAGGCGAGATTAATCCCCGCCCCCTGCTTGAGCAACATTTCACGCAGTAAGGACGATCCGATTCTTCCCAGACCAATAATGGCAATATTCTGTTTTTCCATGCGTTCCCCCTTAAGTTAATGGATAGCTTCGCGGCCTTTACTGATTCTTGCAATCCCCCTTCGTCCGCAGGGTAGTATAGGACGGATTCCGCTATAAATGTGCAACATCAAGTAAGAATTTTGGCTTGAAGCGGATTAGCAAGCCGGCATAGTCAGCGCGAATGCGGAGAAAATCAGAATGAAAAATTGTTGCACCAATATGACCGGAAGCTTTTAAACAGCTTGAATATTCACCTTAATCTGGTTGACTGATCTAGACTGATTCAATATCATACGAAATAGCTCAAATATTCTACGACTGCCCGGCTAAGACTGCTTGGCGGGATATTAACCAACGATCAGCGAGGTAAATAATATGGCAACACTAAAAGCAAAACCGGCTACCAAAACAACGGCAGCAGCCAAACCAAAGGCAGTGGCAACCGCAAAAAAGGTAGTCGCAAAAAAGACTCCGGCCGCCGCGGCCAAACCGAAAACGGTTAAAGCCCCGGCCGTAAAGAAAGCGGCACCTGCTGCAAAAGCCCCGGTAAAAAAGACTGCGCCAGTCAAGTCAGCATCTGCCAAGCCTGCAACTGCAAAGGCTGAACCAGCCGCAAAGAAAACTGCGACGAAGCCGATGCCAACTCCGGAAGAACGCTATCGCATGGTGGAAACAGCGGCGTACTTTATTGCCGAGCGGCATGGCTTTCAGGGCAACTCTGCCGAGCATTGGGCGGAAGCCGAGCAGGAAATCGCGGCAAAACTGCGTTAACCGGTTCGTTATCCGAAAAACCGCACAGCGAAAGCCGTGCGGTTTTTTTATCGCCCCCAACAATAATTACGGAAGCATTTAAAAAAACCTAAAGTTTTTCAAAACGATTCCGATAATCAGGGTGGCCGCAGTTGATCCAGCGCAAAGCTTCAGGCAGGCAATACGGCATTTCAGCAAGGTTCTCAACCGGGGTTGCGACTCCAATACAGCAGGAGAATTAAAATGAAACATCTGAAACAGCAAGCTGACTTTACGATGGTCGAACTGTTCATGATCGCCGTGATCCTGTTCTCGTTGGCCACACTCTTTGCATAAAGCCTAAGGGAGCTAAAATAGCCCCTGCCCGCTGGTCATTACACGGGCAAAGCTCAACGAAGTGCTGTGGTTTGCTGGGATTTTGGCGTTTTCCGGAAAAGACACGCGCTTCGACATGCATCATCCATCCGGCTTCGCGCTTTGCAGAAGCTCTGCTCTGCATCACTAAAACGATAGCCCGTCGTTTCCCTTATAATTCGCCCCCCTTATTAGTCCCGTTCCCGGCTGTTCCCCCATGCTGTTCTCATCTTCCCATTCCCGTCCGCGCTACTCGCAATTGGCCGGTTCGTCCGATGCGCTGGCGCTGACGCAATACGCGGCAAATAATGCCCCGCTGGCGGTGATCGCCGCCAATGCGCTGGAGGCGCAGCGGCTGGTGGAGGAAATTCCGTTCTTCGCGCCCGAACTGCGCGTGCATCTGCTACCGGACTGGGAAACGCTGCCATACGACCATTTCTCGCCGCATCAGGACTTGATCTCGGAACGGCTGGCGACGCTGCATTTCATGCGCAGCCGGGCGTGCGATGTGCTGGTGAT
The DNA here is from genome assembly GCA_028689145.1 of Gallionella sp. Taxonomy (GTDB): domain Bacteria; phylum Pseudomonadota; class Gammaproteobacteria; order Burkholderiales; family Gallionellaceae; genus Gallionella. Next base: position 13,223 of record JAQTWT010000018.1, read on the forward strand.
ACCGGTGACCACCGCGCTGTACCCTCTGCCGCCGGTGGAATATCTCGCCGCCTTTACCTTCTTCCTCAAGCGCGGCGAGAAGCTCGACCTCGCCAGCCTGCGCGAGCAAATGACTTTCGCCGGATACAACCATGTACAGCAGGTGCTGTCGCCCGGCGAATACTGCGTGCGCGGCGGCATCATCGATCTGTTCGCGATGGGCAGCGTGCTGCCGTACCGCATCGACCTGTTTGACGACGAGATCGAAACTATCGCCACCTTCGACGTGGACACGCAGCGCACCCTGTATCCGGTGCCGGAGATACGCTTGCTGCCCGCGCGCGAGTTTCCGCTCGACGATGCGGGACAGTCGCGCTTTCGCCAAAACTTCCGCGAACGCTTCGAGGGCGATCCGTCCAAATCGCACATATACAAGAATGTGAGCAAGGGCAACGCCCCGGCGGGTATCGAGTATTACCTGCCGCTGTTCTTTGACAAGACCGCGACGTTGTTCGACTACCTGCCGGACAACGCCACGCTGTGCCTGCATCATGATGTGGATGAAGCCATCTCCACTTTCGCCAAAGATGCCGCGTCGCGCTACAACCTGCTAAGAGGCGACCCGCAGCGCCCGCTGCTGGAACCGAAGGAATTGTTTCTGGATGCGGAACGGTTTTTTATTCGCGCGAAAGAGTTTGCGCGGCTGGACATTCTGCCCTCTCCCGCAAGCGGGAGAGGGGGGAGCGAAGCGGAGGGAGAGGGTGAGAGCACACCTAAAAACCTGACCCCCTGCGCCACCCGCATCATTCCCGACATCGCCGTAAACCGCCGCGCCGATATACCGACCCACGCTTTTGCGCAGTTTCTGCAAAGCTTCGACGGGCGTGTGCTGCTGCTCGCCGACAGCCTCGGGCGGCGCGAGATCATGGCGGGTTACCTGCTTGAATACGGCCTCACGCCTACTGTGTGTCAGGACTATGCGGAATTCGTCAACAGCAAAGAAAAATTCCTGCTCGCAGTCGGTTCGCTGCACGCCGGTTTTGTATTGCCGGACAAACATCAGGCCATCGTTACCGAGACCGAACTGTATGCCGCGCAGCCGCGCAGCCGCGCATCGCGCGCCGCGAAGAAGAGCAACGTGGAAGGCATGTTGCGCGATCTGTCCGAGCTCAAGACCAGCGATCCGGTGGTGCACGAGCAGCACGGCATCGCGCGTTATGCCGGGCTGATCAATCTCGATCTCGGCGAGGGCGAGGGAGAATTCCTGCTGCTGGAATATGCGGGCGGCGACAAGCTCTACGTGCCGGTGGCGCAGTTGCATGTAATCAGCCGCTACAGCGGCGGCGCGCCGGAAACCGCACCGCTGCACAAGCTGGGCAGCGGCGCGTGGGACAAGGCGAAGCGCCGCGCGATGCAACAGGTGCGCGACACCGCCGCCGAGTTGCTGAACATGTACGCGCAGCGCGCCACGCGCAAGGGCCACGCGTTCAAGCTGGCACCGCGCGACTACGAGGAATTCGCCGCCGGCTTCGGTTTCGAGGAAACGCCCGACCAAGCCGCCGCCATCGAGGCGGTAATCAACGACCTGCAAAGCGGCAAGCCGATGGACCGGCTGATCTGCGGCGATGTCGGTTTCGGCAAAACCGAGGTCGCGCTGCGCGCCGCGTTTGTCGCGGCGATGGACGGCAAACAGGTCGCGGTGCTGGTGCCGACCACGCTGCTGGCCGAGCAGCACTTCCAGAATTTCTCCGACCGCTTCGCCGACCTGCCGATCAAGATCGCAGAACTGTCGCGTTTCCGTTCCGCCAAGGAGCAGACGCAGGCGCTGAAGGACATGGCGGACGGCAGGCTTGACATCATCATCGGCACACACAAACTGATCCAGAAAGGCGTGCAGTTCCACAACCTCGGGCTGGTCATCATCGACGAGGAACACCGCTTCGGCGTGCAGCAGAAGGAGCGCTTCAAGGCGCTGCGCGCCGAGGTGGATGTGCTGACGCTGACCGCCACGCCGATCCCGCGCACGCTGGCGATGTCGCTGGAAGGGCTGCGCGAATTCTCGATCATCGCCACCGCGCCGCAGCGCCGTCTGTCGATCAAAACTTTTGTCGCGCAGAACAGCAACGGCATCATCCGCGAAGCGGTGCTGCGCGAACTGAAGCGCGGCGGGCAGGTGTATTTCCTGCACAACGAGGTGGAGACCATCGCCAACATGGCGGAGAAACTCGAAGCGCTGCTGCCGGAAGCGCGTATCCGCGTGGCGCACGGCCAGATGGGCGAGCGCGATCTGGAAGCGGTGATGCGCGACTTTTACCAGCAGCGTTTCAACATCCTGCTGTGCACCACCATCATCGAGACCGGCATCGACATCCCGACCGCCAACACCATCATCATGAACCGCGCCGACCGTTTCGGCCTCGCGCAACTGCACCAGCTCAGAGGAAGAGTTGGCCGCTCGCACCATCAGGCTTACGCCTACCTGCTGGTGGAAACCGAAGCGCTGACCGCGCAGGCGAAGAAACGCCTCGAAGCGATCCAGTCGATGGAGCAACTCGGCAGCGGCTTCTATCTCGCGATGCACGATCTGGAGATACGCGGCGCGGGCGAAGTGCTCGGCGAATCGCAGAGCGGCGAGATGCAGGAAATCGGTTTCAGCCTATACACCGACATGCTAAACGCCGCCGTGGCCTCGCTGCGGCAGGGGCGCGAACCGGATATGGCGCATCCCTTGGGTGTCACAACCGAGATCAACCTGCATTGCCCGGCGTTGCTGCCCAACGATTACTGCGGAGACATCCACCAGCGGCTGGTGATCTATAAACGGCTGGCGAATTGCAACTCGCCGGAAGAGCTGGACGAGATGCACCAGGAACTGATCGACCGCTTCGGCCTGCTACCCGAGCCCGCCCAGACCCTGCTCGACAGCCACCGTCTGCGCATCCTCGCCAAACCGCTCGGCATCAGCAAAGTGGATGCTTCCGGCGAAGCGATCCAGATCCAGTTCATCCCGAATCCGCCAATCGACCCGATGAAAATCATCACCATGATCCAGAGCAAACGCCACATCAAAATGTCCGGTCAGGACAAACTGCGTATCGAGTTGAAGTATGGCGACTTGCAGCAGCGGGTGCTGGCGATCAAGAATTTTTTTAGTGAATTGAAGTAAGCGCGGATTCATCCTAAAGAACGCAGTTGACGGGTATGTAGGTGCGAATTCATTCGCATGAACAATGCCTTAAGTGCGAATAAATTCGCACCTACACAAACCACGTAACGTTTGAATTTTTGAGGCGTTCACCTTCAACTGTGTTTATAGGTTCATCTCAAATAATTAGTAAGCGAAGACTTACCAACCCGCGCCAGATGCCTGCTAAAGCGCCGGCAGACCATCGCGTAGCATGGCGGCAAACTCCTCAGCGGGCAGGGCTTTGCTGTAGTAAAAACCCTGCACCAGATCGCAACCATGCTCCCGCAGAAAATCCACCTGCTCGATTTCTTCCGCTCCCTCGGCAACAATCTCCAGATTAAGTCCGCGTGACATCCCGATGATGGCACGGGCAATCTCGGCGGTCTGCGAGTTACTCTGCACGTCGGCAATAAAAGCGCGGTCTATCTTCAAAGTGGTGACCGGAAAACTGCTCAAATAACTCAAACTTGAATAGCCGGTGCCGAAGTCGTCGATGGAAAGCGAAACACCCAACCGGCGCAAATCTTCCATGCGCGCCACGATTGCCGCAATATCTCCCATCAGCATACTCTCGGTAATTTCCAGCTCAAGCCAGCGTGGCTCCAGTCCGGTTCGAGCCAGTATATCCTCCACCGAGGAAACAAAATTCCGGTTGCGAAACTGCCGCGCGGATACATTAACCGACGCGCACACCGGAGGAAGCCCGTCTGCCTGCCAGCGATAGTTCTGCGCACAGGTTTCTTCCAGCACCCATTGTCCGATCTGCTCGATCAGCCCGCTCTCCTCGGCCACCGGAATAAACTCGCCGGGCGAAATCAAGCCGCGTTCCGGATCCCGCCAGCGCACCAGTGCTTCCATGCCCGCCACCCGCCTGTTATTGACATCAATCTTCGGCTGATAATAAACAAGGAACTCGCGATTGATCAACGCCCGGCGAATACTGCTCTCCACATCCAGCCGGTGACGCGCCCGCATATTCATCTCGCTGGAAAAAAACTGGCAACGGTCGCGTCCGCCCTGCTTGGCATGATACAGAGCCACGGTGGCATTCTTAATCAGTTCCTCAGGGCTGCTGCCGTCAGCAGGATAGATGCTGGCCCCGACCGAGCAGGTGATAACCACATCCTTCTGGTCTTCCAGCGAAAACGGCTGTTTCAACGCATGCAAAACCTTCTCGGTCAGCAGCACACTGTCGTCGAGAGCGGCAATCTGCATGACAAAAGCAAATTGGTCGCCCCCGAGTCGCGCCAGCGTATCGCTAGTGCGTACACACGGGCGCAGCCTCTCGGTAACATCGCGCAGAATCTGGTTGCCCGCAGCCTCGCCCAGCACATCGTTGACTTCGCGAAAGCGATCAACACCCGCCAGCATAATCAATGCCAATTTATTGCCGCGCTGCGCATCATGCAAGGTTTGCTCGACGCGATCGACAAACAGGTGGCGATTGGGCAATCCGGTCAAATCATCGAAGCCCTCACGCTGTTCATGCGAGCCGGTTACAAACGGGCGCAGGATAGCAACACATCCGGTTGCCCTGCCGTTCTCGATGACCGGCTCGACGGTCAACTCCCACGGAGCGGCATGGCCCTGCAGAATCATCGGCCCCTTGCGCACCCCACCGGCAGAAAGTGCTTCCCTGACAAGGCTTGCCACAAACGGCTGCCCCGCAATATCGCCGAGCCGCTCCACAGGCTGCCCCACCAATTTGAATGCGGGGAAACCCGTAGCGACATCAAACATCTTGCTTACGCGCACGATAACGCCATCGTGACCGGTCACAAAAACCGGCTCACCGATCGTCGCCATGAGCGTATCAAACAATGATTCTTTGTTGACCATATCCGTGTCGGTCGCCATTATTTATAACAGCAGAATTGAGCTGCGGGTGTTCTGGAATAGCAATGCTTATTTCAGTCCCAGCACGTCCTGCATATCGTAAAGACCTGCAGGATTGACCTTCAAATATCTTGATGCGCGCAGAGCCCCCAGCGCAAAAGTGGCGCGACTGCTGGCTTTATGGGTAATTTCGATGCGTTCGCCGGTGCCGGCAAACAGTACGGTATGGTCGCCGACGATATCGCCGCCGCGCACCGTGGCAAAACCGATGGTGGAAGGATCGCGTTCTCCGGTCACGCCCTCGCGGCCATATACCGCGCATTGCGCCAGATCGCGCCCCAGCGTGCGCGCCACCACCTCACCCATACCCAGCGCGGTGCCCGAGGGCGCATCCACCTTGTGGCGGTGATGCGCTTCGATGACTTCGATGTCGTAACCGTGCGCCAGCACGCGCGATGCGGTTTCCAGCAGCTTGAACACCAGATTGACACCGACGCTCATATTGGGGGCGAACACGATGCCGATGTCCTGCGCCGCCGCACCGAGTTGCGCCTTTTGCTGCGCGTTAAGACCGGTCGTGCCGATCACCATGTTCACGCCCAGCTTGCAGCAGATATCAAGATGATGCAGCGTGCCTTCCGGGCGGGTGAAATCGATCAGCACATCCGCGCCCTGCAGGGCTGCTTCAGCATCAGCGCTGATCTTTACACCGCATGGCGCACCGGACAGTTCCCCGGCATCTTTGCCCAACAACGGGCTGCCGCCATGTTCCAACGCGGCGTGCAACACCAGATCGTCGGCTTGCGCCACGCCTTCCAGCAGGGCATACCCCATGCGTCCGCCGCTACCGGCTATGGCGATTTTTATTTTGCTCATGCTTTTCCCCAACAAATTAGTGCGCAGCCTGCTCGGCAACGATCAGCCACGCATCGCCGATTTTTTCAAGCAACAACGTTTTACGCGTGCTGTCCTTGTGCGAATCGGATCGATAATTTTGCACAAAAGTCGCGCTGGCATGACTGTCATCGTGCAGCTTGATCTTCAAGCTATCGACTTTAACCTCGATGGTGTGCGCCTTGCCGATACGCTCCTTGCGCTGCGTTTCCCACTCCGTCTTGCTCATGTCTTGCGGTTTGAATGCCGCACCGTAACAGGCCAGATACTTACCGGTATCGCGCGTCGACCATGCATCGGCCCAGCGTTTGATAGCCTCCTGCACTCCCTGCTGACCGGCGCTGACCGGCTGTGCAATGGCCTCCGCCGGTTGCTCTACCTGTGCTTTTGCCTTGGCCTTGACCGCTTTGCCAACCTGCTCCCCGGCAATCAGCCAACGTCCGGACTGGTTGACCAATTGCAGCGTTTTCTCCGACTGGTCGCGATAATTATCCGCGCGGTAATTCTGCGTAAATGAAGCGCTCGCATGGCTGCTATCTTCCATACTGACGTTAATGTCGTTCAACTCAACTTCGATAGCTTTTGGTTTGCTGATACGATCAAAGCGCTGATTTTCCCAGTCAGAACGGCTCATGCCATCCGGCGTGAAATCCGCCGCATAAGCAGCCAAATAGTCGCGGATGTTTTTGGCCGACCATGCCGCGGCCCAACCTTGCACACTGTTCAACACATCTGTTTCCGGATCGGCCTGATTCGCCGGTTGCACTGCTGCAGGCTCGGCAGCTTGTGGCTCCGCCACCGGCACTGCTTCCACCGGCTTACCATCGTCGATTCTTGCCAGATTATCGCCTTCGAAATACAGTGTCAGACGTTGCTTCTCGGCAATTTCACCGCCCTGTTCCAGACGGTACACATAATCCCAACGGTTGCCGTGAAACGCGTCGCTAATCATCGGCGTACCCAACACATAATGCACTTGCGACTTCGACATTCCAATCTTCAATTTTTCACGCATCTCCGCCGTGATGTAGTTGCCCTGGCGGATATCCATCTTGTATGGAGCGAGCAACGGCGTGGACGGCAGCGACGGCAGCGACGGCAGCGACGGCATAGAAAGATCGCTGCATGAAGCCAGCAGCACGGAAAGGAAAATCAGTTTGGTGCGCATAGTCGTACCCCGTTATTTCGTAATTCCAATTACCAACCAATACCGTAGGGGCGAGATTTATCGCGCCCTGATATTAAAAGGGCGCGATGAATCTCGCCCCTACCCAAACCTTCCGGCTTCAAACGCTTTGTTCGCTAACAAAACTGCCGCATGATACCTCAAGCAACCGCGCCCAGCATCTCCGCCGCGTGTTTGCGCGTCGTCTCGGTGATCTTCACGCCGCCCAGCATGCGCGCGATCTCCTCGACACGCTGCACGCCATCCAGCACGGCAATACGGCTCAGCGTGATGCCGTTTTCCGCAGCTTTGCTCACCTGCCACTGGTGGTCGGCGGCGGCGGCGACCTGCGGCAAATGGGTCACACACAGTACCTGATAATTCCTGCCCAATTTTTTCAGCAAATGCCCGACAATTTCCGCGACGCGCCCGCCGATGCCACTGTCCACTTCGTCGAAAATCAGCGTCGGCACGCTGGCGACCTGAATCGCGGCTACCTGTATCGCCAGACTGATGCGCGACAACTCGCCGCCCGACGCAACCTTGGCCAGACTGCGCGGCGGCACGCCTGGGTTGGCGGCGACTTGAAATTCCACCGTCTCCAGACCATACGCATTCCCTTCAGTCAGCGGCAACAACACCACGGCGAAACTGCCGCCCTGCATCGCCAGTGTCTGCATCGCTGCGGTAATTTCGCACGCCAGCTTGTCGGCGGATTTTTTGCGCGCTGCCGTCAATTTCTGCGCCGCCGCCAGATAGCTTTGTTGCGCGGATTTTTCCTGCTGCTCCAGCGCTGCAAGATCGGCATCACCGCCCAATTCCGCCAAGCGCGACATGATGCGCTGCAAGGCTTCATCCAACATTTCCGGCGCGATGCGGTGTTTGCGCGCGGCATCCATCACATTCTGGATGCGCTGTTCCTGTTCGTGCAGACGCTGCGGGTCGGTATCCAGACGCTGCTGGTAATGGCGCAACGCATACACCGCCTCCTGCAATTCGGTCTGCGCGCTTTCCAGCATGCGCAAGGTCTCGCCCAAACTGGCATCGTGCGCCATGCCGTCGCGCAAGCGCGCCATCAGCGCGTTGAGTTGCGCCAGACAGGCATCATCCGCCTCGCTTAAAGTCTCGATACCGAACGCGGCGGTCTCCAGCAAACCGGCCGCATGCGCGAGGCGCGCGTAGTCCGCTTGCTGTTCCTGCCACTCCGCCGCGTTGAATCCCAGACCGTCCAGTTCGTCGCGCTGAAAGCGCAGCAACTCGCGTTCGGCGGCCACCGCCTCGGCATTCTCGCTGAGGCTGATGCGGCGGCGGCGCAAGGCTTGCCAATCGCGGTACAGCGCGGCAACTTTCTCCGCATCGGTTGCCACACCCGCATAACCGTCCAGCAACATGCGTTGCGCGTCGGGACGCAACAAAGATTGGTGCGCGTGCTGGCCGTGAATATCCAGCAACTGCTCGCCCGCCTCGCGCAACTGTTGCAGCGTGGCGCTGCGCCCGTTGATAAAGCCGCGCGAACGGCCACCGGCATCCAGCACGCGGCGCAACAGGCATACCCCCTCATCGCCTGTCAGCTCCTGTTCCAGCAACCATGCCTGCAAATGCGGCAACGCGGTGATGTCGAATTCGGCGGCGATCTCGGCACGCTCGCAGCCGTTACGCACCATCGCCGCATCGCCGCGTTCGCCGAGCGCCAGCGACAACGCGTCGATCAGAATGGATTTGCCCGCGCCGGTCTCGCCGGTCAGTGCGGTGAAACCGGCAGAAAAATCCAGCTCAAGCGAGGAGACGATAACGAAATCGCGGATGCTCAGAAATTTCAGCATTTATCTTGGAAAAAACAGTTAGCAAAAAACATATATGTTGCTCCAATGCGCTGGCAGCATTTGTAGGTGCGAATTTATTCGCACATAATTAATTGTTCGTGCGAATGAATTCGCACCTACCCACCCCGCCAACTGCTTTTTTCAGGTTTACAGGGTCTGGTTCCAGAGCAGCTTCTCGCGCAGGGTATGGTAATAGCTGTGCCCCACCGGATGCAGCAGGCAGGCAGGCTCGGGATGGCGCGTGACGACGATCTTGTCGTGCAACTCCAGATCGTAGTTGGTGTGACTGTCGTAGCGCACGCGGATATCGCCGGTGCGGTGCATCAGAATCTCCAGCACCGACGAACTCTTCACCAGCAGCGGACGGTTGCTCAGCGTATGCGGACACACCGGCACCAGCTCGATCACATCCAGACTGGGATGCAGAATCGGCCCGCCCGCGGACATCGCATAGGCGGTCGAACCGGTGGGTGTCGCGACGATCAGGCCGTCGGCACGCTGGTTATAAAGGTATTCGCCGTCGATGCGCACCTCGAACTCGACCATACTGCTGGCATGGTTGCGATGCACCGCCACCTCGTTGAAGGCCAGCCCGCTGAACACCTCGACATCGCCGCGCAGCACGCGCGCCACCAGCAACAAACGCTGCTCGGTGACGAATTTGCCGTCCAGCATTGCCGCCATGCTGTCCTGCATATTCTCCAAAGTCAGGTCGGTGAGAAAACCCAGCCTGCCCTGATTCACCCCCACCAGCGGAATCTGGTGCGGCGATAAAGTGCGCGCAATATTCAGCATCGTGCCATCGCCGCCAATCACGACAGCCAAGTCTATTGCATCGGCCATCTCGTCAAGATTCATCGCCGGGTAAGGGCAGGAGCCGATCTGCTCGGCAGTCCGGCTATCCACCACCACATGCAGCCCCCTCGACGCCAAAAACGCGGCCAGATGCAACAACGGCCCGGCGATTTCCGGAGCCTTTTGTTTGCCGATCAGCGCGATGTTCTGGAAGGGAAATTTCATGGGTGAGATTAAACCACATTGCCCAGGCAATGACAAAGCTGGCGGATTACGCTGGGGAATCTATGCTCGGAAAAAAATCAATTCGACTCCGGTGCTTTTGGTACGCTCTTCTTTGTACTCAAACCCGAAAAAGCCTTTTTTCCATACATCCGCCCAGCCTTGCCCGGCTCCGGTGCGGGTCGCGCCGCGCTCGAAGCAATAGGTTTCGTGGCTGGATGGGGAAGGATGCGGCACGCCGATCAAAGCGCACAGGTCGATAAAATGGAGCTGATAGCTGGCGCGCTCCTTGAGCGGATTGTCGCGCCACTTTTCGATAAATTCTTTGGGGTTCATCGCATCCTGCTTCGCGCTTTTCGCAAGTTACGGATAATACACTGGGGGCGAACCGGCACAATCGAAAGGGCTACTGAGGTTATTCGCGCACTTTGCATCCACCGCTTGGTTCAAGCCGTTACCAAAGTGCGACACGTTTCATAAAGCCGGGCCGGAGAAAGCTCCAGGCCATTCGGCCAGCACAGTGCGCCGGCATCAATGAATAACCGCTGGAAGTAGCTTTCACTCCGAAGCGGCTCAAGCAAAGAACCGCTTCTCTCCAATAGAACGCGGCCATCGAATGTGCCTTCCATGCCATCGGAAAAATTCAACGCAACCTTAAAATCTCCCAGATAACGGGCATTAATTACTTTAATCATCCTGATCCGCTCCCGGAATACGCTCCATAGGTTCGAAACGCTGACCGCGCTCCCAATTTATCAGCAGCTCCTCTTGATGGTGTAAACACCATTCCTTGACGATAGCTGCGGCCTTGTTCGGAAGTCGCCCCTCGCTTACCTCACCTGTCCGAATGCCTACCAGCGCCTCGAACCCTTGGTACTCAACGTGTATATGTGGCGGCGGATGGTCGTCGTGCCACATACGGACGATGATGCCGAAAAACACAGACAGGATAGGCACAGTCTCATTCCCTCAAAATTCAGATCAAGATGATTATGTAGCATAGTCAATATGTCTGCAATGTCAGCCAGCAAGGGGTTTTATTGACAATAGAAAGAACTAATCCTCTTTCACCTTAAACCACGCCGCATACAGCGCGGGCAGGAACAGGCAGGTAAGCATGGTGGCAATGACCAGCCCGCCCATGATAGACACCGCCATCGGCCCCCAGAATACCTGGCGGGTCAGCGGGATCATTGCCAGGATCGCCGCCGAGGCGGTCAGCATGATCGGGCGGAAGCGGCGCACGGTGGAACCGACAATCGCATCCCAGCGGGTTTTGCCGTCGTCCTCGTCCTGCCGGATCTGATCGACCAGGATCACCGAGTTGCGCATGATCATTCCGGCCAGTGCGATGAAGCCGAGATTGGCGACAAAACCGAACGGCACCTGGAACACCAGCAGCGCCAGCGCAACACCGATCAGGCCGAGCGGCGCGGTGAGCAGCACGATGACGGTGCGGCTGATGCTTTGCAGCTGGATCATCAGCAGCGTGATCACGCCGACCAGCATCAGCGGCATCACCGCCATGATCGCGGTTTCGCCCTTGGCGGACTCCTCGATGCTGCCGCCCATCTCGATGCGATAACCGATCGGCAGCGTGGCGCGCAGCGTGTCGAGCTGCTTGTTCAGTTCCACCGACACGGTGGCGGGCTGGGTCTGGTCGGCCATATCACCCAGCACGGTCATATTCGGCAGGCGATTGCGCCGCCAGATCAACCCCTCTTCCTGCACCGCCACCAGTTTCGCCACTTGCGCCAGCGGCACATGGCGGCCATTCGGCAGCGGGATATCCAGTTCGGGCAGGTGTTCCAGCGAGCGGGTTTCAAGTTTGCTGTCGCCGCGCCACACCACATCGATCAACTGGTCGCCCTCGCGGTACTGCGCCAATGCCACGCCGTTCAGCCAGCCTTGCAAAGCCTGCGAAATTTCCCGGCTGGACGTGCCGAGTTGGCGCGCCCGATCCTGATTCACTTCGACGCGCAGCGCTTTGACTTTTTCGTTCCAGTCGAAACTGACATCCTGCAAATGCACGTTGTCGCGCATCAGATCGGCAACCTTGGCGGCGATGTCGCGCACTTGCCCGACATCCTCGCCCAGCACGCGGAACTGCACCGGATAGCCGATCGGCGGGCCGTTCTCCAGCCGCGACACGCGCGCATGGATATGCGAGAAGCCGCCCTCCGCCGAGTTGAACATATTCGTCAACCTGCGCTTGAGTTCTTCGCGCTCCTGCAAACCCTTGGTAACGATCACTACCTGCGAATAGTTGTCGCTGAACAGGCGCACGTCGAGCGACAGGATGAAGCGCGGCGCACCGTTGCCGATATACGAGGAGTAGGAGGCGGCCGCCGGATCATTGGCCAATATCCGCTCGATGCGTCTGGTCTCGGCCTCGGTCGCCTTGAGCGACGCGCCCTGCGGCAGCCAGACATCGACGATCAATTCGAGACGGTTGGCGGCCGGAAAAAACTGTTTCTGCACCCCGACATTAAACGCGGCAATGGATAACACGAACATCCCCACCGTTGCGGCTATCACTTTCCAGCGGTTGCGCAAACACCAGGTCACCAGTGCGCGGAAACGCCGGTAGAACGGCGTATCGTAAATGTCGGCACCATGCTTCTGGGCTTGCGCCACCAGTTTTTTCGGGTCGAGCAAGCGGTAGCCAATATAAGGCGTGAACACCACCGCGACGACCCACGATACCAGCAACGCGATCGTCACCACCTGAAAGATCGAAATGGTGTATTCGCTGGCCGCCGATTTGGAGAACCCCACCGGCGTAAATGCGGCAGCGGTAATCAGTGTGCCGGTGAGCATCGGAAACGCAGTCGAGGTATAGGCAAAGGTGGCGGCCTTGAAGCGATCCCAGCCCTGCTCCATTTTCACCACCATCATCTCCACCGCGATGATCGCATCGTCCACCAGTAAACCCAGCGCGATCACCAGCGCACCGAGCGAGATGCGCTGCAAACCAATGCCGAACACTTTCATCAGAAAGAAGGTAATCGCCAGCACCAACGGAATGGAAAACGCCACCACCGTGCCGGTGCGCCAGCCGAGGCTGAGGAACGACACCGCCAGCACGATCAGGATCGCCTCGGCCAACGAGGTTTCAAACAGGCTGATCGAACCTTTCACCACTTCCGGCTGGTTGGCGACCACATGCACATCCACGCCTACCGGCAAATCCGCCGTAATTTTTTTCATCGCCAGACTCAGGTTTTCGCCAAGATGTATAACATCCCCGCCCTTGTCCATGACGACACCGATACCGATAGCCGGCTGACCGGACACGCGCATCTGCGGATTGGGCGGATCGGCGAACCCGCGCGATACCTTGGCGATATCGCCGAGACGAAAGTGCTGCCCGTTCACCAGCATATCGGCATTGCGTACCCGCTCGACGCTATCGAATCCGCCCGTCACGCGCAGCTGCACCCGGTCGGTCGCGGTATCGACAAAACCGGACGGACTCACCATATTCTGCTGCCGCAAGGCATCGCCGATCTGCGCGGGCGTGATGCCGAGATTCGCCAGACGGTTCGGCGACACATCAAGATAGATTTTTTCGTCCTGCACGCCGATCAACTCGACGCGCTTCACGTCCGGCACGCGCTTCAGATCCAGTGCAATCCGGTCCGCATAGCGGCGCAGTGCCGCCAGATCGAAACCGTCACCGGTCAACGCGAAGATGTTGATCTGCACATCGCCAAATTCATCGTTGGGAAACGGACCTTGCACGCCGTCTGGCAAGGTATCGCGGATATCGTCCAGCTTCTTGCGCACCTGCCGCCACGCCTCGGGAACTTCCTGCTTCGGCGTGTAATCCTTGAGTATCACAAACACCATCGAATCGCCCGGCTTGGAGGCGGAGCGCAGCACATCGACCCAGGCGGTTTCCTGCAATTTCTTTTCGATGCGTTCGGTCACTTCATGTTCGACCTCCTGCGCCGTTGCGCCCGGCCACAGGGTACGCACCACCATAACCTTGAAGGTGAAATCAGGGTCTTCGGCGCGCCCCAGATTGAAATAGGAGATCACCCCCGCGCCCATCAGCACGATGATCAGAAACAGCACCATTTGCTGGTGTGCCAGCGCCCAAGAAGAAAGATTCGGCCCCTTCATCGGGCGCTGCTGCTTTCAATCGCGCGGATTTTTTCCCCTGCCGCCAGCCGGTGTACCCCGTTGCTGACGATACGCTCGCCCGCCACCAGTCCGCCGGAGATGACCGCGCCGTCATCGCGGTATGCGGCGATCTGCACCGGGCGCAAACTGATGGAGTGGTCGGCCGCAACAATCCACACCGCCGCCTGTTTACCCTGCTGAAAGATCGCGCTCAGCGGTATCAGCAGGCCGTCGCTCTTTTTGTTCGACGGAAAATACACCCGCGCCGTCATGCCCAGAACAACGGTTGAAGCTGGGCGGGCCAGCGTGACGCGCGCCGCATAAGTGCGGCTGACCGGATCGGCCACCGAGGCCAGTTCGCGCAAACGTCCGGCCAGCGGTGCGGCATCTTCGCCCGCCGTCAACAGCGTGATCTCGGCGACAGCACCGATCTTGAGATTAGCCAGTTGCGATTCCGGTATCGCGATCGCCACTTCGCGCTCGCCATCCGGTGCAAGGCGCAGTACCGGCTGCCCTGCAGCAACCACCTGCCCCGCCTCCGCCAGCGTTGCCGCGATCACGCCGGAACGATCAGCCCGCAACGTGGCATAAGCCGACTGATTGCGTGCCAGCCCGGCCTGTGCAGCAACAGCCTTGAACGCGGCCTCTTTGGCATCCAGCGCCGCCTGGCTGACAAAACCCTTGCTGTGCAATTCGCGATAACGTTTCGTATCGGCAACGGCCAACTGATACTGCGCTTCCGCCGAACCGAGCTGCAAACCGACATCGCCCGAATCCAGACGCATCAGCGCCTGCCCGGCCCTGACCTGCGCCCCCGCATCCACCAGCCGCTCGACGATCTTTCCGCCGATGCGAAAACCCAGTTGCGTCTCATGGCGCGCGCGAATCTCGCCGCTATAGGTGTTACCGCCAGCGGCGGCAGCGTCACCCACCACCACGGTTAAAGCTGGGCGCTCGACTTGCACTGGCGGCACCGATTCCTTGCCGCATCCGATCAGAGCTGACACAAGGGCAATGCACAAAATGCTATGTTTCATATTGGTATTCATGAAGCAAAGACGGGCAAGCAATGTAGGTGCTGCTTTGACGGCTGTCAACTTTAACGACTCCCCAAAAAATTATCGGGATAAAAATACCCCCCGCTTGAACTTTTTTGCATCCGCACAGCCATATACCCGGCCTTTAACATTTACGGGGGTATGTTTCGTTGCGCTAAAATGCCATGTTTGCTATACCCGCTTGTTCTATATCTGCTTGTTTGGACGAGCCGCACGATTTCCCAAAACTGATGAAAAAAATCATTTCCAATCCGATCATTGGGCTAAAAGAGCGCCCGTTTACCGTGGCTTTTTCCAGACCCGATGCGCCTGATCGCGCCGAACTGGAGCAGTTTATCGGAAATATCTTTCACCAAGCTTACGGCGCTGAAATCACGCACTTCATGCCCTACCTGATGAGCCTGCGCGATATGGACGAGCAATTGATCGCGGTGTGCGGATTGCGCAGCGCCTCGATAGAAGCACCATTTCTGGAGAGATATCTGGATCGCCCCATCGAGGCAGTCCTCTCGAAACACGCAGGGCTGTCAGTCAAGCGCGGCGATATTATCGAAGTCGGTAATTTTTCCGTTGCCGAAATGGGTATGTCGCGCTATCTGATTACCGCGATCAACGATCAGCTCTATGCCACGTCCAAACAATGGGCGGTATTTACCGCCGTGCCGGTATTGCGCAACGCGTTTATCAAGCTGAACATGAAGCTGGAAATATTGTGCGATGCAAACAAAGACAAACTAACCGCTGAAGAACAGGCGGAATGGGGCAGTTATTACGAGCATAAGCCGCAAGTTATGGCGATACGGCGCATCGAGCGGCGCAGCAAATCAAGAGCCTATGTAAAACCTGCGACTGCGGCAGCTTAATAAACAGTTTAATTTAATATGCCTCTATATGATTTTCAGTAGGATGGGTGGAGCGAAGCGTAACCCATTGTTTCGGCTTCGATGGGTTACGGCCTGCGGCCTTCACCCATCCTACATATAGCGTAGCGTAGCGCCAAGCTGAAAATTATTCATAGACATATAATTTAAAGACGGAATCCGGATTTGTAGAGATACCCTGAAAAGGATAAATTTTGGACCGATCCATCATAGAAACCATCGCCCGACATGGCGAAAAACAACCCGACGCACCGGCTTTGACCGGCGCGGATGGTTCATTCAGTTATCGCGAACTGAACACGGAAATCGCGCAGCTCGGCGCGCAACTGCGCGAATCTCCCGCCAAGGTGATAGGACTGGCGCTGGACAATTCGCCGCTGTGGGCGGTGCTCGACCTCGCGGGGCTGTACGCCGGAAAACCGGTCATTCCGCTGCCGTTTTTCTTCTCGCCGGAACAGATCGCGCACAGCATCCGCGACGCGGGCATCGATTGCATCCTTACCGACCAACCTGCGCAATATCAACAGTTGCTCACAAATGCGGGCATAGCAACCGGAGATATTCTGGCGCATGAGCTGAACGGCCATGCCTACACCGAGATACGCTTGCACGGTATCGCCGCCAAACAATTGCCTGAAGGCACAATCAAAGTTACTTACACCTCGGGCACTACCGGCCACCCCAAAGGCGTGTGCCTCAGCGAAGATACGCTGCAACAGGTCGCCGCATCGCTGCTCGAAGCGACGCGCGGCACGCCCGCCGACCGGCATGTCAGCGTGCTGCCGCTGGCCACTTTGCTGGAAAACCTCGCCGGGGTATATGTGCCGCTGATGGCCGGGGCAAACTGCCATTTGCTGCCGCTGTCTGCGGTGGGATTGAGCGGTGCGTCCGGGCTGGACGTAAAGAAGATGCTGGCGGCGCTGATCGAATGCCGCGCCACCACCACCATCTTGACCCCGCAACTGCTGCACGCGATGGTCGCCGCAATCGAAGCCGGACATCCCGCACCGCAACAGTTGCGCTTCGTCGCCATCGGCGGCGCGCCGGTATCCGAGCGACTGTTGCAACGCGCGCAAGCGCTCGGCTTGCAGGTGTACGAAGGCTACGGTTTATCCGAGTGCGCCTCGGTGGTTACGCTCAACACCGAAACCGCGCGCCGTATCGGCAGCGTCGGCAAACCATTGCCGCATGCGCGCCTGCAATTCGCCGCAGACGGCGAAATTCTGGTGGCAGGCGCGACGCTGCTCGGCTACACCGGCGGTGAACCTTTACAGCCCGGCACATTCTGGCCGACCGGCGACATCGGCCATCTCGACGAGGAAGGTTTCCTGCATCTCACCGGGCGCAAAAAGAATATTTTCATCACCTCGTTCGGACGCAACGTGTCGCCGGAATGGGTGGAGCGCGAACTGACCCTGCATCCTGCCATCGCACAGGCGGCGGTGTTCGGCGAAGCGCGTCCGTGGAATATGGCGGTGATTGTACCGCGCGGCAATTCGCCCGAAATTATCCATGCAGTCAATCAGGCTATCGAACAAGCAAACAGTGGTCTGCCGGACTATGCGCGGGTAAAATACTGGCTGCCCGCACAAGCGCCGTTCCTGCCGCAGAACGGCCAGCTGACCGCCAACGGGCGGTTGAAACGCGAGGCGATCTGGTCGCTGTATCAAACCTCCATCGAACAACTGTACAGGGAAAAACCCGATGACGATCTATGAGCAATTACTGACCGCCACCGAAGCGGAGCGCAACGAATTACAGAGCCTGCCGATCCTGCGTGCCGGTGCGTCCGGTCAGGTCAGCCTGTCCGCCTATATCGCGTTCCTGACCGAGGCATACCATCACGTCAAACACACCACGCCGCTGCTGATGGCCTGTGGCGCGCGCCTGCCGGAAAAATACGAGTGGCTGAGAACCGCGGTGGCCGAATACATCGAGGAAGAGGTCGGCCATCAGGAATGGATACTGAACGACATCAAAGCCTGCGGTGCCGATGCCGAAGCGGTACGCAACGGCAAGCCGCGCGTCGCCACCGAACTGATGGTGGCTTACGCCTACGACACCATCGCCCGCGTCAACCCGGTCGGCTTTTTCGGCATGGTGCTGGTACTGGAAGGCACCAGCGTCGCGCTGGCAACCACTGCCGGCAAAGCGTTGCAGCAAAGCCTCAATCTCGGCAACGACGCGTTTTCCTATCTGAGTTCGCACGGCTCGCTGGACATCAGCCATGTGGATTTCTACGAATCGCTGATCAACCGTGTCACCGACCCCGCCGATCAGGCCTGCCTGATCCATTGCGCCAAGATGTTCTACAAACTGTACGGAGACATCTTCCGCGATCTGGGCGGGCGCTTCATTCCGGCAGCGGGAGCAACGGCATGAACCTGACTGGTAAACGCATCATATTGACCGGCGCGGCGGGCGGCATCGGCTACCGGCTGGCACTGAGTCTCGCCGGGAAAGGCGCGCGGCTGGCACTGGTCGAACTCAACGCAGCTCGCGTGGCAGAAATTTGTGCCGAGATCAACAACAGCGGCGGCTCGGCCACTCCCATCGCGATCAACCTGTCCGCCGAGGGCGCTGCGGATCAGGTTGTGTCTGCCGCCATGCAAGCCATGGGCGGCGTGGATGTGCTCATCAACAACGCGGGCATCATGGACTTCACGCTATTCGAGCGTCACGACCCCAAGCGCATCGAGCAGATGATAGCCGTCAACGTGATCGCGCCGATGCTGCTGGTGCGCGCCGTGCTGCCGCAGCTGCTGGCGCAGCACAGCGGGCGCATCGTCAATATCGGTTCGGCGTTCGGCTCGATCGGCTTCCCGCATTTCGCCACTTATTGCGCGAGCAAATTCGCGATGCGCGGCTTCTCCGAAGCGTTGCGCCGCGAACTGGTGGACAGCCCGGTCGGCGTAACTTATGTCGCGCCGCGCGCGGCGAAGACACCACTAAACAACGAAATCACCACGCGGATGCTGGCAGAAACCAAAACCAACATGGACGAGCCGGAATACGTCGCAGAGCAGATCGTGCTGGCGATCGAACGCGATTGCAAAGAGCATTTCATCGGCCAGCCGGAATCGTTCTTCGCGCGGCTGAACGGCATATTCCCGCGTCTGGTTGATAACGGCCTGCTGAAGAACACCCGCATCGCCCGCAAATACGCCCAATCCATTAGCAAATAACCCATCAACCTAAAAAACACAGTTAGTTATGAATATTCTGTTAATTCATGGCATTGCGTTGCTTTCGTAGGTGCGAATTTATTCGCACATAACCTGTTGTTCGTGCGAATGAATTCGCACCTACAAACCCGCCAACTGCGTTTTTTTGGATCAACAAGTAATCTTTTCACTCAAGGAGCTATACATGAAGAAGTACGTCTGGTTAATCGCCCTGCTGTTCGCCGCCAACACCGCCTTTGCCGAAACTACCCCGCTCGACGCAGCCATAGTCAAACTGCAACACGACTGGGCAAAAATCAACTACCAGACCCCTGAAAAAGAACGCGAAGCGGCATTCGAAAAACTTGCCGCGGAAGCGCATCAGGTATCTGCCGCCAATCCGGGACGCGCCGAAGCTCTGATCTGGGAAGGCATTATCACCAGTACCCTGGCCAAGTACCAGAGCCTGTTTTCAGCCGGCGGCACAGCCAAAGCCGCGCGCGATCTGCTGCTGGCGGCTGAAAAAATTGATGCCAACGCGCTGGACGGTTCCGCGCTGACCTCGCTTGGCAGCCTGTATTACAAAGTGCCGCGCTTCGGTTCTTTCGGCGACCACGACAAGGCGCGCGAATATCTGGAACGTGCGCTGAAGGTCAGCCCGAACGGCATTGACCAGAATTATTTTTACGCGGATTTTCTGCTGGAGCGCGGCGAAAATGCCAAAGCCCTCGAATATTTCAAGAAAGCCTTGAACGCCCCGGCACGTCCCGGCCGTGAAGATGCCGATGCGGGGCGCAAGGGTGATATTCAGGAAGGTATCAAGAAGATAGAGAAAAAATAACCAGTGTATCCCCCGTCATGCGGGACGGGGGATTTAACCCGGATAGTTCATTAGAAAAAATTGCGCCGCTCATCAGCGGTATCGCGAACCAACACTCCCTACATCACCACACAACCGCTCTTATTCACAGTCGGGTCAGGGTTTGAAGCATTCCCCGCATCCGGACTGATAGTCTCATTGCCCGGATCAGCGTTACCGGCAGCACCGCCCCCGTCCGAATTACCCGC
>JAQTWT010000022.1 GCA_028689145.1 Gallionella sp.
GGATTCGTGACGACCAGCGTTATTTCTCGCTGCCGCTGGTGGCGATGACCGCGCACGCGATGGTCGAGGAACGCGAGCGCTGTCTGGCTATCGGCATGAACGGGCACCTGAGTAAACCGATCGAACCAGACGACCTGTACGCCACGCTGGCACGTTATTTCAACGGACCGCTCACCCCGGCAGCGGCGACCCCGCCATCCGCCGCTGTGCCGGCGGGTGACTACATAGCGTTGCCCGATATCCCCGGACTTGATATTGTCGGCGGCCTGCACCGCACCAATAGCAACCGCAAGCTGTACCGGCAGATGTTGGGCATGTTTGCCAACGACTATGCCGACTATCAGGGGATGTTGACACACCACCTCGCCAATGCTGAATGGCAGGAGGCCGAACGGCTGGCCCACACCCTCAAGGGGTTGTCCGGCACGCTGGGTGCCAACGGCGTGTATCTTCCGGCGGGCGAACTCGAGGCGGCCTGCAAGAACCGGCAAGCCGATGCCGCCGCCGCGGCACTGGCTAACCTGACACCGCTGCTGACACCGTTGCTCACCGCGCTGCAACAGCATTTCGCCGGGGAGCAGGGGGCGGCAGAAACCGTAACCGTAGAGGTCAATGGAGATCAGCCGACCGTCAAATTGCCGGATTGCCTGCTGCAGTTGCGGCAACTGCTGGGCGAGGGCGATAGTACCGCCATCGAGTTATGGAAAAGTCACCATCAGGAATTTTCCCGCGCGCTGTCGCCGCAAGTCGCGCAGCGCATCGAAACGGCTTTGCACAACTTTGAATTCGATGTCGCGCACGCGCTGCTGGACGAGTGCGCGGTAAAGGAACCGACATGATTGCTTCGCCAATCAAGCATTCCTACATTCCGGTATCGTTTGACATTCCGGCCTATTCGCACGGACTTGCCAATATGAAAAACATGATTAAAATTGTATTGCTGGCTATTTCTATGGTGTTTGCTCAAGCACACGCGGGTGAAATTGTCGTGATTGGCAATAGCAACGTGCCGAAAATGGACGCAGCGACGATCAAAAAGGTTTATACCGGCAAAGCCATCTCGGTTTCCGGTGTAAACGTCACGCCGATCGGGTTTAAATCAGGCACGACCGTACGCGATCGTTTTTTGCAGGAATTTCTCCATCAGAACGAGGATAAATATACCGCCTACTGGACGGTGCGCCGCTATATAGGCAAGGGAACGCCACCGCTCGAGTTGAGCAGTGCCGAGGAGATTATCGGCTATATAAAAGTCACGCCGGGCGCTGTCGGCTACATTGACGAGGCCGAACTGTCGCAGGGGATGAATGTGGTCGTGCGCTGACCGGATAATTGGACTCAGCCCGCTAATCTTTGGCAAGCTTTGCCGCAGCCGGACTCAATATGGATTTTTAGAGGTTCCCTTCAATCGTGTATCATTACACTGTGTTTTAGCATGGGAAGAAAATTGTGAAAGTATCATTTTTAGATTTTGAAGGCTCGATTGCCGAGCTGGAAGACAAGATCGAGCAACTGCGCTATGTGCAGGACGATTCGGCGCTCGATATTGCCGACGAGATCGCGCGCCTGTCGAAAAAGAGTGAAGCGCTGACCAAAGACGTTTATGCAAAGCTCTCGCCCTGGCAGATTTCGCAGGTATCGCGCCATCCGCAACGCCCATATACGCTGGATTACATCGAGCATCTGTTCACCGACTTCGAGGAACTGCACGGCGATCGCGCGTATGCCGACGACAAGGCGATTATCTGCGGTCTGGCGCGTTTCAACGGGCAAAGCGTAATGGTGATCGGTCATCAGAAAGGCCGCGACACCAAGGAAAAGATCATGCGCAATTTCGGCATGCCGCGTCCGGAAGGCTACCGCAAAGCGATGCGCCTAATGCGCCTGGCGGAGAAATTCGGCATCCCGATCATGACCTTCATTGATACCCCGGGTGCCTATCCCGGCGTGGGCGCGGAAGAGCGCGGACAATCCGAGGCAATCGGGCGTAACTTGTACGAAATGACCGAGCTACGCGTGCCAATCATCTGTACCGTGATCGGCGAGGGCGGTTCCGGCGGCGCGCTGGCAATTGCTGTGGGAGACGTGTTGCTGATGCTGCAATACAGCACTTACTCGGTAATTTCGCCGGAAGGTTGCGCGTCGATCCTGTGGAAGAGCGCGGAAAAAGCGGCGGATGCAGCGGAGACGCTGGGTATTACCGCGACGCGCCTGAAGGGATTGGGCTTGGTGGACAAGATCATCAGCGAACCGCTGGGCGGTGCGCATCGCGACTATGCCGCGACCATGCAGAGCGTGAAAAAAGCCTTGCAGGAGGCTTTAAAAGCTGCCCAGAGCAAACCGACGGCCAATTTGCTGCAAGACCGTTTCAACCGCCTGATGAGTTATGGCAAATACAAGGAAGTCAAACTCAACTGACCTCACTGTGCGGGTCGCGGCGCAGATCGCGCCGTTGCTTCCCGCGCACAGCTCGATTCTGGTCGGCCTGAGCGGCGGGGTGGATTCGGTGGTGTTGCTGCATTTACTGCACAAACTCGCCCCCCGTTTTTCCTGGCAACTTTCCGCACTGCATGTCCATCACGGCATCAGCCCGAATGCCGATGTATGGGCGGATTTTTGCGCCGATCTCTGCGAGCATTATCTTATTCCCCTGCATATCGAGCGCGTTGATATTGCGCCGTTGCGTGCGCATGGCATTGAAGCCGCGGCGCGCAAGCTGCGCCATGTAGCGTTTCTAGAGCAATGCTGCGATTTCGTGGCCGTGGCGCACCACGCCGACGACCAAGCGGAAACCCTGCTGCTGCAACTGCTGCGCGGTGCCGGGGTGCGCGGTGCCAGCGCCATGCCTGTCCTGAGTACGTCGAAGCGGCCTGTCCTGAGCGAGTCGAAGCCTGTTGAAGGGGATGAGTCGATAAATTTTTTGCGCCCGCTGCTGCACAGTACGCGGCAGGAGATTCTCGATTACGCCGCAGTGCATCATTTGCATTGGATAGAGGACGAAAGCAACGCCGACGACAGCTATCCGCGCAATTTTCTGCGGCATCGCGTGATGCCGTTGCTGGGCGAAAGATTTCCCGCCTGCCGCGACACGCTGGCGCGCAGCGCACAGCATTTCGCCGAAGCGAGCGAACTGCTCGACGATCTCGCGCGGTTAGATGCCCCTGACCTGTTCCCATCTCCCGCCGTGATTGAACAGGGTTCTTCTCGTTTGCCCCCTCTCCCGCTTGCGGGAGAGGGTGATGCGAGGATGGAAGTTCACAGCGGAGCCTTGGAAATATCCCGCCTGCAATCCCTTTCCCGGCCCCGCGCCAAAAACCTGCTGCGCTATTTTCTGCACCGCCTCGGCGCGCCGATGCCGCAAGCCGTGCAACTGGACGACATGCTGCAACAGCTATGCCATGCGCGGCAGGATGCAGCGGTTTGTATCGAATATGGCGACTGGCAGGTACACCGCTATCAGGGCGGGGTGTATGTGCTGCGTGCGCCGGGCGACTTTGACCGGAATCTGGTACTGGCGTGGCAGGGCGAACCGGAACTGGACTGGCCTGCGCTGAATATCCGGCTGCGCTTCGAGCATGAGCAAGCCGCGGGCATCAGTTTGGCAAAACTGCGACGCGCGCCGGTAACACTGCGCCTGCGGCAGGGCGGTGAAGCCTTGCGCCCGCACCCAAACGCCGCGACGCGCACCTTGAAAAATCTGCTGCAGGAACATCCTGTTCCGCCTTGGTGGCGCGACCGCCTGCCGCTGCTGTATTGCGGCGAAGAGCTGGTGTGCGTGCCGGGCGTAGCGATTGCGGCGGAATATCAGGCTGGCGCGGCAGAGGAGGGGGTACGGTTATCGGAAGTCGGCGAATGCGGCTGAAATACGGGTATCTTTAACCCAGATAATCCATTAGGCCGTCGTTCAGGCGAAGGCCGAAATCCAGCAATCAAAAATACTCCGCGAAGCGGACAAAACCACGATGTTGTCCCACTTACGTGGGGAATTTTTAATCATCTGGATACCGGCCTGCGCCGGTATGACACAGTTTTTCTAATGGATTATCTGGGTTTAAGTCAGGTTCTTCAGCCGCTGCATGTTATTTATATAGCGCTGCAATAAAATATTGGACGCGCCGCCGAGGTTGACGAACTGGCATCCGGCACGCTTGATTGCCTGGCCGGATTGGGTGGTCAGGGAAAACAGGCTTCGCACTATTATCGTGACATTGATGGTGCCGATTTCTGGCAATTTTATCTGGCAATTCTCATAAGTTTGTCCCTGCACAAGTTCGATTTCGCCCTCCGCGCAGGTCAGTTTCATTCCCCCGATGCTGATATCCATCAGACTCACTTCGCACGATTGCCCGTAGTTCGGGTCGTCTGCCGGAATGACGCAACGCAAAGGCTTGGCGGAGGGAATGTCGAAGCGGAAACTCTCCCTGCGCTGCAGCCGGTATATGCACTTCGGCAACGGCAGATGGAAAGCGGAATAACCCTGAAACTCCATATCGCGCACCTGATTGGCAGCAAACTGAACCTTGACATCCAAATGCGTACTGACCAGCAACAAGTCGCCGCTTTCGAGAATACGTTGGTTGTCGTGGCCGTTCGCAGCCTGTTCCAGCCATAATCCTTTGTCGCTTACTCCCAGCAACGTGGTCAGAACAAAACAACTGCCATCCACATAATAAAGCGCGACCCGGGTTGCATTCGCGACCAGATGTTTCAATATGGAAACGATTTCCTTGGCCGAAACGATGCCGTGCTCATTTTCCTCGCGACGCGAGAGGTTTTCATATCTCATGACGTGACTCGCTTTTTTCAGAAATGGCGCCCTTCTAGCACATGAACGTCCATGAAACGTGAACGCACTAGGCTGAAATATATAGATATTTTGGCCTATTGCTTAATTCCCGTTGCAAGAGTATGGTCATAGTTGTTGTATGAGTATGGTTATTCCTGCGAAAAGGCAGCAGATTGCGTAACACCAAAATGTAGCAGCTCGATCCGGTGGTGATGCCCAATCGCAATAGAATCAGCTGATTTTTCCGGTCATTCCAGCGACAAATGCAAAAGGCAAACCTGTTGAAAAGCAGGGGCGCAAAGTTTCCGGTCTAAGGGGTAAAACCTATGACAGCGGGGCCGCCAAAAAATGTTTCTGGCCGCCCCTCTGTCTGTCAAAAGGAGGGGCTTTATTTTGTCTGCCAAACATTGGAAAAAACGCTTTACCGGCGTTGATCCGCTCGACTTCTCCCCCGGCCTGCTGCGCATCCAGGCACAACCGCCCACACCCTTCGCCCGCGCCCTGCTGTATAGCCTGCTTACCCTGCTGGGGTTGCTGTTCCTCTGGGCCATCTTCGGCAAGCTCGATGTCGTCGCCAGTGCCGAAGGAAAACTGCTCCCGCAAAGCTACCTCAAGATCGTCCAGCCCTCCGAGCAGGGCCTGATCCGCGACATCCTCGTCGAAGAAGGCCAGCACGTCAAAGCCGGGCAAATTCTGATGCGCATGGATGCCACCCTCACCGAAGCCGACGGCAAAACCCTTGAAGCCGATACCCAAGGCAAACGCCTCACCCTGCGCCGCATCGATGCCGAGCTTGCCGGTCGCTCATTTGCCAAACAACCCGGCGATCCGGATGACCTTTACACCCAGACCCTCGCCCAATACCGCGCCAACCGCACTGCCTACGAGACCGCCTTGTCTCAGGAACGCAGCCTGCACGACAAAGCCCAAAGCGACCTGTCCGCCGCCGAAGAAATCCGCACTAAACTGCTCAAGACCCTGCCGCACTACCGCCAGCAGGATGCAGCCTACCAGCGGCTTGCCAAGGACGGCTTCGCCAGCAAGATCATGGCCAACGACAAAGCCCGCGAACGCATCGAAAAAGAACAAGACCTCAAGTCGCAGGAATACCTCATCCAGAGCGCGCAGGCCAGCCTCACCCAATCATCGCGCAAACTCGCCCAGATCACCGCCGACTACCGCCGCCAACTCCAGACCGAGCGCGCCGACATCGACGATAAGCTCGACAAATCGCAGGGCGAACTCACCAAACAGCAATACCGCCGCAACCTGCACGAACTCAAATCCCCGCAAGACGGCATCGTTAAAGACCTAGCCACCCACACCGTCGGTACCGTCATCAGCCCCGGCACCATTCTGATGACCCTGGTGCCCAACGGCGAAATCCTCCGCGCCGAAGTCTGGGTCAATAATCAGGATGTCGGCTTCATCCACACCGGCGAACCGGTCAAGATCAAACTCGCTGCCTACCAGTTCCAGAAATACGGCATGGTCGAAGGCAAAGTCGCTCACCTTTCCGCCGATGCCAGCGATACCAACCAACAGCAACAGCAGTCCGGCAACAAAACCGGCAGCAACCTGCCATTCGCCTACCGCGCGCTGATCGACCTCAAAGCGCAGCACCTGATCGCCGACGGCGTGCGCCACAGTCTCTCACCCGGCATGCAGGTCACCGCCGAGATACACCTTGGCAGCCGCACCATCCTTGAATATTTGCTCTCACCGGTGCTGGGGGCGTTTCAGGAAGCGGGGAGAGAGCGGTGATGAATAATTCGCAGCCAAGTTATGAGTTTCTGGGTGGCAATGATGCGCTAGACGGCGAATCGGTTGACATCTACCTGTTCAACCTCGGCATTGGGCAAGACATCATCGACGACACGGCTGATATAGATATTCTGCGTATCGGCACGGGCATTTTGCCAACCGACATCACTTTAGTGCGCAGCGGCATGGATGTGGTGCTGGGCATCAACGGCACGGACGACCGACTGATTTTCCGGAGCTGGCGCAGCAACCGGATCGAACGTATCGAGTTCTCGGATGGCACGGTCTGGCACGCGGCCTATCTGCAATTGCAAATCTCTGCCGATGTCACCGGTATCACTTCGACAGGCTCAGGACAGGCTTCCGGCGATGATAGCCAAACCGTATAACGTGGCAGCAGAACGCAAAAATGCGTTGGATTAAGAACAGGAGAGGTGGAATGCAAAAACTTAATGTGATGTTGATCACTTTAATTGGACAAGGCAGCGTGTATAGCGCCGGAGTCCTGCTGGATGGCGGCCAGAAAAACGGCGACGCGAACCATTACAAAAGCGCGGACGGCGTCCACAACTACACCATCCTGTCCGGCGACATCAACGCTGCCGATGGTGCCACCCTCGTGGTGGACGGCAACCTCACCATCGAGCATTTCAGAAAAGGCAACCTCGGCATCGTGCTGGACAGTGCGCAAAACTACATCCCGCCCGCCGGAACCACCCTCGTCGGAG
>JAQTWT010000019.1 GCA_028689145.1 Gallionella sp.
AACTCTGGTATTCTTTCATCGTGAATCTCCATCTCTTAGTCGAGATTACAGATTCACTCTCACCGTGGTATAGGTCAAACCTTTGTGAGTCCCCCGGCATAGCCGGGGGTTTACCTCAGTGAATTAGTTTCAGCCCCGCGGTGCCTGCCTGCATAGCAATGAAAATCCCGCTGCCTACTCTGAAATTATGAATACGAAACCAAATTGCATCTGTCCGCTGTGCGGCAAGCCAAACGAATGCGCGCTGGCGCAAAGCGGCAGCGCCGAAACGCCTTGCTGGTGTCACAATGTGGAGATTGATCCGTCCGCTATGGCACGGATACCGGAAGCGCAACGCGGCGAATCCTGCATCTGCCGGAAATGCGCGAGCTTGCGCTTGAATCCGAATACAGAGAACAACTGACCCTTCGACAAGGCTCTCCTGAGTTTATCGAAGGGCTCAGGGCGAACGGATAATTTAAAACCTTCCCTAGGCTTTCTTTGCAGAGGTAGCAGTACTGGCAGAACTGCCGATATCAGTTGCCGGTGACGGCTGGGCTGACGGCTGGGCTGACGGCTGCGCAGCCGGAGGTGTAGCGTTGGTTTCCTTATCCTTGCCGGTAACTTTTGCAACATTATTATCGGTAGAACTGCCGGTTTTCTCCGCCGGAGAGGCCTGATCGACCGGGGCGGCACGGCTCAATTCCTTGGCTTTGGCGGAAATATTCACAACCGTGGAGGATTGCGGCTGATTTTTTGGGGCATCGAGCTTCTTGTCCTGCTCTTTTTGCTCTTGCCGTTCTTTCCTTTGAAGATCCGCCAGACGCATCTTGGTTTCCGGTTTTCCGGGCAACATTGCGACAGTCATCATCGGCGGTGTCGGTGCTGCGGCAGTGGTATTTGTGACAGCCATGATATTCTCCATCGAAACAAATTTACTACTTCATTCGCACATGTTCATTTGACAACTTTTACCCTGTTGTGTCAATAAAAGTTGTTGGCATTTTGATGCAACTCCGAAGCAGATTCGCTGCCTAACCTCGGCGGTTTAAGGTGCTTTTCGTGCAGGTATTCCCGAGGCTGCGAGCAGCGCAGAAGCTGAAGATTGTTTCGCCTGTTGTTCCGGCAGTACCGATGGTTTTTCCAGCACCTGAAAAAACACCTCATCGCGTTTGATCATGCCCAGTTCGCTGCGCGCCCGTTCCTCGATGGCTTCGGTGCCCTGCTTGAGGTCGCGCACTTCGGCATCCAGCAAGGCATTGCGCGCCTGCGTCTGCTGGTTGACCTGTTGCTGCGCTTCGACCTGCCGGTTCAAACCCCACACCTTCAACCAGCTGCCCTTGCCCAGCCACAACGGGTACTGCAACAACAGCAACAGGACAGCCAGTATCAGTGTAACCGCACGACGCATCAGCCCAACTGGTAGTACGCGTCGCGGCCTGGGTAAGATGCGCTATCGCCGAGGTCTTCTTCGATGCGCAGCAGCTGGTTGTATTTCGCCATACGGTCGGAGCGTGAAGCCGAGCCGGACTTGATTTGCATCACATTGGTGGCCACCGCGAGGTCGGCGATGAAAGAATCTTCGGTCTCGCCGGAACGGTGCGAGATCACGCAGGTATAACCGGCGCGTTTGGCCATTTCGATGGCGGCAAAAGTCTCGGTCAGCGTGCCGATCTGGTTGACCTTGATCAGGATGGAATTGGCGATGCCTTGCTTGATACCTTCACGCAATATCTTGGTATTGGTAACAAAAATATCATCGCCCACCAACTGGATCGTCTTGCCCAGACGCTCGGTCAGCAGCTTCCAGCCATCCCAGTCGCGCTCACCCAAACCGTCCTCGATGGAGACGATGGGATATTTGTCCACCCAAGTGGCGTACAAGTCCACCATCTGCGCGGAAGTCAGCACCAGCCCATCGGCCTTCAGGTGATACATGCCATCCTTGTAAAATTCGGAAGCGGCCGGATCCATGCCGATCGCCACATCCTTGCCGGGCACATAACCGGCGGCTTCGATAGCCTCGACGATGACTTTCAGCGCGCCTTCGTTGGAACCCAGCGCGGGCGCAAAACCGCCCTCGTCACCGACTGTGGTCGGCAAGCCGCGATGATGCAGGACGGCTTTGAGCGCGTGAAATACTTCCGCACCGCAGCGCAACGCCTCGCGAAAATTCTGCGCGCCCACCGGAATAATCATGAATTCCTGCATGTCCGCGCCGCCTGCAGCATGCGCGCCGCCGTTGATGACATTCATCATCGGCACCGGCATTTCCATGCGCGCGGAGCCGCCCAGGTAGCGGTACAGCGGCAGACCGCTTTCTTCCGCAGCCGCGCGCGCCACCGCCATCGACACCGCCAGCATCGCATTGGCGCCGAGACGCGATTTGTTTTCCGTACCGTCCAGATCGATCATGGTCTGGTCGATAAACGCCTGTTCTGCCGCATCCAGTCCGATAATCGCTTCGGCGATTTCGGTATTCACATATTCCACCGCTTTCAGCACGCCCTTGCCGAGATAGCGCTGCTTGTCGCCATCGCGCAATTCCATCGCTTCACGCTCTCCGGTGGAAGCACCGGACGGCACGGCGGCACGTCCCATCACACCGGATTCCAGCAATACATCCGCTTCCACGGTAGGGTTGCCGCGTGAATCCAGAATCTCACGGGCGATTACGTCAACGATTGCGCTCATAATATTTCCCTTTCGTAATTATCAAAAATTTTTCAAATCCAACTTATCTTCGATCAACCCTTGCTGCTTGATGGTCTCGTCCAGCGCTTGCAATGTTTGCATCAATGCTTTGAGATGTTTTAGCGGGAAGGCATTCGGCCCGTCCGACAACGCCTTGGAGGGATTCGGATGCGTCTCCATGAATAGCCCGGAAATTCCCGCCGCCACTGCGGCGCGCGCCAGCACCGGCACGAATTCGCGCTGCCCGCCGCTGGCCGTCCCCTGCCCGCCCGGCAACTGCACCGAATGCGTCGCATCGAATACCACAGGGCAACCGGTGCCGCGCATCACCGCCAGCGAGCGCATGTCCGACACCAGATTGTTGTAGCCAAACGACGCGCCGCGCTCGCACACCATGATGTTGTCCTGCCCGCTGGCTTCGCGCGCCTTGGTCACCACATTCTGCATATCCCACGGCGACAGGAACTGCCCCTTCTTGATATTCACCGGCCGTCCGGCAGCGGCAACCGCATGGATAAAATCGGTCTGCCGGCACAGAAACGCCGGAGTTTGCAGCACATCCACCACTTCCGCCACCGGCGCAATCTCGTCGATGTTGTGCACGTCGGTCAGCACCGGCACCTTCAACTGCGCTTTCACTTCGGACAGTATCTTCAGCCCGGCATCCAGACCGCAGCCTCGGAACGACTGGCCGGAACTGCGATTAGCCTTGTCGTAGGAAGATTTGTAGATGAAGTTTATACCCAATTCGTTACAGATTTCCTGCAACTGCCCGGCGGTATCCAGCGCCATTTGCTGCGACTCGATCACGCACGGCCCGGCGATCAGGAACAGCGGCCGGTTCAGGCCGACCTCAAATCCACATAGCTTCATACCGATACCTTTTCAGTTGCCGAAGCCAACGTAGCGTGCGCTATGCGCACGACATTATTCTGAATCGTGCGCACAGCGCACGCTACGTCTGCCGTATTCATACTGCCACCGTTTCTATCTGATGCGTCGCCTGACGCTGCAACGCCGCTTCGACGAAGGCCTTGAACAGCGGGTGTCCGCTGCGCGGCGTGGAGGTGAACTCGGGGTGGAACTGCACGCCGACGAACCACGGGTGCATGGACTGCGGCAGCTCCATGATCTCCGGCAGATTCTCGGAAGGGGTGCGTGCGGAAATAATCAGCCCGGATTTCTCCAGCGCGGGCACGTAATGATTGTTTACCTCGTAGCGGTGACGGTGCCGCTCGTTCACTTCGTCGCCGTAGATGCGGTGCGCCAGCGTGGCGGGCTTGATCGGGCAACGCTGCGAACCGAGACGCATGGTGCCGCCCATGTCGGAATCGCTGCTGCGCGTCTCCACCTTGCCGTCGCGATCCAGCCATTCTGTGATCAGCGCGACAACCGGATGTTCGGATTCCAGATTGAATTCGGTGCTGTTCGCGTCGCTCATGCCCGCCACATGGCGCGCATATTCGATCACCGCCAGCTGCATGCCGAGGCAGATGCCCAGATACGGAATCTTGTTCTCGCGTGCGTAGCGGATCGCGGCAATCTTGCCCTCGGTACCGCGCTTGCCGAAACCGCCCGGCACCAGAATCGCGTCGAAATGCGTCAGGCTTTGTATCCCGGCAGCCTCGATGTCTTCCGAGTCGATGTACTCGATATTCACCTTGGTCTGGGTATGCAGCCCGGCATGGCGCAGCGCCTCGATCAGCGACTTGTAGGACTCGGTCAGATCGACGTATTTGCCGACCATGCCGATAGTGATTTGATGCTGCGGATTCTCCAGCGCGGTCACCAGCTTCGCCCACACCGACAGATCGGCGGGCGGCAAATCCAGTCCCAGTTCGGCGCAGACGATGCGATCCAGCCCTTGCTGGTTGAGCATTTGCGGCACTTTGTAGATGCTGTCCACATCCCACATCGAAATCACGCCCTCTTCGCGCACATTGGCAAACAGCGAAATCTTGGCGCGCTCATCGTCGGGGATCGGCCTGTCGGCGCGGCAGATCAGCGCGGTCGGGAAAATACCGATTTCGCGCAATTTCTGCACGCTGTGCTGCGTCGGTTTGGTCTTCAATTCACCGGCGGTGGCGATGTAGGGAACCAGCGTCAGGTGCACGTAAGCCACCTGGTTGCGGCTCAGGCGCAAGCCCATCTGCCGCGCCGCCTCGAGGAACGGTAGCGACTCGATGTCGCCGACCGTGCCGCCGATTTCGACGATCGCCACATCGGCCTTGCCGTCCAGCGAAGCCGCCGCGCCGCGTTCGATGAAGGTCTGAATCTCGTTGGTGATATGCGGAATCACCTGCACCGTCTTGCCCAGATATTCGCCGCGCCGTTCCTTGCGGATCACGCTGTCGTAAATCTGCCCGGTGGTGAAGTTGTTGGCCTTGCGCATCTTGGCCGAGATGAAGCGCTCGTAATGCCCCAGATCGAGATCGGTTTCCGCGCCGTCTTCGGTGACGAACACCTCGCCGTGCTGGAACGGGCTCATGGTGCCCGGATCGACGTTGATGTAAGGGTCGAGCTTGAGCATCGTCACCTTGAGACCGCGCGATTCGAGAATAGCCGCCAGAGAAGCGGCGGCAATACCCTTCCCCAAGGAAGAAACAACGCCGCCGGTAATGAATATGTACTTTGTCATGCTGGAGCCCGGACAAATGTTTTTAGTAGTCGGCGATGATACCGTAAAAAGGCCTGCTCTCAAAATTCAGGAGGACGATAAGGCTGTACTTTGCATACCGTTATGCGCAGCGGCTTGCGCAAGCTGAATAGTCCCTCGCCCGCAAGCGGGAGAGGGGTTGGGGTGAGGGGCTTTGAGCATAAATCACACTTGCATAAACTCACAAACCCTCATCCCCGACCCTTCTCCCGCCTGCGGTAGAAGGGAGAAAACGCTTCAAATTAGTCCCGCAATCATGCCCGCAACTGTTCCGCATTCCGCGCAAACAGTTCCTGCAACGTCAGCTCGGTGTTTTGCTCCAGCTGCGCGACGCAATCCGCGAACCATTTGTGCAACGGATCGCCGCTCTGCCCGGCTGATGACGGGTCATGTTCCAGCACAAACAAATGCAACAGTTCGCCGGCGCGGATCTGCCCCGGGTCGCGCATCAGCAGCCAGCCGTTCACATCCGCCTTGCGCACCATATCCGCGCTTTCCAGCTTGTCGAGTATCTCTTCCAGCGCGTCATAACCGAGCTGCAGGGATGCGGATAATTCAGGGAAAGCACTCACCCGGCCCTGCCGGAAACCGTCCGCCATGATGCGCAGCACCCGCAGCGCATTCAGCAACTGCGCGACCGGCGATAAATTTTGCGCCGGAGGAGCGCCCCAGTGCGACAGCGATGCCGCGATCACCGCACCGAGCAGCGTGACCAGCCATGACAAATATATCCACATCAGGAAAATCGGCACGCTGGCGAATGCCCCGTACACCAGCTTGTAGGTCGTAAAATGGCTGATGTAATAACCGAATACGCGGTTCATTGTCTCGAACACTACCGCGGCCACCACCGCGCCGATCCACGCGTGTTTGCGCGGCACATAGCTGTTCGGCACCAGCTGGAATAGCATAGCGAAAGCCAGCGTGGTAAATATCACCGGCAATATCTTCAGCGAGCCCACGCCGAACACCGGAATTTGCTTGGCAAATCCCATAGACAACCCGACCAGCCACGAGGTCAGCGACAGGCTCGCGCCGATCAGCGTCGGGCCAAGTGTCAGCACCACCCAGTAGATCACCAGCCGCTTGAACAATGGCCGAGGGCGCGACACCCGCCAGATGATATTGAACGCGTGCTCGATGGTCAGCATCATCAGCATCGCGGTCACCAGCAGAAACAGCAGGCCGACCGCTGTCAGGTGCATCGCGCTTTCGCTAAACAGCCGCATATATTGCGTGATAATCTTTCCCGCCGTTTCCGGCACCAGATTGTTGACCAGCGAGGTCTTGATCTGGGTGGAAAAATCATCGAACACCGGAAAAGCGGTGAACATTGCCAGAACGATGGTGATCAGGGGAACCAGCGACAGCAGCGTGGTGAAGGTCAGGCTGGACGCGATCTGCACGCAGCGCTCCCGATGGAAGCGCGCAGCGATGAAGCGCGCGAAATTTAGAAGGTTCAGAAAATTCTTTTGCATAGCCAACCGCCTTGTATCCTTGAACGGCTTCGCACCACCACGCGATGCATCAGCCCTGTAAGCCGCGCATGATAACCGACAAAAAATTTCTTGTGCATGCACAACGTACTGGCTGAATAGTCCCTCTCCCGCAGGCGGGAGAGGGGTTGGGGTGAGGGAGGTTAAGCATGCACTCATGCTTGCAGATGCAAACCAAGGTACCGGGAAGCACCTATTCTCTAGCCGGCATTGATTAAACTGGGTTTATTGCCTCTATTCCCCTGATACGAAATTAATTATTGAAGTATGTTGGCAAATATAAAGACAATTTTTAGGAGAGCAGCATGAGTGCAACAATTTCCGGATTGGGCATGTCGCATCAGGCGATGACCGGGGCGAGCATGTATATGCCGCCCGCGCAAAAGATGTTCGACCTGTTCTCCCAGATTGACACCAGCGGCACCGGCTCGATCTCGAAAGCGCAGTTCGAGCTGGCCTTCAACACCCTCAATCCGCCCGCCGGATTCAAGGCGATGGGATCGGACGCGGTATTTGCGCAGCTCGACCCGAAAGGAACCGGCGCGGTGACCAAGCAGGACTTCAAGAACGGCATGCTGCAAATCATCGCTCAACTCCGCCAGCAACGTAACGAGTCGCTGACCCAAGCATCAACCCCGACACCCGCGCAAACCATCGACACCAGCCTCGACGGCCTGAACCAGCTCGGCTCGAACATCGATACGACCGCCTGATTCAATTCCCATTTCAAAAGCAAAATAATCCGTAGGTGCGAATTTATTCGCACGAACAACGTGTCATGTGCGAATAAATTCGCACCTACACCAGCCCGATATTCCCGCCCACGCGCAACTCCCCATCCACCCAGCAATGCCGCACGCCCAGCTCGTCCAGCCAGTGCTTGCCGCCCTCCTCCTTCAGCATCGCAATCGTCGCCAGCGTACCGGCCAGCAGGCATTGATTCGCGGTGACGGTCACCGAGCACAGCCCGTTCACCGGCCAGCCGGTCAGCGGATTCAGAATGTGGCAATAGCGTTTTCCCGCCACCTCGATGTAGCGCTCATAGTCGCCGCTGGTAGCGACCGCGCCGGACATTATCTGGAGATTGCCGAGCGAGCGGTCGGGATTGCGCGGATGGCGGATGCCGATCTGCCAGGGCGAGCCGTCCGGGTGCGGGCCGAGCACGCGGATATCGCCGCCGAAATCCAGCAGGCCGGACCGGATGCCCGCCGCGAGACATACCTCCGCCGCGCGATCCACCGCGTATTCCTTGCCGATCCCGCCGAAATCCAGCTCCATACCGTCGTGCAGAAAATCCAGCTGCGGCGCGGCCCACGCCACCTTGCCCAGCCCGATCCGCGGCAGGATGTCCGCGATAGCAGATTGCGCGGGCAGCTGGCCGGACGAGAAATCCCACACCCGCCGCAGCACCCCGGACGACACATCGAACAGCCCGATGCTGAGCTGATAAGCGGCGAATGCGTAGTTGAACAGCTCGGCGGTCTCGGCATCGACCTCGACCTTTCCTCCGGCAAGTGCGGCAGCGTTGATCGCTGACAGCGCATTGTTGTCGAGGTAGCGCGAGTATTTTTCCTCGATGCGCCACACCTCGGTCATCGTCACATCGGCAGCCTGATCGGCATCGCGTTCGTCAGCCGCATACAGCGTCAACTGGCAATCCGAGCCCATTGCTGGGAAGGAGTAACTGTAGGGGGAGAAGGACATGCGGAGGTGGGTGGGGGAATGCGAAGCGAAGCTGCCTACGTTTAATCGGCGTAGGGTGCGCTGTGCGCACCATGGTGCATAAAATGCACCCTACGCCCGCTACAGAAAAACCGTGGGCTCTTATTGTTCATATCCTACAGACTGATTAGCAATCAAAATTTGATAGCACTCAATCATTTTGAGAAATATTCTTTTCTTAGGTCATTGCACACCCCTGTTACGATGAATTTCTCAATAACAGGGATTGATGCTTTGATTGTTGTGCCATCACCCTTCAGTAACTCAATCTCTTGGTATCCAACTACCGTGTTTTTTCGGAAGTCGCAGATTCGGTTCGTCCGAGCCACTAAGGCACGGCCTACCAAATCAAATTCGTAGGTGTAGATTTCTTCGGTTCCATTTTTTTCAGTCTTGTAGCTGGTCATCCCCTTAATAATCTTTATTGGGCGCATTTCGTTAATTTCATCGGTATCTGCATAGCATGGTTGCGTGATCCCCACAGCAAGAAAGCAAAAGATCGTGAGTTGAAATTTATTCATATTATTCTCCAAGAATGTTTGCTACGGAATTACGAATGCCCTAACGAATATTCGATACAGCAAAACGCCATTAGCTGTTGCACTTCGCAAGTTGGAGCCGCCAAAGCTTACAAGTCAAACCAGCTGCAACTCCCCGTTACTCATGCCGATACCGGCGACTTCGCCGAGCGCCTTGAGGAATTGCGGTTGCTCATGCAGTGTCGCCAGCGAATCGGGATGTGTCTTGCCGCGCATCTGCGACAGGCGCGCCTTGCTGGTGACCGGCATGTCGTAATGCAGCCCCTGCAGCAGTTCGTCCGCCGACTCCGGCTTGTTGCATACCAGCACCATGTCACATCCGGCGTTCAGCGCGGCCTCGGCGCGCTGCACGATGCCGCCCGCGACGGTCGCGCCTTCCATGCTCAGGTCGTCGCTGAAGATGCAGCCTTCGAAGCCCAGTTCGCCGCGCAGCACGTTCTTCAGCCAGACCGGCGAGAAGCCCGCCGGGCGGCTGTCCACTTTCGGGTAGATCACATGCGCGGGCATCACCGCGGATAGGCCGAAACTCACCATCTGGCGGAACGGGATCAGGTCGCACAGTTCGATGTCGGTGTAGCCGCGCTCGTCCACCGGAATCGCGAGGTGCGAGTCGGCCTGCACGTAGCCGTGGCCGGGGAAATGTTTGCCGACGGTGTGCATCCCGCCCTGCCGCAAGCCCATCAGCAGGCTGTGCGCCAGCTCGGCAATCGCCTGCGGCTCGCTGTGAAAGGCGCGGTCGCCGATCACGCTGCTCTGGCCGTGATCCACGTCCAGCACCGGGGTGAAACTGAAATCCACGCCGCATGCGCGCAACTCCGCCGCCAGCACGTAGCCGACCTGCTGCGCCAGATGGCGCGCGCGCTGCGGATGCGCATCCCATGTCTTGCCCAGCTCGCGCATCGCCGGAATTTTGGTGAAGCCGTCGCGGAAACGCTGCACCCGCCCGCCCTCGTGATCCACCGAGATCAGCAGCGGCGGCGCACGCAGCGCGCGGATCGCCGTTGTCAGCTCGGTGAGCTGTCCGGGCGACTCATAGTTGCGCGCGAACAGGATCACCCCGCCGACCAGCGGATGCCGCAGCCGCGCCTCGTCGTCCGCCGTCAGTTGCTTCCCCACCACATCCACCATCACCGGCCCTAAACCCATACCTGCTCCCGATTCGTTGATTGATATTTATGTAATTTATAACAGCCGCGTAGGATGGGTTGACGAAGGATACCCATCAGCAAGTTGATGGGTATCGCGTTGCTCAACCCATCCTACATGGTTTCCAGCACCACGAACGCAACGATGAAATCGCGTTCGTCGCTGATCGAAACATGGTGGCCGCTGATGCCGAGCTGCGCCAGATAAGCGCGCAGGGTCTCGTCGAACTGCAACACCGGTTTGCCGAGTCCGTCATGCGTGATGCCGATGCGGCGTAGGCTGACGGGATGGCGCATGCCGCTGCCGACCGCTTTGGAAAACGCTTCCTTGGCGGCGAAGCGCTTCGCCAGCAACCGCGCCGGATCGGCGTGCGCGGCGAATTCCGCCAGCTCGCTTTCGCTCAACAACTTTTCGGCGAGGCGCTGGCCGTGACTCGCCAACATCTTCTCGATGCGCGCGTACTCGACGATGTCGGTGCCTATGCCAAAAATCATACCTGAACCAGCAATGCTTTCATCTTCCTTACCGCCGCATCCAAGCCGATAAAAATAGATTCGGCGATCACGGCGTGGCCGATGTTGAGCTCGACGATGTTGGGGATCGCGACGATGGACTGCACGTTGTGGTAATGCAGGCCGTGCCCGGCGTTTACTTGCAGGCCGTGCGCATGGGCGTGTTCGGCTGCAACACGGATGCGCTCCAGCTCATGTGCGCGTTCCGGCACGCTGTCCGCGTCGGCGTATTTTCCGGTGTGCAATTCCACCACCGGCGCACCGCAGTGCAGCGCAGCGTCGATCTGTTTCTGGTCGGGGTCGATGAACAGCGATACGCGGATACCCACTGCGGCACAGCGCTCGCAGGCGGCTTTGACCGTATCGAAATAGCGGATCACGTCCAGCCCGCCTTCGGTGGTCAACTCTTCGCGGCGCTCCGGCACCAGACACAGGTCGTGCGGCTTGATGCGCAACGCGTTGGCGATCATCTCTTCGGTGACGGCGCACTCAAGGTTCATGCGCGTTTGCAGCATGTCGCGCAGAATTTCCACATCGCGATCCTGGATGTGGCGACGGTCTTCACGCAGGTGCAGCGTGATCGCATCAGCTCCGGCTTCTTCGCAGATCAGCGCCGCGCGCACCACGTTGGGATAGCGCGCGCCGCGTGCCTGGCGCAGCGTGGCGACATGGTCGATGTTTAATCCGAGTTTTATCATTTTTACCCCTTTTTTAATCCGCAGACAGTCCACTTAAAAATCCGTTCGTGGTGAGCTTATCGAACCACCAGTTATTTACACTGAACCCTTCGACAAGCTCAGGGCGAACGGATAAATGAACAATATTTTGTTTTAAAGCTTCTGCAAATCCTTAATCAATTCTCTCGTATGCAAAATCTTGCCGCCGAGGTGGTGGTTCAGCAATACCCGCATCAGTTGCTTGCTCTGCTGCGCGGTGAGCGGGTCGGTATATTCGTCCGCCGCCATGTCGAGCAGGGTCTTGCCCAGCAGCGGCAAACCGGTTTGCGTGTCACCGTCGTCCGGCAACGCGCCGCGTTCCACGGCGTAACGATAGCAGAGTTCGGCCTGTATCGCTTTGCCGTTGCCCGCCTCGCGATCCAGCGCCAGCGCGTAACCCAGTTCCTGCAGCAGGTGTTTTTCGAAGCAGCGCAGCGTGGCGGCGTGGTCGGTTTCATGCGCCAAACGCAGCAGGGTGGCGGCGTAGTAATCGAACAGTTGCTCGTGCGGGTCGTCGCGCGCCAACAGGTTGAGCAGCAGTTCGTTCAGGTAGAAACCGCACATCAGCGCGGTGCCTTGCAGGTAGGGCTGACCACCCTGCCACTCGGCACTGTGCAAGGTGCGCACTTCGCCCTTGCCGAACCAGCTCAGCGACAGCGGCTGGAAATTCATCAGCAGCCCGCGCAGCGCCGAGCGCGGGCGCCGCGCGCCGCGCGCCACAATCGCCAACCGCCCGTGGCTGCGGCTGAATACATCGAGAATCAAACTGGTCTCGCGGAACGGATAGCTGTGCAGCACGAAAGCGGGTTCGTCCTGAATACGTTGTTTGCTGCCTGAACTCATTGCACCTCGCAAATTCAACGATTGCGCGGGCTGATTTCAACACAGGCGCGGTTCTGCCGGAGAAGGGCTTGCTCGATTTCAGTGCGGCATTCAAGCAAAATATTAAGCACTACGGTTTTAGAGCGGTTAGGGATTTTCAGCCAAACCACTTGCGGAGGATGCCCGGAAACCAGAGAACGTTCCTGAAAATCAGAATCGCGGCTGACGATTATAAAACCATGGTCTTGGGCATACTGCCAGATTTCAAGATCGCT
Source organism: Gallionella sp. (assembly GCA_028689145.1). GTDB lineage: Bacteria > Pseudomonadota > Gammaproteobacteria > Burkholderiales > Gallionellaceae > Gallionella. Next base: position 12,558 of record JAQTWT010000019.1, read on the forward strand.
CGCTCTTTCCAGACCCAACAGGCTAACCTGTGAAGAACCGGGAAAATCGGTTTGCAGGAACGGAACGATGCGCCTCGACAGGTTTTCGTCGAGCAACAGCTTCATTACACCGCCACAGTGTAAAGATTGTGTTCGCGGTCTGCGGCAAAGGCCAGACAGGCACGGATATCCGCCGGTTCAAGCTCTGTAAAATCCTCGATAATTTCTGCTTCGCTCATACCTTCGGCAAGCATTTCCAGCACATCATAAACACTGATGCGCAGGCCGCGAATGCACGGACGTCCACCGCGTTTTCCGGGTTCGAGAGTAATGCGTGAATCAGTCATTTCACCGCCTTGCTGGTTATGCTGTTAAGCGTGCGAGCTACCATCTGCCGCGATAAGTATAACAGGAAGAGGTCATTCGTAACCCAGCGAGCGCAGCACGCGCGCGTCATCCGCCCAGCCGCTGCGGACTTTGACGAACACTTCGAGGAACACTTTGCCGTCGAACAGTTTTTCCATGTCGAGACGCGCCTGGGTGGCGATCTCTTTGAGTTTCTCGCCCTTCTTGCCGATCAGCATCGCCTTATGCGCTTCCTTGTCCACCAGTATCGCGGCATGGATGCGGCGCAGCTTACCTTCCATCTTGAATTGCTCGATCACCACGCTGACCGAATACGGCAGCTCTTCGCCGGTGAAACGGAATACTTTTTCGCGCAGCATTTCCGCGGCGAGAAACCGTTCGCTGCGGTCGGTGATGTCGTCCGCGTCGTAGATCAGTTCGCCCTGCGGCAAATGGCTGCGAATCGCTTCGCGCAGCTCGTCCAGCTTGCTGCCGAGCTTGGCGCTGACTGGCACGATTGCGGCAAACCCTTCGGCACGGCTCAGGACATGTTTGAAATCCGCGGCAACGCGCTCGGCGAAGGAGAACAGCTGGCCCTTGTCGGCCACTTCGTCGATCTTGTTGATCACCAGCAGCACCGGGCGGTTGTCCGGCAACAGCTTGAGCACTTCCTGGTCGCGCTCGTCATAGCGCAACGCTTCCAGCACGAACACCACCACCTGCACGTCGCGCAAACTGCTGGTGACGACGCGGTTCATGCCGCGGTTCAGCGCGTTGAGGTGCTTGGTCTGGAACCCCGGCGTATCGACGAACACGAATTGCGCGTGCGCGTCGGTGAAGATACCGTGGATGCGGTGGCGCGTGGTCTGCGCCTTGCGTGAGGTGATGCTGATCTTCTGCCCGATCAGGTGGTTGAGCAACGTGGATTTGCCGACGTTGGGCCGCCCGACGATGGCGACAAAGCCGCTGCGAAAATCTTCCGGCAGGCTGTCTGCGGAAGGTGCGCCGGTAAAATTTTCTTGTTCAGTCATGTGAGCTCGATAGTTGTTGATAGGCCGCTTGCGCCGCCTGTTGTTCGGCATTGCGGCGGCTGCTGCCCTCGCCGCGCGCGGTGATGTTCAGTTTCGGGATGGCGCACTCCACCTGGAAAGACTGGGCATGCGCTTCGCCCTGTGTGGCGACGATGGTATAAACCGGCAGGGGAATACGTTTGCCTTGCAAATACTCCTGCAACAGGGTCTTGGCATCCTTGCCCAGCGTCTGCACATCGACCTGCGCCAGATAGGGTACCAGCAAATTCAGCACGACTTTTTCGGCAGCGGCAAAGCCGCTATCCAGCAATACAGCGCCGAACAGGGCTTCCATCGCATCGGCCAGTATGGAAGGACGGCGGAAGCCGCCGCTCTTGCGCTCGCCTTCGCCCAGCTCCAAACAACTGCCCAGATCGAGCTTGTGCGCGAGTATCGCCAGCGTCTCTTCCTTGACCAGATTGGAACGCAACCGGGAGAGCTCGCCTTCGCTCAGTTGCGGATAGTGTTCATAAAGATATTTTGCAACGATGCAGCCCAGCACGCTGTCGCCGAGGAATTCCAGACGTTCGTTATGTTCCGGCGCATAACTGCGGTGGGTCAGCGCGCGCTGCAACAATTGGGGCTGCACAAAGACATGCCCCAACCGCTCGCAGATCGTGCTGTACTTTTTACTTGGCACTGCTTGGATTAAAGTCCATATACAGACTGACATTGCCCGCCAGCGGCACCTTGAGGGCATAACTGGCGCTCAATACCAGTTGCCCGTTGTCATTAGTGATCTCGATATCCTCCGCTTTGATTGCAGTGATATTGTCGACCGAAGCGCGCTTGATGAAGGACATGCGAATTTCACCCGGCTTGGCTTTCTGCATTTCCGGGTCGCTGCTAATCGCAATAAACAGTTTTTTGATTTCGCCGTCCTGCATATAGGCCGGAATGAGCTTCAATCCGACCATGCTGACCAGCACCAGAATAACCGCCCCGAAGAGAAATCCGGAGATACTTAAACCGCGTTGTGCTGCCGGCATTACTGTGTTCATTTCACTCTCTCCCTTTTCAGTTAATTGACAGTCCGATACGCTTCAAATCGGAGAAATTCATCCAGATAAAAAATGCCTTGCCGACGATCTGACGGTCCGGGACAAATCCCCAGTAACGGCTGTCGCGGCTGTTGTCGCGGTTGTCGCCCATCATGAAGTAATGCCCGTCCGGCACTTTGCAGCGCACCGAATCTTCCCCGTAAGTGCAATTCTCGCGTCCCTGAAACTCGGATACCGAGCCCAGATGCAGCGTCGGCGCTTCGGGATTGACCAGTATTCGGTGTTCACGCTCGCCCAGCTTTTCGACACGCTTCTCGGTATGCACGAAATTCAAACCGGCCTCGACGTAATTGTAATCCCCATCCGCCTGTTGCGCTTGTTCGACCCCGTTGACCCATATCCGCTTGTTGCGGTATTCGACGGTGTCGCCGGACAGGGCAACCACCCGCTTAATATAATCCACCGAGGAGTTCTCGGGGTAGTGGAACACCATCACATCGCCGCGCTGCGGGTTGTTCATCTGGATAAACTTATGGCCGATAATCGGCAGGCGAAACCCGTAGGTGAATTTGTTCACCAGAATGAAGTCGCCCACCTGCAGGGTCGGGATCATCGAGCCGGAAGGAATCTTGAACGGTTCGACCAAAAATGAGCGGATGAAGAACACGATCAGAATGACCGGAAAGAAACTCTTGGCGTATTCCACCCACCACGGCTCGGCAACCTCTTTGCCGCGCTTGGCCGCCAGCGCAAAATGATCCAGCAGCCACACGCCGCCGGTGACCAGCAACAACACAAATAAAATTAACGCAAAATCCATTTTCTATTCCTTGATGCCACAAAAGCAGTTGTCCGCAGATTTCGCAGATTTCCACAGATTTTTATTCCATTATTTTCCTCGCATCATACACATCCGGTGCATGAGCGACACACAACAACCTATTGATTGATATTGTTAATCAATCTAATCTGCGTAATCTGCGTAATCTGCGTAATCTGCGGATCAAGGGTTTTCAAAGGTTAATCATCCACCCGCAAGATAGCGAGAAAAGCTTCCTGCGGAATTTCCACACTGCCTACCTGCTTCATGCGCTTCTTGCCGGCCTTTTGTTTCTCCAGCAGCTTCTTCTTGCGCGATATGTCGCCGCCGTAACATTTTGCCAGCACGTTCTTGCGCATCGCCTTGACGTTCTCGCGCGCGATGATATTGGAGCCGATGGTCGCCTGAATCGCCACGTCGTACATCTGGCGCGGGATCAGTTCGCGCATCTTGGCCGCCACTTCGCGACCGCGATACTGGCTGTTTGCCCGGTGCACGATCACCGCCAGCGCGTCCACCTTCTCGCTGTTGATCAGCATATCCACCTTGACCACATCCGCCGCCCGGTATTCCTTGAACTCGTAATCCATCGAGGCGTAACCGCGCGATACCGATTTCAGTTTGTCGAAAAAATCCAGCACGATTTCAGCCATCGGCATTTCATAGATCAGATTCACCTGTTTGCCGTGATAGCTGATATTGATCTGTGCGCCGCGCTTCTGTGTGCACAGCGTGATCACCGCGCCCACATATTCATTCGGCATGTACAGGTTCACCGTGACAATCGGCTCGCGGATTTCCTCGATTTTGGACGGATCGGGCATCTTGGAGGGATTGTCCACCGTCAGTATCGTGCCGTCGCGTTGTACCACCTCGTAAATCACCGTCGGCGCGGTGGTAATCAGGTCCATATCGAACTCGCGCTCCAAGCGCTCCTGCACGATTTCCATATGCAGCAGACCGAGGAAGCCGCAGCGAAAGCCAAAGCCGAGCGCCTGCGAGACTTCCGGCTCGTAACGCAGCGCCGCGTCGTTCAGCTTGAGCTTTTCCAGCGAGTCGCGCAACGCTTCATATTGGTTTGATTCCACCGGAAACAGCCCGGCAAACACCTGCGGCTGCACCTCTTTAAAGCCCGGCAACGCCTGCGGCGCGGGCTTGGCCTGATGGGTGATGGTGTCGCCCACCTTGGCCGCTTTCAGTTCCTTGACACCGGCAATCACGAAACCGACCTGCCCGGCGCTCAAATTTTCGCGCGGCTGCGACTTGGGCGTGAATACACCGACATGCTCGGTCAGATGCTGCGCGCCCGTGGCCATGAACAGGATTTTCTCCTTGGGCTTGAGCGTGCCGTTCACCACCCGCACCAGCATCACTACACCGACATAGTTATCGAACCACGAGTCGATGATCAAGGCCTGCAGCGGCGCGTCCGCGTCGCCTTTCGGCGCGGGCACCTTGGCGATCATCGCTTCCAGCACATCCTGCACGCCCTCGCCGGTCTTGGCGGAACAACGCACCGCGTCGTGCGCGTCAATGCCGATCACATCCTCGATTTCGGCGATGGCATTGTCCGGATTGGCGGACGGCAGGTCGATCTTGTTCAGCACCGGCACCACTTCCACGCCGAGATCCAGCGCGGTGTAGCAGTTCGCCACGGTCTGCGCCTCGACACCCTGCGATGCATCCACCACCAGCAGCGCGCCTTCGCAGGCCGACAGCGAACGCGATACCTCGTAGGAAAAATCCACGTGGCCCGGCGTGTCGATCAGGTTGAGATTGTAGAGATGCCCGTCGCGTGCCTTGTAGCTTAACGCGGCAGTCTGCGCCTTGATGGTGATGCCGCGCTCGCGTTCCAAATCCATGGAATCGAGTACCTGCGCCTCCATTTCGCGGTCGGACAACCCGCCGCACAGTTGGATGATACGGTCTGCCAGCGTGGATTTGCCGTGGTCGATATGGGCGATGATGGAGAAATTACGGATATATTGCATGTAAATAAAAATGCCTGAACCGGCTGATTCGCAAAGCGTGAATTCTAGCCGATTTAGGCGGAGCACGCAGGGTTGTGATTATTTCCCGTCGAGCTTAATCAACACAGAAGAAGCGGCATAGCCGCATGGTCATTTGCCGTTGTAGCGAACCGAATCGAGTGTTTGCATCACCATGCGCGGAGGGGCTTCGCCGACCACCGTGATTAAATGCTTGCCTACAACCTTGTGATACAAATTCACCGCGCCACGACTGGTCAGCCCTTCCACATCGTCCTCGTCTTCGTCCGACAGCTCGATGAAGATGGAAATTGCACTTAATCCGTCTGAAAATACCAGCTGTGTCACCGGAGCATGTTTGCCGCGCATCGGGCGCTCGACTTCCATGATTTTCTTGAAACCGGCAGGCATTGCATCCGCGACCCAGCCGCTATTGACCGGAATACCACTCATGGCAGTTTCCGGAACCTTATGCATGATCGGTAAGCTATCCGAAACAGCCAATCCCATACCTGCTCTGGACGACTTGCCGGCTTGCTTGCCTGACGCAGCATCTGAGTCCGCCGTGCCCTGTTTTATCCATGAGCGATCGACTGCGCCGCCGATTTGCAATTGGGTAAAAGCATATTGTTCAACCGCATGATTTTTGTCGTCCAGTACAGCCGCTTTCAACAGCAAGCCTGAATCAGTATGTGCCCATATTTTCCGGGTGTAACGCAGGTTATCCTTGGGCTGAAACAGTATGACTTGCGCGTTATATCCCGCCACGCGTTCCATTCCGGCTTCTTTAACCAGATAATTTTCGCTCAACGCGGACATCTGTTCGGGCAACAATGCCGGAAACCGGTTATGCGCTTGCCGGCTGCCAACTTGCACCATTTTACGATTAATGTAGCACCAAACCTGACCGTGATGACGAATGATTTCGCGCTTGGGACCGTCCAAGCTTTCCAGCCTTTCATATTCGCTGTCCTGCTCGACTACATGAGTGATGCGTGAAGTTTCAACCCGATTGTCGTACTGGTAGACGAATACGCCGCTGTATTCTGTCTGGTGAGCGGCAAAGGCCACGGTCTTGAGCCAGTCAAGGCTGTTCTGCCGCCCCCCGGCACAGGCATTGGTAGCAACCAGCAACAGCAGCCCGCCTAGCAGCAAACCACCGGACAGAGCACTCTTCCTCATTGTTGCTTGTCCCATGCGCCGTTTTCATCCGGGCTATAGGAAACATTACGGATGTAATACGCCCCGCCATTCATGTCCGTGCTGGGAGAAAATTCCTGATGCGCCATCAGGTAATCATTGGATTTGGATTTTATTTGCGCACTGGCAGGGTGCAAACCATTTTGCTGCATCGCCATCTGCGGAGCAGCCTCATGGGTGATCTGCAAAGACATCCAGGCCACCACACTGACCGCAGCCAGTGATGCTACCGCCGACAAGGCAAAGGTGCGAATTTTTTGTTTGACCGCCCTGACCCGCGGTGCAAGCACGGTGGGTTCGTCCTGCAGACGCCCGTGTACTTTTGCGCTCAAACCGCAATGTATATATTCAGGCTGGCGCAACACATCCCCGATCAGATGATACATCTCCCAGTCTTTGTGCGCCCCCGATTCCAGTTTGACCAGTTCAAGCAAACTATCCGCTTCATCCTCGAACAATTCGCCATCCATCAATGCGGAAATTTCTTGTTTCATATCTACCACCTGTTACCTTTACTGGTTTCCAACAGCGGGCGCAGATTTTCCGCTACCGCCTCTCGTGCCCTGAAGATTCTCGACCGCACCGTGCCGATTGGGCAATTCATCACACTGGCAATTTCCTCATAGCTCAGCCCCTCGATTTCGCGCAGAGTCAGTGCGCTGCGCAAGTCTTCCGGCAATTGCTGCAATGAAGTTTGCACGACATTGACAACCTCTTTGCTCATGAGTTCATTTTCCGGCGTACTAACTTCACGCAGCAGGCTGGCCTCCTCAAACGACTCGGCATCCTCAGCGTCAAATGACGTGTTGATCTGCGGGCGGCGTTTGTTCGCCAACAGGTGATTTTTCGCCGTATTGATGCCGATACGGTATAGCCAGGTGTAAAACGCGCTCTCGCCGCGAAAACCGGGCAAGGCACGGTACGCCTTGATAAAAGCGTCTTGCGTAACATCCTCGGCCTCGGCCGGATCCCTTACAAAACGGGAAATAAGCCGCCCCAGCTTGCGCTGGTATTTGGTCACCAGCAAATCAAAGGCGTGTTTGTCACCGCGCTGGACGCGCTCCACCAATTGCTGATCGACTTCCCGGTCTGCCATCCCTGACTATTCCAATTATTATTGCTGCTACCGCACAATTCGCGGGGTGCAAGTATAACCGCTCCGCGCCTGTGTGGCTTAACGGTAGTTAAACCCGGCCCGATCATTGTTTATGGCCACTGTCTGCTATAGTTAGAACTTGGGCAAACATACTGGAAATCAAATTGCTGCAATTTGACACACTGATTATCGGCAGCGGCCTGGCCGGACTGACACTGGCCATCAAGCTGGCCGACCATCAAAAAGTGGGGCTGATCACCAAGAAGTCCCTGCTGGACGGCGCGAGCGGGTGGGCGCAGGGGGGAATTGCCGCGGTATTATCCGAAGACGATTCTCTGGATGCGCACATTCAGGATACTCTGACTGCCGGTGCCGGCCTGTGCGATGAAATAACCACGCGCTACGTGGTCGAGCATGGCAAGGCTGCCATCAACTGGCTGATCGATCAGGGGGTACCTTTTACCAAAGATCTGTCCAGCAGCATGGGCTACCACCTCACCCGCGAGGGTGGTCACAGCCGCCGCCGCATCATCCATGCGGCGGATGCGACCGGCCACGCGGTACAGGAGACCCTCGCCGCGCGCGTACTCCAGCACCCGAATATCACCGTGCTGGAAAAATACATGTCGGTCGATTTGATCACCGGGAAAAAACTCGGGCTGCCCGACAATCGCTGTTACGGCATTTACGCGCTCAACAGCCTGAGCGATGAAGTCATCACCATCAACGCGCAAAACACCATTTTGGCGACTGGCGGAACCGGCAAGGTGTATATGTACACCACCAATCCAGACACGGCCACGGGTGACGGCATTGCGATGGCATGGCGCGCCGGTTGCCGCGTGGCCAATATGGAGTTCATCCAGTTTCACCCTACCTGCCTGTACCATCCGCATGCAAAATCTTTCCTGATCAGCGAAGCGGTGCGCGGTGAAGGCGGCATTCTTAAATTGCCGGACGGCACGCGTTTCATGCCCTGGCACGACGAGCGCGCCGAGCTCGCGCCGCGCGATGTGGTGGCACGCGCGATTGACTTCGAAATGAAAAAGCGCGGACTGGATTGCGTATATCTCGACATTTCGCACCAGTCTGTCGAGTTCCTGCAGGAGCACTTCCCGAACATTTACGCGCACTGCCTGTCGCTGGGCATCAACATCAGCAAAGAGCCGATCCCGGTCGTTCCTGCAGCGCATTACACTTGCGGCGGGGTCGTGGCCGATTTGCACGCTCGCACCGATGTGGAAAATTTGTATGCCGTGGGGGAAACCGCCTACAGCGGATTGCACGGTGCCAACCGGCTGGCAAGCAATTCGCTGCTGGAGTGTCTGGTCTTCGCGGATGCCGCCGTGCGCGATATTCTGGGCAAGCCATACCAGGCCCCTCCGCCGCTGCCCGCCTGGGATGAAAGCCGCGTAACGGATGCCGACGAACAGATCGTCATCGCGCATAACTGGGCGGAATTACGCCATTTCATGTGGGACTATGTGGGTATCGTGCGTACCAACAAACGCCTGCAACGCGCGCAACACCGCATCCAGTTATTGCAAGACGAGATCAACGAGTATTACACCAATTTCCATATCAGCTCGGACTTGCTGGAGCTGCGTAATCTGGTGCTCAACGCGGAATTGATTGTGAACAGTGCCTTGTTGCGCCACGAAAGCCGCGGCCTGCATTTCAGCAAGGACTACCCAGAAACGCTGAAAAATCCTCAACCGACGATTCTGTCCCCAATACCGCCTCAATCCTGATTTAAGTACCGGCAGTCGTAAAAGCCACAGGCTGAGAATGTGGCTAGGCGAATTTCAGGCACACGCGCAACTCGCGAAACTCGCCTGCTCCCAGTGCATCCGGAAAAATGACGCGTGAAACCGGCAAGCGATGATGATCCGGTCTGATGCGTAAGATGACGAAGTACTGACTAACAACGGTTTTGTTTGCGAGCTGTCCGGTAAATCCCGGACCATCTCTTAACACGACCGATACCACATTTTGATCGAGCGCAATATCACACCATGAATCATGCAAGAGCAACAAAACATCGCGAGCCAAATAATAAAGCAAACTCAAACAAATCAGCAGAATGATCGCCAATCTGGCCGGTAATGGCATGGCAGCCACATACACCGCAATTGCAGTTATCGTATGGAACAATACCAGCAACATTGCGAAACGCAGTGAAGGTTTAATCGCCACGTTTTATGGGTGGAACAGAAAGTTCAGGAAACAAAGATCGAAACAATGCCAAACAACACCAGCAGTACGATGATAGTCAGCAGAAGATTCCCCGCACCGGCGCGTGGCGACTCCGCCATGCTGGTGTATTCCGCACGAGGCGGCACTGAAGGCACAGGAGCGCGCGGGATCTTGACTGTCTGTGCTGCCTGATTGATCGACTCCGCGCTCGGACGGACTATTTTCAGGGTTTTGGATAATTCATCGACATCTTCGCTACTGGCCGTCAACGCTGCCAACCGCAAAGTTGCTGCACCGGAATCGAAAGCTTTTGACAAGCCTGCTGCCGGTTGAGCCTCATCATCACCGGCATCTTTGCTGCCGGTCATGGAAATAACTTCAATCCGTTTTTTCTCGCCAGCCGCCGGGGTAACATTGATCTGCTGGCCGGAACGCGGCAGGGTGTCGCGGCAAGCGCGCAAATCAAGCGCAAGATCCTTGGCGTTATGGTAACGATCCTCCAACTTCTTGGCCAGGGCTTTGGCCACGATAAAGTTGACCATTTCCGGTACCGAGGGATTCAAGGTACTGGGTGGTACCGGCACCGCATTCAGGGTCTGGTACATGATGGCGTTTACGTTTTCGCCGTTAAAAGGCGACTGCCCGGTCAGCATCTCATAGAGCATCACACCCAGCGAAAAAATATCCGAGCGCTGGTCTATCGCCTTGCCCATCACTTGCTCCGGCGACATGTACTTAGGCGATCCGAGTACCATGCCGGTTTGGGTGCGCACCGCCGAAGAAGCCATGCGTGCTATGCCGAAGTCGGTAATCTTTGCGTGCCCGTCGCGTATCACCATGATGTTTGAAGGCTTGACATCGCGATGCACGATATCGTGTTCATGCGCGTAGGCCAACCCTTGCGCCACCTGGGCCACGATATCCAGCACCTGCTCAACCGGCAATAACTGCCCGTCGTTCATGATGTCGCGCAGTTCGCGACCCTGCAGGAATTCCATGGCAATGTAGGCGACCTCGCCACTCTTGCCCACATCATAGATGGTCACGATATTCGGGTGGTTTAGCCTCCCAGCAGCCTTGGCTTCCTGATAGAAGCGCCCCTCGTATTCTTCTTTTTCCTCCATCGCCAGCCCGAGGTTGATCGTCTTGATCGCGACCACACGGTCAATCAATGGGTCTTTGGCCTTATAGACGATGCCCATCGCGCCCTGACCAAGCTCGCCGAGCACCTCATAACGGCCCAGCTGGCTAATCATGGCGAGTATCCGAACAAATTATTATGGCGATGCCCATGGGTATAAATCCGCTAGTCGGCATGGTTTTACTAATCACAAAAATTAGGCTTAATACGTACCGTTCTGCCCGGAGACAACTCGACGTTTTGTGTGTAAAGACTGCCGCTTTTGCTGGTTACGATTATCTTGTGTGCCCCCGGCGCAACGGATACGGTCAATCCGGCAGGAGATACTTTGCCTTTATCCGTACCATCCACAAATATCTGCGTTCCGGCTTTGCAAACGATGTACAGGTACGCATTCTTGGCTTTTTCTGCGCTACTGCCCGTTTGCGCGACCGATGCCTTATTGACAGTTGGTTTACGTTCCGCGACTTTGGGGGCAACAGTTGGACGTTTAACCGGATCAACAGCCATTTTGCTACCCGGCTTGACAGTAGCAACCTGCTGCTTTGCCGTACCCTCCGCCTTATTCTCCGCATGGCGTGTGGCTGGAGCCACCGCAGTATCGGCAGATACCGGCTGAATACCGCTCGCTGCTTGCATTTGTCCAATATCCGGCACAGCGGGGGCTTTGTCATGAGTTGTCAGCTTTAACAGCAATGCGCCAATCAACACTACAGGTACGGCAATTGCGCCAATATATATGGCCCGCTGCTTGGGGTCAGCCTGTCTAAACAGCACGACGAGCCTGTCAATCGCACTGTCCAGCTTGGCGGCAGCGCTGTTCCAAGCAATTTTGACGGAAGCCAGTATATGTCCCGGCGTTTTTGCTTCCTCCACTGCCAGCATATTAGCGGCGGCCAGCTCTGTCGTTTTGTCGCCTGGGCGACCGACTGCGTAAACCTCATGCTCACGCACATGTTTGTCGGTGCGGGAGCCCTGAAAATGAAACAATCCTGCATATTGTGGTGAAAGACGTGATACCGCGTCGTAATAAGAACGCGACACGAGTATCTGGTTGATATCCGCAAAGCCCATCACCCGCTGCGCGACGTTGATACCGTCTCCCACGATATTGGGTTGACCGTTGATATCACGCACCAGACGAACCGGGCCAAGATTGATACCGACGCGCACCTGCAAAGGCGGATCCACATGAGTGTCTTCGCTGGAGATACTTTCGCGCAGGCAGAGCGCTGCTTTTAAGGCATCCTCAACATCGCCGAGAAAGTTAATGGCCGCACCGTCTCCCGTGTCGAGAATTATTCGATCGGATACGGGTACATCGCGAATAGCAGCCGAAAGATAGCTATTAAACCTATCTTTCAACGAAATCTGCCCGGAAACCGACTTCTTGGAATATTCAACGATATCCAAGAACAGCACACCGCTCATGATGGTTTTATTGCCGCGCTCTTCCATTCAAATTCCCAGTACCCTGATAATGGCCAAGATCACAATATTTCAGCATGCCGTCTTGGCAAAATACATTAGTAGAAATTTTAGTGCCGGTCAGCGTTTTACACCAGTTTTGCTTTTTGCGCCGCTTATTCGCCTGCTGCCTGGGCGACCAGCACCTCGCCCCCCCTTGTCAACCGGGCGATTGCCGTGTTTTTCAGCCTGAACCGGCTCGATTTTAGCCAAAACCGGCGTATCCTGCAGCAATTCGCCGCTATCAGCAGTGATCCCTGACCAATCCAGCACCTGCGCCACTTCAGCCGCGCCAAGCTCGGCAGTCATCCCGCGTTTCAAGCGCGGCGGCAGGTTGATTATACCGAAGCGCACGCGCATCAACCGGCTAACCGGCAACCCCAGCGCATCGAAGGTACGGCGCACGACACGATTGCGCCCTTCTTTCAGCATCACGCGGTACCAGTGGTTAAAGCCTTCCCCGCCCTCATCCTGCAATTTTTCAAACTTGACCGGGCCATCCTCAAGCTCGACCCCATCCTTGAGCACCCGGGTGATCTGCTCTTCCGTCATCGAACCCTGCACGCGTACCGCATATTCGCGTTCCACCTCGAAACGCGGGTGCATCAGACGATTGGCCAATTCACCCGAAGTGGTAAAAATCAACAGGCCGCTGGTATTAAAGTCCAGCCGCCCGATGGCGATCCACTTTCCATCACGCAGCTTGGGCAATTTATCGAACACGCTGGCGCGTTTTTCCGGATCGTCGCGGCTGACAATTTCGCCTTCCGGCTTATGGTACAACAACACTCGTGCGGTATGCGCCCGTTCACCGACACGAATAGTGCGCCGGTCGGCTTTCACCAGATCACCTTCAACCACGCGCATCCCCAGGGTGGCCGGCTCACCGTTCACGCTGACGCGTCCGGCGATGATCCATTCTTCCATCATGCGGCGCGAGCCAAATCCGGCCTGAGCCAGCACTTTTTGTAATTTTTCTCCCGGTCCGCTCAACACAGCTTCTGCGTGGCATGACGATTCCAACAGTTGATCAGGTTTTTTCATACTGTCATCTCGCGTCTTTCCAGTACGGCCTGCGCCAAGGTGCCGCTATCGACCTGCTCCAATTCCCCGCCTACCGGCAAACCGCGCGCAATACGCGACACCTTGATGCCCTGTGCCTGCAACAAGGTCGCCAAATAATGAGCGGTAGCGTCGCCTTCCACCGTAAAATTCGTCGCCAGCACCACTTCGCAAGGCTGTTCCTGCACGCGCCTGACCAGACGATCAAGATGCAATTCCCTTGCTCCTATGCCGTCCAGCGGCGACAACCTGCCCATCAACACAAAATACATACCGCGATAACATTGCGTCTGCTCCATCATCAGCAGATCGGCAGGCATTTCGACCACGCACAGCAGACCGGCATCGCGTTTCGCCGAAGCACATAACGCGCACACCTCATGCTCGGAAAAATTATTGCATTTTGAACAGTGCCGGATATTCGCGGCGGCAAGCTCCAGTGACTGGGCCAGATGCAGCGCGCCGGCACGGTCACGCTGCAACAAATGATAGGCCATGCGCTGTGCCGACTTTGGCCCGACACCCGGCAAGCAGCGCAACGCGGCGATCAGTTCTTCCAGATGCGACGGCATCACCGTAGAAGGTGTAATCATCAGAACGGCAACTTCATCCCGGGCGGCAAACCTGCAGTAAAACCGCTCATGCGCTGTTGGGTGGTAGCTTCCACCTTTTTCAACGCGTCGTTGAGAGCCAATACAATCAGATCTTCCAGCATTTCCTTGTCGTCGGACAATACACTATCGTCCAGCGATACGCGGCGTGTCTCGTGCGCGCAAGTCATGATCACTTTTACCATGCCGGAGCCGGCTTGCCCTTCCACTTCAACGTTTGCCAACTCGGCCTGCGCCTTCTGCATATTCTGCTGCATTTGCTGCGCCTGCTTCATCAGCCCGCCCAATCCGCCCTTCATCATTTCTACATCCTCCTAACGGGCATGGCAAATCGCCAGCCTTCAATAAAATACCCGCCATGCCCGTTTCCCCCTATCCAACTTTCCCCCGCAAGCGGGAGAAAGGGCAAACGAATCGCTACGCGAGTTTCACAATTAGCAATCACTATATCGGTTTAATCGATTCCTCGATCAGGGTGGCACCCAGCTCCGCTTGCGCCTCGCGCACAAAACTATCTTGCGCGATCGAATCGCTCGCCTGCTGCTGCCTGATCTGTTTGGTCTGTTGCTCGACCACTGCCGGTGTCGCCGTTGCGGTTTTACCCGGCACGATATTCAGCTTCATCGGTTTGGCGAAATAGTCGCTCAAGGCCGCCTGCAGTTTGTCGGCTGCCATTTTGGTTTGCAGATGTTTTTGTTCTTGCGACAAACACAGGGTAACCTGTTCATCCGAGAAGCTTTGCAGCACACAGTGTTTTGCCAGTTGTTGTGCCATGCCCTGCACATTCAACTGCATCAACAACACGCCCCAATCCGGCTGACTAACTGATACATGCTCAGTGCCCGGCACACGTCCGGCTGGAACAGAATCTGCCGCCGCGTGCGCAGGCCTGCCGGTTACCGCTGCTGGGCTGGCAACCGGTTGCACACTCGACGGCTCGCTCTCCCTGTTTGCGATTGGTGATACCGCCACAGCCGCATTGGCCTGCGGGGACAGCGCGCCTCTGGCAGGCGCAAATGCCAGCATGCGCAGCAGCGTCATGGTAAAACCGGCATACTCATCGGGAGCCAGGTCGATCTCGTCGCGCCCGTGGATGACGATCTGATAAAACAGTTGCACGTCTTCCGGCGTAAACAATTGCGCCAATTCCTGCAAACGTTCCCGTTCCGGTTCGTCATCGGCAATCGCCTGCGGCACGGTCTGCGCCAGCGCAACACGATGCAATAATGTCGCCAACTCCTGCAAAGCAGCATCAAACGCCACACTGCGCGCAGCCATGTTATCGGCAACTTCAAGTAATCCAACGCCGTTTTGTTCGCGCAAAGCCCCCAGCAAATCGAACAGGTAACTTTGATCTATCGCGCCAAGCATGGTGCGCACCACATTTTCTTCGACTTTAGACTCGGAAAAAGCAATCGCCTGATCCAGCAAGCTCAACGCGTCGCGCATACTGCCCTGTGCCGCACGAGCAATGAGGTTGACTGCTACAGACTCAAAGGGAATCTGCTCCTGCTCAAGAACATATTGCAAGTGCCCGGTAATCAACGCGGGCGGCAGCTGTTTCAGGTTAAATTGCAAACAGCGCGACAACACAGTGACAGGTATCTTCTGCGGATCGGTGGTGGCGAGAATGAATTTCACATGCCCCGGCGGTTCCTCCAGCGTCTTCAACATGGCATTGAAGGCCGACTTGGACAGCATATGTACTTCGTCAATGATGTATACCTTGAAACGCGCACTGGTCGGTGCATACAGAGCACTCTCCAGTAACTCGCGCATGCTGTCTACCTGGGTATTCGATGCGGCATCCAGTTCTATCAGATCAACGAAACGTCCGCTGTCGATCTCCTTGCAGGCACTACACTCACCACACGGCGTGGCAGTGATGCCGGTCAGGCAATTTAGGGATTTGGCGAAGATGCGCGCGATGGTGGTCTTGCCCACCCCGCGGGTACCGGTAAACAAATAGGCGTGATGCAAGCGGTTCTGGGTAAGCGCATTGCTAAGCGCCTTGACGACATGTTCCTGCCCCGCCAATTGCGCGAAGTTTCTGGGACGCCATTTGCGCGCGAGTACAGTAGTGGCTGACAAATTACACCACGTTAAAAGTGATAGGCAAAATGAACCTGGTTGAGATTAATTCCTTGATTGGGCTTTTTGATACCACCGTTGGAAAGGTGTTGAAAACGATAACCCAGATCAAATTGCTGACGCTCACCCATCCGCACACCAAAGCCGACATGATCGCCAAACTGGAACGCGCTGCCAAACTTGCGATTGGCATACATAAAGGTCGGTGAAATAAGATGAAAACCGATCGCAGCCTCCGCATATGGGGAAAACCCGGATGGGGTTTTTTGCTGTAATCGAAACACCGGCGTAATGCCCAAATCGGTAATCGTCTGGTTATTACCGGCAGCGCTGTTGCCTCGCCAAGTGCCCGCATTAGCCTCCCAGAAACCGGTCACCAACCAGTTCCCTTCGGCAAACCACTGTTTATCCCAATTCCAGATAGCCCCAACGCGCGCGGTATCGGTATTATCGCCATTGCCCAATTCGAAAGTCACAGCATCTACGGCCCATACATTACCGCTCAATAGCAACGCACAAAGTAACCAAGTATTTTTTTTCATCAAACTCTCCAGTAACTTCGCCTACTATCCAACTTCTACCGCAAGCTGATAACCAGTGACCCTTCGACAGGCTCAGGACAGGCTTGGCTGCGGTTGTTTGCAGTTTAGTCGACGGCTAGTTTTTTCACTCAAAAAGAGCAATTGTGAAGACAACTTATGGCATTCCAAAACACACAACAGGAGGCGAGCCTTACCCCCGGCACTTGCAGTAATTAGCTGTGGCTGCTTCCTTCCGGACCTGACCAGATTCACTACCCTGCAATGCGGGGAGACCCGCCAATTCGTTTACGTCGCATGTATCGGAATCATTCCGATACGTTTGCGCCATTCTGCCGGGCCGCTGTCATGCACCGAGATTCCCCGCGCATCCACTGCCACCGTGACCGGCATATCTTCAACCTCAAATTCGTAAATCGCTTCCATACCCAGATCGGCAAACGCTACGACCCTGGCACTGCGTATCGCCTTGGATACCAGATAGGCCGCACCGCCGACCGCCATCAGGTACACCGCACCATGATTCCTGATCGACTCGATGGCGGCCTTGCCGCGTTCGGCCTTACCCACCATACCGATCAAACCCGTCTGCGCCAGCATCATTTCCGTAAACGAATCCATGCGCGTCGCAGTCGTTGGGCCGGCAGGGCCGACCACCTCGTCGCGCACCGGATCGACCGGTCCAACATAATAAATGAAGCGGTTGGTAAAATCCACGCCGGCAGGTAGTTTTTCGCCGCGTTCCAGCATACCGGCAATACGCTTATGCGCGGCATCGCGTCCGGTCAATAACTTACCGGAGAGTAACACTATTTCACCCGGCTGCCATTGCGCAATTTGCTCGCGCGTTATGGTATCTAGATTAACGCGCCGCGCATCCTGCGCCGGATGCCAATGCACATCCGGATAATCCTCAAGTTTTGGCGGCTCAAATGCAGCCACGCCGCTGCCATCCAGCTCAAAATGGATGTGCCGAGTTGCCGCGCAATTAGGAATGATCGCGATCGGCTTGGAAGCCGCATGGGTCGGATAATCGAGTATCTTCACATCCATCACCGTGGTCAACCCGCCCAAACCTTGCGCACCGATACCCAGCGCGTTGATTTTATCATGCAGTTCGATGCGCAATTCCTCTAGGCGGTTTTGCGCGCCGCGCGCCTTCAGCTCATGCATATCCATCGGCAGCATCAGCGCCTCTTTGGCCAGCAATACAGCCTTCTCCGCCGTTCCGCCGATACCAATGCCCAGCATCCCGGGCGGACACCAGCCGGCACCCATTTCCGGCACACGCTGCAATACCCATTCGACGATATCATCGCCCGGATTTAGCATCTCCAGCACTGCCTTGTTTTCAGAACCGCCGCCCTTGGCTGCGATGTGCACATCCACCTTGTCGCCCTGCACCAATTCGACATGCACCACTGCCGGAGTATTGTCGCCGGTATTCTTGCGCTTACCCGCGGGGTCGGCAACCACCGAAGCGCGCAACATATTATCGGGATCAAGGTAGGCCTTGCGCACCCCCGCATTGACCATCTCGACGATATCCATCGTCGCATCCCAGCGCACCCCCATGCCGATTCGCACGAACGCCACCACGATGCCGGTATCCTGGCAAAGCGGCCGATGCCCCTGCGCGCACATCCGCGAGTTGGTCAGAATCTGCGCCATAGCGTCTTTGGCTGCCGGAGACTGCTCGATTCGGTATGCATCCGCTAATGCGCGGACAAAATCTGCCGGATGGTAATAAGAAATAAACTGCAAAGCGTCCGCGACGCTATCGATGAAATCCTGCTGGCGGATGACGGTCATAACGAACCCGATGTGAAGTGGCTGCGCAGATTATGCACAGCAATGTATGGACGATTAAAACTAATTTTTAGTAATTGGTGGGCCGTGAAAGATTCGAACTTTCGACCAATGGATTAAGAGTCCACTGCTCTACCAACTGAGCTAACGACCCCTCTTGTTGCAAACACCAAAACGGCGCGCATTATCGGAAATGCCTACCGGTTTGTCAAAACAATTCACTCTCAACAATCTCTGAACTGCGAAACAACAGCGCAAAACAAAAAGCCCAACACGAGGTTGGGCTTTTTGTTTTAAGGGAGTCTGACGATGACCTACTTTCACATGGGTAATCCACACTATCATCGGCGCGGAGTCGTTTCACTGTCCTGTTCGGGATGGGAAGGAGTGGGACCAACTCGCTATGGT
>JAQTWT010000007.1 GCA_028689145.1 Gallionella sp.
GAAGAGGATGAACGGTACGACCAGATGAGACTAGGGCTGTAGCCGCCTTGGGCGGCTCACGGTTTAATGGCCCCTTTGAGGGGCTCACCCAATAAGCCTCCGGCTTTGCCGGAGGTCATTTAACTTTTTCGTACTGGAGGTGGTCAAGGCATGGATCGATCCGGCAAGAAAGAATTCGCGCACCCTGCATCATCTTGGCAAGGGCGCGTTTATGGTTGCGGGCAGGACGATCAAACTGCCGTCCAGAATGAAGTGATGATCAGGGTCAAACAAATTTCGGAGGCAACATGAGCAAACCGCTGTTGGTGATCGGTAACAAGAACTATTCGTCCTGGTCGTTGCGCGCCTGGCTGATGCTGAAGCATGCCGGGGTGGATTTCGACGAGTTGCGCATTCCGTTATACGCGGAAGGCTATAAGGAAAAACTATTTGCCTGCTCGCCGGCCGGCAAGGTGCCGGTATACCGCGACGGCGACCTGCTGGTGTGGGATACGTTGGCAATTGGTGAATACCTGTATGAGTCCTATCCGTCGTTGTGGCCCGCGCAGCGCGAGGCGCGCGCCCGTGCCCGTTCGATCAGCGCGGAGATGCATTCAGGATTTATCCCGATACGTAAAGCGATGCCGATGAACATCCGCGCGCATGGCCGCAAGGCGGCGACATCCGCCGGACTCGAAGCCGATGTCGTGCGCGTCAAAGATATCTGGCGCGAGTCGCGCACGCAGTATGGCGCTGCCGGGCCGTGGTTGTTCGGCCAATACAGCATCGCGGATGCGATGTTCGCGCCGGTGGTGTTCCGCTTTCTGACCTACGGCGCGGGCGAGCCGGGCGCAGTGGACGATTACATGCAGACCGTGGCGCGCGATCCGCTGGTGCAGGAGTGGCTGCGGGACAGCGCAGCGGAGCAGGAGGTAATAGCGGGCAGCGAAGTAGGGGCTTAGTTTTGCGTGTTACATTACCAATGGCGTAGGCTGGTGGTGAGCAACGCGAACCCCAGCATATCGAGTCAACAGACGCTGGGGTTCGTGCCTCACCACCAGCCTACAAAACTGTTTGGTGGCGGGATATATGTGCGGTCTGGGTTGTAACGGTAACAGAGAGAATTTATGGCAAAAGCAAAAACGATTTACTCCTGCACCGAGTGCGGCGGGCAGACGGCTAAATGGCAGGGACAGTGCCCGCATTGCATGGAGTGGAACACGCTGATCGAGTCGGTCGCCGAGGCTGCCGCGCCCGGTGCCAAGAACCGTTTCAGTGCGCTGGCGGCGAGCGGCAAGGTGCAGATGCTGTCCGAGGTTGAGGCGGCGGAAGTGCCGCGCACGCCGACCGGCATTGAGGAATTCGACCGCGTGTTGGGTGGCGGGCTGGTGTCCGGCGCGGTGGTGCTGATCGGCGGCGATCCGGGCATCGGCAAATCCACGCTGCTACTGCAAGTTCTGGCGCATCTGTCCAAACAACAAAATACTCTGTACGTCAGCGGCGAGGAATCGGCGCAGCAGATCGCGTTGCGCGCCAAACGCTTGGCGCTGGATGCGCGCAGCCTGCGCCTGCTGCCGGAAATTCAGCTGGAAAAGATCCAGGCGGCCATTGCACACGATAAGCCGGACGTGGTGGTGATCGATTCGATCCAGACCGTGTATTCCGAGCAGCTCACCTCCGCGCCCGGCTCGGTGGCACAGGTGCGCGAATGTGCCGCGCAACTCACGCGCATCGCCAAGAGCCAGAACATCACCATCATTCTGGTCGGCCATGTCACCAAGGAAGGTGCGCTGGCCGGGCCGCGCGTGCTGGAGCATATTGTCGATACGGTGCTGTATTTCGAGGGCGACACCCATTCCAGCTTCCGTCTGATCCGCGCGTTCAAGAACCGCTTTGGCGCGGTCAACGAGTTGGGTGTATTCGCCATGACCGAGAAGGGCCTGCGCGAGGTGAGCAATCCGTCCGCGCTGTTCTTGTCGCAGCATGGCGATCCGGTGGCAGGTTCGTGCGTGATGGTCACGCAGGAAGGCACCCGCCCGCTGCTGGTGGAGATACAGGCCTTGCTCGACGAGGCGCATTCGCCGAACGTGCGGCGACTGTCGCTGGGGTTGGAGCAGAACCGCTTGGCGATGTTGCTCGCGGTGTTGCATCGCCACGCGGGCATCGCCTGCTACGATCAGGATGTGTTCATCAACGCGGTGGGCGGCGTGAAGATCACTGAACCGGGTGCCGATCTAGCGGTGATCCTCGCGATGGTGTCCAGCCTGCGCAACAAGCCGCTACCGGAGAAGCTGGTGGTGTTCGGCGAAGTCGGGCTGGCGGGCGAAGTGCGTCCGGTGCAGCGCGGTCAGGAACGTCTGCGCGAAGCCGCCAAACTGGGCTTCACCCAAGCCATCATTCCCAAGGCCAATACGCCCAAGCAGAAGATCGAAGGCATCGAGATCATCGCGGTGGAGCGCGTCGAAGAGGCAGTTAACCGGATGCGCTAGGGGCCCGGCGCGCCGTGGACTTGCACATGGCACCTGCATTAGTTGTGCAGTTTGTCGTCCCGCGTTAAAGTTCGGCTCGGCACAAAAAAATAAAAAAACAACAAATCGGGGAGGGCGGTAGTTATGGCGTTGACCATTCTGGTTCTGGTGGCACTGGCGATTTTCACCGTGCTGGCCTTTTTCCGCGCATCCATTGTCAGCTGGGTGCTGGCGATAATGGTCATTGTGCCGCTGGTGGCGATTCAGGCGCGTTTTTCGGATTCTGTGTTGCTGGTCATTGGTGCCGCGCTGCTATTGTTTATCGTATTGTTCGGTATCCCAGCCGTGCGCCGCCCGGTGGTCAGTGCCACCGTGCTCAAAATTTTCCGCAGGGTACTGCCGCAAATTTCCCATACCGAACAGGAGGCGATCAATGCCGGTACGGTGTGGTGGGAGGGCGATCTGTTCAGCGGTGATCCCGATTGGGAGAAGCTGCATGCTTTCCCGAAGTGTTCCCTGAGCGAGACCGAGCAGGCATTCCTCGATAACGAAGTGGAGCAGTTGTGCGCCATGCTGGACGATTGGGACATCACCCACAACCGTGCCGATTTGCCCCCGGATGTCTGGCAGTTCATCAAGATCAAGGGCTTTTTCGGCATGATCATCCCCAAAAAATACGGGGGGCTGGAGTTTTCGGCGCAGGCGCATTCCGCGGTGGTGAGCAAAGTGGCATCGCGCAGCGGTACAGCGGCGGTGACGGTGATGGTGCCGAATTCGCTGGGGCCGGCCGAATTGTTGCTGCACTACGGCACAGACGAGCAGAAGGAGAAATATCTGCGCCGTCTGGCCTACGGCATCGAAGTGCCGTGCTTCGCACTGACCGGCCCGTTTGCCGGTTCCGATGCCGGCGCGATCCCCGACCACGGCGAGGTGTGCTACGGCGAATTCGCCGGGCAACAGAACGTGTTGGGCATCCGCGTGACTTGGGAGAAACGCTACATCACACTGGCACCGGTGGCGACGCTGCTCGGTCTGGCATTCAAACTGTACGATCCGGGCCATTATCTGGGCGGCGAGGTCAATCGCGGCATCACGCTGGCATTGATTCCGACCGATACACCGGGTGTGCGCATCGGTCGCCGCCACTTTCCGCTGAATTCCGCATTCATGAACGGCCCGACGCAGGGCAAGGAGGTGTTCATCCCGATGGATTACATCATCGGCGGCACGGAGCGCGTGGGGCAGGGCTGGCGCATGCTGATGGAGTGTCTCGCGGCGGGACGCTCGATCTCGTTGCCCGCCAGCAGCATAGGCGGCATGAAGATGGCGGCACGCACCTGCGGTGCTTACGCACGGGTGCGCAAGCAATTCCACCAGCCTATCGGCAGGTTCGAAGGCATCGAGGAGCCGCTGGCACGCATCGGCGCGCATACTTATATGGTTGATGCGGCGCGCCGGTTCACCGCTCTGGCACTGGATATCGGCGAGAAGCCGTCGGTGATCTCCGCTATCATCAAATACCACGCCACCGAGCGCGGGCGCATCGTGATGAACGATGCGATGGACGTGCACGGCGGCAAGGGAATCTGTCTCGGTCCGGACAACTATCTGGCGCGCGACTACCAGCAAACGCCGATCGGCATCACCGTGGAAGGCGCGAATATCCTGACGCGCACCATGATCATCTTCGGACAGGGCGCAATCCGTTCCCATCCTTATGTGCTGAAAGAGATCGCGGCGGTGCACGACAGCGACCACCAGCGCGCCCTGCACCAGTTCGACGAGGCGCTGTTCGGGCATATCGTTTTTGCGCTGGGCAATGCGGCGCGCAGCTTCGTGTTCGGTTTGAGCAACGGGCGCGGCATGACCATGCCGTACGACGACGAGATCTACCGCTACTACCAGCAATTGACGCGATTCTCTTCGGCATTCGCTCTGAGTGCGGACGTGGCGATGGCGGTATTGGGCGGTTCGCTGAAGCGGCGCGAGAAATTATCCGCGCGGATGGGCGATGTGCTGAGCCAGATGTACCTGTGTTCGGCAACGCTGAAACGCTTTGAAGATGACGGCTCTCCCCTCGAGGATTTGCCGTTGCTGCATTGGGCGATGCAGGACGCGTTGTACAAAATCCAGCAGGCATTTGAAGGCGTGATACAAAATTTCCCGAACGCATTGGTGCGCCGGATATTGGGCATGCTGATCTTTCCGGTAGGGAAAAGTCTGTTGCCGCCTTCCGACCGCCTCGGGCACGAAATCGCCGCGTTGCTGATGCAGCCGGGCGAGACGCGCGACCGCCTGACCGCGGGGATGTATCTGTCGCGCGACGAGCAGGATGCGGTGGGCGCGCTGGAAGCCGCGCTGCATAGCACGCTGGCATGCGAGCCGCTGCAAGCCAAACTTGATGAAGCGCACAAGTCGGGCAAGTTGCGTGCACCGGAGGAGTTGCTGCGTATCGCCGAAGCGCGCGATCTGGGCATCATTACGGCTGAGCAGGCGTTGCAATTGCAGCGCGACTACGCGTTGCGTCGCAAGGTTATCATGGTGGATGATTTTGCTCCGGATCAGTTGCGGGTGAACAAATAAACGGGTGCAAGAGGGCAACATGGAAATACTGCAAAAGGATGTGATCACACCGCAGCAGGCGGGTACCTTGCACGGGCTGTTCGTGGAGCGCGTGCGCCGCTCGCCGGACAAAGTTGCCTACCACTATTTTCAGGATAATGCCTGGCGCGACATTACCTGGAGGGAGATGCTCGGCGAAGTGGCGCGCTGGCAGGCGGCGCTGGCCGGCTTGGCATTGCAGCGCGGCGACCGGGTGGCGATCATGCTGCGCAACTGCCCATACTGGATGATGTTCGACCAGGCGGCGATGTCGCTCGGGCTGGTGGTGGTGCCGCTGTACACCGTGGACAGGCCGGACAATATCGCCTACATCGCCAACGATGCGGATGTAAAAGTGCTGCTGTTTGAAACCGACGAACAATGGCAGGCATTGCGCACGGTGCGCGACCAGATCGGCGGGGTGAAACTTTTCATCAGTATTGAGAACGTGCGCGACAGCAGCGAACCGCGCCTGCAAGCGATGGCCGAATTTCTGCCTGCCACCGCGAAGTTGCAATCGGGTAACCCTCTCCCCAACCCTCTCCCGATGCCCTCTCCTCAATCCTCTCCCGCAAGCGGGAGAGGAGGCGAACGAGAAAGGCAATCTTCAACCCCGGCGGGCGAGGGAGCAAACGCACCGCCGCACGGAATTTGTTCTAACGAACTGGCCAGCATCATTTACACCTCCGGCACCACCGGAAAACCGAAAGGCGTGATGCTGAGCCACGCCAATATGCTGACCAATGCGTATGCCTGTATGGGTTTTTTTCCGGTCAACGAAAGCGATACCTTTTTGTCATTTTTGCCGCTGTCGCATACTTTCGAGCGCACCGTGGGCTATTACCTGTCGGTGATGGCCGGAGCCAAGGTGGCTTTTGCGCGCTCCGTCGCGCAGTTGTCGGGGGATTTGCATATCGTCCGCCCGACCATTCTGATTTCGGTGCCGCGCATTTATGAACGTGTGTATAGCGCGATATGCACCAGTCTGGACGAGGGCTTGCCGTTGAAACGCAAGCTGTTCAATCTGGCGGTGAATATCGGCTGGGCGCGCTTTTTGAACCGGCAGGGGCGTGGCAAATGGCAATTATCATTCCTGCTCTGGCCGTTGTTGAACCTGCTGGTCGCGCAAAAAGTCCTCAACCATCTCGGCGGCAGGTTGCGTTTCGCCCTCAGTGGCGGCGCGGCATTGTCGCCGGAAATTTCGCGGGTGTTCATCGGGCTTGGGCTGCCGGTGATACAGGGCTACGGGTTGACCGAGACCAGCCCGGTGATTAGCGGCAACCATCCGGAAAACAATTTCCCCGACAGCGTCGGCCAGCCGGTGCGCGATGTGCAGGTGAAACTGGGCGAGCTGAACGCACTGCTGGTAAGGGGGCCGAATGTGATGATGGGCTACTGGAACAACCCCGAGGCGACCAATGCGATCATCGACGCAGACGGCTGGCTGAACACCGGCGATGTGGTGCGCCTCAGCGAAACCGGGCATATCTACATTACCGGCCGCACCAAGGAGATCATCGTCATGTCGAACGGCGAGAAGATCCCTCCGAGCGATATGGAACTGGCAATCTTGCACGATCCCCTGTTCGATCAGGTCATGATTATCGGCGAAGGTCGTCCCTATCTGGTGGCGCTGGTGGTGCTCAACGCGGAAGCGTGGAAATCCTTTGCCAGAGAAGTCGGGGTACGCGCCGATATGCCGGAAGCGCTGCATGATAGCCGCGTGGAAGGCAAGGTACTGAAACGGATCGCGCTCAGTCTGCGCGGTTTTCCCGGCTATGCGCATGTGCGCCGCGTGCTGCTGATGCAGGAACCGTGGACCATGGAAAGCGGTATGCTGACACCCACTCTGAAACTTAAACGCAGCAAAGTGGTGGGACAATATACGCCGCAGATCAACCATCTTTATGAGAGGCATTAGTCATGGATGAAAACCAGCCGCATACCACCACCCTGCCGCAACGCGAACCGACCCTGCGCGTGGTCGCGATGCCTTCAGACTGCAACTATACCGGCGATGTGTTCGGCGGCTGGATCATGGGTCAGGTGGATATTGCCGGTAGTATTCCGGCGCTGCATCGCGCCAAGGGCAGGGTGGTGACGGTGGCGGTGAATTCATTCATCTTCAAGCAGCCGCTGTTCATGGGCGATATGGTGAGTTTCTATACGCAGCTCATCAAAGTGGGGCGCACCTCGATCACCGTCAACGTCGAGGTTTATGCGCAACGCGATCCGCAGTGGCGGACTTGCGTAAAAGTCACCGAAGCGACACTGACCTATGTCGCGGTGGACGATAACCGCAAGCCGCGCGTCGTGCCGCCTGCCGATTGAGGCAATGCGCGCAGCTTGTCGTGATTTTTAAAATTTTAGAGGGCCGTCGTCATGGTTGACGCGTGCCGGGATTGATATTGCAATGTTGTTTGATAATCACACACTGGTATTTTCTTTGATGCTGATCAGCGCCATGATGGCGCTGAGCCTGGCTGTCGTGTCATGGGGGCGGGAGCACGACAGCCTGAAAAAATGGGCGGGCGCGCTGGCGCTGGAGTCCGTGGCTTTTTTGCTGATCGATGCCCGCGGTACGATTCCCGATGGAATTTCCATCGTGTTTCCCGCCGTGCTGACGGTTGCCGCACAGGCATTGAAGCTCGCCGCGATTTATGAATACCGCGACCTGCCTTGGCCGCGCTGGCAATGCCTGTTGCCGGTGGGACTGGTTATCCTGATTTTTATCGCATTGCCGTATGACGATTTTCGCGGCCGCTTGGTCTACGGCAGCCTGATCTACGGGGCGCAAATGCTGCTGATCCTGCAAATTTTGCGCAGCGATACCGAGTCGCGTGCCGGGCGTGCATGGTGGTTGCTGTTCGGTGCGACGCTGGCCATCCTGCCGTTTGTGGCAATGCGCGCGATTGCCGCGTTCTTCAGGCTCGTCGAGTTTGCCACGATCGAATCAAGCGTTGCGCCCAACCCGGTGCAGATGGCGATCTTTATCGGTTTCATCGCGTTTGGCATATTGGGTTCGCTGGGCTTCATCCTGATGGTCAAGGAGCGCGCCGACCGCGTGATCCGCTCGCTGGCGATGATCGATTCGCTGACCGGCGTGTTCAACCGCCGTGCCTTCATGGAGCGCGCCGATAAGGAATACGCCATCGCCCAGCGCAACAAGACTCCCCTCGCGCTGCTGATGATCGACATCGATTTTTTCAAGCGCATCAACGACCAATTCGGCCATCCGACCGGGGATGATGTGCTCACCGATGTGGCGCACCTGCTCGAATCGCGGCTGCGCAAGCAGGATACGCTGGGGCGCTACGGCGGCGAGGAGTTTTGCGTGCTGCTGCCCGCCACCGATGATGCCGGTGCCATGGCGGTGGCCGAAACACTGCGCCATACCGTGGAAAATACCCCGCTGGCAACCGAACGCAAGAGCATCTCCGCCACCGTCAGTATCGGCGTGACCGTTTGTCCGGCATCCTGTGATAGCTGCAACATCGGGTTCGGCAAGCTGCTGGAAGATGCCGATGCGGCGCTCTATCAGGCCAAACATGACGGGCGTAACCGCACGGTAATGTTGCAGTTCGGCTGCCGGAATACCGCGGCAGCCTGAATCATTTGAGGAGCAAAAATGAGCGAAAATTTCCATATCCGCAAGGTTGCGGTGCTTGGTGCCGGGGTGATGGGCGCGCAGATCGCGGCGCATCTGGTCAATGCCAATGTCGAGACGCTGCTGTTCGAGTTGCCGGCCAAAGAAGGTGAACCGAACGGCAACGTGAACAAGGCGCTGGCAGGGCTGAAGAAACTCGATCCCGCACCCGCTGCCAGTCCCGCCAAACTTACTTTCATCCGGCCCGCCAACTACGAACAGCATCTCGACCTGTTGCGCGACTGCGATCTGGTGATCGAGGCGATCGCCGAGCGTATCGACTGGAAATCCGGCCTGTACCAGAAAGTCGCGCCCTATCTCGGCGAACGCACCATCTTCGCCAGCAACACCTCCGGCTTGTCGATCAATAAGCTTGCCGAAGCCTTTCCGGAAAATCTGCGCCACCGCTTCTGCGGCATCCACTTTTTCAACCCGCCGCGCTATATGCATCTGGTCGAGCTGATCCCCTGTGCGGGAACCGACGCGGCATTGCTCAACCAGCTGGAAATTTTTCTGGTATCCGGTCTGGGCAAGGGCGTGGTGCGTGCCAAGGATACGCCGAACTTCATTGCCAACCGCATCGGCGTGTTCTCGATGCTGGCGACCAAACACCATGCAGCCGCGTTCAACCTCGGCTTCGACACCGTGGACGCGCTGACCGGGCGCTATCTCGGCCGTCCCAAGAGCGCCACCTTCCGCACGCTGGACGTGGTCGGGCTGGACGTGTTCGCGCACGTGGTCAATACCATGCGCGAGAACCTGACCGACGACCCGTGGCACAAGCATTTCGAATTGCCGAACTGGTTTAACCGGCTGGTCGATCAGGGCGCGCTGGGGCAAAAGGCCAAGCGCGGCATCTACCAGAAGATCGGCAGGGAAATCCATGTACTGGATTTGCACACCGACACCTATAAGCTTTCCGAAGGCAAGGTGGACGACGACGTGAAGGCGATCCTGCGCGAGCGCGACTGGGCCAAAAAACTTCAGGGGTTGCGCGAATGTTCGCATCCGCAGGCGCAGTTTCTGTGGGCGACGTTCCGCGACGTGTTCCACTATTGCGCGCTGCAACTGGAGCATATCGCCGACAACGCGCGCGACCTCGATCTGGCGGTGCGCTGGGGCTTTGGCTGGGACAGCGGCCCGTTCGAAATTTGGCAGGCGGCAGGCTGGCAGAAAGTGGTCGGCTGGATCGAGGACGAGCGCATACAGGGCAAGACCATGTCCGAGGCCAGACTGCCGAAATGGGCGGTGGAGCCGGCGCGCAACGGCGTCCACACCCCGCTGGGCTCATACTCCCCTCGCCCCTCAGTGGGAGAGGGGCGGGGGGAGAGGGGTGGTTCAGGCAGCTATCAGCAACGCTCCCAACTTCCCGTCTACCAGCGCCAAGAATTCCCCGACCGCTTGCTCGGCGAAGAAGCAAGTTACAGCGAAACCATCTTTGAGACCGACGACGTGCGCCTGTGGCACAGCGGCGACGACATCGCCGTCCTGAGTTTCAAGACCAAGATGCACGCGATCAGCAACGAAGTGCTGGACGGTATCCTGCGCGCAGTGGACGAGGCCGAGGCGCATTTCCATGCGCTGATCATCTGGCAAACCGAAGCGCCGTTCTCTGCCGGTGCGCACCTGCTGCAACTGATGCAGGGCGTGCAGGAAAGCAGTGATGCGTCGCCCGCCGGATTGTTCGATAAACTCAAGGGCGCGGCGCAGCGCGTCAAATACACTGTCGCGGGCGGCGGCGGGCTGGGTGAGATCGTCGATGCTGCCACCGGAAACGTGCCGCATGTCGAAGAAGTAGTCGCCAAATTTCAGCAGGTCTCGTTGCGCCTGCGCTATGCGCAAGTGCCGACCATCGCGGCGGTGTACGGCCTCGCGCTCGGCGGCGGCTGCGAATTCTCGATCCACTGCACGCGCATCGTTGCCGCGCTGGAAACCTACATCGGCCTGGTCGAAGTCGGTGTCGGCGTATTGCCCGCCGGCGGCGGCTGCAAGGAAATGACGCTGCGCGCGGCACAGGAGGCCCAGCGTCTTTCCAGTGATGGGCGCGGCGACATCTTCCCGCACCTGCGCCGCTACTTCCAGCAAATCGCCATGGGCGAAGTCGCCAAGAGCGCCGAACTGGCGCGCGACATGGGCTACCTGAAGCCGTCCGACCGCATCGTACTGAACCAGTATGAGCTGCTGCATGTCGCCAAACAGGAAGCGCTGGCGCTCACCGCCACCGAATACCGCCCGCCGCTCGCGCCGCGCCAGATCCCCGTCGCCGGACGCCCCGGCATCGCCACCCTCAAAGCCGCGATGATCAACCTGCTCGAAGGCGGCTTCAT
Source organism: Gallionella sp. (assembly GCA_028689145.1). Taxonomy (GTDB): domain Bacteria; phylum Pseudomonadota; class Gammaproteobacteria; order Burkholderiales; family Gallionellaceae; genus Gallionella. The sequence continues at coordinate 11,022 of JAQTWT010000007.1, forward strand.
CTCCGAGCACGACTACAACATCGGCTGCCGCATCGCCGAAACCATGTGCGGCGGCGATGTGGAAGCGGGCAGCATGGTGGACGAGCAATGGCTGCTCGATTTGGAGCGCAAGAATTTCATGGAATTGCTGGCGATGCAGAAGACCCGCGATCGGGTGGAGTTCATGCTGAAGAACGGGAAGCCGCTGCGGAATTAAAATTGTAATTACAGATTATTCGTCTCCATGAGATTTTATAAAGCGGTGCAACTTGGTGAAGTTGTAGGCCCTCTTCGAAGGGAGTTTAAGGTTCAGGCATGGAAGGATGCCTACCAGAATCTCCAAGATGATGACGCTGATTCGAATCTTTTTAATGCTGGATTGCTCCTTCATGCCAAGGCTAATGAGATTCGACTTGGATTAAAAGTTACATTTTCAAAAGAGCTAAATGCAACGACCAAGCTTCGATCCTTCGTGGCAATTTCAAACTACAACTTTTGCATGCTTCAAAATAAAACACGAGAGGCTTTTGAACGAGCAGCGGAGGGGATTGATACAGTGATGTTGCATGAATTCGCTGCCATCAAACACAAGTTGGGTGTTGGGGCAGAGTTTTCTGCGGATGAAATTGCTGAATCAATTGTTGATGGTAATCAAGTTCCTATCAAGGTAGTACTTCAAAGTAAACCACAACTAGGGGGCAATCCACGATATGGCGACGTCGATTGGGGGCGCGTCAATTGGGATGCCAATATGGGGATTTTGTATTCCCATGTGGAGGCTTTGTGGGATGACTGTTTGTGGAATGACTTTCGAATTCGCCAAGATGAGGAGGGAAATGTTTTTTTACCTAACGACCCAATCTGGCAATATCGACTGACCGCTAGCCGCTTTAGACATGATGGTTTGGTATTGCAATTTATGGGTATGTCTAGAGCTGTTATGTCTCGTATGAATAAGGAGGAACTTCACTCGCGTCTTGGGGTGAGAGATGTTACGGGTATAAGTAGAAATGGACGAAGGCAGGTTGTTCGGCTAGCTTCACCTTCAAGACCTACAGAGGATGGTGTGTCTTTGCTGGCAGCGCGTCTATATGCTACGGAACCCTACTATATGGAGTTGCTGCATGAGCCGCGACAGACACTTGGCGGAGCAACGCTTAATGATTTATTGGGCGCATGGACTGTTATTAGCCGTACTTCGGCGATTTTGCGCGAAGAGATTATAGCTATCGATTTTCCAGAAGGCTCTAAACCTAATAGCTGGCTTCCAAAGTTTGTACCAGTAATGCAAATTGATGCTTTAGCGCAAGCTATAGCTGCGGCGGTTAACACCCAACTGATTCAAGCTAGAGCGATTTTGGAGTTTTTAATATTTCGAGGGGAGGACGGCCAAGAGCTATGGGCTCAGCCCTTAGTGCCTATTAGCATCGAAGGCGTTTCCCCTATGTTCGCAGCTACAACATCCCCTAACCTTGGCCGTCTTGTCGATATTTGGATGAGGCAGATTGGTATTGATCTTGGATTGCGCGGCCCGGCATTTGAAGATTACGTCAACCTCGAATTGCGTAAAGACATTAGTGCTTCTCCCTTATTGAAGGGAGCTAAGGTCATTGAGAATGGTATCGTGTTTAAACCGCCAGAAGATAGGGATGAGCAGATAGATACTGTACTTGTTATTGGCGACTTGGTGATACTTGGAGAGTCGAAATGTATATTGCACCCGGCAGAATCGAAGCAGATTGCGATGCATCGAAAGACAGTAATCGATGCTATTGCTCAAATAAAACGGAAAGCGGTATCTGTTGAAAAGTATTCGATGGCATTTCGTGAACAGTTAAGTTCGCACGGAATAACGTTGCCGGAGAAGTTTAGGATACTGCCGATAGTGATATTAAATGGATCAATTCATTCTGGTTTTGAGGTTGATGGGGTGCCGGTTGTTGATTTGTATATTTTCAATGTTTTCTTTAGTGGTGAACTGATTGATATGGCACGTCAACATGCAGATGGTCATATAGAGAATGTTAAGAAGCGAATTTTATATTCTGATGCTGACGAGGCATCAAGAATTGCACCAGAATACTTTAGTACGCCGCCACAAATGGAGTTTGTGTTGAGCGGGATGAAAGAGAGGTGGGTTCCAATTGCAAGAATCAGTGATAACGATTGGGCGGGTATGTTCTTCGCTTTTGAATGTAGCCCGCAAGTCGAAAAAGTAATGTAAACCAACATGACGACACCGCTTATCCCACAAGACGATTTCAACGAGATCACGCAACTGATCCATGCCGCACGGCAGCGTGCGGTGCAGTGCAGGTGTTGAATACTGCGTTGATCGAATTACGCATTCGCTTTTCGCGAATAGCGAATGTCGTCCATCTGCTATTTGCATATAGCAGATGCCATGAGTTGAAAAATGGCTATTCTTTATTCATGAAATGAGAACGGTTGACATTTTACGTATATCCGAACTAGGATTGCATATCTGATTCTTATTTCAAGAATAAAGAATATGCCTAAAGTTAGTAACCGCCAGATTGCCCTCAAGCCGCAAGACCTCTATGTCTTGCTGGCATTGTTGTGCCGTGGCGGCGGGAGTGTGGGTTATCCGGAGTTGGCGGAACAGACGGATTTGGCGGTTTCGGCGGTGCATGGGGCATTGAAGCGCGCGGCGGCGGCGCAGTTGGCGATATTTGAAGATCGCCGTCCGGTGGTGCTCAAGACGCAGTTGCGGGAATTTTTGTTGCATGGCGCGAAGTATGTTTTTCCTCCGGTATGGGGTTCGCTCACGCGCGGGGTACCTACCGGATATGCGGCTGCGCCGTTGAACGAAGTGATTGCGCCTTCCTCCGATCCGGTGCCGGTGTGGCCGCATGCCAAGGGTACGGTGCGCGGGGTGAGTCTGGTTCCGTTGTACCCTTCGGTGCCGGGGGCTGCGCTCAAGGATGAGCGGTTGTACGCCATTCTTTCGCTGTTCGATGCGCTACGCAGCGGGCAGGCGCGCGAGCGTGCCGCCGCACAGAAATTGTTGGAAGAGTTTTTTCTGTGAAATTACGGCATCCGAATGTGGCCAAGGTGGAGTTGGTTGCACAGGCGCTCGGAAATTTGCGGGAGCATCTGGTGTTTGTGGGCGGATGCGCGGTGGATTTGTTGCTGACCGATACGGCGGCAGTTCCTTCACGGGTGACTTACGATGTGGATTTGGTGGCGCAGGTTGCCGCGCTGGCCGGATACCACAAACTGGAAAAGGAGTTCGCCGGGCTGGGTTTCAAGCGGGATATGTCTACGGATGCGCCTATCTGCCGTTGGCGGCTTGGTAACCTGGAGGTGGATTTGATGCCTACGGATACCAATATTCTGGGCTTTGCCAACCGGTGGTATCCGCTTGTTGTCGAGACGGCGCGGCGAGTTGTTTTGCCGAGCGGGGCAGCGATTAATCTCGTTGTCGCCCCAGTATTTCTGGCAACTAAGTTCGAGGCTTTTGCGGATCGCGGCAAGGGCGATTTGCTGGGTAGTCACGATCTGGAAGATATTGTTAATGTGCTGGACGGCAGGCCCGAGATTGTCAGGGAGATTGAACTGAGTCGAATGGAATTGCGGCGCTATCTGGCGGATCGGTGTAGTGCATTGTTGGCGATGCCGGATTTTATGGATGCCTTGCAGGGTATGGTATTCCCGGATGAATCGCTCGCCGGGCGTGTGCAGATGCTGGCAGAGAGGTTCCGGCTAATTGCGCAATTCGAGAGATAGAATCTAACCGCGCGTCACTACGAATGAAGGGGATGTCATGAGCAAACAAGTCCAGGAAGCCTATATCGTCGCCGCGACGCGCACGCCGGTGGGCAAGGCGCCGCGCGGGATGTTCCGCAACACCCGGCCCGACGATCTGCTGGCGCATGCGCTGCGAAGTGTGCTGGTGCAGTGCCCGTCGCTCGATCCGGCCAGCATCGGCGATGTGATCGCGGGCTGCGCGATGCCCGAGGCGGAGCAGGGGATGAACGTGGCGCGCATCGCGCTGCTGCTGGCGGGGTTGCCTGACAATGTGCCGGGTATGACGGTGAACCGTTTTTGTTCTTCCGGCCTGCAGTCGGTGGCGCTGGCGGCGGACAGGATTCGTTTGGGTGAAGCTGACGTGATGATCGCGGCGGGCGTGGAGAGCATGAGCATGGTGCCGATGATGGGCAACAAGATCGCGTTCAATCCTGCCATGTTTGAGGGCAACGAGCATGTCGCCATTGCTTACGGCATGGGGCTGACGGCGGAGCGGGTCGCGGAGCGCTGGAAGGTAAGCCGCGAGGCACAGGACGAATTTGCTTACCATAGTCACCAGCGCGCGCTGCGGGCGATGGCCGCGGGCGAATTCAACGACGAGATCACGCCGTACCGCATCGAGCTGCATCAGCCAGATCTGGCTGAGCGCGAGATAAAAATCAACACCAACGAAGTGGCGCAGGACGAGGGGCCGCGCGCCGATACGTCGGTCGAGGCGCTGGCGAAACTCAAACCGGTGTTTGCGCAGAAAGGTTCGGTGACGGCGGGAAACAGTTCGCAGATGTCGGATGGAGCTGCTGCGGTGCTGCTGTGCAGCGAGGCGGCGCTGAAGCGCTACAACCTCACGCCGATCGGCAAGTTCCACGGCTTCAGCGTGGCAGGCGTGCCGCCGGAGATCATGGGCATCGGGCCGAAAGAGGCGATCCCGCGCGTGTTGAGCCAGGTCGGTCTGAAATTGAACGACATGGACTGGATCGAACTGAACGAGGCGTTTGCCGCGCAATCGCTGGCGGTGATCGGCGATGTCGGCCTCGATCCGGCGATCGTGAATCCGCTCGGCGGCGCGATCGCGCTCGGCCATCCGCTCGGCGCGACCGGCGCGATCCGCACCGCGACCCTGCTGCACGGCCTGCGCCGCCGCAAGCAGAAGTACGGCATGGTGACGATGTGCATCGGGACGGGCATGGGTGCGGCAGGGATTTTCGAGGCGCTCTAGGGTGTCTGGAATGGCCACCGAACTGACAACCACGCTGGATCGCGCCGCGTTGCAGAGTGCAATGCTGGCGCAGGGCGAGGCGTGGCATAGCTTGGTGACCGAGCGCTGCCCGCATCTGTTCGCCGCTTATCCGGTGTTAATCACGGCTGCGCAGATGCGCCAGATGCGCGAGGTGGTCGGGGCGGTGGAGCGGGTGGTGGGGCTGGCGAAGTGGATGGATGCTCCTCTCACGCAAGGAAACCCTCTCTCTAACTCTCTCCCGCAAGCGGGAGAAAGGACAAACGAGAAAGGCAATCTTCAATCCCTTGGCGTGTTCTTTGGTTACGACTTCCACCTGAACAGCGACGGCGCGCATCTGATCGAGATCAACAGCAACGCGGGAGGTGGATTTTTGAATGCACTGCTGCTCGACAGCCAGCGCGCTGCCGGTTTGCCCGGCCTAACGACCGCAGTCGAAAACCTCGAACAAACTTTCCTTGAGATGTTCCGCAACGAGTGGCTGCTGGCGCGCGGCGATATGCCGCTCAACAGCATCGCTATCGTGGACGAGCAGCCCGAGGCGCAGTATCTGTATCCCGAATTCCTGTTGGCAAAGAACTGGTTCGAGCGTGCTGGGATTGCGGCTTTTATCGCCGATCCATCTGCGCTGCAGGCGCGCGATGGCGGTCTATATCTGGGGGAGCAGCAGATCGATCTGGTATACAACCGCTTGACGGATTTTTCGTTGCAGCAGCATCCGGTATTGCGTCAGGCGTATCTGGATGGCAGCGTGGTGCTGACACCCGATCCGGCGCACTATGCGTGCTATGCCGACAAGCGCAATCTGGCACGGCTGACTGATGCGGAAACATTGCATAGGCTCGGCGCAAGCGAAGCCGACATCGCCGTGTTGCTGGCGGGCATTCCGCAGACCCGGCTGGTTGAGGCGGCAGACCATGAGCGCTGGTGGCAGGAGCGCAAACAATGGTTCTTCAAACCGGACAGCGGTTACGGCAGCAAGGGCGCATATCGCGGCGAGAAGCTGACCAAGCGCGTGTTCGACGAGATCATGCAGGGCGGTTATGTCGCGCAGCGCATGGCCGCGCCGGGCGAACTCGCGGTGCGCGCAGACGATGCCGAAGCGGTTGCGCTGAAGTACGATGTGCGCTGCTATGTTTACGACGGGCGGGTGCAGCTGGTAGCGGCGCGCCTCTATCAGGGCCAGACCACCAATTTCCGCACGCCGGGGGGCGGATTTGCGCCGGTGCGTGTTGTAGAATGACGGCGAATAATAATCAGTAAGATTTCTTTATGACGGCTTACGCTTTTATTGCAATCGGAATCGGTGCGGCACTCGGTGCTTGGCTGCGCTGGGGTTTCGGGCTGTGGTTCAATCCGGTGTTGCCGGAATTACCGCTCGGCACGCTGGCGGCAAATCTGGTCGGCGGCTATCTGGTCGGGCTTGCGATCGCTTTTTTTCTGCAGCATCCTTCACTGTCGCCGGAATGGCGGCTGTTCATCATTACCGGCTTTCTCGGCGGGTTGACCACGTTTTCCACTTTTTCGGCGGAAACTGTCACGCTGTTATTGCGCGGGCAGTATGCGTGGGGAACGGGTATCATCATGGCGCATCTAGGCGGGTCGTTGCTGATGACGGTACTGGGTATCCAGACGATAAAATGGTTGCAGAATTAACAGGAGCATCGCGCAGCGATTCGTTTGCCCTTTCTCTTGCTTGCGGGGGAAAGTTGGATAGGGGAACGGGTGCGGCAATTTTCATAATCAGGTGTGGCAACTTGCCATGACAGTTAGGAGATAAAAATGGATCAGCTCACTTTTTATGTCACTGAAAAACAGCATCATGCCGGTGTGCCGTTGTACGAGTGGTTGCTGGAAGAGGCCAAGGCACTCGGGATTCATGGCGGCTCGGCGTTCCGCGCCATTGCCGGGTTCGGTCGTCACGGCAGGTTGCGCGAGGATACTTTTTTCGAACTGGCCGGGGAATTGGCGGTGAAGGTGGAGTTTATTCTGGACGACAATCTAGCCGAACAGATCATGCAACGGGTGCGTTCGCAAAGTCTGGATATCTTCTATGTGCGCTATGCGGTTCAATCCGGAATTCTTTGATACGGTTATCCTTAAATAATGGCGCCGGCATAGCCGGATTCCTGAACATCCAGATGTATTCTCATGAAGCAAGGTAGTCACGCACAGGCTTTGGAATGGCTGAAAACCAATCCGTCTTTCGACGAACTTTGCGCCAGATACCCTGAGGAATGGTCGGCGGTGCAACAGGATATTGCTACCATTATCGAACGCGGCGTGGCGGAGGAATTGAAAGCATATTTGGAACGCCTGTCCGCACCTGCTGCAGTGCAACAGCCTTTTCATGCCAAGCAACCAAACAGCAAATCGGTACAGGCGAACCTGTCGCGGTTTATCCGCAGCCGGATGGCGCATGATGCCGTCAAAAAACTTTGTCTATCCACGCTGGCAGCGGATACCGGAGTAAGCAAAGGCAAGCTGCGTTTCAATCTGTTCAACGGCTATATCGCGCAGAGGCTGCTTTTTTCAAAAGGGTTGGTGCGCAAGCCGGCCTCCCTGTTCTGGTTTCGCCTGCTCTGGCCGCTGGTCTGGCAGAAGAAGCGGCTGATGCCGCTGGTGCAGCCGAAGGGCATCTATTGTTTCTATTCGCGCGCGCTGATCGAGGCGCTGGTCGCTATGATCGGTTCCAGCAACTGCCTGGAAATCGGCGCGGGTGACGGCACGCTGGCGCGCTTCCTGAAAGATGGCGGTGTGCGGATAACCGCGACGGACAACCATAGCTGGAACAAAGCCGTGGCCTATAGCGGGGAGGTCATCAAACTCGATGCACGGGAGGCGCTGAGCACTTATACTCCCGAGGTGGTTATTTGCTCGTGGCCTCCGTCCCAGAACGATTTTGAACGCCAGGTATTCAACACTCCCAGCGTGCAGCTTTACATCGTCATCGGCAGCCGCTACCAGTTTGCCTTCGGCAATTGGAACGATTACCGCAAGCAATCGCTGTTTGATCTTGAAGAAGATAAAAAACTGGGTGCGCTGCTGTTGCCTCCCGAATTGGAATCTGCGGTTTATGTGTTCCGGAGAAAAACTGCTGCCAATGTGCATGAACAAAACCAATGATGCGCGTTTTAAAACATAACAAATTTTTTGCTTTGCTGATACATGCCCACTAATACATCCGAACTGGCATTAACCGAACCCGGCACCGTCGGCCCCTGTCATGTTGGCTCCGATGCCTTGCAGGGCATCAAGCGCCAGCAGACCAACCCAACCCGCTGGAATGGGCAGGGCTGGACGGAGTTCGCCGCCGCATTGCGCGATAACGGCATCGAGCTGCGTGTAGCCAAAGCCGCGCGCGGTATCTTCGCCACCGATGCGGGTGGCACGGCTTACGGTTTGCCGCACGGCGTGGTGATCGCGCGCAGTGCGGCGCAAGTTGCAGGATTGCTCAAGGCCGCGCAGCAATTCCGCGTGCCGGTCACGGTGCGCGGCGGCGGGCTGACCACCGAGGGCGAGTCGGTCGCATTCGGCGGCGTGCTGCTGGACATGACCGGGATGAGCCGGGTATTGCAGGTCGATAGCGATGCGCTGACGGTGCGCACCGAGGGCGGGATTTTCTGGCACAGCCTCGCCGAGGAATTGCGCCGTTGCGGCATGGATTACCTGTCCGCGCCGCTTAATATGACTGCTTCGGTCGGCGGCACGCTGGGGGTCGGCGGCATCGACGTGAATTCGCCGCGCCTCGGCTGCAGCGCCGATCAGGCGATTTCTTTACAGGTGGTCACCCCGACCGGCGACATCGTCGAGTGCTCGGATACGCAGCATGCGGAATTATTTCAGCGCGTGATTCTGGGCTACGGGCAATTCGGTGTGATCACCGAAGCGACGCTGAAGATTCGCCGCTACACGCCGCTGCGCATGCATTATTTTTATTACGACTCGCTGCGCACTGCCGTCGAGGACATGCAGTTGTTGAACCGCAACGATGCCAGTGATTATTCGGGCATCCTGACCATCATGGATTGCGCGGTGAACCTGCTGGTGGCGTTCGATTCGGACGAGCGCGAGGCGGCGTTCCGCGCCAACTGGCAGCGGCATCTGCGCGGTTACGGCGAATCCGGCTTTGCACTGTGCATGCTGCGGCGTTATGCGCTGCGCCCGTGGAAGCTGCCCGAGGCGTGGTTCCTGTTGCAGCGCAAGCGCGAGCTGTTCCCGGAGTTTCGCCGCCCCGAGTATATGCGCGACGGCCTGATGCACGATCGCGCCGTGGTGTTTTCGCGCGCGGTGTGGAAGTTCTGGGGCAGCAAGCAGATGGTTATTCCCGACCTCGCGACTTCGGCGGAAAAATTCGTCGAGGCGGTGGAGCGCGGCAACGCGGTGTGCCGCAAATATTTTCAGCATTACACGCTGTATTGCGTCGGCATCAAACTGCGCCCGGAACACCGGCCGCATTACGAAATGTCCTGCATCCCGCCCGATGCGGAAGGCTGGGCGTACGGCTGCGAGTTCGAGCCGATGATGGACGAGCGGGTGTACAGCCGCGATTATCTGCAATCGTTCAAGAACGCAATTTACGACATCGGTGTCGACCTGGGCGGTAGCTATTACCGTTTTGGCGGCATGATGAAAGGCTATATCCGCCGAGTGTTCGGCGACGAAGTGGTGGATCGCCATCTGGCGATGAAACGCGCGACCGATCCGGCGATGATACTAAACCGGGATGTGATTTTCTGATGGAAAACTATAAGAAGAGTGTGCAAACCGCGCCCAAGAGTCACAGCGATTGCAGCGGCTGCGGCCTGTGTATGCTGGTGTGTCCGATGTGGCGGCGCAACCGCGATCTGCAACACAGCCCGCACGGTTGTGCCAAGGCGCTGCAACACGGTGCCGCGCCGGACGATTTGGCAGAGGCGCTGTGGAATTGCACTTTGTGCCGCGCGTGCGATCCGGTGTGTCCGGAGCAGCTGGACATCAGCGGCATGATACTGAAACTGCGCGGGCAACTGGCGCACCCGCAAACAACAGTGCTGCAAGGACGCATGGTGGCGCAGACCAAGCGGCCCGCTTCGGCCTGTCAGGAAAAGACCGCGTTGCTGGCGGGCGAAGCATTGCGCGCGCATCCTGCCCTGCTGAAGCGCATCACGGCGCTGCTTGGCGAATCGGGCGTGCTTGCCGTGGCCCATGATGACGGTGCCGATATTTCACTGGCGCTGGAGGCCGGTCTGGCGATTCCACCGGCAAGATTGGCCGCCATGATCGAGCCGTTGCGTCGCGCGGATAAGGTCATCGTGGCCGATGGTCTGCTGCTGCCCTATCTGGCGCAGTGGCTGCCTGCCGCGCAAATCTTCAGTCTGGGCGAAACTTTGAGCTCGCTCGAATCGATACGTCGTAACCTGCGCAGCACCGACTTATATGTGATCGAACCGCGCGCCTACCATGCCGACTATGTGCGGCTGGTCAAACACTACGACCGCCTGCGCAAGGAATGCGGCTGCGATTTCAATCTCGACCTGCAGCGTATCGCCATTCCCGCCACCGTGCGCAGCCTGCCGCAGCGGCTGGGATTGGTAGCATCAAATGATGAAGATCAAACGCGCTGGGTACTGCATGGCCGCCGCATTACGCGCATCGTGGTCGAGAGTCTGGAAGATCGCGCGGCTTTCGAGAAGGTTTGCGCAATCTCGGTGGTGCATCTGGCGGAGTTGGCGGATGATCTATAAAAAAGTTGACCGTGGCTGGTGGTGAGGCACGAACCCCAGCATGATTGCATCGAAAAATGCTGGGGTTCGTGCCTCACCACCAGCCTACCGCAGCATATTGGTAAATAATTTATTGAAGGTTTTTAATGCGTACAGTTGATGTCGTTATCGTCGGGGCCGGCCTGGCCGCTGCCGCTGCTGCCAAGCGGCTGGTGGATGCCGGTCTGGAGACTATTGTGCTGGAGCGTTTTCAGTTGCCGCGCCACAAGATTTGCAGCGGCATTTTGTCGCCGCGCGGGCATCGTTTTCTGCTGGAGAACTTCGGCCCGTTGCCGCGCGAAACGCTGCACGATCCGGTGTCGTGCCGCGGCGTGACCTTTCACTTCCCCAGCATGGTGTCGATGCCGATGGATTTTTTCGGCGGCACGACCCCGCACCTGCACCGCAAATATGCCGATCACTGGGCAATCCAGCGCAGCGGGGCGGAGGTTCACGACCAGACTGCGTTCACCGGGTTGCAGGACAACGGCGACCACGTGATCGTGCAGGCCAAACGCATGGGTGAACCGGTCGAGTATCGCGCGCGTCAGGTCATCGGCGCGGACGGGCCGAGTTCGCCGGTGGTGCGCGCGGTTTATCCGGAATACCAGCAGTCCATCCCGTGGTTTTTTGTCGGGCAGAAATTCCATGAAATTATCGACTGTCCGCTGGACGAACAGTATTTTCATTTCTGGTTTCATCCCGAGCTCGGGCACTACACCTGGAGCCATGCGCGCGACGGGCGACAGATCGTCGGGGTGGGTTTCAAGCGCGGCGACAATTTCGCGCGGAAACATGCCAACGTGGTGAAATATTTTCACGAGAAGCACGGCGTGCATCTCGGCGAGCCACTCGACGACGAAGGCTGCGGCGAAAATTTTGGGCCGTCGCTGATCAACCGTTATGTGTTCGGCAAGGGCAATGTGCTGATCACCGGGCAGGCGGCGGGCTTCCTCAATATGATCGGCGAGGGCATGAGCTGCGCATTGCATTCCGGCGCGATTTGCGGCGAGGCCATTGTTGAGGCCAGATTGCGCAACCGCCCGATGCAGGAGATGTACCGCCGCATGATCTCTTCGGAAGTGCGCCGTACCTCGGATCAGTGGAACCCGCTGAAGATCGCTTTCGACCGGCCGCACGAAGCCGATTTTCCCGCTGCACTGATGGCTTTGGGCTTGCGTGACCGCGTCAAGGTGCTGCGCGACATGTGGCGCTTCGTCGTGCTGTATAAGGAATTCAAATGGGGCAGGCAAATCATGCAGGCCGCGCTACAGCGTCCGCTGATCGGCGGTTATTCGATGAAGCGCTGGTTGTGATTTGTTTTTAGATTGTGCTTAATTCGCCGGCGTAGTGTGCCGCGCGTTCCACGTAGCGTGCGGTGTTGGCATGCATCGCGGCGATCTCTTCTGCGGTCAGGGTGCGCAGCACTTTCCCCGGGGAGCCGACCACCAGCGAGTTGTCCGGGATAACCTTGCCTTCGGTGACCAGCGCGTTGGCTCCGATCAGGCAATTTTTGCCGATGACGGCGTGGTTGAGTATCACCGCTTTGATGCCGATCAGGCTGCCTTCGCCTATCGTGCAGCCGTGCAGTGTGGCCTGATGTCCCACCGTGACATTGGCGGCGACCGTGAGCGGCGCGCCGGGATCGGTATGCAGCACCGCGCCATCCTGGATGTTGCTGTTTTCCCCGATATGGATAGGTTCGTTGTCGCCGCGCAGCACGGCGTTGAACCAGATGCTGGCATTGTTTTCCAGGATCACTGTGCCAATGACCGAGGCATTATCGGCAACGAAGTGCCACGTGCCGCGCAATTCAGGGATACGATCTTCCAGACGGTAGAGCATGGGGTTCCTATGCAGGGGATTCGGGTGCGGGGGATGCGGGCGTAATGCCTTACGCCCCTACAACCGCCGCGCCGACCGCCGCGATTTGCCCGTCCTGGGGCGAGCGTACGCCGCTGATGCCCAATCCGCCCACCACGACATCGCCGATTTTCAGCGGCACACCGCCCTCGGCGGGTATTACGCCGGGCAGCGCGAGATGTATCAGCCGCCCGCTCATCACCGCATCTTCGGAGGTTTTGGTCGGGCGTTGAAAAGCCACTGCCGCATGCGCTTTGGCGATTGCCGTTTCCACGCTGCCGAACTGGGTGTCGTGGCTGCGTTGCAGATAGAGCAGGTGGCCGCCGTCGTCAACTACTGCGATGACCACACGCCAGTCGTTGCGTCGTGCTTCGTCCTCTGCCGCTGCAGCCACGCGCTTGGCATCTTCCAGCGTAAGGATAGGTTTGCTGGTCATGATTATTTGTTGCCCGATTATTTCTTGTCCAGTGCAGCAAAGACCTGGTCGCGGATATTTTCCACGCTGCCCACGCCCGCCACCTTGACGCACTTGGGCGCTTTTGCATCGCCGGTTTTTGCCCAGCTGCTGTAGTACTCGACCAGCGGTTTGGTCTGCTCGTGATAAACGGTGAGGCGCTTGAGCACGGTTTCCTCCGTGTCGTCCGGGCGCTGCACCAGATCTTCGCCGGTGATGTCATCCTTGCCTGCCAGTTTGGGCGGATTGAACACGATGTGATAAGTGCGGCCGGATGCCGGATGCACACGGCGGCCGCTCATACGCTTGATGATTTCGCTGTCCGCAACGTCGATCTCCACTACATAGTCGATGGGGATGCCTGCATCTTTCATCGCCTGCGCCTGCGGGATGGTGCGCGGAAAACCGTCGAACAGAAAGCCGTTGGCGCAGTCGGTATCTTTGATGCGCTCTTTCACCAGATTGATGATGATGTCGTCGGACACCAGTCCGCCGGCATCCATTACTTTTTTGGCGGCGATGCCGAGCGGCGTGCCTGCCTTGATTGCCGCGCGCAGCATATCCCCGGTGGAAATCTGCGGAATGCCGTATTTTTCCCTGATGTAATTGGCCTGTGTTCCTTTGCCTGCGCCCGGTGCGCCTAATAGTATCAGTCTCATTTTTGCTTCTCCTCGGGTTGGATGGTTGCGGCGAAAATCTGTCGTGCTGCGTGTAAATCCTGTTCGGTATCCACTCCGGCAGGCGGGGCTTGTTCGGCGATGGTCACACCGATCTTGTAGCCATAATACAGCACGCGCAATTGTTCCAGTGCTTCAAAATGTTCGAGCGCGGTCGGGGCAAGCTGTCCGTAGGCGCGCAGGAAGCCGGCGCGGTAAGCGTAGATGCCGATATGGCGCAGCACCGGCAAGTCGGCGGGAAGCTCCCCCCTTCCAACTTCCCCCCGGAGGGAGGAAGGGCAATCGTCTCGCCCTTCTGGCGAGGGCAAAACCCTAAACGCATCGCGCGGGTAGGGGATAGGCGCGCGGCTGAAATACAGCGCGTTGCCCTGCTGGTCGAGTACGGTTTTGACGATGTTGGGATTGCGCATCGACGCTTCGTCGTGAATCGCATGGCAGGCGGTGGCGACTGCGCATTCCGGATGGCGGTACAGATGTTCGGCGACGGCGCGGATCAGCGCGGGCGGTATTAGCGGTTCGTCGCCCTGCACGTTGACCACGATGGTGTCGTCCGGCCAACCTTGCTGTTCGACCACCTCGGCGATGCGGTCGGTGCCGCTGGTGTGGCTTTCTTTGGTCAGGCAGGCTTTGAAGCCGTGCTCGTGCACCACGTTGGCAATCGCGTGATGGTCGGTGGCGATCCAGATTTGCTGTGCGCCGCTTTGTGCCGCCTGTTCCGCAACTCTCACCACCATCGGTTTGCCGGCGATATGCAACAGCGGCTTGCCGGGCAGCCGGGTAGAGGCGTGGCGTGCCGGAATGACGACGTGGAAATCCACTTAAAACCTACTGCGCAATTCGATAGCGGCGTTGCGCGGTGCTCGCTCCTCGCCTACCCAAAAGGTATGTCTCGTTCGCTGTGCGCCGCGCGCCTTGCTCTCGAACTGCTCGCTACGGTTTTTCATTTGATACTTTCTGCTTCTTCCGGAGTGAGCTTGCGTGCTTCGTCGACCAGCATCACCGGAATGTCATCTTCGATCTTGAAGGCCAGACGGTCGGCTTTGCAGATCAGTTCCTGCGCGGCTTTCTGGTAGACCAGCGGGGATTTGCACAGCGGGCAAACGAGAATATCAAGCAGTTTTGCGTCCATGAGGGGTGATCTTTCGCAGTATGTGGTCGATCAGGTTCGGGTCGATTTCGGCGTCCACGCGCAACACCCAGTATCGGGCATCGGCGAATGCAGCGCATTTTACCGCATCTTTTTCGGTCAGGAGTATCGCATCGCAGTCGCTGAAAGTCAGATCGGTATCGCGGTAGGGGTGATGGTCGGGGAAAGGGTGCGGGGTAAAGGGAATGCCGAGCGTCCGCAGATGCTTGAAGTAGCGTTGCGGATGGCCGATTCCGGCGACGGCGTGATTATTGGTGGCGTGAAAATGATCGGCACTGACTATTTGGGATGAATCGAGCAGATTGTGGAAAACTTTCCCCGACAGACGCATAGCGTACTGGCCTATCGTAGGGGCGAGATTCATCGCGCCCTTCTTGACTAGATCAGATGCCGAAGTCTCGTCGCCAGTAAATATAAATTCGCGCAGCGATTCGTTTGCTCCCTCGCCCGCAGGGTTTGAAAAATGCTTTTCTCGATCGCCTCCTCGCCCGCTTGCGGGAGAGGATTGAGGAGAGGGCATCGGGAGAGGGTTGGGGAGAGGGAAACGGGCTTGCCCGTTTATTACCACGGCATCCACGCTTCGCAAGCGCGACAGCGGCTCGCGCAGCGGCCCGGCGGGAAGCATCAGGCCGTTGCCAAAGCCGCGTACACCGTCGATGACCGCGACTTCGACATCGCGCTGCAAGCGGTAATGCTGCAAGCCGTCGTCGCACAGCACGACATCGCATTGCGGGTGGGTTTGCAGGGCGGCCCGCGCGGCGGCGGCACGGTCTTGTCCGATCCACACAGGGCAAAGCTTGCGCCGTGCCATCAGTAGCGGTTCGTCGCCCACCTGCTGTGCGTCGCTATGCGTATTGACCTGTTGCGGCTGTTGCGCCGCACCGCCGTAGCCGCGGCTGACGATCAGCGGATGCCAGCCGCGTCCGGCAAGCTGCTGTGCCAGCGCAAGTGTGAGCGGGGTTTTGCCGGTTCCGCCGACGCTGATATTGCCGACCACGATGACCGGCACGGGCAATTTATCGCCGGACAAAATACCGCCGCGATACAGCGCGCGACGCAATGCCGCCAGCAGGCGGAACAGCAAACTGATAGGGAACAGAATCAGGTGTAGCGGGGTGATGCGGTGCCAGTAATGTTGCAGCCCATGCACGTTGGGGCTTCCGTTACTTTTGATTTTGCGTGGTGAAGGTAATGCGCCCGAACCCCGCCAACCGTGCCGCTTCCATCACGTTGATTACCGATTGGTGCGGTGCTTTGGCATCGGCGCTGATGACGATGGTGGGGTCGGTCTGCTCACCAGCGGCAGTTTTCAGCGAATCCGCCAACGCCGCTATGCCGGTATAAGGCACGCTCTGACTGTTGATGGCATAGTGCTCGGAGGTATCCACCGCGATATTGATTGGTTTGTCGGCCGCTACGGCCGCTTCCCCGCCGCCTTGCGGCAGGTTGATTTGCAACTCGGAAAACTTGGCGTAGCTGGTGGTCACCATCAGGAAGATCAGGATCACCAGCAGCACGTCTATCATCGGAATCAGGTTGATTTCCGGTTCCTCACGAGTGCGTCCGCGCTGAAAGTCCATCGCTTAATCCCTGCGTTGGCCGTGCACGATCTCTACCAGTTTGACTGCTTGCTGTTCCATTTCTATGGTCAGGCTGTCCACCTGGGCACGGAAGTGCCGGTAGAAAATCATGCTGGGAATCGCCACGATCAGGCCGAACGCGGTGTTGTATAAAGCCACCGATATGCCGTGGGCAAGTGTTGCCGGGTTGTTGCCCATCGCGGTTTGCGAACCGAAGATTTCGATCATGCCGACCACCGTGCCGAACAATCCGAGTAACGGGCTGATGGAAGCGATCGTGCCGAGCGTGGTCAGAAAATGCTCGAGATCGTGCGCGACTTTGCGACCGGCTTCCTCGATGGATTCCTTCATCACCTCGGGCGGGCTCTTGATGTTCTTGAGTCCGGCGGCAAAGATAGTCCCCAGCGGCGAACTTTCCGCAAGCCTGACCAGCATGCCGTCGCTGACCCCGCGTTGCTTCATTTCCTTGATGACTTCATCGAGCAGAGACGGGGGAGATACCCGGTTCGCGCGCAGGAACAGCGAACGCTCGACGATCAGACCGACTGCAATGATGGATGCCAGAATCAAAAACCAGATCGGCCAACCGGCCGCTTCTACAATTGCAAACACGCGGATTCTCCAAATGTGCTTAAATTTCCAAATGCGCCTAAACAGGATGCGCACAAATTAGATGTGTTAAAAAATTTAAAGGTGGCTAAAATTTTTCAGAGCGCAACTGTATCGTGTCGCGCCGAGTTGAGCAACATTTCCCGTGAGTCATCAGGATTTACTTTAGCTATATTTGGCTAACTCGGCATTTGGAAAGAGTATTTTTATTTACCCACAAAATCTGTGGATAACTTTGTGGATGATTGCTGTGGATAGTCGGATAAAGTGGCGTGGAATAAGGATTTTTGTTGCCTTGCCTATTTTTTGTGTGGTTATTAAATTTATTAAAAACAATAGGTTATTGTAAGTTGTCGGTTTTGTTACGGGGTGTCGCTGCAAGAACTGGCGAATTTCCTTGATGTGTGGATTATTTGGACTTGTCAATATGCCTGATGGCCTAATTTTTGAAGAAAAAAACCGCGTTTTGCGCGTCGCGGAACTCAACTTTGCAATCAAGCAGTTGCTGGAAAGCAACATCCCGTTGCTGTGGGTGCGCGGCGAAATTTCCAATCTGGTGAAGGCTGCTTCCGGTCACTGGTATTTCGCGTTGAAGGACGATCAGGCGCAGGTGCGTTGCGTGATGTTCCGCAACCGCAACCAGTTGTTGAGTAATCCGGTCGCCAATGGTCAGCAAGTCGAAATCTTGGCCGCTGCCACCCTGTACGAACAGCGCGGCGATTTTCAACTGACCGTCGAACAGATGCGCCCGGCCGGGCTGGGCATCCTGTATGAACAATTCGAGCGGCTGAAACAATCGCTGCAAAGCGAAGGCCTGTTTGCCGCCGAACGCAAACGCCCCTTGCCGACGATGCCGAAACGCATCGGCATCGTCACCTCTCCGCAGGCCGCCGCGTTGCGCGATGTGCTAACTACCTTGAGGTTGCGTCTGCCGACCGTGTCGGTACTGCTGTACCCAACACCGGTGCAGGGCAGCGGCAGCGCGGAGAAGATCGCCGCCGCTATCCGGCTCGCCAACCAGCGCGCCGAATGCGACGTGCTGATCTTGTGCCGTGGCGGCGGCAGCATCGAAGACCTGTGGGCGTTCAACGAAGAGATCGTGGCGCGCGCCATCGCTTTCAGCGAGATTCCCGTCGTCAGCGGCGTCGGCCACGAGACAGATTTCACCATTGCCGACTTCGTCGCCGACGAGCGCGCGCCGACCCCCACCGCCGCCGCGCAGCGCGTCGTGCCGGATCGCCACGCGCTGCTGAGAGGCTTGCGCGACACCGTGCAACACCTGCAGCGCGCGCAGCGCAACCGCCTGCAAAACGCTATGCAGGCGCTGGATTATTTGCAGCGCCGCCTGGTGCATCCCGCGCAACAGTTGCAGCGTCAGGCCCAACAATTAAACCAACTGCAACAGCGCCTGCAACGCGCATTCGCCTACCGCAAGCAACAGCAACACTGGCAGTGGCAAGCGCTGGCGCAACGCCTGCGTGCCGCCAGTGGCGGTTTCGCCCGCCTGCACGACCAGCAGGCCAATCTGGCGCAACGTCTGGTCAAGGCGATGCGCGCCACGCATGTGCAACGCGCGGGGCGCGTGGAAAATCTCGCGCAGCATTTGATCCTGCTCGATCCGAAACAGGTATTGGCACGCGGCTATAGTCTGGTGCAGGATGCCAGTGGCGGGGTGGTGGCGGATGCCAGTCAGTTGGAGGTTGGCGCGGAGTTGCGGGTTACGTTTGCGAAGGGGTGGGTGAGGGGTGAGGTGAAAGAGAAGGGTGGGGAATAGGCTGTTTTAGAAAAGGCCGTTCGCCCTGAGCTTGTCGAAGGGTGCTTGAACGTAGATTAAAAACAAATCAACACCGCCGGGGGTAGCCCGGCAGCTAGTCACTTTTTCTTGCTTCGCCAAAGAAAAAGTAACCAAAAAGAAGGCGCCCCCAGTTTGCCGCCCCTGCGGGGTTCCCTGCGTTGCTCGGCTGGTCAGGCGGCTGCGGAACTCGCGCTACGCGCTCAAACATAACCAGCGACTTGGCTGGCGTCGTTTGCCAGCTTAGTCGAATGGCTAGTTGTTTCATCAGTCCTCGCCGACATCCCCTGACCCGCCTGCGCTACTTGGCGGCGCTCAGTGGAGGAAAAGCAAAAAACTGAAAGTCGAAAGTCGTAGAGTGTTAACAATGAAAAACAAATACACAATTAACGATTACACAGAATTAGGCATCCCGAGTATAGAGGTGCATGGGGAGTGTTTTCACTACCGAGATTTGTATGAATTGGTTGGACGCAATCAATTTATGACCACCTTCAACCTAAAGGAGGGTAGTTCCTCGCAAAGTCAGTACGGCAGAGAAGTACTTGGGGTTGCTTACTATAGTTTTAGTCAAACTCAAGAGCTTGAGGAGCCAGTAAGGCGGCTATTATTGAAGATGCTCTCATGGATGACTCAATGACGCCCAACGTAAAAGTAAGGGGCTGCGCACTTTTACGCAGTCCCGCTTGACTGCCGGGTTGGGCATCACTTCAACGAAGCCCGGCACTCAGAAGATGTGCGGTAAATATTCCCGGTTTTAGGGGAGATGAACACGCCGTAATCTAGGTCGTAGTTTTTTGGGTGAGAGTGTCCGGGAACTATAGCTACGCAGCCAAAGTACAGCACAGCGTACAACTCGTTATTGATATTCGAGTTGTGAAAGCCGACTACCGTATCTGAGCCGCCGACATCCTTAATGCCTATTTCAAGCACCTTCCCGAATTTGTATGTGCAATAGCGCCCATTGTTAGGAATTTCTTCACATTTTATTGCATCAGTCGCACGTTGAAACAGGCGGTTTTGAAGCGACTGCTGTGCGAAGGCTGACCCGGCGGTAAGCAACAGTGCAAGTGTAGGAATGAGAACGCGCAGGATGATTTTAATGTGCATTTGTGAGTTCCTGTTCAGATGATTATGCCCAACGTGGAGCTAAGCCGCCGCCCCGCTTTTGGGCGGTCGGCTTGAGCGTAGGGTTAGAAATCATGGGTTATTACCTCGACTCTTTAAATCAATTTCATCTTGTAGTCGTCGCGCATCTTCCATGCGCAGCACTTTTCGCATGGTGGTTTTATAGAGAAGTACGGAAAAACCGGCAGCAACAAGACATGTGGGAGCGAAGACAGCAAGAACGATGGCAGGCCAAGTATGAAGATACTGAGGAAGGGCTGCGAGAGTGGTTGATGACGCTAGGGCTGCCGCAACTTGAAGAGCAAACGCGGTTAGAAGCAGCAGCGCGCCAACTACGTATTGTGATCTCTGAGCGGCTAATGAAGATGCCACGGGTTCACTGAAGTCCCAGAACGGAGTGGCTTG
The DNA here is from genome assembly GCA_028689145.1 of Gallionella sp. GTDB lineage: Bacteria > Pseudomonadota > Gammaproteobacteria > Burkholderiales > Gallionellaceae > Gallionella. The sequence continues at coordinate 31,405 of JAQTWT010000007.1, forward strand.
GATCAAGATTTTCGCGGACGTATTGGAGGTATTGCCAATGCAGAAAAAGATTGCCGAAGCAAAACCGACTGATGCGGCGACAAGTGTAAGTACAAGTTGCTCGGTCATAATGATTTCTAACGTAAAGTTGAGGGGCTGCCCCGCTTTTGGGCAGTCCCTCTCGAACGACAGGTTAGAGGTGGATAAATGAGTGACATTAGTGGGTGGAAGAGGATACAGGGATATGAGCGAGCACCGGATAATCTTCAACTGCGAAGGTGCGGCATAGTTCTGGCGGGCATGGGTCGTCGAAAAGTTCCTTGGGTACTGTCAGTCCCAAACGAATCAGTCCATCTGGCATTACGGCAGGGTAGAATTTCTCCAGCAGCGCTATTCTTTCTGGGGTGCGCTTGCCTGTGGAAGGCGCTTCTAGCCACGATAAAACAAGCCAGTGGGTATCTTTATGAAGAATAACCATCGCCTGCATATCTTCTTGGTCGTTCCAAACATCCAACCCAAACACGGCCTTGCCAACAATAAATGGTTCATTCATAGCGTAACCTCTAACGTAATGTAGACACCCTAAAAAGCGCCGGGAAAGGCACCTTTGAGGTGTATAATCTGGCATCCGTTCTGCAATGCCTTGTTTGTATTGGGAGAGAAAATATGGCACACCCTAATTTCCCCGATAAAAACACCACGATAAATCCTCCTAGATTACTCAATCAAGTGCGCGATAAATTGCGCGTGAAGCACTACAGTATCCGCACTGAACAATCTTATGTGGGCTGGATTAAACGCTTTATTTTCTTTCATGGCAAGCGTCACCCGAAAGACATGGGGGCGCGGGATGTGGAGGATTTCCTTACCCATCTGGCGGTGGTTGGCAAGGTTTCAGCTTCCACGCAGAATCAAGCCAAATCGGCGTTGCTGTTTCTTTACCGCGAAGTGTTGGAAATTCAATTGCCTTGGTTGGATAACATTACTCAGGCAAAAACGCCCAAACGTTTACCCGTGGTGTTGACGGTGAATGAGGTGCAGTCTTTGTTGTCTCATTTGACCGGAACGTATGCGCTGATCGCATCGTTGTTGTACGGCGGGGGGATGCGTCTGATGGAGGCGGTGCGCTTGCGGGTGAAAGATGTGGATTTTGCTCGGCATGAAATCGTGGTGCGCGAAGGTAAGGGTTTTAAGGATCGGGTGACAATGCTGCCGGAGGCTGTGGTTGCATCGCTCAAGGCTCACTTGATGAAGGCGAAAACTTTGCATACCGAGGATTTGGCGCAGGGTTTTGGCGAGGTGTATTTGCCTTTCGCACTGGACAAAAAATATCCGAACGCCGGGCGCGAGTGGGGCTGGCAGTATGTGTTTCCTTCGAAGAATCTGTCGGTTGATCCGCGCTCCGACAAAACGCGCCGCCATCATGTTGATGAGAAGGGTGTGCAGCGCGCCGTGAAGCAGGCGGTTCGCGATGCCGAGTTGAGCAAGCCCGCAACACCGCACACTTTGCGCCATTCTTTTGCCACGCATCTGTTGCAAAACGGCTACGACATACGCACCGTGCAGGAGTTGCTGGGGCATTCGGATGTTTCCACCACGATGATTTACACTCACGTGCTGAACAAGGGCGGCAGGGGTGTGGTGAGTCCGTTAGACAGGTAAGTCAATGAGCGAAATTCTTTCAGTCGATTCTTTAACCGCTGCGTTGCACAGCGGCGTTGCCATCGTCGATGGCATTTCGTTCGGCATCGAACAGGGCGAGACTTTTGCGCTGCTCGGCGAATCGGGTTGCGGCAAGTCGATGACGGCGCTGTCGCTGCTGCGGTTGTTGCCGGACGGGGTGAAGCATGCGGGCGGCACGGCGCGACTGGATGGCGTGGAGTTGTTTGGCCTGCGCGAACGCGAGATGCGCGCGGTGCGCGGCGGGATTGCGGCGATGATTTTTCAGGAGCCTGGGCTGAGTCTGAATCCGGTGCTGACGGTGGGGCAGCAGATCGCCGAGGTGCTGGAGTTGCATGGTAAATCACCCTCTCCCCCAGCCCCTCTCCCGCAAGCGGGAGAGGGGAGATATAAAATCATGCAACGCTGCATCGAGTTGCTCGAGCAGGTCGGTATACCCGATGCGGCGCGGCGCGTGACGGAGTATCCGTTCCAGCTTTCCGGCGGGATGAAGCAGCGCGTGATGATCGCGATGGCGTTGGCCGGGCAACCGAAATTATTGATCGCCGACGAGCCGACCACCGCGCTGGACGTGACGATACAGGCGCAGGTGTTGCAACTGTTGCGCGACACGCAACAGGACAGCGCCATGTCGCTGCTGCTGATTACCCACGATCTCGGCGTGGTGGCGGAAATGGCGCACCGGGTCGGCGTGATGTATGCCGGGCAGATCGTCGAGCAGGCCAGCCGCGCGCAGTTGTTTGCCATGCCGCTGCATCCCTACACGCAAAAATTGTTTGCCGCGTTGCCCGATGCGGCACGGCGCAACCAGCCGCTGGCCGCTATTCCCGGCAATGTGCCGCCGCCGGGCAGCATCGCGCGGGGTTGTCGCTTTGCGCCGCGCTGCGACAGGGCGTGGGCGTTGTGCGGCGAGCAAACACCGCAGTGGACGGAGCTGGGGGAAGGGCAGGGGGTTAGGTGCCACCTTTATCAGGATCGGGGAGCGACGAGCGAAGAGCGTGTAGGATGGGTGGAGCGCAGCGATACCCATCAATCACTCAATATTGGCGATGGGTATCGCTGCGCTCCACCCATCCTACCTGATACGAAGCACGCGCTCCTGCAGGTTGAAAAACTGCAAGTCCACTTCCCGATCCGCAAAGGTATTTTGCAGCGCGTGGTCGGGCAGGTGAAGGCGGTGGACGGGGTGTCGCTGGAGATACCGCAGGGGCGCACGCTGGCACTGGTGGGTGAATCGGGGTGCGGCAAGACCACGCTGGGCAAGGCGCTGCTGCAATTGATTGCGCCCACGGCGGGCAGCGTGCGATTTGCCGGGCAGGAACTGACCGGGCTGGCGGCGCGCGAATTGCGCACGCGGCGCGCGGCGATGCAGATGGTGTTTCAGGACCCTTACGCTTCGCTGAATCCGAAAATGCGCATCGCGGAAATTCTCGAAGAGGGCATGGTCGCGCTGAATAGCCCCTCTCCCGCTTGCGGGAGAGGGGTTGGGGAGAGGGAATTTCGCCAGGCGTATCTCGACGGTCTGCTGGAAAAAACCGGGCTGGATCGCGCCGCCAAATGGCGTTATCCGCATGAATTCTCCGGCGGGCAGCGCCAGCGCGTTGCCATCGCGCGCGCGCTGGCGGTGTCGCCGCAACTGCTGATTTGCGACGAGCCGACCAGCGCGCTGGATGTGTCGGTGCAGGCGCAGATTCTGAATCTGCTGAAGTCGCTGCAACAGGAATTGAATCTGAGTTATCTGTTTATCACCCACAACCTCGCGGTGGTGGAATATCTCGCGCACGAGGTATGCGTGATGTATCTCGGGCGCATCGTCGAGCGCGGCACGGCGGAGGAGGTGTTGCGCGCGCCGAAACATCCTTACACCCGGGCCTTGTTGTCCGCCGTGCCGCGCATCGACGGCAAGGGCCGGGAGCGCATCAGGCTGGAGGGCGATCTGCCGTCACCGGCCAATCCTCCGCCGGGCTGTCATTTCGCGCCGCGCTGCGCGCAGGCCGAAGATCGGTGCCGCACCGGCTATCCGCCCGCGACCGACTGTTCGGCGACGCATGTGGTGCATTGTTATTTGTTTTAGGGACACGCTGATTAAATCAAACCGTTCGCCCTGAGCTTGTCGAAGGGCTTGCCACGAACGGAATAAATCCGCGTTTCCTTAGGTTGACAGCATCAGCCGTACGAAGCCAATCCCATGATTACCCCGGCCATTTCCAAAGCGTCATGGGTAAATTTCACGCCGAGTTCTTCGCCCTGCTGCCAGGCGACCGTCGCGCTGAATTGGCCGAATTCGCCGATTTGCAGCGATACCGCCGTGCCGTGATTAAAACGCCGGTCGATCTGCAATTTGGCACCGCCGGTCGAGATGTTCATTATTTTGCAGCTATGCCAATCACCGTCGGCCATGAGTTTCGCCTGGGTGAAAATGCCTTCGCGGGTGTCTTTTCGCTGGTATTGCGTCTCGTTCTGGTCAAGCATTGCAGTCACCTTGTGCCGGGGCAAAATACGAGGCCGAATAATGGCACAATCCCGCCGCGGAATCATCATCAAATATTTGTCGGGTCGCCGGATATCCATCGTTGGGGTTAGTACCGGCAGCCATTGCGATTGACAGAGCTTTTTGGGGCGCTTTGGCGTTGTAGTACAATTACACGGTGTTAACTTGCAGTTCTTTTTATCGTTTAATTTACTAAGGAGTGAATCATGAATGCTTCAACAGGCGTGTCGGGCGAAGTCAGCAAAGAAAAATTGATGCAGGATTTGCGCGTGGTTGTGTCGGATGCCGAGGAATTGCTGCGCGCAACCGCCAGCCAGGCGGGTGATAAAGTGACTGCGGCACGCGAGCGTATCCAGGATAGTCTGGCGGTCGCCAAGGAACGTTTGGCCGATGCGCAGGAACAGGTTGCGGAAAAAGCCAAGCAGGCTGCAAGAGTGACCGACGAGTATGTGCATGAGAACCCGTGGAAGGCGGTTGGTATTGCTGCCGGAGCAGGACTGATCATCGGTATGCTGATCTCGCGCGGTCGTTAAGTCATGCAGGAAGCAGGTTCGGGTTTGCTCGGATCAATCAGGCGGCTAACCGGGTCGCTGACTTCCATCGTTTCAACGCGGCTTGAACTGTTGGCGAACGAGTTGCAGGAGGAGCGTTTGCGTTTGACGCAAATGCTTCTGTTTGCATTGTTTGCGCTGTTTTGTTTCGGTATGGGTTTGTTGTTGCTGACGGTGTTTATCGTGGTGCTGTTCTGGGATGACCACCGGCTTGTCGTGCTCGGCACACTGAGTGTTATTTTTTTCGTGTCGGGTGTATTGGCCGCGCTGTCTCTGCGCGGCAAGGCACAGCAGAAATCCAAACTGTTTTCTGCCAGCTTGGCCGAATTGGCCAGGGACAGGGAACAGCTCGGTGTCGGTAATGAAGGTGCCGGGCATGAATAAGCAAATGTTGGCGGTGATGCAGCGGCGCGGCGAGTTGCTTGCGCGGATCGCTGTGCAACGCGAGCAGGTGGCGGCAACGGCGCTGCGTTGGCAAACACCGTTGGCGCTTGCCGATAAAGGTCTGGCCGTGGTGCGCTTCCTGCGTTCCAATCCCGTGCTGGTTGCCGGCGTGCTGGCCGTTGCGGTGTTACGCCGGCGCGGCATGACGGGCATGCTGGCGGTTGGCTGGCGGGCATGGCGCTTGTATCAATCCGCACGGGCATTTTCGGCAAAAGTCGCCGTGCAGACACGCCATTAACCCTGAAAACAGCAGGTCATCCACGAAAGGCACGAAATAAAACATGAATTTGCATTGACTCGGCAATTCACCCAATAGGTATTAACTTGCCGCACGGAGTTATTTGAATTTTTTCGTGTTTTTCGTGACTTTCGTTAACCAATGACTTAGCGTATGTTTCACCGCGCTTAGTCAGATGGCTAGTTAGTTCATCAGGACAGTTGCTTTTTCTGGATTAATGCTTGCGTACCTTAGTAGTTGTGTCCTGATCCGGACACGTTAATCCAATTTTATCCAGGCAAATGAAACAGCCACCGCGCGGAAAAAGTATTTTACGGTTGCAGCAGCAATGGGCAAACGTGCGCTCGTTGCACGAAAGCCAGCGCTTGTATATTCGTGACGAGCTTCTGCAGGTGCGGGGGCTGTTGCCCATTTTGATGAAGCACCGCAATGGCGGGCAATGGAGCAAGGAAGAACGCGCGATATTGCTGCGCGATCTGCGTGCCTTGTCCAACCTGAGCCCTTATCTGATTCCGCTGATCATGCCCGGCGGAATTTTGATGTTGCCGATATTGGCATGGTGGCTGGATCACCGCCGCAAGGGGCGGGAAAGCGAGAGTGAGCGGGAAAACGCTTCTTGAAGCGTAATGCTGGTAGCTGAAAATGAAAGGGCGCGATTTATCGCGCCCTTTCTGTTGCCGGTGAATTGTTTCAGCGGCCGTTGTTGTAAACGACCTGCATACGTTTTTGATTTTTGTGTTGTGCTTGACTCTTGCCGGCAGCAGCGCGCCGTGCCGTTTGGCGCGTGCGGTTGGCGGATTTTGCCAGACGGCCGGAACGTTTGCGGGATAAGTTCTGCACGACGATGACTACCTGGCCCGGTTTGAGTTGCTTCAGCTTGCTGTTCCTGCGTTGCAGACCGGCGACGCTGACATTGTAACGGCGTGCCACGCTTGCCAGTGTCTCGCCTTTGCGTACTGTGTGTTTGATGGTGCGGGTGCGTCCGTCGCCGGTGGGCGAGAGGTGCATGTTGAATGCCGCAAATTCATTTTCATTGTCTTCGCCGTTGAGGGGTACCAGTAGCGTTTGTCCGGTGCTGGCATTGGCGCGGCCGGACAGGCCGTTTACCGACTTGAGTTTTTCCACGGAAAGGCCGAAGCGCGGCGCGAGACGGTCGAGGCGTTCGCCTTTCTTGGGCTGGTAGGCTTGCCAGCTGACCAGCGGTTTGTCGTAGTTTTCCAGATTGGCGCGAAAAGTCTCGACGGACTTTACCGGCAGCAGAATCAGATCGCTGTTGTCCTGCAGGATCACCGGCCGGTTGTGGGCCGGATTGAGCGCGGTGAATTCTTCCATCGGGATGTCGGCTAATTTTGCGGCCAATTTTACGTCGATGTGCTGGGTCGTGGAGACAGCCGCAAAGTAAGGTTCATTGGGAATATCCTGCAACACCAGACCGAAGCTGGCCGGATTTGCGATGATGTTTTTGATCGCCAGTAATTTCGGCACGTAGCTGCGGGTTTCATCGGGCAGTTTCAGACTGGTGTAGTTCACCGGCAAGCCGCGTTTGCGGTTGCGTGCCTGGGCGCGCTGCACCGCACCTTCTCCCCAGTTGTATGCCGCCAGAGCCAGTTCCCAATCGCCGAACATGTCGTGTAATTTTTGCAGGTAGTCGAGTGCGCCTGTGGTGGCGCTGATTACGTCGCGGCGACCGTCGTACCACCAGTTCTGCTGCATGCCGAAATTCTTGCCGGTGGAAGGGATGAATTGCCAGATGCCGGAGGCGCGGCTGGTCGAATATGCGCCGGGATTGAAGGCGCTCTCTATCATCGGCAGCAGGGCTATTTCGCTGGGCATGCCGCGGCGTTCAACTTCGCCGGTGATGTAGTACAGATAACGTCCCGCGCGATCAGTCATGCGTGCCACATATTCGGGGCGGCTGGCATACCATTTTTCGTGTCTGGCGATCAGCGGGCTTTCCAGGTCGCGCATGGCGAAACCGTTGCGGATACGTTCCCACAGGTCATGCGAGGCCAGATAATTGTCCGGCAACAGTTCCAGTTTGATGTTGCGCGCGGTCGATAGCGCCAGCGGGGCAGTGGAGTCGGTTAACGGCGCACCGAGCGCGAGATGCTCATCCGCATGGGCGAGCATCGGCGAGGTCATGATGCCTATCGCGATAAATGCGGAAAAAAACTGTCGAATCAATGACACAAACACAACCCCAGTAAGCTCAAACGCCCGCGATAGTAGCCGAGGTATAGCGGTTTGGTCAATCTAAACTACCGGGCAAAAACACGGGCCGGAATCAGGCCGCGGCTTCAAACCCCGGTATTTTGCTCAAGTCCACTTCGTCTACCTGCTCGGGCGAGAGGAATTGCTTGCCGTAGTCGAGATAGACTTTTTCGCGTACGAAGACATCGAACAAGTCCGGGTCGATATGCCCGCCGAGCTTGAATTTGCCGAGAATAGTGAGCGATTCGGTCAGTGTCTTACCTTTTTTGTACGGCCTGTCCTTGGCGGTGAGTGCTTCGAAAATATCGGCGATACCCATCATGCGCGCCTGTACCGACATCTGCTCGCGGGTGAGGCCGCGCGGATAGCCTTTGCCGTCCATGCGTTCGTGATGCCCGCCCGCGTATTCGGTGACATTTTTGAGCTGTACCGGCCACGGCAGCGAATCCAGCATCTTGATGGTGATGTCGATATGGTGATTGATGATTTGGCGCTCTTCTGCCGTCAAAGTACCGGCGCGTATCGAGAAGTTATCCAATTCATTGTCGCTGAGGAAATTGGCCATCTTGCCTTCGGTGTCGCACCACTGGTAGGTGGCGATTTGGCGCAAGCGCTGTTGTGCTTCATCCGACATGGCTTCGCCGCCGATATTGCAGTGGCGCAGAAATTCGCGGTCCTGATTGAGTTGTTCTATACGCGCCGCATAGGCTTGGTGCGCGGTTTCGGCGCTCCCCGCATCTGCGGCAATTTCGCGCAGCATGGCAATTTCGGCATCGCGTTTGAGCACCTCGAATTTAGCATCCACCAGATGGATGCGGTCAAAAATGGTTTCCAGTTTGGTCGCCTTGTCCACCACGTGCACCGGTGTGGTGATTTTGCCGCAGTCGTGCAACAGTCCGGCAAGCTTTAATTCGCGGCGGTCTTTGTCGGTCAGCGTGAAATCCTTGAGCGGGCCTTGGTCGGTACGGTTGACCGCCTCGGCCAGCATCATGGTCAGCACCGGTACGCGGGTGCAATGGCCGCTGGTATAGGGCGATTTATCGTCAATCGCGGTGTTGATCATGTTGACGAACGCTTCGAACAGCTCTTCCAGCTGCGCGATCAGGCGGCGGTTGCTGAGCGCGATGGCGGCCTGCGAGGCCAGCGATTCCAGCAACTGCTGGTCGTCGTTGGAGAACGGCACGATCTCGCCGTTCTCACGGTCTTGGGCGTTGATCAGCTGCAGCACGCCGATGACCTGGTCTTCGTGGTCGAGCATCGGCACAGTCAGGAAAGATTGGGAGCGGTAGCCGGTTGCGCCGTCGAATTTTTTGGTGCCGGAAAAATCGTAGCCCTGCGCGGTGTAGGCATCGGGAATATTCACCGTTTCCCGGCTGAGCGCGGAGTGGCTCGCCACGTTGTTGTGGTTGGGATTGCCTTCATCGTCGTACAGGCGGATTGCAGGGAAGGTGATCGCCACGCCGCTGGTGCCGCCCATCACTGTTTTTAACTTGTCGTTGCGCAATATTTCGAAACGCAGTACCCGCTGCTCCGCATCGTGCAGATAGAGTGTGCCGGCATCGGCATTGGTAATGCGTTTGGCGGCAACCAGAATAGTTTCGAGCAGGCTGTTGATGTCGCGTTGCTGCGACAGCGCGATACCGATCTCGTTCAGTTCTTTAAGGCGGTGCAGCATGTGGTCTGTAGCGTTCATGACGTTCCTTTCTACTTAATACAAACTGCTCGTATCTGGTGCATGTCGGTAATCCCCTGCAGCACCTTCTCCATACCGTCCTGTTTCAGGGTGTGCATGCCGTCTTCGAGACAGATGGCCAGCAACTCGGAGACACGCGCATGCTCCTGAATGGCTTTTTTGACCGCGTCGGTGCCGATCAGCAGTTCGTGCAAACCCACCCGCCCGCGGTAGCCGGTGCCGGAACATTTCTCGCAGCCGACCGGTTCGTAAAGCGTAAATTGCCCTTTGTCGTCGGCGAATAATTTTATCCACTCGTCGCGCAGTGCCTTGGTGGCCGCTGCCGTGTCTTTTTTCCAGGTGGTGGTGTAAGCCAGTTCGGCACTGTATTCGGCGAGCATCGCTTTGATTTCTTCTTCCGTCGCGATATGCGGTTTCTTGCAGTCGCCGCACAGGCGTTTGCCCAGACGCTGCGCCAGAATTCCCAGCAGCGCGTCGGCAAAGTTGAAAGGATCCATGCCCATATCCAGCAGGCGGTTGATGGATTCCGGCGCGCTGTTGGTGTGCAGGGTGGCAAACACCAGGTGGCCGGTCAGCGAGGCTTCGATACCGATGGACACAGTTTCCTTGTCGCGCATTTCGCCGACCATGATCACGTCCGGATCGGCACGCAAAAAGGCGCGCATGATGGTGGCGAAATCCAGCCCGGCCTTTTTGTTGATCTGTACCTGACGCAAGCCCTTCTGGGTAATTTCGACCGGGTCTTCCGCCGTCCAGATTTTGGTGTCGGGCGTGTTGATGAATTTGAGAATAGAGTGCAGCGTGGTGGTTTTACCGGAACCGGTCGGGCCGCACACGAAGAACAGCCCGTACGGCTTGCTGACGGTTGTCCTGATCAGTTCGTTGTTGCGCGCCGAAAAGCCCATTTTCTCAAGCGGTAACGGTTCGCCGGATGCCAGAATACGCATCACCACGTCTTCCACGCCGCCCTGTGACGGGATGGTCGCAACGCGCAGCTCGATATCCAGCGGGCCGTATTTCTTGAACTTGATCTTGCCGTCCTGCGGTTTGCGCTTTTCGGAAATATCCAGATCGCACATGATCTTGAGGCGGGTCACCAATGCGTTGCGGTAGGTGGACGGCACCTCGATATAGTTCAGCAGCGAGCCGTCCTTGCGCACGCGAATATGCGTCTTGGCTTTGCCCGGTCCCGGCTCGATATGAATATCGGACGCGCCCATCCGGTAACTGTCCACGATAATTTTATTGACCAGTTTGACCAGTTCGTTGTCGGCTGCGGCGCTGACATCATCCTGGCTGACACCGGCGCTTTCTTCATCGTCCCCACCCAGACTGGACAAGAGATCGTCCATCGACGATTCGTCGCCCGCCAGGATTCCGCTGCCATCGGAAGCCGCACCGCCGCCGCCATAGAACAGATTCAGGGTCTGGATGAATTCGCGCTGCGGGCAGACTTTATAAACCAGCTTGTGCTTGGGGAAAATATTATTGACCACCCGCGAGGCCTGGATGCGTTCCGGATCGGTGGTCAATATGCTTAACCCTTCCTGTCCATCCTCGATGGGTACCCACAGGCCGCTCTCGACGTATTCGCGCTTCAGGTTCTTCAGCAGGTCGGACGGTTTGATACGGTCCGACTTGTAGGGTTCGTAAGCAACCCCGAAGAAACTGGACAGTGCTTTGCCCAAGGCCGGGATGCTGACCTGAAACTCGTCGATCAGCACTTCTTCGATGTCGATTCCTTTGCGCCGTGCGGTACGCGCAGCCAATTCGAATTCCGCCGCGGACAAGACCGCATCGGCCATCAGGTAATCGTATTTGGTCTTGATCGGTTTGTTTTGTTGCCGTTGGCGCAGTGCCACCGCCATGGTCTGCGTCAACTCGTGTACGGCCTCTTCGACGATCGGCGAAAACGAATGCCCGGCTTTGTTGTTGATGACCTGAATGACACCGATCAGATTGCTGGTTTCGGCATCCAGAATCGGTGCGACCAGCATCTGCTTGGTGCGGTAGCCGGTGCGTTTGTCCACTTCCTGCAGGAAGCGCAGATGCGCGCTATAGACGGTCAGTTCCTGCTGGTCATAAACATCCTTGATATTGAGCAGCTTCTTGTGCATAGCCGCATAGCCGGCGACGCTTTGTTCGGCAATCGGCAGCTTGAGATCCTTGAATGAATTCAGGCCGGTCTTGACCTTTGAAATCAGCGAGGTGTTATCCTCGCTCACCACATAAATGGTCAGACGGTCTGCATTGAACATCGTGCAGATGTCCTTGCTGACATCCAGCATGATTTCATCTATGTTGTTGGTGGCATGTATCTTGTTGATGACATGATTGAGGCTTTTGGTGAGCTCAAGCTTGACGCTCATTTCATCGGCACCACCGTTTACTGCATTGTTCTCCATGACTGTACCCATACTAATCCTGTTTCGTCCCGGTTGCCCGCAGCACAGCCGGCGCAGGGTAATAATTTTCCGGTTCCCGCGGCAATATTGCGGATGCATGCAGCGCATCCGCTGCGGCGAAAACCCGGGCCGATTCAATCCTTGTCCTGTTGTAATCTATGCGAGCCATCACTTACTCCTGAAGGTTGAACTCTTGATTGTTCAACAGCATTACGGGATGTGATCCGCTCGCCAGATTATCAATTTCCCGCATCGTCAGCTCGACTTCACCCGGTTTAAGATGGGTGATAAATACTTCCGCATCGAGTTTTAATTTGGTTAATTCTTCGCCCAGCAGGCAGGGGCACAGATGTTTGGAAATAATCGCCAGATCTTTTTCACTGTCCGGGAATGCCGTTTCGATAACGAGATAACGCAAATTTTTAATTTCGTTAACCACTTTCCACAGCGCATCATTCGTTGTGGTATCGCCGCTGAACACCAGACTGGCATTGCCGCTGTCCAGATGATATCCCACCGCGGGAACGGTATGATTGGCCGGGATAGCGGTTATCTTGCGCCCGTTCAGCACGACGGTTTCGCCCAGTTTGATCGGCTGATAGCGCATCACCGGGTGTTGTGCGTTCGGGATTACGCTGAAATCCGGCCAGATTTTCCAGTTGAAAATGTGCTGTTTTAGAATGTCCAGTGTTTCTTCGGATGCATACACGGTCAGTGGGCGATCCCGCAATAAACCAACGCTATCCAGCAGCAACGGAATGCAGGCGATATGGTCGAGATGGGAGTGCGTGACGAAGATATGCTCGATTGCCACCAATTCGGAAAGGGCGAGTTCTCCCACGCCGGTTCCGGCATCGATCAATACATCACGGTCGAGCAGAAACGAAGTGGTGCGCAGATTGCCACCGATACCCCCGCTGCATCCCAATACCCTGAGTTTCATTTGTTATCTGCTTTCCATTATTTTGCCGCTTTATTTGGTCTGGAACACATATACACCGTCCCAATCCGCAGGCGGCGGATCATTGCGGAAGTGGGCGATACGCTCGGCATAAATACCGTATAACGCGGTATCCGGCGATATGCGTTGCAGGTTCATCAGTTGCAATTCAGCCTGCTCCCAATCCTGTTTGAGATACAGGCGGCGAAACTCGTGGAATAACTTGATTTCATCCTGCGTATCCTTGTCCACTTCGCTGATCAATCCGATCGGTTCGTAGATCGCCACGGGTTTGTCTTTGCCTTTTACCCGTACTTGATCGAGTTCGCGGTAGACGAAATCCGGTACGGAATTTTTGGTGTTTTCTCCGACCACGATGCCCACACCGTATTGTTTGGTGATGCCTTCCAGACGCGACGCAAGGTTTACGTCGTCTCCCATCACCGTGTAAGCGACGCGCACCTCGGAGCCCATGTTGCCGACACTGACGCGCCCGGTATTGATGCCCACGCCGATATGGATTTCCGGCCAGCCGCGTTCCTTGAAATGCGGTTGCAGGGTTTCTAATGTTTTCAGCATTTCCAGTCCGGCTGTGATGGCGTTACGCGCATGTGTTTCGTCCGGCAAGGGAGCGCCCCAGAACGCCATGATGCAGTCGCCCATATATTTGTCGATGGTACCGCGGTGTTTGTAAACGATGCGCGATAACGGGGTCAGGAATTCATTCATCAGCAGCGTCAATTCCTTGGCATCCAGCCCCTCTGAAATAGTGGTGAAACTGCGCACGTCCGAGAACAGGATGGTCATTTCGCGGCTTTCGCCTTCCATCGACACGCTGCCGGGATTCTTGCTCATTTCATCCACCAGTTCGCTGGGTACATATTGACCGAACAGGCCGGTGATCTGCCGCTTGGTGCGCGATTCGACGAAGAAGCCGTAGGACATGTCAATGGCGAACAGCAGCATAATCATCACCAGACTGTTGGCCACCGGCATCACAATATTGCCGTATTGCCAACTGGCTATGCTCAAACCCAGGTTGGTGGCCACAATGGTTACGATGAGCAGTATTGCTTTGGCCGGCCCGAGCTGCGGCAACAGGATGCTCAGCGCGATGCCGGTCAGCAGCAGCCAAATCACTTCCGCGCCAACCATATAGGCGGGCTGCTCTTTCAAATTCTGGTCGAGAATACCGGCAATCATGTTGGCGTGGACTTCTACCCCCGGATAGACTTCCGACACGGGGGTTGCGCGCAAGTCCAGCAGTCCGGGAGCGGTTGTGCCGATCAGCACGATCTTGTCTTTCAATTGCGCCGGATCAATGCGGTCATGCAGTACATCGGCGATGGAAATATAGTTGAAACTACCCGCGTTGCCGCGGAACGGCACCAGTGTGGTGACATCGTTGCCCACCGGTATTTTTAACGGGCCGATCGGCGAATCCAGTTCCAGCCATTCCAGACCGGCGTATCCGCTGGCATTGCCTTCGGCAAAGCCGGGCAGCATCGGCGGATAGCCGAACAGGGTGCGTACCATCGCCAGCGACAGGGATTCGTAATACGCGCCGTTGTATTCGGCCACCATCGGCACGCGCCGCACCATGCCGTCCGAATCCACCGCGGGATTAAAATGCCCGGCTCTGATCGCAGCCTGTTGCAATTCGGGCAGATTGGCTCCGTAGCCCTGATAGGTTGTAAAAGTGATCGGACGATCCTTGAATGAACCGGCCTCAAAAACCGGTTCCGGAAGCATCCCGGAGATACTGCCTTTCTTGTCGGTCAGGTAGTATCCCAGCACGATATTCCGGTTCTTGAGCTTTTCGGCAAACAGATTGTCGTATTCGAGTTCCGGACGAATTTGCGCAAGCGTGGCCTGATACTTGGCGTTGTCCTTGAGCTGGTTTTGCCCCAGCTTTTGCAGCACCTTAAGTCCGGAGCTCTCGTCCTTTTCGGCGAATACCACGTCGAAACCCACAACCGCGGCACCATATTTATCGAACAACTGGTCCATCAGCAGGCCGAGCCGGTCGCGGCTCCACGGCCAGCGGCCTTCTTCCTTGAGGCTTTTTTCGTCAATGTCGAGAATGACGATGCGGTCGTCCACCGTTTTTGGCATGGTCAGACGCAAACGGTAGTCGTAGAGAATATCGGACAGCTGCTCGACAAAATGCAGCCGGTAAATATGGGCGGCATTGCCGACAAAAATCAAAACGATCAGCAGTCCAATCCCGATCAAAAATGAATGCTTCTTCATGCAGTTTTCCTTGGCTGAAGATATAACCGGCGAACAGGTTGACGTTGTTTGTCAATCTGTTCGGACGGTGGTAAGTTTTATTAGAGCATCGATTACGTCCAGCTACTACCCATCAAGTTCGCGGATGAGTCGCGATGTTACTTTTGTACCCTGCCTGCCGCTATCCCTTGAAATAGAACTCCATCTTGACGCCGGCCAATTCGATCACATCATGATCGTTCATCTGATGCGGCTTGTCGTTCAGCACCTGGCCGTTTACCGAGGGGAAACTGGTTCCCTCTACGTGGGTGATAAAGAATCCATGCGGGCGGCGTGTCAGTACCGCCACCTGTACACCCGGTTTACCCAGAGTCGTCAGATTCTTTACCAAATCCAGCTCTTTACCGGCATTCGGGCCGGTCAGGATTTGCACTGCGGCCGCTTGCGCTGCTGCCGGCGCATTTGCCGGCGCGGCTGCCGGTGCGGTTGCCGGTGCGGTTGCCGGTGCGGTTGCCGGTGTGCTGTCAACCGGAGGAAGCGCGCCAAATTTGCCGGTTTTTTCAACGTTATTGGCTGTCGCAGAGACTTGAGCGTTGGCTTCAGCAGATTTTGCCGGCGCGCGCAGTATCATGGTTTTTTCAAAATCGTCGGGGTTGGCTTGACTGACCTGGTCGCTGATGTATTTCAGGTGGTATTTGCCGATGCCGATCACGTCATTGGCTTGCATGACATGTTTTTTGATCATCACGCCGTTTACTTCCACGCCGTTGGTGCTGTCCAGATCCTCGAGGAATGAATCGTTCAGTATGGTAACAATCGCAGCATGCTCGCCGCTTACCGCCAGATTATCGATGACGATGTCGTTGTGCGTTTTGCGCCCGATAGTCATGCGCTCCTTGCTTATGGGGAATTCGTTGATTACTACCCCGTCCATACTAAGTATCAGTTTTGCCGCCATAGTTGCGCCCCTTTGCACATGCTAAATTTCCAAGCCAATCATTTGTTAAACCAGTTGACCAATTCTGCAAACCAGCCGCGCGGTGCGGCAAATCCGCCTTTTACTTTTACCAAAACTACCGAAACATTATCACGGCCACCGTTGTCGTTTGCCATCTGAATCAGTTGTTCCGCGGCCAGCGGCAAGTTCCCCTGCATTGCATACAGCGTGGTGCCGATGTCGTCGTCCTCGACCATATCGTTCAAACCGTCCGAACAGAGCAGGTAAATATCGCCTATCCGCACGTCATGCACATGGATTTCCGCGCTTATTTCCGCGTCGATTCCGACTGCGCGGGTGACCAGATTTTTGTTCTTGGAATGACGTGCATCCTCGATGCTGATCATCCCGCTGTCAATTTGTTCCTGCAGCAGCGAATGGTCGCGGGTAATACTTTCCAGCGTTTCGTCGCGCAACCGGTACATGCGCGAGTCGCCGACATGGCCGACCGCCACTCGGTTGTCGTAAAACAGTCCGGCCACAATGGTCGTACCCATTCCGGCATACTGCGGCTGGCTTTGCGATGCGTGGAAGATCGAAGCATTGGCCTTCTGGATATTGTCGCGCAACAACAATACGCCCAATTCTTCACCGGATTGCTCATCGCGCTCAACGGGGCTGGCATTTTGCAAGCGGTGGGATATCTCCATGGCCGTGACCGAAACGGCGATGCCGCTCGCCACTTCGCCCGCATTGTAACCGCCCATGCCGTCCGCCAACACTACCAAACCGCATGCTGCCTCGCATGCCACACTATCCTCGTTGTGCGAACGCACCATACCGGGGTTAGTTTGGCTGACTATTTCCAAAGCGTCTTGTACTTTCATCGCTTACCCCTCCAGACTGGCGGCGCATTTGCGCAGCGCGTCGGCCATTGCGGCGCCATTTGCGTAACGGTCTTCATTCTGTTTGGCCAGCGACTTATTGATAATCGCCACCAGGCACGGCGGCAAATTCGGCCGGATGCTCAATATGTCGGTAGGCGCGTCATTGGCAATGCGGTACATCAGCTGGGCCATCGAGTCGCCCGCGAACGGGAGCTTACCACAAGCCAGTTGGTACAAGCTCACGCCCAGCGAGAACAAATCCGAGCCGCCGCCGATCTTTTTGCCGGCCAGTTGCTCGGGCGACATATACGATGGTGTGCCCAATACCATGCCGGTTTTGGTCTTGCTCGAATCGGTGATGCGCGCGATGCCGAAATCCGTCACCTTGGGCGTGTCCGTGTCGGGGTCGTACATGATGTTGGCGGGCTTGATGTCGCGGTGCACCACGTTTTGTTTGTGCGCATAATCCAGCGCGTCGGCCACGCGCGCGACGATGCTCATCACCTTTGGCAGCGGCAGCAGATTATCCGGCTTGGTATAGGGGATCAAATCCTTGCCTTTGAGGAACTCCATCGCGATGAAGGCCAGATCATGTTCTTCGCCCGCATCGTAGATCGACACGATGTTCGGATGATTCAGGCGGCCCGCCGTTTCGGCTTCGCGGAAGAAGCGTTCTTTGACTTCCTGCAATTCGTCGGCTTCGAACTCCTGCGACAACGCCATGGTTTTGATCGCCACCACCCGGCCGATTTTGGGGTCTTTGCCGTAATACACCACGCCCATCGCGCCCTTGCCGAGTTCTTTTTCGATCTCGTAGCGTCCCAGCATCGGTTTGGAAACGCCTTCCCTGCCCAGCACCATGGTGCTGGCATTGCTCTTGCCGGAGGAGCCGCCGAGTATCACCGTTTCCGACATCGCTTTGGACTGTACCAGGCGTGCTTCGAGGTCGCGGAACTTGGGGTTGTATTCGGCCATGTATTTGAAGACCGACTCGGCTTTGTTGAACTGGCGCTTGCGTTCGAAATCCAGCCCGAGGTTATACAAAACTTCCATCAGGCTGTCGTCGACCGGAACCTTGCGGAATTTGTCGAAAGCGATATCCAGTTGTCCCTGCCCCTGGAAAGCCAGGCCGAGCATACGGTTGCTCTCGGCCGATTCGGCATCGGACTTTTGCTTGCCCTTTTCTGTCATCAGGAAACGCTTGGTGGTCAGCAATAAATGCCCGGCCAGTAACAGCGCGGCGGGCAGCATCAGCTGCAGCCACATGGCTTGCGTCGTCATCAGCACAAAATGTGTCGCCAGCAGCGCCGCGAGCAATGTGACGGTAACCACTGCGCCAATCGCCGCACTCAGGCGCGGCAGCAGCAGGATCAGATACAGCGAGACCAGTATGAATACGCCGGTTTGTGCCATCGCCGCCCAAGCCGGGGTAACGAAAAAATCGCCCTTGAGGATGCTGGATACCGAATGCGCCAGAATGGACACCGGAGCCATGCCGGCAGAGATCGGTGTCACTTGCAGCGAGCCGACACCCGCTGCCGATCCGCCGATCAGCACGATCTTGTCGCGATATTTTTCCGCCGGGATTTTGCCGGTAAATACATCGTAGAAAGAATCCACCGGGAAAGCGGGGTGTCCGCCGCTATCCTTGTAGAAATAGGTGTGCATTTGCACGGCTTGATCGGTATCGATTTTCTGGTTGCCCAGTTGCACGCTTTCGCCCAGATTGACGTGGATGTCCTTGGGTTCCAGATTAAGGCTCTTGGCCGCCAGCATCAGCGACAGCGACGGATAATATTGATTGTAGTAGCCCACCACCAGCGGCTCGGTACGCACCGCGCCGTCCACATCCGGAAAACTGTTGAGATGCCCGATCGCCAGCGCTTGGTTGCCCAGCGAAGGGATGGGCGACAATGCCCCGCGCGCAGGCAGCGGCAGCGCGCCCGAGCCGCTGGCATCTGTTACGTTGGTGAGATTATTGCGCAGTACATAATCCGGTAACGGCTGATCCGGTTTGCCCTGCGGCTCGCCCAGATTGAAGAACATCGCCAGCAACACATCGTTGGCCTTGTCCATGCTGTCGCTGAGTTTTTTGTCGTTGTCGAGATTCTTTGCCGCTTCCTGCAGCAGTATATCGAGCTGGGATAATTCAGCCGGGGTGTCGGGAGCAACCATGCTGGCCGGATTTATCGCGCTTACGGCACTCGCCGGAACCAGTGTGGCATCCAGACTTTCCGGGATGGTGTTTTCCGGTACGGCAACTTCCAGCAGGGAAGATTTACCGAGCAAATCGGCGATCTTGTAGATGTAGCCCAGCCCGGCATCGACCTGCGGCTCGAAAAAGAAAGCGGTATGCCCGATCACCTTGGCGTGACCGGTGGTCAGAATATCCACCATTTTTGCGTGTATTTCACGCGGCCACGGCCAGCGTCCAAGATTGGCGATACTCTGGTCGTCGATTGCGATCACCGCAATTTTGTCGCTCGGTGTGCGCGATGAAGCCAGTACGCCAAGGTCATAAGCCTTGCGCTCCAGACTTTGCATCAGGCCGCTATTTGCGCCGGCCAAAAACACCAATGCGACCAGCAAACCGACGAACCAGTCTTTTTTCCAGAACGACTGATTATTCATTGACTCTCCCTGAGACCTGTTGTCGAACCAGTTGCGCCGCGGATATTAAAGTATTTCGCAATAATGCACCACTCAAGCCTTTTGATTTATTACGGGTAATCAGGATCGGTTCATCGGACCGGGGCGGGGAAAATTGCCGGGTTTATTACGATAAATTTTGGTCGAATCTGCCTGCTTTGCAAGGATCGGTATTACTAAAATTTTCAAGGCCGGATCTGGCACGGATGGAACCCCGGTTATTTGGCGAGGCCGGCGCGCGCGCGCGCAATCGCGGCGGCAACTTGATTGGGTGCGGTCCCGCCGGTGTGGTTGCGGCTGGCAAGCGATCCTTCCAGCGACAGCACCTGATACACATCATCCCCGATCAGCGGTGAGAATTGCTGCAGTTCGGCCAGCGCGATGTCGCTCAGGTCGCAGCCACGCTGCTCGGCAAAACGTACCGCGAGCGCCACGGCTTCATGCGCATCGCGGAACGGCACGCCCTTTTTCACCAGATAATCGGCCAGATCGGTGGCGGTGGCATAACCCTGCAACGCCGCGTTGCGCATGGCTGCCGGTTTGACCCTGATGCCGCCGATCATGTCGGCATAGATGCGCAGGGTTTGCGTCAGGGTTTCCACCGTGTCGAACAGCGGCTCCTTGTCTTCCTGGTTATCCTTGTTGTAGGCCAGCGGCTGGCCTTTCATCAGCGTGAGCAGCGCGACCAGATGGCCGTTGACCCGTCCGGTTTTGCCGCGCACCAGTTCCGGCACGTCGGGATTTTTCTTCTGCGGCATGATGCTCGAGCCGGTGCAGAAGCGGTCGGCGATGTCGATGAAACCGAAGCGCGGGCTCATCCACAGGATCAGTTCCTCGGAAAAGCGCGACAGATGCGTCATGATCAGCGCGGCGCAGGCGGTGAATTCGATGGCGAAGTCGCGATCCGAAACCGCATCCAGCGAGTTCTCGCACACGCCGTCGAAATCCAGCAATTGGGCGACATATTCGCGCTTGATCGGATAGCTGGTTCCGGCCAGCGCCGCCGCGCCCAGCGGCAAACGGTTGACGCGCTTGCGGCAATCCCGCAGGCGTTCCGCATCGCGCTTGAGCATCTCGAAATACGCCATCAGGTGATGCGCGAAACTGATCGGTTGCGCGACCTGCAAATGGGTGAAACCGGGCATGATGGTGTGGGTATGCTGCTCGGCAAGGTCGAGCAGCGCGCCTTGCAGGGCTTTGACCAGTCCGCCTAGCTCGTCGATCGCGTGGCGCAGATATAGCCGCACATCGGTCGCGACCTGATCGTTGCGCGAACGCCCGGTGTGCAGGCGTTTTCCGGCATCGCCGACCAGTGTGGTGAGGCGCTTCTCGATATTGAGGTGCACGTCTTCAAGGTCGAGCGACCAGACGAATTCGCCGCAGAGAATTTCCTGTTCGATTTGCCCGAGACCGCGCTGAATATCTTTTAAATCCTGCAATCCGATGATGTCGCAAGCCGCCAGCATCTGCGCGTGGGCCAGCGAACCCTGAATATCGAACATCGCCAGCTTGTGATCGAAGCCCACCGATGCGGTGTAGCGTTTCACCAGTTCCGCGACCGGTTCGTTAAAACGCCCCGACCATGTATCTTTATCTTGCATTGCTGCCCTCACTTGTACCAGAATGAAGCATGAAAAACCGGGAACCTCTAAAAATCCAGATTTCATCCCAACAGATGCGTTGCGGAAAAAATTTCTTGCTTACATATAATGCATATGCGGCGCTGCGGAATTTTTCACCGCGCCTTGCATTTGGGCGAACTCTGAATTTTTAGAGGCTCCCTTGAAACTTTCACGCCATGAATAACCCGCGCAGTATAAAACAAAACGCATGGGCAGATGCGTTGCCCAACTTTAGCAATCTCGGCGTTACCTTGCGCATCCTGCTGGTATGTACTGGGCTGGCATTGTTGCAGGCATTGTTGCAGGCGGGCAGCTGGAATGAAGTGCCGCTGTACATGATGCAGATTGCCTCGCTGCTTACGCCGGTATTGCTGTCCTCCTTGCTGTTGCTGTGGGTGTTGCAGCCGTGGTTGAACCGGCTTGCCTACTGGCACGGCGTACTGGCGGTGAATGTGCTGGTGGTGGCGTTAACGTTACTCGCGTATTACCTTGTCGGGGAACTTTATCACCCGTCTGGTCGCCATGACGTGTGGCTGGATACGCTGCGCTATGCGTTGCTTGCCGTGTTGGTGTGCTGCACCCTGCTGATGTATTTTCGCTGGCGCAGCCGGATACTGTCGCATGCTTTGCACGATGCGCGTTTGCAGGTGCTGCGCGCCCGCATCCGCCCGCATTTTCTGTTCAACACCATCAACGCCGTGCTGGGTATCGTGCGCGCGCAACCGAAACAGGCCGAAGCCGCGCTGGAAGATATGGCGGATTTGTTCCGCATGGCGATGACGGATGTGCAGGATCTGGTGCCGTTGCGCCAAGAGATCCGGTTGGGCAAGCAATACGTCGCGCTGGAACAATTGCGCATGGGCGAACGGCTGCAGGTTGATTGGCAGATGCAGAATGTGCCGGATGACGCGCTGATTCCGCCGCTGCTGCTGCAGCCGTTGCTGGAAAACGCCGTGTACCACGGCATCGAATCCCTGTCGCAAGGCGGCAGTATTACGGTCGCGGTGAGTTATAGCGGCAATACCGTGCGGATCAAGGTGGATAATCCCCGCGCGCCGGACAGCGCGGCAGCGCATACCGGCGGCCACAAAATGGCGCTGCAGAATATCCGCGAACGGTTGGCGCTGCTGTTCGATGCCGAGGCGCGTTACCAGGTTGCCAGCGGCAAAGATCACTATCGCGTGGAAATAAAACTGCCCTATGTGAAGGAGAAAAAGACATGAGCGTTATCGAACTGGCTTTGCGCATCTTCATCGTGGACGACGAGCCGCCCGCGCGCAACCGTCTGCGCGACTTGCTGGGCGATTGCGGCGACCAGTTGGCGCTGGAAGTGGTGGGCGAGGCGGGTAATGGCGAGGAAGCGCTGAACAAGCTGCTGGAAACGCCCGCCGATGTGGTGCTGCTGGATATCCGCATGCCGCAGATGGACGGCATCGAACTTGCGCAGCATCTTAACCGGCTACCCAAGCCCGCGCTGCATGCGGCGAATTGGCCGCCGGTGATCATCTTCACCACCGCTTACGACAGTTACGCGATCAAGGCGTTCGAGTTGCACGCGGTCGATTACCTGCTCAAGCCGATCCGGCTGGGGCGGTTGTTTGAAGCGCTCACCCGCGCGCGCAATGCCGTACCGGTACAAACCACAGTGCTGCGCGAACTGCTGCCCGAGCCGCGCAAATTTCTCTCCATCCACGAGCGCGGCAAGATACATCTGGTGCCGGTCGAACAGGTGCTTTTCCTGCGCGCCGAGTTGAAATACATCACCGTGCGCACCGCCGAACGCGAATACCTGCTCGAAGAATCGCTCAATGCTCTGGAAAAGGAATTTGCAACGCGCTTCGTGCGTATTCACCGCAACTGTCTGGTCGCCAAAGAATCCATCGAGGGTTTTGAGAAAGGCGGCGGCGAAGAAGGCGAGGGCAGCGGCTGGATGGTCAAACTCAAAGGTCTGGACGAACTGATCGCGATCAGCCGCCGCCAGCAGCACATCGTCAAAGAGTTCGGCTAAACATTGATGCGGTAGAGTGCGCTGTGCGCACGATTTGGTCGAAGGTCGCGCGCACAGCGCACGCTACGGTTTTCCAGCGATGCAGTTATAGGGGCGCGATTCATCGCGCCCTTCGCTTGATACATGAATAAATCAGGGCGCGATGAATCTCGCCCCTACAAAATTCATTGCTTTTCCAGACAGGCCAAATAAATAGCCGCATCCGGCTGGGTGCGGTTGTGCTGCGCCTGCCAGATCATCTCGCCGAGGCATTCCATCATACGGTGTTGCGCGTCGTGTTCCGATTGGTAATGCTGCGTCAGGCGCGTGAAATGCGCGCGTATCCCGGCCGGCTGGTTGATGGAAATCTGTTCCTCGATGGTGAGGTGCATCATCAGATGCAGGAACGGATTGGTATCGCCCTGCGCAGGCGCGTAGTCCTTGTCCTGATAGCGCTCCGGGTCGGCCAGCAGGTCGTGGTATTCCGGATGCTTTTCGATAAGCTGCGCCATCAGGTCTTCCAGCGGTGTGAGCAGCGCACCTTCGCGGCGCTTGCGCCATGATTCGAACAGGAATTGGCGGGCTTCGTCTCGTGTGGGATTGAACATCAGGCTGCACCTAAAAATTCGTCGTTCCGGCACAGGCCGGAATCCAGTTGATAAAAATCTCCCGCAACGCGGGAGCAAAATCTAATGGCATATTGGATAAATCACGTCAGAGGGTTTTCTCTTTGCATTCGCACAAATCCGCGATCAAACACTGCGCGCATTTTGGTTTGCGCGCCTGACAAGTATAACGCCCGTGCAAAATCAGCCAGTGGTGCGCGTCGTGTTTGAATTCGTCCGGCACGAACTTGAGCAACTTCTTTTCCACCTCCAGCACATCCTTGCCGGGCGCGATGCCGGTGCGGTTCGATACGCGGAAGATGTGCGTGTCCACCGCGATGGTCGGCTGGCCGAACGCGGTGTTGAGCACCACGTTGGCGGTCTTGCGCCCCACGCCGGGCAGGGCTTCCAGCTCCTCGCGTGTTTGCGGCACTGTTCCGTCGTGTTTTTCCAGCAGCAACTGGCACATCCTGATGATGTGCTTCGACTTGGTCTGGTACAGCCCGATGCGCTGCACATACTCGCGCAGTTTCTCTTCGCCGAGGTCGAGCAGGGCCTGCGGGGTGTTCGCCAGCGGAAACAGAATGCGCGTCGCGGAATTCACGCTAACATCGGTGGCCTGCGCCGACAGGATCACCGCGACCAGTAACTCGAACGGCGTGGCATATTCCAGCTCTGTTTTCGGGTGCGGGTTGGCGGCACGGAAGCGCGTGAAAATTTCTTGGCGTTTGGCGGGGTTCATGGAATGGTTACCTGCGGGATTATTTGGTAGGCGCGGACGTTATTTTCGTAGGTTGGGTTAGCAGCTTTGTTGCGTAACCCAACAGCTTTTAAAATGACGTTGGGTTACGCGGTGGAACTGCTAACCCAACCTACCTCAAGGCAAAGTTCGATAGCCTCGCGGATACGCTCCATCAGGGTGTCGAGTGACTTGGCCTGTGTGTGGCAACCCGGCAACGCAGGAACCGAGGCAACCAAATACCCCACCGAATCTTTTTCAATAATTACATCAAACTGGTGTGTCATAGCAACCTCCATGGCAATGACAAAATTGTACACTGAAGCGATTATGGCGGGAGAAACATCCGGTGCACTACACTAGCAGCATTTCCCGTAAATAAGTTGCCAAAACGAGCCTGCATCATTCCTTCGTCTTGGCGCGGCGAGCTTCGATCTCGTCGATCTGCGCTTGCTGTTCGGGTGTCAGTTGCGCGGTGTTCTTGGGGGCGGCGGCAGCGGCCTGCGCCTTGGCGCGCTCCAGCGCCGCCTGAATCAGCGCTTGCGCATCAGTCTCTTGGGTGACAGCCGTTTTCGCGGCAGCAGCTTCCTTCTGTGCCAGCCGTTCGGCTTTCTCGCGCTTGTCGCGTTCGATGCGTGCCAAGCGGAACCGGTAGCGTTCGCGTGCGGCTTTGGCGGCGGCGCGTTGTTGTTCCCGCGTCGGTGCCGTTTGCGGCAACGGCTGTATGCTGATGCAGTCCACCGGGCAGGGTGCGACGCATAGTTCGCAGCCGGTGCACAGCGGGGAGATGACGGTGTGCATCAGTTTGGATGCGCCGGAGATCGCATCCACCGGGCAGGCTTGCAGGCACAGCGTGCAGCCGATGCAAATATTCTCGTCGATATACGCGACGGACGGCGGTTTGATTACCACGTCTGCGCCGAACGGTTTGAATGCAACACCGAGCAGGGAGGCCAGTTCGCGGATGCCCGCTTCGCCGCCGGGCGGGCAATGGTTGATCTCCGCCTCATGGTTGGCGATGGCTTCGGCATAGGGCCTGCAACCGGGATAGCCGCACTTGCCGCACTGCGTCTGCGGCAGGATGTCGTCTATCCGATCCGCCAGCGGGGTGGTCGGGACATTGAACTTGAACGAGGCAAACATCAGCACCGCGCCGAGCACGATGGTAATGGCCGATATGATGATCAGCACGGCGCTCAACATGCGCAAGCCCCTGTGCCCGCAGGGGGGCAGTCTGGCAGCCGGTACAACCCTCCGGTGCCGGCCATCAGGTCAGTATTTTCAATTTTCTGAGTTGCCGGAACAGGGCATCGTAGAATTCCGTCTGTGTTATCTCGACGGTATCCCTGAAGAACTGTTGGGTTGATGCGTAATATACATGCCCGTCGAACTTGAATTTCTCGCTCATATTCGCTGCTCCTTTTCCTTACGGGTGATCTGTTGCGAGCATCCGGTGGGGCGTTATGCCCTCCGTACCCACTGTGGGTATCGGCAAATAGCGGCACAACTTTAGGCTGTTTCAGCGCGGGCATGGGGCGGTCATCCGCTGGATCATGGGATTGGCGTGATGGTTGAAATGGTGAAAAGAGGGGTAGGCGGGTTGGCCAGCCTCCCCTAGCGGGTTATTTTCCCTTGACCGGTTTTGCCTCTACTTGCGGCAAATGCCAGATGTCGCGGTTGTAATCCAGAATGGTACGGTCGCTGGAAAATTTGCCGCTGGTCGCGGTGTTGATGATGCTCATGCGGGTCCAGCGTTCCGTATCGCGGTAGGCTTTTGACACCTGTTGTTGCGCCTCGACATAGCCGCGAAAATCCGCCGCAGTCAGCCACGGGTCGCCCGGATGGTAGATCGACTGGATGATCGGGTCGAAGATGCCGGGCTCGAACAGGTTGAAATGGCCGCTTTCCAGCAGGTGCATCACGCGGCGCAGGTCATCGTCCGCGGCGACAATCGCGCCCGGGTCGTAGTGCCCCCGTGTGGCATCTACTTGTTCCGCGGTGAGACCGAACAGGAAGAAATTCTCATCTCCGGCTTCCTCGCGAATCTCGATGTTGGCACCGTCCAGCGTGCCGATGGTCAGCGCGCCGTTCATCATGAATTTCATGTTGCCGGTTCCGGAGGCTTCCTTGCCGGCGGTGGAAATCTGCTCCGACAAATCGGTTCCGGCGCAGATAACTTCCATCGCGGATACCCGGTAGTTCGGCAGGAAAGCAAGTTTCAACAGGCCGGATGTATCCGGGTCGTTGTTGACCACATGAGCCACCGCATTGACCAGCTTGATGATGCGCTTGGCCATCATATAACCGGGTGCAGCCTTGCCGCCGATCAGCACGCAACGCGGAGTCCAGTCAGCCGTGTCGCCGCGTTTGATGCGGTCATACAGGTGGATGACATGCAGCACGTTGAGCAATTGGCGCTTGTATTCGTGGATGCGTTTCACCTGTACGTCAAATAATGCTTCGACATCGAACGTCACGCCGCAATCGCGTCGTACCATTTCTGCCAGACATGCTTTGTTGGCCTGTTTGATCGCGCGCCACTCGGCGCGGAATTCAGCATCGTCGGCATGCGGTAACAGCTCTTTCAGCCGGGACATGTCGGTGATCCAGTTGTTGTTGGCGGTATGGTTCATCAGGTTGGCAATCCAGCCCTTGCCGATGGTGCGCGTGATCAGTTCGTTCAGAGCCGGGTTACTCGCCACTATCCAGCGGCGGGAAGTAACGCCGTTGGTCTTGTTATTGAATTTTTCCGGCCACAGCTCATAGAAATCATGGAACAGATGCTGCTGCAGCAGACGCGAATGCAGTTCCGCCACGCCGTTCACCGAAACGCTTGCCACCACGGCCATGTAGGCCATGCGGATATGCCGGTCATGTCCTTCCTCGATGATCGACATGCGCCGCTGCCGCTCGACATCGCCGGGCCAGTGCAGTGCCACCACCTCGATGAAACGGGCGTTGATCTCGTGAATGATCTCCGACAGTCTCGGCAACAGCCGTCCGAACATGCCGACCGACCAGCGTTCCAGCGCCTCGGGCAGCAGGGTGTGGTTGGTGTAGGCGACCGTTTTGGTGACGATGTTCCAGGCCGCATCCCAGCCCAGACCGTGTTCGTCCATCAGCAAGCGCATCAACTCGGGCACCGCGCAGGTGGGGTGGGTGTCATTCAATTGAAAGAAATTCTTGTCGGCAAACCCGCTGAAATCGTTACCGTGTTTGTTTACCCAAGTTCGCAGCACATCCTGCAAACTGGCCGAGGCCAGAAAATACTGCTGGCGCAGGCGCAATTCCTTGCCGTTCTCGCTGGCATCATTGGGGTACAACACCATGGTGATGTGCTCGGCGGCATTCTTGGCGGCAACCGCATCGGCATAGCTGCCCGCGTTGAATTCATTCAGGTTGAACTCTTCGGTGGCGGTGGATTTCCACAAACGCAGGGTATTGACCGTGCCGTTGCGATAGCCGGGCACGGGAACGTCGTAAGGCACTGCCATCACGTCATTGGTGTATTTCCAGTGCGCATGTGTAGTGCCGTCGGCATCCTTGTAATGTTCGGTATGCCCGCCGAATTTTACCCGCACGCTGAACTCGGGGCGTTCGATTTCCCACGGGTTGCCGTTGGTCAGCCAGTGGTCGGGTTCTTCCAACTGGTAGCCGTTGTCGATCTTCTGGCGGAACATCCCGTATTCGTAACGCAGGCCGTAGCCTTTCACCGGCAGTTGCAGGGTGGCGCAACTGTCCAGAAAACACGCGGCCAGCCTTCCCAAACCGCCATTGCCCAAACCGGCATCATGTTCTTGGTCGATGATTTCTTCCAGCTCAAGCCCAAGTTTCGCCAGCGCATGGGAAGTCGATGATTCGACTTCCAGATTCAGCATGGCATTACCCAGCGCCCGCCCCATCAGGAACTCCAGCGACAGGTAGTAGGTGCGTTTGCAGTTCTGTTCGTTATAGGCGTATTGGGTTTTTTTCCAGCGCTCTACCAGACGATCGCGCAACGAAAGCGACAGCGATGTATAGACGTAGTAGGACGCGTGGCTTAATTTGTCCCGGCCCAGCGTGTGGCTGAAATAACGGCGGAAATCCTCGACGATGCTCTCGGCATCCATGCCCAGCGGGGGAAGCTCCGCGATATTTGGCGAAGGTTTTTTGACGGGCTTGGTATTGATGATGTTTCTCCAGAATTTTCTCGTAGCCTGCCACTATAGCAAAGAATAATGACAAAATTATGGATACAGGCGGAATCAATAGTAGCTTGTTGCCTTGATTTATGGGGTTAGCGTGCCCCGACAGACCGCAAATAGCGTTGTGAAACCAATTAAGTTGCGGGTGTATGGTTTCAGTGACGCAATTTTTTTCGGCTAGCGCTTGGGTGCCGGTTTGACACGGGTAACCTTCCCGCAAGCAATCTTCAGTAAATTTACATAAACGGTATCCGGCGCGATAGGTATCCATTTTCCCGGATCAGGCTCGGTGTAAACAATCAACCCTGAAACCATATTTTCAGCGTGCCCGGTTAAATAAATTCGGCGGTATTTCTCTTCCTTGCAATCGAATTCATTCTGTTCTTTGGTGGAAAGCAATGTCACTACAGAATATGTTTGCGGGGCTTTGAAGTCGAATACAAACCACATTTTGGCGGTGTTGCCGGTCTTGCGAATGGAGGAATAATCGACATATATCGTATTGCTGTCACTTTTTGCAACGACTTCCCATTTGGCCGCCGCGCTGCCGCTAAAACCGGCCAGCAATATCATCAAAATAATTTTATGCATCGCAATCCCCAAAAAAAATTGAATGTTCGCAACTGCAGCAGATTGCGTCATACATGGTGTCCTCGACAGGAATCGAACCTGTAATTGACCCTTAGGAGGGGCCGGTTATATCCATTTAACTACGGGGACATCTGAAGTAATCCGGCATTCTAACGGAAACTCGCTGTAATCAAAACTGCGGGCTGGTATTATGTGCGCCCCTCGAAGAAAAGTATCACTTGGATAAAAATTTATGCTGATCCGTTTTAATTTATTTGTTGCATGGTTCCTGATTCCCCTGACACTGGCTATGGAATGGGTGGGTAGTATTGGACGTTTTGTGTTGCGAATGTTGGGTGTTGTTACGCCGGAACAAGCAGTGCCCGAGCGTATCATGGGGGCATTGTTGCTGCTTGTTGCGGTGTTCCTGGTGCAGTATTTTCGCGGCTCGTTGCCACCGGTAGGCAAGCCGGAAGGAAATGGTTTTCGTTTAGGTTTTCGTCTGGTGTTGGCGGGAAATTTACTTGCCGCTACCATGGTCATTTTTACATTCACTTACCCTTTGATAGAGGGCCGTGATGTAGTAATCGTGCTTTCGTGGTTTGTTAACGTATTCAGTTATCTTGCGGTGACTTGCTGGGCAATCGGTTTTTCTTTGCTTTATCAATCTTCACTTCCTCTCAAGTAGTTTTTAAATATGCCATTTATTACTCTCGACAAGGCGAGTCTCGCCTTTGGTCATGTCGCGTTACTGGATCATGCCGATTTTCAACTCGACGAGGGCGAACGCGTCGGCCTGATCGGGCGCAACGGCGGGGGCAAGTCCAGCATGATGCGCGTGCTTGCCGGGCAGGGGAATCTGGATGACGGGCTGGTGTGGCGCGCGCCGACCGCGCGCATCTGCTATGTCAGCCAGGAGCCGGTGCTGGATGCCGACGACTCGGTGTTCGACGCGGTGGCGAAGGGGCTGGGCAAGCTGCAAAAGCTGCTGCACGATTATCACCATGTATCCCATCAGCTCGCGGAACCGGATGCGGACTTCGACAAGTTGCTGGAAGAAATGCAGCACCTTCAGACCCAGCTGGAAGCACAGGACGGCTGGTCGGTGCAGGCGCGCATCGAGACCGCGATCACCAAACTGGATCTTGATCCGGACAAGCGCGTTGGCGACCTGTCCGGCGGACAGCGCAAACGCGTGGCATTGGCGCAGGCGCTGGTCGCCGAGCCGGATGTGCTGATCCTGGACGAACCGACCAACCATCTGGACTTCGCCTCAATCGAATGGCTGGAAGGGTTACTTAATAATTTTCTCGGCGCGGTACTGTTTGTCACGCATGACCGGCGTTTTCTGGATAACGTCGCGACGCGCATCGTCGAACTGGATCGCGGCAATCTGGCGAGTTTTCCCGGCACTTTTTCCGCCTACCTGGCAATCAAGGAACGCATGTTGAGCGACGAGGCGGTGGTGAATGCCAAGTTCGACAAGGTGCTGGCGCAGGAAGAGGTGTGGATACGCCAGGGCGTGAAAGCCCGCCGTGTACGCAACGAGGGGCGCGTGCTGCGTCTTGAGCAGTTGCGCCGCGAGCGCGCCGCGCGCCGCGAGAAAGTCGGCAAGGTCGAAATGAGCGTGGAGACCGGGGAGCGTTCCGGAAAACTGGTCGCCGAGCTGGAGCATGTCTGCAAAGCATACGGTGAACGGACGCTGGTGGACGATTTTTCCTGCCGCATTCAGCGCGGCGACAAAATCGGACTGCTCGGTCCGAACGGCGCTGGCAAGAGCACACTGCTGAAAATGATTCTGGGTAATCTGGAGCCGGATTCCGGGACGGTGAAGCTCGGTACCAAAATATCGGTGGCGTATTTCGACCAGTTGCGCGAGCAGCTCGATGACAATGCCACGCTGGCCGACACCATCAGCCAGGGTTCTGATTTCGTGGATATCGGCGGACAGAAAAAACACGTCATCAGCTATCTCGGCGATTTCCTGTTTCCGCCGGAGCGTGCCCGTTCGCCGGTCAAGAGCTGTTCTGGCGGCGAGCGCAACCGTTTGTTGCTGGCAAGGCTGTTCACCCAACCTGCCAATGTACTGGTGCTTGACGAACCGACCAACGACCTCGATATCGAGACGTTGGAACTCCTCGAAGAACTGCTGGCGCAATATGACGGTACGCTGTTTCTGGTCAGCCATGACCGCGCGTTTCTCGACAATGTGGTCACACAGGTGATCGCCTTCGAGGGTGACGGCAAACTGATCGAATATGTCGGCGGTTACGAGGATTGGGTGCGGGTGAAAAAATATCAGGCCACGGCAGCTTCCGCCAAGCCGCCTGTTTCAACACCGCCGCGTGCAGTTGCCGCACCTCTGGAAAAAGCGAAAGCCGTCAATAAACTTAATTTCAAGGAACAGCGCGAGCTGGACGAATTGCCCAAACGTGTCGAAGCACTGGAGCGCGAGCAAAGCGATATTGCAGCGCACCTTGCCGATGGCACAATCTACCGTAACGATGCCAAGCGCGCCAAACAATTGCAAACGCGCAGCGAAGAGATTGAGGCGGAAGTGACGGCGGCGATGGGACGCTGGGAAGAGCTGGAACGGCGTTCTTAAACCGGTGACGGTGAGCTGTCACCATGCGTTTATTTTCCGTACTTGCCGTTATTCCTGTGTTGCTGTATCTGGTTCTTGGCGCCGTTCCGTGCCTGTCGAAGCGCGTCTTGGATTGCCGGGCAGTGTTTGATCCGATTTGGTGGCAGTGCTTCTTGCGCCACGGCGCGGCGATGGCGGGATAGCATCGAGCTTTAGCTGTCTGGCATCATGATTACTCGCTTTGTTGAACAGTCGTTGTCTGCCGAGTGATTTTGACAGGCGCGCTTTATTGGCAGCTCTCTGTCTGTCCAGCGTGGCTGCATCGATCTTGGCGGAAACTTCGGGTGGAATTGCCATGCCGATCGCCAACAGCATGATGGCCAGTGTCAGATTTTTCATATTTGGATATCCGTTAAGTTTTGGCTAAGATGCGCTGAAACCGCCACATCGCTGACCATATGATAATGGCAAACCGGACAGATTGAAAATGGGCGTGGAATCAGCACTGCTGGCCGGGGTTGCCCGTCGCTGGCGGTGAGTTCCCGTCTCCGCGATCAAAGCGGAGGGTTGTTAATTATAGGCAGCAGCGTACTTAGCGGCATATCCAGACGGGTGATATTCATCTCTTTCATAAAACGCGTTTCGTTTTTGGTCAGTTCACCCTCGATGAGCGCCCAATGTTTTGCAGACGAGCGTTTTATGATCTGGCTCGCGAAGATGCGGTCGAGCTGGTAGGCGAAGCGGCAGCCGAGGAACAGAAAATTCCTGCCGGTGCGGCGCTGTTGCACGATCTCCGGGATCGGGGTCTGGATGTCGATTTCGGTCAGTATCTCGACATAATCGGAGTCCGATACGATGTAGTTGTTGGACGGGCTGGCTGAACCCAGCGGGCGGTACAGCAGCGTCTGCCATTGCTGTGCGGATGCGGCATCGGTCAACTCGCCTTGGGCGCTGTAGTAGCGTACCCATTCGCCGTGATGCTCGGACTGGCTCACGCCCTGCACTTGTCCCCAGCTTTGATTTTTCGCCAGCGCCAGTTGCATGGCATCGTCATACCAGGTATCCACGATCAGCGGCAGCTGGTGCAGCGAGGCGATGAATCGGTGCAATTCGCCGGGTGAAGATTTACCCTCAAAGGCGGTCTTCATCAGCCCGACCAGCGTCTTGCGGTGCTTGAAATTCTCGATGTATTGCGCCGCCGCCGTCAGATTTTTGCGTATCCTGTGCGGCACGGTCACGCGCTCGGTCAGCTTGGCGACCAGCTCCAGATGGTCGGCAGGATGGGAGGGCGGGGTGGCAGCCTGCGCCCAAACGCCGGGGCCAAGATAGGGAATGACTTGCCCGCTTTTCAGCCCGGCTAGAATTTCGTTAATCGCGTTATCGCTCATGCGAGTTCCACTTCCGCGACGATCACGCCGTCCGCGCATTCCAGCCGGTCGGTCAGGCGGATGCAGGCTTCGCTGCGATCCATCAGGTAGAGCTGATATTTGTCGCTGGTACGGAATGGCTGCGCATCCATGTCCGTGGCGCTGCAACGCACAAAAGAGATATCCGGAAACAGTTTGCGTAAGCCGGGAGTCAACGGATCGCCGATGGCCTGCAATGCCTTGATCGTGGTTTCGATGGAATTAATCTGTGATTCGTCCAGGGACATGATGGCCTCACTCGCGGTTGACATGGCGCGCTTCGACGGTGATCGGCAGGCGGGTGTCCGCAGCCATCTCCGGCAGTTCGAGTTGCCAGCCGTTGCCCAGCGTTACGATGCTGCCCCACATCTCCGGTTTGCTCATCGAGACGATGGGTTCTTCCAGATCTTTTTTCGGCACATAGACGGATGCTTCGCCCTTGGCATTCTTGCGGATCATGATTTTCATGGTTGCTTCCTTGTTGTGTCGTTTAATTGCAAAAAACTATCACGGCCAGAACACCCGTTCCTCGTCCGGCAGCAGAATTTCCAGCGCGGCACTCAGCGTATCCGCCACGCTGTGCAGCACCCAAGTGCTGTACTGGTGATCCTTGCGGTACAGCAGCCAGTGCGGCTTGAGGTATTTCAGCAGCGCGATGTCGATGATGCCGCCCGCCGGTTCCACGTTGCGCGAACAGCACGGGCTTTCGATGCGGTAGCCGTGTTCCTCCTCGTCGGCAATGACCTGCGGCGTGACGTAGCGGTAACGTTCGCGCTGCGCCAGCGTGCGTTCGATGCGCTTGTGGTCGAGCTGGTTGGGATGGTCGGCCATGAAGGCTGCCCCTCTCCCTAACCCTCTCCCCGCAAGCGGGGAGAGGGGATATTTTCGGAAGGCGCGATCTCGTCTTCCAGACAGCCGACTACCTTGCCGTCCGGGAATTCGACCAGATACACCGGCGTGCCGGATTCCTGGTGCATACCGGTTTGCACGATCTCGCCGTGCGTGCCGTTGGCGGCCAGCAGCGCATCCGCATCCATTTCCGGATAGCTGCCGTCGTTGACCAGATCTATCAGGGCGACCACAGACTGACCCCATTGGTACTTCGGCTGTTGTATATCAAGCATGTTCGTCCTCGCTTTCCGCCATTTCCTCGAGCGCCCGCAATTCGCGCGAGCGCATCCCCACCAGCGTGCCGCGTTCGTAAAAATCCACGCCGTAGATGTAGTACTGCTGCAGGAAGGTGCCGATGCTGGCGACATAGCCGACATCGCCTTTCTTCACCAGCAGGTCGCCGATGTCCCGGCCCCGGTAGGTACCGTCGTTGCGGATGTTGAAGCGCGCCACCACCTTGTCGCCGTAGTCGTACAGCGGTGGGCCGTCGAGTTCGACGATGTCGCTGTCGCGGCTAATTTTTGACATATGTCCTCCTGTTGCCGTCCTCGTGTATCGAGCCTTCCAGTCGGCGCATCAGCACCATCTCCTGCACCATCGTGTCTTCGTCCAGCGCCATCTCGCTCAGGTAGCAGGCATCGATGCGTTGCGCCACTTCATAGCGCACCCGCCAGTCGGCATCGTGGCGCAGCAATACCAACTGCTGTTCCGACAGGCGTTTGGCAACGGCGAGGCGCACCGCACCATCGGGGTCGTTGATCATCGCCGGCAGCAGGCTCTCGTCTATCCGGCCGACCACCACAACTCTGACACTGCTGTCCGGGTCGCGCATCATCAGCGCCAGCATCCCTTTGGGCAGCCGTTTGGCCACCATGTTGCGCACGAAATAATCGTCATCGTGCATCATCGGTTCCAGATCGTGCGGCGGTAGCTTCGATGCCACGCGGATGCGCACTTCGCGATCCGGATCGAGGCGCATTTCCATCAGTTGCCGCAGCGGCAGCCGCGACACCACCGTACTGCGCACCGTCCCGTCCGGGTCGTGGCGCAACCGCGCCAGGTGGAACACGTCCAGATATCTGGCTGCGACCGCGCGCACTTCAAAATACGGATGAGCGGCATATTGCCGCGCCAACTCCGGATGCTGCGCAAAAAAGCGGTCGATGCGCTTCGCGTAGCGGTCATGCACGCAAGCATGCATCGGTTTGCAGCCGCCGCTGGCGAGCAGGGCATGATTCTCGCAGGCGGCACAGTTCACCTCGTTGCCTTGCCAGTCCAGCGTTTCGAGCGGATCGGTCATGGCGGCATGGTAGTTAGTTCAATGCTTGCGCTGAATGCTGGCGATGCTCACCGTGACCGCCTTGGGCGGAGCACCGGAAGTTTTGCACGCGCAGGGATCGGCATTCGGGTTGGTGAAACTCAGCCCGGTGGACATCGCGCTATCGGCGAAATCCACGGTTACGCCGTCGAGCAGGATGCGGCTTTCGGCGGGCAGGAATATTTTTACACCGTTGCTGTCCAGTGTTGTATCGCCGTCCAGCGGCGCGGTTTCTACCGTGAAGCTGGAGTTGAAGCCGGAACAGCCGCCGGGCGTAACCACCAGCCGGAAACCGGCACCCGCCGCGCCGCCGTTGAAGCGGATCATGCGGCTCATGTATTTGGCGGCTTGCTCGGTGATGGTGATGTTCATGGTTTTTCCTCAGGCTGCGACGTAGCGCGGATATTTGGTATCGATGATGCAAGTGTCGTCCACCGGACAGACGGCCACGCACTGGGGCTCGTCGAAGCTGCCGATGCACTCGGTGCATTTCTCCGGCTTGATGTAGAACATGCCGCTTTTTTCATAGATGGCCTGGTTGGGGCATTCCGTTTCGCAGGCGGAACAGCCGGTGCAGAAAGTGTCGTCGATTTTGTATGCCATGGTGTTGCTCCTTGTGTATTAAATTTGCTGATTGCTCTGTGGGTTCTACCCCCTCCCTAGCCCTCCCCCTGCAAGGGGGAGGGGACTAAGCTCCTTCCCCCTTGCAGGGGGAAGGTAGGGATGGGGGTAGAAACGCCAACATCCGGTTGTTGCTAATTTACGCCGCCAGATAAGCCCCTTGCCGTATTGACGCATCGCCGCGCGTTTGATGCACGATCTCGCCGTTTGCCACGCGCTCGCGGTATTCGGCGAACCAGCTCAGCGCGGCCTGTTCGATGAACTCGTGCGCGTATTTTTCCACCGGGTCGATGCCGGCTTCCTTTAATTCATCGCGTGGACAGGCGCCGATCTTGGCGACCAGCACCGCGTGGCAATCGTTGATCGCGGTGACGATGGACGGCAACACATCGTCCTCGCCCCAGCCGCCTTGGCAGTAGTGATCCACGCGGCGGTGGCCGACGAAAGCGGTGCGGTTGGCCGACACTTCGTAAATCTGGAATTCGTGCGCGTGGCCGAAATGTTCGTTGACGCGCCCCTTGCCCTTGGTGGCGACCGCTACCAGCACCTTGATGCCGTCGTCGGCCTGCTGCGCAGCCTGTGCCGCCTGTTTGGCCGCGACCTGTGCGGCGCGTTGTGCCTCGACTCCGGCCTGATAGGCGCGGCGTTTGTCGAGGTCGTACACCACCTCCATTTGTTCCACCTTCTCCAGCGTGAATTCGTCGCTGCGGTCTTCACCCAGCAGCCCCACCGCGTCGGCACGGCACTGGCGGCAATGGCGCATCAGGTTCGCGCCGCCCATGCAGGCATCCTGCACTTCCTTGAGTTCCTGTGCCGACGGCGCGCGCTGGCCGGTGAGGCCGAACACCGTGCCGTGCTCCGCTTCCGAGATCAGCGGCATGATGTTGTGCAGGAACGCGCCGCGCGCTTTCACCGCGCGGTTCACTTCGATCAGATGCTGGTCGTTGATGCCGGGGATCAGCACCGAATTAACCTTGGTCAGCACGCCACGCGCGGTCAGCATCTCCAGCCCGAGCATCTGGCGCTCGGTGAGTATCTGCGCGGCTTCGCGTCCGTGGATGCGCTTGTGCTGGTAGAAAATCCACGGATAGATTTGTGCGCCGATGTCGGGGTCGATCATGTTGATGGTGATGGTCACATGGTCGATGTTGTACTTGCAGATTTCATCCACATAGTCCGGCAGCATCAGCCCGTTGGTGGACAGGCACAGCTTGATGTCCGGCGCTTTTTCCTGCAACTGGCGAAACGTCTCGAAGGTCTTGTGCGGACTGGCCAGCGCGTCGCCCGGCCCGGCGATGCCCAGCACCGTCATCTGCGGAATCGTGGAAGCCACCGCCAGCACCTTTTTTACCGCCTGATCCGGCGTGAGCTTCTGCGACACCACGCCGGGGCGCGATTCGTTGGAGCAGTCGTACTTGCGGTTGCAATAATTGCACTGGATGTTGCAGGCGGGTGCCACCGCGACATGCATGCGCGCAAAATGGTGGTGCGCCTCCTCGGAATAGCAGGGATGGTTCTTCACCTTCTCCCAGATTTCCGGCGGCATGTCGGCAGGCCCTGCGGACGAGCCGCAGCCGGACTTGCCCGCGCCGCCTGTCGTGCCGCAGCCGGACGATCCGGCCAGTTCGACCTTGATGCCGCCCAGCGGCTTGAGCCGGGGTGCGGTATCGCTTTTAAGCAGGGATAGCATGCTGACCTCGATGATTTAGTTTTGTCTTGCATGATGGTTAGCAAGGCTCGTGCCACGAGATAAAAATACATTAAATCATCATGATGGAAGTAACGGGTGAGGCGGCTGTCAGTATTGCGACAGCGTTATGGGAGATTTGCTACATGGTGCGCTATTGATTCGGTATTGCACCAAATGAAAAGCACCCGTCCGGAGGAGCGGGTGCTTTATGAGTCAGCTTGATATAGAGGCAGGAAGGTTGCCGGTTATTTCAGCTTTTCAATGCCCAGCATCTTGAGAATGCTGCCTTCGTAGAACGGTTCGGAAGTACCTTTCTTCATTTTGCGAATGAAGTATTTTTCGAACGCGACCTTGGCGAGATGTACCCATTTGCCTTCCGAGAACCAGTTCACGTTGCGCGGTGGAATTTGCGGTATTGCCACGAACGCCACGCCGCTTTCGCCGAAGTCGGCCAGACACACCGCATTCCAGGTGGCCTCTTTATCTGCCGGTTCACCCACCAGATCGGCATGGATGTTATGCACAGTAGCAGTCACCATCGACTCGATCATGTAACCGGTCTTGGGCGTACCGACGGGGATCGGCGTTGCTTCGACCGGCGGGATGGCGACGCATACGCCGACCGCGAAGATGTTCTTGTACTTCTGGTTACGCTGGTGCTTGTCTACCGTGACGAATCCGCGCGCCTGAACTAGCCCCTCGATGCCGAATACCGCATCCACGCCCTTGAAGGCGGGCAGCATCATGCTGTAGTTGAACGGCAGTTCGTGTTTTTTCTTCTCCACGCCCATGTCGTCATGTTCGGTGACGTACATCTTGCCCGCTTCGACCTTGGTAACCTTGGCATTGCAGATCCACTTGATGTGCTTGTCGCGCATGCCGGATTCGAGGATGCCGTTTGAATCGCCCACACCGCCCAAACCGAGGTGGCCGATGTATGGCTCGGAGGTCACGAAAGTCATCGGTACTTTGCTGCGAATCTTGCGTTTGCGCAGATCGGTATCCATGATGAACGCGTATTCGTAAGCCGGGCCGAAGCATGAAGCGCCTTGCACTGCGCCGACCACAATGGGGCCCGGGTTCTTGCAGAAATTTTCCCATTCGTCGTGGGATTTCATCGCGTGATCCACATGGCAGACGGAGTAAGTATGTCCGCCGTGCGGGCCCAGCCCCTCGACTTCGTCAAAAGCCAGTTTTGGGCCGGTCGCGATCACCAGATAATCGTAATGGAGGTTTTGGCCATCGTTCAGTTCGAGCTGGTTCTGCTCGGGATGCACGCGCTTCACACCGGTAGAGATGAACTCGATGCCTTTGCGTTCCAGATAGCTGCGCGCCGGGAACTCGATCTGCTTGCGCTCGCGCCACTTAACGCCTACCCATGGGTTGGAGGGGACAAAATGGAAATTTTCGCTGTTGGAGACGACAGTGACTTTGTGTTTCTTGTCCAGTTTGTCGCGCATTTCATATGCTGCCGGCATGCCGCCGATACCAGCTCCCATGATTACAATATGTGCCATGTTGCCCCCTTGCTGTTTTGGTTGATAACGCTGTCCGGATGAGTTGCGTAAGCCCTGCTATTAGGCGCAATCGTCCCCCAAAGTGTCTATAACCATATCGGGTGGGGGTGAATATAACCCTGATGGGGTGGCAGTGAGTTGTGTTAGCAACGCGGCGGGGTATCGTCGTCGGCGTTGCCCTGCTCCTTGGCAAACAGGACGGCGGCTTTTACCCGTGAAGACAGATTGAGCTTGTTCAGGATGTGGCGAACATGCTGTTTTACGGTGTCGTAGCTGATTTTCAAGGTGAGTGCGATGGCCTTGTTGCTTTCGCCGCGCGACAGTAATTGCAGGATTTCCCGCTCGCGCTCGGTGAGCAGTTTGAGCGAGTTCTTCGGGTCTTGCCCGGATTGTTCGTCGCGCAACATTTCGATCATTTTTACCGTCATGGTGGGCGCGACCACCAGTTCGCCGGCGGCGACGCGGCGGATCGCATCAACCACATCATCCGGTGCCATGTCCTTGAGCAAATAACCGCGCACGCCGGCACGTATCGCATTCTTCAAATCGACTTCCGAATCGCTCATGGTGAGCATGATGGCGGGCGTCAAATAACCTGCTTTGCGCAGCTGTTCGAGCATGGAAATGCCGTCCAGCGGTTTCATGCGCAGATCAATGATGAGCAGATCGGGTTTTTCATCCAGCAATTTGCGCAGTTCGGCGATGTTGTCGGTTGCGCCGAGTACGGAGAAGTCATAGCAATTGGCCAGCAGTTCACTCAACCCCCTGCGGCACAGTCCCTGATCGTCGACCAGCACTACCTTCAACTTGTCACTCATTTGCCGCTCTCCAGTCCAACGATGGTTCGGGAAAAAATAACTGCACCTGTGTGCCCAGCCCCGCGGCACTTTCAGTTTTGATTTTACCTCCTATCCGGTGCGCACGCTCGCGCATGATTATCATGCCGTAATGGCCTTCTACCGGTGTGAAAGTGCAGGCACCGCTACCGTTGTCTTCAATGGTGAAAATGTAGTAGCCGAAGCGTTCGTCGACAAAGACCCGCGCATGGGTGGCACCGGAATGTTTTGCGATGTTGTTTAGTGCCTCATGCACAATGTGGTAAACCTGAATCTCGTGTTCCAGCGGCAATTCGAGATCGACCAGCCGGTTGTGATATTCGAGCAGGATATTGTTGCGTTTGCGGAACTCGGCGGTGATGTCGTTCAGTGCCGCCAGCAATCCCCCCTTGTTCATTTCACAGCGAAAGTCGGTGATGAGCTCGCGCACGCTCTTTTGCCCGGTCTCCAGCGCCTCATCCAAATCGCAGGCATATTCGGTGGCCATTGATTCGTTGCCGGAGCGGATAGCCTCAAGTAGCAGGCTGACGCGCATGCGGGTGTAGGTCAGCGTTTGCGCCAGCGAGTCGTGGATATCGTTGGCGATCACCTGGCGCGCAGCCAGTCGTTCGATGCGCCGGGCTTCGCGATTGATATGGGTGTGGTCGATGGTGGCGCTCATCACTTCGGCAAAAGCCGCTACGGTATTCATGGCTTGGCTTGCCGCTTCGCGCGGCACGTCGAAGAAGACGGTTAAAATACCCAGCGGGGTATCGGACGAATTGGCGACATCCAGCGGGGCGGCTATCAGGGACTGGAAACGGCAGCTGGCATAGCGGCAACTCTGCCGCGAGTTGCACGCACTGATGTCGGAGGCGTGGACAATATGGTCGAAGGCGGCGTTTTCGCTGGCTTCGCATTCCAGTTCGATAAAGCTTTCCGCTTCTTCCTGCAGTTCTGCGGAGAGTCCCGCCGAGCTGATGATTTGCAGGGTGCGCCCATCCGGGGAAAGTAGCCGCACTACGCCTGCGGTCGCATTGACCGTGCCGATAATACTTTCCAGAAAAGTTTCCAGCAGCGTCCTAAGTTCGCCAGTACGCTGAGCGGTAAATTCATGCGACAGGCAAACATTTACGCCGCCATCATTGCCGGGGGGAATGAAGTCCGGATCGCGTACCCACGAAAAGCCGTTGTGGCTGGTATCGGGGATGGGAATCGTTTTCTTTTTCATTAACTTTGGTGCTCCTTTCACCCAAAACATTCCGCAGACTAAGTCGAATTCCTTAAAATATCAACAAGCTAAATCGCTGAGACGGAATAAATCAGGTTTTGTCACCCGTCGGGGTTATAGCGCCACTTACCCGATATGGCTATAGACAATGCGCGCGCGAATTCTGCCTAATACAGCGCAATATTTCGGCACGTACCAAACAAGATGAAGATATGCATCGTTTCCGATAGCCATGACCGTTCCGATCAGTTGGTGGCTGCAATCGTGGAGGCGCAGGCTTCCGGTGCGCAAGCCGTTATCCACTGTGGCGACCTGATTGGTGTCAACACGCTGCGTTCTTCCTTCAAACTCGGCATTCCGATCCATGCCGTGCATGGCAACAACATTGGCGACGTTGCTGCGTTATACCGCATGATGGCAAAGACGGGTGGGCAGTTTACTTATCACGGGCAGGAAGCCTTGCTGGAACTCGGCGGGCGCAGGATTTTTGTCACCCACATGCC
Organism: Gallionella sp.; assembly: GCA_028689145.1. Classification (GTDB taxonomy): domain Bacteria; phylum Pseudomonadota; class Gammaproteobacteria; order Burkholderiales; family Gallionellaceae; genus Gallionella. The sequence continues at coordinate 73,025 of JAQTWT010000007.1, forward strand.
GCATCACGGCCAGGCTTTCGCCTGTACGGGAGATTACGATTTGGTTTGCCACGGTCATAGCCATGTTGCACAGGTCGGCAAGCAAACTACTGTCAAAGGCAGCGAATGCTGGCTGGTCAACCCGGGTTCTGTGGCAGGCATTGACGCGCCCGGCGTGGATGCCATACCGACCTGGATACTTGGCGATCTGGAAAAGATGACTTTCGAAATACGTACTTTGCAGTATGCTGAACCGGAGGCTTGATGAGCGCTTCTATCGCAACAAACCGGGGGCAACGCCGAAATCTACCCGTCCGGGATCAACAAGAAGCAAGGCACCAAATTTGCCATTCCGGTGGTGTACTATTCGCAACTTCCGTCAGAATCAGATCAAGCGTATATCAAGAAGGAGAATGACCATGCAACACCTGAATCCGAAAGAAGCCTTCGACTTCCTGCAAGCCAATCCGGAGGCCGTGTTTATCGACGTGCGCAGCGAAATGGAATATATGTTCGTCGGCCATCCGCGCGGCTCCATTCATATTCCCTGGGTGGACGGCCCGGAGTGGGAAGTTAACCCGATGTTTGTCTCGCATGTACGCAAGGCATCCAGCGTCAACCGCCCTGTCGTGCTCATCTGCCGCTCGGGAAGGCGCTCTGCCGATGCGGGAGAAGCGCTGGAAAAAGCCGGATTGAATGACGTGTACAACGTCGCGCATGGCTTCGAAGGCGACCTCGACGATAGCCACCACCGCAATTCGCACAATGGCTGGCGCTTTGACGGCCTGCCTTGGGCGCAGACCTGATACACACCCGCCTGTTATTCCCCCTTTATTTCAGGGGGGAGGGCTAGTGTAGTGTTGCATTCCGCATGGAACTTATGCCATTGGTTAGCGCTGCATTGTAGGTCGGGTTTCAACCCGATATGTCGGGCTAAAGCCCGACCTACAAGGGTTTGCTCATAAGTACCATCAAGAATGATGCACTACACTAGTGAGGGAATAAAGCATGCAGTCCGGCCCGCGTGAAATCGTCACCCCCTTCCGCTCCATTCCCCTTGAAGTACCGGAGGGGCTCAAGCACAACGAGTTCTTCAACAGTACCGAGAACCTCAATGACTTGGTGAACAACAACGGCTTGCTGACGAACCCGGAAAGCCTGTTGCTGTATCGCAAGGCATTGGGTCACAGCACCGAGTTCGATTGCTCCATCATCTACAACACCTCCAAGAGCATCCTCAATCCGCTGGGTCGCCCCGTGCGGCGCACTCAAGTTGCAGACAATGTGAAGCAGGTGTGGAATCGCATGAATCAGATCATCATTGACTACATGCTGGAGCAATACCCCAATCCGGATGAGGCGCTGATCTTGGCGGGCGAAGCGAGTCTGGATGCGACCTGGCCGCTCACCTCCCCCGGTGTGCCGAGCATCCGCATGCTGCACAACCATTTCGTCGTATTCCCCAAAGAAACGCTGCGCAACGCCAAACTGGCCGATGCCGCCAATCCCAACCTCACCGATGGCGGACAACACAGCTTGTTCCAAGCCTACATGCGCGACGTGTATCGCGATTTTTTCGACAAGGCACTGCACCTGAAGATACTCAAACCCGCCAGCGAAGCCGATGCATGCATCGCACTCACCGGCTATCCGCAGGGCTTGCCTAGTTGGGAAGTACAAGGTGGAGCGGCCGCACTTAAAGACGTGCATTTCTGGAAAGAGTACGACGAAGTGCTGAAGGGTTTCATCGACTTCTACCGCACCTTCTTCTCGCAGGTCTCCACCCACAACGCGCCCATGCTGCCGGATGTGTATTTCCCGGAGCAAGTGGAGAGCGTGCTGCTGTTCAATAACGACTTCATGAAGACCGCCAAGAAAGTGCGCGACCATTGCATCGTCGATGCGAAATATGCCAACGCCATCCGCTGGCAACCCGCTTTCAAACAACTCATTTACCGCAACGATGCGGGCAAACTCATCGTCACCATCAGCCAGAACTCCATCGGCAACGCCATCACCGAACTGCTCGGTGTCGTGGTGAATCGCATTGCCGATGCCGAAACGTATGCCAAACACGAACCCGCATTGATAGCCCGTTTACTGGAGGTGCGCCGCCGCCTGATCGAGGCCGACCTGGGCGAGGGGATAGCGACGGCTTATTGGGACAAGGGGTGAGCTCTGATTAAGTGAGGTAAACCCCCGGCTCTGCCGGGGGACTCAATAAGGTTTGACCTATGCAGCGGTCATGCGGAATGAGAAGGAGATGCGGAATTCCCCCCTTTGTAAAAGGGGGGCGAGGGGGGATTTGAGAGAGGATGATGTGCCACGATTTTTAAATCCCCCTTACTCCCCCTTTTTCAAAGGGGGAAACTGTTGGCGATGCCGCCTTGGGCGGCTCACGGTTTTATCGGCCCCTTTAGTCCTCATTCGGGCGGGAAAGCAAGTAGAACTCAAGCTGGCGGCATAAAGCCGTGGCCTGAGTATTTGATTTGATATAATTCACCGCAACGATGTTCGCCATACGGCAAGTTGCGATAGGGAGAAAACGATGCAAGTCAGCGCCAGCCTGAACCAGAAGATCGCCCAAGCTGTCCGTACCTCAATGCGGATCGAAGGCTGCAAGCCGGTACAATCCGATACCGTCAAAAAGCAGGCTCAAGCCCTGATGGAACAGCACCGTGTCCAAGTATCAGTTCGCAGAAAGTGACATCTACCTGCCCGGCACCGGCATTCCCAGAAACCATCCGGGAATAGAAACGCCGGACTTGTTGCACGAAGTTGAGGCAACGCTGCTGCAACAAGCCTACACCCGCTTCATCACCGAACTCGATCCCTCCGTCCGCTTCGACGAGAATTATTTCAACGCGCTGCATCGCGACACCTTCGACTCCCTGTACGAATGGGCGGGCCTGTACCGCACGGTGGACATGAGCAAAGGCGGTTCACTATTTTGTCGCGCGGTCTACCTCGAACAGGAAGCCCGCCGCATCTTCGGCGAACTGGAACAAGAGCAATACCTGAAACAGACCGCAGCCGGAACAGTAGAGAAATTTGCCGAACGCCTCGCCCATTACCAGTCCGAACTGATCGCACTGCACCCATTTTACGAACTCAACGGCCGCATCACCCGTTTGTTCTTCGACCTCATTGCCGTATACAACGGCTACGAACCCATCGACTACAGCCAAGCGCTGGCAGAAGGCCCCTCCGGCCAAAACGCCTACATCGAAGCCTCCATCCTGTGCGTGCAGCGCGCCGACAGCAGCAAGTTGCAGCAGATCATTCAGCAAGGGTTGCGGCGCGCATGACCCAACCCATCAACCCCCTCTCCGCCAGCGAACCCTGGAACCTCGTCGCCGACGGCTACTCCGAGACCACCATGCAAGTGGAGAAACGAAATGAACGCACCTACTAACATCCAGATACTGAAAGACACGAAAGGCAAACCCGCCTTCGTCGTGATTCCCTACCCGGAATACATGAGCCTGACCAAACATAACGCGCCAACCATCCCCAACGCCGTGGTCAACAAAGTCATCAATAAAGACATGACACCCATCCGCGCTTGGCGCGAACACCTCGGCCTCACGCAGACAGAAGTCGCGCGCCGTCTCGGCATTTCGCAGAGCGCCTACGCCCAGCAGGAGGCCAAAGAACCTGTGAGAAAGGCCACGCGCGAGAAAATTGCCGAAGCGCTTGGCATTGCGCCTGAGCAATTGGTGGTTTGAGAAATCAATTGCGATGCTGACCCCATATCACTACTACTTAGGAGTTATCAAGTGAATCTTAAAAAGTTTGCACGTATTGCAGAATCACTTCGACAATATCGCCGTGCAGAGCTAAAGGACTTTGAAGATGATTTGGGCGGCAAGCCAGTTTCCACTCTCTATGTGGATCCACTTCCCAATGATGCGGTTTTAAATTCAGTCCTTTCTAGCAATACAACTTTCTTACTGGGTCGCAAGGGCACTGGGAAAAGTACTGTTTTTGCGAAAGCTCAAAGTGTTTTCCGAGAAAGGAAGGACCTGCTATCTACTTACTTGGATGTAAAGAGTCTCTGCGACATGCTGAACGCAGACGAAATTCCAGTTCATACCACTGAAAATATTGAAGTTGATCCAGGCATTTACCGAGCTCATATGATCCGCAAAGCTTTTTTAGGGCAGGTGATTGCCGAGCTTCTTAAAGAGATAAATAGTCGCTGCAATACTATGTCGCTTTGGGATACATGGAAGGGCAAGAAGAAATCATTTATAGATTTGGGGAAAAGCCTGAATTCACTCCAGTCAAAAGTCAGAGATGTAACCCTTCATGAGCAAGAACTGCCCATTCTCCAGAAAATCACTCGCCGCTGGAAATCCCAGCACAAAACAGAATCCGGATCTGGATCAAGCATTGGATCAAATTTCAGCGCATCACCTGCCAGTGTTAGCGCAGGAGCCAATGCCTCACTAAATGATTTTGAGAGATCGCTCGATGATAGCGAAATCTATAACGAATATTCCGATGTGGTTCTTCGCACTTTTCCGTTTAATGAAATTATTTCTGAGATACAAGATATCTTGGCCGAGAGTAATCTTAAGAGACTTGTCGTATTCTTCGACGATTTCTCCGAGTTAAACTTTATTGATCAACGATTGTTTGTAGATGTAGTTCTTTCACCATTGAACAACTCCAGCAATGAGGCAGTTAAGCTTAAAGTTGCTGGGTACCCAGGTAGGGTTTACTACGGAAAAATTGACCCAACTAAGGTCGACACAATTTGCCTTGATTTTGCATCCATTTATGAGGCTGCCGATGTTCAATCAATGGAACGTGCTGCCATTGATTACGCACAGAGACTACTTAGAAGAAGATTTGAAGCGTTTGGAGAAAACATCGAAGAGTATTTCGATCTATCGACTCCGTTGGATCAGCACTTTAGATTATTATTTGAAACCACCTTTAACGTCCCCCGTCTTATGGGGACGCTTCTTCATATTTGCTATCTCGACAAAGTTTCAAAAAATCAAACAATCACTCTTCCAAGCATACGACTTGCCGCTCAGAAACACTATGAATCCACAATTTCTCAGTACTTCGACAGGCTAAACAGATTTGCTCTCGAGCCATTTGAAAACAAACTGGATCGTCATAATCAGCATGAACTTCTGAAGCACATTATCAATGAAGCGCGCGAAATACGGCGGAAGATCAATGAGAAATCAATAGGTGGGAGTTATTTTGACAAGCTCAGAAATCCACCAGTGAGTCACTTCGTCGTAAGCCCAAGCCTTACTGGTGTCTTCAGATCACTAGAGTCGAATTTTTTACTTTCAAAATATAAGGACACACGTGATAAAAACGGTAAGCCAGTAACGGTGTATGCCCTCTATTATGGCCTGACGGAATCCGAACGACTAGCTTGGGGCTATCCTTCCGGTAGCGAGTATCGAAATTATTTTGTTCAGCGCTGCTTCGACTATACCGCGGCTGTACATGAGTTTCTTTCCAAGAATCAGACTATCAGATGTGGCAGTTGTGGCAGCTGCTTTCCATTGGATCAAGAAAGCAGTTTTACATTATTCAAGTGGAGATGCCCTGAGTGTCAGGACGGCGTATGCTCAACCGTTAATCTTGCAGAAGATTACGTGATTGAGATGACGAAATTGCGTGATGAAATCATGTTAGACCCAGTTGAGCTGGAAATCTTAGGCACTTTGAATACAGAACAGACCTTAATGCGCGCAGGTGAAATATCAGCACTCATTGACGAAACATATCAACTTGTTGGTAGGCGAACTTCAAAACTGAAAGAAATGGGTCTTGTTGAAAAAGAATGCGATGCAACTGATGGGAAAATGAAAAGCAAAATTACCGAGCGCGCGGAATCGACTTACTTCCGTCCACTTTGAATTGAGCGATATAAGTAACCCAAAAGTACCGGAGTCGAAATAACTTTTAAAGTTTCCAGAATATTTAAGGGGTCAAAGGGGTCAGCGTCACAATAGTTTTGACGGCAACCCTCTTCCCCTCCACCCCGTTTTCCCTTGTCATGCAATTTGAAGTTTATACCTTCAAATTGTAAACATGCTAACCCGATCCGCATTTTCTACCGTTGAACTAAAATGGTCAGCATCGCAATAGTTTTGAGCAACGACCGCTTCGGGGGTGAGAACAAACTGAGTTCGTGTATCACTCAGCCGTCCGCAAGCCGATGAACAGCCATTACATAGCTAACAAAGCGTGCGAACCACAAAATAAATCAGCCGCATGACCGGTTAGGCTCGTGCGGCTGAATACTTTTTGCTGCTTACTGTAACGTGAAACTCGCGCAGCGATTCGTTCGCTCCCTCGCCCGCTTGCGGGATAACCAGCGACTTGGCTGCGGTTTTTTGCAGCCTAGTCGAATGGCTAGTTGTTTCACTCAGAGGGTTGGGGAGAGGGAAACGGGCATGGCAAGTTTCATTATCAGGGGTGGCAACTTGCCATGCCCGTTAGGGCTTCTTGGGTATGGTGTAAGGCACTTCTTTCTGGAACGGTTCCCAAGTGGTTTCATAGCCGACAAAAAACTGCCCCGGCACGATTTCTTTCTGACGGGTGGTTACGCGGAATGCGTGTCCGTCTGGAATCTTGGGGCGGCAAAAGGGTTTCTTTTCTTCACTCATGATGCTATCTCCTTTGGTTGTAGAAAACAGATGCTCGAAAGCGGGAGGTTCATCGTAGCTGGCCCCTCCCATGTGGCCGTGGAACTGTATTATTTGCGCGTGTAATGTGCCTTCTTTGGAATCACATGCCGCACGCCCCCCTGCGGGTTTTCAACGTCCCCTTTGTAGCGGGGGATGATGTGAATATGGACGTGCAAGATGCTTTGCCCGGCCGCCGGTCCGACATTGATGCCGATGTTGTAACCATCCGGTCTAAACTCGTCGTCGATGAGTTTTTTTTCCTCTTTGATGAGGCCCATGCAGGCAGCCACTTCTTCCAGCGTCAGGTCGAAAAAGCTGGCAACATGCCGACGCGGGATGACCAGAGTGTGCCCCGGACTCGTCGGGTAGGTGTCACGGGCACTGTAAGCCAGTTCATGCTGTATCGATACCCCGCGCGGATCCGTGCAAAACAGGCACGGGTCATTGGGGTCTCTTTTCTTTTCTTGTGTGGCTTCAGACGACAACAGAATACCTCCGGTTCAATCTATACTTTATACTTAGACACATAATCTTGTTAACGAGGAAACTATCTTGGCATCGAATAAAGGACGGGCTTACTTTGCATTGCTTGGTTATCATTTTAACCCCGACGACATTACGCGCCTGCTTGGGATAGAACCCACCTCCGTCAATGCCGCCGGCGCATACAGCGGCCTGGAAAAACCTGTATTAAGTTCCTGGGAGTTATCCACGGAGACTCTTTCCGGAGAGGTGGACGTATTTGCTTTGACCGACATCATCGTTAAGCAACTTGAACCCGTTAAAGAAAAAATCGTTGAAGTCTGTAAAAGTCACAATGTATCTCCAAGGTTGGGCGTGGTGCTGACTTTGTCCATTGATAAAAATGAATCCAGTCCGGAAGTCGGCTTCGGTGCCAGAACGATTCGTTTCCTGGCGGATACCGGTTCATTCATCGAGGTGGAAAATAAACTTTCCGAGCGGGTTTGATTCATTCTCATCTCAATAACTTAGTGTAGTGTATCGCCCTTGACAGCACTTATGCGCGAACCCTTGTAGGTCGGGTTTCAACCCGACCTACAAAGTCGTTCTGCACGTTGGCATAAATTCCAGATAGCGTGCGCACCACACTAGCTGTTAATCACTTGTAGTTGCGTCTGCGCCATTTTCAGTTGCTCCTCGCAATGTTTAAAACAGAGTGGTTGTAGCGCGTGAGGAAAACATTCCATGATCACTTCGAATTCATCCGCGATTTCTTCTGCAAGCACAGCGTCATTTGTTAATTGAGCGAGTGCATTTTGTGCGGTCGCTTTGTTCACCCGGCAGATGACTGCCACATGGATAGGCAACTGCTGCTCCATGCTGACCGTTAATGCCTTTTCGTAGGAAAAGATCGCTTCTTTTAAGCGATCAGGGTTTTCTTCCGACTCGCCGAGATGATGCAAAGCGGCAGCCCGATTGTTATGGGTGGCAGTCAGCTCCAATGCGTAATTGTCCGCGTCGAGTGCGGGCAGGGCATTCTTATAGGCAACAACGGACTTTTGAAATTGACGGTTGCCTTTAAGCAGTTTGCCGAACGCATGCAAGGTGGCCCCCAGTTGATGCATGGTGTACATCCAATCTTCCGGTGACTTTTCACGTGTCCAAACCAGCAAAGCGTTGGTGTAAGCATCTACAGCGATCTTTAACGGCGGCGTGGCTTCAAGTAGCCGACCAAGCGCCTGGTTGGCCGTGCCCAGGTTGTATTGCGTAGCGGCCCATTCCAGGGGAGAGCTTTCCTGGCTGAACTCCTCCAATGCCTTGCCAAAACACAGGATGGCCCGTTCAAACAATGTTGCATCTCTGCGCTGCTGCCCAAGCGCGGCAAGAATGTTTCCGAGATTGTTCTGCGTCTCCGCCCAGACCAATGGCTCCCGCGCACGGCTGATCTTTGCGGCAAGATCGGTTGTATCGTTAACGTGAAATTCGCGTAGCGATTCGTTTGCCTCCTCGCCCGCTTGCGGGAGAGGATTGAGGTGAGGGAAACGGTCATGGTAAGTTTCATCATTAGGGGTGGCACACTTGCCATGACCGTTAGTGTCTGCCAGCGCTGCCTCAAGCGCCTCGCGCAAACTCTCATAGATCCGGGCGCTGAAACGGTGCTGCTCATAATTTCCCCGCGCGTAACGATAATTATCCGCTACTGTAACTTGGGTATCCGGGGCCGCCGCTGCGGCCATCTCTGCACTCAGCATGCCGATAGAATTCGCGATGGCACGTTCCAGCACCCTGTTCGGCGGGAAAATGATGTAATTGGTTGAGAAATTCATTTTGCCCGGTCGAGTATTTCGTTCAGGTCTGGATCGGCACCGACCGCTCCGCCAAGCTCGATCTCTTCCTCGGTAGCTTCACGTATAGACAGCACTTCCAGCATGAAAGTGACTTCTCTGCCGCACAGGGGGTTGTTGCCGTCCACAGTCAGTGTCTTGTCGTCGAATCGGGTAACGATAAAGTTTCTGGGCTCACCCTTGTCATTTTCCATGGTGATGGTCATGCCGATCTCCCGGTATTCTTCCGGGACATTTTCTATATGATCGGTAAATACCAGTGATTCATCCCGCTCGCCGTATAACTTGGTAGTGTCTATCGGCACCTCGATGATGTCGCCGACTTTTTTGCCATACAGCTCTTTTGTCACTTCCTCGGACATCACATCATTCACGCCGTGAACATAAGCCAGCGGATAATCCACAGTAACGAGTATGTCGCCGGTTTTGTTATCGACGACCTTGTAATTCAGTTCAACGAATTTTTCGTCTTCAATCGTATCTGACATGAATAGAACGCCCAATAAATCCAAAATATTCAATGTTACTAAAAGCCCTTCGACAAGCTCAGGGCGAACGGTTTGATTTAATCAGCGTTTCCTTAGAACAGCGTAGCGCCGAAAATTCTCACCTTGTCTTTTTCATAACCCAGCACCAGTCTTCCCAGCCATTCACTGTTGTTCTTTTTGTTTATCACTTTATATAAAACAGTGACATATTCTCCGCGGCGTATCATGCCGAGATACGAATAATCTTCCGACAGGTTCTTCGCAAGGTCGCTTCTCGCAAACTGCTTGCCCATTTCAACCTCATTGGCACCCGTAATAAAAGAGCTCGAAAAATTACGCGTGAAAGCACCGTAATTTCCTTCATTGGAGTACTTGATAAGATCGGCCCACATCGGGTGTGCCAACGCTAAAATCTCTTCGTCTGTTTTTTCAATAATGTTCATAAAATATCTCGCCTACCGATAAAAAAGGACCAACAAAAATATGCCGGTCCTTTCTAACATACTAACAAGTTATGGCAAATATTTTTTCGCAGGCCTGATTTTACAAAACCGGTAAATCAGGCCTGCATTTGCTTAGTGGTGGTCTGTTGGCGCCGCTTTCTCTACGTCACCTACCAGATGGTAGAGCGGTGCTTTTTCCATCGTGTACTCACCCGTCTTGGGATCGCGACGGGAAACGGTCAACACGTGCCAGTTCTGGTCATCCAGCTTCATGACATCACCACGGTAGTAGTATCCCGGCCAGCGTGTTTCCTTACGGAACAGCGTATGTTGGAATACGCTTTCAGAAGTCAGGAAACGATGCTTCAGCTCCCATGCACGCAGCAATTCATGGATATCTGATGCGGCAACCTTTTCCAGATCTTCACCCAGAATCGACATCTTCTTCAGACCGATGTTCAGGAGCTTGTCGTTGGTCATGTAGTTAACACCAAAACCACCACAGTACTCATCCATCATCTTCTGCAAACGATCAAGACCCTGTCTCGGATTGATGAAGTTGGGATTGACGGTACCGGCAACCACTTCATTGCTGAAAACACGGTAAGTTTCCAAGGGCTTGTAGACCTGTTCCCTGCGACGATTGATCTGGTCGTCGGAAACACGGATGCCCTCTGCTTTGCCATCATCGATATATTTACAGGCAGCCTTGGCAGCCAGACGACCTTCGGTGAAAGAACCTGACGAGAAGGCGTGCGGTGTGCCGCCTACCGCATCACCTGCACCGAACAGACCTTCAATAGTCGTCATGCGGTTATAGCCCCAGTAGTATTCCGGCGGAGATAAATCTTCCGGACCCGAACACCATGCACCGCAACCGGTAGCATGTGAACCCATGACATAGGGCTCGGAGGTGGTCAGCTCGGGGTTTTCGTACTTGGGATCAACGTCTGTGGCTGCCCAAAGTACCGCCTGACCAACGGTCATACCCAGGAAGTTGTGCCAACCGATTTCTTCAAGATGAGGGTCTTGGAAGGCTTCCATGGTGACCATGTGAATCGGGCCGCGACCGGCATTCACCTCGTTGATGATTGCATGGTTACGCAGGCAGGTCGGGATGGGCCTGTGTGTTCTGTGCGAGACTTCCGGGTCCAGGTATTCCTTGCCTACCATTTGCTGAAGTGCCGGGAACCACTTTGACTCATACTCTTCACCGTAGCCATTCTGGGTATAGGTCTTGAGGTGCAGGAAGTAGGCACCGACCGGGCCGTAACCATCCTTGAAGCGGGCCAGCACGATACGGTTTTCCATTTGTGTCATCTTTGCACCGGCTTCGATCATCAGGCCATATGCAGAACCCGAAGACCACGGTGCATACCAGACACGCCCCGCACCTTCACCGATAGAACGCGGCTTAAAGATGTTGGAAGCGCCACCGGCACCACAGATGACGGTCTTGGACTTGAACACGTGGTAGTTACCCGTGCGGACATTAAAGCCCACGGCACCGGCAACACGGTTCTCTTTGGATTCATCCATCAGCAGGTGAGTCACGCAGATGCGGTTGAAAACCTTGTCCGCTGATTTCTTGGCTGCATCAGCAACGATAGGCTTATAGGATTCACCATGAATCATGATCTGCCAACGCCCTTCACGCAGATACGAACCCTTCTTCTCGTTGCGCATGATGGGCAGCCCCCACTCTTCAAAGTTATGCACAGTGGAGTCAACGTGGCGCGCCATGTCAAACAGCAAGTCTTCGCGCACCATCCCCATCAGGTCGATACGTGCATAGCGCACATGATCTTCGGGATTGTTCTCGCCAAAGCGTGTGCCCATGTAACAGTTGATCGCATACAGGCCCTGGGCTACCGCACCGGAACGCATGATGTTTGCCTTTTCGGCGATGACGATCTTCTTGTTCTGCCCCCAATATCTTGCCTCGAAAGCCGCACCCGTACCGCCCAAGCCCGCACCTACAACCAGGATGTCGATATTGTCTTCAATAATTGTCGAGTAGCTCATCAGTATTGCACTCCCTTTTTGATTTCCAGGCCATTGGATTGCAGTGTATGCAGGCCACCTTCATCCATGCGTATATATTTCGGCTCGTTGAACAGCAGTTGGCTGTCGCGCATCTCCTTGCTTGGAGCCGGCACCTCTGCGAGCTTCGGTGTCGCCGAACCCCAGGGCTTGGTCGTGATAGGCGCCAGCAGCTCCATATCTTTTTTGCCGTTGCGGAACTTGATGCGCCACGCAATCGTGCCTTTCTCTTCATCGCGGATCACGCGAACACTGTGTCCCAGTGGTGCAAAGTCGGCATAGCCGCGTACATCAATCGCCTGATGCGGACATGCTTTCACACAGGAATAGCATTCCCAGCACATGCTGGGTTCGATGTTGTAAGCACGGCGCAGCTTCTTGTCGATGTGCATGATGTCGGACGGGCAGATGTCTACGCACTCTCCACAACCATCACAACGCGTCATATATACAAAGGTTGGCATAAGTTACTCCTCAATTTCTTATCGAAAATTAGTCAAGACAGCATTAGTAGTGGTTTGGTCTTTCAGCCTTGATACAAAGCCCCATGTTTGGCGGGTTCTTGCCCATATACATGGGGATATCCGGAAACTTGCGCTGTACTTCAGGATCAGTCAGGTCATAGTCGGGCGGCAGATTCTCCCGGGAACCATCGGCCATAGTGATTTTTTTCTGGTGGGCCGCTGCAGGCTTGAAGAACATATGGGCAAATTTGGAAAAATATACGCCGCCAAAGAGAACGGTACTTGCCAGGATGAACAAGGCAAAGAACACGGTTAATCCACCGCCGGTAAACGACCAGATCAATGCGAAAGTCGAGGTGGCAAGCAGCGAAAGAATAAACAAATCAGCACGCTCGAAGCGAAACCATGGCAGCCCTTCCGCGGACACATCCACGCGGATAAAAATCCAGAACCAGTATCCGCCAACGGCCAGCATCAGTGCGCCGATATGCCATAGCTGTGGCAGCAGGGCGGGCGTGGGCATTTCCGGTGTCGGATAGCCAAAAATCATGATTGCGGTAGTCGCAATAAAAATAATGGTCCCGTACATGGTCAACAGATGGGAAAGCCTGCGTCTTGGATTGCTGAATTCGCCGGAAGTTAATACTTCGTTCACCAGCACCGAAGCGGCAATCGATACTTTTTCTCCGCCGCTGACTGACCGTTTTGCGCTCTTCTTCGCTTTTTTCGCATTCTCGAAAAAGTACTGCGCGCTTTTCTTATGCATCATGTCAAGTATCGTCCCGCCCATGACCAGCAGAACCATAAGAACGACATATCCTTGCATCATTGCGGGCGATATAACTTCTGAAAGTGCTGCAAAGTGGTTGATCGTAAACATCGGTTCCTCCTCAAAAATATTAGTGGCAAATTATCTGTCCAACGATTGGTGATTTATCCGCTATTCAATCCTACGTAATACTTGCGCAATACCTCCAGCACTTCGGGGCGACTGAATTCCGGCGGCACGTCGGAACCTTCCGATAGCATTTTGCGTAACTGTGTGCCCGAGACCTGGAGGCGATCAGCGTCGTCGTGCGGGCAGGTGCGCCCCGAGGCCATGCCGCCGCATTTGTAGCACCAGAATGAGATGTCTATTTTCATCGCTTCCGTCTGCAATGCGCCTTTGGGCAGCAGATCGAAAATACGATGAGCATCGAACGGCCCGTAGTAGCTGCCGACACCGGCGTGGTCGCGCCCCACAATTTGGTGCGAGCAGCCGTAGTTCTGCCGGAACAGCGCGTGCAGCAAGGCTTCGCGCGGCCCGGCATAGCGCATGTCGAGCGGGTATCCGCCTTGCACCACGGTTTTGGCAACAAAGTAATTTTTGGTCAGCGCAATGATGGCGTGGGTGCGTACCTCGGCCGGGATGTCGCCGGGTTTGAGGTTGCCTAACAGCGAGTGGATAAGCACCCCATCGCAGACCTCGATCGCCACCTTGGCGAGATATTCGTGCGAGCGGTGCATGGGATTGCGCGTTTGGAACGCGGCGACTTTGCTCCAGCCCAGGCTTTCAAACAACGCACGCGTTTCGCTCGGAGTCATGAACAGCGCGCCGTATTTTTGCGGGAAACCGCCTTGCGACAGCACTTTCACCGGGCCGGCGAGATTCACTGCACCTTGCTCCATGACCATTTTTACGCCGGGGTGCTTGATGTCGGTGGTGCCGAACACGGTGGCGCATTCATGCGCTTTGTCGATGCTGTACTTTTCAGTGACCATCATCGTGGCGATGATGCTATCGTCGTCCGGATCGGTCAGCGCAACGGTTGTACCGGTGCTGATCGCGTCCGCAGTGCTTTGGTCGGTGGAGAGGGTGATGGGGATCGGCCAAAACAGGCCGTTGGTCATGGTCATGCCGTCGCAGACACCCTGCCAGTCGGCGTGTGTCATGAAGCCGCCGAGCGGGGTGAAACCGCCGATGCCGAGCATGATGAGGTCGCCTTTTTCGCGCGAACTTACGCGAACTTTGGTGAATGCTTTGGCGCGACGGAGTTCCGCGATCAGCTCTTCGCCCGTTAGCAACAGTGGTTTGAGATTGCCCCCGCCGTGCGGAGTCACCAATGCCATGCTTGTCTCCCTTTTTCAGTCAGCTACTTACGGGAACCTCTATAAATCCAAACTTCGTCGCGATGCTGCGTTGCTCAAAAAATTTTAACGCTTACATATAAAACATATGCGGCGCCCTAAAATTTATTTCGCGCCTTGCCTCGCTTAGAATTTTGAATTTATAAAGGCTCCCTTATGAGATTTCAGGCTTGGCACAATAGAGTAACAGCGTCGAGTCAGCGATAGCTCTGATGGGTTGAGGGTTGCCCCCCTCTTACGGGTTATGTTGCCACCCCCTCATCACGGTTATGGAAGCCGTGGCGTGCGATACGCATACTTACGCACCTGAAAAGCTGACCATTTTGGTATGGCTGTTGCATCTCGATAATTACACAAATAACCCAGCCTCCCATGTCATCAACACCACTGCACGATCCATTTGCCAATCCTGTCGCGGATGCGAAGACCGAAGTTCGCAATACCACCTGCTACATGTGTGCTTGCCGTTGCGGTATTCGTGTGCATCTGCGCAACGGTGAGGTGCGCTATATCGACGGCAATCCCAACCATCCGCTGAATAACGGTGTGATCTGTGCCAAGGGTTCATCCGGCATCATGAAGCAGTATTCACCGGCGCGCTTGACCAAGCCGTTGCGCCGCAAGCCGGGCAGCGAGCGCGGTGCGGGCGATTTCGAGGAAATCAGCTGGGAAGAGACCTTCTCCATCCTGACCGAGCGCTTGGGCAAGCTGCGCGCCACCGATCCGAAGAAGTTCGCATTGTTCACCGGCCGCGACCAGATGCAGGCGCTGACCGGCCTGTTCGCACGCCAGTTCGGCACGCCAAACTATGCGGCGCACGGCGGCTTCTGTTCGGTGAATATGGCGGCGGGCATGATCTATACCATCGGCGGTTCCTTCTGGGAATTCGGTGGCCCCGATCTGGAGCGCTCCAAGCTGTTCATCATGATCGGCACTGCGGAAGACCATCACTCCAATCCGATGAAGGTCGCACTGTCCAAGTTCAAGCGCGAAGGCGGGCGTTTCATCTCCATCAACCCGGTGCGCACCGGCTATTCCGCCATCGCCGACGAGTGGGTGCCGATTCGTCCCGGCACCGACGGCGCATTGTTCCTCGCATTGATCCACGAGATCATCGCGCTCGGCCTGTATGACCGCGATTTTCTGGTGCGCTATACCAACTCCGGCCAACTGGTGAATCTCGATGCCGCACACGACGAGTTCGGCATGTTCGTGCGCACCGAGGTGCCAGAAGAAGAGGGTTGCTACGATCCGCAGAATAAACTGTGGTGGGATCGCAATACCGACAAGGCCGTCATCACCCACACCGAAGGCGCGGATCCCTTTCTGCTCGGCGAGTTCAAGTTGCCCGACGGTGTCGCGGTCAAGCCCGCGTTCCAGTTGCTGCAGGATCGCGTCAAGGATTACACGCCGGAATGGGCGGAGCAGATCACCGGCATTCCGGCCGACACCATCAAGCGTCTGGCGCATGAAATGGGCATCACCGCGCGCGACCAGAAGATCGAGCTGCCGATTGCCTGGACGGATAGCTGGGGCAAGGAACACGACACTGTCACCGGCAACCCGGTGGCCTTCCACGCGATGCGCGGACTCGCGGCGCATTCCAACGGTTTTCAGACGATCCGCGCGTTGTCGATTCTGATGACGCTGCTGGGCACCATCGACCGGCCCGGCGGTTTCCGCCACAAGGCACCGTTCCCGCGTCCCATCCCGCCTTGCGCGCGCACGCCGAACGACCCGCGCGCGGTGCAGCCAAATCAGCCGCTGGACGGCATGCCGCTGGGCTGGCCGTCCGACCCGGACGACCTGTTCGTCAATGCCGACGGCAGTCCGGTGCGTATCGATAAGGCGTTCTCGTGGGAGTATCCGCTGTCGGTGCACGGCCTGATGCACAACGCCATCACCAACGCATGGCGCGGCGACCCGTACAAGATCGACACCCTGCTGATGTTCATGGCCAACATGGCGTGGAACTCGAGCATGAACACCAGTGAAGTGCGCAAGATGCTGGTCGACAAGGAAGAGGACGGCACATACAAGATTCCGTTCATCGTGGTGTGCGATGCCTTCCATTCCGAGACCACCGCATTTGCCGATTTGATCCTGCCGGACACGACTTACCTTGAGCGCCATGACGTGATGTCCATGCTCGACCGCCCGATTTCGGAATTCGACGGCCCGGTGGATTCGGTGCGCATTCCGGTGCTGCCGCCGACCGGCGAATGCAAGCCGTTCCAGGAAGTATTGATCGAACTCGGTACGCGATTGAAGTTGCCGGCGTTCGTCACGCCGGACGGTACGCGCAAATATAAAAACTATCCCGACTTCATCGTCAACTGGGAGACCGCGCCGGGTTCCGGCATCGGCTTCCTGTCCGGCTGGCGCGGCAAGGGCGGCGAAAAGTCCATCAAGGGCGAGCCGAACCCGAACCAGTGGGAGATGTACGCCAAGAACGATTGCGTGCATCACCATGTGCTGCCGCGCTCCTACCAGTTTATGCGCAACTGGAACAAGGGCTATCTTGAATGGTCGCAGCGCAGCGGCATCACGCGCTATTCCGAACCTATCCTGATTCATCTCTATTCCGAGGTGTTGCAGAAATTCCGTCTGGCCGCGCAGGGCAAGAGCATCACGCGCCAGCCGCCCAAGCATCTGGCGAAACGCATCGAGACCTATTTCGACCCGCTGCCGTTCTACTACGAGCCGCTGGAAGTGCAGACCAGCGACAAACTGAAATATCCTCTGTCGGCGCTGACGCAGCGCCCAATGGCGATGTATCACTCGTGGGATTCGCAGAATGCCTGGTTGCGCCAGATCCACGCGCACAACTATCTCTACGTCAACTCGCAGACCGCAAAGGATGCGGGTATCGCCGACGGCGACTGGATATGGTGCGAATCGCAATGGGGCAAGGTGCGCTGCATGGCGCGCTACAGCGAGTCGGTGGAGCCGGGTACGGTGTGGACTTGGAATGCCATCGGCAAAGCGGCGGGTGCATGGAATCTGTCGCCCGATGCGAACGAATCGCAGCAGGGCTTTTTGCTCAATCATCTAATCTCGGAAGAGTTGCCGCCGCAAGCTGACGGCAAGCGCTTCTCCAACTCCGATCCGATCACCGGACAGGCGGCGTGGTACGACGTGCGCGTGCGCATCTACAAAGCGGAGGAGGGCGAGCCTGAGCAGACCTCGCCGCAATTTGCACCCATGAAGAAATATCCCGGTATGAAGCAACATCCAGCTTGGTTGAGGTATTTCGGCGGCGGCAAGCAGAAGGGCGGTGCGAAATGAACTGCCCGCTGAATCAACACCAAACTGTCCCCCCCTTTGCAAAAGGGGGGGTAGGGGGGATTTTTGCGCACCAGGGGCTTGCAGCAAAAGGAAAATCCCCCTCAGTCCCCCTTTTGCAAAGGGGGAAGCTGATTGCAGCGCATGAGTTATCGTTTGAAGATATGAAATTGAAAGGCGCGCTATGACCCAACTCGCCTTGGTAATTGATTTGAATGTCTGCGTCGGCTGCCATGCCTGCGTGACCAGCTGCAAAGAGTGGAACACCTCAGGCTCCGCCGGGCCGTTATGCGACGAACGACCCTACGATGCAAACCCGACCGGTACCTTCTTCAACCGTGTGCAGACTTTCGAGATCGGCCAGTATCCGCACAGCGAGACGTTGCACTTCCCCAAATCATGCCTGCATTGCGAAGACCCGCCGTGCGTGCCGGTTTGCCCGACCGGCGCATCATACAAGCGCAAGGAAGACGGTATCGTGCTGGTGGATTACGACAAGTGTATCGGCTGTAAATATTGCTCGTGGGCGTGTCCGTACGGCGTGCGCGAGTTTGACGAGAAGCAGAAGGTGATGAAGAAATGCACCCTGTGCGTGGATCGCATCTACGATGAGTCCATGTCCGAGGCTGACCGCAAGCCTTCCTGCGTGAAAGCTTGCCCGACCAGCGCGCGTCTGTTCGGCGATATCCACGATCCAGAATCGGCGGTATCGCAGGCAATCCGCGAGGATGGCGGTTATGCCCTGATGCCGGAATGGGGTACGCATCCCTCCAACCACTATTTGCCTCGTCGCAAAACCAAACTCAAAATCCATAAGGATGAGTTGGAACGCGCGGATAATCCGCTCAAGGTGGACGGCCAGTTGCCCAAACCGGGCAAGGGCGATCCGTCCATGGATGATGTTTCTGCCTGGTAACCAAGAACTATGAAACCTGCTTTTTCTGTAATTTTTCTGACTACGCTCATCGGGGCAGCGCAGGGTTTGTTCCTTGCCTTGTTCACGCATCAATCCTATGCACTGTTGGGGCTGCTGCCAATGCAGTCCGATGCCTTCTACGGCTATGGCAGTGTCTTGGCCTTGCTGCTGCTGGTGGGCGGGTTGGTCTCGTCCTTCTTCCATTTGGGACGCCCGGAACGCGCCTGGCGTTCGGCCACGCAATGGCGCACCTCATGGTTGTCGCGCGAGGTCATTGTGCTGCCGGCATTCATGGCTGTGGTGTTTCTGTTCGGGGTGTCGCACCTGTCCGGATATCGCCCCGAGGTGGTGTCTTTGCCCGACGGTTCGATTGTTGATTTGTCCAGTGTGCTCGGTGTTATCGGCACCTTACTGGCCTTCGCCCTGTTCATCTGCACGGCGATGATCTATGCCTGTTTGCGCTTTTTGCGCGAATGGAATTCACCGCTGACGGTGATTAACTATATCCTGATGGGCGGTGCCTCCGGCTTCGTGCTGGCGGCGTTCTATGCCGCTTCGGCAGCGCCGGATCAGGCGGATTTCTTTGCCGGCTGGGCGATTATTATCACCTTGCTGGCATTTGCCGGGCGCTGGGCATCTCTGGTGCGCAACGCGCGCCTCAAGCCGAAATCGACCATGCAGACCGCCATCGGCATCAAGCATCCTCGCATCGAGCAGCGTTCGATGGGCGCTATGGGGGGTACGTTCAATACCCGCGAGTTTTTCCATGGCAAGAGCGCGGCCTTCATGCGCGCCATCAAGCCGGCTTTTCTGATTCTGGCCTTCGTGTTGCCGCTGGCTTTGCTGGCGCTCGGTATGTTTACGCCCGGTTTGCTGGGTCTTGCCTTTATACTTCAATACATCGGCTTGCTGGCGGAGCGCTGGTTCTTCTTCGCGCAGGCCAACCACCCGCAAAATCTCTATTACCAGACTATAGGCTGAACGATGCAATGCGCGTTTCAATCCCTTGATAAGTTCAGCGTGATGGCAATGCAGTTTGTTTCATCGCTGTTACCCGCTTTGTTTGCCGAAGCCCACTATCTACAAAATCTTTAAGGGTAAATACTGATGTTGAACGAAGTCGTTTCCAGGCTGCAGAATACCGGTACCTTGCTCAGGGCAAACGCACTGTTGCTCCTGCTTGTTCTGTCATTGTTTACAGCAGGCGCGTATGCCGCCGAAAGTCTGCCGGACGGAAGCAGCATGCCGTGGTGGGGGTGGGCATTGGCGCTGTTCATTACCTGTTTCTTCCTGGGTATCGTCGCGGTGCCTTCCGGCGTGGGCGGCGGTGTGTTGTTCGTGCCTATCGTAGGCGGATTTTTCCCGTTTCATCTGGACTTCGTGCGCGGAGCAGGTTTGCTGGTTGCATTGGCTAGCGCGTTGGCGGCAGGCCCTTCACTGCTGCGCGGCGGACTCGCCAACCTGCGTCTGGCTTTACCCTTGGCGGTGCTGGCTTCGGCCAGTGCCATTGCCGGTGCGATGATAGGTCTCGCTATTCCGGCAAATCTGGTGCAGATCGCACTCGGCATCACTATTCTCGGTATCGTGGTGTTGATGGCAATGGCGAAGAAATCCGAGTTCCCTGAAGTCGCCGCACCGGATCGCTTATCCAGCGCGCTGTCGATGAACGGTATCTTCCACGATGCTGCACGCAACCAGAAAATCAACTGGCAAGTGCATCGCACGCCACTCGGTTTGGCGCTGTTCGTCGGCATCGGTTTTCTTGCCGGTTTGTTCGGCATGGGTGCGGGCTGGGCCAACGTGCCGGTGCTGAACCTGCTGATGGGGGCGCCGCTCAAGGTTTCTGCCGGGACTTCCAGTTTTATCCTGACGCTGGTGGATTCCTCGGCGGCATGGATTTATCTGAACAAGGGGGCGGTGCTGGCAATCATCGCCGTGCCGTCGGTGATCGGCATGATGCTGGGTGCATTTATCGGCGCGCGTCTGTTGCATGTGCTGAAAGCTTCTGTGGTGCGCCGGTTGGTTATTTCATTGCTGTTGTTTGCAGGGCTGCGCGCCTTGCTTAAAGGATTGGGAATTTGGCCATGAATACTCAAAATACCGATTCGCATATCTCGGTTGAGCAGCGGCGCTACGCAACCTGGCTAAGTTGGGGCGCGCGCTCCGGTTTGATGATTCTTGCCGTGACCTTTTTGGCTTATGTATTTGGCTGGCTACCCGCGCGTATTCCGCTGGAACAAATGCCGAGCGTGTGGAATTTATCCTCGCATGAATATCTGCAACAAACCGGTGCGCCGACCGGCTGGCACTGGTTAAGTCTGGTCAATCAGGGCGACTTCGCCGGATTGGTTGGCATTGCCTGGCTATCGGGTTGTTCGCTATTGTGCCTATTGGCGGTGATGCCGATCTATGCACGCCGAAAAGACTGGGTATTCGTGGCGTTATGTATCATCGCCCTGCTGGTGCAGTTGCTGGCGGCATCGGGTATTCTGACTGCCGGACATTAAGGACACTCATCATGAGCAATTACCCATTCAATCGCATCCTGCTGGCGACAGAACATACCGAATTCGATGCGGGGGCCGAGCGCCTCGCATTTGCGATGGCCAAACGCTGCGGCTTGCCGCTGCGCGTGGTCGTTCCGTTACTCACTAATCCGGAATACGAGGCTGAAATGCCCGAGCTGGCGTTGCGCGCGGAACAGGACGCGGGTAACAAGATCGCCGCGTTGCGCAAGCAGGCCGACGCGCAGGGGGTGCAACTGGACGTGCGTGTGCGGCGCGGCGCGGAGATACATGCAGAAATCGTGGCCGAAGCCGTCGAATCTGAAACCGACCTGATCATCGTGCGCCGGCGCGGCAAACCCGGTTTTCTGGCACGCTTGATGGTGGGAGAAATGGTCAGCAAGGTAATCCGCGATACTGCTTGCAGCGTATTGCTGGTGCCGCGCGCGGCGGAATTCTGGAGTACGCGCGTGCTGGCGGCGGTGGGTGAGACACCGGCAGCGCAGAGCATCGCCAAAATCGCCGGAACCATTGCCGGAATATGCGAATTACCGCTGACAGTGCTCAGCGTGGCGACGGATTCCGATCCGGAGTCGCTGTCCAGAACGCAAAGCCTCAACATCCTGAACGTCGCGCTGGCTTCCGCTTCGTCCGATAAAGTGACCGGCGAAGTGCGGGTCGGCAAACTGCTGGAACAGACCATTGCAGCGGTGAAAGAATCCGGAGCCGACCTTGTGGTGATCGGGCGGCAACGTTATCACCTGATGCCATTCGGCAGCCACGGCATCATGCAGAATATCGCCGGCAATATGGACGTGCCCACACTGGTGATACCCGCGTAGCCTGTAACACTATCGGGTTATTTTTCTACACCCTTTGTGGGGATGGACGCGGGAGGTGCTGTGGCAGACGATGCGATAATTGTTTCAACATACATCCAAGAGGATTCGCTGTGCATAAATCTGAAGTTGATCTGGAGCGGCGAAAGGCTCTTAAAGCCGGTGGCGGTATTGGCTTGCTCGGCTTGCTGGTCGCTGCAGGATTGATCCGTCCGGGTATCGCGAGCGCAGCATCGAATAGAGCGGCGTTTGAAGCCAAGACCATGGATGAAGCGTTGAACGCGCTCGGTGTCGTTATTTCTGAAAACAGCTTAGCCATCCAGCTCGGCGCTCCCGAGGTAGCCGAAAACGGTGCGGTGGTTCCGATCACAGTGGAAAGCACGCTATCCCGCACGGAGCAAATCTGCATTTTGGTAAACAAGAATCCCACCATACTCGCTGCCAATTTTCTTGTTCCGGAAGGCACTGAAGGATTCATCACCACCCGTATCAGGATGGCGGAAACCTCTTCCGTCATCGCGCTGGTCAAGGCGAATGGCAAGTTTTACCGGGCTTCACGGGAAGTTAAAGTCACGGCGGGAGGCTGCTGATGTCGAATCCAACCAAAATGCGCGCCGCCGTTGTCGATGGCATCACCGAACTGAAGGTGATGATGCAGCACGAGATGGAAAACGGCCGGCGCAAGGATGAAGCCGGCAATCTTGTACCCGCTTGGTACATCACCGATGTCAAGGTTCAGCATGCCAATCGCACGATACTGGAAGCACAGTTCGGCACGTCCGTCTCGAAAAATCCCTATCTGGTGTTTCATTTCAGGGGCGGCAAAGTTGGCGACAAGATCACCTTGTCGTGGACGGATAACCGGGGCGAGTCGCGCTCGGACGATGTGGCAATCAGTTGATCGAAAAAGCACCGGAATTCTGAATTTATAAATATATAACGGCAGGGGATGGGCGGTAATGGTTGATGAAATGCAAAATGAAAAGAAGTTTGCCGCCAAGGAAGGTTTGTTGGCAAAACTGAAGAAACCATCCCCGCTTTCCATGCTTACGCTGTTGTTGATCGGCACCGTGCTGGGCATCGTGATGTGGGGCGGCATCAACATGGGGATGGAATATACCAACCGTTCCGAGTTCTGCACTTCCTGCCATGAAATGACCATTCCTTACAGCGAGCTCAAGGAAACCGTCCACTACAAGAATCGCAGCGGTACGACGGTGAACTGTTCCGACTGTCACGTAGCTAGCAGCAAGACGCCGACTGATTACGCCTACAAGTCGTTGCAGAAGATTTTTGCCGCGCGAGACATAGTCGGACATATTACCGGTGCGATCGACACGCCTGAAAAATATGAAGCACACCGTCTGGAAATGGCCAAGCGTGTTTGGACGCGCATGAAGGAGCGCGATTCAAAGGAGTGCCGCAACTGCCACAGTTTCGCCACCATGGATCCGGACAAGCAGAAAGCACGCTCGCAGATCAAGCATGAAGAGGCGCAGGAAGACAAGCTGACCTGTATCGATTGCCATAAGGGCATTGCGCACAAGCCGATTCATCACCTGCTGGAAGATGAGGAAGCGGCAAATGCGGCACAGTAAATTTTGAACGCGGGATTGGTTGGTAGGCCGGTTCTGTTTTTTTGATCGTAGCGGGAGTGATGCAATGAAAAAATTAGCGTTGATGGTGGCAGGTGTGTTGGCGGCGGGCGCAGCGGGTGCGGCGCCGAACTGGAGCAAGGTTCCTGTAGCCAATGTCCCGGTTTTCTATCCCGGTCAAGCCGGACTGGAGTGGGTGCTGGTCAAGAAAGACCATTCCGCATCTAATCAGATTCTGGACAAGAAGCGAGCTTGCACAAAGTGCCATGACACGGACGCGACCGAGATTGGCGATAAGATCGTGGCGGGCAAGCCGGTGGGCAACATGCGTCAGCCTCTGGACAGCGCCGCCCCCAAGGGTAAGGCGGGCTCCATTCCGGTATCCGTGCAGGCCGCGCATGACGGCAACAAGATTTATCTGCGCTTCGAATGGGATACGCCCAAGAGCGGCGGCGACAAGAAGATGGATCCGAAGAACGATATGAAACTGACTGTCATGTTCGAGGACAACAAGGTCGAATACGCCGACCGCGGCGGTTGCTGGGCAACCTGTCACGAAGACATGCGCGGCATGCCGGATGCCAGCGATGCATCCAAGACCCATCCAAAAGCCAAGGTTATGGGCTGGTCTGACGGTGTCACCAAGTACCTTAAGGAGTCCCGTACCGGCCTGGAAATGTCGGGCAAGGCGCGCGGCGGTTGGGATAAGCTCAAGTCCGATGCCGAGATCGAAGCCGCCCTCAAGGAAGGCAAGTTCATGGATCTGATCCAGTTCAACAGCGGCAAGGGCGAGGCGGTCGACGGCTACGTGCTTGATGCTCGCCATATGGGCGGAGGCAAGAGCCTGGTCAAGGTCGACGGCAAGAAGAGCGGCAATCACTGGACGGTGGTCTTCGAACGCAAGCTTGCCGCAGGCGGCAAGGGCGATCACACCATTGCGCCGGGCAAGCTATACAACATCGGTTTTGCCATCCATGACGACAATGCCGACGGTCGCTATCACCAGGTGTCGCTGGGTTACACCCTGGGGCTGGATAACGCCAAGGCCGATTTCAACGCAGTCAAGCAATAAGGTAGCACCGCAGTGCAGGCAGTGGTAGCAGATACACCCGTTTCGGGAAGCGTTATTCACACAGAGAGGAGTAGAAAATGAGAAGAAAATGGAGTGGGATGGCCTTGGCACTCGGTGCGCTGGTCATGTCGGCTGCGGCACATGCAGCGCCGCCCAGCGCGGAGATGCTGTCCAATGCCTGCGGCGGGTGCCACGGTGTTAATGGTGCCAGTGCCGGTCCAAGCATGCCCAGCCTGGCCGGACAGAACAAGGACTTCTTTATCGACGCGATGAAAAAATTCAAGAGCGGCGAACGTCCGGGTACGGTGATGAGCCGTTTGGCCAAGGGCTACTCCGACGAGCAAGTCGTCGCGATGGCCGAATTCTTCGCCCACCAGAAGTCGTCACCGGCAGCACAGAAGTCCTCGATTGATCGCGCTAAGGTTGCCAAGGGCAAGTCGGTCTACAACAGCGCCTGCAAGCGCTGCCACTTGGAGAACGGCAAGGATTTTGAGGAGGATACCCCCGTCGTGGCCGGTCAGTGGCTGAAGTATCTGCAGATACAGATGGCCGAGTTCCAGAGTGGCGCTCGCAAGATGTCGGAGAAGAAGACGGAGAAGGTGAAGTCGTTAACTGCCGCCGACTGGGATGCCGTCGCCCACTTTTATGCCAGCCAGAAACAATAAGGAGAAAATAACATGACTATGGAACGCAGAAATTTCCTTAAGCTCCTCGGCGCCGGCGCGGCAGCAACCGCATCCGTAGGCCTGTCGGGTTACGCAAACGCCGCAACGTCGGCGGGTGGCAAACACAAAGTAGTGGTGATCGGCGGCGGCTACGGCGGCACGATAGCCGCCAAATATATTCGCATGATGGATGCCAGCATCGAAGTGACCCTGATCGAGCGCAACGACCATTACGTTTCCTGCCCGTTCAGCAACCTGTATCTCGGCGGCATCCTGCCGGATCTGTCGTCGCTGACCATCAAGTACGACAAACTGGCCAAAAATCACGGCATCAAGGTGGTCCAGGCCGAAGTCACCGGCATCGATGCCGAGAACCACAGCGTGACGACCAGCAAAGGCGTATTCAAATACGACCGTCTGGTAGTTTCTCCCGGTGTCGAATTTCGCACCGACGAGATCAAAGGCTACGATCAGGAAGTCATGCCTCATGCCTGGAAGGCCGGTCCTCAGACCGTGCTGTTACGCAAGCAGCTTGAAGCGATGAAGCCGGGCGGCACCGTCGTGCTGTCCATTCCGTTGGCCCCGTTCCGCTGCCCGCCAGGACCGTACGAGCGCACCAGCATGATCGCCATGTACCTCAAGCAGCACAAACCCGGATCGAAGATCATCGTGCTGGACGCCAATCCGGACATCGTCTCCAAGAAGGGATTGTTCCTGAAGGGCTGGAAGAAGCACTACGAGGGCATCATCGATTACCGTCCGGCCAAGAAGGTCACGGACGTGGACAACAAGAACATGTCGGTGCTGATCGAGGGCATCGAGGAGGTCAAGGGCGATGTCATCAACATCATCCCGCCGCAGAAGGCAGGTCATATCGCCCATGTGGCCGGCCTGGTTGGTACCGACGGCAAGTGGTGTCCAGTCAATCCAACGACATTTGAGTCCACGCTGCACAAGGACATCCACGTCATCGGCGACTCGTCGATTGCAGGCGCGATGCCCAAGTCCGGCTATTCGGCCAATTCGGAAGCCAAGGTCTGCGCCGCCAACATCGTGGCATTGATGAACGGCAGGGAAACCACCGATATGTCCGGCGTCAACACTTGCTACAGCTTCCTGTCTGAAAAGGAAGCGGTCAGCGTGACCGGCGTCTATCAGGTGGACAAGGAGAAGAATGCCATCGTGGTCGTTGCTGGTTCGTTTGGCGTGTCTCCTGATCTTTCCGAGCTGGAAGCGGTGTATGCCCAAAGCTGGGTCAAGAACATACTCACCGAGATGTCTTCCTGATACGGGCAGTTCTGCAATCAAAATAAACCCGGCTCAGGCTGGGTTTGTTTTGTCGATACGATGGGCAGGCTTTTCAAGTTTTTCAGGTGATGGACACAGGTTTTACTTGCTGGCTCAATAGATAATCTGGAGATAAACTTGCGCAAGTTATATTTCATTTTCGCGATATTGTTACTCATCGGCTCTACTGTTCAGGCAGCGCCTGTGAGCAAACTTTCCTATACCGCCATGAAGGTGCAGATTGCTCGGGTGGAAATACAGCCTGGTGTCAGTTTCGAGGATGCGGTGGAATCTCTCAAGCTGCGGGCAAATCAGCACAATCTCAAATTTGTCGGCAGTAGCCCGCTCTACAAAGAGATCGAAGCATTGACCGGCAAGCCCGCCAAACGCATGGAGATATTCAGCTTTTGCGACGGCTTGGTGGCACAGCAAATGATCGCTGCCGATTCACTGATGATTTCCTTTATGCCATGCCGTATCTCCTTGTTGGAAGATGAGCAAGGCGCACGCTGGGTCATTTCCATGATGATAGATCGCAAAACCATCCGGGCCTTGCCTGCCGAAATGCGCAGCAAGGCGCAACGTATCATGGACGCGATGAAAGATAGTATGTTGGCAGCGAGCAGGGGTGATTTGTAGCGCTCAAGAATTGATTCCGGTTCTGAACCTTTGTCTTGTCCGGTATGGCGGTTGTTTGGCACTCGCCGCGCATGAAATGGCGTAACTCTAACGGGTTATTCACTTTACCCGTCAAGGGTATGGACGCAATTTGGTGGTGCGTTCCTAATGACGAGTCCACAACCTGATCGTTGGCCCCGCTTAATTTGTAACTGTAATTTATTAACCAGTAGGAGATGAAGAATGAATTTTGATAAAGAGTTTGATGCCAGTGGAATGTCCTGCCCGTTGCCTATCGTAAAGACCAAGAAGGCGTTGACCGACATGGAATCCGGGCAGGTACTCAAGGTTACTGCCACCGACTGCGGCGCGGTGAAGGATATGCAGGCTTTTGCCGACCAGACCGGCAATACCTTGCTGTCTTCCACGGAAGAAGGCGGCAAGTACATTTTCTTCATGAAGAAGAAATAACGCTTCCAGTATCCATTCAGAGGGAAAGATATGACTACCAAGAAAATGGCGATTATCGCCACCAAGGGCACACTGGATATGGCGTATCCGCCGTTTATTCTGGCATCCACCGCCGCCGCGCTCGGTTATGACGTGCAAATTTTCTTCACCTTTTACGGATTGCAGCTGCTGCGCAAGGATCTGTCCGACGTGAAGATCAGCCCGCTGGCCAATCCGGCAATGCCGATGCCGGTGCCGATGCCGGTGATGGTGCAGATGCTGCCAGGCATGGAGAGCATGGCGACCATGATGATGAAACAGAAGCTCAAGAAGCACGGTGTCGCCCCGCTGGAAGAGCTGCGCGATCTGTGTCTGGAAGCCGATGTCAAATTCATCGCCTGCCAGATGACCGTCGATCTGTTTGAATTCGACAAGAGCGAATTCATTGATCAGGTCGAATACGGCGGTGCATCGATGTTCTTCGGCTTTGCGGGTGAAACTGACATTTGCCTGTTTGTTTAAGGCGGTAATTGGCTTCAACCGTGCAGTTGCAGTACCGGTAATTTTTAAATAAAAATATTCAGGGAGAATTGCATGAAGATGAAAAAGCTTGTTGTTTTATTGTTCGCCGCAGGTGTAATGGCATCGCCGCTGGCGAATGCAACCAACGGTTATTTTTCGCACGGTTACGGCATGAAGGCCAAGGGCATGGGCGGCGCCGCTACTGCGATGGCTAGCGATACTTATGGCGGGGCGAATAACCCGGCCAGCATGGTATGGGTCGGTGATCGTCTGGATGTTGGTGTTGACTGGTTTAGCCCGATTCGTAGCGCAAGCCGCACGGGCAGTGCGGCAGGAGGAAATGTAGATTTTGTAGAGGATAGCGGCAGCAACAATTTTTTTGTTCCTGAATTTGGCTATAACCACATGATAAACAGCAATATGTCGCTGGGTATCACGGTGTATGGCAATGGCGGTATGAATACCAGTTACAAGAGCGGAACTTCAGTTGCGAGCTGTGCCAGGATGGGCGGTGCGCCAGCACCAAGCAACCCTCTGTGCGGAGGCGGCGAACTGGGTGTCAACCTGGAACAATTGATCATTGCGCCGACACTTGCCTACAAGTTCAATGACAGCCACTCCATTGGCGTAACTCCAATGTATGTTTTCCAGCATTTTCGTGCAAATGGCCTTCAGGCGTTCGGCGCAATTTCAGCCAATGGCGCAGCCCTGACAAATATGGGGCATGACCGGTCTACCGGTTTCGGAGTCAGGCTGGGTTGGCAGGGTAAAGTGACCAATGCTGTGACGCTGGGTGCAACTTATTCACCCAAAATTAACATGAGCAAATTCAGTAAATATGCCGGTCTGTTTGCCGAGCAAGGCGACTTCGATATTCCGATGAACTGGAATCTGGGCGTGGCGTTTGATGCCACACCGGCGGTGAAAGTCGCTTTGGATTATGAACACATTGCCTACGGTGGGGTCAAGTCGATCAGCAATAGTTCGGTTAATCCATCCATGCCGGCAGCTTTGATGGGTAATAACGCCGGTTTGGGTTTCGGCTGGAGCGATGTCAATGTCATCAAGCTGGGCATGGAGTACAAATACAGTGATGCACTGACGTTACGGGCCGGCATCAATCACGGTTCCAACCCCATCCAGTCGGCCGACGTGACGTTTAATATTCTGGCTCCCGGCGTGATTACGGATCATTACACCTTGGGGGCGACTTATGGTTTGGGCAAGGATTCTGAAATCACGGTTGCCTATATGCATGCACAGGAGAAGTCTGTTTCAGGTACAACCAATCCGCTTTATTTCCCGGCCGGTGGTACCGACAGCATCAAAATGTACCAGAACTCGCTGGGCATTGCCTACGGCGTGAAGTTTTAAATAGCATAGCAGCACAATACAAAGCCCGTCACTTGGGAAAGTGACGGGCTTTTTTGCGTCTGGAGGAAGGGTGTTTAGCCGGTACTCCATCCTCTCGGACGTTTCATCCTAAAAAACGCAGTTGGCGGCGTGGTAGGTGCGAATTCATTCGCCCGGACAATAGGTTGCGTGCGAATGAATTCGCACCTACAAGAGTAGCCCAACGCGTTGAAGCACAATGACATTGTCCGACAACTGCGTTTTTTAAGTTCATGCCTGCGGTTCGGTGAGAAAATAATTGCCATGAATTCGCCGATCGTCATGCTGATTCAGCGATCTTGTCCAGATAACGCGCACGATACATCAAACGCGGGCTGGTCGGATTATCGTTAAAAGCGGCACGGTCATGCAGCACGTTGTTGCACAACAAGCCCATGCCGGGTTCGAGGCTGGACTGAAAGATGTAGGGGGTGCCGGATGCCAGCAGGCGTTCCAATGCCGAGACTGCCGCTAATGTTGCTGCATCCTGTTTCCATTCGATGCTGCGGGTGCGCGCGGTGTAGCGCATGTGCAAATTTCCGGATATATCCAGCGAGAACACCGGGCCGCACTGCGCGGGACGCACGCCGTCTGTCTCGTCCAGTCGTTCCGGGATGGTCATTGCATCCGCTTGCATCAGCGCTTTTATGTGTTGCGGATCTTCGTCGCGCAGCAGCAAGTAAGCCATCTCGTGATCCATCAGGCGATTCTCACCGCCGTCGGCAGCGTTGCGCACACAATGCAACACCATGCCGCGTATCTGGCGCTGCGGCGGGTTGTAATAGCCGTCGGTGTGCCATTTGATCGGTCGGTCGGTGTAGGGGATGTAAAATTTGCGTGTGCCGCCGTCGAACACGCGAATTTCGGAAACCCCGTCTTCGCCGGACAACCAGTTGGCATCGAGCTGTTTCAGACCGAATTGTGCGCCCAGCAGACGCGGGATGTCGGTGTCCTCCGCCTGTATTGTGCCGGCATAGATCGCCATGTTGCAGCGGCGGATACATGCTGCCAGTGCGGAACGTTCGTTTGGCTTCAGTGCGCGCGGGTCGCGAACTTCGACGATCAATTCATCTGCTGAAGCGGGGGCCGCAGCGAGTTTTTGTTCGCGCCAGCGCAGGTAACTTGTACTATCGTTAAGATCGAACGGGTTGTTCATTTACTCTCCGCCAGCAGAGGCATGACGGCGCGGTTTTCTTGGTTCGGTTTCGTTAAGGTCGCGCAGGGTTTTTTCGACCATTTCCACCGCTTCCGGTGCTTCAAAGCTGATTATCTGGTCGATGATCCAGCGGCTGTCCGCATCGGTCATGATTTCACCGATGCACCAGGCGAGGTAGCGATAGAAGCCGTAATCCGGGCCGTTTTCGTCGTAGTCGAACTCGGCATATTCGCCCGAGCGCTGGTTGAGCAAGTCGATGAAGCGTTTTTTGCATTCCTTCAGGTCATCGGCGAGCAGACGGCTGCGGTTTTCGGCGTAGGTTTCTGCGACGCGATTCCCCAGATTCGCGGTGAATATGAGCCGGTCTTCAGCGGAAAGTTGGCGGTAAGCAATACGGTCGGCAACCAGAATGAGAAACAGCAGGAACTCGGCAAGGAAATCGAAATACTGTGCGCCGGCTTCGATTTCGAAATTTGCCTGGCGTGTATTTTTTAGCGCGTTGTAGGCGATGCGCGAAACGACAAACGATAACGCATCCGAGATTTCCTGCGGAGAGTGTTCGCGGCCATCCTTGAACCAGTGACTTTTGATGCGCAACGCTCAGCCTTTTCGGATATAAAATTCGTGCACATTCGGCGCGGCCTCAACGGTTTCCAGCACGGTCATGCCCGTGGCGGAAGCCCAGCCGCCGATGTCTGACTGCACACCGGGACAATCGCTGATCAGTTTCAACACCTCGCCGGTTTGCATTCCATTCAGCAGTTTTTTTGCCTCAACAATGGGGCCAGGGCAGACTGCACCGCGTATATCCAGTGTGACATTGGCATTGTGGGCATGCCCTTTGCCTTTCTGGATGTGAAAGCCGGTTCCGCCGTCGGGCATTCTTTCGGTCTTCAGTATCCGGTTGCCGGTCTGTTGTGCCCATGCGAAAAGGTCGTCCTCTGTACCGGGACAATCCGATACCAGCAAGAGCACTTGTCCAGCGACAAGTTCATCCACCATGCGTTTTGCGCCGATGAGCGGTCTGGGGCAGGAGAGCCCCTTCATATCGAGTACTACGTTAACCATATCCATTGTTTTATCTCCTTAAATCCTGAAAAAAGTAGTTGTCTGCGCAATGAATGGGCGTACCGGTGAAAGTATCAGTATAACAATGCAACTTAATTTACCGGTTCGTGCCATTTGTATTTTTGCGGATCAATCGGTTTTTTGGGGTTAATACCCGCCCTTGCCCAGCGGTTGCGGCAACCCGGCCACTTTTGCGGCCTGCTTCGCTGGGCCTATCGGAAACAGGTCATACAACGCCTTGCTGTCCGCTTCCGGCCAGAACTCGTTGATGCCTTTCAGCATATTGCGGAAGTTCGGCGTGTGCCCGTGTTCGCGGTGTTGCTCGCGCATGTAATTGATGACTTCCCAGTGTTTTGGGGTCAGTTCGATGCCTTCCGCAGCGGCGATCACGCCGACTACTTCTTCGCTGTAATCCGGCTCCAGCAGATAGCCTTCCGCATCGGTCTCGAGTTCATTGCCTGCCACTGTGTATCCCATTCTCTTCCTCCATCGGTTAATGAAAATTTCGCAGTGCCATCAGTCCAGATCGGAGATGACTTTGTAGGGTATAAAAATACCGCAACCGAATCGGCGCTCGCCCCCCAATCCGGTGTATTGCAAACGCAGTGAAGCGTCCGGCTTGAGGTCATGGATCACCAGGCTATAGCCATGAATTGCGCGATCCGCGGTTGCCACGCAGTTGCGCATGCCGCAGATGAGTTTCCCGGCGATAGCCAGATCGGCCAATCTGGCTCCGATGTCCTGCAGAAATCCCGCTTCATTTTCGATGCCGGTCACCAGTTGCGCATGCAGTGTGGAATACGGCGTGATCGGGCGCAGCTTGCAGCTGCCGAGTTGAAGTGTGCCGCCACCGAGGTCGAGCCGCTGGCCGGATAGGGCTGCGATGTGGGCGGCGAGTGCGGCGGGCAGACGTAGCGTTAGTTTGGCGCGCTTCGGCAGCAGCATCCCCGCCGCGCTGGCAGAGGTGCGCAGCGGTATGACACCGACGCTGGCATCCGCTGCGAGCGTCGGAACATGGAGTACCAGCGCATCCCACAGCGCAAAGGGGTAGCTGGCGGGCAACATGTCGCCGCTGATATCGAAAACAGCGTCGATCATCTCGGGGATGGTATCGGTCATTTTGATACTGCATCCGGCATAATGGTGTCCTGTGTGGCGGCCCAGTCTTGCATGGCATGAGCCCATTGTTCGGCGGTAGCGGGGTCGATGTCGAAGATGGTGAAGCGTTTGCCCTCGCGGATGCGGATGCGCAACAGGCTCATGCCGCCTTCGGCATGGTCGATTTGCTGCAACTCGATCTCTTGTCCTCCCAGAGGAACTTTGAATTTCGCCAACCCGCTAATTTGCGCCATGATGACTCTCTTCTATGTCTGTTAGCCTGAGGTACGGGGCGGAAGTCTATCTCCAATTGGGCCGGCTTTGGAATACTGCTGGGGGACGCTGTGACACCACCCGTTAGGGTTATAAAAAATAGCCGCTACGGGTGATGGTTAGCTTGATTGATGCACCGTAGTATGCCTATCCATCAAGAAACTTGGGCATGCCGGATTGTCACAGTGGCAGAATCCAGTTGGATCAAATGTTTGAATCACCAGCCCCAGTCTTTAATACCGGGTCGTTGAAACTAGTTGTCGGCGTATAGCTGTTGGCAAGTCGACTGAAAGGAAAAATTATGGCGAAGAAACTGCATGACACTCCCAACCTCGATCAGCTTGAGGGCGGCCCGTGGCCCAGTTTTGTGACCGGTCTGAAGGCCTTGGCCAAGGACAAGGATTACGTGGTGGATCTGTTGGGCCAGCTGGAAGAGTCCTATAAAACCCGCAAAGGATACTGGAAGGGCGGCACGGTCGGCGTGTTCGGCTACGGCGGCGGGGTGATCCCGCGTTTTACCGAACTCAAGGATGAAGACGGCAAGCCTGTTTACAAGGATTGTGCGGAGTTTCATACCCTGCGCATTATGCCTCCGCCTGGCATGCACTACGATACCGCTACATTGCGCCAATTCTGCGACATTTGGGAAAAACACGGCTCCGGGTTGATTGCGTTGCATGGTCAGTCCGGCGACATCATGTTTCAGGGCGCGACTACCGAGAACGTGCAAACTGCCTTCGATGAATTTAACGAAATGGGTTTCGATCTCGGCGGAGCGGGGCCGGCAGTGCGTACTTCGATGTCCTGCGTGGGCGCTGCGCGCTGCGAGCAGTCCTGCTACGACGAAGCACAAGCGCATCGCGCAGTGCTGAATACCTTCCTGGACGACATTCACCGCCCTTCGCTGCCGTACAAATTTAAGTTCAAGTTTTCCGGTTGCCCGAACGACTGCATGAACTCGGTGCAACGCGCCGACATGGCGGTGATCGGCACATGGCGCGACAACATCCGCACCGACGAGGCGCTGGCGAAAAAGTGGTTTGTCAAACACGGCATGGACGAGCTGGTGAACGACGTGGTGGCACGCTGCCCGACCAAGACCTTCCAGGTCAAGGAGATCAAGAAGATCAAGGCTGGTGAGCATATCTCCAGCGTGGCGGTGAGCGACACCCATGCGGTCGAGATCAACAACCAGGACTGCGTGCGCTGCATGCACTGCATCAACGTGATGACCGGCGCTTTGGCAACCGGCACCGACAAGGGCGCGACCGTGCTGGTCGGAGGCAAGAGCCACCTGAAAATCGGCGGCCTGATGGGTACCGTGGTCATTCCGTTTATCAAACTGGATACCGAAGAGAACGTCGAAAAGCTGGTCGATTTCGCCCAGCGCACCATCGACTTTTTTGCCGAGAACGCGCTGGAGCATGAACGCACCGGCGAGATGATCGAGCGTATCGGTCTGTCCAACTTCCTCGATGCGATGGAAATCGACGTCGATCCCGCGATGGTCAATTCGCCGCGCATGAATCCCTATGTCCGTACCGACGGCTGGGATGACGAAGTTGCCAAGATTAATGCCAAGAAGCAAGCCGCCTGAGGAGACCGATAATGAATCAAGCAGTCCAAGCAGCAGCGCCCGTACAAAAGCGCAAGCCAAAAGAAACCGGCGTGCCGGACAACAAGAAGTATCTGCACCCGTTGCTGGCGAAGAACTACGGCAACTGGAAATACCACGACCGTCCGCGTCCCGGTGTATTGCACCATGTCTCGCACACCGGTGATGAGGTGTGGTCGGTGCGCGCCGGTACGCAGCGTCAGATGGACGTGCATACCATTCGCAAACTGTGCGATATCGCCGACAAGTTCGCCGAGAGCAGGGTGCGTTTCACCATCCGCTCCAACATTGAATTCATGGTGTCGGACGAGAAGAAAGTCGCGCCGCTGATCGCCGAGCTGGAAAAGAGCGGCTTCCCGGTCGGTGGTACCGGCAATTCCGTATCGATGATCGCGCACACCCAGGGATGGCTGCATTGCGATATTCCCGGCACCGATGCATCCGGCGTGGTGAAGGCGCTGATGGACGAACTGTACGACGAATTCCGGCGCGAAGAGATGCCGAATCGCGTGCACCTTTCGACTTCCTGCTGCGAGATCAATTGCGGCGGTCAGGCCGACATCGCCATTATTGTGCAGCACACCAAACCGCCGGTAATCAATCATGATCTGGTCGCCAACGTGTGCGAGCGCCCGACCGTGGTGGCGCGTTGCCCGGTAGCGGCGATCCGTCCCGCGATGGTGAACGGCAAGCCTTCGCTGGAGATCGACGAAGCCAAATGCATGTGTTGCGGTGCCTGCTATCCACCCTGCCCGCCGATGCAGATCAACGACCCGGAGAATTCCAAGCTGGCGATCTGGGTCGGCGGCAAGAATTCCAACGCACGCGGCAAGCCGACCTTCATGAAGATGGTTGCCTCCGGTCTGCCGAACAACGCGCCGCGCTGGCCCGAAGTTGCCGAAGCGGTGAAGAACATCATTCACGTGTACAAGGAAGATGCCCGTCCGTGGGAGCGTATGGCCGACTGGATTGAACGCATCGGCTGGCCGCGCTTCTTCGAGAAGACCGGGCTGCCGTTCACCAAGTACCTGATTGACGATTGGCGCGGTTCGCGTGCCAACCTGAACGCTTCGACGCATATCCGTTTCTGATCGGAAGGAAAGAGCTTGCGAATGAACCGGGTTGCAATCGCGTTACTGATGTTCTTTTTCATCGGCTCGTGTCTTGCTGACGAGCACATGCAAATGCATATGCATCACGGCGATGCAGGGGGTGACAAGAGAATATCGCTTGCCCTTGCGCCGGAAATGAAACAGCACCAGTTATCCAACATGCGGGAGCATGTTGAAGCTATCCGCTCGATTGTCGGTCTTATTGCGGGGAATGATTTTGCGAAGGCATCTGAAATAGCGCATCTCAAACTCGGCTTGACGGAAGAGACCAGGAAAATGTGCGAGATGTTTGGTAACGAGAAATTCAGGAAACTGGGGCTGGCGTTCCATAAGAGCGGCGATGATTTGGGTGATGTATTGCTGAAGAAGAATGTTACGCAGTCTTTGGAGGCGCTATCCAGAACCATGGGATATTGTGTGGAATGCCATGCAACATATCGCCAATAAATTGAGAGCAATTTAACAAACTACCACTCAATCAGAGGGAAATATGAAATTTGGAATCGTAGTCAACGAGGGGCCGTACCAGCATCAGGCCAGTGACTCGGCCTATCTGTTTGCCAAGGCGGCCATCGAGAAGGGGCATGAAGTATGGCGCGTGTTCTTCTACCACGATGGTGTGCATAACGCGTCAAAGCTCACCGAGCCACCTCAGGACGATCGCCACATCGTCAACCGCTGGACCAAGCTGGCCGAGGAGCACAAGGTCGATCTGGTGGTGTGTGTGGCCGCCGCATTGCGCCGGGGTATCAAGGAAGAAAATCTGGCACAGGGTTTTCGCATCTCGGGGCTGGGGCAACTGGTTGAAGCCGGTACCAAATGTGACCGTTTGGTCACCTTCGGCGATTGAGGAGAAATGGAATGAGTGATGCAGTGGTAAAAAAATTCATGTTCGTTAACCGCAAGGCGCCATACGGCACGATCTACGCGCTGGAGTCGCTGGAAGTGGTGTTGATCACTGCTGCGTTCGATCAGGATGTGTCACTGGTGTTCATGGATGACGGTGTATACCAGTTGAAGAAGGGGCAACAAACCAAGGGGATTGAGACCAAGAATTTCTCGCCTGCTTACCGTGCTCTCGAAGGCTATGATATTGAGAAGCTATATGTCGATAAAGAGTCGCTGGCAGTGCGCGGATTGACCGAGGATGATCTGTTGGTGGATGTTGCCGTGCTCAGCCGCGCCGAGATGGGGGCGCTGATGGACGAGCAGGACGTGGTCTTGAGCTTTTAATGTGAAACTCGCGCAGCGATTCGTTTGCCCTTTCTCCCGCTTGCGGGGGAAAGTTGGATAGGGGGAAACGGGCTGGCGGGTTTAATTATCAGGGGTGGCAACTTGCCATGCCCGTTAGGGGGAAGCCGATGTTGCATATCATTAATAAATCGCCGTTGACCGGCACCACGCTGGATAGCTGTCTGAATACCGCCGCCGGCGGGGATATTCTGCTGATCGAAGACGCGGTGTATGCCGCTACCTCCGGAAATGTATTCGAGGAAAAGCTGCGTGCAGCGATGGGGCGTTTCAGGATCAGTGTGTTGCGCCCGGATCTGGAAGCGCGCGGACTGGCCGATAAAATTGTCGACGGGGTATCCCAGGTCGATTACGCCGGTTTCGTCGATCTGGCAGCAAATAACAAAACCTGCCAATCTTGGCTGTAAAGCAAATTTGCCTTTCTCGTTCGCTTCCTCGCCCGCTTGAGGGAGAGGATTGAGGAGAGGGTAGAGAGATTCAGTAATTAGTTGGCAATACCTAAAAGGAGAAATAGCATGGCAAATATCGAAGTCGGCGGCAAAAGCTACGAGACGGACGAAGAAGGTTATCTGGTCGACCTTTCGGACTGGAACACGGATGTCGCGAATTTCATCGCGCAGACCGAGAGCATCAACATGACCGAGCAGCACTGGGAGGTCATCAACTTTTTGCGCGAGTATTTCGAGGAATACCAGATCGCTCCGGCGGTGCGCGTGCTGACCAAGGCCATTGGCAAGAAACTCGGTGCGGACAAGGGCAACAGCGAATACCTGTACGGCCTGTTTCCTTATGGTCCGGGCAAGCAGGCATGCAAGATTGCCGGACTGCCTAAGCCAACCGGTTGCGTTTGATCCGTTGACGATTAGGGCGTTACGATGAATGCGCTGTTTGCTGTTCTTTTTTATCTTGCGACCCTGCTGTTTGTCGTCGGGTTGCTGCAGCGCATCCGCACCTACGCCGTCACACCTGCCCCGCTAAAGATACCTACCACGCCTGCACCGACCACTAGCGGCGGCGTGGTATTACGCATGGCGCGCGAGGTGGTGTTCTTCGAGAGCCTGTTCAAAGCGAACCTGTGGATATGGAGCATGGGCTGGCTGTTTCATGCCAGCATGGCACTGGTGCTGGTGCGTCACCTGCGTTATTTCACCGAGCCGGTCTGGGGTTGGGTGGTGTTCCTCCAGCCGTTCGGCATTTATGCCGGCATCGCCA
This sequence comes from Gallionella sp., assembly GCA_028689145.1. Taxonomy (GTDB): domain Bacteria; phylum Pseudomonadota; class Gammaproteobacteria; order Burkholderiales; family Gallionellaceae; genus Gallionella. Next base: position 111,473 of record JAQTWT010000007.1, read on the forward strand.
TGCTGTTCGGCCTGTGCGGGCTGTGGGCGCGCCGTCTGTTCGTCGAGCGCATCCGCTATATTTCCACGCCGTCCGATCACCTGATGTTGTTGTTGCTCATCGGCATTGCCGTCTCCGGCCTGTTGATGCAGTTCGCCGCGCATACCGATGTAGTCGCGGTCAAAAGTTTTTTTCTGGGCTGGATGCAATTCAGCATTCAGCCATTGCCTGCCGATACCTTGCTGGTGTTGCATCTGGCAGCGGTTGCCGCACTCCTGGCGATATTCCCCTTCAGTAAATTGTTGCATGCGCCGGGAGTATTTTTTTCGCCGAGCCGCAACCAGACCGACAACCCGCGCGAGAAACGTCACCTGAGTGCTTGGGCCGCCAAGCTGGAATCGGAGAAATAGCGTGGCAGATATTACCGCTCCGGCCTACCGCATCATTCCGATCATTCCCGTGTTGAAGCCGGGCGCGATGGAAGGGAAGGGGCCGTTCGTCGCCAGCGACAAAATCAACGAGGCGATCGGCTTCCCCGGCCAACTGGTGGATGACTGGCATGACCGCGCCATTGCCAAAATGGCTGAACTGCTGTCGAAGTACCGCTCGCTCAAGGTGTATATGGATGCCTGCGTGCATTGCGGTGCCTGCTCCGATAAATGCCATTATTTCATCGGCACGCAAGACCCTAAGAATATGCCGGTGGCGCGCCAAGACTTGATGCGCAGCGTGTACCGCCGCTATTTCACCCTGCCGGGTAAATTGTTCCCCAAACTGGTCGGCGCGCGCGACCTGACGCGCGAAGTGCTGGACGAGTGGTACAACTATTTCAACCAGTGTTCCGAATGCCGCCGCTGCTCGGTGTTCTGCCCCTACGGTATCGACACCGCCGAAGTCACTATGGCGGCGCGCGAGATCCTCGATTCGGTCGGCTACGGGCAGAAGTATTCCAACGAGATTATCGGCAAGGTGCACAAGATCGGCAACAACCTCGGTCTGCCCGCACCGGCGCTGCTGGATACCCTGGAAGGGCTGGAAGAGGATGTCAAGGAGGATACCGGCATCGACGTGCGCTTCCCGATCGACGTGAAGGGCGCGGAAGTGCTGCTGATCACGCCGTCCGCCGACTTCTTTGCCGAACCGCATATCGACAGCCTGATCGGTTACGCCAAGGTGTTCCATGCCAGCGGCACCAGTTGGACGCTGTCGTCGATGGCTTCCGAGGCCGGAAATTTCGGCATGTTCATCGGTAATTACGACCAGTTGCGCAAGATTGCGCTGCGCATCCGCGAGGCGGCGCTGGAACTAGGCGTGAAGCGCATCGTGGTCGGTGAGTGCGGCCATGCCTGGCGCGTGGCCTACAGTTTCTGGAATACCCTGAGCGGGGTGGGCGAAGGCGCTGACGAGACCGACCGTTTCGCGATGATGCTGCAGAAACAGCTCGACCATCGCTACCGGCAACCGACGCATATCTGCGAATTCACCTGGGATCTGATTGAACGCAACGCGCTGACGTTCGACAAGTCGGCCAACGACAAGCACATTATCACTTTCCACGATTCGTGCAACGTGGCGCGCGGTTCGCGCATGGGCGATCTGCCCGGCGGACAGTTCGAGATACCGCGCAACATCATCAGGGCGGTTGCCAACAACTTCGTCGAGATGGCACCGAACACCACCCGCGAGCAGACCTTCTGCTGCGGCGGCGGCGGCGGCCTGCTGACCGACGATCTGCTCGATCTGCGCGTCAAGGGAGCGCTGCCGCGCATGGAGGTGTTGCAGAACGCGGTGGACGAACACGGTGTCAATTTCATGGCGACCATCTGCGCGATCTGCAAGGCACAATTTACCAAGGTCATGCCCATCTACGGATTCGACCGCAAGATGGTGGGCGGCGTGCATCAACTGGTCAGCAACGCGATCCAGCTGAGTGCGAAATAACGAGGAGAAGAAGAGATGTCAGCAACAACCGTAACCCCGCAAAAGATCACCTTCCGCCGTTACAAGGATGGCGACAATAAAGTCCGCCGCCTGAACGAAAAGATTTTTCAGGCCGGTTACTCCTACAAGTGTCCGACCTACATCCAGTCCACTCCGCCCTGTCAGGGCAGTTGCCCGGCCGGGGAAGACATACGCGGCTATCTGTCCATCGTGCGCGGCACCGAGAAGGTGCCGAACGGAGCCGACGGCAAGCCGGTCATGCCATGGCAGGAATACGCTTGGCGCCGCCTGACCGAAGCCAACCCGTTCCCGTCGGTGATGGGGCGCGTGTGTCCGGCTCCCTGCGAGAGCGGCTGTAACCGCAACGAAGTGGAAGACCACGTCGGTATCAATTCGGTCGAGCACTTCCTCGGCGAATACGCGATTGCCAACCAGCTCAAATTCAACAAGCCTGCGGTTGCACCGACCGGCAAGAAAGTCGCCATCCTCGGCGGCGGGCCGGCGGGCCTGTCCTGCGCCTACCAGTTGACGCTGAAGGGGCATGAAGTCACGGTGTTTGACGAGCACGAGTTTCTCGGCGGCATGATGCGCTACGGCATTCCCGGTTTCCGTACCCCGCGCGACGTGCTGGATGCGGAGATCCAGCGCATCCTCGACCTCGGGGTGAAGACCCGCATGAAGACCCGCGTCGGCACCGATATCACGATGGAACAGATTCGCAAGGAGTTCGATGCGGTTTTCCTCGGCATGGGTGCGCAGGCCGGCCGTGCATTGCCGATTGCTGACAGCTCCGCGCCGAACGTAGTAACCGCGACCGCGTTCCTGAAAGCATTCAACGACGGGCGTTTGCAGCATGTAGGCAAACGCGTGGTGGTGGTCGGAGGCGGTGATACCTCGATTGACGTGGCGACCGTGGCGCGCCGTCTGGGCCACATCAAACATGCCAAGCCGACCGATGCCGAACACGCCATCGCCGGACGCATGGCGCAGGATGTCGCCGATATTTCCGCCAAGCAAGGCGCGGAAGTGACGCTAACTTCGGTATTCAATATCGATAAGATGCAAGCCAGCAAGCATGAGATCGAACAGGCACTGGCCGAAGGTATTCACATTCAAGGCAGTCTGGCACCGGTCGGTATCGTGCGCGACGCGAACGGACGCGCCACGGCGCTGCGTGTCATCAAGTGCGAAGCCAAGATGAATGGCCCCAAGCTGGAAATCAACAACATCGAGGGCAGCGAGCATGACCTCGAAGCCGACCTGATCGTTTCGGCGATCGGTCAGGCGGTGGATTTCACCGGGCTGGAACAATTCAACAATGGCAAGGGAGCGGTATCCACCGACCGCAACTATGTGGTGAACGGGCAGCAAGGCGTGTTTGCAGGCGGCGACGTGATCCGTCCGCATCTGCTGACCACCGCGGTAGGGCACGGTTCCATCGCCGCCGACGGCATCCATAACTATCTGCTCGGACGCGATCTGGAGAAACGTCCCAAGATCGACGCGCACCAGTTCGATCTGATGCGCAAGCTGGCGGAGAAGGGCATCGAGATCAAGTCGGCGCACGAGCCGATGCGCGGCACCTGCAACTCCAACGTCGCGGTGCACAATTTCGACAACCGCTCCGACCGCTACGTCATCCCGCACGACAAGCTGTTTCTCGGGCATTTTTCCTATGTGCCGCGCAATCACCGCGACATCGTCACTCTCAGCAAGGAAACCGCGCTGGGTAACTTTGACGAACGTCTGGGTGTGCTCAGCCAGGAGCGGGCTGTCGCCGAGGCCAAGCGCTGCATGAGCTGCGGCATGTGCTTCGAGTGCGACAACTGCGTGGTGTATTGCCCGCAGACCGCCGTGTATCGCGTCAAGAAAAATCAGGCGACTACCGGCCGTTATGTGGATACCGATTACAACAAGTGCATCGGTTGCCACATCTGCGCGGATGTTTGCCCGACCGGATATATTCAAATGGGGCTGGGTGAGTAAATGAAGCTGTTGGCATCCCTGCTGCTTTGCCTGTGCATTCCCGCCGTCTGGGCTGCCGGGGCGGATATGCCCAAGATCGACATCGGCAAGGGCGGGCAATGCGTGAAAGATCCGCAGTGGATGCGCAAGAACCATATGCGCCTGCTCAAGCATCAGCGCGACGAGACGGTGCGTAACGGCGTGCGCGATGAAAAGTCCAGTCTGAAGAACTGCATCGAATGCCATGCCAGCATAAAGGACGACAGCGTGATCGCGCGCGACGATAGCTTCTGTGTCGCGTGCCATCGTTACGAGGCGGTCAAGGTTGATTGCTTCGAGTGCCATTCCGGCGAGCGCAAGAGCGCCTGGTTGCAGAGGAACGCGAAATGAGCGACTGCAAAATAAATCCCACAGAAATCAATATGGTCGACCTCAAGCGCAGAAGCTTTCTGAAGACTTCGCTCGGTGTCGTGGCGGTCGCGATTGCGCCGGGCATGCTGCTGTTCGACGTGGCGCACGGCAAATCCGAACCGGCCAGTGGCAAGGTGCGCTGGGGGATGTTGATCGACACGAATCAGTGCAAGGACGGCTGTAACGACTGTGTGGGCGCATGCAACAAGGAAAACGGCTTGTCCGACAAGACCGGGGCTACTGACCCGCAATGGATACGCAAGATCGAACTCAAGGACAGCAGCAGCGGGCGCGCATTGTCGCTGCCGATGATGTGCCAGCATTGCGAGCATCCGCCCTGCGTGGATGTCTGCCCGACTACCGCCTCGTTTAAACGCGCCGACGGCATCGTGCTGGTGGACAAGCATCGCTGCATCGGTTGCCGCTACTGCATGATGGCCTGCCCGTACAAGGCGCGCTCCTTTGTGCATGAGCCATTGCACGATCAGAATCCGGATGTGCCGCGCGGCAAGGGAACGGTTGAGAGCTGCACGCTGTGCGTGCATCGTGTCGATCAGGGGCAGCGCCCGGCCTGTGCCGAAGCCTGTCCGAATAAGGCTATCCTGTTCGGCGACCTGAACGATGCGAACAGCGAGATCGCCATGAAGATACGCAGCGTGGCTTCCGCGCAGGTACGCGCTGATCTGCAACTGAATCCCGGCATCCGCTATCAGGGACTGTGATCATGCCTACACTCGCCTCATTGCACTTCAAGAACCGCCTGTACTGGGTGTTGCTCTCCGCTGGCATGCTGGTCGCACTGGCAGGTCTTTACGCCGTGCATCTGATGGAGCATCACGGCCATATAATCACCGGCATGAACAACCAAATCGTGTGGGGTCTGCCGCATGTGTTCGCGATCTTCCTGATCGTCGCCGCATCCGGCGTACTTAACGTTGCCTCGATCGGTTCGGTGTTCGGCAAGGCAATCTACAAGGCGCGCGCGCCGCTGGCCAGCTTGCTGTCCATCGCCATGCTGGCAGGCGGCCTGACCGTGCTGATGCTCGACCTCGGCCGACCGGATCGCATCATGGTCGCCGCGACCAACTACAACCTCACCTCGGTGTTCGCGTGGAACGTGGTGCTGTATTCCGGCATGTTCGCGCTGGTGATCGTTTACCTGTGGACGATGATGGAGCGGCGCATGAACCCGTGGAACAAACCGGCCGGGCTGGCGGTGTTCGTCTGGCGCTTCGTGCTCACCACCGGCACCGGCCTGATCTTCGCTTTCCTGACTGCGCGGCAGGCCTACGGCTCGGCGCTGTTGCCGCCGATGTTCATCGTGCTGTCGTTCGCCTGGGGGTTGGCAGTGTTCCATCTGGTGCAAACGTCGATCTATATGTGGAACGAGAAGACCATTGATTCGGCGATCCTGCAACGCAAGAAGCATCTGCTCGGCATATTCGTCATCGGCTCGCTGTACATGGTCGCCACCTATCATTTGACCAACCTGTATTTTGCGCACCAGACCGGCTTCGAGCATTTCATCCTGTTCGATGGCGGTATCTATCCGGCGCTGTTCTGGTGGGGCTATGTGGTGTTGGGCAACCTGCTGCCGCTGTTGTTGCTCTACCTGCCGGGGATACAACGTGATCGCTGGGCAGCATTGGCCTCGCTGCTGATCATTATCGGCGGCTTCGCGTTGCTGTATGTGTTCATCATCGGCGGGCAGGCATATCCGCTCAATATTTTCCCCGGTTATGAGGTGAGCAGCAGTTTTGCGGACGGACAGATCGCTGCCTACCGTCCCTCGCTGTACGAATTCCTGCTGGGCTTCGGAGGGTTGGCGATTGCCTTTATCATTACCACCGTCAGCGTGCGCGTGCTGAATTTCATGCCGCAAGACAAACCGTATATCGCAGATTAATTTGCGGCAAATGCGTAGGATGGGTTGAGCGTAGCGATACCCATCATCATTCATCAATTACGCGGGCGATGGGTATCGCAAGCTCAACCCATCCTACAAGACTTAACCTAGGGTTTGCATGAATCGTTTTCTTGTCTCGGCGGCGCACAAATCATCCGGTAAAACCACGGTCAGCATCGGCCTGTGCGCCGCGTTGGCCGCGTGCGGCCATGTCGTGCAGCCGTTCAAGAAAGGCCCGGACTATATCGACCCGATGTGGCTCAGCTTGGCATCCGGCAACGGGGTCGCCGGGCGCGCCTGCCGTAACCTTGATCTGTACCTGATGGAAAACGACGATATCGTCGCCACCTTCGCGCGTCACAGTGCCGAAGTAAATCTGGTGGAAGGCAACAAGGGTTTGTATGACGGCCTCGCGCTGGACGGCAGCAACAGCAACGCCGCGCTGGCGAAGTTGCTCGACCTGCCGGTGATGCTGGTGATCGATGCGCGCGGCATGACGCGCGGCATCGCGCCGCTGATCCTCGGCTATCAGGCATTCGACCGCGACATCAACATCGCCGGGGTGATCCTCAACAACCTCGGCGGTTCGCGGCACGAATCCAAGTTGCGTGCAGTCATCGAACATTACACCGACGTGCCGGTGATCGGCGCGATCCACCACGACGAGCGGCTCAGCATCGTCGAGCGCCATCTCGGGCTAATGCCCAGCAATGAGTCGCATGTCGCCACGGCGAAGATAAAACAAATCGGCACGGCTATCGCGGAGCAGGTTGATCTGGATAAATTGCTCGCGCTGTCGCAAAAAGAACCGCTGAATATTCCGCACAAGGCTGAGGTCAGCCCGCTGCGTTGCGGCGGAAAGGTGCGCATCGGCATTGCGCGCGACCGCGCCTTCGGTTTCTATTATGCCGATGACCTCGATGCGCTGGAAGCGGCGGGAGCGGAGCTGGTGCCGTTCGATGCGTTGCGCGACACGCAGCTGCCGCAAGTGGATGGCCTGTATATCGGCGGTGGATTTCCAGAGACCTGCGCCGCCGAGCTGGAAGCCAACAGCACGCTGCGTTCAGAGATCAGGCAGGCCATCGAAAACGGTATGCCGGCCTACGCCGAATGCGGCGGGTTGATGTACCTGTCGCGCGGCATCGATTATCAGGGGCGTGTTTATCAGATGGTCGGCGCGATTCCCGGCGATGTGACGATGCATGACAAGCCGGTAGGGCGCGGTTATGTGCATCTCAAGGAAGACGAAGCGCATCCGTGGCCGCGTCCGAAACCTCTGTCAGAGAAATCTCCCTCTCCCCAACCCTCTCCCGCAAGCGGGAGAGGGAGCGAACGAGAAAAGCAACCTATGATCCTTGAACGAGAAAATCAACCTTTGATTTTTGCGCACGAGTTCCACTATTCCAGTCTGGAGAATCTTCCGCCGGACTCGCGATTCGCTTACCATGTCGAGCGCGGTTACGGCATCGACGGGAAACAGGACGGACTCATCGTGCATAACCTGCTGGCTTCCTATACCCATCTGCGCACCATCGGCAGTTGCTACTGGGCCACCCGTTTTGTCGCGTTTATCCGGCGGCAGCGGGAACAACACAATTCGGAACCAATACATTTCAGCGAGCAAACACTATGAATCAGCAACACTATCAGGCGGCCATCGCCGCCTTCGACAAGGCCAATGCCGAAGACCGGAATATTGCAACGGCCGACGGCAAGGAATATCCCAAGGAGTTGCTCTATGCGCATCGCATGACCGAAATGCAGCAGCGTTATGCGCCCGAGGCTTCGGAGGCGGTACAACTCGCGGTCCGCGCCCAGCACATTCAGCGCTGGAAGATTCCGCGCAGCGACTATTCGATGGATCGGCAGGGCTATCTGCAATGGCGCGTTGCGCTGTACAAGTTTCACGCCGATGTCGCCGGGCAGCTCATGCAGGATGTCGGCTATGACGACGAGATGGTCGCCCGCGTCAAAACCATCGTCAGCAAGAAAGGCCTGAAGGTCAACCCGGAGACGCAGCTGATGGAAGACGTGGCCGACCTGGTATTCATCGAGCACTACATGATCGGATTCGCCACCAGTCATCCGGAATACGACGAAGCGAAATGGATCGAGATCATCAGGAAGACCTGGCAGAAGATGTCACAGCGCGCGCATGAATTCGCCCTTGCCGGCAAGATCAAGCTGCCGGAAGCGCTGGTGCCGCTGATTCTCAAGGCGGTGAAAGAATAAATATTTGCTGTAACGTCCCCTCCCCCATGCAGGGGGAGGGCTAGGGAGGGGGTAGAAATTTTGGCATTCCGCGTCTCTACCCCCTAGGTGAAACAACTAGCCATTCGACTAGGCTGCAAGCAACCGCAGCCAAGTCGCTGGTTAATCCTAACCTTCCCCCTGCAAGGGTGAAGGAATCAAATGTCACAACTTTATTGAACTGAACTTAAAATGGATTTTTTGCCGGTTTTTCATAACGTCAAAGGCAGACTGTGCCTCGTGGTGGGCGGCGGTGCTGTCGCCACGCGCAAGGCGGGCGTGCTGCTGGAGGCGGGTGCAAAAGTGCGCGTGGTCGCGCCGGAGATCGATCCAGAATTGGCCAAGCAGCAGGGTGTCGAAACGGTCGCGGCGCGATTCGAGCCGTCGCATCTCGACGGCGCGATGCTAGTCATCGCCGCGACCAGTGACCGCAGTGTCAATCAACAGGTTTCCGAACTGGCGCAGGCGCGCAATATTCCGGTGAACGTGGTGGACGATCCGGAACTGTGCTCGTTCATCATGCCCGCCATCCTCGACCGCTCGCCGCTGATGGTGGCCTTCTCCAGCGGCGGCGCATCGCCGGTTCTGACGCGCATGCTGCGCGGCAAGCTGGAGACGCTTATTCCGCAGAATTACAGCCGTCTGGCGGCGTTCGCCGAGCGCTTCCGCAAGCAGGTCAAGACCCGCGTTACCGATTCGGCCAAGCGCCGTATCTTCTGGGAGAACGTGTTCGAGGGCGTGGTCGCCGAGAAGGTGCTGACCGGCGATGAGAGCAGTGCGGATGCCATGCTGCAGCGGATGCTGCAGGACGAGGACAACATCCGGCGCGGCGAAGTGTATCTGGTCGGTGCCGGGCCCGGCGATCCCGATCTACTGACCTTCCGCGCGCTGCGTTTGATGCAGAAGGCCGACGTGGTGGTGTACGACAACCTGGTTGCCAAACCCATCGTCGAGATGACGCGGCGCGATGCCGAGCGCATCTATGTCGGCAAAAAGCGCGATGACCATACCCTGCCCCAGGAAGAGATCAATGCACTGCTGGTGCGTCTCGCCAAGGAAGGCAAACGCGTGCTGCGCCTCAAGGGCGGCGACCCGTTCATCTTCGGGCGCGGCGGCGAGGAGATCGAGACGCTGGCGGCGGAAGGTATCCCGTTCCAGGTGGTGCCCGGCATCACCGCAGCTTCAGGCGTGGCATCCTACGCGGGCATCCCGCTGACCCACCGCGACCATGCGCAGTCCTGTCTGTTCGTCACCGGCCACCTGAAGGACGGCACGATGAACCTCGACTGGGATGCGCTGGCGCGGCCGAAGCAGACCGTGGTGGTGTACATGGGGCTGCACGGGCTGGACACGCTGTGCGCCGAACTGGTCAAACACGGGCTGCCGGACACCACGCCGATTGCCATCGTGCAGCAGGGCACCACGCGCAACCAGCGCGTCATCACCGGCACGCTGGCGACGTTGCCGGGCATCGCTGAACGTGAAAAACCGCAGGCACCGACGCTGATCATCGTCGGCGGCGTGGTCACGTTGCGCGAAAAGCTGGCATGGTTTCATCCGCAGAACTAAACCGCAGTCCTCAACACACAGGGAGAATAATAATGGTACGAATGACGCTCAAGACTGTATTGCTGTCCGCTTTATTTTTGTTTTGCAGTACGGTATCGGCTGCCGATGCAATTCTCAAACCGTTCGTGCTGGCATCCAAAGGAGCGGGAACCGTGGCGGAGAAGTCTGCGCAGGTGAAAGCCGCGCTGACTTCGGCGGGTTTTACCGTGGCCGGAGAATATGCACCGTATGCCGGGGCGCATATCATCATTGTTACCAACGATGAATTGAAGAAGAATGCGGCCGCTTCCGAATTCGGCGGCTACGGTGCAGTGCAGCGCGTGTCGATTACTGAAGCCGGTAATGCGGTGCAGGTCAGCTATGTCAATCCGGTCTACATGTCGAACGTGTACCGCATGCAAGGCGATCTGAGCGGTGTGGCGGCATCGTTGGCAAGCGCGCTGGGTAGCTTGGAAGAATTTGGCGCGCAGGGCATGACGGCAAAACAGGCGCGCAAATACCATTATATGATTGGTATGGAGTATTTTGACGAACCCAGCGTGCTGGCCGAATACGGCAGCTACGAAGAGGCACTGCTAGCGGTCGATACCAAGCTGGCGAACAACAAAAACGGCGTGTCCAAAGTCTATCGCGTCGATGTTCCGGGCAAACAGGAAAGCGTATTTGGCGTGGCGATGAAGGGCAGCGGCGACGGCAAATACATGGACGATCAGTTCATCATGTCGGAGATCGATTTCCGCGATGTGAAATCCACCGCGCATTTACCGTATGAGGTGCTGGTCTCGGGCAACAAGGTTTACGCGCTATACGCCCGGTTCCGTATCGCGATCAACTTTCCAGACCTCAGTATGATGGGGCAGAACAGCTTTATGAACATCATGAAGGCTCCCGAGGCAATCCGTCTTGCTTTGCAAAAGACGGTGCAGAAATAGAACGCCGGATTTCATGCCCTATTTTTTGTACAAGATATCCGAGCACCCGATCCGCCGGCTGGAAAAACTGGAGCAGCACGAGGCTTATCGTGACGCTTCAGCGAGTGCCAAAAAACGACGCAGCGAATTGCCGGAAGATGCGGCATACCGCATCAAAGTGATTTTCGGCGAGACCGAGCTGCATGCCGAGGATGCGCTAAACCAGCTGCGCGAACCCGATCTTGCGCCGGACGAGTAACCACTACAAAGACACCTTCATTGATACACGTTCCGTTTTGGCTTGTAGGGGCGGTCAACAAATTGATAGCAAATCCGTTCGCCCTGAGCTTGTCGAAGGGTTGTGTGGTTCGACAGGCTCACCACGAACGGATTAATCTGCGGTTATTTAGTATCGTAGGGTGGGCTCAGCCCACCATGCCTGTCCTGAGCCTGTCGAAGCGGTCGGGCAGAGCCCGACCTACAAATGTTGACTATGGCGTGATGCGGATTTTTAGCCGCCGGTTTTGGTCATGATGCGCACGGTCTTGTGTGGCTGTTCCTTAAATTCGTGGCGTTCCGGCTTTCGGGAAATAGCATCGCAAAGCGCGGTTTCCAGTCCGGTATCGTCGATTCCGGCGCGCAGCAGGGCGCGCAGATCAAGCCGGTCTTCCTGCCCCAGGCACAGGTACAGCATGCCGTCAGCCGCGAGGCGCACGCGGTTGCAGGTGTCGCAGAAGTGCTGCGAGATCGGGGTGATGAAGCCCAGTGAAAACGAACCGTCGGCAGACTGCAAATAGCGCGCCGGCCCGCCGCCGGACACCACGCCGTCGATCAGCCTGAAGCGTTGTTGCAGGCGCTGGCGCACCGCTTGCAGATCGACATAGCGGGCGCTACGTCCGCTGTCGCCCATCGGCATGGTTTCAATCAGGCGCAGGATGAAACCGTGCGCCATACAGAATTCGACCATGCTCTCGACCTCATGCTCGTTCTCCCCGCCGAGCACCACCATGTTGATTTTGATCGGGGAGAAACCGGCCTGTTTGGCTGCGATCAGTCCGTCCAGTATCTGTTGCAGGCAATCGCTGCCGGTGATGCAGGCCAGCCGTGCAGCGTCGAGCGAGTCCAGGCTGACGTTCAGGCGCGACACACCGGCCTGGCGGAGTCCTGTGGCATAACGTGCCAGCAACGTGGCATTGGTGGACAGCGACAGGTCGGTGACACCGGGCAGCGCGCACAGGCGTTGCGCCAGTCCGGCGATGCCGGAGCGCGTCAGCGGCTCGCCGCCGGTCAGGCGGATGCGCGCCACGCCGAGCCGTGCGAACGCGCCAACCACCCGCTCGATCTCGTCGAAGGACAGCCAGTGTTGCGGCGCATCGAAACCGTGAAAACCTTTCGGGATGCAATACGAGCAGCGCAGGTCGCAACGATCCGTCACCGACAGGCGCAGGTATTCGATGTTGCGTCCGAAACGATCTTGCAGAGTGGTCATGGTTTTCAATTTTTTCACGCCAAACAACAGGAAAAATCTGTTAATGTCGGCACTTGAATTGTACCGGTGCGGCGCGCGATTGCAATGCATCTTAAGGGTTATACGGCCAAGCCGGCAGGATTTTAAAAGGCTGACAGGATTAGCAAAACATGGACGAACTGACACATTTTTCCGAGAACGGACGCGCCCGCATGGTGGACGTGTCGGACAAGCCGGACACGCAGCGCGCGGCGGTCGCCAGCGGGGTGATCCGCATGCAGCCCGCCACGCTTGAGCGCATCCGCGCCGGTACTATTGCCAAAGGCAACGTGCTGGCGGTGGCCGATGTCGCCGCAGTGATGGCGGCGAAGCGCACCGCCGAGCTGATCCCGATGTGCCACAGCCTGCCGCTCAGCGGCGTTGAAGTCGCCTTCGATGAAATCGACGCGCCGGATGCGGGCGGCTGCGTCGGCTTGCGCGTCATCGTCACCGCCAAGTGCGTCGGCCAGACCGGCGTGGAGATGGAAGCCATGTGTGCCGCCAGCGCGGCCTTGCTCACCGTGTACGACATGTGCAAAGCGATGGATAGAGGTATGCGCATCGAGCAGATTCAGCTCGAAGAGAAACGCGGCGGCAAGAGCGGTATCTGGCGCAGGGACGCAACATGATCCGCGTGCTGTTCTTCGGCCCGGTAGCCGAACAGGTGCCGGCACGCGAGATGCAGCTGCCATTCAGCGCCGGGATGAAATTGCAGGATGTCGTCGCCGAACTGAGCGCGCGCCACCCGCAGGCTTTCGAGTTCGTCAGCTTCACCGCGGTGAACCAGACTCAGGTTCGCGATCTGCAATTGCCGCTGGCCGACGGCGACGAGATCGCGTTCATGGCGAAATTCTCAGGTGGCTAGGATGAGCGAACCAGTACGCATTCAAGAAGAGGACTTCTCTCAGGAAGCAGAAATTGCCGAGCTGAAAGCCAGCTCGAAACGCATCGGCGGCATCGCCACCTTCGTCGGTTGTGCGCGCGATTTCTCGGAAGGGCGCGCGGTCAGCGAGATCAGCTTCGAAGCCTACGGCAGCATGGCTCTGGCCGAGATGCGCAAACTGCGCGACGAGGCCATCGAGAAATTCGCCCTACTGGAGGCGCGCATCGTGCATCGCGTGGCGACCGTCACGGCGGGCGACAACATCGTGTTCATCGCTGCCGCCGCCGAGCATCGCGCCGCCGCGTTCGATGCCTGCCGCTGGATGATCGACGAACTGAAACAGCGCGTGCCGATCTGGAAGAAAGAAATTACCCCGCTGGGTGAGTCGTGGGTTACGCCGCATCCATAAATAATTGATAGGGTGGGTAAGCTGGAATGGCTATGTGTCAGAAATAGCTAGTTTGTTTAAGATCGAACGAGACAGGTATTGGCGAGCGAGAATGTTGTCTTGCAAGCCGACACCCCAATCGGCCAATATACATTGTGTGCAAATCGAGGAGATTTCATGGGGGAAGGGCTGCTACGACAACGCCGAAACTTAATAACTGCGTGTGTACTTTTATGGTTCATGAAGTACGCTGGTATTACTTTCACAAAAATAAGTATCACCGGCTTTGATATTGCTTTCGCAAATCCGGTCGCAGTAACTACAGCTATTTGGATTTCATTCACATACTTCCTTTATAGATACTATCAATACTTTTCAGATGAAGGAGTATTAAAATTAAGCAGAGTATTTGAAGATGCACTTGAGAATAACTGTAGACCAATAATTCAGGAGCTTGTGATAAATTTTCCGACAACATTCGGCGGTAATTATAGCTATAGGTCTTTGAAGACCAATGGTTGGATGTATCAGTGGAATAAGATGGAACAATACGATACGTCGACAGGAACTGTGAATAGTACAAATATGGAAGATAAAATCACTCGATGGATGCTGCGAAAGGGGATATTCAATGCTTACGCAGATTCCATTTTCAGAAACAGTGTGGTCACAGATTACCTTTTACCTTTTGCTCTTGCTGGATGGGTAATTTATTACTGTGGAAGCGATGATTGGCAGGGTAGTTTTATACGCTTGTGGTTTGATGCCTAACCCAGCGTTTAAGCGCGCACCTCTGAGACCGCTACACTCGCTGTGTAGACTATAATTTGTCAGTATCTACCGCATTGGAGGTCAGCGTGAGTACGAACCTGGAAGCCGAAGTCCTGCAGTTAGCCCCTGTTGAACGATCACACCTGCTTGAGCGGCTGATCGCCAGCCTTGATTCAGACCCGGAAGTCGAGGCAGCTTGGGAGCGAGAAGCTGATCGCAGGGAAGCAGAACTGGAATCCGGTTCGATCTCGGCAGTTTCAGGGCAGGAAGCCACCGCCCTACTTCGAACAAGACTTACGCGATGACCTCTAATAATAAGGGGCAGGCTCGAATTCTGTCTAAACCGAATGTCCGCTATTGTTTGCTTGTTGTAGGATTTATGCGGCAAACATCAACACTCATTTAATTCAATCTACATCATGAAACTCATCGCCATCGTCGGACACTCCGGCAGCGGCAAGACTACGCTGATCGAGAAGCTGCTGCCCGTGCTGAATGCGGCGGGGCTGCGGGTCGCGACCCTCAAGCATACCCATCATCAGGTGCCGCTCGATACGCCGGGCAAGGATAGCTGGCGCTTCAAGCAGGCGGGCGCGGTGGCGAGCATGCTGGTCACGCCGCAGGCGCTGCAACTGGTCGCCGATCTGTCCGAGCCGCACGATCCGCTACTATTGGCGCAGCGCTATTGCGGCGAGGCCGATCTGGTGCTGGCGGAAAGTTTTTCGGATGCGACGTGCGCCAAGATTGAGGTATTGCGCGCGGCGTGTTCCGCAACGCCGCGCTGCAGCGACGGTCTGATCGCGCTGGTGACGGATGTGGCGACGGCGCATCCGCATCTGCCGCATTTTGCGTTGGACGATGTGGATGGCATCGCCGAATTTATTCGGCAACAAATCGAATGAGCGCAATAAATTATTTTTGGCACAAATGGCCGTTCGTGGTGAGCTTGTCGAACCATGTACGGCCCTTCGACAAGCTCAGGGCGAACGGATTTTAAATGAAGATATTGGACTGCACAGCCATCATCCTCGCGGGCGGCGACTCGAAACGCATGGGGCAGGACAAGGCGGCGTTGCCGTTTGACGGGCAGACCTTGTTGCAGCGCGTGATCGCGAGTGTACAGCCGCTGTTTGCGCAGACGTTGGTCAGCGTGCGCCAGCCGCGCGCCGATGTGGCGCTGCAACAGATTTGCGATACGCAAGCGGACGGCGGGCCGCTGGTCGGGCTGGTCAGTTCGTTGCAGAACATCACCACGCCGTGGGCCTTCGTGGTGGCGTGCGATATGCCGTTTGTTGTGCCGGGGGTGATCGAACAGTTGGCGGGGTATCGCGCCGTGCATCAGGCCGTGGTGCCGGTGATCGACGGCTACCCTCAGCCGCTAGCTGCGTTCTATGCGACCAGCGCGCTGGATGCAATGCGCGCCAGTTTGGCGGCGGGCGACCAGAGCCTGCGCGGCATGTTGCAGCGGTTGGATGTGCGTTATGTGAGCGAGGCGGAGTTGCGCGCATTTGATCCGCAACTGCGCAGCTTTTTTGATCTGGATACGCCGCAGGATGTGGCGTTGGCCGAAGGAATGAAACGATGAATCCGCTTGCACTGGACGACGCGCAAAACTGCGTATTGCAACACACCATGCCGCTCGGCACGGAAACGATAGATCTGTTGCAGGCACCGGGGCGCGTGCTGGCGCAGGAGGTGCGCGCCAACCGCGACCAGCCGCCCTGCGATGTGTCGGCGATGGATGGCTATGCGGTGCGCGCCGCCGATCTCGGCGCTGTGTCGCCGCAACTTACTGTCGTCGCCGACATCCGGGCGGGCGATTTGCCGACGCTGACGGTGCAGGCCGGGCAGTGCGCGCGCATCATGACCGGCGCGCCGATCCCGCAGGGCGCGGACACGGTGATCCGGGTCGAGGATACGCAAGCTGTCTCGGCGGATACGGTGCAGATCAATGTGGCCGCGGAAGCGGGCAGGGACATCCGCCGACGCGGCGAGAGTCTGCGCAACGGGGAAGCGGTGCTTGCCGCAGGCAGCGAGATCACGCCCGGCGTGCTGGGCATCCTCGCGATGGTGAAGTGCGCCGAGGTGACCGTGCAGCGCCTCCCGCGCGTCGCAATCCTGTCGAGCGGCGACGAACTGGAAGGGTTGCGCGATGCGTTCGATGTGCACAAGATACCGGATGCCAACAGCTATGCGCTGCTGGGGCAGGTGCAGGCGCTGGGCATTCAGCCGACGCTGCTCGGCATCGCACGCGACGATCCCGCCGCGCTGCGCGAAAAACTGGAGCAGGGCTTGCGGTATGACGTGTTGCTGGTCTCCGGCGGTACTTCGGTCGGCGTGCATGATTTCGTGCGCCCCACGCTGGAGCAGCTCGGCGTGCAGATGCATTTCTGGCGGGTGCAGATGCGCCCCGGCCATCCGGTCGCGTTCGGCACTAGCGCAGGCTGCAAGGTGTTTTGCCTGCCCGGCAACCCGGTCTCCAGCATGGTGTGTTTCGAACAGCTGGCCGCGCCCGCATTGCGCAACATGATGGGGCACGCGCGGCTGTTCCGCCGCACGCTGCCGGTTCGTCTGGCGCAGGCGGTGGCGCATCGGCCGGGGAATGTGGAATTCGTGCGCGTGGTGCTGAGCCGCGATGCACTCGGGTATATGGCGATCCCGACCGGCTCGCAAAGCAGCGGTGTGCTGCTGTCGATGGCGCGTGCCGATGCGCTGCTGGTGGTGCCCAGCGCGAGCCAAGGGTTGGCGGCGGGCGAGCAGGCAATGGTGCAGCTATTGGACGGCACGGGGTTTCAGGAAATCAACGATATTTGATATGAAACATCATTTCTTCGGGTGGCAATAATTCACTGAGGTAAACCCCCGGCTATGCCGGGGGACTCACAAAGGTTTGACCTATACCACGGTGAGAGTGAATCTGTAATCTCGACTAAGAGATGGAGATTCACGATGAAAGAATACCAGAGT